>CAWJTI010000001.1:0-517175 GCA_963845765.1 uncultured Chloroflexia bacterium
CCAGCCGGGGCTTGAGCCGCCACAGGATCGCGGCGGCTTGGCTCTGCCCGAGAGGGAGCAGGCGCTGGCTCGCGGACAAAAAGCCTGCCACCCCCTGGTGCAAAAAGGCGAGAATGGTTTGCTCCTCCTCGATGTCCAAACACGCCGCCACCAGCCCGAAAACCAACGGGTAATGCGCCTCTACCCCACCCGCCTGGTTGAGCTGCCAGGCGCGCTCCAGCAGAGGGTGCGGCTCCAGGTCCAGCGCGAGGCGCAGCAGGCGGCGGCCCAGCATCGTGCTGGCGCTGCGGCCCTCGCGCGCCAGCTTGAGCGCCGACAGCTGAAAGTTAAGGGTTTGCCACTCGCCCGCAAAGGGCTCCGCGCCGCGCCGCGCAAGGCGATGGGCGCGGCGGCACAGCGCGCCTTCCAGCGCGGCTAGCTCATCCAGGTAATCCCACAGGAAAGGCTCTACCTGCGCGGCGGCCACCGTCCCGTCGGCAACGAGGGTTTCCAGCCCAAACGAGTGGGCGGTCGCGCCAACCGGCAGGGCACTGTCGGCCAATTGTAAAAGCTGTAGGAGTGCCAAATGGCGGTCGGGCATGGGACGCGTTGCTTCCTTCCCTTCAGGATACCGTCCACTATAGCATCTTTAGCGGGGAAAAATAGGAGCAGAGCTGCCAAACAACTGCCTAACTTTTTGTGCAACATTGACGTAGCAGCGTGAGTGGCGCGGCGACGACGGAGCGGCTGCGCCGTTGCCTGGCTCGCCCGCGCGCCGCGACTGCGCTACACTTTGCGTGTTTCCCGTCCCTCTACAGGTCTGTTTGATGAGCAACGAGATCATTGTCCAGCGCGCAGCCCCGCTCACCGAGGCAGCGCTGCCCTTCGACCACACGATTCTGGCGGGGCAGCTCGCTGCCTCGTCGATCCGCATGTACCGGCGCGATTTCGCGGCCTACCTCGCCTTTGCCGAAACCGTGGAGGCGGTGCTGCAACCAACGACGCTGGCGCGCTGGCGCACGCACCTGGCGCAGGAAACGGAGAAGAGCCCCAACACGATCAACCGGATGCTGGCGGCGGTCAAGCGGCTGATCCGCGAGGCGGCGACGCAGGGCTACGTGGCCGGCGACGTGGCGCTCGCCTTTGATCGCATCGAGGGGGTGAAGGTGAAGGCGCTCAAAGGGCGCACCAAGTCGAACAGCCGCACGCGCATCTCGCCGCGCCAGATGCGGCAGCTGTGCGACGCGCCGGACCCCTCTACCCTGCTCGGGCTGCGCGACCGCGCGCTGCTGCACACGCTGGCCTCCTCTGGGGTGCGCGTGGCGGAGTTGGCGTCCCTGACGGTGGGGCAGCTCGTCCGCCGCGACGGGGGGTATTTTTTGGAGGTGCTGGGGAAAAACGATGTGGAGCCGCGCGAGACCCCGCTGTCCGGCGAGGCGCATCGCCATATCCAGACGTGGCTCGCGGCGCGGGACACGGAGGGAATCACAACTAGGGTGATCTTTACCGCCTTCGAGGGACGCGGCGGGCGCTTGAGCACGCGCCCCATCTCGACGGTGGGCGCGTGGAAGGTGGTGCAGCGCTACAGCCAGCAGGTGGGGCTGGCTGACGTGAAACCCCATGATTTTCGGCGCTTTGTGGGGACGCAGCTCGCCAAAGAGGATATCCGACAGGCCCAGAAGGCGCTGGGCCACAAGCGCATCGACACGACCGCTAGCCACTACGTCCTGGACGATTTGGAGCCGAACCTGACCGACAACCTGTTTTGAGGCAGGCTTTCCAAGCGAAAGGCCACCGTCCCACTCACAAGGGACGATGGCCTTTTGATTTTACGAAACTTTTTCCAGAAACGAGACGGTCAGCCGGTGGCGTCTTTAACCACCTCGGCACCTTGGGCGGGCTGGCACACGTAAAGGCTGGGGGTGCGGCCCATCCGCGCCTCGTAGTGCGCCGCCACCTGCTCGGCGAAGGCGGGGGCAGCGGACGCCTCCACCAGCGCTACCGCGCAGCCGCCGAAGCCCGCGCCGGTCATGCGCGCGCCGATAGCAGCCCTCGCGTGCCTGCGCCGACCTCCACCATCACGTCCAGCGCCGTCGCTCGACACCTCAAAGTCGTCGCGCAGGCTCGCGTGGCTCTGCGTTCATCAGCTGGCCCAAACGCCGCCGCGTCGCTGCGCGCGCATGGCCGTCCGCCGCGGCCAGCGTGCGCGCGTTCTCGCGTGACGATGTGGCGCGCGCGGCGGCGCATGGTGACTCGCATCGCGCCCGCGCTCTTCCTCGAACTGCTCGCATCGAGACGTCGCGCAGCGCGGGCACGCCGAAGAACGCGGCGGCAGCGTCGCACTTGCTCGCGCCGCTCGTTGTAGGCGGAAGAGACGAGCCCGCGCCGCGTGGCGGTGTCGAGCACCACGACGGCGCTGCCGCGCGGCAGCGGCACGCTCTTCTTGTCCAGCGAGCGGCAGTCGATGAGCAGCGCGTGACCCGCCTCGCCCGCCGCCGAGATGAGCTGGTCCATGATGCCGCAGTTCACCCCGACCCACTGGTTCTCCGCTTTCTGCGCGAGCAGGGCCATCGCCGTGGCGTCCCACTGCTAGCGACGACACGCGTCGGCGAAGGCGCGCGCGGTCGCCAGCTCCAGCGCGGCGGAGGAGGACAGCCCCGCCCCGCGTGGCACATCTCCCGGCCATGATCCCCTCCCAGCCGCGCAGGGAAAAGCCCGCCGTCTGGAGCGCCCAGGCGACACCCTTCACGTACTCCGCCCAGCTTTCCTCGTCCTCCTTGCGCTCCTCAAGCGCAACTCGTCCAGGGCGAAGCGCGCGCTCTCGCCGAAGTCGAGCGAGTGGAGGCGCACGTCGCCATCGTCGCGCGGGCGCAGCGCCACCCAGACCGCATGGTCGATCGCCATCGGCAGCACGAAGCCATCGTTGTAGTCGGTGTGCTCGCCGATCAGGTTCACCCGACCCGGCGCGCGCACGACAAAGGTCGGCGGCTCGCCAAATCGTTCCTGAAAGGCACGGGTCACTTGTTCTTGTAGCGTCATGGTGTTTCCTCAGGATGGGGTGACGGAGGACCGAGGACTAGGGTTCAGGGATCAGGGATTAGGGATCGGGGACGACAAAGAGTAACTTTGCTCCTAGAACCCAACAATCTGTGCAAAGGGTTTTACTAGCGATGTCCAGCAATGTTTCCGCTATGCTTCAGCTCTGCACCTCAGTGAATACCCGTTGATGTCGGTCGTCGGTCCTCGGTCCCCGGTCCCCGGTCAACATCAATCCTGCTCTTTGTAATGGACGTCCGACAGCTCGCGGAGGCGCGCCGCCGCCTGCTCGGGCGTGATGTCGCGTTGCCCCTCGCCCAGCATCTCGTAGCCCACCATGAATTTCTTGACCGTGGCGGAGCGCAGGAGCGGCGGGTAAAAGTGGGCGTGCAGCTGCCAGTGCGGGTACGCCTCCGGCGCGTCCGCCTCCTCCCCATGCGCGAACGGCGCGCCGTGCCAGCCCATCGAGTAGGGAAAAGAGACCTCGAACAGGTTGTCGTAGCGGGTCAGCAGCCGCTTCAGGATGTCGGCGAGGGCGTCGCGCTCCTCGTCCGAAAGGTCGGGGAAGCGCAGCACGTGGCGGCGCGGCAAAAGAAGAATCTCGAAGGGCCAGAGCGCCCAGTAGGGCACCACGGCGAGCCAGTGGTCGTTTTCGAGGACCGTTCGCGCGCCATCTGCCTGCTCGCGCGCTGTGTAATCGAGGAGAAGGGGCGAGCCTTGCGCCTCAAAGTAGGCGCGTTGGTGCTCATCCTCCTTGCGCGCCTCGTTGGGCAGCTGCATCTGCCCCCAAATTTGCCCGTGGGGGTGCGGGTTGGAGCTGCCCATCATCTGCCCCTTGTTCTCGAACAGCTGCACCCAGCGGTACCGCGCCCCAAGCTCCGTCGTCTGCTCGGCCCAGACCTCGACTACCTGTCGGATTGCCTCGACCTCCATCTCGGGCAGGGTCAGGTCGTGGCGCGGCGAGAAGCAGAGCACGCGCGCGGTGCCCCGCTCGTTCTCGCTCCGAAAGAGCGGGTCGGTATTTTGACCTTGCGGCGCGTCGGGCAGGAGCGCTGCAAAGTCGTTGGTGAAAACAAAGGTGCTGCGATACTCGGGGTTGCGATCATCGCCCGCGCGCGCGTTGCCAGGGCAGAGGTAGCAGGTGGGATCGTAGGCGGGGCGCTGCTCCTCCGGTCGCTTCTCGGTTTGCCCCTGCCAGGGTCGCTTCAGGCGGTGCGGCGAGACCAACACCCACTCTCCCGTCAGCGGGTTCAAGCGGCGGTGTGGTTGGTCGATCACGGTTTCCATATGGTAGCTCCTATAGCTCACTTTCTCGCTCGAACCAGGGCAGGTGATCGAGGGGGGCAGGGTAATCCCGCACCCATCGCCCCCCTTCTAGTATGTCACCACGCAGCACATCTCGCCAGTTACCCGGCGGGAGGTACAAATCGCGCGCCCGTGCGCCCAACTCTACCACGGGCGCGACAATCATGTTGTTGCCTAGCGCAAATTGATCGCCAACCGCATATGTTTCGGGGTCATCGGGCGCGAGCCAGAGCAGCGGGCGGATCGGAGGGTGGCCCGTTGCCAGCGTCTCTTGCGCCAGCTCCAGCAGCAAGGGTGTGACCCGCTCGTGCCAGCGCACCGCCTGCCGCGAAAGCTCGACCACCTCATCGTCGTAATCCCACGGAGCGATGGAAAATTGTAGCGATGGCAGCAGTGCGTTGAGCTGCACCCACCGAACAAAAAGCTCGCGGTCCGGGAAGCCCTCACCATAGGCGTTACCGCCAATCATGTCGGGCAGCACCCAGGGATAACCGAGAAGGCCAAAGGTCAGGCTCGCCGGGATCATGCTTTGTAGGCCGTTGTCCAACCCCCAGCTACTGAAGCGATCCCACAGGCGCACCCAGATTGGAACATCCTGGTTCTGGTAGGCAGAGCGCACCTCCGCCAGCTCAAAGTGGGAGGCCACGCGCTCCACATACAAACGGGTGTACTCGTTAGGGAGGATGGGCTCGTGGGTTTGAAAATCCTGCGGGAGGAAGCAGGGCTCACCCGCGTCGAACTTATAGCCGTCAACCCCATAGTCGTCTTGCAGCTGGCGGAGCCGTTTGACGAACCACTCGACAGCGGCAGGGTTCGTCACATCCAGGGCGGCACCCGCTCCCTGCCACCAGCGGAAGATACCTGGATTGCCCCTGGCATCTTTTACCCAGAAGCCATGCTGTGCCCCCTCCGCGTACGCCTCCGAGGCGGGATTGGCAAAGGGCATGACCCAGAGCGTCACCAGGAACCCCTGTGCGTGCAGTTGCGCCACCATCGACGCTGGGATCGGGGAATTTTGCTGGGTCGAAAGCGATATCCCCGTACTCGCGCTGCCACTTGTCATCGATTTCCATGATGGAGCGCGGAAAATCGTGCGCCACGATCTCGCCCGCAAAGGCGAGCAGTTGCTCCTGATTGATGGACATCTTGTAGCGCGCCCAGGTCGTCCAAATCGGAGCCTCCCACATGGCGCGCGGGGGTATCCCCCGCGGGGCGGGCACCTCTTCCAGAAGTCGTTGCTGGGCGCGGGCGGGGTTCCCGTGAGCGCTCACCGTATAGCGGAGCGTGCTGTTGCCGCGCCCGTCCGGCTCGACGCGCAGCCGCAGCCGCCCGTCGCCGCTCCCGTCACGATCTATCAGTGGCATCACTTCTTGGGGAGCGCCGCTGACAGATTGGCCCGTGTCAGCAGGGGCACCCATCAGCCAGGGTCGCTCGGGCGGTGCCTCCTTTGGGCCATTCAGCGCCACGTGGAGCGCGAGCTGGGGCTCTGCGGAAAGGGCGGCACCGCTTGATGTGCTCCAGAAAGGATGTAGCACATTACCGAGGCCGGTCGGCCCCTGATCCCATATCTGGAAGGGTGCCATCTCCAGCCGCATCGTTTCGAGCGGCCACGGTTGCCGCACGGTCTCCCCTCCTCCGTACCAGTGCCCACCCGAGGCAAGGTCGAAGTGGTCTTCTAGCACCACACCTTCACCCTCCCAAGCAAAGGCCACGCCCTGCGCGCTGGCATGGAGTGTCAGGGAGGCTGTCGGCCAGCGCAGCACCGCCCGCGCCCCGTCCTGCTCGACCTCCGCCGCGCCCTCCGGCAGGGTGGCCCCCAGCTGCCCCGCCACAACGCGCCGCTCGCCCTGGAAGAATTCCCACCGTCCACTCGCCCCATCGAGGACAAAGGTATCCTCCCCCGCGTGGAGGCTCAATTTGTTTCCCTGCGCGTCCAATGATGTCATGCGGCTTTGCTTCTCCTCGTCAAATCCTGGTTGGGCTATCGCTGTCACACATGCTGCACGGCACTCTGGCCGTTGGTGGAGTAGCCTGGCATCATGTCGCCGTGCGCCTCCAGCAAGTCGTCCACCATCGAGACTATCTGATCGAGCGACAGCTCCGCCGCGGTGTGCGGGTCGAGCATGGCCGCGTGGTAGATGTGCTCGCGCTTGCCGGTCAGCGCTGCCTCCACCGTGAGCTCCTGCACATTGATGCTGGTGCGCATCAGCGCGGCAAGCTGCGGCGGCAGGGTGCCAATCTTGGTGGGCTGTACCCCGTTCCTGTCCACCAGGCAGGGCAGCTCCACACAGCAGCCTTGGGGCAGGTTGTCGATCAGCCCGCTGTTGGGAACGTTGCCATAGACGGTTCGTGGCTGGCCGGTTTCCATGCTGTGGATAATCAGCGAGCCGTACTCCACGCTGCGGTGGATGTCGATCGTCGCGTCGGGCGCTTCCAACTCGCCACGCAGCTTTTGCCAGCCCGCGATCTGTATCTCGCAGCGGCGGGGATACTCGTCCAGCGGGATGCTAAAGCGCTCGATCAGGTCGGGGCGGTCGCGCTTGATGAACCAGGGCACATACTCGCTGAAATGCTCGCTCGACTCGGTCACAAAGTAGCCGAGCCGCTTGAACATCTCGTAGCGCACATGGTCCACCATCGGGTTGGCCTCGTGCCCGCGCGTCGGCCATTGCCCGTCGCGCTCGCGCGCCTCGCGGTAGGCGTGCAGCCTCGGGTAGAGATCTTCCCCGTTGTGCTCCAGCCGCAGGTAGAAGGCCACGTGGTTGATGCCCCCAACGAGGTAATTCACCTCTTCGGGCGGGATGCCCAGGTCGCGCGCGAGGTCCTGCGCGGTGTGCGGCACGCTGTGGCAGAGCCCCACGGTGCGGATCGAGGTGGCGCGATCGAGCGCCCAGCAGTTCATCGCCATCGGGTTGACGTAGTTGAGGAAGAGCGCGTCGGGGCAAAGCTCCTCCATGTCGCGGCAGATGTCCACGAGCACGGGGATCGTTCGCAGGGCGCGCATGATCCCACCGATGCCGAGCGTGTCGGCGATGGTCTGGCGCAGCCCATACTTTGCGGGAATCTCGAAGTCGATCACCGTAGCGGGCCGATAGCCACCCACCTGAATCATACAGAGCACATAGTCCGCGCCCGCAAGCGCGGTGCGACGATCCGTGGTCGCCTCGATGGTCGGCTGCGCGCCCAGGGTATCGGCCACCTTGCGCGCCACCACCTCGGAGCTTCGCAGCCGCTCACTGTCGATGTCGTACAGCGCAAACGTCACCTCACCCAGTTCGGGGAAGCCTAGAATATCGCCCATCAGGTTTTTGGCGAAAACGGTACTACCTGCGCCGACAAATGCTATCTTGGTCATCAGTCCTCGCTTTGCTATGGAGTAGGTCAAACAACGTGAAACAAGTCGAAAAGGGTTCTCATTGGGGGCGGCTGGCCGAGGGAGGAAGAGCCTCGTCAGTACGCGCCGCCGAAAGGCGAAGGTGCCGATTGGCGGCCAGGGCGAGCAGGGCGATCTCGCCCGCGTTCCACCAGAAGTGGACGGCGATGCGGCTCGTGGTGGTCAGCCCGGGAATCCGGCAGTTGAGGGTTTGCGAGAGCAGCCCGTCGCGCCCCAGAATGCCAGGCAGGGCCTGAGCCACCTGCGGCTCGGGCACACCAAAGTCAAGCATGGCTTGTCTAATTTGGAGGTATCGTGCAAAAAGGTAACTGTGCTCGCCGCTGTGCGCGAGCGCCCAGAGCAGGAGCAGCCATGCCCACCCGTTGCGCATCCCCCCGCGCATCACAGTCAGAATGGCTGCTACCACCAGCCAGTTCCAGACAAAGTGAACCCATTCCGCGTTCAGCGAGGAGATAAGGCCGCCGGAGCGGGCAGGGGACCACGCAAGTGCATACCACTGGATCACCTGCACCACATGCTCGATGGTGTGAAGCCCCTGCAGCAGCAGGAGCACGCCCAGCAGCGTCGTCGTCGCCCCGACGCGCTTCCAGTCGTCCTGCCACTTCAACGCGAGTGGCCCTGCAAGCAGGGCGGCGGCGATGGTCGTCGCGCCCCACACGGGCAATCCGGCGCGCCACACCGCGAGCCCCCAGGCCAGCGCAGCGAGCAACAATGTTACCAGCAACAGCCTCGCGCGCTCGTGCGGGTGAAGCAGGCCCAGCACCGGCCAGCGTTCGCGGGTAAAGGGATGGATCACCGCGTCACCTCCAGAAGTTGACGTGCGGCGGGTGTCTCGACGAGGGAGCGCTGTCCGTCCGGCCACACGATGTCGAGCCGCTGAAGGAGGGTGCCCGCAGGAAAGCCAAAGTGGAGCCGTGCCGGATCGCCGGACAGGTAGCCACTGAGCGCTCGCACGTCCCGCACCATCGTGCCGTGATCGGTGTGCAGGGTCACGCGGGCCCCCAACGCGCGCGGGTTCTGCGATCCCGTCCACAACAGCTCCACTTCCAACGCGTCGCCCCCACACAGGCGGTTTTCCCACAGCTGCGCGGGTTGATTCAGGTTGTTAATAATGGCGTCCAGGTCACCATCCTCGTCCAGATCGGCCAGGCTCATGCCGCGCCCGCTCGCCGTGCCGCCCAGCCCCCACTGCGGCGCGGGCTGGAAATATCCCCTGCCATCGTTGCGGAGCACCTGGTTCTCCTCGACTAGCTCACCCCCTGGTAGATGCCCGAGAAGGTCCTCGGCGATCATCCCATTCACGATGTAGACGTCCAGAAAGCCATCGTTGTCCAGGTCCCCGAGCTTGCCGGACCAACTCCACCCCGTGGCGTCCAGGCCGCGTTGGTAGCCCTCGTTGCGGTAGCGCCCCGCCCCCTGTGCCATCTGGAGCACGTTTTCCCGCACCTGGGGGCGGATGGCGGCGCGCGAGGTGTGATAGCCTTTGTCCATCAGGGGCAGCCATGCCGCCAGGGTCGCGATGTCGTGACGATAGGGCTTCATGTCGGTCGCGAACCACTCGTCGCGCCCATCGTTGTCTATATCGCCCCACTCAAAGCTCATGGTGCTATGAGGGGTGGCGGAGAAGGGCTGCACGGGCTGCCATCCCTTCTCCCCCCGCTCCCAAAAATAATCTGGCAGGTCAAAGTCGTTGCCCACAGCGATCTCGGGCTGCCCATCGCCGGTCAGGTCGGTCAGGGCGAGCGCGAGGGCCTGGGCCGCCTCGGCCAACCGCTCCTCCTGGAAGCGCCCCTCCACCTGCTTGTAGGCAAAGACACCCCCACCGCCCTCGAAAAGGAAGCTGTTCCCCCGCTCTAGTAAGAGCGCCGCGTCGTAGGAGGCAGCGACCATATCCAAATCGCCATCCCCATCCAGGTCGTTCCAGTTCATGCTGTAGGCTGGCACGCGCACCCCCTCCAGCGGGGCCAACTCGAAGCGAAGCTGCCCCTCGGAATCGGGGCCAAGGTTGCGCCAGCGGCGCGGGCTGCTCGTGCCGCTGGTGAGAACGATGTCGAGCCAGCCATCCCCCTCCACATCCACGATGGCAGCGGCGCGGGAGTTGCCGTAAGGCAATGCCTCGCGCCGGAAGTGCAGCGCACCCTCGTTCCAGAGGATGCTGTTCTCGCCGTGCAGGTTGGCTAGCACGACATCCAGGTCGCCGTCGCGATCCAGATCGTTGATGGCCAGCCCCGCGCCGTTGCTCTCGAACAGGCGCGTTGGGCTGGCCGCGCGCGTGGTATGCGGGAGCGTGTGGGGAACGAAGCGTCCCTCGCAGGCGGCGGTCCGCCTGCAGCGGGCGCGCAGCGACGCGCACAGGCAGCGTATCCACCCCCGCGCGGGCGGGCGGCGTGGCACATCCCACCAACGCAAGCAGCAGGCACACAAGTATCCACCCTGATGATGCTGCTGCTCCACGACCGCTCACTTTGCACTCCATGTTTTTATGTCAATCATTCATGGTAAGGCGCTGACTCCGCTCCCCTACGGTAGAGTCGAACAAGAGAGGGATGGTCCCGCTAGCGTGTAGCGGGCAGGGCCATCCCTCTGCATGGTGTCAGCTACTTTTGCATGACGGCGTCAACCTTCTCGTCGGCCTGCTTGAGCGCCTCGGCGGGCTCGACCTCACCTAGCATGATGCTGTCCATGGTCGGCTCCATGATGGAGGAGACCTCGGAGGCGTTATCGGCGATGGGGAAGAGGAAGGTACCGTTCTCCTCCAGCGCCTGATCGGTGAAGGCGCTCACGTCCAGCCCCTTCTCCTCAAAGGCCCTGAGTGCGTTATCTACCCCAGATTGGATCGCCGGAAAGACCACCGCGTACTCACCCACCTTGTTCTCGCACTCGGGCGATGCAGCGTACTTAACCCATTCCCACGCAGCATCCTGGTTCTTACTCCCCGCCCAGATCGAGTCGGCAAGGCCGTTGAACACACTTTTGCGCCCCTCGGGGCCTGCGGGTAGGCGACCGAAGCCGATCGGGAAATCGGTGTTGTTGACGTACCAGTTGATCAGCCAGGAACCATCGGTTGTTATGGCGCCCTGCCCTGCCGCGAACATCGCACCAGCCCCAAGACTCTTCAGCTCCGCGAAGCCGGGAGCATAGCCCTTGTCCAACGACAGCCCCGAGTACCAATCCAACGTCTCCGCCAGCGCGGGGCTGTCGTAATGGTAATCGGTCCCCCACAGTTCGTCCATAAAGGTAAAGCCGTTGCTCGCGGCGAACATGCTCCACTGCGTCTGGCCATAGCCACCGCCCGCACCCTGCGGGATGAAGCCGTACTGGACAACCTTGGTCGGGTCAAAGTCAGCGCTCAGGCCGTTGTTCCCATTCTCGTCGAGAGTCAACGTGGCGAACGTCTCCTCGAAGGTGCCACCATCCTGCGCGTTCCAAGTCCACTCGTCCATGATGGCGGGGTCCACACCCGCCTTATCCAGCATGTCCTTGTTGTAGATGACGGCGACGGTGTCCCAGTCCTTCGGCAGGCCGTAGCGATTTCCATCACGCGTCCACAGCTGCGCCAAATCGCCGATGTAGATGTCGGTCGATACCCCGTCGCGCTCGACGAGCGGCTGGAGGTTCACCAATTGATTCTTCTGGGCAAACTCGGGGTACTTGGCAAGATGATTGGTGAACACGTCAGGTGCCGTGCCGGAAACCATGCCGGTCTGGATACCAGACCAGTAGTCATCCCAGCCCAACTGCTCGATGGCCACTGTAATGTTCGGGTTCTTGGCCTGAAACGCGTCGGCGCAGGCCTGGTACGCGGGAAGCTGGCTAGCATCCCACAGCCAGTAAGAAACGGTGCCCGAGACGTCAGAGGACGCCTCCCCGGCGCTGCCCTCATCGGTTGCAGGAGCCGCGCCCTCGTCCGGTGCGGCGGGCTCGTCCGCCGCCCCGCCACAGGCGGCGAGCAGCAGCAGAGAGATCAGGGCCATGAGAATGAGCCAATAACGACGTTTGTACGGGTACATAGGTTTTCTACTCTCCTCCACAAGAGAAAGTCAATAGGGGTTGGAATGGTAAGAGCTTACAGGTTGGGGGCAGGCATACCTCCTTATAATGAGATCGTGGTTTTGTATAATGCCGCGAAACAGAGCGACCCAGAGGCGGTTCACGCCAGATGATTACTTGTAGCCGCTGAACTGGATGGAATCGACCACACGGCGGCCCATGAAGAAGAAGATTATCACCACCGGGATGGTCGCCAGGATGGTGCCTGCCATCAGCCCGGTCCAGTCCGGCGAGCCCTGCGGTGTCTGCGACTTGAAGACACCAAGCGCCACTGTCAGCACGCGCACGCTCTCGTCGCGCCCCACGATCAGCGGCCAGAGGTAATCATTCCAGTAGGTGATAAAGGTAATGATCGCCAGGGTGATCAACGGCGGCTGGCTGATGGGCAGAATGATGCGCCAAAAGATGTCGAAGGGGTTGGCCCCGTCCAACTTGGCCGCCTCCTCCAGCTCGCGGTTGATGCCGAGAAAGAATTGGCGCATGAAGAAGATGGCGAAGGGTGTCATCAAAAATGAGGGGGCGATAATGCCCTGGAAGGTGTTCAACCAGCCCAGGTTACGCACCAGCACGAAGTTCGGGATCAGCGTCACCATGCCCGGCACCATCAGGGCAGCTATAAAGAGCATGAAGAGCCTGTCGCGCCCCGGCCATTGCAGGCGCGCAAAGGCATAGGCGGCCAGGGAGCTGAAGAATAGTTGCCCCACCGTAATGATCGAGGTCACGATGATGGTGTTGCGCATGAACTTCAGGAAGTCAACGCTTTGCCCCGAGCCGCCCGCTGCCATGGCCTCCTCGGTCGAGAGCAGGCCAAGCACGCGTGCATAATTATTGGTAGTCGTACCGACGGGCAAGAGCGAGTGGGCACCGCTCAGCAGTTGGCGTGAGGTCGTTAAGGAGGTACGTACCGCCCAGTAGAAGGGAAAGAGGATGATAAGGACGAGCAGGAAGCCAGCAATCCAGGCAAAGACCTTCGTCCAGTTGATGCTCTGGCGCGGTCGGATTTCCTGCCGGGAGGGGGTAACGGTTTGTACTGCATTTGCCATAAGGGTTCCTCCTTTCAGGAAGGGTTAGGCTAGGTCGGACTCGTTGGCACGCAGCAGGCGCAGTTGCAACAGGCTAGCGCCGACGAGCAGGACGAACAGGAACATGGCGGCGGCGGTTGCATAGCCAAAGTTGAAGCGGTCAAAGGCATGTTCAAAGATGTACCAGTAGATGACGCGCGTGGCATCCACCGGCCCGCCTCCAGTTGTCACGGCGATAGTGTCAAAGATCTGGAAGGAGCCAACGATGCTGGTAATCAGCACGAAGACCAGGACGGGACGCAGCAGCGGTAGGGTGATACCCCAGAACATGCGCGGCTCGCTCGCCCCGTCGATAGCTCCTGCCTCGTAGAGTTCTTTGGGAATCGTTTGGAGGCCAGCAAAGATGAGCAGGGCGCTGTACCCAACATGGCGCCAGATGTTGATGGCGGCGATGGAGGGCATGGCCTGCCCCACCGAGCCGAGGAAGGGCTGTTTGGGCAACCCGATGGCGTTCATCATCACGTTGACGATGCCCAGCCCAGGATCGAGAATCCAGAGCCAGAGCAGGCCGACCACCACGTTTGGCACGAGCCAGGGCAGGATCATGATGCTGCGGAAGCCGATACCCTTGATGAAACGGTCAAACAGGACAGCGATGAGTACGGCCAGGCCAGTTTGAAGGGGGATGTTGAGAAGGACGTAGTAAAGTGTGACCCGCATCGAGTGCCAGAACTCGGGGTCCTTCAGCAGCGTGGTGTAATTATCGAGACCAACGAATGTCGCATCGCCCAGCAGGTCCCAGTCGGTCAGGCTGATGTAGAAGCCACGCACGGCTGGATAGGCATAAAAGATAGTAAACCCGAGCAGAGCAGGGAAGATAAAAAGCAGCGCCGTAAACCATTCCTGGTCTAGCAGACGCTGACCCTGCCTCCTTCTTTGCTCCTCAGGGAACGCTTCACGTGTCACTGCCATAGTTCACCCTCCTCAGCACATGGTGGAGCCGACTTATTCACATAACCGCCAGACTGGATCTGGCGTTCCGACACGCCCTCAACCAACACACCTTCTTTGAACGGACAGAAGTGTCTACCTCTGACAGCAGGACTCCTCGGACCTGCACCGTGAACGTTCACGTGAGCGCTCACGTGAACGTTCACGGTCAATAATATAAAGGTTTTATGGTCCTGTCAAGGGGTAATTCTAGGTCTAGCTGGAAGGGGTCCGCGTTGACTCGCGAAGTACGAGTTTGATCCCTAATTCAATAGGGGCAGGGGTCACATCGGGGTCGGCCAGCATGGTAAGAACCTGGAGCATCGCCTGCCTCCCTAGCTCATACTGGTCATAGGAAACGGTGGTGAGGGTTGGAATAAACATGGAGGCAAGGGGGATATCGTCAAAGCCAATGATGGCGCAGTCATCTGGCACCTTCCAGCCCAGTTCATGGCAGGCGCGTAGCGCCCCGAGCGCCATCACATCGTTGTAAACGAAGAGGGCTGTCAATGAAGGCTGAGCCGTCAGCAAGGCGGTGGCTGCTGCAAAGCCGCCCTGCAATGTGGGCGGTGCCTGGATGAGCCACTCATCGTGGCAGGGCAAGCCCGCGTTCCGCAGTGCTGCTCGGTAGCCCCGCACGCGGCGGGTATTATCAAGGGTAGCGTTCCCGTTCGCGAGCATCCCAATCGCACGATGCCCCTGCCCGATCAGGTGGTTCAAGGCCAGGGTCGCCCCGTACTCGATATTCACCCCCACCGAGCTGATGTTGGGGTGCTCCAGATAGTGATTGATCAAGACGAGGGGCCGGAAAGAGTCGGCAAAGGCGAGGGTTTGCGGATCCTTGGAGGAGGCAAGAAAGGCGATGACCCCATCTACCCCCTGCGTGATGAGCGTCGCCAGCGAGTCCAGGGCGATATCGGCATCATTGTCGCTGTTGGCAAGGAGGAGATGGTAATCGTTCTCCATCGCCACGTCCTGCGCACCACGAATCATCTCGGCAAAGACCATGTTGGTAATGTCAGCCACCTCCAACCCCACCGTTCTGGTACGCTGGGTCACCATCCCCTGCGCTAGCCGGTTGGGGCGATACCCCAGCTTCTCCACAGCCGTCAGGACGCGCTCCCGCGTTTCTGGGCTGATCTCTTCCTTATCGTTGATGGCCCGTGAAACCGTCTGACGCGAGACGCCAGCCTCTTCTGCCACATCGTTGATCGTTACTCGCTTCATCATATAGATATCTTCTACTAGCTTTCATACAAACAGTGGACGTCCGTGAACACTCACAACAGCATAGGGACGTGCCAAAACCCCTGTCAACTCACTTTGCAAGAGTGGGTGCACCGCAACGGAAGCGCCTCAAAACACGCGGCTCCACTCGTCGGGCCAGCGCTCGACGATTACCTTGGTCTGCGTGTAAAACTCGATGCCGTGGCGGCCCTGCGCGTGCAGGTCGCCAAAAAAGCTCTCGTTCCAGCCGCTAAAGGGGAAATAGGCCATCGGCGCGGCCACGCCGATGTTCACGCCGATGTTACCCGCGTCGGCGGCGGAGCGGAAGTGGCGCGCGGCGGCCCCGCTCCGCCGTGAAGATGCAGGCCATGTTGCCAAAGCTGCGCGCGTTGACCCACTCGATGGCCTGCTCGAGCGTGGCCGCGTGCATCAGGGAGAGCACCGGCCCGAAGATCTCGGTGTGGGCTATCTTCCCCTGCGGGTTGACCCCGTCCAGGATCGTCGGGAAGAGCCAATAGCCATCCTCGAAGCCGCTGACCTGCCCTGCCCCGCCCATCCACGAGCAGCCGCGCCCCCTCTGCCACACCCTGCTCGATCAGCCCCTCGATGCGCGTTTTGCTGTCGGCGCTGATGACCGGTCCCATCTCGCTCGCCGCGTCCAAGCCGTAGCCCACGCGGCGCTCACTCGCGGCCTCGGCGATGCGCTCGCTGAAGGGCGCGCGGGCCTCGCCCACGGTGATGGCAACGGAGGCGGCGAGGCAGCGCTGCCCCGCGCAGCCAAAAGCCGAATCGGCGAGGATGCGCGTGCTGCTGTCCAGGTCGGCGTCGGGCATGATGACCACCGGGTTCTTCGCCCCGCCCTGGCACTGCGCGCGCTTGCCATTGGCTGAGGCGCGCGTGTAAATATAGCGCGCGACGGGGGTAGAGCCCACAAAGGAGATGGCACGCACGAGCGGGTGATCGAGCAGCGCATCCACCGTCTCCTTGCCGCCGTTCAGCAGCGAGAGCACCCCCGCCGGAAAGCCCGCCTCCTCGGCAAGCTGGAAGAGGCGCTGGGTGGTCAGGGGCACCTTCTCGCTGGGCTTGAGGAGGAAGCAGTTGCCGGTGGCGACCGCGTAGGGAAGGAACCAGAGGGGGATCATGGCGGGGAAGTTGAAGGGGGTAATCGCCGCGACGACCCCGAGCGGCTGGCGGATCAGGTGCTCGTCCACCCCGCGCGCGATGTCCTCACTGCTCCAGCCCTGCATCAGCAGCGGCGCGCCGCACGCCACCTCCACATTCTCGATGCCGCGCCGCAGCTCGCCTAGGCTTTCCTGGCGCGTCTTGCCACACTCCTCCGTGAGAAGCCGCGCCAGCTCGTCCAGGTGCGCTTCCAGCAGCATCTTGAAGCGGAAGAGCGGCTGGATTCGCTCGCCGACCGGAGTGCGCCGCCACTCGCGAAAGGCTGCATGCGCCTTCTCGACCGCCTCGCCTACCTCCTCGGTGGGGGTGAGCGCGACGCGCGCGATGGCCTCGCCGCTGGCGGGGTTGGTGACCGGCAGCGTCTCGCTCGCACGCGAGCGCACCCACTCGCCGCCCACAAAGTTCAACAGCGTTGTTGTTTGCTCGGTTGCCCGCATCGCCCCTCCCCGTTGATCCCCAAAATGCCGCGCGCCCGCTGCTCATGCTGGCTCCCATTTAATCATGCAACCGGAATTTTACACAATCGGGGACCATCACAAACGACGGGCGCGCGGTGGGGTGTGTCGGGGTTAGGCGAGCACGTAGTTGAACGTAGCAGCCACCCCGTCGCTCGCCTGCTCCGTCGCCATGACGAGCGCGGGGTCGAAGATACCATCCTGCGCGTTTTGCGGCTCGTTGGGGAAGTACTGCTGGGTGGTCAGCACCGGCCCGTTGGGGGCCTGTACCTTGACGTGCAGGTGCCGCGTGCGCCCCGGGTAGAGCCCCGGCACGACGGTTTCCAGCGTGTAGCGCCCCTGTGCGTCGGTGTACTGGTGGCCGCGCAGGCGGTAGCCCACGTTGTCGTACTGGCCGCTGTCGTCCGCCTGCCAGAAGTCGATCAGTGCCCCCGCCACCGGCTGGCACTCGGTGGTGAGCACGAGGCCGGTGATGGTGAGCGGCGTGCCCGCCATGCCCGCTTCCAGCAGCGAGGCGCGTTCGGGCGAGTTGGGGGTGAAGTACGGCCCCTCGGTCTGCGCGAGGGTTGGGTCGTCATCGTCGCCATCGTCGCACTGCGGGGTAGGCTCCAACATCGTAACGGGCTCGGTTGTGGCGGTTGGCTCCGTCGCGGCAGTTGGCTCGGCGGTCGCGCTTGCTTCCGTCGTGTCAGTGGCCGCTACCTGCGAAGCAATGGACGTGCTGGCAGCGGTGGCGCTCGGCGCGCTCGTCGCGGTGGCGGGAGCGACGGTACTGGTCGCCTGCTGCTGCGCGAGTTGGGTTGGGGTGCTGGACTGCTGGGCCGCCTCGCCCACGCAGGCGGTGAGCAGGACGGCGGCGGTCGCCGTCGCGCTGCGCTGCACAAACTGGCGGCGCGTGAGGGGATGTTTCGTTTTTTCGTCGCTCATCTGGGTCACTTCCTTTTTAGAAGGCGGGGCACACGGCTAGGCGCGTCCCACGCTGTGTTCGATAGGTTCAATGGGCAAGGTTAGGGCGAACGCCGCGCCCTGGCCGGGCTGGCTCTTGACAGAAATGCTGCCGCCGTGCGCCTGGACGATGGAGCGCGCAATCGCCAGCCCCAGCCCCGTCGAGCCTTCCTGCGAGCGGGATTTGTCGCCCTGGTAGAGCCGCTCCCAGATGTGGGGCAGATCGTCGGGCGCGATGCCGCTGCCGGTATCCCGCACGTACAGGCGCAACTGATCGCCCACCGCCTCGGCGCGCAGGGTGACGCGCCCATCCGCTGGGGTGTGGCGCAGCGCGTTTTTGACGAGGTTGCCCAGCACCTGCACCATCCGCTCGGGGTCTACCTGTACGAGGGGCAATGCCTCCCCCGCCTCGGCGCTGAGCGTGACCCCGCGCGCGACCGCCTCGGCCCCGTGCGCGATGGCTACCCGCTCCAGCAGGGCCTGCGGGGCGGTCGGCTGGCGATGCAGCGGCAATTCCCCCGCATCGGCCAGCGAGAGGAGCCGTAAATCTTCCACAAGGTGCTGAAGATGCTGCGCCTCTTGATGAAGCACGCGGTAGATATCCAGCGATCCCTGGAAGGTACCGTCGCTCAGCGCCTCGGTGTAACCCAGAAGGGCGCTCAGCGGGGTTCGCAGATCGTGAGCGATGTTGGCGGTCATCTGGTGGCGCAGGGCTACCGAGTGCGCCAGATCGGTGCTCATCTGGTTGAAGGAGGTGGCAAGCTCGCCCAACTCGTCTCGCCCGCGCACCGGCACCTGCCGCCCCAACTCGCCGCGCGCGATGGCGTGTGTCGCGGCGGTCAACTCGCGCACGGGGTGGGCGATGGTGCGCGCGAGCAGCGCCCCGACGACCAGCCCAAGCACCGCCGCCATCAGTGCGCTCCAGCGCGTGGCCTGCCACACACTGGAGAGAAACTCACCTTCCGGCGTCCCCCGTGGTGACCCTAGCCCCCCTTCTGTGTCCACCAGCAGCCAGCCGACGGTCTGCCCGTCCACCTCGACGGGCATGCCACGCTGAAGGTCGCGCGCGCTCAGTTGCGTGCCCATCGCGTGCGGCCCGCCACTACTGACCACCTGTCCGTCGGCGCTCGCCAGGGTGACGGGCTCCCAGCGGGAGCGCCGCCCGCCCCCACCCGGACCGCCGCCCCCGTCCGGGCCTCCGCCCTCACGGATGGAGACACGCTCCACATCCTCCCAGGAGCCAACACGCTGGTAGTACTCCTGTAGCTGCGTGGCGAGCTCGTTGATCTGCTCGTCGTAGCGCTCCTGGATGTAGCGATCAAATTGTTGCTCGGTTTGCCAGCCGACCAGCAGCGCGACGAGCACCGTCCCCGTCACACTGACGAAGAGAAAGGCGAGCGTGAGTTTGATCGCGAGGGAGCGCATGGATTTTTAACTTTCGGCGAGGCGATAGCCCACGCCATAGACGGTTTCGATGTAGCGCGGGTGGCGCGGGTCATCTTCAATTTTTGTGCGGAGGTTGCGCACGTGTACGTCTATCGTCCGCTCGACCCCCTCAAACTCATCCCCCTGGAGCCGCTCCAGTAGCTCCCAACGGGAAAATGCGCGCCCCGGGGTGTGCATCAACACGGCGAGCAGGTCAAACTCGGTGGGGGTCAGGTCCACCGGTTGATCGCGCAGCAGCATGCGGTGCATCGGCTCGTCCAGGGTGAGATCCCCCACGCGGATCACCTCGCCCTCGGCAAACTCGCGCTCCAGCCGCCGCAACACCGCGCGCACCCGCGCCGCCAGTTCGCGCGGGCTGAAGGGCTTGGTCACATAGTCGTCCGCGCCCAGTTCGAGCCCCAGCACACGGTCGTGCTCCTCGACGCGCGCGGTGAGCATGATGACCGGCGTGTCGCGCTCCTTTCGGTGCGCGCGCATGAAATCGTGGCCATCCATTTCCGGCATCATCAGGTCAAGGATGATCAGGTCCGGCTTTTCCTGCCGCGCCAGAAAGAGCGCCTCGCGCCCGTTCCTGGCGGTGACCACGCGGAACCCTTCCTGCGTCAGGTACATTTCCACCAATTGCCGGATACTCGCTTGGTCATCCACCATGAGGACCGTCTTGCTCATCGGGTTACTCCTTGTTTATGGAGCGGTGGCCGTGAAATCGAGTTCCAGCCGCACCTGATCCCCCACATTCGCCACAAAGGGCACGCTGGGGATGCTCACCCCCCACTCAGCGTAGGCAATCGTGGTCGAGGCGCTGCCCTGCAACGTTGTGGCGGAGACGGGGGTGACGGTCGCGTCCCACGTGACCTCGTGGCTCTGGTCGCGGATCGTCAGGTTGCCGACAATCTGAAAGGTGTAGCTTTGCCCGACCGCGCCGCTTTCCGGCAGCCCCACCAGGGCGGTCGGCTCGAAGGTGATGTACTCGTACTCGTTGGTGAGCAGGATGCGGTTCTGCACCGCGCTGTCGCGGCGGCTCTCGTCGGTGGCGAAGGTGCGCGCGTTGACCTGGATCGTGCCAAGCTGGGTAGCGCTGGGGTTCGACGGGTCCACGGCGATCTGCCCCGCCACCTGGTCGGTACTCCCGACGACGGTGACCGGGTTGCCGCGCAGCACCTCGTCAATGATGTAGCGCGCCTGGGACGCCCCCTGCTGAATCTCGAAAACTGTGGGCGCGGCGGCCTCGGCGGCGGCCTCGGTGGGCGCAGCGGCTTCCTCGGTGCTCGTCGCTTCGGTCACAGCTACCTCGGGGGCCTCCTCCGTCGTCGGCGAGGGAAGAGCCGCCACGTTTGTTTCAGTTGTAGGGTCCACCTGCACAGCAGGCGCGGCGGTAGCCGTCGCCACCGCAATGGGGATCGCCTGGATCGGCCCGCTCGCCTCGGCGGTGGGCTTCAGGTACGCATAGATTACCAGCGCCACAGCGACGGCAACAACGAAAATTCCGGCAAAAGCTAAACGTTTCATGGGTATCGTCCTTCAAGTATCGTTTCAAAATGGGCGGTACATCGAGGACTCAGAGGCTTTCGGCTCTCCTGTCTGCTCGTGCATCCCGCCGCGCCACCGTAGGGTAGCGCGTACTTCTGGAAAACTGTAGCAGGCAATTGTTTAGAAAATGTGCAGAAACGGTAAAAAACCCGTTTAGATTGCGCTCTCCATGTTCAGCAACACACTATGGGTTCCCACCCAGCACGGGCGGGCCAGAGGCCCGCGCTCCCAGCGAGTTCTCACCCAGAGCGGGCCAGAGGCCCACGCTCCCAGCGAGTTCTCACCCAGAGCGGGCCAGAGGCCCGCGCTCCCAGCGAGTTCTCACCCAGAGCGGGCCAGAGGCCCGCGCTCCCAGCGAGTTCTCACCCAGAGCGGGCCAGAGGCCCACGCTCCCAGCGAGTTCCGCGAGCAAAAAGGGAGCGCACGGTGCGCTCCCTCGCTACCTTTCACCTGGGCGAGGCTAGGTATCGCTGGACGGGACAGTGCTCGGCGTGCCCTGCGACTCGTCGCTGGGGCCACCACGACCCGGCCTGCCGAAGCCACGGCCCCCATGGCGGCCACCAAAACCGTGGCCCCCAAGGCCCTCGCCGCTCAGAAGCTGGTCCGCCTGCGTCTGGGAGATGACCCCATCGCTAACCGCCTGGCTCACCGCTGCTTCCACAGCGCCCTGCATGGCGGTGTGCAGGGCCTCACGGTCCAGCCCCTTCGCCTCAGCGATCTCGTCCGGGCGCTGGCCCGCCGCCTCCGCCGCTTCCAACTCTTCCACGCTCATACCGAGCGCCTGGGCCAGGATGCTATCGTGGTCCACGTACCCTTCCAGCGCCTCGCGCGCCTGCATGAGGTCCGCCTGCTCCTGCGTGATCCGCCCCTCCGCCACGGCAGCGGCCAGGGACGCGGCGCGCGCCTGCTCCTCCGCCGCTTCCAGCGTCTCGACGGAGATGCCGAGCGCATCGGCCAGCAGGGCATCGTGGTCAATGTCAGCCCCGCGCACCCCATGCGGGAAGCCGTGCCCGCGCTCGCCGCTTAGCATCTGCTCCGCTTCGTCCTGGGTCAGGAGGCCCTGATCCACCGCCTGCTGAACGGAGGCGGCGAACGCCTCCTGCTGCGCGGCTTGCAGTTCGTCCACCGTGATGCCCAACGCCGCCGCCAACTCATCCCCCTTGGCCCCCAGGCCGCCGCGCCACTCGCGCAGGCCCTGCCCCTTCGGCTCGTCGGCGGGCGCATCGGGGGTCGTGTCCTCCGGCTCGTCCGTGGGCGCGGCGGGGGTCGTTTCCTGCTCCTGCGGCACGGGGGTCGGGGTGCTCTCGGGCTCCTGCGCGAAGACCGCGCCCATCCCGATGACCGCGACGACGACAAGCGCCGTACTGATCGTAGTGATAATCCACCTGCTTACTCGTTTCATCGCTGTACTCTCCTGTTTGTTGTCTGAACATCGTCCAATCCGCGCTGATCAGCGTGCCCGTCGGTACCGACCGGACACATTCATCATCTTAAGGAAATGCTGTTCAGGAAGTATAAAGATGCGGTGTGGATGGTGTGTAGATTTCGGAATGCGGAATGCGGAATGCGGAATGCGGATTGCGGATTGTCGGATTGCGGATTGCGGATTGCGGATTGCGGATGCGGAGTTGGGCAAGGGCTCTGCGTTGTCGGGTAAGCTTCACTTTCGGATACGCAGAAATCGAAAGGTAAGCGAAAGCCAAAAGAAGGTATTGACAGCTAAAGATTTTCTTTTTATACTGTAATTGAAAGTGATCGAAAGCGGGTGTGCCCCGCAGGAGTCCTCTCGTGATCCTGAATGAGCGACAGCAGCAGATCATGGAGATGTTGGCTATCCAGTATAACGTCTCCGTCAGCGAGCTGAGCGAGCTGTTCGAGGTGTCGGCGGTGACGATCCGCAACGATCTAAACTTTCTGGCGGATGAGGGCTATGTGGTGCGCACGCATGGCGGGGCGCGGCTGGTGGACGGTCGTAAGCGGCAGGAGTTCACCTTTGCCACGCGGCAGCGGATCAACGCCGAGCAGAAGCAGCGCATCGGCGAGTTGGCCGCCACCCTGGTGGAGGAACACGAGCCGATCCTGCTCGACGCAAGCTCCACCGTGGTCGCCATCGCGCGGGCGCTGAAGAACAACCCCGAGGTCAAGGATGTCACCGCGGTCACGACCGGCATCTGGGCAGCGCTGGAGCTGCTCGACGCGCCAAAGTTCAACGTGGTGCTGGCGGGTGGGGCGGTGCGCAGCGTGACCGGCTCGGTCACGGGCGCGATCACGCGGCAGGTGCTGGACAGTTTTAACTTCAACAAGGTTTTTCTGGGCGGGTGGGGGCTCACCCTGGCGGAGGGGGCAATGGACACCCACCTCGCCGAGGTTGAGCTGAAGCGCACCATCGTGGAGCGGGCGCAGAACGTGATCGTGGCGCTCGACGGCAGCAAGTGGGGCCGCGTGGCGCTTGCCTCGTTCGCCCCCATCGAGCGGATCACGCACATCGTCACCGATGACAGCGCGCCAGCCGAGATGATCGCGGCGCTGCGCGAGCGCGGGGTCGAGGTGCTGGTCGCCACCGTCGAGCCCCCCTTGTCGGCAAACACTCTCGCAAACGGGTCAACCCCAACGGAGTAAGCAGATGGCAGAGGCCAGGCCAGTGATCGCGGTAAGCGATCTGTCCAAATCGTTTGGCGGGGTGCACGCTCTGAAGGGGGTTCACCTTGAACTGTTCGCGGGCGAGGTGCACGCGCTGCTGGGCGAAAACGGCGCGGGCAAATCCACCCTCATCAAGACGATGACCGGGGTCTACCAGCCGGACGGCGGCACGTTGCTGCTGGACGGCGAGCCTATCACCTTTACCGGCACGCGCGACGCGCAGGCGCACGGCATCGCCGCGATCTACCAGGAGCCCAGCCTCTTCCCCGACCTCGATATTGCCGAGAACATCCTGGTGGGCCGCCAGCCCACGCGCGGCGGGCGCGTCGATTGGAAAGCTACCTACCGCGAGGCGGGCGCGTTGCTGGCGCGCCTGGGCGTGAAGCTGGACCCGCGCACCAAGGCGCGCAGCCTGAGCGTCGCGCAGCAGCAGATGGTCGAGATCGCGCGCGCCCTCTCGCTCGACGCGCGGGTGCTCATCATGGACGAGCCCACCTCCTCCCTGACCCTGGGCGAGGTGGAGGAGCTGTTCAAGATCGTGCGCCAGCTGCGCGCCGAGGGCACCGCCATCGTCTTCATTTCCCATCGCCTCGAAGAACTGTTCGCCATCGCCGACCGCGTGACCACCCTGCGCGACGGCACCTACGTCGGCACGCGCGCGATGGCGAACGTCACCACCGAGGAGCTTATCCAGATGATGGTGGGCCGTAACCTGGACGAACTGTTCCCCAAACAGGCGGTCGAGGCGGGCGAGGTCATCCTGGAGGTCGAGGGGCTGGGCGCGCAGGGCTTCTTTTCCAATGTTTCATTTAACCTGCGCAAGGGCGAGATTCTGGGGGTTTCCGGGCTGATCGGCGCGGGCCGCACCGACGTGGCGCGGGCGCTCTTCGGCACCCTCACCCCCGATAAAGGCTCTGTCCGCTTCAACGGCAGGCCGGTCACCATCCGCAACCCCGACGAGGCGATGGCGCTCGGCATCGGCTATGTGCCGGAAGATCGCAAATTGCACGGCCTGGTGCTGGAGATGAGCATCGCCAACAACATCACCCTGCCCATCCTCCCCTCGCTGGCGCGGATGGGGTGGATTGACCGCAAACAGGAACAGGCGCGCGCCCTGGCCGATGCGCGCAAGCTGGAAGTGAAGATGTCCAGCCCGCGCCAAAAAGCGGCGGAGCTGTCGGGCGGCAACCAGCAAAAGGTGGTGCTCGCCAAGTGGCTGGGCACGCAGCCGCAGGTGCTGATCCTCGACGAGCCGACGCGCGGCATCGACGTGGGCACCAAGGCGGCGGTGCACGGGCTGATGAGCGCGCTCGCCGCGCAGGGGATGGCGATCCTGATGATCTCCTCCGAACTGCCGGAGGTGCTCGGCATGAGTGACCGCATCCTCGTCATGCGCGAGGGGCGGATCACCGGCGAGTTCAGCCGCGCCGAGGCGACGCAGGAAAAGTTGATGATGGCGGCCACGACCGGCTGACAACGCTGACGTTGGGAGCAATGAAGACAATGGCGACTGCTGAGATAACGCTGGCCCCCTCCGCCCGAGCGCGGCTGCTCGAAACTATAGTTCGCTTTCGCGAGGTGGGCATCCTCTTTTTTATTGCGCTGCTCGCCCTGGCGGTGAGCCTGCGCAGCCCCGCCTTCCTCACGGTGGGCAACTTTGAAACAATCCTGCTCACCATCTCGATCCTGGTGATCGTGGCGATGGGGCAGATGATGATCATCATCACGCGCGGCATCGACCTCTCGGTCGGCTCGATGATCGGGCTGACCGCGATGATGGTCTCGTTTACCGTCGTCGCGCTCCCCGGCATCGGCCCCATCGGGGCGCTGCTGCTGGGCATGGGGCTGGGCGCGGTGCTGGGCGGCATCAACGGGGCGATCATCGCCTTTGGCGGGGTGCCGCCGATCATTACCACGCTCGGCACGCTCAGCATCTACCGGGGGCTGATCTTCCTGTACAGCCAGGGCACCTGGATCAATGCCTTCGAGCTGCCGATCTGGTTCCGCCAGCTAACCAAGAGCACCCCGCTCGGGCTGCCAAACATCGTGCTCTTCGCTGCCCTGGTGGCGCTGCTGATCTACCTTTTCCTGAACCACACCCGCCTGGGCCGCGACATCTACGCGGTCGGGAGCAACCCCGCCGCCGCCCGCTTCGCGGGGATCGAGGTGCAGCGTATCATCTTTCTGGTCTACCTGATGTCCGGCCTGCTGTGCGGGCTGGCGGGGGTGCTGTGGGCCTCGCGCTTCGAGGCGGCGCAGACGAACACCGCGCTCGGCTTCGAGCTGCAAACCATCGCCGCCTCGGTGGTCGGCGGGGTGAACATCTTCGGGGGTAGCGGCACCGTCTTCGGGGTGATCCTCGGGGCGCTGCTGCTCGGCATCATCGACAACGCGCTGACCCTGGTCCGCATCTCGCCCTTCTGGCAACTCGCCGCCCAGGGCCTGCTCATCCTGCTCGCCGTAATCGTGGATTCGGCCATCCTGCGCCGCTTGCAGCGCCTGGTCGGGGGGAGATCGTAATGGCTCAACGCATCGACAGTTCCCCGCCGGAGCGCCGCGCGCTCGACCTGCGCCACGTGTTTCTGCGCTGGGAGTGGCTGCTGGTGGTGCTCATCCTCGGGGTGATCCTGCTCAACGTGCGGCTGTCGCCCTTTTTCCTGAACCGCACCAACCTGCTGCGCACCGCCTCCGACTTTGTCGAGATCGGCATCATGGTGCTGCCGATGGCCTTTATCATCATCACCGGCAACATCGACCTGTCCGTCGCCTCGATCCTGGCGCTCTGCGCCTCGCTGATGGGCTGGCTGTTCATGAACGGCTGGAACATCTGGCTCGCGGCGGGGATCGCCGTGGCGGTCGGGGCGCTGGCGGGGCTGATCAACGGGCTGCTCGTGGCGCGGCTGCGACTGCCCTCGCTCGTGGTGACGCTGGGTACCTTTTCCTTCTATCGCGGCCTCGCCTACGTGCTGCTCGGCGACCAGGCGGCGCGCGGCTACCCGCCCGCCTTCCTGTACCTGGGGCAGGGCACCCTCGGCACGACGCGCGTGCCCTTTTCCCTGCTGATCTTGATAGTGCTGGCGCTGATCTTCGGGCTGGTGCTGCACAAAACCACTTTCGGGCGCTACCTGTTCGCCATCGGCAACAACGAGGAGGCCGCGCGCTACTCCGGCGTGCCGGTCGCGCGCATCAAGATCACCCTCTTCATCCTGTCCGGCATGATGGCCGCACTGGCGGGGCTGATCCTGGCCGCGCGCTTCGGCAGCACCCGCCCCGACATCGGGCTGGGGCTGGAGCTAACGGTTATCACGGTGACGGTGCTCGGCGGGGTCAGCATCATGGGCGGTAGCGGCACGATGGTCGGCGCGATGCTGGCCCTGCTGCTGATCGGGCTGATGCGCTTCGGCATGGGGCTGGTCAACATCCAGGGGCAGGTACAGGGCATCATCATCGGCTTTCTCTTGATTCTTTCCATCCTGCTGCCCAACCTGGGGAGCCGCCTGTCGGCGCGCGGGAACACGCAGCGGGATACACTTTGGAAGGGCCTCGCTGCCACGGCAGCGCTGCTACTCTTCACTTTCTTCTTCATGTGGTCGCGCTCGCTCATCCTGACGCCCTGACCGGCGCAGAACGCGGCGCGCCTGTTCCCGCAAGGAGGGCCACCCCCGCAACAAGACCTTGATCCCGCACTGTTACCCACCAACCTAATGCGTTATCCTTTAAACTTTCGTGCACTCCAAGGAGGAGAATCGTCATGCGTAACAAAGTGATCCAGCTACTCACCCTGGGCCTGCTGCTGGCCCTGCTCGTCGCCTGTGGCGGCACGCAGCCCGCCACCGCCCCCGCCGCCGAGGCGACCACTGCCCCCGCCGAGGAGGCCCCTGCTGAGGAGGCCCCCGCTGAGGAGGCCCCCGCTGGCGGCGACGCCACCTACATCCTGGTGCCCAAAGCGCTGGGCAACCCCTACTTCGACACCGCCAATCAGGGCGCGCAGGAAGCCGCCGAGGAACTGGGCGTGACGGTGACCTACCAGGGCCCGGCCACCGCCGATGCCACCGAGCAGATCCAACTGCTCAACTCGCTGATCGCGCAGCAGGTGAGCGGTCTGGCGATCTCTGCCAACGATAGCGACGCGCTCGTGCCGGTCGGCCAGACTGCCATTGGCGAGGGTATCCCCGTCGTGACCTGGGACTCCGCCATCGCGGAGGGTGGCCGCAGCGTCCACGTGAACCAGGCCGATTCTGAGGGCATCGGGCGCGGGCTGATCCAACTCACCTCCGAGCTCGTCGGCGGCGAGGGGCAGATCGCCATCCTCAGCGCCACCTCCACCGCGCCGAACCAGAACGAGTGGATCGAGTGGATGAAGGACGAGTTGAGCAAGCCGGAGTACGCCAACATCGAGCTCGTCGCCACCGTGTACGGCGATGACGAGGACGAGAAGAGCTACAACGAGGCGCTCGGCCTGATGCAGACCTACCCCGAGCTGAAGGCGATCATCTCGCCGACCACCGTCGGGATCGCCGCCTCCGCACGCGCCGTGCAGGATCAGGAGCGCATCGGCGAGGTAGCGGTGACGGGGCTCGGCACGCCGAACCAGATGCGCGAGTACGTCAAGAGCGGCTCGTCGCCCGCCTTCATGCTGTGGAACCCGGCGGACCTGGGGTACCTCGCCATCCAGACGCTGAACGCTATCAGCAGCGGGCAGATCGAGGGCAAGCCCGGTGACACCTTCACCGCCGGTCGCCTGGGCGAGTACACGATTGCCGAGGATGGCACCATCCTCCTTGGCCCGCCCACCGTCTTCAACGCCGACAACATCGACGACTTCGACTTCTAGTAGATAGAGATTGGAGATTAGAGATTGGGATTTCGTCCAATCTCTATCTCCAATCTCCAATCTCCAATCTCCATCTATGAACCGCATAGCCTTCCAACTAAAAGTTCGAGCCGACAGGCTGGACGAGTACAAGCGGCTCCACGAGCAGGTGTGGCCGGAGATGCTGGCGGCGCTCCGTGAGTGCGGCTGGCACAACTACTCGCTCTTCCTGCGCCCCGACGGGCTGATGTTTGGCTACTTCGAGAGCCCGCACAGCCTCGAAGCAGCGCAGGCGTGCATGGCGCAAAAAGAGATCAACTCCCGCTGGCAACAATTCATGGCTCCCTTCTTCGAAAGCGGCACCCGCCCCGACGAGCAGTTTCTCGAATTGGAAGAGGTGTTTCATCTTCCTTGATAGTAGATATTAGGTATTCGATATTAACGGCCGGTGCTATCTGTAAAGAATCAGTGCTCCATCTACCTTTTTGCCTCGTACTCAATACCTAATACCCAATATCTAATACCTAATACCCAATATCCAATACCTAACACCCATGAACATCTCCCTCTTCATCACCTGTTTTAACGACACCCTCTTCCCGGAAACGGGGCGCGCCACGGTGCGGCTGCTGGAGCGGCTCGGCCACACGGTCGAGTTTTCGCGCGAGCAGACCTGCTGCGGGCAGATCCACTTCAACACCGGCTACCAGCGCGAGGCGATCCCGCTGGTGCGCCGCTTTGTGCGGGTGTTTGGCGATGCGGAGGTGGTCGTCGCGCCCTCGGCCTCCTGCGTGGGGATGGTGCGCGAGCTGTATGGCATGGCCGCCGCGCTGGCGGGCGACCCCGCGTTGGCGCGGGAGATCGAGCTGTTGCAGCCGCGCGTCTGGGAGCTGACCGAGTTTTTGGTGAAGAAGCTGGGGGTGGAGGATGTGGGCGCGTACTTCCCGCACCGCGTCACCTACCACCCGACCTGCCACTCGTTGCGCGGCATCCACGTGGGCGACGCGCCGTTGCGGCTGCTGCGCGCGGTGCGCGGGCTGGAGCTGGTGCCGCTGCCCGACGCCGAGCAATGCTGCGGCTTCGGCGGCACCTTCGCGGTGAAGAACGCCGACACCTCGATGGCAATGCTGGGCGACAAGCTGCGCGCCGTCCGCGATACGCGCGCCGAAGTCTGCGTCGCCGCCGACAACTCCTGCCTGATGCACATGGGCGGCGCGCTGCACCGCCAGCGCGCGGGCATCCAAACCCGCCACATCGCCGAGGTGCTCGCGAACGTTTGAACGTTGAAACGTTGACGTCGGAACGTTGAAACGTTGACGCTTCCATTCACCATTCACCATCAGCCGTCCTTTTGCCTTTTGCCTTTTGCCTTTTGACTTTCCGTTTCCGTCCACCAACCAGGTAGCCCTGATGGAACCCAACACCGTCCTCTTCGAGTGGAACCCGGATTTCCCGGAAAACGCGCACGCGGCGCTGGAAAACACGCAGCTGCGCCGCAACATGGGCAAGGCCACGCAGACGATCCGCGCCAAGCGCGCGGCGGTCGTCGGCGAGCTGCCCGACTGGGAGGCACTGCGCGCAGGCGGGCAGTGCGATCAAGGCGCGCACCATGCGCGAGCTTGACGGCTACTTGCTCCAGCTGGAAGAGTCGGTGCAGCGGGCGGGCGGGGTGGTCCACTGGGCGCGCGACGCGGCGGAGGCCAACCGCGATCGTCACGCGCATCGTGCAGGACGCGGGCGCGCACGAGGTGGTCAAGGTCAAATCGCTGACCACCGACGAGATCAAGCTGAACCGCGCGCTGGCGGAGGCGGGCATCAGTGCCATCGAGACCGACCTGGCCGAGCTGATCATCCAGCTGGCAGGCGAGCACTCGTCGCACATCCTCGTGCCGGCGATCCACAAGAACCGCGCCGAGATTCGCGAGCTGTTCATGCGCACCCTCGGCGCGACGGAGCTGTCCGACGAGCCGAAGGCGCTCGCGGCGGTGGCGCGCACCTACCTGCGCGACAAGTTCCTGCACACGCAGGTGGCGATCAGCGGGGCCAACTTCGCGGTGGCCGAGACCGGCACGGTCTGCGTGGTCGAGTCCGAGGGCAACGGGCGCATGTGCCTGACCCTGCCGCAGGTGCTGATCACGGTGATGGGCATCGAGAAGGTGATCCCGACCTTCCAGGACTTTGAAGTCTTTCTGCAACTGCTGCCCCGCTCCTCGACGGGCGAGCGGATGAACCCCTACACCTCGCTCTGGACCGGGGTCACGCCGGGCGATGGGCCGCAGGAGTTCCACCTGGTGCTGCTGGACAACGGGCGCACCGATGTGCTCGCCGACCAGATCGGCCGGCAAACGCTGAACTGCATCCGCTGCTCCGCCTGCCTGAACATCTGCCCGGTCTACGAGCGCACCGGCGGCCACGCCTACGGCTCGGTCTACCCTGGCCCCATCGGCGCGATCCTCACCCCGCAACTGGTCGGCGTGGAGCACGCGAGCACCCTGCCCTACGCCTCCTCGCTGTGCGGGGCCTGCTACGAGGTCTGCCCGGTCACGATCAACATCCCCGAGGTGCTTATCCACCTGCGCGGCGAGGTCGTGCGCGAGAAGCAGGACGACGGCGGGCTGCGCGCCGCGCTCGACCCCGAAAACGTGAGCTTCAAGGCGCTGGCTAAAGTGTTCGAGAACCGTACCGCCTACGAGCAGGCGCAGCGGCTCGGCAAGGTGGGCCAGTGGCCGCTCAACCGTGGCGGCTACATCGAGTGGCTGCCGGGGATGCTCGGTGGCTGGACGGCGATGCGCGACATGCCCGCCCTGCCCAAGCAGACGTTTCCGCGAGTGGTGGGCCGAGACGCATGGGGGGGACGAATGAGCACCGCCCGCGAGACGATCCTGGGGCGCATCCGCACTGCCCTGCACGACGCGCCGCCCGCCGACCCCGCCCCGCGCGACTATCGGCAGCGTGACGACTCGTCGCGCGAGGAGATTGTCGAGCAGTTGGTGGATCGGCTGGTGGATTACAAGGCGCAGGTGCGCCTCGTGCCGCAGCGCGAGCTTCCCAGCGCCATCGCCCAGGCGCTCGCCGCGCGCGGGGTGCAAACCCTGGTTGTCCCCGCCGACCTGCCCGCCGCGTGGCTGCCCGACCGACTTACCGTGCTGCGCGACGCGGGGCAGCTTTCTACCGAGCAGTTGGACACGAGCGACGGGGTGCTGACCGGCTGCGCGCTGGCGATCGCCCAGACCGGCACCATCGTGCTGGACCACGGGGCGCAGCAGGGGCGGCGCGCGCTCACCCTGCTGCCAGACTACCACCTCTGCCTCGTCCGCGCCGAGCAGATCGTGGGGCTGGTGCCGGAAGCGATGGCAACCATGGAAGCCGCCGCGCGCGCGGGGCGACCGCTCACCATGATCTCCGGCCCCTCCGCCACCTCCGACATCGAATTGAACCGCGTCGAGGGGGTTCACGGCCCCCGCACGCTGGAAGTGCTTATTGTTAGAGAGTAGAGATTAGGGATTAGAGATTAACGGCAACGCAATCTCCAATCCCTAATCTCTACTCTCCAATCTCTTGGAGAAAATAGATGGCAAACCATAACCGACAAAGTGCCTACGCGTTGGCCGAGGAGCGCTACGCCAGCCTGGGCGTGGACACCGAAGCGGGCGCTGAGCGCCCTGGAAGGCATCTCGCTGAGCCTGCACTGCTGGCAGGGCGACGACGTGGCGGGCTTCGAGAACCCCGGCGGGCGAACTGAGCGGCGGCATCGCCGCGACGGGGAATTACCCCGGCAAGGCGCGCAACGCCGACGAGCTGCGCGCGCGACCTGGATCAGGCCTATCGCGCTGATCCCCGGCACGCACCGCCTGAACCTCCACGCCATCTACGCCGAGCCCGACGGTCGGCACGGTGCCGCGCAACGAGCTTCGCCCGGAGCATTTCGCCAGCTGGGTCGACTGGGCGAAGGCCAACGGGCACGGGCTCGACTTCAACCCGACCTGCTTCTCGCACCCGCTCGCGGAAAGTGGCTTCACCCTGTCCAGCTACGACGCGGGCGTCCGCCAGTTCTGGGTCGAGCACTGCATCGCCTGCCGCGAGATCGGCGCGCACTTTGGGCGCGCGCTGGGCACGCCCTGCGGTCACCAACGTCTGGATTCCCGACGGCTTCAAGGACACGCCGGTCGACCGCAACGCGCCGCGCCGCCTGCTCACGGAGTCGCTCGACGAGATCTTCGCCGCGCCGGTCAGCCGCGAGCACAACCTCGACGCGGTCGAGAGCAAGCTCTTCGGCCTCGGCTCGGAAAGCTACGTCGTCGGCTCGCACGAGTTTTACCTGGGCTACGCCGTGCAGAACCAGATGCTGCTCTGCCTCGACGGCGGCCACTTCCACCCCACCGAGAGCATCGCGGACAAGCTCTCGTCGGTGCTGATGGTGGTGCCCGGCGTGGCTACTGCACGTCTAGCCGCGGCGTGCGCTGGGACAGCGACCACGTGGTGACCCTTTCCGACGAGACTGCAGGCGATCTTGCGCAGAGGTCGTCACGGGCGACCATCTGGAGCGCGTGCACATCGGGCTGGACTACTTTGACGCGAGCATCAACCGCGTGGCGGCGTGGGCCATCGGCGCGCGCAACGTGCTGCGCGCCGCGCTGCTCGCGCTGCTGGAGCCGACCGAGCAGCTGCGCGCCTGGGAGCGCGAGGGCCGACTACACCGCGCGCCTCGCCCTCCAGGAAGAACTCAAGGGGATGCCCTGGGGCGCGGTCTGGGACGAGTTCTGCGCGCGGCAGGAGGTGCCGGTTGGGGTGCAGCTTCTGGATGAGATTCAGGGCTACGAGGCGCGGGAGTTGGCGGGGCGGCGGTAGGTTGCAGATTACAGATTGCAGGTTGCAGATTGCAGCACAAGGTGCCCCGGACGGGGTAGTGCAGATGTACCCTAAGCCTGCGGACAACGGGCGCTCAACAAGCTTGGCAGCAGGCGAGCTAGCTTTGAAGAAAAGGCTCGATTTCGGCCAGAACCTGGGAGAGTGTCGGTTCGGGCGAGGCGGCTAAGGTATCGTGCGGACCTATATGTTTGTGGTGAGGGTGGGTAGAGATGTGAGGGTGATGGGGTGCATTATCGTAGCGAAAGACATGCTTGCCCTCGCGAATATACGTGTAGTGCTTGATCACGCCTTAATTTTCGGGGGTAACACTGGGGAAAATCCGCATTTTTAGCGTTGACAATGCAGTAGGCGTAATGCACCTTGACAGGATAGCCTAGCTCCGTGCTCACGACCTCATAGAGGTCGAGGTAACTCTCATCCCAAAAGCTAATTCGGCAACGGACAAGCCCATTATATGCATCGGACGCAAGGCAGATGATAGGCTGGTCCGGCGTACCAAGCTTGACGTTATGTCCCAACCCCCGTTCGAGGGCAGAGAAGTAATCGTCAATGGTCATGGTGTTGTGAGTGCACTATCTCGCATGAACTGCCGCACGGGGTGCGATGTGAGATAGAGGTGGTAAATCCCTGCCCACATCATCAGATCGTCGTCATCACCGAGTTCGCCCGCTGCGTAGCGGCTGAAAAACTCGATAGTGGAAAGCGCGTACTTGCGCTCAAACTCCCGCAACCGCTGCGTCAGCTCGTCCATTCCGATTTGATGCGATGTCAAGACGTTGCTCATCCATTGCCTTCCTTAGCACAGACAGTGAACGTGTCCGCCTTCGCGGACGCTTGGCCATGAGCCCATCGTACGGACCGCTGTGCGAGTCCGTGGCTCCCAATCAGAAGTGTAACATAAAACAAGGACAAGATTATGACAGATCAACGCTCCGGATTCCAACACGTTCATTACCGCTGGGACGACGCCGTGGCCGCCGAGCTCGACCCGGTCGACCGCCTGGTCTATCGCTCGAACCTCCTCGGCAGCGACCAGCGCATCACCAACACCGGCGGCGGCAACACCTCGTCCAAGATCGATGGAGACGGACCCGCTGACCGGCGAGCACGATCGAGGTGCTCTGGGTCAAGGGCTCGGGCGGCGATCTGCGCACCGCCAAGCGCGAAAACTTCTCGTCGCTCTACCAGGACAAGCTGCTCGGCCTGCAGCAGCATCTACGCACGCGCCGCCGAGCACGGGCCCGAAGACCGCAGGCCGAGGACGAGATGGTCGGGCATGTACACGCACACGACCTTCAACCTGAACCCGCGCCCCTCCTCGATCGACACGCCGCTGCACTCGTTCATCCCGTTCGAGCACGTCGATCACATGCACCCGAACGCCGCCATCGCGATCGCCGCCGCGAAGCAACTCCGAGCGCGCTGACGCAGGAAATCTACGGCGACGAGGTGGTCTGGACACGCCGTGGCAGCGGCCCGGCTTCGAGCTCGGGCTGGAGCTGCAGAAGATCGTGCAGCGAACACCCGCAGGCCAAGGGCGATCATCATGGGCCAGCACGGCCTGATCAACTGGGCCAACGACGACAAGGAATGCTACGAGCTGACGCTCGACGCTGATCGAGAAGGCGGCCGCAGTACATCGAGCGAAGTACGAGGCAAGGGCGGCGACGCAGACCTTCGGCGGCGCAGAAGTACCCGTCGCTGGACGAGGCGGAGCGCCACGCGCTGTTCGCCGAGATCCTGCCCTGGCTGCGCGGGCAGGTCAGCCAGCAGAAGCGCTTCGTCGGCACGATCCAGGACGACGAGACGATCCGGCGCTTCGTCAACTCGCAACGACGCCGCCGCGCCTGGCCGAGCTCGGCACGAGCTGCCCCGACCATTTCCTGCGCACCAAGATCAAGCCGCTCTACGTGGCGTGGGATCCGCAGACGCGAGCGACCTCGACGGCGCTCAAGCAGCTGCTCGAGCGACGGGCTGGACGCAGTACCGCGCGGACTACGCGGCCTACTACGAGACGTGCAAGCACGCCGAACTCGCCCGCGATGCGCGACCCGAACCCGACGGTGATTCTGATCCCCGGCCTGGGCATGATCGCGTGGGGCAAGGACAAGAGCGGAGTCGCGCGTGACGGCCGAGTTCTACAACTGCGCCGTCGAGGTGATGCGCGGCGCGGAGGCGATCGACGAGTACATCGCGCTGCCGCAGCAGGAGGCGTTCGACATCGAGTACTGGCTGCTCGAGGAGGCGAAGCTCAAGCGCATGCCCGCCGGAGAAGGAGCTGGCGCGGCAGATCATCGTCGTCGTCGGCGCCGGCAGCGGCATCGGCAAGGAGACCGCGCATCGCGCTCGCGCAAGGAAGGCGCGCACATCGTCTGCGTCGACCTGAACGAGGCGGCCGCGCAGGCCACCGCCGAAGGAGATCACCGACAAGCACGGGCATGGGCATCGGCGTGGCCGGCAGCGGCATCTCCGGCTGCGGCCCGGCCATCGGCCTCGCGCGCCAACATCACCGACCGCGCGAGCATCCGCGCGATGCTCGACCAGGTCGCGCTGGCCTACGGCGGGTTCGACGCGATCGCCGTCACGGCCGGCATCTTCGTGCCCGCGCGACACGCAGCGGCCACATCCCCGACGACAAGTGGGCGCTGACCTTCGCCATCAACGTCACCGGCAGCTACCTCGTGGCCGACGAGGCCGCGCAAGACTTGGAAGGAGCAGGGGCTGCCCGGCGAACCTCGTGCTGACCACCAGCGCCAACGCGGCGGTCGCCAAGAAGGGCAGCCTGGCCTACGACACCAGCAAGGCCGCCGCCAACCACCTCGTGCGCGAGCTGGCCATCGAGCTGGCCCCGCTGGTGCGCGTGAACGGCGTCGCCCCGGCCACGGTGGTGCAGGGCAGCGCCATGTTCCCGCGCGACCGCGTGATCGGCTCGCTGGCGAAGTACAAGATCCCGTACACGCGACGACGAGGCGACCGAGTCGCTGGTCGACAAGCTCGCGCAGTTCTACGCCGACCGCACGCTGACCAAGGCGCCGATCACCCCCGCCGACCAGGCCGAGGCGCTACTTCCTGCTGCGTCAGCCAACCGCCTGCGCAAGACCACCGGCCAGATCATCACCGTCGATGGCGGGCTGCACGAGGCGTTCTTACGGTAGATATTAGATATTGGGTATTAGATATGAACGAAGGCGGTGAATCCCCATCGTCAATACCTAATACCCAATACCTCATACCCTTTTTGGAGCACCCATGTCCCTGAACGAGCCTTTTCCCGACCTGGATGAACTTCTCGCCACCATCGGCGAGGCGGGGCTGCGCATCAGCAGCATTGACGCGAGCGAGGGCGCGGCAGGCAACATCTCGCTCTGCATCGGCTGGCCGCTAGAGGTGCGCCGCCGCTTTCCGGTGGACGAGCCTTTGCCGCTGCCCGAGGCACTGCCCGCCCTCGCGGGGTACCATCTGATCGTGACCGGCTCGGGCCGCCGCCTGCGCGATATCCGCACCGACCCCGACGCCAACCTCGCGGTGATCGCCATCAGCGAGGACGGGGCGAGCGCGCGGCTGCGCACCTCGTCGCGCCGCCTGTTCGCGCGCGTCACGAGCGAGTTCAACTCGCACCTGGCGGTGCACAGCGACCAGGTGACCCTGACCGGCACCAACTTCCACGCGCTGATCCACGCGCAGCCGCCGCACCTGACCTACCTGAGCCACATTCCCGCCTACCGCGACGAGCGCTACTTCAACCAGCGGCTGATGCGCTGGGAGCCGGAAACCATAGTAAATCTGCCGGAAGGGATTGGCGTGCTGCCCTTCATCCTGCCCGGCTCGCCCGCGCTGATGGAAGCCAACGTGGCGGGCCTGCGCGCGCACCGCGTGGTGCTGTGGAGCAAGCACGGGGTGATGGCGCGCTCCGATGTGTCGGTGACGCGCGCCGCCGACCGCATCGAGTATGCCGAGGCGGCGGCGCTGTACGAGTACATGGATCTGGTGAACGGCGGCAAGGGCGAGGGGCTCACCCTCGATGAGCTGCGCGAGGTCGTCGCGGCGTTCAACGTGCCTACCACCCTGGTGTGAGAGATGATGGAAGCAACGAACTTTCTGGCGATAGACCTGGGTGCCTCCAGCGGGCGCGTGATGCTGGGGCAGTGGAATGGGGAGCGCTGGGCGCTGCGCGAATTGCACCGCTTCCCGAACGGCCCTGTCACGGTGCGCGGCCACCTGTACTGGGACGTGCTGCGCCTGTGGCAGGAGATCAAAACGGGGATCGCCCGCTACGCGGCAGACTACGACGCGCCGCTGGCGGGCATCGGGATTGACACGTGGGCGGTGGATTTCGCGCTGCTGGACGCGCGCGGGTCGCTGCTCGGCAACCCGCACCACTACCGCGACCCGCGCACGGCGGGGATGGTAGAGTGGGTGGCGGGGCGGGTGCCGCCGGAGCGCCTTTTTGCGCGCAGCGGCATCCAGCGCATGCCGATCAACACCCTTTACCAGTTCGCCAGCCTGAGCCAGAGCGACGACCCGACCCTGGCGGTCGCCGAGACGCTGCTGCTCATCCCCGATCTGTTCCACTTCTGGCTGACCGGGCGACGGGTGGCCGAGTACACCAACGCGACTACCACGAACTTCTTTGACGCGCAGGCGCGGCGCTGGGACACGCTGCTGTTGGAGGAACTGGGACTGCCCGCTGCCATCCTGCCGGAAATCGTCGAGCCGGGCAGCGTGCTGGGCGAGGTGTCGGCGGAGGTAGCCGAGGAGGTGGGGCTGCGCCATCCGGTGCCCGTGATCGCCGTCGGCACCCACGACACCGCCAGCGCGGTGGCCGCGATCCCGGCGCTGGACGAGCGGAGCGTCTACATCAGCAGCGGCACCTGGAACCTGGTGGGGGTCGAGCTAGCCGAGCCGATCCTGAGCGAGGCGGCGCGGCAGCTCAACTTCACCAACGAGGGGGGGGTGGCGGGCACGATCCGCTTCCTGAAAAACGTCACCGGCCTCTGGCTCCTCCAGGAGTGCCAGCGCCAGTGGCAGCGCGAGGGGCAGCGCTTCTCCTGGCCGGACCTCGTCACCCTCGCCGAGGCAGCCGCCCCGCTGCGCAGCCTGGTGGACCCCGACGCCGCCGACTTCCAGGCCCCGGGCGACATGCCCGGAAGCGATCCGCGCTTTTTGCCGCCGCACCGGCCGAGCCCGAGCCGGAGAGCGTCGGGGCGGTCGTGCGCTGCTGCCTGGACAGCCTCGCGCTCAAGCAACGCTGGGTCATCGAGTCGCTGGAAACGCTGACGGGGCGCACCTTCGACACCGTTCGCATCGTGGGCGGGGGCATCCAGAACGCGCTGCTGTGCCAGCTCACCGCCGACGCCTGCGGGCGGCGCGTCGTCGCGGGGCCGGTCGAGGCCACCGCGCTGGGCAACCTGCTCGTGCAGGCGGTCGCCACGGGGCACCTGCCCAGCATCGCTGCGGGGCGCGCGGCGGTGGCGGCGTCCGTGTCCAGCAGGCCATCTATGAGCCGCGCGTGGGAAGCGAGTGGGAGCGCGCCTTTTCCACGTTGCAGGGGATGGTGTAGGGAAGATGGAGAATGGAAGGTGGAAGGTGGAAGGTGGAAAATGGAGAATGGAAAATGGAAAACAACATCTGCTTTAGAAATTGGCTCAGGTAGAAGGTAAGGGATAGAGCCACTTCTTTCAGGTTGAATAGACTCACACCCAAGGGGTGCCCCTACGCGGGCCGCCGCCTACCGTCGTTCGTTCTGCGTTCTGCCCTCTGCGTCTTTGCGTCTCTGCGCCTTTGCGTTACGTCGTTGTCGTTCGTTCTGCGTTCTGCGTTCTGCGTTCTGCCTCTGTGTCTCTGCGTCTCTGCGCCTTTGCGTTACGTCGTTGTCGTTCGTTCTGCGTTCTGCGCTCTGCGTTCTGCTGCCTACCCAAAAAGTCGTCCGCGAGACCCCTTGACACGAGGTCTTTTCTTTTTTATAATGAATTTACACGTGTAAGGTGACTCGTGATAGTTACGGTCTTTGTTGCTTCCCTCACGCTCACCCCTTACCGGATGGAAGGTGCTCGGCCCTATGAAACGACCCACGCAGGTAGATGTAGCACGGAAGGCGGGCGTCTCGCGCGCCACCGTCTCCTATGTGCTGAACGGGTTGACCGATGGCAAAGTCCCCATCTCCGACGAGACCCGCGAGCGCGTTCTGGAGGCGATTGAGTCGATGGGCTACGTGCCGGATGCACGCGCGCGCGCCCTCCGCTCCGGCGATACCAAGACCATCGGCTTTATCATCCCGGACATTCGTAATCCGCACTTCTGGGAAACTGCCGAGGGGGTGGAGCAGGCAGCCCGCGAGGCGGGCTATCACGTGCTGCTGAGCAACATCGCGCTCAAGGAGGAGTACGCCAGCGAGATTTTCCGCGACCTCTCCCAGCGCCGCATTGATGGCTTGATCCTGCCGGGCTCCTTTATGGCAGTGTCTCAGGAGGGCAGAGAGACGCTCCGCCGCTTCATGAAGCGCCCCCTGCCCATCGTCGAGATTGCCGATCATTTCAACGCGCAGCGGGAGATAGACAGCGTAACCGCGAACTACTCCGGCGCGACCCTGGAAGTGATGCGCCATCTTTTGGGGCTAAATCATCGCCGCATCGCCCTGCTGTTCGGGGTGGACAAGGCGGAGCGCGCGCCTAGACCGCTGGCAGCCCTACCAACAAACCCTGCTGGAGGCAGGGCTGCCGCTTGACGAGGCGCTCGTCACGCGCTGTGGGCCGACCATCGAGGAGGGGTATCAGGCAACCCGCCGACTCCTGGAGTTGGAGCAGCGTCCAACCGCCATCCTGGCGATCAACGACCTGCTGGCAATGGGGGCGCTGCGCGCCCTCAGCGATGCGGGGCTGCGCGTGCCCGAGGACGTGTCGCTGGTTGGCTATGATGATATCCCGATGGCGCGCTTTCTGGTGCCGCGCCTTACCACGGTAACAAAAGATATTTCCATGTTGGGCCGCGCGGCGGTCAAGCTGCTACTGGCACGTATCAACGAGCCGGAGCGCCCGCCGCAGGTCGAGCAACACCCTGCCCGGTTAATCATTCGTGAGTCAACCGGGCCTGCTCCTCTATAACCATTTGACCAACAGGGCACCCTAAAAGGAGGGAACATTGCACTAAGGAAAAAGCTGCCCAGATGGGCACCCACCCCACGAAAAAAGAGAGGGAGTACCGAAGCAATCTTGGCGGATCGCGGTACCCCCCCTGGTTGGCGCTAGCAGAAGCACCGCTTGCAACCGAGGTTGCGAGAGGAGAGCCTTTGCCTTGCCGTCCGGAAGTATACCGGGTTGCGGCAGGCAAGTCTACTCTGAAGCTCTGTTTTCTGGGTCGTACCACGGTTATCGGCTATCGAGTCGTCCATTTCAGGCTAAAACAGCCTACCCTGCTCAGAGGAGAGTATGAAAGCTATTCAATCGCTGTATCGCGTCGTGTGTCTTATCTGCCTTGCGGTTCTGATGATCGCCTGCGCCTCCCCGTCCTCCCCGGCCACCGACGGAGCCACCGGCGAACCCGCCACGGAGGAAGAAGCCAGCACGGGCGAGGAGCCCGTCACCCTTTCGTATCTCGTTGACGACAGCGAGATTTCCCGCTCGATGGTCCAGGGCCTCGTGGATGCCTACATGGCGAAGAACCCCAACGTGACCATCAATGTCGAACTGCGCCCGCAGGGCGGCGAGGGGGATAACCTCGTCAAGACCCGCCTTGCCACCGGCGAGATGCCCGATCTGTTCTTTTACAACTCGGGGGCGCTCCTCCAGGCCCTTCAGCCCAGCAAAACCCTTGTGGACCTTTCGGGCGAGCCGTTCATTGGCAACATCGTCGAGTCGTTCATCCCCACCGTGTCCCAGGAGGGCGGCGTGTTCGGCGTGCCGACCGGCACCGCGATGGGCGGCGGCATCCTGTACAACAAGCGCGTCTATGAGGAAAACGGCCTCAGCGTGCCCACCACCTGGGCGGAATTCGAAGCGAACAACGAGACGCTCAAAGCAGCGGGCATTCCCCCTGTGATCGCCACCTTTGGCGATACCTGGACCTCCCAGCTGTTCGTGCTCGCCGACTATTGCAACATCGCCGAGGAAGCGCCGGAGTTCGCGGAGGCGTACACCGCCAACCAAACCAAGATCGCCACGACCCCAGCGGCGGTGCGGAGCTTCGGCTACCTGCAGCAGGGCTTTGAGGATGGGTGGTGGCAGGAGAACTTCGCCACCACTACCTTCGACCAGGGTCTGAAGATGATCACGGGGGGAGAGGCCGCCCATTACCCGATGCTTTCCTTCGCGCTCGGCACCATTGCTGAACTCTACCCCGAGCAGGCGAGCGACATCGGCTTCTTCGGGCAGCCGGGGCAGAACGGCGAGGCCCCCTGTGCCACGATCTGGATGCCTGCCGGAACCTACATCCCCAAAACCAGCAAGCATATCGAGGAAGCCAAAGCGTTCCTGGCATTCATTGCTTCCATTGAGGGAACGGACGCGCTGACGGCGGCGGTATCACCGCAGGGGCCGTACGTAATCAAGGGCGCTACCCTGCCTGACGACGTGCTGCCAGCGGTCAATGACATCGCTGCCTACATCGACGAGGGACGCTCGGTTCCCGCGTTGGAGTTCCTCTCGCCCCTGAAGGGTCCGTCGCTGGAGCAGATCACGGTAGCGGTTGGCTCCGGCCAGATGGACGCCGAGACCGGCGCGGCGAACTACGACCGCGATGTGGAGCAGCAGGCACTGCAGCTCGGTTTGCCCGGCTGGGAGTAAGCATAGCCGTTCCCTGTTAACCTGAAACAACATGAGGGTGGGGCGTGGCCCCACCCTCACGTTTCATCGCAACGCCACCCAACGACGGGGGCAGGAGTGTTTATTATGGCAAGCTCAACCCTACCGCGCGCCGTCGGGCAGACCTATCCTAACTGGTTCTACCTGCCCGCGGCCTTGGTGTTCGGTATCTTCTTCCTGGTGCCGACCCTGCTGGCTTTTTACTTCAGCCTGACCCGCTGGACGTTGTTCGATGCTACCTTCATCGGACTCGACAACTACAAAACTTTTTTCAACAACCCGCAGTTGATCGGCGGCCTGTGGAACACGATCATCTATGCGGTGATGACGAGCGGGCTCAAAGTCGTACTTTCGCTGCCACTCGCCATGCTGCTCACCTCTAACTTGCGGCTCAAGGGGCTGCTGCGGAACATCATATTCTTCCCCGTTCTGGTGAGCACCGTCGCGGTCGGCATTACCTTTTCCGTGCTCATGCAACCATCGGACGGGCTCATCAACCTGATCCTGGGGTCGCTGGGGCTCCCCCAGCCCGACTGGCTGGGCAACCCCCAACTTGCCCTTTTTTCGGTGGCGTTGGTGGATGTCTGGAAGGGGGTTGGGCTGGCAACGCTGATCTTTATAGCGGCCATCGTCTCCATCCCAACCGAATACTTTGAAGCCGCCCTACTCGAAGGGGGCACGTGGGTAAAATTCCGGTACATCATCCTCCCCCTGACGCGCAACGCCATGTTCACCGTCATCCTGCTCTCGTTTATCGGCGGCCTGCGCTCCTTCGACCTGATCTGGACCATGACCGGCGGCGGGCCTGGCTTTGCCTCCGACGTGCTCACCTCGGTGATCTACAAGCAGTATCAGGCGGGCTTTTACGGGCTGTCCACGGCGGGTAACGTGGTGCTATTCATCCTCGTCACCCTCATCGTCTACCCGTTGACGTGGTATTCCAATCGAATGGAGCTTGAGCTATGAGACACCGCAAACTTCTTTCCACTATCCTGCCGGACGCCGTTGCGCTGCTCATCATTCTGGCCATCTTCATAGTCCCTTTTCTGTTCATGTTGGTGATCGCGTCCAAGACGCGCCAGGAAGCGGCACTGCTGGAATTCGCCTGGCCGACCACCTTTGCCCTGCTGCCAAACATCCAGGAGGTCTTCCAGTTTGGCGATAACCGCATGCTGCTTGCCACCTGGAACAGCGTGCTGCTGACCGTCAGTTCCGTGACAGCGGTCGTCGTGCTTTCCGCCCTGGTGGCCTTTGTGATGCAGCGGCGGGGCGACCGCTTCGCCTCGATTGCCAGCACCGTCATCCTGGCGGGGCTCATCATCCCCCCCGCTGTCGTGCCGACGATCTTTGTCCTCCAAAAAATTGGCCTGTACAAGACCCTGCTCGGCATGATCTTCGTCGAGGTCGCCTACCTGCTGCCCTTCGCTACGGTAATTTTGCGCACCTTTATGTCTACCATCCCGCGCGAGTTGGACGAGGCGGCCATCATGGATGGGGCGTCGCCGCTGCGCATCTTCGTCTCGGTTATCCTGCCGCTGTTGTGGCCCGCCATCGTGACGGTGATCGTCGTGTCGTCGGTGGCGGTCTATAACGACTTTGTGGGGCCGCTGTACTTCCTGCCAGGGGCCGAAAACGTCACGGTGCAGCTGACACTGTACAGCTTCATCAGCCAGTTTAGCTCCGCGTGGAACCTGCTCTTCGCGGACGTGATCATCATTACGATTCTGCCGCTCCTCATGTTCATGTTCTTCCAGCGTCAAATTGTGGCGGGGATGACAGCGGGCGCGGTCAAAGGTTGATAGGACCATCACCCATGCACACACCCAACAACAGCCCACCGACCATCTCCGAGCTTCGCGTGGAGCACCAGCGCGAGCCGCTCGGCATCGGCCAGGCGGAGCCGCGCCTGTCCTGGATTGTTGAAACAGCCGCGAGCGGCTGGCGGCAGGCTCGCTATGAGATTGAAGCAAGCGGGGCCGATGGCACCCAAAGCGTCCGGCGCGAGTCCGACCAATCGGTGCTCGTGCCCTGGCCCTTCGCGCCGCTGGCCTCGCGGGCGCGCGTCTCCGTTCGCGTGCGCGCCCAGGGCGAGCAGGGCGAGTGGTCCGCCTGGAGCGCGCCGACCGTGCTGGAAACCGGCCTGCTGCACCCGGACGAGTGGGGCGCACGCTTCGTCACCCCTGATTGGGACGAAGATTTGACCCAGCCGCAGCCCGCGCCGCTGCTGCGCCGCGAGTTCGACGTTCGCCCCGGGGTCCGCCATGCGCGGCTGTATGTGAGCGCCCTGGGGCTCTTCGAGGCCGAGCTGAACGGGGCGACGGTGGGCGACCACGTCTTTGACCCCGGCTGGACGGTGTACTCGCACCGCCTGCGCTACCAGACCTTCGATGTGACCCCGTTGCTGCACGAGGGGCGCAATGCCATCGGTGCCCTGCTGGGCGATGGCTGGTATCGGGGCCGGATCGGTTTCGGGGGGGGCCGCCGCAATATCTACGGGGAGCGGCTGGCCCTGCTGGCGCAGCTGGAAATCGTCTACGAGGATGGCACTACCGAGCGCGTCGTCACCGACGAGGGGTGGCGCGCCACCACCGGCCCGATCCTCGCGAGCGACATCTACGATGGCGAGACGTACGACGCGCGGTTGGAGCGTTCCGGCTGGTCGGCGGCGGGCTATGACGACAGCGAGTGGGCGGGGGTTCGACTTATTCCGCGCGACCTGGGCACCCTGGTCGCCCCGAGCGGCCCGCCGGTGCGGCGCACCGAGCTGCTCGCGCCAATCGCCATCACCGCACTCGACGGCGGGCGAACCTTGCTGGATTTCGGCCAAAACCTGGTGGGCTGGCTGCGCGTGACCGTTCAGGGCGAGGCAGGCCAGACCCTCACCCTGCGCCACGCCGAGGTGCTGGAGGGGGGCGAGCTTTCCACCCGCCCCCTGCGCCACGCGGCAGCCACTGACCGCTACACCCTGCGCGGCGGCGAGCCGGAAACGTGGGAGCCGCGCTTCACCTTTCACGGCTTCCGCTATGCCGAGGTCGAGGGCTGGCCGGGCGAGGTGCAGGCCGACGCGATCCGCGCGGTGGTCCTCCACTCCGATTTGGAGCGCACCGGCTGGTTCGACTGCTCCGACCCGCTCCTGAACCGGCTGCACGACAACGTGGTGTGGAGCATGCGCGGCAACTTCCTCGACATCCCCACCGACTGCCCGCAGCGGGACGAGCGGCTGGGCTGGACCGGCGACATCCAGGTCTTCACCCCCACCGCGAGCTTTTTGTACGATGTGTCCGGCTTCCTCCAATCCTGGTTGCAGGATTTGGCGGTGGAGCAGCAGGCCCTGGATGGCGTGGTGCCCCTCGTGGTGCCCAACGCCATCGTCGCCCCACCGGAATTTGATGGCATGGTGGCCGCCGCGTGGGGGGATGCCGGGACCATCGTGCCCTGGGTGCTGTACCAACGGTATGGGGATATGGCGATCCTGGAAGAGCAGTTCCCGAGCATGAGCGCGTGGGTGGATGCCATCGCGCGCATCGCGGGCGAGGGACGGGTGTGGAATCAAGGGCAGCAACTGGGGGACTGGCTGGACCCGAGCGCCCCGCCCGATCAGCCGTGGCTTGCCCGCACGCCCGGCGATCTGATAGCGACTGCGTACTTCGCGCACTCGGCGCAGCGCGTGGGGCAGGCAGCGGGGGTGCTGGGGCGCGCGGACGAGGAAGCGTACTACCTCGCCCTGGCCGACGAGGTGCGCGCCGCCTTTGCCACCGAGTACCTCAACGCGGACGGCACGCTTCGCGGCGACGCGACGACCGGCTACGCGCTCGCCCTCCAGTTTGGGCTGCTCACCGACGCCGAGGCGCGTCGGCGCGCGGGCGAGCGGCTGGCAGAACTGGTGCGCGAGGGCGGCTACCGGATCAGCACCGGCTTTGTCGGGACCCCGCTCGTCTGCGACGCGCTGTGCAGCGTCGGCGCGTGGGACGAGGCGTTTCGCCTCCTCACCGAGCGCGAGTGCCCGTCATGGCTCTACCCGGTGACGATGGGGGCCACGACGATCTGGGAACGCTGGGACAGTATGCTCCCCGATGGCTCGATCAACCCGGGCGAGATGACCTCCTTCAACCACTACGCGCTTGGCGCGGTCGCTGACTGGCTGCATCGCTCGGTGGCGGGGTTGGCCCCTGGCGCGCCCGGCTATCGCCATCTGGACATTCGGCCCCAACCCGGCGGCGGCCTCACCCATGCCTCGGCGCGTCACAAAACTCCCTATGGCATGGCGTCCAGTTCGTGGCGGATCGAGGGGGAGCAGATTGAGGTAGAGGTGGTGGTTCCCCCCAACAGCAGCGCAACCGTCCATCTGCCGCAAAGCGATGAGGGTCCGCTTCAGGTTGGCTCCGGCACGCACCGCTGGAGCTACGCCTATCCCGCGACGCGCTAGCCCCGGAACCAAAACGAACGGGGCGGCTTTGAAACAAATCAAAGCCGCCCCGTTTGCTACGCGTCAGGGTCTAGCCGATTATCCGGCCCGGCCCACAGGCTCTACCCACTCCCCCGTCAGCGTGAAGGTGGCGCGAGCGCGGATGTCCTGCGACGACGCCCCGACGAGCACCTCGAAGGTGCCCGCGTCGGCCACCCAGGCGGCTCGGGCATCATCAAAGTAGGCGAGCGAGCGCATGGTGAGGGGGAGGCTAACCTGGTTGCGCTCGCCCGCGCGCAGCGACACTTTGGCAAAGCCTTTCAGCTCCTTGTCGGGGCGCGCCAGCCGCGCCTGTGGGTCCCGCAGGTAGAGCTGCACCACCTCCTGCCCCGCACGCTCCCCCTCGTTGCGCACCTCCACCGTCACCGTCAGTTCGCTCCCCTGGCTCCACCCGCTCCGTGCTCAGCGTGAGGTCGCTATAGGCGAAGGTGGTGTAGGACAGGCCATGCCCAAAGGGGAAAAGGGGCGCGATGCGCTTGGTGTCGTAATAGCGGTAGCCGATGAAAATCCCCTCGCCATACAGCACCTTCCCGTTTTCCCCCGGATAGTTAACGAAGGCGGGGTTGTCTTCCAGCCGCATCGGGAAGGTTTGCGGCAGGCGACCAGAGGGCGCAACCTCCCCAAACAGCACGTCCGCGATGGTGTTGCCCACCTCCTGCCCCGGATACCACAGCTGCAACACTGCCGGAACCTGCTCCAGCCAGGGCATCGCGATGGGGCCGCCGCTTTGCAGCACGACCACCGTGTTCGGGTTGGCCGCTGCCACGCGCGCGATTAACTCATCCTGCCGCCCCGCCAGCTGGATATCGGGGCGGTCCAGACCCTCCGTGTCCCACCCTCCGTTCATGCCCACGAAGAGCAGCGCCACATCCGAGTCGGCGGCCAGCCGCGCGGCGCGCTCGATCGCCTCGTCGCCCAGCGGCTGGACCATGCCCACACGCACCGCTTTCAGGTGCAGCGCGCCCGTCGTCGGGTAACTGTATTCCACCACCACCCGATAGCTTTGCCCCGCCTCCAAGGGAATAGTGCCTAGAACCTCCGGGCTCCCCTCGCCAAAGTAATTGTCCCCCCGCGCGTAGCTCTCCCAGTTGTCGATGAGAAGTTGCCCCCCCACAAACAGGCGGCTCAGCCCGGCACTCACCAGGCTGAAGTGGTACTCGCCCGTCGCGTCAGGGGTGACGGTCGTGGCGAGGCGCGCGGAAAAGTTCACGGGCGGCACCCCGCTCGCCACCTCGCCCAGCCACATCACCTCTCCCTCCGCGCTGTCACTGCGGGCCACCACCTCACCGGACAGGTCGGGGCTGGCGTAAAAGTCGAGGGTGAACGGTTGGTCGAGAACGGGTAACATGCGGAAGTTGGTGGCCCCGAGCTCGTAGCCAAGCTCGACATCCTCGCCAACCTGGGCCGCGATCCCCTCCCACGGGCTGATGCGGTAGTGAGCGTTGACCTGGGCGCTGCCCCCGCCCATGATCTGCGCGGTTTTCGCGTTCGGGCCGATCAGGGCGATCTTGCGAAGCGCGCCCTTGTCGAGCGGGAGCAGCCCCTCATTTTTGAGGAGCACCGTCCCTTCCGCGCCCGCGCGCCGGATGAGCGCACGGTGCGCCGGGCGATCCTGGGCCTGCTCCTCCGGGATCGTCGGGTCCTCAAAGGCTCCCACGCGCGCGATCAGGCGCAGCACGTGACGCGCGCTGTCGCGCACCGCCTCGCCCGACACCTCGCCCGCCCGCACCGCCGCCACCAATGCATCACCGCGAAAGCGGGCGGGGCCAGGCATTTCCAGGTCCAGTCCATTGTTGGCAGCGTCCACGGTGCTGTGGGTGGCGAACCAGTCCGACATCAACACCCCATCGAAGGCCCACTCCTCCCGCAGGATGGTTTGGAGCAGGCGCGCGTTCTCGCTGGCATAGGTGCCATTCACGCGATTGTAGGCGCTCATCACTGCCCAGGTGCCCGCCTCCTTGACGGCTGCCTCGAAGGGTAGCAGGTAGATCTCGCGCAGGGCACGCTCGGGAATCTCCGAGTTGATCGTCATGCGCTCGAACTCTGATTCGTTGCCCACAAAATGCTTGACAGTTGCGGCGACCCCCCTGCCCTGGAGCCCCCTGATATAGGCCACGGCCATCTGCGCCGACAAATACGGGTCCTCCGCGTAGCACTCGAAGTTGCGCCCGTTCAGGGGCGAGCGGTGAAGGTTAACGGTCGGCGCGAGTAGCACCCGCGCCCCCTTGGAGAGTGCCTCCTCCGCCAGGGCCGCGCCAATTTCCTCGACTAGCTCTGGATTCCAGCTTGCCCCCAGCGAGATGCCCACCGGGAAGCTCGCCGCGCGCACCCCGCCCACCAGCGACCCGCCGCCGCGCGCGCCGTTGGGGCCATCGGACACCTTGATGGCCGGAATGCCAAGCCGCTCGATCGGGACGGTGGTCCAGAAATCGGCTCCGGCCAGCAGGGCCACTTGCTCTTCCAGGGTCATGGCCCCTACCAGTGCGTCAATCCGCTCCTCCACACTTGTATCCGTCAAAGGGTCCGTGGGACTTGTCATAGCAATCTCCTTATGGGGTACCGGCAGCAGGTAAAAAGTGGGTAGGCGCGTGAGTAGAATCAATGACGGGAGAGAGAAAGGTAGGGTGCAAAAGTGCGCCTGGTTCGGCCCCATTATTGTATCATCGGCTCAGCCATGGCACCACACCGCGCGGGTTAGCAACGCACCCCGCGTCAGAGTGGGAAACCAAAAAGAGCGCTGTGGAGAGTATAACAACTCTCGCACAACGCTCTGGTTTGGGTGGCGGGAAGCGGCTGTGAGGATTCCTGCACTCGCGCGCAGGCCTACTCACAGTCGCCCGCCGACATGGCTGCCAAGGGGACGCCAGATAGCATAAAGCCGCTCAAGGAGGCAGGCGATGACCTACTTTCCCACGTCCCTGCGGACGCAGTATCATCGGCGCTGGTGGGCTTAACTGCCAGGTTCGGGATGGGTCTGGGTGGACCCCCACCGCGACCATCACCTGCCTCCTTCAACGGCTTTACCCCGTTGGGTCTTGGACTTCTTTACTCTTGGGAGCATGAGTCCGTCGGCGACCAAACGAGACTTCGCGACGTCACCTGCCTATGAACGGCTTTACCCGTTGGGCTAGTTGGACTTTCACTCTGAGGATGCGATGCAGAACCGTCGCGCGAACCAAACGCGCACATTTGTACAACTTGTGAAACGAAGCGCTCGGGCGTTAGTACCGCTCGGCTGCATGCATTGCTGCACTTCTACCTGCGGCCTATCTAGCTGGTCGTCTCCCAGCGCCCTTACTCCCTCTCGGGACCAGTGATCTCGTATTGAGGCAAGCTTCCCACTTAGATGCTTTCAGCGGTTATCTCTCCCCGACTTAGCTACCCGGCTGTGCCATTGGCATGACAACCGGTACACCAGCGGTCGGTCCACCCCGGTCCTCTCGTACTAGGGGCAGCCCCTCGCAAATCACTTCCTCCCACAGCGGATAGAGACCGAACTGTCTCACGACGTTCTGAACCCAGCTCGCGTACCACTTTAATGGGCGAACAGCCCAACCCTTGGGACCGACTCCAGCCCCAGGATGTGACGAGCCGACATCGAGGTGCCGAGCCTTCGCGTCGATGTGAACTCTTGGCGAAGACTAGCCTGTTATCCCCGGGGTAGCTTTTATCCGGTAAGCCACGGCCCTTCCACTCGGTACCGTGGGATCACTAAGCCCTAGTTTCCTACCAGGTCGACTTGTTGGTCTCCCTGTCAAGCACCCTTCTGCCTTTACGCTCTGCGGCGGGTTTCCATTCCGCCTGAGGGTACCTTTGGGCGCCTCCGTTACCTTTTCGGAGGCGACCGCCCCAGTCAAACTGCCCACCTGTCACGGTTCCCCTGCCGGTTCACGGCCAGGGGTTAGGGTCAAGGCATGGTCAGGGTGGTATTTCACCGTCGGCTCCACCGAGCCCGCAAGCCCAGTTTCTCAGCCTCCCACCTATCCTACGCAGACCATACCCGGACGCAATGACAAGCTACAGTAAAGCTCCACGGGGTCTTTTTGTCCTGCTGCGGGTAGACGGCATCTTCACCGTCACTGCAATTTCACCGGGTCTCTGGTTGAGACAGTGCCCCACTCGTTACACCTTTCGTGCGGGTCGGAACTTACCCGACAAGGAATTTCGCTACCTTAGGACCGTTATAGTTACGGCCGCCGTTCACCGGGGCTTCGGTTCCCTGCCTCGGCCTAAGCCTAACAAGTCCCCTTAACCTTCCGGCACTGGGCAGGTGTCAGCCCCTATACTTCCACTTCCGTGTTCGCAGAGACCTGTGTTTTTGGTAAACAGTCGGTAGGGCCTTTTCACTGCGGCCCCCAGATGCTCAGGGCGCATGGCCCTTCACACTCAGGGGCGATCCTTCTCCCGAAGTTACGGATCTATTTTGCCGAGTTCCTTAACCAGAGTTCTCCCGCTCGCCTTGGTATCCTCTACCTGCCCACCTGTGTCGGTTTGCGGTACGGGTACCCTCGATTCTTCGCTTAGCAGCTTTTCTTGGCGGCGCGTCCCACCACTTCTGGCCCGAAGGCCCGCCGTCACGCCTCACCCTCGATGGACGGATTTTCCTGCCCACGTCTCTGGGTTACACGCTTGGCACCCCAATCCAATAAGGGGCTGGTCTTAGCTACCGCGTCCCTGCATCGCTCCTCAAGGGTAGTACGGGAATGTTAACCCGTTGTCCATCGCCTACGGCTTTCACCCTCGGCTTAGGCCCGACTAACCCGACGGGGACGACCCTTCCGTCGGAACCCTTAGGCTTTCGGCGAACATGATTCTCACATGCTTCTCGTTACTCATGCCAGCATTCTCACTTCCCAGCACTCCACACGCCCTCGCGGGTCCTGCTTCATTGCGCTGGCAACGCTCCCCTACCACTTGCACTAGGTGCAAGTCCAACGCGTCGGTGGTGTACTTAGCCCCGTTACATTGTCGGCGCGGGATCACTTGACCAGTGAGCTATTACGCACTCTTTCAAGGGTGGCTGCTTCTAAGCCAACCTCCTGGCTGTCTGAGTAATCCCACTTCCTTTCCCACTTAGTACACACTTTGGGACCTTAGCGGTTGGTCTGGGCTCTTTCCCTCTTGAGCCTGAAACTCATCTCCCAGACTCCGACTCCCGGCTACAGTTACCGGCATTCGCAGTTTGATTGAGATTGGTACCCCTTGCGGGGCCCGCACCCAGCCAGTGCTCTACCTCCGGTAACCTTTCACGCCGAGGCTCGCCCTACAGCGATTTCGGGGAGAACCAGCTATCGCCAAGTTCGATTGAAATTTCTTCGCTACCCACAGCTCATCCGAGCATTTTGCAACATACACCGGTTCGGGCCTCCACGTGACATTACTCACGCTTCACCCTGGCCATGGGTCGCTCACTTGGTTTCGGGTCTACGTCCTGCAATTTGGCGCCCTATTCAGACTTGCTTTCGCTGCGGCTACGGATGTTGCTTCCTTAGCCTCACCACAGAACAGTAACTCGCTGGCTCATTCTCCAAAAGGCACGCCATCGCACTGAACGAATCTAGTGCTTTGACGGTTGGTAAACACACGGTTTCAGGTGCTATTTCACTCCCCTCACCGGGGTACTTTTCACCTTTCCCTCACGGTACTCGTTCACTATCGGTCAGACAGAATATTTAGCCTTGGGACGTGGACGCCCCAGCTTCCCACCGGATTAGCGTGCCCGGTGGTACTCAGGTGGTAAGCCGCAGGGCGGTCATTTGTCGGGTACGGGACTCTCACCCCCTTCGGTGCTGCTTTCCAGTCAGCTTCCCCTAAACCCCGCCTTGGTAACTGCGTGCCGGCTCGGTCGCGCCAGCTGCCTACTCCTACAACCCCAACACCACAACGCCGACCGGCTTGGCATGGTCTGGTTTGGGCTGCTCCCCGTTCGCTCGCCACTACTAGGGGAATGCTCTCTCTTCCTGCAGGTACTAAGATGTTTCAATTCCCTGCGTGCCCTCCCCGTGGTCTATGTGTTCAACCACAGGGTGACGGTGGTTCGCACCGCCGGGTTACCCCATTCGGAAATCCGGGAGTGATAGCGTTTGTTGACAACTCCTCCCGGCGTATCGCCGCCTGCCGCGTCCTTCTTCGGTTCTGTCTGCCTAGGCATCCACCGTGTGCTCTTTCTAGCTTCGTGCGACACGCATGGTTCGCACGACGGTTCTACCTCGCATCCTCTTCAGTTGGTAATGTCCAACACCCCCGAGGGGTGCAGAGCTTCTGCTCTGAGACGGAAGCTTCTGTACCAGAAGCCTCGTCTCAACGCACAAGCCGTCATCCGCTTATCCTGCCAATCCTGTTCTAAGGTACACACAGGGCACAAAAAAGCCCCGCAATCGCGGGGCCGCTAACGGGACCCGGGTGCCCTCTGGGCGATTGCTACACGTCGGCTATCGAGTTGTCTCTTCAGCTATCGTGGTATGCAAGTCAGAGGTCCCTTTCGGTACGTGCCAGCAAGAGTTTGTGATTATACGCAACGGACCGCACTTGTCAAGTCCGCGCCGTCACATTTCAACCGTTCCCGGTTCGAACGTTCCTTGTTTGAACGTTTCCGGTTCCAACGTTCCCGGTTTAAAAGGTGGGCGATCCAGGACTCGAACCTGGGGCCTCTCCCTTATCAGAGGAGTGCTCTAACCAACTGAGCTAATCGCCCGTAGCAGATAGAGATAGAGATAGAGAGGAGAGAAAGAAGATGGAGCTAGAGAAGGGAGATCGCACAGACTGTAGCCGTTTCTCTATCTCTATCTCCCCTCTCTATCTCTATCGGCATTCCCAACAGAAGAGTGATAGCAAGCTGCGCCTGGCACTGGAGTCCAGTTTGTGTTTGTTTCTGTGAAGCTCTTGCTCCCTAGAAAGGAGGTGATCCAGCCGCACCTTCCGGTACTGCTACCTTGTTACGACTTCGTCCCAGTCACCGGTCCCACCCTCGGCAGGCGTCTCCCCGAAAGGTTGACTACCCGACTTCAGGTGTTACCGACTCCCATGACGTGACGGGCGGTGTGTACAAGGCCCGGGAACGCATTCACCGCACTATGGCTGACGCGCGGTTACTAGCAACTCCGCCTTCATGGAGTCGAGTTGCAGACTCCAATCCGAACTACGACGCGCTTTGTGAGATTGGCGCAACCTCGCGGTTTGGCTTCCCATTGTACGCGCCATTGTAGCGTGTGTGTCGCCCTGGATATAAAGGCCATGCTGACTTGACGTCATCCCCACCTTCCTCCCGGTTAGTCCGGGCGGTCTCGCATGACACGTGAAACATACGATAGGGGTTGCGCTCGTTGCGGGACTTAACCCAACATCTCACGACACGAGCTGACGACAGCCATGCAGCACCTGTCACGGCTCCCGAAGGTCGGTTGGGTTTCCCCGCCCTACTACCGTGATGTCAAACCCAGGTAAGGTTCTTCGCGTTGCATCGAATTAAACCACACGCTCCGCTGCTTGTGCGGGCCCCCGTCAATTCCTTTGAGTTTTAGCCTTGCGGCCGTACTCCCCAGGCGGTGTGCTTAGCGCGTTGGCTGCGCCGCGCACCCCTTTACGAGGCACACAGCTAGCACACATCGTTTACAGCGTGGACTACCAGGGTATCTAATCCTGTTTGCTCCCCACGCTTTCGTCCCTCAGCGTCAATCCTGAGCTAGCCGGCTGCCTTCGCTTTTGATGTTCCTCCCGATCTCTACGCATTCCACCACTACACCGGGAATTCCACCGACCTCTCTCGGATTCTAGACACGCAGTTTCCAACGGCTTCTCCCAGTTGAGCCGGGAGCTTTCACGCCAGACTTGCGTCTCCGCCTGCGGACCCTTTACGCCCAGTAATTCCGGATAACGTTCGCCACCTACGTATTACCGCGGCTGCTGGCACGTAGTTAGCCGTGACTTGTTCCTGGGGTACCGTCCTTGCTCTTCCCCCAGAAAAGCGGTTTACATCCCGAAGGACCTCATCCCGCACGCGGCATTGCTGGTTCAGGGTTGCCCCCATTGACCAATATTCCTCACTGCTGCCTCCCGTAGGAGTGGGGACCGTGTCTCAGTTCCCCTGTGGCTGACCACCCTCTCAGGTCAGCTACCCGTCATTGGCTTGGTGAGCCGTTACCTCACCAACTACCTGATAGGCCGCAGGCCCCTCTGTCAGCACTAAAGCTTTCCTGTAAGGCTTCTAACCCCTTACAGCTTATGCGGTATTAGCCACCGTTTCCGATGGTTATCCCCCACTGACAGGCAGGTCACCTACGTGTTACGCACCCGTTCGCCACTGAGGGCCGAAGCCCTCCGTTCGACTTGCATGTGTTAGGCATGCCGCCAACGTTCATCCTGAGCCAGGATCAAACTCTCCGTGAATTAACGTTCGCTATTCAAGCGAACGCTTCGAAAGTCTGAACAGTTCCAGTCTTTTTCCGCCTCGCTTGCTATCACTCTTCTGTTGGCAATGTGCTCCGCCGCGTTCCCGCAGCGAGAAAGAAGTGTAGCACTTCTCTCATTTTATGTCAAATCCCGCCCCGCGCTTGGTTGCGTACCGGAGCCAGATTGGGCAGACAAAAAAACCGCTCCCGCTACCTTCAGGGTATGGAAGGCGGTTGACCTGTCTCAGTTGTGTGGGTCTGCCTCACCTCCGTGAGACGAAACCGATGTTGCAACCTTTTACCACGCGCCCCGCTTGCGGTCACGCTCAGTTCGGCTTCAACAAGATGCTATTCTACTCTTTTCTGCTCCGCTGTCAAGTTAGGAAGATTATATTTTCGTTGGGTGCAGCGCAAGTGCATGGTGGTGCTGACAGGGTGCTGTCTAGCCACTCGTCGAGCGAGTACTTGCTGGGCCTACTCACTAGAAGAGCCGTCGCCACCGCGATGTTGGTCAATGGATGGTCGCACGCCTGGTTGCAAGGTATAATCGCATGGGCCGCTACCCAGAGGTCGGTCAGGGTCGTACTGGCAGCCCGCTGGCCCACCCTCGCCGCGCCAACAACGGCTTTGCTTTATCGAAGGATCGAGAAAGACCATGCCTTCCATTCACTACACCATCGCCATGCCCCGCCCTGCCAGCCATCGCTTCCAGCTGACGGTAGAGGTGCAGGGATGGGAGCAAGCCACTGCCACCCTGCGCCTGCCAGTGTGGACCCCCGGCTCCTACCTGGTGCGTGAGTTTGCGCGCCATGTGGAAAACATCCGTGCCGAAACATTGGATGGCACCCCGCTCCCCGTTCTCCGCAGCAACAAGGCAAGCTGGCGGATCGAGACCGCAACCGTCAGCGCCTTTCGCGTGCAGTACGAGGTCTACGCCAACGAACTGACGGTGCGCACCTCGCACCTGGACGAGACGCACGGTTATTTCAACGGCACCAATGTCTTCATGTTCTTGGAAGGTTTCACGGAGCAGCCGCTCACCCTCGACATCCAGCAGCCGGAGGGCTGGCACCGCTCGATCGCCCTACCGCAGGATGAGCAGGGCCACTACCGCGCCGCCAGCTATGATCAACTCGTGGACAGCCCGGCGGAGATTGGCACCCACCGCGTGCTGAGTTTCGAGGTGCAGGGCAAGGCGCACGAGGTGGCGCTGTGGGGCACCGGCAACGAGGATGAAGCGGCGTTGCGGCGCGATCTCAAGCAAATTGTTGAGACGATAGCGGGCTTTTTTGGGGGCGAGCTGCCCTACGCGCGCTATCTTTTTATTGTTCACCTCGGTGACGGGCTCGGCGGCGGGTTGGAACATCGCGACTCCACAACGCTCGCGGTGAGCCGCTGGACCTTCCAGCCTCCTGGCGAGTACGAAAAGTTTCTCCGCCTGGCCCTGCATGAATATTTCCACACCTGGCACGTCAAGCGTATCCGCCCCCACAACCTTGGCCCCTTCGACTACACCCAGGAGGTTTACACCCCCCTGCTCTGGGTCATGGAGGGCTTTACCACCTACTACGACCTGGTTTTGCTGCGGCGCGCGGGGCTGCTCTCGGCCAGGCGCGCGCTGGAGCTGTGGGGCGAGCGGCTGGACCAATACTGGCAGCAGCCGGGGCGGCTCGTCCAATCTCTCGAAGAATCCAGCCTGACCACCTGGATCAAGTTTTACCGTCAGGACGAGAACTACATCAACTCGGGCATATCCTACTATCTCAAAGGGAGTCTGGTCGCCCTCTGGCTCGACATGGCATTGCGCCACGCCAGCGGCAACGCAACCTCGTTGGATACTCTCATGCTTCTGCTCTGGGAGCAGTACGGGCAGCGCGACATCGGCTTCACCCCCGATGAGTTTCTGGACGCCGTGCAGGGGATCGGCGGCCCGACCCTACGCGAGCAGCTTCAACACTGGGTACAAAGCGTGGAAGAGTTGCCGCTAGACGAGGCCCTGGCCTGGGCGGGGCTGGAGGTAACGCGCGAGCAGAAGGCTGACTCGCCCACGGTGGGGCTGGGGCTGCGGCTAAAAAAGGGCGAGCCCGGACTGCTGGTGCAACACGTCCTGCGCGACTCCCCAGCGGAAGCGGCGGGGCTGATGCCACATGATCGGCTCATCGCGCTGGATGGCTTCGAGATCAAGGATGAAGGGTTTTTGACAGCGCGGCTCAAGGAAAAGGCAGCGGGCGAGCACATCGTGCTTCATTTATTCCGTTATGGGGCGCTGCTGGAAAAACACGTCACCCTGGCAGGATCGCCCGAAAAAGTGGCCCTGCGCCCGCTCGACGCTGCCTCGCCCCTACAACAGCGTATCGGCAGGGCATGGCTCCAAAGCGAGTAGCGAGCCGCCCGCTGCATGGCGCTTGAGGGAAATGTATTTTCAGGGATGGTTGCCCCTCTACCGAAAGTAAGGGGTGACCGCCTTAGGACAACCGCATGGGATGGAGGGACGGAATGGCGGAGCACCCTGAGGACGACCTGCTCATCGCCCAGTGCATGGCTGGTAGCCATGAGGCCTGGGCGCTATTGATCGAGCGGTACGAGCGCCTCATCTATAGTATCCCGCTGCGTTATGGATTGAGCGAGAGTCAAGCGGCAGATGTCTTCCAAGATGTCTGCCTTATTCTTTTAAACAAGCTGGAGCAGGTGCGCGACGAAAAACGCTTGGCGGCCTGGCTCGGCACGGTCACGCGGCGCGAGTGCTGGAAAGCGATGCAGCGCCGCGACGCGGCGGGTCAGGATGACCCCGACCCGGTTCTCACCAAGCGCCCCTCCACCACCAGCGACCCCGATGCCATGGTGGAAGAGTGGGAGGCGTGGGTGGCAGTTCGCGCCGCCCTGGCATGCCTGGACGAGCGCTGCCGCCACCTGCTCCAGCGGCTCTACTACTCCGCACCGACCCCGCGCTATGTCGAAATTGCCGAAGAGTTGGACATTCCGGTTGGCAGCGTCGGGCCAACGCGGGCACGCTGCTTGAAGAAGCTGCAACGCGAGATGGGCGGAGATTATTATCAGGTGTACCACAAATGAGTGATCATCCCTCCTGGGAACAATGGGCCGACTATGTTGAGGTGCGCTTGCCCGACAGCGACCACGCGCGGCTCGCGTCGCACCTGGCGACCTGTTCGACGTGCGAGCACGATTTTGAGTGGCTGCGCGCCACGCTGACCCTGCTGGATGAGCAACGCTTCGCCGCGCCGCCGGACGAGGTACGGGCGCGGGTGCTGGAACAATTTGGGAAGCGTAACGGGGCTGTGGCCCCACCCCGCGCCCCTCTGCCGAGTGCGCGCCCCCTGCCCACGCGGCGGCCCTGGCTCCGCGTGATTCCCGCCGTAGCGACCATCGCCGCGCTTGCCGCGCTGATCCTCCTTGCCCCGCTGCTCTGGCAGCGCGAGCCCGAGGTGTTCATCACGGCGATGGTAGACGCCACCAACGGCACCGTTTTGCTACAGCGCGAGGGAGAAGACCTCCTTCCGGTTGACGCACGTCGCCCCTTGACGGAGGGTGACATCGTTAGTACGGGCGAGCACAGCCAGGCGACCCTCGTCTTTGCCAATGATGGGCTTCAGGTTGAGGTGTATCCCGATAGCGCCTTGCTCGTCGAGCACCTGCCCCTTGACGGGGAAGAAGGGAAGCAGTTCGTCGTGCGCTGCAAGCGCGGGAAGATGCTCGCCACGGTGCAGCGGCCCACCCCCCTTCTCATGAATGCCTACGGCAACCAGCTTTCCACCACCGATGCCACCTTTGAGGTGGCTTACCTGCAAGATCATGCCACGCGGGTGCGGGTAGAAAAAGGGACGGTGCAGGTGCAAAATGAGGCGGGCTTCGCCACCCTCGGCGCGGGCGAGCAGGTGCTGCTCTGGTACCAGACCGCACCGGGGGAGCCGCTCCCGTATCCGCTTCGCTACCCGACCCCCGACCCCAACGCGCAGGGCAGCCTGCACGGCACGCCTCGCCTGCCGGATCGGATGTTGGCGCGCTCGCCAACCGACGGCAGCCCTATACAGTAGGACCAACTCGCGCGGGAAAGCGCGCAGCCCCCACGAAACGAAATTGCAAAGCCAGGCAAGGCGGTGTAGGGTTACCCCCTCGCCGCCTTTTTGATGCAGGGCTGAGCCATGCTGACACGCTATGCCGATGCGCCCCACACCGTTGCAATCGCCGCGCGCGTGCGCGACTTTGTCGAGCGGGAAGTGATCCCCCTGGAGCGCACGCCGCACCCCGATGGCATCGCGCCTGCAAAGCTAGAGCGGTTACGGGATGCCGCGCGCGAGCAGGGCCTCTACGGCCCGCAGCTTGCCACCAAGTTTGGCGGGTTGGGGCTATCGCTACGCGACGTCGTTCCGATCTTCGAGGCGGCGGGCCGCTCGCTGCTGGGGCCGCTCGCGCTCCACTGCGCCGCCCCCGACGAGGGGAACATCCACACGCTGGAACTGGCCGCGACCCCCGCGCAGCGCGAGCGCTTTTTGCGTCCGCTCGCCGAGGGGCGCGTGCGCTCCGCCTTCGCCATGACCGAGCCCGCGCCAGGCGCAGGCTCCGACCCGACGATGATCCTCACCACGGCGCGGCGCGCGGGCGAGGGGTGGGTGATTGACGGGGAAAAGTGGTTCACGAGCGGCGCGGAGGGTGCTGCCTTCCTGCTCGTGATGGCGCGCTCCAACCCGGACGTTCACCCGTACAAAGGCTGCACGATCTTCCTCGTCGAGGCGGGCACCCCAGGCATGACCATCGAGCGGCGCATTCCGGTGCTTGGCGCGTCCGCGCCCGGCGGCCATTGCGAGATTCGCTTCGAAAATTGCCGCGTGCCCCACGACGCCATCCTGGGCGAGGAGGGCGCGGGCTTCCGCATCGCGCAGCAGCGCCTTGGCCCGGCGCGGCTGACCCACTGCATGCGCTGGACCGGCGTCGCGGAGCGCGCGATGGAGATCGCCACGGAGCGCGCCCGCGAGCGCAGCGCCTTTGGCGAGCGGCTGGCGGACAAGCAGGCGATCCAGTGGATGCTCGCCGATTCGGCGATGGAGCTTCATGCGGGCAAGCTCATGGTGCGCCACGCCGCCGACCTCCTCGTTGCGGGGGAGGAGGCGCGCGTGGAAACCTCGATGGCGAAGGTCCACGTCTCGGAAAGCGTCAACCGCGTGATCGACCGCGCCATCCAGATTTGCGGCGCGCTTGGCATCTCCCACGATCTGCCCCTGGCTGACTTTTACGCCGAGGCGCGCGCCTTCCGCATCTACGACGGGGCAAGCGAGGTGCACCGCATGGTCATCGCCCGCGAGATGGTACGCGATGGGACGGGGTGAGGGAGGCAGATTGCAGGTTGCAGATTTCGGATTTCGGATTTCGGATTTCGAATTTCGGATTTCGGACAGGGTGCCCCGAATGGGGTATTTCGGACTGGCGGCGTTGGGAGCCTCGGTCCTTGGTCCTCCGTCCTCGGTCCTCGGTCAATTCTGTGACGGCTGCCTGTGTGAAAAAGAGAAAAGAGTCAATGGAGCCAAAAGGAGATGAAAATGAACAAGGTTCGCTGGGGCTTGCTTTCTACCGCCAATATCAACCGCCGCGTGATTCCGGCCATCCGCGCCTCGGAACGGGGCGAGTTGGTTGCCGTGGCGAGTCGCGACGGGGCGCGCGCCAAGGAGTACGCGGCGCAGTGGGATATCCCGCAAACGTTTGACAGCTACGAGGCGCTGCTGGACTCGGACGCGGTGGATGCGCTCTACATTAGCCTGCCCAACCACCTGCACGCGGAGTGGACCGTTGCCGCGCTCCAGGCGGGCAAGCACGTTCTGTGTGAAAAACCCTTCGCCCTCTCGCTGGAAGAGGTAGACCGCATGATCGCGGCGGCGCACGACACGGGGCAGGTGCTCGCCGAAGCGTTCATGTACCGCCACCACCCGCAGACGAAACTTGTTGGGGAGTGGGTGCAAAGCGGCAGGTTGGGCGAGGTCACGCTGGTGCGCGGCACCTTCAACTTTACCGTCAGCAACCGCGCAAACATCCGCCTGAACCCCGAGATGGGCGGCGGCTCGCTGTGGGACGTGGGCATCTACCCAGTGAGCTTCGCGCAGTTTGTGATGGGTGGCGCGCCGGAGTGGGTGGTGGGCGATCAATGGGTGGGCGAGATGGGGGTGGACGAGAGCTTCGCGGGACAGATGCACTATGCCAATGGCGCGACCGCGCAGATCAGCAGCGCCCTGCGCGCACCCTGGTACGCCGCCGCCGAGGTCATCGGCACCGAGGGGCGCTTGCTGCTGAACCGACCCTTCACTGCGATGGACCACGAGCGCCGCCTGCTTTTCCTCGCCCCGGACCGCGAGCCCGAAGAAATTCCGGTGCCCGACAAGGAGCTTTACCTGGGCGAGATCGAGGACATGCACGCCGCCATCCTCGACGGCTCCGCGCCCTACCTCGCCCTGGACGAGACGCGCAACCACGTTCGCACCCTCCTCGCCCTCTACGAGTCAGCCACGAGCGGCCAAGTGGTTCGGCCTGTAAGCGACGACCGACGACCGACAAAGGCGTGATAGTCCACCAGTCACTAATTTGCAATCTGCAATCTGCAATCTGTAACTTCTACCCCAGCCACGCCCGCTTCATCTCGTGGAAGGTGTCGTCGCGGAGCGCGTGGCGAATGTCGGCGCAGAGGGTGGCGATGAAGTGCAGGTTGTGGATGGTGGCGAGGGTGAAGCCGAGCATCTCTTCGGCGCGAATCAGGTGGTGCAGGTAGGCGCGCGAGAAGTGCTGGCAGGTATAGCAGCCGCACCCCTCCACGACGGGGCGTGGGTCGTCCTTGAAGCGCGCGTTGCGCAGGTTCAGGCGAAACTTCGGCAGTGGCGAGCCGTCGTCGTTCATGCGCGCGTGCAGCCCCCCGTTGCGCGCGATGCGCGTCGGGGCCACGCAGTCGAAGGTGTCGCAACCGCGCTCGATGACCTCGAAGATGTCCGGGATGTCGCCGATGCCGAGCAGGTGGCGCGGCTTGTCGCGCGGCAGGTGCGGCACCGTCCACTCGATCACCGCGTGCATGTCCTCTTTGGTTTTCCCCAAATTCCCGCCGATGGCGATCCCGTCAAAGTCCATCCCCCCGATCACCCGCGCGCTCTCCTCGCGAATGTCGCGGAAAGCCCCGCCCTGCACGATGCCGTACAGCGCCTGCGCGTAGCCGTGCTGCGGCTCCGACTCCGAAAGTAGCGCAGCGAGCGCTCCGCCCAGCGATGGGTGCGGTCACAACTCTCGCGCGTGTAGGTCGCGTCGTGCAGCGGCGAGGTGCACTCGTCAAAGGCGAGGATGATGTCCGCACCGAGCGAGCGCTGGATCGCAATGGACTTTTCGGGCGTGAAGATGTGCTGCGAGCCATCCAGGTGGCTCTTGAAGATGACCCGCTCCTCCTCCACCGTCACCATCGACTCGCCGCGCGGCTTGGCGCGCTCGCTGGCGCGGCATCGGGAGCGACGCCTCGCCGGGGAAGATGTTGGCGATCTTGCCCACCCCATGCTCGATGCTCGCGCCGAGCGAGAAAACCTGGAAGCCGCCGCTGTCGGTCAGGATGGGACGATCCCACTGCATGAAGCCGGTGCAGCCCGCCCATCGCGGCGATGACCTCGGGGCCAGGGCGCAGGTACAGGTGGTAGGTATTGTTGAAGATCACCTGGATGCCCGCCTGCTGCACCTGCTCGGGGGTGAGCGACTTCACCGTCGCCTGCGTGCCCACCGCGACAAACGCGGGGGTCTGGATGGCACCGTGCGGGGTCGTATACGTCGCCAGTCGCGCCGCGCCACTCTCCTTGTGAATCTCGAAGTCAAAGCCGGGTTGTTTCATAACGAAAAATCCTGTAAAAAGCTATCGGAAGTGGTACGGTCTTTGCTCCTTGCGGCCAATTCTACCTGCCAACAAGCGAGGTTCCCATGACAACGCGCCCCCTCACCTCCCTGCCCGCTTACGACGAGGAGGGAAACATCACCATCCTGATCGAAACGCCGAAGGGCTGCCGCAACAAATACACCTATGACGAGGAGTTGGATCTTTACATGCTGTCCGGCGTGCTCACGGCGGGCGCGGTGTTTCCCTTTGATTTTGGCTTTGTTCCCTCCACCCTCGGCGGGGACGGTGACCCGCTGGACGTGCTCGTGCTGATGGACGAGCCCGCCTTTACCGGCTGCCTGCTGCCCGCGCGCCTGGTGGGGGTGATCGAGGCAGAGCAGACGGAGGAGGGGCACACCGCGCGCAACGACCGTCTGATCGCCGCCGCCATCAAGTCCCACGAGTACCGCGAGGTCCAGACTCTGGAAGATTTAGGGGAACATATCGTCGAGGAGATCGAACACTTTTTTGTTTCCTACAACCAGATCAAAGGAAAAACCTTCAAGCCGCTGCGCCACGCAGGCCCGGAGGCAGCCCGCGCCGTTGTCGAGGAGGGGATGCGGCGCGCGGAGCGCAGAACGTAGAACGCAGAACGAACGGTTGACGTAGGACGCAGAGACGCAGAGACGCAGAGACGCAGAGGGCCTCCCCTCTGGCCCGCGTAAGTGAGGCCCACCATGTGGACCTTCACAATCCTCAGCCCGTTATCCTTCGTCCTTCGTCATCGGTCGTCCGTCGTCGGTCGTCCGTCGTCGCACCCAAATGGTACCCATCGGTCGTCCTTCAATAATAAATCGTCAGCGTGCGATGGTGGGGCTGCAACACCCCCTGTCTCTCCTCACCGACGTTCCACAAAATCCAGTCCAGTTCGAGCGCGCTGATAGCGAAGCCGCGCTCGGCGAGGGCGTCGCGCAGCCGCTCGACAGCGTGGATGGAGCAGGCGCGCAGCTCAATCTCCAGATCGGATCCGCTGGGCAGCTCGCGGCACAGGTCGACGATGCTGGCGAGCCGTGTGTTGTACTCCAGCACCCCCTCGGCGCGGAGCAATTGCGGAATGCGGTAGTCCGCAAACATCGTCAGCTGCTCGATGTCGTCGAAGCGACCCAGCCCCGCCCCCTCGAACGAGCCCCACACATCGCCCACAAAAATTTGTGCACGCTTGTACAGGTAGATCGGCCAGCCCTGGAAGATCGCGTGGTCGCGGAAGCCCGGAAGCTCCGCTGTGACCAGCGCCACGAGGCGCGCGGCGGAGTGGTCGGCGGCCCGCACCAGGGTCGCCGCCTCCCCCTGCCAACGCGCGGCCAGCACCGCGCCCACCTCGCGCAGCAGGGCGGTGCGCTGCGCCAGCAGCGGGATGTCGTCGCTGTCGCCCAGCATCGCGCGCACGTCCGCCTCCGTGGCGCGCGCGAGGTTGTCCGCCGCGAAGCGCGCGGGCTCCGCTCAGCATCGTCTGCTTGAGTGCCAGGGCAAGGCGGTTGTAATCCCAGGAGGGCTCGGGCCAGAAGCAAAAATTCAGCGCGTCGAGCACGAGCAGGTACTGCGCGGTGGCGTGGCTCCCATCGCGAAAATGATGCACATCGTCCCACGCAATGCGCGGCATCGCCCCGCCCGCGATGCGCTCGGCGAGGGCGGCGATGCCTTCATCGCGAATATGGACGAAGCGGGCGTGCTCGGCGACAAAGGCGGCAGAGTGGCGGATCGAGTCGAGTGGGGTCATGGGAAGTGATGAGTGATGAGTGATGAGTGATGAATGGACGCGATTGTATCACGCGGCGGGGGCGGACCGAAACTCATACATGCTTGGTACCGTCAGACCCGAAGGGTTTAACTACCACCGTGCGGCCTGAGCCAGCGTGGTTCTGCAGCACCACATCTGCCTGTAGCAGCGCGGTTGTTCAAACCCTTCGGGTACTTGGTTCCCTGCTGAGCACTTGTTCAAACCCTTCGAGTGCGTCCAGCACATAAAAGCGCCCCTCGGCCAAGGGAGTGGCACAGGGGCGCTTTGTGGGGGGAAGGACGACCGGGGGAGTCGCCTATTTTTTCTTGTTGCCCACCAAAGGTGCAGGGGTCGGCGCTGCCTTTTCCTTCACCTTTGGTTTCTTGGGCTGCTTCTTTGGATTCTTGTCACCCATTGCGAGACTCCTTTGAAGACCAATGAGAATCGTGGAATTTCCACGGGAAGGCTATTGTACCCGGCTTGCGCGGGGTGACAAATGGAATGGGGCATGGGGCATGGGAGGTTGGAAGGTGGGTTATAGGTCGGGGTACGTCGTGAGGGCGGGCTGTAAAGAGCGACTCTGCCTATTGACCCATCGCGCCCCGCCGCCAAAATTGCCCTATTCCGACCCCCACCGTACCATCACCCAATATCCAATACCCAATACCCAATACCCAATACCTAATACCCTCTATCCCAGACATGCACCATCCACCATTCACCCCCCTGCTCGGCGTCGATGTCGGCGGCACTTTCACCGATTTTGTGCTGTGGGACGGCGCGGCGCTGCGTACCCACAAGCAGCTTTCCACCCCGCACGACCAGAGCGAGGCGATTCTCGCGGGGATCGAGGCGCTGGGCGTGGGCGCTGCGGAGATCGTGCACGGCTCGACGGTGGCGACGAATGCATTGCTGGAAGGCAAGGGGGCGCGCACGGGGCTACTCACGACGGCGGGCTTTCGCGATGTGCTGGTGCTGCAGCGGCAAAATCGCCAGCACCTGTACCGGCTCCTCCAGCCGCCCGCAGCCGCCCCTGGTGCCGCAGGCGTGGCGATGGGAGGTGCCCGAGCGGGTGGACGCGCAGGGGCGGGTGATTGTTGGGTTGGACGAGGGGGCGGTGGGCGCGGCGGCAGAGGCGATGGCCGCGGCGGGGATCGAGTCGCTGGCTATCGTCTTTCTTTTTTCCTTCCTCAACCCCGCGCACGAGCGGCGCGCCGCGGCCATCGTGCGTGCCCGCCTGCCGCACCTGCCGCTCGACCCTGTCGTGCGACCTGCTGCCGGAGCCGCGCGAGTTCGAGCGCACGGCGACGTGCGTCATCAATGCCTACGTGCGCCCCCCCATCGAGCGCTACCTGTCCCGCCTGGCGGCGCGGCTGGGCGAGGGGCGGCGGCTGTGGGTGATGCAATCGTAGGGGGGGAGCATCGGCGCGGCGCAGGCGGGGCGGGAGGCGGCGCGCCTGGCGCTGAGCGGCCCGGCGGGCGGGCGTGGTGGGCGCGTTTCGGCTGCTGCAGATGGCCGAGGGGGGGAGCGCGCCCGACCTGCTTACCTTTGACATGGGGGGGACGAGCAGCGGACGTCTCGCTCTGCCCCGGCCGCTTCTGACCTCGACAGAGGCGGAGATTGCCGGCTTGCCGCTGCGCCTGCCCGCCATTGACCTGCATACGGTCGGGGCGGGCGGCGGCTCGATCGCGCGGGTGGATGCGGGCGGGGCGCTGCGCGTCGGGCCGGAAAGCGCGGGGGCGCTGCCCGGGCCCGGCCTGCTACGGGCGCGGCGGCACCGAGCCGACCGTCACCGACGCGAACGTGGTGCTGGGGCGGATTGATCCGGCGCGCTTTCTCGGGGGGGCGATGCCGCTGGACCCCGACGCGGCGCATCGCGCGGTGGGGCGGGTGGCAGCAGCCGCTGGGCCTGAGCGTGGAGGCGGCGGCGCTGGGCATCGTGGCCGTGGCGAACGTGACGATGGAGCACGCGCTGCGCCGCGTCTCGGTGGAGCGGGGCTACGACCCGCGCCCCTTCACGCTCGTCCCCTTTGGCGGGGCGGGGCCGCTCCATGCCTGCGCCCTGGCGGAGGCGCTGGGGGTGCGGCGCATCGTTATTGCCCCCGCAGGCCAGCGTGCTCTCCGCGCTGGGCATGCTCCTCGCCCCCGCCGTCCGCGAGGGAGCGCGCACCCTGCTGCACCCGCTGCGCGGGCTCGCCCCCACCACGGTGCAAGGGGTGCTGAGCGGCTTGCAGGAGCAGGCGCGCAGTCTGTTCGCCGCCGAGGGAATCGAGGAGGTGGCGTGGCAGGCCGCGCTGGAATGTCGCTACATCGGGCAGAGCTACGAGCTGGCGGTGCCAATGCCGCTGCCCCTCAGCGCCGAGACCCTCGCGGCGCTCCCCAACGCCTTTCACGCCGCGCACGAGCAGCGCTACGGCACCCGCTACCCGCAGGAGATTGAGCTGGTGACGGTGCGGCTGCGCGGCGAGGCGGCGCCGACCCTCGGCGACGGGTGGCGCACCCCGCAGCCAGTCGAAACGCACAAGGCCACCCCCTCGGGCGAGCGCGACGGTCTGGTTCACCCGCGACGCCGCCGCAGCCCGTTCCCACCTTCGAGCGCGCGGAGCTTGCCCCCGGCGCGCGGGTGCGTGGCCCCGCCCTCCTCTTCCAGCCCGACACCACCCTCGTGATCGCTCCCGACTGGCAGGCACAGGTGGATGGGTGGGGGAATGTGGTTTTGGAGAAATTGGAGATCGGAGAGTAGAGATTGGAGACGAATTTATCACCCCCTCACCTTCATCACCCCCTCACCTTCATCACCCCCTCACCCCACCTTCTCCCGCAGATCGCGAACAAGGGCGCGTAACCGCATCAATTCCACTAGGTTGCCGCCCTCGTCGCCGTGCAGGCGCAGCTGACGCTTTTTGAAGGCAAGCTCGGCGGCAGCGTTGTGGAGACGGGTCAGGTGGTAGGCGCGGCCAACGCCATGCGCCCGCATGGTGGCGAAGCGGTCGCGGAGGCGGGTGCGGTAGCGAGCCGATGCCCGTGCCTGCTCGGGGGTGAGCAGACCATCGTTGACCTCCTCCTGTAGCTCCTCGGTGATCCACTGTTGTTCCTTGCGCGTCGCGACGAGCATCAGGATGAGCCAGACGATGACCCCGAGCCAGTCGGCCCCCAGGCTCACCAAGCAGAGCAGCGAGGCATCCGGCAGCGAGACGAAGAAGTTGTGGATCATGTGGAGTGCAATCGCGCCGAACAGCCCCACGAGAGGCGCGATTCGGCGCGTCAGAGGCCGTGTCGCGTAGCGCGCATAGCCCAGCGCGGCCCCCAGCGCCGAGGTGAAAAGGGCGTGATTCAGGCCGAAAACGAGACCGCGCATGACGACGAGCACCCCCCAATCTACCCAGCCCCCCCCATCAAAGGCGCTGACGAAGTAGAAAACGTTCTCGGTCATCGAAAAGCCGAAGCCAACAACCGCACCGTAGATCAGCCCATCCATGATCCCGTCGAACTCTTTGCGGCGCACCAAAAAAATGGCGACGAGGGGAATCGCCTTCGCGACTTCCTCCACCACCGGCGCGACAAAGGCGGCGCTGAGCAGGTCCGCCCCCTGCCCCGTCGCGAGCACCTGGATGGGGATGTCCAGCACCACCTCCGTCACCAGCGAGAGGATGATGGCAGGTAGGGCACCCCACAAAAAGGTACCGGCGAGTATCCAAAAAGGCTCTTTCTCGTAGCGGTCCAGCAGGTAAGCCAGCGCCACAAAGAAACAGGTCGGGACGAAGGCGGCAATAAAAGAGAGGACAAAAATTAGTAGTGTATCCATCGCTCCAATCCTGCTTTTTTAACGAGCTTGGCAACCAGCGAAAAAAGGCTCACCCACCCCCCCTGGCCCGCGCCGTGTAACCGCGCGCCGCGCAGGCTGGCGAGGAACGCCTGTGCCCCCTCGAAAGGCTCCAACTCGACCGAGGCACGTCCGATCTCCCACGGGGCGTGCGCGTCGCTGCCCGCCGTGAGCGGCTTGCCATGCTGCCGCGCGAGCTGCTGCGCGCGCAGGTTGTCGGCGGGGTAAACACAGCGCGCGTTGTAGCCCTCGATCAGGTCGATCTGCTCCATCACGCGCAGCAGCGCCGCCTCGCCGATGGCCGACGAGTGGCGCACGCGGTCCACGGGGTGGGGCACCGTCACCACGCCGCCCTGCTCGTGGACGCGGGCGATGCTTTCCTCCAGCCCCAGCCCGCGCGGGATTTCTTCCTCCAAAAAGTAGCCGATGATCTCCCCCTCGCGCGTGCGGATCTCCTCCGCGACGATGACGGGGAAGGGCGCGATCTTCGCCAGCGCCAGCGCGCCCTGGATCGAGTTGTGGTCGGTCACAGCGATCCCCGTCAGGCCCCGGCGCTGCACGCGCTCGATGATGCCCTGGTAGGAACTGAGCGAGTCCGGGGAGTGGAAGGTGTGGAGGTGCAGATCGTATCGGACGGTCATAGGAGATATTGGGTATTTGGTATTGGAGATTGGAAATACTGCGCCCAGGCGAGCGAGAGTCTATGTCCGAGAACGGAGCATTAAGATATGCGCACCCAAGCTGAAGTCCGCTCTCCTTGCATCCCTGCGAGCCGCAGTATACCACATTGTGGGGGGCTGTGAAGGGACTAGCCCGGCGCGCTTGCGTACGCACTACGAGTACTTCTACCCAACCCCCATCAGGGCGCGCGTCCGCGAAGGCGGACGCTTGGCCGACAGGCCCCTCAGCACGGACTTCAGTCCGTGTCCCCCTCCTCCCACTACGAGCTTTCTACCCAACCCCCATCAGGGCGCGCGTCCGCGAAGGCGGACGCTTGGCCGACAGGCCCCTCAGCACGGACCGCTGCGCGAGTCCGTGTCCCCCCTACGGCACACAAAAAAACGCCTCCGGGGTGGAGGCGTTTTTGGGGTAAAGCAACGGTTGGTTAGCGTTAGGCGGCAGGCTCGGCTTCTTCTTCATCGACGGTAACCCGGCTCGCCTGCGGGCCCTTGTCAGTATCTTCCAGCACGAGGCGGACACGCTGCCCCTGCTTGAGGGTCTTGTATCCCTCGCTCACGATGCCGCTGTAGTGGACGAAAAGCTCGTTGCCATCGTCCAGGGTGATGAAACCGAAGCCCTTGCGGTCATTGAACCACTTGACCTCGCCGCCCCGTGTCTCCCCCTCGTGTCCGAAGAGAGGGTGCTCCTCGCCAGTGCGGTAGCTAGAGGTCGGGCTCTCCGCCCCTTCCTCGTCCAGGGCAGCTGCTTTCCGGCTCGTCGTCCAGCGCCGCTCGGTTGGCCGAAACGTGCTGGCCGTTCGTGGCGTGAGCCGTGCCCCAGCCGCCATGTGCCCCGTTGGCGTACCCGTTGGAGGCGGCGTGGCTTTCCTCGCGACGCGCCTGGCTCTGCACCGCCGAGCGCCGCACCCCGCGCGCGAGTTTTACCTCACACACCGGGCAGAGCGTCGGCATTTCCACCGTCCCCGTGTTCTCCAAGGCCATTCGTTGCTGGCCCACCGTATACACAAATTCGTTGCCGCACTCCTCACACTGAAGGAGTTTGTCTCGAAAAACAGCTTGCACGGTTGGCTCCTTTCTAGAAAGCAGGATGACAATGGACCACCCGTGAGACAAGCAGCGAACAAAGTTGACGTTATTTCACTATGCTTTGCTCCGTTTTTTCGTCGTCCGCCTCGTCGTCCCATTGGTATGCTCGGCGTCCCCATTCGGCGGTAGCAGGTTCAGACTCAACTGTTGCCCGTCGTCCGCTGGGGTTGCTTTGCTGGCGGCTGACGCCTTCGCCTTTTTCTTGTCAGCTGGTTGCCCGCGCTTGTTGCTCTCTTGCCCTGAGGAGGCCGCCTGCTCATTGGTTGTTTCTGCTTGGGAAGCACTTTCTATGCCAAAATCGCCGCTCGGCCACGCCACCTCGCTCTCCCACTTGAACAGGCTCGTGACGCGCTGCGCGGCGGGCAAATCCGCAATCGGCTCGCCCTGGCCATAGCGCCCCGCCTGCGGCACGTGGCGCACCTGCACGTCAATCGCGGTGCGCTTGTTGGTCACCAGGGTGAGCTTGTCCGCCTCGGTCGCCACGCTGCCCGCCGCGAGCAGCCCGGTCGTCTCGTCGAGGTTCATCGCGCGCACCCCCTTGCCGTAGCGCCCCTGCGACGGGTAGTCGGCTAGGGCGGTGCGCTTGAGGAAGCCGCGCTCGGTGACCGCCACCACCTGGTCGCCCTCGCGCGCCAGCGAGGCGGCGACCACCGCGTCGTTTTTCTCTTCCAGCTTCATCGCCCACACCCCCTGCACGCCGATGCCGGTCGGGCGCACGTCACCTTCCGAAAAGTGGATGCCCTGCCCCTGCGCGCTGAGCAGCAGCAGCGATTCCTCGCCATGGGTGAAACCCGCCCACAGCACCTCGTCCCCCTGCTCCAGGTTGACCAGCACGGTGCCGCTGTGCAAATTCTTCGCCTCGCTCGCGCTGACGCGCACCACGCGGCCCCGCCGCGTGACCGCCAGCAGAAAGCCCTGGCCCAGCGTCTCCTCGTCCATCGGCACGCCAAGCGCGGCGGCGACCTCCTCGTTGCGCTCCCAGCCGGAAAGCAGTTGCCCCAACTGCTCGCCCTTGTTGCGCCCGGTCTTTTCGGGCAACTGGTGGATCGAGGTGCGCCACGCGCGCCCGCTCTTGCTGACGAGCAGCAACTCGTTGCGGTTGTTCGCCGTGATGATCTGGCTGTACTCGCTGCCGGTGCGCGGCTTGCGCGCCACGTTCATGATGCGCTGGATCTCGCCCTTTTGCGTGATCGTGATCAGCACCTCGCCATCCGGGATCAACTGGTCCGCCTGCACCACATCGCCGGTGTACTCCGCGCCGGTGATGATCAGCGAGCGGCGCGGGTCGTTGTAGCGCTGCTTGAGCTCCTTCAACTCGCGGCGGATGACGGAGAGCACCTTTTCCGGGCTGGCAAGCAGCCCTTCCAGATACTCGATCTCTTGGAGCACCGCCTGGTACTCCTCCTCGATCTTTTTGCGCTCCAGCGCCGCGAGCCGCGCCAGCCGCATGTCGAGCACCGCCTGCGCCTGCATGTCGGTCATGTCGAACTTGCGCATCAGGTTGTTTTTGGCGGTGTCCACGCGCTGCGAGCGGCGGATCGTGTCGATAACCTCGTCCAGGTTGTCCAGCGCGATGCGCAGCCCCTGGAGGATGTGGGCACGCGCGCGCGCCCGCTCAAGGTCATACTCGGAGCGGCGGCGAATCACCACGATGCGATGCTCGACGAACAGTTGCAGCACCTTTTTGAGCGAGAGCATACGCGGCTGCCCGTCCACCAGGGCGAGCATGATCACCCCATAGGTTTGGCGCAGCGGGGTATACTTGAAAAGCTGCCCTAGGACGGCGGCGGGCTCCACGTTGCGCGTCAGCTCGATCACGACGCGCATGCCGCGCCGGTCCGACTCGTCGCGCAGGTCGGTGATGCCCTCCACCTTGGCGTCGCGCGCCAGCTCGGCGATCTTCTCGATCAAGTTCGACTTGTTGGTCTGGAAGGGCAGTTCCGTCACGACGATGCGGCTGCGGTTGCGGCTCATCTCCTCGACGTGCGTCTTCGCCTGCACCACGAGCCGCCCGCGCCCCGTGGCGTAGGCGTTCAGGATCGTGTCGGTCATGTCATGCTTGCGGTCGTCGCGGAAGCGGTAGATCAGCCCGCCGGTCGGGAAGTCTGGCCCCTGCACAAACTTCATCAGATCCTCGACCGTCACATCGTCCAGCTTGGCCCAGCGCTGGATCACAAAGTCCAGCGCGTCGCACACCTCGCCGATGTTGTGCGGCGGGATTTTGGTGCTCATGCCCACGGCGATCCCGTCGCCGCCGTTGACTAGCAGGTTGGGCAGCAACGCGGGCAGCACGTCCGGCTCCTTCAGGGTGCCATCAAAGTTGAAGGTGAACTCGACGGTGTCCTTGGCAATATCTTCCAGCAACTCCATGGCGGGCGCGGCAAGGCGCGCCTCGGTGTAGCGCATCGCGGCGGCGCTGTCCCCGTCCACCGAGCCGAAGTTGCCCTGCCCGTCCACCAGCGGGTAGCGCATGGAAAATTCCTGCGCCATGCGCACCATCGCGTCATACACCGCGCTGTCGCCGTGGGGGTGGTACTTGCCGAGCACCTCGCCCACGATACGCGCGCTCTTTTTAAAGGGCCGGTCGGGGCGCAACCCCATGTCGTACATCGCATACAAGATGCGACGATGCACCGGCTTGAGCCCGTCGCGCGCATCGGGCAGCGCGCGGCTCACAATCACACTCATCGCATAATCCAGGTAGGCATCCTGAAGTTCCTGGTCAATATCTACCTGCTGCACAATCCCAATTTCTGCCATGGTACTCCTCGCGGGGGTCAGTGACGGCCACGGTTACACAAGTTTTTGTTGTGGCATTTCGCCCAGTCTAATTCCCCTACTTCGGAGGGCCTAGGGGTAGGTTGCCGCTGTCACACAACACTTTTGGATACACGAAGCGCCCGCCAACGATAAGTTCTTGCGCTTGTCGACCGTCGTCGGGCTCCGCGTCGGTCGTCCGTCGTCGGTCGTCGGTCGTCGACTATCTCACAAAAGTAAAGCTACCCAATTGTAACAAAGGGCTGCGACTAGAACAAACGGACTAAAAAATTCCTTGTTCCAGTCGGGGCTGTGGGGTATAATCCCAAGCATTCTACAAGAAAAATGGTTATGAGGAAGAAGCGCTGTGGATATTAAATGGTATGGTCACTCCTGTTTCCGCTTGAAAGACCGCACGGGGGTCGCGTTCGTTGACCCGTTCCCCCTCAAGGGGCTGGGCTACAATCGCCCCAAGGCCAAGGCGGATATCGTGACGATCAGTCACGAGCACCCCAACCACTCGTCGCTGGACGGGTTTTCCAACGAGCCCTACGTCATCACGCGCCCCGGCGAGTACGAGGTGAATGGCATCTTTGTCACGGCGATCCGCACCCCGCACGCCGCCAAGGCAGGCGCGGAAAAGGGCTTTAACAATATCACCCTCTTCCAGTTCGACGATCTGAGCGTCTGCCACCTGGGCGATCTGGGTCACGTGCTCTCGCAGGAGGAGGTGGAGCGGCTCAGCGAGGTGGACGCCCTGCTGATCCCCGTGGGCGGCCATGGCGCGCTGACGGCGGCGCAGGCGGCAGAGGTCATCAGCCTGATTGAGCCGTACTACATCATCCCGATGCACTACAAGACCGACGAGTACCCGGACAACCTCGATCCGGTCGAAAAGTTCCTGAAAGAGATGGGGGTCACCTCCCCCACGACGCTGGACGAACTGAAATTCACCCGCAGCTCCCTGCCGGAAGAGTCGCAGGTGGTGCTGCTGAGCTACAACTGAAGATGAGATACCGATTCGCTGCGCTCCTCTTGGTAATGCTGTGGCTAGCGGCGTGCAACGGCGCGCCCGCGCCCACGAGCGGTGACGTGCAGGGCCTCGTCGCGCAGGGGCGCGCCGCGCTGGAGCAGGGGGACGCGGCGCGCGCCGTCGAGCTTCTGCGCGAGGCGCGTGCGTCCGCCCCGCAAGACGCGGAGGTGCTCGCCACGCTGGGGCAGGCGCTGCTCGACCAGAAGCAGTTGGAGGAGGCAGCCAGCGTGCTGGAAGAAGCGCTCGCCCTGGACGAGCAGAACGTGGACGTGCTTTTCAACCTGGCGGCGATCCGCTACGAGCAGGGGCAGATTGAGCGCGCCATTGAGTTGTTCGAGCAGGCGCGCACCCTCGCCCCCGTCGATGCGGACCTGCTGTACAACCTGGGCAGCGCCTACGCGCAGCAGGGCAACTTTGAGCGCGCCATCGCGCTCTACAACGAGTCCATCGCCGCCAACCCAAGCCTCGCTATGCCCTACTTTGGGCTGGGCACTGTGTATCACGCACAGGGCGAGGCAGCCAGCGCGCGCGAGGCGCTCACCACCTTCCTCCAACTCAGCCAGGACCCCGCCCTGCGCCAGCACGCCGAGCAATTGCTCAGCACCCTGCCGGGCGACTAACGCACAAGCGGACTCACCACAGAGAACACCGAGAACACAGAGGCTGTATTTCCCATCGTCCGCCACTTATCCCAAACTCTCCTAACTCCCCAATCTCCAATACCCCATTCGGGGCACATAGTCTCTAATCTCTAATCCCTAATCTCTACTACCATGAAACTCGGCCCGCTCACCCTGAACTGGGGCACCCAAACCTACGTGATGGGGATCATCAACGCGACCCCCGACTCGTTTAGCGGCGACGGGCTGCTGTCGGAGGCGGATACGGTGGAGGCGGCGCTGGCCCAGGCGCGGCGCTTTGTGGCGGAGGGGGCGCACATCCTGGATGTGGGCGGCGAGAGCACGCGCCCCGGCTCGGCGTGGCTCAGCGAGGAGCAGGAGATGGCGCGCGTCGTGCCGGTGGTGGAGGCCATCGCGCGCGAGTTGGACGTGGCGATCTCGGTGGACAGCTACAAGGCGAGCGTGGCCCGCGCCGCGCTCGACGCGGGCGCGCACCTCATCAACGATGTGTGGGGCTTGCGCATGGACCCGGAAATGGCCCCGCTCGCGGCGGCGCGCGGGGTGCCGGTGGTGCTGATGCACAATCGCATCCAGCCCAAAAATGTGGCGCAGCAGGCGCGGCTCGGTGGGCGCTTTGTGGGGGTGGAGTACGACGACCTGCTCGGCGATGTGGCGCGCGAGTTGGTGGCCAGCGTGCAGCTCGCGCTGGATGCGGGGGTGGCGCGCGACCGGATCATCCTCGACCCGGGGATCGGTTTTGGCAAGACGGTACCGCAAAGTTTGGAGCTGCTCAACCGGCTGGACGAGCTGCGCGTGCTCGGCTTTCCGCTGCTCATCGGCCCGTCGCGCAAAAGTTTTATCGGCTACACGCTGGATCTTCCACCCGAGGAGCGCGTGGAGGGCACCGCCGCCGCCGTCGCCATCGGGATCGCGCGCGGCGCGGACATCGTGCGCGTCCACGATGTGCGGGCCATGGCGCGCGTCGCCGCGATGAGCGACGCGATTGTGAGACACCCCTAATTTTTTACGAGCCAGTGCCGCGCGGCATGCGCTCGTTTCACCCTAACGGAACCCGATGTATAACATTTCAACGCTGAACAATGGCCTTCGCCTGGTGACGGTCACGATGCCGCACTCCTACTCGATCAGCCTGGGGGTCTACCTGGCGGTCGGCTCGCGCTACGAGGCGGAGCGGCTGGCGGGCGCGTCGCACTTTATCGAGCACATGCTGTTCAAGGGCACCACGCGCCGCCCCACCCCTCGCGACATCGCGCTGTCGGTCGAGTGCGTTGGGGGCGATATCAACGCGAGCACCGGACGCGAGTCAACCAGCTACTACGCGCGCGTCAGCCGCGATGACCTGCAGATCGCCACCGACGTGCTGCTGGACATGGTGCGCAACAGCCGCTTCGCCCCGTCGGACATCGAGCGCGAGCGGCAGGTCATCACCGAGGAGATCAACGAGTCGCTCGATTTGCCGGACGATCTGGCCCACATGCAATTGCAGGCGCTGCTATGGCCGGGGCACCCGCTGGCGCAGGATGTGGCGGGCACCCGCGAGAGCGTCGGCGCGATGAGCCGCGACGACCTGCTGGGCTACATGGCGCAGGGCTACACCCCCGCCCGCACCGTCATCACGGTGGCTGGCCCCGTGAGCCACGCGCAGGTGGAAGAACTCGTCGCCCCGCTGCTCGGCGGGTGGGACGGAAACAGCGAGTTCCCCACCCCGCCCGCACCCGCCGCGACGGGGCCATCGGCCCGCGCGCTGTTTCGCCCCGTGGAGCAGAGCCACCTGCTGCTGGGCAGCCGCGCGCCGAGCCGCTTCGACAAGGAGCGCTTCGCCTTCTCCCTTATGACAACCCTGCTCGGTGACGGGATGAGCTCCCGCCTCTTCACCGAGATTCGGGAGGAGCGCGCGCTGGCCTACTCGGTCTATGCCTACGTGAGCCAGCTTGCCGACACCGGCCAATTCGCCGTCTATGCGGGGGTGGACAGCGACAACCTGCACGAGACGATCGAGGCGGTGCAGCAGCAGCTACACCGCCTGCGGGAAGAGCCGGTCGGGGTGGAAGAGCTCGCCATGACCAAAGCCTACGCGCGCGGGCGCACCCTGCTGCGCCTGGAAGACAGCGGGGCCAACGCGGGGTGGGTCGGCTCGCAGCTGCTCCTGACCGATTCGATCCTCACCCCCGAAGAGGTGCTCGGGCAACTGGACGCTGTCACGCCGGAGGACATCCAGGCCATCGCGCGCCACTACTTCCGCGACGACGCGCTCACCATGAGCATCGTCGGGCCAGTGGACGAGGATGCGGACTGGGCGGGTCTGCTGGGGGTGGAGTAGGGGAGATAGTGGGTATTGGGTATTAGAAAGTGGTTCTTCAACCTTTTTAGTGGAGGCACCTTGGGGGCAGGTGGGAGCGCCTCGGACTGGAAGTCCGGGCTGGGGGGCCTTCGGCCAACCGTCCGCCTTCGCGGACGGCCCGCTACTCAAGGATCTTGACTTCTCTGCTCCCACTAAAAAGGTTGAAGAAACTAGAAAATAAGGTTTGGAGAAACATAGCCACACGCTACGCCGTCAATCTCCAATCTCCAATCTCCAATCTCCAAATACCCAACAAAAAAGACCGCCCCTTCAGGCGGTCTTTACGGTGTGGGATGCGACTACTCGAAGAACGCCACGTTCTTCGCAATAAAAGATTGCCATTGATCCGGCACTTCGACATCCTCGAAGATAGCCTCGACCGGGCATTCCGGCACGCACGCGCCGCAGTCGATGCACTCGTCGGGGTGAATGTAGAACTGATCCGGCCCCTCGTAGATGCAATCTACTGGGCACACTTCCACACAAGCCGAGTCTTTGGTGCCGATGCACGGCTCAGCAATAATATAGGGCATGGGTCGCCTCCTGTTTTACAAATAGGTCATGATCTGGCTGGCAGAAATGTACCATACCCCCCCTGCTTTGACAAGCACGCGCCCGACGAAGGGGAAGCCATAGCGCCTTCAGCGCCTACCGAGTTCCTACGGCTCGAGTTTCACACCCCATGAACAACTTCCACCACCTCCCCCTCGCCGCGCAGGCGTTCTCGCGCGCGGCCATGACGACGCTGGTGCAGGTGCTAAGCGAGGACGCCGAGGCAACGGTGACCGCGCTAGACAGCGCCCCCCTGGACGCGCCGCACAGCCCGAACCGCTACGAGCGGCTGCGCGTGCGCTGGGCGGGGCCGCGTGGCGAGGGCGAGCACGCCTTCGTGCTGAAGGGGCTGCCCGACATCACCTGGAGCGAGGCGGTCCGCCCCACCCTGCCTGCCCCCGCCGACGTGCTTCTGATCGAGGGGGATTTGTCCACGGTATTCGGCAGCGTCGTGGAGGATGACGCCATCGCGGCAGGGCGACGAACCCCGCCCCGCCCCGCGTGGATTTTGGCCGAGGCGCAGGCGGGCGAGCCGCTCCCGCCCGACGCGGACGAGGCGGTTCACCAGTGGGTGCTGCAAAAGAGCGCGGCCTTCCACGCTCTCCATTGGGGTGCCCTGCCTGTACTGGACGAGGTGTACCCCTGGCTACCGCGCTTCGACGAGTGGGTTCGCGTGCATTGTGCGTTTCTGGCGCAGCTTTTGGAAAGCGGTAGCCCGCCCGACAACGCGTACGGTCAGCGCATCGTGCGCCGCTGGCCGGACTTCGCCCGCCACCTGGTAGCCTTCTGGGAAAGCAACCACATGGCAGGGCTGGAGCCGTTGCAGCGCTTCCTCCGCGACCCCTCGCCGCTGCTGCGCCCCCTCGCAGACACGCCGCACACGATCCTGCATGGCAACTGGCAGCGCGACGAGATGGCGCGGCGCGGGGAGCAACTCGTGGTGCGCGAGTGGCGCTATGTGCAGGTCGGCCCCGCCGCGTGGGACCTGTGCACCTATCTCAGCGAGCAGCACTTTCAAGGCGAGGCCCCGTTCGATGCGGCAGCGAGCATCTCGCTCTACCTCGATCAGGTGGCTACCATCATCCCGGAGCTATCCGCTGAGGAGCGTGGCACCTTCCGCCGCGCCTACGACATCTGCCGCGTGCTGGACCTGCTGCTCCACCCCAAGCGCTGGGAGATCGTGCTTGCGCTCCCCTCGCACGCCGCCACGCACCGCTGGCTCTCCCAGCTTGGAGAATTTACCGAGCGCTTGGTGGAGTGAGCCGCTACTGCCGCTTCCGACCCGCGCACTCCTGCGGCGCGCTCGGCAGCGCGGCGGGCTCGGCGGGGAGTTGCTGCGCCTTGTGGCGGCGCGGTACCCGCTCCCACAGCGGGGTTTGCCGCCCCTTTACAAAGCGGTAAAGTCCCACCAACGCCGCAAAGTTGTTGTACACCAGGTAGGTCGGCACAAAAAGCAGCTTGCCCAGCAGCCCGCGCTGCGCCACATGGCCCCCCAACCACGCCACCGCGTAGAAGAGCAGTTGGAGCCCCAGCAGCAGCCAGTTGTAGGGCGGGGCGAGGTGCAGCAGCGGGAACGAGGTAGCCTCGCTGGGCCACAGCACCGCCAGCACGTTGCTCAGCAGCGCCCCGATCATGGCGATGGGCACCAACGGGCGCAAAAATTTGTGCGACACGATCTGCCACACCACCATCGGGCGGTCCAGCGGCAACAGGTGGTGCCAAAGCGCGATCGCCTGGTAGCGGCCCGCCACGATGCGCGAGCGGCGCACCACCTCGTCCTGCACGGAGGGGGATACCCGCTCGTAGGAGAGCGCGCGCGGCGCGTAGACCACCCGAAAGCCGCGCCGGATCAGCCGCATGGCAAGGTAAAAATCATCGTTGATGATGCGCTCCGGCGGCGGCACGAAGAGCACGCGGCGCAGCGCGAAGATCTCCCCCGCGACCCCCGCGCACGAGCCCAGCCGCGTTTCCCACTCTTTGATGAAGGACTCGTAGCGCCAGTAGAGCCCCTCGGTGTCGCCGAGCGCGCCGTCGTTCTCCATGATCACCTTGGCCCCGCTCACCGCGCCCACCGCCGGGTCGGCAAAGGGGGCCACCAACTCGCGCAGCGCATTGGCCTCGTACAAATTATTCGCGTCGGAGAACACCACGATCTCGCCCTGCGCCTGCGGCATGGCGCGGTTGATCGCCGCCATCTTGCCGCGCCGGGGCAGCAGGTAGGACAGCTCAATCCCGTACGCCGCGTACTGCTCGACGATGGTGGGGGTGCTATCGGAGGAGCCGTCGGCCATGACGATCACTTGCAGGAGGTCGCGCGGGTAATCCAGTGACAGCACGTTGTCCAGCTTCTGCGTGAGGACCGCCTCCTCGTTGTACGCGGCGATCAGCAAGGTGATTGACGGAAGCTCCGCCGCGACGGTCGGCGGGGTCGAGCGCACCCGCGCGATGAGCGTGAGCAGCAGGGGGTACCCCACGTAGGTATAAACGATGCTCCCAGCGCAAAGCCAAAAAAGGGCAGCGATCACGGAACGCTCCTTGCCAATTGCTCGTACAGGGTTTGAAGCCGCTCGACGACCGTGGAAAGCGAGTAACGTTGCAGGATCGTTTGCTGCCCTCGGCTGCCCATCGTTGCGCGCCTTGCGGGGTTTTCCAAAAGAAAAAGTAAAGCCGCTTGCAGGGCGGGCAGATCGTCGGGCGGAAGCAGGCAGCCCGACACCCCCTGCTCGATCACGTCGCTCGCCCCCCCCACCTGCGTCGCGACGACCGCCACGCCCGTGGACATCGCCTCCAACAGCGCTACCGACAGCCCTTCCGCCGCCGAGGGGAGCACGAACAGGTCAGCCACCTGAAGGTAGGGCAGCACATCGTCCACCTGCCCCTCGAAGCGCACCCCTTCGCCCGCCACCCCCCGAAGCGTCGCCTCCTCGGGGCCGCTCCCCACGATCAGCAGCAGGGAATCCGGATGCGCAGCGCGCAGCGCGGGCCAGACGTCGAGCAGCGCATGGACCCGCTTCTCGCGGGCCAGCCGCCCCACAAAAAGCAGGAGCGGGCCATCCGGTAACCCCAGGGCGCGCCGCTGCGCGGCCCGCGCCTCGGGCGCGAGCGGGGCAAAGCGGTGGCTGTCCACCCCATTCGGGATGGAAAAACGCCGCGTTGGGGGCACCTTGTGGGCCGCCAGTTCCGCATCAATTTCTGTGCTGATGCTGATCCACCCGTCCACCTGCTCCCGGAACGCCGCCATGCGCCGCGCCCCAAACGGCTTGCGGTGCAGGCGCTGCACATCCCCCGGTGGCCCCCCGCGATGCGGCGTGACGACCACCGGCACCCCCCACAGGCGCTTGGCCGCTATGGCGGTGGTCGTCGTGGAGAAAAGCTCGTGCGCGTGCAGCAGGGTGGGGCGCAAGCGGCGCAGCAGCGCCAGGGCGCTCAGGGTGTAGCTCCACGCGGCGAGTGCCTTCGGGCCGGGCACCGGTAGGCGATGCACGGGCACCCCCCCCAGCCGCTCGAACGGCACCATGCCAGGGTAGCGACGCGCCAGGATCGTCACCTCAACCCCCGCCGCTTGCAGGCACGGGGCGAGGGCGGCCAACTGCCGCTCCGCCCCCCCCACGCGCGGGAGATAACTGTTGATCAGATGCACCACCCGAAGCCGCTCCGCCATGCCTTGCCCTCGCCTCTGCCACGCTACCGCACAGCCATGAAAAATGTATGAAAAGCGATAGCGCCCCTCCTCCGCTGCACCGGGAAAAGGAGAGCCTTTCTCCACAGCCCCGTGTGACCTCTAGAATTGACTATTTTGGGGGCGCGTGCAATAGGTCTTAGCTACTGTCCGCCGCGCGAGGAGGGAAGATGGGAAGAATGGAGAATGGAGAATGGAGAATGGAGAGCAAGGGAAAAAGCAGGGTGCTCTGTCATGAGTTCAATGGAGGGTTAGCAAGCCCACCTTCAGGCGTACAAAGCTGAGCCTTTCCGCCTGAAGACGGCCTTGCTAACCGTTCTGCTTCTCCCTGTCTCTTTGAGCCACTCAAACGCTAATAATGCCATTCTCCATTCTCCATTCTCCATTCTCCATTCTCCCTCCTCACCGTTCCGCCACCACAACGGTGCCCAACAGCACCCGCAGCGCTTTGGTGCGGGTGAGCCAGCGCCGCGCGCGGTGGGGCAGCCGCGCGAGCGCGCCTTCGAGGAGGTGGTAGAGGAGCAGCGGGACGCGAAGGCGGAGTCGCCTGCCCGCAAGGTAGACGCGGACGCGCGCGAAGCCCACCCCGCGAAAAAGCGCCGCTAGCTCCGTGACGGTATACTCTTTCAGGTGAAAGCCGCACGCCTCGTCCGCGAAATAGCGCGAGATGTCGTGCGGGCCGGACAGGCGGTGGGGGGTGATGCAGAGGTAGCAGCCCCCCGGCTTGAGCGCGCGGAGGATGTTGCTCACCTGTGCGCGCGCATCGTCGGGGTGCAGGTGCTCCATTAGTTGATTGCTATACGCAACGTCCACCTGCTCGGGGGGGAGCGGGACGGTGGTGCCATCCGATAGGAGCAATTCCACGTTGGCGGGCAGCGCGGCCTGCCGCGTGATTTCCGTGGAGACATCCAGCGCGTATGCCTGGCGCACGTGGCGCGCTACCTCGATGGAAAGCGCGCAATCCCCCGCGCCGATCTCCAAAAAGGTGCTGTCAGGCCGAAGAAAGCGCTGGACGACGCGCATCTGCGCGCCCAGGGCGGCGCGGGCGGCGTCGGGGGTGGCCGCGCGCGTGAGCTGTGGGTGATGGGCGAGCCGCTGAAATAGCTCGTCGTAGGCGGCGCGGTAAAGCGCGCGGCGCTCGTCAGTGGAGGCGCGGCGTAGCCGGTCGGCCAGCTCGCGCTCGACCTCGAAGTGCTCGCGCAGTTGCGCCCAGGCGCGGGTTTCCCCCTCGACCCGCTTGCCCGCGTGGGCCGCCTCGATCACCGTCTCGTACAGCGCGAGCAGCTGCCGCAGCCACTGCTCTGGCGCGTGCTGCGCCAGGACGTAGCGCTGACCCGCTGCCGCCAGCGCGGCGCCGCGCGTGGGGTCGTCCAGCAGGGCGCGCAGCGCCGCCGCGAGCGCAGCCGGGGCGCGCGGCGGCACCACCACCCCGCGCCCCTCCGCCAACAGGGACGGCACCTCGCCCACCGCCGTCGCGACGACCGGCAGCCCCGCCGCCATCGCTTCCAGGGTCGCGAGGGGGAGCCCCTCCCAGTGCGAGGCGCTGACGTACAAATCGCTCGCCGCCAGCAGCGCGGGCACGTCGTCGCGCGTGCCGAGCAGGTCAACGTGCCCCGCCAGCCCCCGCGCCTCGATGGCCGCCGCGAGCGGCTCGCGGAGCGGGCCATCCCCCACGATGCGGAGGGTGGCCGAGGGATGAGAGCGGTGCAGATTCGCGAACCCCTCGATCAAATCTTCAAAGCCCTTCGCCTCGACCAGCCGCCCCACCGAGATGAGATGTCCGTGTGAGGGAACGTGCGCCTCGTCCCTTTGCGCGGGCAGCGCCCCCACCGCCACCGCATTGGGGATCACCGCGACCCCCTGCCCGCCGAGGCGGCTCTGGTGCGCCTCGGCAACGTGCTGGCCCACCGCAACCACCGCGTTGCTCCCCCAACGTAGCGCCCACGCTTCCAGGCGATGCTTCAGCGCGGAATGGGCGGGATCGAGCTGCGCGGAATGCAGGGTCGCCACGACCGGCACCCCCGCCGCGCGCCCCGCGAGGCTGCCAAGGATGATGGCGTAGGTAAGATGGCAGTGCAGCACGTCGGGGCGCTGCTGGCGCAGCAGCGCGAGGAGCCGCCACAGCCGCAGGGGGTCGGCCAGGCCGCGCCCCGCCACCGTCACGACGCGCGCGCCCAAGCGGGTCGCCTCGTCGCGCACGAGCGTGTCCTCGTCCGCGCGCAGCGCGATCAGCAGCACCTCGTGCCCCTGCGCGCGCGCTTCCCGCACAAAGGTGAGCTGCAACTTTTCCGCGCCGCCGACATGGAGGGAATCGATCAGGTGGGCGATGAGCATAGGGTTACCGCTGGCTGAGCGCCATGCGAAGGGTCTGGCCCGCCGTCAGCACCACATCGCGCTGGAGGAACCAGAGGGTGCCAAGGTAGGTGAGCGCGCCCAGCGGCACGGTGACGAGCAATTGCGTGGGTGGGGGCAACGGTGCGGCCAGCAGGAGGAGCGCCGCGACAACCCCCGACATGACAGTGCCGCCCAGCAGGGCGGGGCGCAGCGCCGCCAAAAGCTCCAACAGGGGAATGCGCAGGCTGCGCCCGGCGACTAGCAGGTTCAACAAGCCGCTGATCAGCGCCACTGCCGCGTGGGTCCAGCCGATAGCCGCAATCGTCCCCACCCGGGTAGCCGCCCACCAGAGCAGGGGCAGCAGCAGCAGGGCGCGCAGCAAGGCGAGCCGCGTCAGCAACGCGGGGCGGCCCTGCGCCTTGTACACATCGCCCGCGTTGTAGGCCAGCGAGTAGAGCAGCGCGTAGATCGCGATGGCGCGCAGGACAGGAATCGCCTCGCGCCACTTTTCGGTGAACACGGCAAGCACGAACGGCTCAGCGAGGAGGGCGAGGCCGAGCCCCATCGGCACGGTGACCATCGCCACGTAGCGCGTTGTCGCCAAAAAGCCGAGGCGCAGTGCCTGCGGCTCCTCGTCCTGCATCCTGGCATAGACCGGAAAGATGACGATGGCGATCACGTTACAGAACTGCGTGATCAGCAGCTCGGGGATGCGGAAGGCGACGCTATACACCCCCAGCGCCGCCGCGCCCAGAAAGCGCCCCACCAGGAGGTAGTCGCTGTTGGTGAGCAGCGCGCCCAGGGTGCTAACCACCACGATATGCAGGCCGTAGGAGAGAAAGGTGCGCGCGAGCGCGCGGTCGAAGCGAAGCGAGGGCCGCCAGGGCATCGCGCGCCAGAAAGCCACCACGGACAGCGCGGTGCCGCCCACCTGCCCCAGGATCAGGCTCCACGCACCAAAGCCGAGCAGCGCAAAGAGCACGGAAAGCAGCCCCTTGCTCGTCATGCGGAGAAAATCGGGCAAAAATTTGCGCCGAAAGTCAAGCCCTTTTTGCAGCAGCGAGACGTGCACGTTGCTCAGCGAGGCGAGGGGGAAGGTCAGCGCGAGCACGCGGATCACCGCGACGGCGCGCGGGTCGTTGAAGAAGAGCGCGATCGCGGGCGCAAGGAGGTAGGTGAGCGCATACAGCGAGATTCCCACCCCCAGGCCGAGCCAGAACGCGGTGGCGGGGGCGTTTGGGTCCTCGCGGTGGTAGATCAGCGCCTGCCCGATGCCCAGATCGCTCAGCACATCGAGAAAGGAGATGGTGACAAGGGCGTAGCCCGCCACCCCAAAATCCTCCTGTGTGAGCACGCGCGCCAGCAGGATGGTGCTGAGAAAGACCATCCCTTTGCCACTGTAGTAGGTGACATAGGTCCAGAAGGTGCCGCGCAGCGTCGTTTCCGCAAGGGAGCGGGCCTCACGATCGCCCACGAGCTACCTCAAGCGGGGGCCGAACGGTGGGACGGCGCGCGTATCGGCGCGGGCTGAGCGAGCGCCAATCTTCGAACTGCGCCGCCTGGGGCGCGGCAAGCGCGATCCCGACGAAGAGCCAGAAAAAGCGCGGGTAGGCGGCGTGCAGGAAGAGCCCCCCCACCAGGTAGCCCACCAGCCCCATGCCGATGGCGGTCACAAGGTCGGCATAGTCGGCGCGCCCCGCGTTGACCAGCCGCGCGCGGGCCAGGCGTACCCCGTAAAACATGGCCCACAGCAGCGCCCCGAAGGTGCCGATGCCAAGCAGGCCAAGCTCCGACATGATTTCCAGGTACAGGCTGTGCGGGGCACGCGCCTCACGACGGGGGTCCAGGCCCAGCCGCCGCGAGTAGTCCTGATAGTGGGTCGGATAGTTGTGCAGCCCGACCCCCAACAGCGGGTGGTCGGTGAACATCATCCAGCCCACCGTCACCTCGCTCGTGCGACCCCGGAAGGAAACTTCCTGCGAGGGGCCATCGGAAAAGCCCGGAATCACTTCCAGCAGGGTTGCCATGCGCTGCGTGTACTCGGAGGGGACAAAGGGAAACAGGATCGCCAGCACCAGCAGCCCCATCATGATGTCGCGCGGGCGGGGCGGGTGCAGCAGCAGGGCCAGGCCCCCCATCGCGCCCAGGCTCACCAGCGCGCCGCGCGAGAAGGTGAAGACGATGGCGAGCAGGACCACCAAAAAGGACCAGAGCGCCACCAGGCGCAGGATCAACCGGCGCTCGTGCCAGACGCGCTCCAGCGCGAGCGGAACCAGCGGCACCATGAACTGCGCGTAGGAGTTCGGCTCGCCCAGCGGGCCGCCCAGCCGGAAATCCTCGGTCACCCCGACGATGTGCATCACATTGGCCTGCCCGAAACCCCAAAATTCGAGGTGAAAAGAGCCGGTAAAGTATTGGATGGTGCTGACCGTTCCCAGAAAGATGCCCGCCCACAGCAGGCTCCACGTCACGCGGCGCAGCGTCTCGCCCCGCTGGAGCAAACAGACCACCACCAATGCAATGATGCTGTCTTTTGTATAATCTATCAAGGCTTCCAGCGCGGGCGCGAAATCGGCAGCGTACAGCAGCGACCCGCCGCGCACCAGCCCGTAGGCCAGCAGCAGCAGTGCCGGGCGCTGCCAGCCCCGGATGGCCCGCTTCTGGAAGAGGGCGCTCGCGACGATGCCGAGCAGCAGCAGCAGCACCAGCGGCTGCGCGGTCGAGGGGAGGCCATGATTGTGTACCAGCACGTCCGAGAAGCGGGTGTAGGTGGTAAAGACGAGCAGCAGCAGCCCCCATTCCAGCCAGCCCATCGGCTCGGTGCGCGGGGCGCTGACGAGCGGCATGGCGATGCGCCGCCCCGCCATCTTCACGCGGTCGGGCATCACGGGGAAGTGAGCCTGCCCCGGCAGGCCCGCCATGCCGCCGCCCGCTAGCGCGGGCAGGCTCGCGCTGCTTTTCCAGAAGCGGTATACCCCCATGCCCATGACGAACAGGACGGGAAGACTCGACGCGCCCACGACGAGGAACATGGAGCGGTCGGACAGCGCGAGCGGGAAGAGCCCCACCGTTACCCCCGCCAGCAGCGCCAGCGCCGCAAAAAGCAGGGGCCAAGGCCCGATGTCCGCCACCGTGCGACCCTCGGGCCGCTCAGTGGCTTCCTGCACCACGGCGCGTGCCTCGCGCGCGTAGGCCAGCACGGTGCGCCCCGCCGCCCGAAGGCCACGCGCCAGCGGGCGCAATGGGCCAAGCGGGGCCGCCGCGCCCCACTGTTCCAACGTGGTAGCCAGCGGCGGGAAGCCGTCAGCCTCCGCCGCCTCCGCCTCATCCCAGCCGTACGCATCCTCCTCCAGCGCGGCGGCCATGCCGGGCTGCGTCACGCGGTGGAGGGCGAGGCTCGCCTGGCGGGCCATCTCGATCAGGGCACGCTGCACCTCGATGTTTTGCACGCGCGACTCGTCGCGGCTGGCAAAGATCACAGCGCCAAAAAGCTCCTGCTCGTGGCGCAGCGGCAGCAGGATCAGGCGATAGTTCCACAGGGTGCGAATATCATCGAAGGGTGGCTGATCGCTCGATGCGTCGAGCGGCTCGCCGCCGACCAGCAAGGTGCCCAGCACCCCCCGCACCTTGAACACGCGCTTGGCAAGCGACGGCTCCAGGTTGAAGAGCGCCGTCACGCCCATCACGTTCAGGTCGTCGGGGAGGAAGGAGAGCGCGAGCGCGCGGGCCTGCGCTTGAAGGCTCCCCGAGTTCAGCGTCTCGCTGCCACCGCGCACCAGCGCCTGCAAGATGTCGTCGTAGCTGCTGGCGGGCGAGGCCATCTGCTCGATGGTCGCGCGGAAAATTTCCGGGGCCGCCTCTTCCGGCTTGGGCTCCTCGACCGGCGTGGGCTCCACTTCAACAGGGCGCGCGCGCGCCAGCAGGCTGTTGGAAACACTGACGAGCAGGAAGGCGGCGAGCGCCAGCACGTCGAAGCCGGGCACCTCGCCCAGCAGGTTCAGCGGGACGAGCACCGGAATGGGAAACAGGGTGAGCAGGAAGAGCGCGCCCGCGCCATGCCAGCGGGCCAGATCGAGGATCGGGATGAGGCCGAGCAGCAGCAGCACCGCCTGCCGCTCCGGGAAGAGCCAGAGCGCGAGCGCGTTGAGCAGCACCGCGCCCAGCGCCGACAGCGGCGCGTGCCAGCTCGGCAGCCGGCCCGACAGGGCCAGCGGGAACAGGAGCGCTTCTACCGCCAGGCCGATACTGCCCAAAAAGAGCAGCAGCGTGGGGATCTGCCCCGCCACGGGGTCCCACGAGACGGCCAGCAGGCTTACCAGCCAAAAGAGGCGCGGCGCGAGGAAGGAGCGCAGCAGGTCGTTGTGGCTCGCGGGGCGAGCCATGCTGATCGAGAGCAGCACCACCACCAGCCAGGTGACGAGTGGCGGCAGGTAGACGCGCTCGATGGTGCCCGAAAAGGATAAAACGAACAGGAAGGGTAAGGGAAAGAAGAGCAGCAGAAAAAGCGCGTCCGAGGCGCGCCAGCGCGCCGTTTCCACAAAGGGCAGCAGGGCGAGGATCAAGATGGTAAGCTGATGCTGCGGGAAGAGCCACGCAGCCAGCGACGCGAGCGTGAGCAGCAGCGCATTGATCGCGAGCACATGCCACGCGGGCAGCCGCCCCGCGCGCGCGAGCAGCAGGGCAAGCCCCTGCACCAGCAGCGCGCCGCCTACCCCGACCAGCAGCGGCAGGGGCACACTGCCCGCGCCCGCGCGCCAGCCGAAGGCCAGCAGTGCCATCGTCCAGAGCAGGCGAAGCAACCCAAATGGCAAAAAGTTGGTTGTGAGGTTGTGTTGACGTGTTTGGCTCATAGAAATGCTATCGCCCCACCCAAACGGCGGCGGTGCCGCGCATCAGGCACTTTCAAGAAATCGAAGAATGACCCCCGCGAAGTAGCGGCGCAGCAGGGGAGCCAGCAGGGTGGCGGCACCGCGCGCCCCGCCGCTGGCCGATGCCAGCGTGCGCTCGTTTTCCACCCACTTGTGAAGGACCGCCACGGCACAAAACAGATTGAGCAGGTGCTTGTCGTAGGGGTTGCCCGCAAAGTAGCCGCGCACCACCGCCGCCCGGCAGCGTGCCAATCGGGTGGGCCGCGCGAAACGTCCGTAGCTGAGCACCTGCTCCTTGCGAGTGCTCAGATCGGTGATCAGCCGTGCCAGTTCCTGATAGGCAGGGCCGCGCTGATCGCCGTTGGGATCGAGAACGAAGATCGTGCCCGCGCGGTCAACCAGGATGTTAGCGCAGTTAAAATCCCCGTGCAGCATTGTGGTGGGCACCACTTCCTCGTTCACCTGCTGCATCGCGCGGGCGAGGGCGGCACGCAGCGGCGCGCGCGGCTGCGTGCCGCCGCTCAGGGCAGCGAGTTGATCCAGAAGATGGCCGATAGGCTGCTGCAAGGCCGCACGCTCCAGCGGCTGGTAGCGCAGGGTTCCGACCTCCTCGTGAAAGTGACGGAGCCACTGGCCGCTCGCCTTCAGGGCCTCCTCGAAGGGCTGCCACTCCTGCGAGCGGTTCAGCGCCATTACGGGACGCAGGAAGAGGCTTTTCAGGGAGGGGGCCTCGACCTCTTCCATGACCAGGGCGTTCCAAAGGGGCCAGTAATCGAGCGGGCGAACCGATCGCTCCTGCTCAAACGCCACCGCGATCGCGCAGAGGGTCTGGTACTCCCCCATCCCCACGGCGTACAGGTGCTGCGCCGCGACCGCCTCCTCCACGCTTTCCATGCTTGGCTCGCGAGGAATCTTGACGATCAGCGCGCGCCCGGCGAGCATGCCGCGCAGCGGGTAGCGAATCAGAAAGGACCACTCGCGCTGGCGCATTTCCGGTTGGGGGACGAGCGAGACCCCCGATCCAAACCACTCAGGCACCGCACAGCCAAGCTGTGCGGTGATCTGGCAAACAAGGGGGTGGGGGGTCTTGATCAGCATCTACGCAGGCCAGGCTGCATGGGGCATGGGCGAGAATAGCTCGGCGGGCCTGCCGCTCTGGTAGCTCTGCTCCAGGGCTAGCTCTGCCTGCTCGATCAGGATGGGGGCGGGCTCGTCCCCCTGCCGCTCGGTCACGCCGATGCGCGGGTGCGGGTGCAGTAGGCTGCCCTCGTACTCGTATTCCAGCGAGTCCACCAGCAGGTTGTGCATGTGATCGAGCGCGCGCCGCGCCTTGTTGCCGGGCACATCGGGGAGCAGCACGACGATGGTGTGATCGTCCCAGCGCACCACCAGGTCCTTGCCGCGCAGCTCGCGGCGCAGCAGGGCGGCGGCCTGCTGCTGCAAACGCTGCTCCACCGAGGTGGACAGCGGCTCACTCCCACTGGGCATGTCTAGCTGGACCAGCGCCAGCGAGAGCGGGTAGGCCGGGCTGCGCACCAGCGCCTCCTGCACCTGGGACAGCGCCGAGCGGCGCTGCTCCACGGTGGGCACGGGGCCACTCGGCGCGGGGCTCCAGGGCAGGTCAAAGCCTTTCTCGCTGGCCATAAAGCCGCGCGCGATGGCGAGGAGCAGCCCCAGGATAAAGCCGAGCCCCAACGCCAAGCTGATGTTTTGCACCGGCTGGGGGCTGACCGGCTCCGTGGAAGATACGGCGAGATTCAGAAAAGCCGCGTCGTACGCCTGATATTTGCCCTTGGTGAACTCGATGGTCCGCTGCCCGATGGTGTTCGCGAGCAGGGCCGCGACCTGGGAATCGGGGCCGGTGACCGAATGTTCCAAGATGGTGGTTTCCGGCAGCACTACCGTCGAGCGCTCGTAGCTTTCCAACACGTCGTCGGGCAGCTGCAAGGTGGCACCGGTCTCGTTGTAGATGCGATCGCTGTCCAGCAGCTCCGCGATGGTGGAAAGGATAAAGCGCTTTTCCAGCGCGGATTGGATGTAGGCCGCCTGCGACCCCTCCATCTCCGGGTTCGGGCTGAGGATGATCTGCGCGCTGGCGCGGTACAGCGGCGTGGCAAAGTAGACAGCCACCAGCGCCATCGTCAGCGCCATGAGGGTCGTCAGGGCGATGATCCACCAGCCCTGCCGCAAAAAGCGCAGGATATCCCAGACGGAGAGCGAGTCGTCCTGGGGCGGCGCGGTGCGCGCGTCGTCATAGGCCGGCTCAAAGTAGGTAGAAAGGGGTGCCGCGCCGGAGACGGCAGCGGGGTCCAATTCCTGAAGGCGGTTACGCAGCTCATCAATGTCGGCCTCGACCGATTTGGTGCGCTGCTTGTATTTGGTCAGGATGCTATTTGACACGGCGTCGCTCCCCCTATTGCCATTTCAACTCGACTATGTGCGCAAAAGGTAACAAAGGCGTCTAGCGTTCCGATGAAAAGCAACAGGGCATCCATGAAAGGTTTGTCATTCACTCACGCGGCGGTGACGCGCTCGAAAAGGGCGGCGAGGCGCGCGACGTTGGCGCGCAGCTCCCACTCCGCCAGGACGAGCGCGCGGCCCGCCTCGCCCAGCCGCGCGGCGCGCGACGGATCATCCCGCAGGGCAAGGAGCGCCTGGGCGAGCGCGGCGGGATCGGCGGGCGGGACCAGCAGCCCCGTCTGCTCGGCGCGCACCAGCTCGGGGATGCCGGAGATGGCGGTAGCGACGACGGGCAGCGAGCAGGCCAGCGCTTCCATCAGCGCGACCGGGATACCCTCCATCTTGCCAGAGGGGGTCACGATGCTGGGCTGCACGTAGCAGTGAGCGCTGGGCAGCAGCCGCGCCACCTCGTCCTGCGGCTGAGCGCCGAGCAGGAAAACCTGCTCGCCCAGCCCCAATGCGGCGATTTGCCGCTCCAGCGCGGCGCGCTCCTCGCCGCCGCCGATGATGCGACAGCGAAAGTCCACCCCCTGCTGCGCCAGCAGGGCGCAGGCGTCGAGCAGAAAGCGCTGACCCTTGTAGGGTTGCAGCGAGCCGATGCTCAATATCTCGAAGCGCGCGCGCGGGGCGGGCAGGGCCGCGCGCGGCGCGTAGCGCTCCGGCTCGATCCCGCAATGCACCACATGGCACGTTGCCCGCACCCACGGCCCCACCTCGCGCGCCAAAAACTCACGGTTGAACTCGGAGATGGCAACGATGAAAGCGGCGTCGCGCAGCTTGGTGGCGAGCATGGCGCGGCGCACAAAAATGTCGTGCGCGTGGACGGTCACGCTGAACGAGATCCCCGTCAGGCGATGGATGATCCACGCGGCCAGGGCGGGGTGGCTCGCATAGTGAGCGTGAATGTGCTGCACCCCCCGCTGCTGCATCAGCCGCGCCATCTGCACTGCCTTGGGGAAAAGCGCCACGGCCCGCACGAGATAGTTGAAGCTGCTGCGGTTTTCCCACAGGGTGCGCGCCACGAGCCGCGCTACCGGGCGCGGCGCGCGTAGGAGGGCCTGCGCGTTGGCAGCAAGCCCCTCGGACGAAAAAAAGGGCACGCGATGTGCCCTTTCGATCCACTGCGCCGCTTCCGCGTGCATGACGGGTTGTGACTGTGAGATAAGAGGGAAGAGGTCGATCTGCCACCCCTGCCGCTCCAACTCGTTCATTTCCCGAAGAATAAAGGTTTCGGGCAAATGCGGGAAGCGCGACATCAGGTAGGCGAGCCGCCCCGCCACTAGGCAGCACCCCGCTTTTCCAGCACGGCTGGGACGGTGCGCAACAGAATTTGGATGTCCAGCCACAGGCAGCGGTTTTCGATGTAGGCGATGTCCAGGCGGAGCCGCTCGTCGAATTCCTGCGAGCCGCGCCCGAGCAGTTGCCAGAGCCCCGTGATCCCTGGTAGCACGTCGAGCCGCTCAGTCTGCCAGAGCGCGTACGTATCCGCCGCGAAGGAGGTGGGGCGCGGCCCGACCAAGCTCATGTCGCCGATCAGCACGTTCCACAGCTGCGGCAACTCGTCCAGGCTGGTCTTGCGCAGGAAGCGCCCCATGCGGGTCACGCGCGGGTCGTTGGTGATCTTGAAGTCGGGCCACTGAAGCTCGTTCAGGTGGGCCAACTCCTTTTTCATCTCTTCGGCGTTAGGCACCATCGTGCGGAACTTGTACATGCGGAAGGGTCGTCCCCCCTTGCCGGTGCGCTTCTGGATAAAAAAGATGGGGCCGTCGGGCGACTCCAGTTTGATGAGGAACGCGCACATCAGAAACAGGGGCAGCAGCAGGGGCGCAGCCAGCAGGATCAGCATGAAGTCCATGAGTACCTTGGCTATTTTATAGGCAGAGCCGCGTAACGTCCGCTTTTGAGGGTTGAATTGTTCCAACCAATGGGTTTGCGTGGTGTTCAAGCCACTAAAGGCCGAGGTGTTCATTTTTGGACTCCTGCTATGGTGCTGGGTATAAGGATCCAGATCAGGTGAGGCGCTGGCTCGTCTACTACCACAAACTGTAGGGTTGAATACGGAACGGTGAAATAGTAGGCTAGTACCTGTTTGCCCTATGCCACACACAAGTACTAGAGCGCGTGGGAGGAAAGACCCAACTGCCTTGTTGGCGCGTGGAGGCGCGTGTTGCTGAGAGTCTGGTGCTAAAAAAGCACGGGGCTTCCAGGCAGCGGGCAACCAGGCATAAGTATCAAGTTGTATAAAACAGGTTGGTTTGGGTGGTACGAGGCGAGGCAAGAAGGGGGGGATTGGCGCGGTGCGCCAACCATGCATCGCCGCTCAAAATTGAACGGGTAGGGGTAAAACGTTTCTGTTTTTCAACTAGCCACTGATTATTCTTACCGCAACTGTACCGTGGCTGGTTGGCATCTCAATGAACAGGGCCACGAAAAAGAATGACAAGGTTGTCACCGCGCGGCCAACCCTGCCACCCGCGACGCTTTGTTACGGGGCGGGGGTGGTTACGCGTCCACGTTGTGGGGCAAGAGCGGCTCCTCCTCGCCCTGGCTGCCCTGTCGCTTGGCAGCCCTGTCAAGCAGTTCCTCAAAAGTGAGGGCGTCCTCCGGGAAGGTGGCAATACTACACGTCACCTCGATCCCCAACTGCTCCCCCACCGCCTGCTGGATGCGCTCCATGACCACCTCCGACTCCTCGGAGTTGGTTTCCGGGCTCAGCACGATAAAGCGGCCTTTTTCCCGCTGATCGATGACCAGGTCGGTGCGGCGCAGCACGGTGCTGATGACGCGCGCCATGCTGACGTACACATAGCGCGTCATCATGGCACGCTGCACCTCCTGCACGGTTCGGTGAAGGCGAACCTGCACCGTTTCCGTTTTCGCGCCGACGATGATCACACTGAGCGGGCTATGGTAGCGGCGGCTCCGCGTCAATTCGATCTGGATCTGCTCCTGCGCATCTTCCAGGCGCGGCACGCGGCGGTAGGTGTCCGAGAAGGTAATGTTGGCGACCGCCTCCTCGAAATCGTAAAGTTGCCGCGCCACGCGGTAGGTCAGCAGGATGGAGAGCCCCAAAAAGGCCAGTTCCGTGATCGTCACGTAGCTGTACAGGCCGCCAAACAGGGGCTGCCCGGTAAAAACAAAAAGACGCAGCAGCGCAAACACGACAAACCCAATCGCCACGACGGCAGGAAGGGAAAGGGACCAGAGCGCGGGAATGAAGAGCAGCGCCATGACCACGCCGAGCACGTAGACATAGATAAAAGAGGGGATGTTGATGAGGTCCTCCGCCCCCAGGTCCAAACGCTCGATGTTGAAAAACAGGGCGAGCACAAGCAGCAAGGATATAAACGAAAGGCGGAGATGTTTCATAGGCTTTCTGAGGATGGCTGCGACGGTTGTGAAATCGTTGGAACGGTTTGAAACTCGCACCGAGGTAGGGCGCGATGGAATCGCTGGACCCCGTGGAACCCGCGTGGCGTGGGGCACCAAGGGGTAGCCGGGGGTGGAGCGGCGCGCCGCTGAAAGGAGCGCCTACCCCTCCATCGTGCGCTCGGTGCCCCACGCGCACGATGGGTACACGCAATCATCTTAACATCAAAGTGCATGGGAGACGAAGAGAAGATTATCGCGTGGGGACAGTTGAAAGGGATGACGAACTTGTCATCGTCCTGTTCTCCCTTTTCAATTGCCTGTCATTGTAATGGGATAGGTTGAAGCGTACGAGCGTGCCAGTGGCACCTACGGGAGAGGGAAGTGGAGCGAAACGAGATACACCTGACATCAAAGCACTTACTGCGCCGCCTCCAGGCCCGTCATGACACGGAACCCGAGGGGGTGGCCGCGCAGCAGGCACCTGGAACGGTCGAGCCGTCCCAGGGCTGGATGCTACCCCCCGAAGATGGGGCAGGGCGGTTGCCAGCCGCGACCCCAGACGAGCAGGACCCGACCCCCGCGCCGCTCGATGGTGGGGCGGGAGCGGCGCGGCGGCAAGGCGGAGCCGCTGGCGTTGGCCCCGTCGCCCCCGCCCCCAAGCGAGGAAGCCCTGCGCCTGATGGTGTGGGCGGCGACCGAGGCTGCCCGCGTGACGCAGCGCGAAAGTGGCTCCGCCGACTTGGGGGTTTTCCTGCTGTCCCTGCCGGAGCCGAGTGCGGAGGAGACGGCGAGCGAGTCGATCCCAGAAAGCCCCACCGAGGAAGCAGGCAAGCCGCGCCCCCGCCGCTTCGCCCTGCCGGACAAGCGGCTGCGGTGGGCGCTCCTCATCGGGGCAAGCCTGCTGATTCTTTTCTGGCTCTTGATTGCCTAACAGATTGGACGCGAGACGATGATAGCACTGAACAACAGCTACTTTTTATTTTTCCGCCGCTGGGCATGGCTGATGGCGCTTTTGATGCTGGTGACGGCGGCCACCGCCTTCCTCCTCAGCCGCAGCGAGCCGGTGCAGTACGAGGCAAAAGCGCGCCTGATCGTCGGGCCGGGGGTGGACAGCCTTAACCCCGACCTGGACGCGCTGCGCACCGGCGGCCAGCTCATGCAGACCTACACGCGCCTGGCGACAACGCGCCCCCTGATCGAGGCGGTGATCAAGGAGTTAAAGCTCCAAACCATCCCGGTCGAGCTGCTGAAGCAGATAACGGTGAACCCCGATGTGGAAGCACAGATCGTGACGATCCGCACGGTGGACACCGACCCCGAGCGCGCCGTGCTCATCACCAACTCGCTTGCCGATCAGCTGGTCGCCCTGAGCCCGGACGGCACCGACGGAACGGTCAACGAGCAGCGCTCCAGCCGCTGGATGATTCGCCAATTCATCGAGGACACCAACGAGCGTATCAGGACGCTGGAGCAGCAGTTGCAGGACGAGATGGTGCGCCCCGCCGATCCGGTGATCCAATCGGTGATCGACAATACCGAGACGCGCATCGACCAATTGGGGGTCAGCCTGCCGACCACGGCACCCGACCAGCAGGGGACGATCCTGGATCAGATAGCCACCGAGCGCAAGCGCCTGTACGATCTTCAGGCAATGGAAAGGGAAAGCCAGCAGACCCTGGTGGACGAAATCTCGCAGGAGCGCAACCGCCTCTTCGAGGCGCAGCGGACCATGGCCCAACTCGATTCGGACCTGGAAAATTCCTTTACCAACCAGGTCAAAATCATCGAGCGCGCCGAGGCGGTTCCGGCGGGCTCGCAGCTTCCCTACAAGGTGGGCGGCGGCGCACTGGCGGGGGCCATCCTCGGCCTGCTCTTCGCGCTTGGCTACGAATACTTCCGCCCTACAGGGCAGAAGCAGGCCAGCGAGGCCACGGCGCTGGCGAGCCCTGTGGTCGGGACGGCGCTGCTGCCGCTGCATGCGGCGCGGCCCGGGGAGGAGCGGCTGCTCGTCCAACAGCTGCCTATCAACCCAAGCGAGGAGGATTACCGCCGCCTGGGGGCAACCCTTTTCCCCGGCGAGGAAAGCGGAAAGGGGATGCTCCACTCGGTGCTGCTCAGCAGCGCGCGGCCCGACGAGGATATCAGCGAGATCGTCGCTGGCTTTGCGGTGACCCTTGCCGAGCTGGGCCATGAGGTGATCCTGGTGGATGCGAACCTGCGACACCCCTACATGGCCTCCCTCTTCGAGATCGAGAACCGACGCGGCCTGCACGAGATTCTGCTCGACCCGGAAGCGGCGATCCCCCTCGTGCCGGTGCGCTGGGCCCCTGGCCTCTCGCTGCTGCCCGCGGGCACCCCCACCCCCAATCCCGTCAACCTCTTCGCTTCAAGCCAGGTCGGGGCGCTGATCTCGCAGCTGGAGCGCCAGGCAGACATCGTCCTTGTGGCAGGCCTGCCCCTGCTTTCCTCGCCGGAAAGCCTGCTCCTGGTTCCCTACGTGGACGGGGTGGTCCTGCTGGACCGGAGCCTGGCAACCGTCCCCGCCGCCGCTTGACCTGCCACCGCCGTCCGGGGTACCGTAACCCCATTGCAATAGAGCCCGAGCGTGCTACGCTACCATGTAACGCGGGTAGCTTCCAGTCAGGAGCCCGCGCCTGCCACCGCGTAGCACGCCCGGGTGCGCTTTCCCCCGCTCGCGTTGGCCCTGTCGACCTGACGACCACAAAGGAGAAGAGCCTCCTTGCGCGAGTCTGTTCCCGTCGTGATCTATGACCCTGCGGCCAGCCCGCCCCCGGCCATTCCCTTTGTGCGAGCCACCCTTATGGTTAATTTGGCTGTGTCCTATCTGTTTGAGCAGATCGAACAACATGCGATCCGCTACTGTTTGTTGCGCGAGGGGGACGACATCGACCTTCTTGTTGCGGCGAGCGATTTACCGCTCCTTGAAACCCTGCTGGGCGAGCGCGGCTGGATTCGACTGCCGGTGAAGGGGCATGCGCCCCATCACTTTTTTGTGACCTACAAAGAGGCAGAGGGGCAGTGGTTCAAGTTGGATGTAGTCACCGAGCTTTGCTTTGGGGATAGCGTCCACCCGCTGCGCACCACGCTCGGCGAGCGATGCCTGGCCCACCGCCGCCACGAGGCGGGGCGCTTCGTCCCCGCGCCGGAAGAGGGGCTGATGGCGCTGCTGCTCCACTGCCTGCTCGACAAGGGCACCTTCCCGCCCGACTACCAGCACACGCTCAAAGCCTTGTGTGGCGAGGTGGGGCGCGAGCAGTACATGGAGGAGCTGCTGGCAGAGTACGCGCCGCCGCTCGGGGGGTGGCCGCAACTCGCCGAGAACATAAGGCAGGACAAATGGGGAGCCCTGTTGGCCGTGCAGCACGAGGTCGAGGAAGGGTTGAGGAAGCGCGACCCGCTCGGTACCCTGGGCCGCCAGGTGGGGCGGCGGCTCCAGCGTCGCCTGTCTACCCTGCACGGGCTGCTCCGCCCGACCGGGTGGAGTGTCACGTTGCTGGCCGCCGATGGCGCGGGCAAAAGCACGCTCACCGCGCGCCTTCAGGAGGGCTTTTGCCTGCCGGTGCACACCACCTACATGGGGCTCTACTCCAAACAGGTGGACGGCGCGCCCAAGCGGCGGCTGCCGACCGGCGTGGGGCTGCTGGCAAAGCTCGCCATCCAGTGGGGGCGCTACCTTCAGGGGCGCTACCAGCAGGCGCATGGCAAGCTGGTCATCTTTGATCGCTATCCGTATGACGCGCTGCTGCCGCTCCCCCACTCGTCAAGCTGGCCGGAGCGCGCGCGGCGCTGGCTGCTCGCGAACAGTTGCCCCGCCCCGAACCAGATCATCATCCTGGACGCGCCCGCCGACGTGCTCCGCCACCGCAAACCGGAGCACAGCATCGCGGAGTTGGATGACAAGCGGCGCAGCTACCTGGCCCTCCAGGGCCGCTTGCCCCACGCCGTGGTGGTAAATGTCAACCGCGACCTGCAAGAGCTGTATCGCGAGATCTCCTCGCTGATCTGGGAGCAATGGTCGCAACACCTCACGGGGGGTGAGGAGCGATGAGGGTGGCCTACATCATGTCGCGCTTCCCCAAGCTCACCGAAACCTTTATTCTTTTCGAGATTTTGGCGGTGGAGCAGCAGGGCATTTCTGTCGAGGTGTTCCCGCTGCAACGGGAACCCGGCACGGTGATGCACCCAGAAGCGCGCGCCATCGTCGAGCGCGCCCACTTCGAGCCGTGGCTGGCGGCTCGCTTCGCCGGGGCGCACCTGCGCTTTTTGCGGCGCGACGCGCGCCGCTACCTGGGCACCCTCTGGACCCTGCTGCGCGCCAACTGGGGGAGCCTGCGCTTTTGGGCGGGCGCGGTGAGCTTTTTCCCCAAAGCTGTCTACCTTGCCGAGCAGATGGAGCGCCAGGGGATCGCTCACATTCACGCGCACTTTGCCAGCCACCCCGCGATGGTAGCCTTTGCGATCCACCGCCTGACCGGCATCCCGTACAGCTTCACCGCGCATGGCTCCGACCTGCATGTGGACCAGCACATGCTCTGCGAGAAGGTGGACGAGGCGGCCTTCGTCGTGACGATCTCGCAGTACAACCGCGAGCTGATCGCCGACCACTGCGGCGAGGGGGCGCGCGAGCGGGTGCGCGTGATCCACTGTGGGGTGGACACCACCGTCTTCGCGCCGACCTTTGCCGCGCCGCGCGCGCCGGATGCGCCCTTTACCCTCCTCATGGTCGGCACGCTGCACGAGGTGAAGGGGCAACCCTTCCTGATCGAGGGGTGCCGCCTGCTGCACGAGCAGGGTTTAAACTTTTCCTGCCTGCTGGTGGGCGATGGTCCCGATCAGGCCGCCCTGCAACAGCAGATCGAGCGCGCGGGGCTGAGCGCGCGGGTGCACCTGGTGGGCCGCAAAACACGCGACGAGATCGCCGCGCTCCTGCAACAGGCGGACGTGCTCGTCGCGCCCAGCGTGCCCACGCAGAGCGGGCGGCGCGAGGGGATCCCGGTGGTGCTGATGGAGGCGATGGCGGCGGGGCTGCCGGTCGTCGCGAGCGATCTGTCCGGCATCCCGGAGCTGGTGCGCGACGGAGAAAATGGCCTGCTGGTCCCCCCGCGTGATAGCGTGGCCCTCGCCGCCGCGCTGGCACGCCTCGCGGCCTCGCCCGCACTGCGCGAGCGCTTGGGCCGCGCGGGCCGCGCGACCGTCGAGCAAGCATTTGATCTGACAGCGAACAGCGCCCAGTTGGCGGCTCACTTCGCACGTGCCCTGCATGTATCACAAGAACAAGACTCTGCGACAACATCATGACCACTCTCGAAAACCGACCCGACACCCCGCGCCTTGCCCGACCGGGCTGGCTCCCGCTCACCGCGATGGTGGCGAGCGCGATAGCCGTGGGCCTGCTGGCGAGCCAGCAACCGCTGCTCGCGGCGGCGGCCCTGCTCGTCGTGGGCGGTGCCCTGGCGATGATGGCGTGGCCCGACCTACCCACCCTGGTCGTGCTCTTCGCGCTGTACACCAACGCGGCGGTGATCGCCGTCAAATATCACGGGGTGCCCTTCGCGGTCGGGGCGGCGCTGCCGCTGCTGCTGGTCATCCCGCTCGGCGATTACCTCCTGTTTCGGCGGCGGCCCGTGGTGATCACCCCGGCGCTACCATGGATTTTCCTGCTGATGTGCGTCCAACTGGTGGGCGCGCTGCTTTCCAAAGATGTGGGGCTGGCCTTTGACGGGCTGATCGAGTTTCTGGTGGAAGGGCTCGGCCTATACTTTTTGCTGACCAACGTGATCCGCACGCCAACGATGCTGCGCCGTGCGGTGTGGGCGCTGCTGATCGCGGGCATCCTGATCGGCGGTCTCTCCTTTATCCAGCAGGTGACCGGCAGCTTCGACAAGGACTATGGCGGCTTCGCGCAGGCCAGCACCGCCACCTTCGGCACCGGCGTGAGCAACCTGTACGGCGAGGTGGAACAGCCGCGCCTCCAGGGGCCGGTGGGCGAGAAAAACCGCTTCGCCCAGGTAATGCTGATGCTGGTGCCGCTGGGTCTGTATCGGCTGTGGATCGAGCGCTCGCTGCTGCCGCGGCTGCTGGCGGGCACTGCCACCTTTTTGAGCGTCTTCGGGATGGCGCTGACCTTCTCGCGCGGGGCGGCGGTGGCCTTTGCGGGGATGCTCGTCGTGATGGGCCTGCTAGGCCAGATCAAGGCGCGCCACATTGTCCTGATCGTCGTGCTGGTCGTCATGCTCTTTGCGGCTCTGCCGCAGTACGCGCTGCGCCTGACCAGCCTGCAAGGGCTGGCGGGGTTGGTGTCGAGCGATGCCCGCAGCAGCGAGGGGGTCCCCGACGGCTCGATCGTGGGGCGCGCGACGGAGATGACCACCGCGTGGTATGCATTTCTGGATCACCCGCTCGTCGGCGTGGGGCCGCGCATGTTCGGCCCGTCCTTTCAGGAGTATGCCGAGATGGCCGGTCAGCGCCGCCAATTTGGCGAGCGGCAAGCGCACAACCTCTTTTTGGGGGCGGCAGCGGAAACCGGCACGCTCGGGATTGTCTGCCTCTTCATGGCGGTGGGGCTGACGATGTGGCAGCTGCTGCACCTGTACCAGCGGCACCGTGACACGGAGCCGGACATCGCCAACATCGCGATGGCACTCTTTCTCGCCCTCTTCACCTATCTGGCGACGGGGATGGGGCTGCACTTTGCCTACATCCGCTACTTCTGGCTCGTCATGGCGCTGGGCGGCGCGACGATCATGATCGCCCGCTCGCTGCCGAGCGAGGTGCCGCACGCAGCGGACGACAGCGCCCCCACGCTCTCGCCCAGCGACCTTGGCGCACCAGCCACCCCACGTTGATGGAGTCCGGTTTTCTTTTTCTATGAGCACCCTTTCAACCCCGGCCAGTGAAGAGCCCCGCGAGGGTGAGGCCACGCGCCGCCAGATTCGCGGCTCTACCATGCTGCTCGCCGGTCGCTTCCTCTCGATCGGGATCAACTTCGCCGTCCAGGTGTTGATGGTTCGCTACCTTTCCAAGAGCGCCTACGGTGCCTTCGCCTACGTGCTCTCGCTGGTGACGCTGGGGCAGGGGCTCGTCACCTTCGGGCTGGACCGCGCGATCACGCGCTTTGTCCCGATCTACCATGAAGACCGCGAGTACGACAAGATGTTTGGCACGATCTTCGTCGTGCTCAGCCTGATCCTCGCGCTTAGCCTGCTGCTGATCCTGGGGGTATTCGCCCTGCGCGTCCCCATCAGCCAGCACCTCGTGACCAATCAGCAGGTAATGCAGCTGCTACTGATCCTGGTGCTGCTGGTTCCCTTTGAAAGCTTCGACATTTTGATGGTGGGGCTCTTCGCGGTCTTTGCCAGCCCGCGCGCCATCTTTTTCCGCAAGTACCTGCTGGGCCCCGGGCTCAAACTCGCGGTGGTGCTGCTGCTCACCCTGATGGGCGAGAGCGTCAACTTTTTGGCGGGCGGCTACCTGCTAGCCAGCATGGTGGGGGTCTTCTTTTACGTGGTCGTGCTCATTCGCCTGCTGCACGATCAGGGGCTTTTCCGCCACCTGCGCCCGCGTGCGATGCAGCTGCCCATGCGCGAGATTTTGCTCTTCACCACCCCGCTGCTCACCTCGGATCTGGTCTACGCCTTCACGCACAGCATCGACTCGATCATGCTGGCGAACCTGCGCGGCACCGGCGAGGTGGCCGCCTTTCGCGCCGTGCAGCCAACCGCCACGCTGAACCACCTGGTGTACTACACCTTCAGCATGCTTTTCACCCCCATCGCCGCGCGCCTTTTCGCCCGCCGCGATACCAAGGCGATCAACAATCTGTACTGGCAAACTGCGGTCTGGGTGGCGGTGCTGAGCTTTCCGGTCTTCGCGATGACCTTCTCGCTGGCGCGCCCGCTCACCGTCTTCATGTTCGAGGAGCGCTACGCCTCGTCCGCCACCGTGCTGGCGATCCTCGCCATCGGCCACTACTTCGACTCGATGCTTGGACCCAATGGCCTGACCCTCAAGGTGTTCGGGGTGGTGCGCTACATCGTCATCATCGACCTGTTCGCCATGGCGACCAGTGTCGTGCTCAACCTGCTGCTGATCCCGCCGCTGGGCGCGCTCGGCGCGGCCATCGGCACGGCGAGCACCTTTGTCATGCTGAACCTGCTGCGCCAGTTCTGGCTTCGCCGCGCGACCGGCATCAACTCCTTCCAACGCGAGTATCGCCGCGTGTATGCGAGCATCTTTTTGGCGGCAGGGCTGCTGGTGCTGGTGCAACTTTTCTGGACCCTACCCTTTTTGGCGCTGGCCGCGCTCGCGACCCTCACCTCCGCCGGGGTGCTGCTCTTCAACCGCGCGATCCTGGACGTGGAAAACACCTTCCCCGAACTGCTCCGCTTTCCCCTGATGCAGCGCCTCTTCGGCAGCAAGGCTGCTAAGCCGCTCGTCCCGTAGGGGAAGGAATAGGCGGAGATTGGGGACAGGGGGACAGGGGACAAGGGGACGGGGGAAACAAAATATTTTCGATTTTTGATTTTTGATTTTCGATTCTCCTCTGTGTTCTCTGTGTTCTCTGTGGTGATTCGTCGGTCGTCGGTCGTCGGTCGTCGGTCGTCGTCAAAGGAGGAACATGACATCGCTTTTCTGGGGAAGTCTGGGGCTGATCGTCTACGCCTACATCGGCTTTCCGCTGCTGCTGCTCGTGCGCGGGCTGCTGCGCCACCGCCCCTATCACGAGGCGGAGATCGAGCCGGAGGTGACGCTGCTGATCGTGGCGCATAACGAGGAGGCGAGCATTGCCGCCAAGCTGGACAGCGTGCTGGCCCTTGACTACCCGCGCGAAAAGCTGCGCATCCTCGTCGCCTCCGATGGCTCCGACGACCGCACCGACGAGATCGTCGCGGGGTACGCGGCACAAGGGGTGCGCCTGCTCCCCTTCCCGCGCCAGGGGAAGATTCCGGTGCTGAACGCGGCAGCCGCGCAGGCCGAGGGGGAGATCCTGGTTTTTTCCGACGCCAACAGCTTGTACGCGCCGGACGCCCTGCGCCACCTGCTGCGCCCCCTCGCCGACCCCACGGTGGGCGCGGTGGCGGGCAACCAGGTCTATTCCAGCAGCGCGGGCAACGCCGCTAGCGTGGGCGAGCAGATGTACTGGCGCTTTGATAGGCTGCTCAAAACGACGCAGAGCCGCGCGGGCAACGCCATTTCCGCGACCGGCGCGATCTACGCGATCCGCCGCTCGCTTTTCCGCCCCGTGCCGCCCGGCGTGGGCGATGACTTTGTGATCTCGACGCGCGCGATCTCGCAGGGCTACCGCCTCGTGTTCGCGCCCGACGCCGTCGCCGCTGAGCCCATCGCCCCCTCCGACGAGGCGGAGTTCAAGCGCAAGGTGCGCATCATCGTGCGCGGGCTGCTCGGCCTGTGGGCGGTGCGCGAGCTGTTCAACCCGCTACGCTACGGTTTTTATTCGCTACAAATCTTTTCGCACAAACTGCTGCGCTGGAGCGTGGGCTGGCTGCTGCTGCTGCTCGCGCTCGTCTCGCTGCCGATGGCGCGGCGGGGCCGCCTGTACCGCGCGGCGCTGCTCGGCCAGGTAGCCTTTTACGGGGCGGCGGGCGCGGCGCTCGCGCTGCGGGGCACCCCGCTGGCGCGGCGCAAGGGATTCAAGCTGTTGACGATCCCCTACTACTTTTGCCTGGCGAATGTTGCCGCCGTGCGCGCCTGGCTCCAACTGCTCGGCGGCACGCGCATTGATGTGTGGGAGTCGAAGCGTCACACGATGGAGAGCCGGGAAGTGGAGGGCTCACCGTGAGGGAAAAGCGAGACGATGCAGGCACGTACGCTGCCATTGGCTGAAATTTGGATGAGGGAACGAGCATGTGTGGAATAGCAGGGAAAGTGTACTTTGATGGGCAGCGGCCCATCGAGCGCGACGTGCTGGGTGCGATGGGCAACGCGCTTGACCACCGGGGGCCGGACGACCAGGGTTTTTACGCTCGCGGCGCGGTTGGATTGGTGTCAACGCGCCTGTCCATCATCGACGTGGGGGGCGGCCACATGCCGATCCCCAACGAGGACGAAACCATCTGGATCGTGTACAACGGCGAGGTGTACAACTTCCCCGAGCTGCGCGCGCGGCTGGAGCGCGCGGGGCACCGCTTTGCCACCAACACCGATACCGAGGCCATCGTCCACCTGTACGAGGAGGAGGGCGACGACTTTGCGCGCCACCTGAACGGCATGTTCGCGCTCGCCATATGGGACGAGCGCCGCCGCCGCCTCGTGCTCGCGCGCGACCATGTGGGCATCAAGCCGCTTTTTTACGCGGAGCTCGACGACCGGCTGCTCTTTGGCTCGGAAATCAAGGCGCTGCTCGCCGATGGGATCGAGCGGCGCGTGGACCCGCTCGCGCTGCACGATTACCTGTCGCTGAACTACGTGCCCGCGCCGCGCACCATCTTCAGCGGGGTTCGCAAGCTGCTGCCGGGGCACACCCTTGTCTGGGAGGCCGACCACAACCGCACGACCATCCGCCGCTTCTGGGATTTCCCGCGCCAGCCAGCCATCGCGCAGGACACCCCGCCACTCGCCGAGCTGGAGCGTGAGCTGCTGGCGAAGTTGCGCCAGGTGGTCCGCGACCAGATGATCAGCGACGTGCCCATCGGGGCCTTCTTGAGCGGCGGCATCGATTCCAGCCTGATCGTGGCGCTGATGAGCGAGCTCTCCTCGCAGCCAGTCAACACCTTTTCCATCGGCTTCAACGAGGAATCGTACAACGAGCTGCCCTACGCACGCATCATCGCCGAGCGCTACGGCACCCACCACCACGAGTTGGTGGTGACGCCGCGCGCGCACGAGGTCATCGCGGCGATGGCCGCCTCCTTTGACGAGCCCTTCGCCGATGTGGCAGCCATGCCGGTCTTTGCCATCAGCGAGCTGGCGGCGAAGCATGTCAAGGTGGCGCTGAGCGGCGACGGGGGCGACGAGCTGTTCGGCGGCTACTACACCTACCAGGCGGACAAACTGGCAACCCTGTACCGCCAGCTCCCCGAGCGCGTCGGGGCGGACTGGCTGCCGCGCCTTGCCCGCATGATCCCCGCCTCCGAGGAGAAAGCCAGCTGGGACTTCAAGCTGCGCCGCTTCACCGAGGGGGCGTCGCTGCCGCCGCTGCCCGCGCACGTGGCGTGGAAGGCCTTTTTTGGCGAGGCGGCCAAGATGCGCCTGTACAGCGAGGGGATGCGCGCCCTGCTGCGCGAAAGCTTCCCGCTCACCGACGGGCCGCGCCCCACCGTTGATCTGTTCCAGAGCATCTTCGACAGCTACCCCAGCGCCGACCTGCTCAACCGGCTGCTGTACGTGGACATGAAGGTCCAACTGCCCGACGACATGCTGACCAAGGTGGACGCGATGAGCATGGCCCACTCGCTGGAGGTGCGCGTGCCCTTCCTGGATGTGCGGCTGCTGGAGTGGGTGATGCCGCTGCCGGGCAGCGTCAAGGTGCGGCGCATGACCCTCAAGTTTTTGCTCAAGCGCGTCGCTGCGCAGCTGCTCCCGCCGGAAATCATGCAGCGCCCGAAAGCGGGCTTCCACGTTCCCGTCAACCAGTGGATCCGCACCGACCTGCGCGATCTGGTCAGCGATTCCCTGTCGCCGCAGCGCCTCGCGGACCAGGGCTTCTTCGACCCGAAGCAGGTGCGCGCCCTGCTCGACGCGCACTGGAGCGGGCGGCACGATTACAGCCGCAACATTTGGAACCTGCTCATGTTCAGCCTCTGGCATGACGAGCACATGCGCGGCGAGACGCCGCTGGCGGCCCCACTCCACGAGATTGTTTCCGTGGCATAAGCAAGGAAACACCCTGATGATCGCGACGCTTTCGCGCCCCATCGCTCCCACAACTACCGCTCAGCGTGGCTATCGACTCGATGTAAGAGTAGGGCAGGCAGGGCTCGACGCCCTCTTTTCGGCCTGGGAGGCATTGGCCCAGGAGGTCGAGCAGCCCGCCTTCTTCCATCATCCCGCGTGGTACGCCGCCTACTTGGCTGCGCTGGAAGCCACGCCGGAAAGGGTGTGCTTCTGCGCGCTCTACCAGGGGAATAAATTAGAAGCGATTCTGCCCTTCAAGTGGCACCACGTGGGCATCGGCCCGCTGCGGGTGACACTCCTCGCGCTCCCCGCACACCCGCACATGCCGCTGGGCGACATCATCCTGGCCCCGTCCGCCGATCTGGCCGAGGTGGCACGCGCGCTGGCGATTGAGCTTCCCAAGGCACTCGGCTTTCGAGCGCCCCTGTTTTTATTCTCGAAGGTGCTGGAAGGGTCGGGGGTGATGCGCCTGGCGGCGGCGGCAAGCGGCTTTTCGGCGCTCGCGGTGCCGCGTGGCCACAGCGATTTTCTGCCGCCGATGGCCTATGAGGAGCGTCTTGCCTCCTTTTCCAAAAACTTTCGGGGAAACCTGCGCAAGGCCCGCAACAAACTCGCGGGCCTGGATCCTCTCGTCGCGACGGCGGGTAGCGTGGAGGAGCTAGAAGCCTTGTACGAGGAGTTTTTGTGCGTGGAGGCGCAGGGGTGGAAGGGGGAATCAGGGAGGGGCAGCGCCATCGTGCTCCACCCCGAGTTGGTCCTGTTCTACCGCACGCTGTTGCAAGGCTTCGGAGCGCGGGGCGCGTGCGAGATTCACGTGCTGCGCCACGGCAATGAGGCCATGGCGGTACACTTCGCGCTACTTTCCAGGGGCAGCTACGAGCTTCTCAAAATTGGTTATAATGAGGCGTACCGACAGGCAGCACCGGGCAACATGCTGCTGGAGCGGCTTCTCCAGTTCAGCGGAAACGGTGGCGCGCCGCGTACGGTCAACCTCGTCTCCGACAGTGCGTGGCACCAGATGTGGCAGCCTGAGCAGCGCGGGGTGTGCCGCCTCTACCTTTGCGAGAATACGCTATGGGGCAAGAGCGCCCACCTTGCCGCACAGCTCTGGGAGCGAGGGCGCGCTTTTTACCAGGCGCGGGTGCAGCCCGCACTGCGCGCCGCGCGGGGGCGGAGCCCCAACGCATGAGTGCCGACGACGCGCTGCTCCACCTGTCGCGGCGCGTGGACTGGCGCTTTCTGCTGCGCGACCCACAGTTGGGGCGGGTCGCGCTGGTCGGCGCGGCACCTGCCACGCTGCACCAGGCGCTCCAGCACGCCGCGCGCGAGGTGCATCGGCTCGACGCGGCAGGGCCGGAGCCGCACGCGGGCCAGCCCTTTGACGGGGTGGTGCTCCATGCGCCCTCGCCCGAGACGGTGCGGCGCGCGGCCCGCCTGCTGAAACCTGATGGCTGGCTCTACCTGGAAGCGCACGGGCCGCTCCCCCACCTGGGCCGCTGGTGGGCCACGCGGCGCTTTGCCCACGATTACGTCAAGCTGCTGCAACAGGCCGGGCTGGAACAGATCGAGGCTTACTGGCAGTGGCCCAACGCCGAGCGCTGCACCAAAGTGCTGCCGCTGGGCGAGCCGGAGGCGCTGCTATACTTTCTGGCGCAGGAGCCCGACCCGCGCCGCGCCCGCCTGAAGCTCGCAGCGGGCAGGCTGCTGGCGCGCAGCCGCGTGCTCCCCCTGCTCGCCCCGGCTTTCAACATCACCGCGCGCCGCGCGCCCCACCCGCAGAAAACTCAACAGCTTATGAATGGCACCCCCGCACTGCACGGATCGCAGCCTGACAACCCGCGCGACACCCTCACGCTGAGCTGGCTTCACGGGTGGGACGCGCTCCAGCCCCATCGCGACGCGTGGAACGCGCTCGCCTGCCGCAGCCCGCACCACCGCATCTTTCAAACCTTCGAGTGGAACCGAAGCTGGTGGGAGGCCTTCGGCGCGGGGCGCGAGCTGTGGGTGCTACTCGTCCATGAGGGGGAAACCCTCGTCGCGGTGGCCCCGCTGGCCCTCGCGCGGCAGCGGGTCTACGGGCTCCCGCAGCGCGTGCTGGAAGTGATGGGCTTCGGGGTGAGCGACTACTTCGATTTTCTGGTGGAGCCCGAGCGCCCCGACCTGCTGGAGCGGATGCTCCACTTTATCCGGGACAGCGGCCCCGCGTGGGACATGCTGTTCATCCCCTACCTGCTCGACGAGTCGCCCACCTTCGACGCGCTGCCGCGCTTTTTCCGGCAGCGCGCCCTGGGGGTGGACATCCGCACGCGCTACGAGGCCCCGACGCGCTGCTTCGGCATAGAGCCGCAGGACGATCAAAAGCTGCCGCGCAAAAAAAGCTTGAAGCGCCACTTTAACCACTTTGCGCGCAGCGGCACGCTGGAATTCCACAACCTGCGCGCAGCGGACGAGATCGCCCCCTACCTTGACACCCTGTTCCGCCAGCACATCGAGCGGCGCGCGCTGACCGTGGACCCTAGCCGCTTTCTGGACCCCGCGCACCAACATTTTTACCGCGTGCTCACGCGCGAGATGGGGCCGACCGGCTGGCTGCTCTTCTCGCTCGTGCAGTTTGACGGGCAGCCCATCGCCCTGCACTTCGGCTTTGAATTTCAAAACCGCCTGCTCTGGTACAAGCCCACCTTCGACGTGGCCCTCGCCAGCCAATCGCCCGGCGAGGTGCTGATCAAGTACATGATGGAAGATGCGCTGGCGCGCGGGCTGGCAGAGTTCGATTTCTCGATTGGCGAGGAAGAGTTCAAATACCGCTTCGCCAACCAGACGCGGCAGACGCACGCACTGCGCGTGTTCCGCCACCGGCTGCCGCACGCCCTGTACCGCACGGTCGAGGGGAGCAAGGAGCGGCTCAAGCGCTCGCCCCGGCTGCGCGAGGCGGGTCACAAGCTGCTGCGCAAGCTGGAGGCGGCGCAAAAAAAGCTCCGAGCATGAGCGCGCCATGAACAGCGTCCTCGCCTACCTCCACGCGAACTGGCAGCGGCTGGGCCTGCAGCGCGTTGGGCGCGCCCGATGACCTTGCCTGTTTGCTGCTCACGCCGCGCTTTCCGGCGTCGCGCTGCGTGGTGATGCTCCTCTTCCCGCGCGGCGCGGCGGAGCCGGTGCTGGTGGCCAAGGTGCCGCGCCTGCCGCACGACGGGCAGAGCGTCGCCCGCGAGGCCGACCTGCTGAAGCAGATTCAGGCGACGCGCGCGGGCGGCTGGCCTTCCATCCCGCGCGTCATCGCCATCGAGAGCGCGCCGCCCTTTCCATTGCTGATCGAGAGCGCCATCGCGGGGCCACCGCTCAGCCCCGCCGCCGTGCGGCACGAGCCGGAGCGCTGCTGCGCGCGGGTCACCGCGTGGCTGGTGGACATGGCGCGGCCCGAGCGGCTGGAAGCAGGCGGCGCGTGGGTCGAGGCGCTGATCGAGCAGCCGCTGCGCGACCTGGCCGAGCGCGTCCCGCTCGCGCCCGACGAGGCGACGCTGCTCGCGCGCACGCTGGAGCTAGTGGAACCGCTGCGCGCGATGGTGCTGCCCGCCGTCATCGAGCATGGCGACCTGAGCCACCCAAACCTTGTCTGGCGCGCGGATGGCTCGGTGGGGGTGATTGACTGGGAGGGGGCGACCCCCTGTGGCCTGCCCGCCTGCGACCTCTTCTTTTTTTTGAGCTACGTGGGGCTCGCGCTCGACCGCGCCACCGACAAGGCGGGCGGCGAGCCCTCGCTCCACGCCGCCTTTTTCGCGGAGCGGGCGTGGGCCCGCCGCTGGGTGCGGCGCTACGCGGGCGCGCTCGCGCTGCCCGAGGCGAGCCTGACCCCACTCTTCGTGGCGGGCTGGGCGCGCTACCTGGCCCGCCTCGTCGCCAAGCTGGGGGACGATCTGTCCCCCGCCGAGCGGGCGCACGCGCTGCGCGACAGCCGCGCCTATCGTTTCTGGCGCTACACGCTGGGACACCTGGATCAGCTTCGCTGGGACAGCCTGCCCGATTGACCCGAGAGGAGACCTTACCCGCTGATGCGGATTCTTTATGTGATGTACGGCTTCCCGTACCCGCTGGCGAGCGGCTACCTTCGCAGCTATTTCATGATCAAGGGGCTGGCCGAGCGGCACCAGGTGACCCTGGTCTCCGTGGTGGGCGCGGACTTTCAGGAGGCGTATCGCGACGGCCTTGCGCCCTTCACGGAGCAGATCATTACAGCGACCTCGACCTCGCGCGCGCCGCTGCTGCAAAAGATTGTTGGGCGCGTGCGCACGCTGGTAGGCGGCTTCGGGGCAGACCCGGCGATCCAGCAACTAAACGCCGCGATTCGCCAGCTGCGCGCGGCGCAGGGGTTTGACCTGGCGATCACCGGCGGCGGGCGCGCCACCCCACTCACCGAGAGCTTCGCCGACCTGCCCATCATCGTGGACCTGTGCGACGCGGACACGATGCGGCTGCGCGAAAGCCTGCGCTACAGCAAAGTGACCCGCCTGCCGCTGATCCTGCTGGAACTGCTCCAAATTCGCGGGCTGGAGCGGCAGATGCTCGCCGACGGCTCGCACATCCTGTTCGCCGCCGCGCGCGACCGTGACGCGCTGCTGGACGAGCGCGCGCGCACGCGAACGAGCATCGTGCCGAACGGGGTGGATTGCACCTTTTGGCAGCGCACGAGCGCCGAGCGCGGCACGGACACGATAGTGTTTACCGGCGTGATGGATTACCCGCCCAACAACGACGCCGCCCACTTTCTGATCGAGGAAATTTTCCCGCTGGTGCGCCAAAAGCGCCCCCACGCGCGCCTGCTGATCGTTGGGCGCAACCCAAAAGAGCCGCTGCAGCGCGCCGGGCAGGCCGAGGGGGTCACCGTCACCGGCGGGGTGGAGGACATGCGCCCCTACTCTGGAGGCCGCGACAGTCTTCGCCGCGCCGCTCCGCTTCGGCTCGGGCATTCAGAACAAGGTGCTCGAAGCGATGGCGATGGAGGTGCCCGTGGTGACGACCCCGCTCGCGGCGGAGGGGCTGCGGCGGGAAAATGGCGAGGCCGCCCCGCTGACTGTCGCGACCGATGCGCCCTCGCTCGCGGCGCGGCTCGTCGAGCAGTTGGAGGCGGGCGACCTCTCGCTGGCCCCCGACGCGCGCGGGCGGCGCTTCGTGATGGAGCAGTTCACCTGGGAGGCCGCGATGCGCAAAGTGGAACAGATCATCGAGCGGGTAAGCGCCAGCACGCAGCCCGCTTTGCCAGACCGATGAGCCGCGCGGGGGTGCGATACGCATGGTAGACCGTATTTTGGGAACAAGCCGTGGTGGAGCGCAGCCTGTCCACCGCGCTCCACGCGCTGGAGCGACTGGATCGGGGCGGGCGGCCCCTGTTGCGCGTGCTCACCTATCATCGCGTGGACGAGCCGGAGGCCCAGCCCGACCTCAGCCCCGTGCTGCTCAGCGCGACCCCTGCTACCTTCGCGCGGCAGATGGAGCATGTGGCGAGATCGTATGACGTGATCGGCGTCGACACGCTGCTCGCCTATTTTGCGGATCGGCAGCCCCTGCCGCCACGCCCGCTGCTCATCACCTTCGACGATGCCTACCAGGATTTTGACACCCAGGCGTGGCCGATCCTGAAGCGCCTCGGCCTGCCAGCTACGCTTTTTGTAGCCACCGCCTTCCCCGACCAACCCAACCAGAATTTTTGGTGGGACCGGCTGTACCAGTCGATCCACCAGAGCAAGCAGCCGCGGCTCGCCTCGCCGCTCGGCCCGCTCCCGCTCGGCCCCACGGAGCGAGACCTCGCCTACCGAACGCTGCGCAATTACATTAAAACCCTGCCCCACGAGCAGGCAATGGGCTTTGTCGAGGAAACCATCGCCGGGCTGGATGCCCCCGCCGCGCCGCACCGCGTGCTGGGCTGGGACGCCCTGCGACGGCTCGCGGCGGAGGGGGTGACGGTGGCTCCCCACTCCCACACGCACCCGATGATGAACCGCATCAGCCCGCAGGAGGCACAGGCGGAGGCACTGCGCTCCTGGCAAATCCTGGAGCGCGAGGTAGGCCCCACCCTGCCGGTCTTCGCCTACCCCAGCGGCGGCGCGAGCGAGGCGGTCGCCCAGCAGCTCGCCTCGGTGGGCTTCGCGCTCGCCTTCACGACGATGCGCGGCTTGAACGACCTGCGCCACGCGCACCCGCTGTACCTGCGCCGCATCAACGTGGGGCGGCGTACCAGCGTGCCGCTCCTGCAAATGCAACTTCTGCCTTGGGCGCGCCACCTGAATCGCTGGCTCACGTCATAACGCGCGCTCCCTTTCAGCCAACGACTATAGCGAACATTTCCTGTTACAATCTATACCTATTTTGTGGTACGCTGTGGGCGAGGCACCTTGTGCCCTGGCTGCTCTGCCATATCGTGAGCCTTTTATGCATGTCACCATCGCAACTATCCTGCCCCTCTCGCCAACCCATCGTTTCGCACCGAGGCGCGGTCACGAGAAACGGGATAAATCGGGATGTGCTGCCTTCTGTTGAGAAGGAGAATTTTCCATGACCTTTGCGCCCCGGCACACACGTTCCGTCCCGCGCCATGTTGTCGTCTTCCCCTACAAGCGGCTGCTGCTAGCGCTGTTTGTCGTGTGCTGCTTGCTGAGCAACGGCGCGCCCGTGTCTGCCGCCGAGCCGAACGATATAGGGTACCGCGCCTTTTCTTACAACGATGGCGACGACTCGTGTACCCCCGCCGCCACCGGCGAGAAGCCGGAAAGCAAGCTGTGGTTCAACGACGGCTCGTGGTGGGGGGTGCTCTGCAACGAGGCGGCGAATGCCTACGACATTTATCGGCTGGAACTGACAACACAGCTCTGGGTGAATACCGGCATCCGCGTGGATGATCGCCCCGGCAGCAAGGCCGATGTGCTTTGGGATGGCGCTACCGGCAAGCTGTACGTGGCGTCCCACCTCTTTACCACCAACGCGGTGCCCTCGATCTTTCCCGCCGATTGGGGCCGCGTTTACCGCTTCACCTACAACAACGTGACGCGCAGCTACACGCTGGACGCGGGCTTCCCCGTCAACGTGACGCGCGGTCGCTCGGAGAGCCTCACCCTCGCCAAGGATTCGACCGGGCAGCTGTGGGTGGCCTACATCCAGAGCGCCACGACGATGGTCAACCGCAGCCAGGGCAATGACCTGAGCTGGGGCGAGCCCTTCGTGCTGCCGGTCAGCTCGTCCACGACGCACACCTCCACCGACGACATCGCCACGGTGGTCGCCTTTGGCGGCGACCGCATCGCGGTCATGTGGAGCAACCAGTCCACCAACAATTTTTATTTTGCGCAGCACCTGGACAGCAGCATCGACGAGACGTGGGTAGCGCCGGAAATCCCCTTCCCCGACGGGGTTCACTGTTCGAGTAATTGCGCGGATGATCACATCAACCTGGCGGTGGGCAGCGACGGGCGCGTGTACGCCGCCGTCAAAACCTCGCAGAGCAACTCCGATGACACCCTGATCGCCCTACTGGTGCGCCAGCCGAGCGGGCAGTGGCAGAGTTACACGGCGGGGCGCGTGCGTGACTACCAGACCCGCCCCATCGTCCTGCTGGACGAGACGAACAACATGCTCTACATCTTCCTCACCTCCCCCGAGTCGGGCGGCGCGGTCTACTACAAGAGCACTTCCCTCAGCGCCATTTCCTTTGCAGTGGGGGCGGGGCAACTGTTCATCCAGACCTCGTCGGATCGCAATACCAACAACGTCTCCTCAACCAAGCAAAATTTGAGTGGCACAAGCGGCCTGCTCGTGATCGCCAGCGACCAGAACACGCGCTACTACCTGCACAACTACTTGGCGCTTGCCAGCGTGACCCCGACCCCCGTGGGCACCGCGACCATCACGCCGACCGCCAGCGCGACACCGACCGCCACCTCGACGCCAACCCAAACCAGCACCCCGAGCCCAACCGCGACGCGCACCCCCACCAATACCGCTACCCCGACGGTGACGCGCACTGCCACGGCAACGCTGACCCCGACGCGCACCCCCACCGCGACCCGCACCCCCAGCAATACTTCTACCCCGACGGTGACGCGCACCCCCAGCAATACCGCTACCGCGACGCGCACCCCCACCGCGAGCCGGACGAGCACCGCGACGCGCACCCCCACCGCGACCCGCACCCCCACGCGCACCTTGACCCCGAGCCGCACCCTACCGAGCCGCACACCCACCGCCAGCCGCACACCTACCGCCAGCCGCACACCCACCGCCAGCCGCACGAGCACGGCCACGCGCACGAGTACCGCAACGCAAACGAGCACCGCGACGCGCACCCTCACCGCGACGGTGACGCCGGTGCCGCCTACCCCGACCGCCTCGCCCATCGGGGCCCAGGTGCTCCGGGTGCGCCTGTCGAATCGCGACGATGATGCGGAGGAGCGCGTTGACAACGGGCGCGTCACCCTGGACAGCAGCGACCTCGAACTGGTGGACGATTGGAGCTACGCTGGGCTGCAAACCGTCGCGGTGCGCTTCCGCAGCCTGTCCATCCCGCCGCGCGCCCTCATCACGCGCGCCTACATCGAGTGGAGCGCGGACAAGGTGGACAGCGGGCCGATCTCGCTGCTCGTTCGGGGCGAGGCGAGCGACAACGCCCCCGCCCTCTCCGCCAGCAGCTACAACCTGAGCCAGCGGGTCGGCACCACGGCATCGGTGCCGTGGAGCAACGAGGTGGCGTGGACGACCGTCCACGCCACCTACCCGTCGCCCGACCTATCGCCCCTCGTGCAGGAGGTGATCAACCGACCGGGGTGGCGCAGCGGCAACGCCTTTGTCTTCCTCATGACCGGCACCGGCACGCGCACGGCGGAGTCGTACGAGGGGGACTCCGGCTACGCGCCCCTGCTGCACATTGAATACGTCCCGAATGGCGGCTCGCCCACCCCCACCCCGACCCCCCTTGCCATCGGCGGTATCGCCACGGTGGAGGTGCAGGTCGCGCAGTGGGCGGATGATGTGGAGGAGCGGCTGAGCGACGGGCAGGTGTACCGCAACAGTTCCGACCTGGAATTGATAGATGATGCGGGCTACAACAGGCAGCAGGAGGTAGGGATTCGCTTCCAAAACGTGATGGTGCCGCCGGGCGCGGCGATCCTGAGCGCGTACCTGGAATTCTCGGTGGATGAGCGCGACCACGCGCCCACCTCGCTGCTGCTGCGCGCCCAGAGCAGCGACCATGCGCCCGCCTTCGACTACGTAGTCCACGATGTATCCAATCGGCCCACCACGAGTGCCGCCGTCGCGTGGGAGGTTCCCGAATGGCAGCAGACCCACGCGGTCGAGCGCTCGCCGGATCTCGCCTCGGTCATCCAGGAGGTTGTGAGCCGCCCCGGCTGGAACACAGGGAATGCCATAGCCCTCCTGCTGACCGGCAGCGGGCAGCGCACAGCGAAATCGTACGATGGGGATGCCGCGCTGGCCCCGCGCCTGCACATCGAGTATCAACTGACCGCGCCGCCCGCGCCGCCCGCTGCCACCCCCACCCTGGAGCCGGTGCCGGAGCGCCCCGCCTGGGATTACACCTTCGAGGAAACCATCCTCTTCCCCCTCATCACGGGCCCGTGAGGCAGCCAGCGCAGCCGCTCGCCCCGAAAATCAGGTAAGGGAGGGGACGAACCGTAGACGTGACCCCAAAGGTCGTGTCTACGGTTCGTCCTTCATCCTCCGGCTTCTCTCCCGCAATCAATCCATGTTGTTGCCACCTGCCGCGCATGATTTATCCTATACCACTTCGGGTTGGTCCCCGTGCATGAGTCTCCCCGGCCTACATGTCGGGACGCACGAGCGTGCGCCCCGACCCTGTGGCCTTTTGCGTCGGATTGTCATGCACCACCCATCATTCCGAATCGGTGCGATAAGTACCAATGTTCTATTCCGACACAGAAGGGGGCGTCGTATAGTGGGTTGCATCGTTGATAAACAAACTGGTGAAGGTAAACGAACAGGCAGATGGTATCGATGGGCAACGTTGCGGGCGTGTCACTCCCACAGTCCCCTTCCCCGCTTTCGATTTTTCTGGCTCACCCTGTGGGACGCACGGGAATTGGGTGGCCGATGAAACAGCGTACTACCCTTTTCCTGCTAGGCGCGCTTTTCCTGCTGCTGGTGGGGCTCACGTGGAATCAGGCCCGAACGCTGGACAATGACGCGCCGCGCGCCAGCAGCATGGCGGGCACCGAGGGGCCGACCGGCGGCCAGCCCGCGGGGGTGCTCGATACGCCGAGTGGCGTGGTGCAGGTCTACCTCCCCACCGTCACCGCCGGGCTACAAACGCGCCAGCAGGGCATCTGGATCTCGCGCGAGCAGATCGCGCAGCTACCGACGAGCGGCCCCGCCTGGGAGCAGTTGCTCGACGCGGCCAATGAGCCGACTGACGAGCCCGACCTGAGCGATCAGGACGAGGCAACCAACACGCTGATCCTGGCAAAGGCCCTGGTCTACGCGCGCACCGGCGAGAGCCGCTACCTCGACGAGGTGATGGAGGCGCTGCGCGTGGTGACGTTCAACAACACCGAGGAAGGGGGGCGCACCCTTGCCCTGGGACGCAAGTTGGTGGCCTATGTGGTGTCGGCGGACCTCGTTGACCTGGCCCATACCGACCCGGAGCTAGACATCGCCTTCCGCCTCAAACTGCGCGAGCTTCTGACGAAAAACCTGGAAGGCCGCTCGCTGGTCTCGACGCACGAGGAGCGCCCGAACAATTGGGGGACCAACGCGGGCGCGTCGCGCGCGGCGGTGGCCGTCTACCTGGGCGACGAGGTCGAACTGGCGCGCACGGCAGAGGTGTTCAAGGGCTGGTTGGGGGATCGCGCCTCCTATGATGGCTTCAAGTTTCAAACCGGCAGCCAGGGGGCTGACACCTGGTCGCCGCTGGACGAGGACAACCTGATCCCGATCAACCCGAGCGGGGCCACCATCGACGGGCACTCGGTGGACGGGGCGCTAATCGATGACATCAGCCGTGGCGGTCCCTTCCAGTGGCCGCCCGCCTACACCATCTACCCGTGGGAGGGGCTTCAGGGCGCGGTCGTCGAGGCCGAGATTTTGCACCGCGCGGGATATCCCACCTGGGAGTGGGAAGACCAAGCGCTGCGCCGTTCCGTCCAATTCCTCTACGACATTGACTGGTTGCCCACCGACGACGATGACGAGTGGATCGTCTGGCTGGTCAACTATCATTACGGCACCACCTTTGACGTGCCGCTGCCCGCTCGCTCCGGCAAAAACTTCGGCTGGACCGACTGGACCCACGGTGAGGGGCGCGACAGTTAGGGGGGTGGGTGAGGGGGTGAGTTGGGTGATGAAGGTGAGGGGGTGAGGGGGTGAGTGAGGTGATGAAGGTGAGGGGGTGAGTTCCTAGGCAATGTCATTGAGGCTAGCGAAAAGGTTTAAGTATAGGCGGATAGATGAGGCGCTTGTTCTGGGAGACAAGCGCCTCACAACGTATGCTTATTTTCGGTTCTTCTACCTGTTTAGTGAGAGCCGGGGAGGCGCGATGCGCCAGCAGCGCGAAAGGTCGTGCCGTCCGTCCGCGAAGGCGGACGCATTGGCCGAAGGCCCCTCAGCACGGACTTCCAGTCCGTGGCGCTGCCACCTGTGCTGAACGCACCTCCACTAAAAAGGTCGAAGAACCTTATTTTCTTTCGTTGGCCTGATGGGTAGAAAGGACGGTTCCAGTGACGCCGACAGGCGTGGCGTGGGTGCCCAGCTGTGGTGCATCCGGTAGTACTGCTCAGCACCGACTAGGAGTCCGTGGCCGCACCCCCACCTACCCTGCGCGGCTCGCCCTGGAGCGTCACCACCAGGCGGCGCGCGCCGCCCCGATCGCGGTGCTCGCACAGGTAGATGCCCTGCCAGAGTGCCCATCCGCAAGCGCCCACGCGCGATGGGAATGGACAGGCTGCTGCCCAGCAGCACCGCCTTGATGTGCGCGGGCATGTCGTCCGGCCCCTCCTGCGGTGTGGCGGAAATAGGGAGCGCCTTCCGGCACCATCCGGTTAAAATGCGCCTCCATGTCCGCCCGCACGTCCGGGGCCGCGTTCTCGTTGAGGGCGAGCGAGGCGGAGGTGTGCAGGATAAACAGGTGGGCGAGGCCCACCTCGTACCCCTCTATCTCCGGCACCTGCGCCCGAATCTCCTCGGTAATCAGGTGGAAACCGCGCGCCCTGGGGCGTAGCACCACCTCCTTTTGAAACCAACTCATCCGCAATCCCTCCTGTTGTTAAAGCTGTAGCAAGCCCAAAATCCGACACGCTCCCTGCTCTCCCCCCACGGGCGGGCAAGACGCCCACGCTCCCAGCCTCACCCCCTCACCCCCTCACCCTCACCCCCTCACCCCCCTCACCCCCTCACCCCCTCACCCCCCTCACCCCCTCACCCCCCTCACCCCCTCACCCCCTCACCGCTCCCCGCTTTTCAATGCGGCACGCCTGCGATATGCTAGCGCTTGCCAGGAACAATACCGGTGAAGCGTCCGGCAACAAAGCGTTGCACCGAGACAGATAGGAGCCAGATATGCAAGTGGATCCAGGCGTGATGGTGGATCACATAGAAAAGATGATCAACGATTTTTTTCGATTGATCCCCAACCTTGTTATCAGCCTTGTAGTCTTTGCCATCTTTTATTTTGCGGCACGCTGGGTGGATCGGGGGGTACGGCGACTGGTGCAGATGGCGGGTCGCACCCCCAAAGCCTCGCTGGTATTTGGGCGCATCGGGCGCTACGCCACCGTCGTGACCGGCCTGCTTTTCGCCCTCATGGTGGTCATCCCCAGCTTCACCCCGACCACCTACATCAGCGCGCTCGGGGTCGGTAGCGTTGCCATCGGCTTTGCCTTTCGGGACATCCTGCAAAACTTTCTGGCGGGCTTCCTCATCCTGCTGACCGAGCCTTTCCGCATCGGCGACCAGATCGTCGTCAAAAACTTCGAGGGCACGGTGGACGACATCGAGGTTCGCGCGACGAAGCTCCGCACCTACGACGGGCGCTTGGTGGTCATCCCGAATGCCACCCTCTTCACCGAGTCGGTCATCGTCAACACCGCCTTCGAGAAGCGCCGCACCGACTATGATATCGGCATCGGCTATGGCGACGACATCGAGCGGGCGCGCGCGCTGATTTTGGAGGCGGTGCGCGGGGTGGAGGAGGTGTGCGATGACCCCGAGCCGGACGTGCGCCTGATGGGGCTAGACGAGTCCACCGTGAACCTTCGCACGCGCTGGTGGACCAACTCGCGCCGCTCGGACGTGATCCGCGTGCAGGACAAGGTGCTAACCGCCATCAAAATCCACCTCACCGAGGCCGGTGTGGACCTGCCCTTCCCCACGCAGGTGGTGCTCTTCCACGACCAGACCGAGGAGACCGATGGCAACCGGCGGCTCCAGCGCGAGGGCTGGCCCGCTGGCAAGGGCGAGGTGCCGAAGCCGCGCCCCATCGCGGCGACGGATGGCCGACGACGGACGACCGACGACCGACGACCGACGACCAAGGACGAAACGGCGTAACGCAAAGACGCAGAGACGCAAAGGCGCAGAGGGCAGGATTTGTTTGTGCCCTGCAACACAGGGCGACCACAGGGGTCGCCCCTACAGTCATCGCCCGCCGTCCGTCACCGTCGTTGACGTTGGGCCGCCGTCGTCCGTCGTCGAACTACCGCTAATTTTGACCTAGAAAGAAACCCCTCTGCGCCTTTGCGCCTTTGCGTCTTTGCGTTATGTCGTTCGTCGTTCTTCGTCCGTCATCAATCCCCCATAAGGAGACCCCATGCGCGTACTCATCATGTCAGATATGGAAGGGGTGAGCGGCATCGTCACTTGGTCCCAGGTGAACGGTGGCGCGCCGATGTACGAGGAGGGGCGGCGGCTGTACACCGCAGAGATCAACGCGGCGGTGCGCGGCGCGAAGGCGGCGGGCGCAACGGAGATTGTGGCGGTGGATTGCCACGGCGCGGGCGGCGACTGGTCCTTCAACTCCTTCATCCCCGAGTTGCTCGACCCCGATTGCGAGTGGGTCGCCCACCACCCGTGGTCGCGCTACACCGAGATGCTGGAGCAGGGCTGCGACGCCTGCCTGCTCGTCGGGATGCACGCGCGCGCAGGCACCGTGGATGGGGTGCTCAGCCACACCATCTCCACCGTCACCTGGCGCAACCTCTGGTTCAACGACACCCTGGTGGGCGAGGTCGGCATCAACGCGGCGCTGTGCGGCCACTACGGGGTGCCGGTCCTGCTCGTGACCGGCGACAGCGCCACCTGCGCCGAGTCGCGCGCGCTGCTGGGCGAGGGGCTGACCACCGTGGCGGTCAAGCATGGGCTGTCGCGCTACTCGGCGCGGCAAATTCCGCCGCTCCGCGCCCGCGAGATGATCGAGGCGGGCGCACGCGAGGCGCTGCAAAACCTCCACGCGGTGCGCCCCTACGTGCCCGCGCAGCCGACGACGCTGACCATCGAGCTGGAAAGCGTGGAAAAAGCCGCGCAGTTCCAGGGGCGCGCGGGGGTGGAACTCGTCGAGCCGCTCAAGGTGATCAGCCGCGCCGATACGTGGATGGAGGCGTGGGATCAGGTGTGGCACTGGTGAGGGGGTGAGGGGGTGGGAGGGGGTGATGAAGGTGAGGGGGTGAGGGGGTGAGGGTGGTTGTTCTCGGTGTCCTCCGTGCCTCCGTGGTTCATTTCAGGTTTTCGATTTCAGACGAGGTGCCCCGAGTGGGGTATTTTGGATTGGTTGTCTTCGCTGTTCCCGTTCTGCGTTCTTGCGTTGCCGTTCGTTCTGCGTTCTGCGTTGCCGTTGACTTTGAACTTTGGACTATACAACTATGACCGAGATTGATGACTTTGTAACGCGTTGGGCGGCGTCGGGGGCGGCGGAGCGGGCCAATTATGGGTTGTTTTTGACGGAGCTGTGCGACCTGCTGGGGGTGGAGCGCCCGCACCCCAAGGGGCCGGACGAACACGAGAACGCCTACGTCTTCGAGAAGCCGGTGCCGCTGCCGCAGGGCAGCACGGGGCGCATCGACCTGTACAAGCGCGGCTGCTTCGTGCTGGAAGCGAAGCAGGGCAGCGACCAGCCCGCGCCCGCCGATCCGTTGCCCGGCGAGCGGCGCGGGCCGCGCAAACGCGGCCACGGCACGCGCGGCACCGCCGCCTGGGATACGGCAATGGAGCGCGCCCGCGAGCAGGCGCAGGGCTACGCCCGCGCCCTCCCCGCACGAGGTAGAGGGGGGCCGCCCGCCCTTCGTGATCGTCGTGGATGTGGGAGCGTCCATCGCGCTCTACAGCGAGTGGAGCCGCAGCGGCGGCAACTATGTCCCCTTCCCCGATCCCGCCAGCTACCGAATCAAGCTCGACGACCTGCGCGACCCCGCCACCCGCGAGCGGCTGCGCCGCGTGTGGGAGGAGCCGATCTCGCTCGACCCGGAGCGGCGCAGCGCCGACGTCACGCGCGAGATTGCGGAGCGGCTGGCACGCCTCGCCCGCTCGCTGGAAGGGGCGCACGAGCCGGAAAGCGTAGCCGCTTCCTGATGCGCTGCCTCTTCACCATGTTCGCGGAAGATGTGGGGCTGCTGCCAAAGCGCGCCTTCACCACGCTTCTCGACGACCTGCACCGCGATCCCGCGAGCTTCGCGCCGATGCTGGAGCACCTGTGGGGCACCATGAACACGGGCGGCTTCTCGGTTATCCTGCGCCAGCAGATCCCCCGCTTCAACGGCGGCCTCTTTGCCGAGCAGCGCGCCCTGCCGCTGGACGCCGCGCAGATTCAACTGCTGATCGAGGCGGCCGGGCCGACTGGCGCGACGTGGAGCCCGCCATCTTCGGCACCCTGCTGGAGCGCGCCCTCGACCCGCGCGAGCGCCACAAGCTGGGCGCGCACTACACGCCGCGCGCCTACGTCGAGCGGCTGGTGCTGCCGACGGTCATGGAGCCGCTGCGCGAGGAGTGGGAGAGCGGCGCAGGCCGCCGGCGCTCGCGCCTGGCGGACGCGGGACGAGGCGCGGCGCGGCGCTGGCCGAGGCGTGGAGCGCTTCCACCAGCGCCTCTGCCACGCTGCGCGTGCTCGACCCGGCCTGCGGCTCCGGCAACTTCCTCTACGTCACGCTCGAGCACCTGAAGCGCCTGGAAGGCGAGGTGCTGGACGCTGCTCGCGCGAGCTACGGCAGGCGCAGGGCTGCTGGAGCTGGCAGGGCGCCACCGTGACGCCCGCAGCAGCTGCTCGGCATCGAGGTGAACCCGCGCGCGGCCGCCATCGCCGACCTGGTGCTCTGGATCGGCTACCTCCAATGGCACCTGCGCACGCACGGCGAGCTCGCGGAGCTGCCCGAGCCGATCCTCCAGAACGTCCACAACATCGAGTGCCGCGACGCCGTGCTCGCGTGGGACGCGCGCGAGCCGCTGCTCGACGCGCACGGGCGAGCCGGTGACGCGCTGGGACGGGCGCACCGACCAGCCGCACCCCGTCACGGGCGAGCCGGTGCCCGACGACGCCGCCCGCGTGCCCGTCTTCCACTACCCCAACCCCCGCCCCGCCGCCTGGCCGGAGGCCGATTTCATCGTCGGCAACCCGCCGTTCATCGGGACGGCGAGGATGCGCGACGCGCTCGGCGACGGCTACACCGAGGCGCTGCGCGCCAGCGTACCCGGAGGTGCCCGAACTCGGCCGACTTCGTGATGTACTGGTGGCAGCGCGCCGCCGAGCGGTGCGCGCGGGCGGCGCGAGCGCTTCGGCTTCATCACCACCAACAGCCTCCGCCAAACCTTCAACCGCCGCGTGCTCAGCAGCAGATGGAGGAAACGGCAGCAGGCAGCAGCGCAGCAGGCGGCGGGCACGCGGGGAGGATGCATGGCCGCCGCTCTCGCTGCGCTTCGCGATCCCCGATCACCCGTGGGTGGACAGCGCGGACGGCGCGGCGGTCCGTATCTCGATGACGGTGGGCGAGGCGGGCGAGCGCGAGGGAACGCTGGGCCGCGTGGTGCGGGAGGAGACGCGCGCGGGCGACGACGCGGCGGAGGTGACGCTGGCGTGGCGGGAGGGGCGCATCCTCCCCGACCTGACGATCGGCGCGAACGTCGCGGGCGCGCTGCCGCTCCGGGCGAATGAGGGGATTAGCAATCGGGGGGTGTCAAGCTAGTCGGCGCGGGCTTCATCGTCACGCCGGAACAGGCGCGCACAGCTAGGGCTGGGGCGAGTTGCAGGGGCTGGAGACAGCACATTCGGCACTATCTGCAACGGGCGCGACATGACGCAACGGCACGCGGGCGTGATGGTCATCGACTTATACGGGCTAGCAGGTTGAAGGCAGTTCGCGACCGATTTCCCGAGGTTTATCAGTGGGTTTCGGGAGCGTGTGAAGCCAGAACGCGACCAGAACCATCGCAAGACGCCTACCGCGAGCAAGTGGTGGCTTCATCGGCGAGGCTGCGCTCGGACCTTGCGAGCGGCCCTCGCCAACCTGCCGCGCTTCATCGCCACGCCCGAAACCGCCAAGCACCGCTTCTTCGTCTTTCTCGACTCGTCCATCCTGCCCGATAACGCGCTCGTCAACATCGCCCTCGACGACGCCTTTTACCTTGGCGTGCTGTCGAGCCGGATTCACGTCACCTGGGCGCTTGCGGCGGGCTCGCGGCTCGGTTTCGGCAACGATCCCCGCTACAACAAAACCCGCTGCTTCGAAACCTTCCCCTTCCCCGACCCCACCGACGAGCAGCGGGAACGCATCCGCGCCCTGGGCGAGCGGCTCGACGCGCACCGCAAGCGGCAGCAGGCGCTCCACCCGCGCCTCACGCTCACCGACCTCTACAACGTCCTCGACCTGGTGCGCGCGGGCGAGCCGCTGGAGCCCCGCGAGCGCGACATTCACGAGGCGGGGCTCGTCGCCATCCTGCGCCAGCTCCACGACGAACTCGACGCCGCCGTCGCCGACGCCTACGGCTGGCCCGCCGCCCTCCCCGACGACGAAATTTTGACGCGCCTCGTCGCCCTCAACGCCGCCCGCGCCACCGAGGAAGCCACGGGCCACGTGCGCTGGCTCCGCCCCGCGTACCAGGCCCCCAGCGAGGTGCAGGCCAGCCAACCCACCCTGCTCCCCGACCTCACCCCCTCACCTTCATCACCTTCATCACCCCCCTCACCCCCTCACCCCGCCGCGCCCCAGCCCTGGCCCGACGCCCTGCCCGCCCAGGCAGCGGCCCTGCGCGACCTGCTCGCCACCCTCGACGAGCCCGCCACCGTGGACGAGATCGCCGCCGCCTTCGCGGGGCGACGCAGCGCCGCGCAGCGCGCCCGCCTCACCGAGCTACTCGACACACTGGCCGCGCTAGGGCAGGCGCGTCAGGACGGGGAGCGGTGGGGGGGGTGAGGGGGTGAGGGGGTGAGGGGGTGAGGGGGTGAGGGGGTGAGGGGGTGAGGGGGTGAGGGGGTGAGGGGGTGACGGGGGTGAGGGGGTGAAGGGGGTGATGAGGGTGAGAGAATTGGGGAGTGCGGCGTGGTGGAAGCCGACGAGGGAACCGACGAGGCGTCGTCTATGCAGAAGCGGACTGAGCTGACAGGTAGCCCAGACGGCGAACTAATCCAGCGCTGGTGGCTGCCTCGCTTTCAGCGTCCGAGAGAACTTATTTGCTAACAAATGACTTTTGGTAGCGCCGTTTTCGCCAGGCTTCGGCCACATTGGCGCACACAGAGCGCGACGAGCGACGCATCTGATCGGTCAACGAGTAGGTTTCTTCCCTCGGAAACCCCTTCGACAGCTCGAAAATCCCCATAGCCGCCTCAGTCGCCTTCTGAAAAACCTGCAACTCCGTGTGCTTCCGCATGGGCACCTCGCCTTATCCGCGCAATGCCCCACTAAACGCCGCATCGCCCATTTTCCCCCTACCCCCTCACCCCCTCACACCCCCTCACCCCCTCACCCCCTCACCCCCTCACCCCCTCACCCCCTCACCCCCTCACCCCCTCACCCCCTCACCCCCTCACCCCCTCACCCCCTCACCTTCAAGATGACCGACGAGCGCGGCGCTACCTTGTAGTGGTGCGGGGCGACGCGGGGCTCCTCGCCGGAGTCGGAGATGTCGTGCGGGGCGGCGAGCGAGGTGTCCAGCACGCGGTGCCACCTGCCGCCGCCGTGCAGGGGGGGTAGCTCGAAGCGGTGCGGCTCCCAGTGCGCGTTGAGCATGATGTAGAGGGTCTCGCCGCGCACCGAGTCGCGCAGCTCGTAGGCGAGGGTGCGCGTCCTGCCGCTCCAGTCGGGCTGGTACAGCTCCATCCCGTGCCAGAGCACCAGCGGCGCTTCCCCCTCCTTGCCCTCGGACCAGAAGCCGCGCTCGTGGAAGATGGGGTGCGCGTGGTGGAAGCGGATCAGCTTTTGCGTGAAGCGCAGCAGTTCCTCGTGCTCCCCGACATCGTTCCAGTTGAACCAGCCGATGGGGTTGTCCTGGCAGTAGGCGTTGTTGTTGCCAAGCTGCGTGCGCCGCACCTCATCGCCCATCAGCAGCATCGGCGTGCCCTGCGAGACGAAGAGGATCGTAAGGAAATTTTTGATCTGGCGCAGCCGCAGCCGCTCGATCTCGGCATTTTTCGTCGGCCCCTCGACCCCAGAGTTCCAGCTTAAATTGTGGTTGTGCCCGTCGCGGTTCTCCTCGCCGTTCGCCTCGTTGTGCTTCTCGTTGTAGGAGACCAGATCGTTGAGGGTGAAACCGTCGTGCGCGGTCACAAAGTTGATGCTGCGGTCCGGCTGGCGGTCCGGGTCGGGGAAAAGGTCGCGGCTGCCCGCGATGCGCATGGCGAGCGGCCCCACGGTGCCCTCGTCGCTCTTCACAAAGCGGCGCACATCGTCGCGGAACTGCCCGTTCCACTCCGCCCAGCGATGCCCGATAAAGGTGCCCACCTGGTAGAGCCCCGCCGCGTCCCACGCCTCGGCGATGATCTTGGTGCCCGCCAGCACCGGGTCGGATTCGATCTCCCACAAAATCGGCGGGTTCTCGACCGGCACCCCCTCCTCGTCGCGCGCCAGCACCGAGGCGAGGTCGAAGCGGAAGCCGTCCACGTGCATCTCCTGCACCCAGTAACGCAGGCAATCGATAATCAGGCGGCGGATGATCGAGTGGTTGCCCTTGATCGTGTTGCCGCAGCCGCTAAAGTTCATGTACAGCGCGCGGTTGGGCGGCAGGATGTAGTAGGCGCGGTTCGCTATCCCCTTGAAGGAGAGGGTCGGCCCGCGCTGGTCCCCCTCGGCGGTGTGGTTGAACACCACATCCAGGATCACCTCGATCCCCGCGCGGTGCAGCGCCTTCACCATGTCGCGGAACTCGTCCACCGGCCCCAGCGGGTCCTGGCGCGAGCTGTAGGGGCGGTGCGGCGCGAAAAAGGCCACCGGGTTGTAGCCCCAGTAGTTTTTGAGCGGCGGGGCCACGTCCGTCTCGTCAAATTGCTGCACGGGGAGCAACTCGACAGCGGTCACCCCCAGCTCTTGCAGGTAGGGAATCTTTTCGATCAGCCCTCGGTACGTGCCACGAAGCGCGCGCGCCACCCCGGAGTTGGGATTTTTGGTGAAGCCGCCCACGTGCAACTCGTAGATCACCAGGTCGGAAAAGCGGTGGCCGAGTGGCTCATCCCCCTCCCAATCGTAGCGGCTCGTGTCCACCACCACGCTTTTGATCGAGGTGGCGCAGTTGTCGCCGGGCAGGCGCGCCGCCTCGCGCGCGTAGTTGTCCCCGTACATCACCGCCTTGGCATAGGGGTCAATCAGCACCTTGGAGCTATCGAAGCGGTGCCCCTCGCTCGGCGCGTAGGGGCCATGGACGCGGTAGCCGTACAGTTGACCCTGGCTGATCCCCGGCACAAACACGTGCCAGTAGTAAAACGTGCGGTTGATCGTCGGGTCGAGCGGGATCACCTGCGCGGGGCGCTTGGAATCATGTCGCTCAAACAGAAGTAGCTCGACAGCTATGGCGTGCTTGCTGAAGAGACAAAAGTTCACCCCGCCCTCGTACAGGCTCGCCCCGAGCGGGTAGGAATGTCCCGAAGAAATTTGGATGGTCATAAGGGTCCGTGAAGGTAAGTGGAGATTGGAGATTGGAGATTGGAGATTGGTGACTGGTGACTGGTGACTGGGCGGGGTTCATGTGCGCGTTAGGCTGAAGCAGCGACACAAGGGCAAGCCACCTGCCGCCTTACCCGCCATGTACCCTGCGCGGGCCAGAGGCCCGCGGCCCGAGGGGCGTCCTGTGCTCCACTCGCGCCGCCTGCCGCCTGCCGCCGTTCGTTCTGCGTTCTTCTGCTGCCTGCTGCCTTACGCGCCATGTACCTTGCGCGGGCCAGAGGCCCGCGGCCCGAGGGGCGTCCTGTGCTCCACTCGCGCCGCCTGCCGCCCGCCGCCTGCCGCTGCCTGCTGCCTGCCGCCTGCCTGCTGCCGTCCCCCCATTGTGCCCGAAGAGCGGGGAGAGGCAAAGTGGCTCAGCGCCCGAACCACCAATCCTTGCGCGAGCGCGGGTCCATCCAGTATCCCACATCGCGAATGGCCACGCCCACCTCGCCGCTCAGGGCGCGCCCCACGGCCTGCCCCGGGTGCAGCGCGGGCAGCGCGTGCCGCCCCTGATTGTCCAGCGTGCGGTAGAGCGCCAGCAGCGCGGGGTCCACGCACACCTGCTCGATGTGCAGGGTGTACCCGCTCACCACGCTGTCGTCGCGCGTGTATTTCAGCGTGATACGCTCCGGCGCGGCGTAGAGCACCAGCACCTTGTAGCCACGCACATCCAGCTCACCCCCCTGGCGGTTGGGCACATGGATCGCTTCCCCGCGCGTCACCGCCATGCCCGCCAGGGTCACATCCCACTCGCCATAGGGCGGCTCAAGCTGATCGGCGCGGCAGTTACAGGTCCAATCCCAGCGGAACACGCTGTACACCCTGCTGAACACCGGCGTGCGCTGATCGACAAAGAGCCCGTAGAGCTGCGGTGCCGCCGGATCGCGCCCGCCATTGTAATTCACCAGCCCGAGCAGCCCCGCGCTCGGCGCATAGCCGCGCAGCGCCAAATTCAGGTCCGCGTGTTCCTCAGCGGGGCGATCCGGCGGGTGCCAATCGTTCACCGACAGCTGCCCGTAACTCGCCCCCTCGATCCCACAATCCAGTGCCACCTGCTCGCCCCCGCGCACCAGCGGCAGGAAAAGCCGATACGCCCCGCCCGCCGCCGCGCTCCCCGGCACCCGCGCTAGCAGCAATGCAGCTACCAGCAGCACCCCCGCCACCAGCGCCCCCCACCGCGCGCGCCCATGATTTGTTTGCATCCTCACTGTTTACCTTTCCATATTTGGTAAAAGGCGGCCACGGATTAAAGGCGGCCACGGACTGAAGTCCGTGCTCGTGGGCCTTCGGCCAAGCGTCCGCCTTCGCGGACGCCGCAGCCTTTACGGTTCGTCCATCATGGCGGCCACGGACTGAAGTCCGTGCTGCTGGGCCTTCGGCCAAGCGTCCGCCTTCGCGGACGCCGCAGCCTTTACGGTTCGTCCATCAACAGACCTTCATCATTGCCCGTTGCCTTTTGCCCTTTGCCTTTTGCCTTCATCCTACTCGTTTTCACCCGAATGATAATGGGCCAAGCGTCCCTACACCACCTGCCGCCTGCTGCCGTTCTGCCGCCTTACCCGCTTTGCGGGAACCCACTGCCGCCTGCTGCTGCCTGCCGCCTGCCGCCTGCCGCCTGCTGCCGTCCGCCGCCTGCTGCCGTCCGCCACCATTGGTAGAGCGGTCGCCCCATGCTATAATGCGGCGCAGCGCACCCCGGCGCTTGGGTCGGGGTGCAATTCTTTGATCTCAGCAGATTTTACACCACCTATGGAACAATATTGGCGTACCCATCCGGGTACACGCTGGACGGTCATCCTGTTTTTGCTATTTTGTATCACGGGCGAGACCCTGTACATCAGCAATCAGGTGTTGTCGGGCGACCCCGCCGCGCCGGAAACGGGCAGCGAGGAAAATCCTTTCGGCGGGCCGGACATCACGCCGACCCCCGTCACGCTGGCCTGCACGGTGGTGGAGGGGGTCAACTTCCGCCTCGGTCCCACAGTCCAATTTGAGGCGATCCGCGGGCTGGTGCCGGGCACGCGCGTCACGGCACTGGGGCGCAATGGCCCTGTGCCTTGGCTGCGCGTGCAGGCGGAGGACAATACGGTAGGCTGGGTGTCCTTGCGTAGCGGCCAGGGGGAGCCACTGGTCGAGTGCGAGGGGGATGTGCAGACGCTGCCGGAGGCGGGGCCGGATGTGCCGGAGGCGGACCAGGAGGAGCAGAACGACACTGCCCTAAGCAGCGAGCCGACGATCACCGTGAACCCCTCGCTGCGGCTGCGCGAAGGCAACGGCCCCGACCTCCACGCTGCGCGGCGCACCGTCGCCGTCGCGCTCGATGGGTCGTTGGCCGAGTGGGGCGGTACCCGTGCCGCGCCCATCGATAGCGTGGTCTTTCAGCGCGAAAATTGGAGCGGGCCGCAAGATTTGAGCGGCCTGGTGCGCGCCACCTGGGACGATGACTTTTTGTATCTGGCGACCCAGGTCGCCGATGATGCGATCGTGCAGGAAAGCAGCGAAGATTTGCTCTACCGGGGCGATGCCATCGAGTTTTTTTGGGACTCCGATCTTCAGGGCGACTTCGAGGTGAACCGGTACAACGAGGACGAGGTGCAGGCCATCGTCAGCCCCGGCAACTTCGCGGGGCGCGAGCCGTCCACCTGGGTGTACAACTCCGCGACCGGCAACTTTCGCAACGAGATAGACATGGCAACGCAGCGCACCTCGGCGGGCTACGATGTGGAGATCCGCATCCCGTGGGAGCAGCTCAGCGTGCAGCCGCGCATTGGCAACGTGTATGGCTACGCCATCGCCCTGTCGGACGATGACACACCAGGGAGCAGCGACCAGGAAACCCAACTCTCCACCACCCCCCAACGCCCCTTCAACAACCCCACCGATTGGGGCAATTTTATCCTCAATCCGTGAGGAGGAGATTGGAGATTGGAGATTGGAGATTGGGGAATAGAAAATGGAAAATAGAAAATAGAGTGCAACGCTACCACTGATTACCTTGGCTTTGTTCGTTGCCGTTCGTTCTGCGTTCTGCGTTCTGCGTTCTGCGTTGTTCGTTGCCGTCCGTTCTCCGTCGTCTGTTCTCTCTTCTCTGCTCTCTCTTCTCTTTCTCTCCCCCCCTTCCCTCGACCCTCTATCAACCCTGAAGGGATACCCCCATGAAAAACTATCAGAAACCGGAGCCGACCGTCCTCGTCATTTTTGGCGCGGGCGGGGATTTGACGTGGCGCAAGCTGGTCCCCTCCCTTTTCGATCTGTTCCAGGACGAGTGGTTGCCCCAGCACTTCTCCATCGTCGGGGTGGACCGCAAGGAGATGGGCGAGGAGGCGTTTCGCGCGCAGCTGCGCGAGGGGGTCGAACAGTTCGCGCGCCACGAGGTGACGGACGAGGGGTGGCAGAGTTTCGCCGCGCGCCTCAGCTACCTGTCGGCGGATTTCGCGAGCCCCGCCACCTATCAGACCCTTCAGGAGCATGTGGCGGCGTGCGAGGCGGAGTGGGGCAGCCCCACCCAGCGGCTTTTTTATCTGGCGACCCCGCCCTCCGTCGTTTCGCTCCTCGTCACGCAGTTGGGCGCGGCGGGGCTGCACGAGCCGCGCGAGCGGGTGCGCCTCGTCATCGAGAAGCCCTTCGGGCGCGACCTGGAGTCGGCGAGGGCGCTCAACCAGGAGCTGACGCAGGTCTTCCACGAGTCGCAGATTTTCCGCATCGACCATTACCTGGGCAAGGTGACGGTGCAGAACCTGCTCGCCTTTCGCTTCGCCAACCTCTTTTTTGAGCCGCTTTGGGATCGCCGCTACATCGACCATGTGCAGATCACCGTCGCCGAGGAGGTGGGCATCGGCCATCGCGGCGGCTACTACGACAAGTCGGGCGCGCTGCGCGACATGCTCCAGAACCACCTGATGCAGCTGCTCACGCTGATCGCGATGGAGCCGATGGTCTCCTTTCGCGCCGACGAGATCCGCGACAAGACGCTGGACGTGCTCCAGGCGGTGCGCCCCATCCCGCCCGATGAGGTGGATCGCTTTGTGGTGCGCGGGCAGTACGCGGCGGGCGAGGTCGGCGGCGAGGCGGTGCGCGGCTACCACGAGGAGGCGGATATCCCCGCCGACTCCGCCACGGAAAGCTTTGTGGCGCTCAAGCTGTACATCGACAACTGGCGCTGGCACGGGGTGCCCTTTTACCTGCGCACCGGCAAGCGGCTCGCGCGCAAGGACTCGGAGATCGTGATCCAGCTGCGCCCCGTGCCGCACCGCGCCTTTCCGCCCGCCATGGTCGAAAAGTGGTCCGCCAACCGCCTCGTCATCCACCTCCAGCCGACCGAGGGGATGGACCTCTGCTTTCAGGTGCGCGAGCCGGGGGTGAAGCTGAAGCTGGAGCAGGCGGGCATGGAGTTTCGCTACGCCGAGAACTTCCAAGAGCCCATCCCCGAAGCCTACGAGACCCTGCTGCTCGACGTGATGCTGGGCGACGCCACGCTGTTCATGCGCGCCGACCAGGTGGAAGCCGCCTGGACCATCGTCCAACCCATCCTCGACCACTGGGCCACCCAGCCCGCCGACCTCCCCACCTACCCCGCTGGCAGTTGGGGCCCCGCCGCCGCCGCCGAGTTGATCCGCCGCGACAAGCGCCGCTGGGTCGAGCCGGAGTGAGGGGGTGATGAAGGTGAGGGGGTGATGAAGGTGAGGGGGTGAGCCTGGGGCCGCGGGCCTCTGGCCCGCCCGTGGCGTGTGAGAGCCTGTACAGTCGCCAACCCCTGGGGCCGCGGTGGGTTCCCTCTGGGTACGGCCCGCCCGTAGCGTGTGAGAGCCTGTACAGCCGCCAACCCCTGGGGCCGCGGTGGGTTCCCTATGGGTGCGACGACCGACGACGGATAAAGATGAACGACGACTGGCGATTAAACAAACATTCTTGACGAGCAAAGGCAAGATGCCCAGGCGTCCGCGAAGGCGGACGCTTGGCCGGAGGCCCATCAGCACGGACTTCTAGTCCGTGGCCTCCACCCCCCGCAAGCCCCATTCCCAATCTCCAATCTCCAATCTCTAATCTCCAATCCCCAACCCAATCACCCACACATTCCGGTCGCGGCTCTCCACAAAGGCGATGGCGCGACCGTCGGGGGAGACGGACCAGTCGCCGTTGGCGATCTTGAAGGGCAGCGTGGCGGGGTCGGTGAGGGGCCGCGCCGCGCCGCTGCTCGCCTCGATCTCCCACACCTCGTGCGCGGTAGCGTCGGGGCGGAGGGGGATGACGAGCAGGTGCCCATCGTCGCGCCACTGGTAGGCCCCGAATAGCTCGCTGGGGAGGCGGCGCGGCGTGCCCCCCTCGGTGTTGACCAGCCAGAGCCCATTCTCGGCGGGGTCGTCGCTCTGCGCCACAAAGTAGACCAGCCACGAGCGGCCCGGCGACAGCTGCTCGCCGCGCAGCCGGTCGGAGCGCACCAGCTCGCTCGTGCTCCCATCGGCGAGCGAGAGGGTGAAGAGGCGCTGTTCCGCGCTGTCGAGCGTGTCGCGCCCGCTCAGCAGCAAGCGATCCTCCGACAGCCAGCCCCGCACGCTGCCGCGCGGCAGCGTGAGCACGACCTGCGCGCCGCTCCCATCCACCGCCGCCACCCAGATGGTGGAGACCTGATCGTCAAAGGGCAGCGAGCGGTCGCGCACCTCCCACGCCAGCCGCGTGCCGTCGGGCGAGAGGACGGGGGTGCTGCCCTGCGTGTCCACCTCCCACCGCATCCCATCCGACAGTCGCTCGATGGTCGTAACACTCTCGCCCAACTCGATCAAAAACTCCCCGCTGCGCGCGGTCGCGCCGATCCGCTCGCTGACGAGGCGCGGCGCGCTCAGCGGCTCCGCCACCGGCACCCCCCAGATGCCGACCGGGGCGCTGGCGCTCGGCTTGTCGATAAAGCGCACCTCGCTGCCGTCCGGCGACCAGAAGGGCTGCGTGCAGCAGCCACCCTCCGTCAGCTGGACGAGGCGCGGCGCGGGGGTCGGGCTGGGCGCAGGGGTGGCGGTAGGGGCTGGCGGACGCTCCGCCGTCGCGGTGGCCAAGGTCGCGGGCGGGGAAGCGCTCACGCTCGGCGCGGGCGCGGCGGGCGGCTCTGTCGGCTCGGCGCTCGGCTCAGCAGCGAGCGTGGCAACGGGCGTGGTAACGGGTGAGGCGAGGCTGACCGCCTCGTCGCGCGCCACCCGCTCTGCTCGCCAGGGCATCTCGCAGCCAGTGAGCAGCAGGAGCAGCAGGACAATATGAGAAAAGCGGATTGGGAGCATGATTACCTTCGGTCGGGCGGCCAGGGGTTGGCAAAGTCGTTCAGAAGCGGCCCGCCGATGACCACCTCGGGCTGATCGTCCAGGTACTGCCACTTGCGCGGGTCGTCCAAGTCCTTTTCAAAGCGGCGCGTGCTGTTGCCGATCAGCGCGAGGTTGTCCCAATCAGCCTGGATCAGCAGGAGCGGGTTGTACTTGCGGATGTAGGAGAGGTCGCGGATTTCCAGGTGCAGGTGCGGCCCGCCGCTGTCGCACTCCCCCTCGTCGTCGCCGCTCAGCCCAACCACGTCGCCCGCGCTGACCCGCTGCCCCACCTCCAGCGCGGGGCGGGCGAGCAGGTGCCCGTAAAAGGACGCATAGCCCAGCTCGCGGTGGTCGATCATCAGGTTGTGGGGCGCGGAGCCGAAGCGCAGGTTGTCCACCGCCGACACCACCCCATCGCCGATGGCGATCACCTTTGTGCCACAGCGGGCGCTGATGTCCACCCCAAAGTGGATCCCCTGCCCCGCCGCGTAGGTGCGAAAGCGCTGGAAGTACGCACCGGTCGTGTTGCCATATGGCTGCCCAAGCAGCCACGAGTCGGGGCCGGGCGGCCCCTCAAAAGGGAAGATGAAGGGGCGCTCCTCCATCGGCGCGCTCCTACTCGTCCCCGCTATCGCCGCCAGCGGGCTGCTCAGCAGCACCAGCAATAGTGCAAAAAACGCCCCCCGCATTTGCTTATCCATCCGTCTTAGTCCTATCTCTCATTAACTTTCGTCCTTCGTCTCTGATCCCCGGCCCCTGACCCCTGACCCCCATCCCTACTCCGTCGCGCGGCGGATGGCTCAACACCGGCAGCGCCGCCTCGATCTGCGGGCGCTGCCCCTCCAGCCAGGGGGGCAGGATCAGCAGCTCGCCGAGACGCGTCGGATCCTCGTCGCGGTGGAAGCCAGGGCCATCGGTGGCAAGCTCGAAGAGCACCCCGCCCGGCTCGCGAAAGTAGACCGACTTGAACCAGAAGCGGTCAATCTGGTCGGTGGGCTGGAGCCCCACCGAGCGCAGCCGCCGCTGGAGCGCCATCTGCTCCTCCGAATCATGGACGCGCCACGCGACGTGGTGGATGCCACCGGTGCCGCCCTGCCCACGCCGCGACGCGGGTACCTCGCGCAGTTCGACGATCTTGCCAGAGCCGCCCTCGTCGGCCACGAAGCGGTGCCAGCCCTCCTCCTCGCCCGCGCGCTGGAAGCCAAGATAGTCGGTGAGCAGCGCCTCGGGTTGGGCGAGGCGGCTTTCCCACAGGCGCACCGCGTGCATCCCGCGCAACTGGTGCTCGACCGGCACCGAGCTGTCGTCCCAGGGCACGAAGTCGCGCTCCTCGCTGATCTCGACGATGGCGAGGCGCAGCCCGTGTGGGTCGCTGAAGGGCAGCGTCGGCTCGCCAAAGCGCGTCTCGACCGCTCCAGCCTGGACATTCAGACGCTCCAGCCGCGCCTGCCAGTAGGCAAGGCTGCCCTGCGGCACCGCAAAGGAGACCTCGACCGGCATCCCCGCGCCCAGCCGCGCGGCGGGCAAATTGCGCCAGGGGAAAAACGTCAGGTCGGTGCCTGGGCTCCCCGCGCCATCGGCATAAAAAAGATGGTAGGTGCCCGGGTCATCCTGGTTCACACTCTTCTTAACCAAGCGCAGCCCCAGCACCCCCACATAAAAATCCAAATTCTCCTGCGGATCCCCCGCAATCGCCGTCACATGATGAATCCCGTGAACCGCTGCTTCCATGACACTGCTCCCTGTTTGTTATCATTGAAGACCGACGGGTGCCCTCTGGGCGCGATCCCCTGCCCCCTGCCCCCTAGTCCCTAACTCCCTGCCCCCTGCCCCCTGACAGCAAGAAGATTGCCGCTTTGAACAACCTCCCTTACAATCGACAAGTTGTCTGACTGTACCCCCCCCATCCGTCCGACTCATTTCTCAAGAGGAGCTTTCCATATGGTAGATCGTATGATACGTGCCGCCAAAGGCGACGTTAACTTGTATGAAGAGGTAGAGGCCACCCCCTCGCTGAATCAGGAAGCGTACACGATTGTTGCGATCGTCGCAGTGATCAACGTCGTGGGCGTCCTGCTGGCAGGTGCCCTGACGGGCGAGGGCAGCACAATTGTGGGCGCTATCGTGTCCGGCCTGGGTGTCTTTTTGGGCTACATGGCCTGGGCCTACCTCACCTACTTTATCGGGACCCGTGTCTTCAACGGCACCGCCGATGCGGGCGAGTTGCAGCGCACGATTGGCTATGCCATGACCCCGCAGATTCTGAGCTTCATTCCCTGCGTGGGCTTTTTGGCCTCGCTCTGGTCCTTGTACCTGGGGGTCGTCGCCGTCCGCCAGGCGCTGGACTTTGACACCGGCAAGGCGCTGATGACAGCAGGCTTGGCGTTCCTCGCCTACCTCGCCATCGCCCTTGTCATCGGACTCATCTTTGGCGTGGGCGCGGCGGGCGCGAACATGCTGACCGGCGGCTGATCCGAGCCTCTCTTTCCCGAAAGCCCCGCCGCCATGGCGGGGCTTTTTTGTTGCCCAAAAACACCACAATGCTAGAATCAGCGGCTTGCTCTAGCCCGCAGCGCGGCGGTGCCAGACTTCCACCCTTGAAGGAGCGTCCATGAATCTTGAATATGTGCCGTGCGCCCTGTGCGGCGCGGACGATGCCGCGCCGCGCTACCCGAGCACCCTGAACGGGCAGAGCGAGCCCGATTTGAAGGCGTATCAATGCACCAACTTTGGCTACGGGCGGCACCACGCCATCGTGCAGTGCCGCCACTGTGGCCTCGTCTACGCCAACCCGCGCTTCCCGCAGAGCGAGTTGATCGAGGAGTACGAGCAGGTGGTGGACCCGCTCTACGAGCAGGAGCGCGAGGGGCGCGTGCTCACCTTCCAGCGCCACCTGGAGCCAATCGAGCAGCTGGTGGGCGACCATCGCGGCAAGCGCATCGTGGATGTGGGCGCGTACACGGGGGTCTTTGTGGAAATCGCGCAGCAGCGCGGCTGGGATGCCTACGGCACCGAGCTGTCGCACTGGGCGGCGAGCCTGTGCCGCGAGCGCGGCCTGAAGGTGCAGAGCGGCACGCTGGAGCAGGCGGCCTTCCCCGACGGCTTCTTCGATGTAGCCACCTCGTGGGACGTGGTGGAGCACCTGAACGACCCGCGCGGCCACCTGGCGGAGATTCACCGCGTGCTGAAGCCAGGCGGGCTCGTGGTGATCCACACCATCGACATTGATGCACCCTTCGCGCGGCTGATGGGCCCGCGCTGGCCCTGGCTCATGGAGATGCACGTTGTCTACTTTTCCCGCGCAACCCTGGCGGAGATGCTGGGGCGGGCCGGGTTTGAGGTGATCCGCGCCGAGCCGCAGGGCCGCTACCAGCGCATCAACTACCTCGTCTCGCGCTTGCAAGCGGTGAACCACACCCTGTGGCGCGCCGCCGACTGGCTGACCCACCGTCTCGGCATCGCCGAGCGCGCGGTCCCCATCAACCTGGGCGATCTGGTGACCACCTACGCCACCAAACGCGCTTAACGGAGAATGCGGAATGCGGAATGCGGAATGCGGAATGAACGGCAACGCAGAACGCAGAACGCAGAACGAACGGCAACAGACGGCAATGCAGAATGCAGGACGACCTGCACGGTTAGCTTGTTCTGTATCTTCAATCTGCTATGCTTCTATAAATATTGCTACGTTCTGTTTTCTGATTGGGACTTGCGCAGTTGACCGAAGAGCGAGGACAGAGAAATAGCAAAGTTGTGACTATCGTCGTCCGTCTTCTGATTCTCTTCTCTGTGTTCTCTGTGTTCTCTGTGGTTAATCCGTCGTCCGTCTCCCTGATCCCTGTTGTCTGATTTCCCTTCGAGAGCACGCGCATGGCTAAAAGCGACAACGTAGACGCAGCAGCACAGCCCATCCTGGTGGTGGGCATCGGTGCCTCGGCGGGCGGGCTCGCCGCCCTGCAACGCTTTTTCGAGGCGCTTCCCCCAGCCCGAACATGGCTTTCGTCGTGGTCACCCACCTGGACCCCACGCGCGAGAGCCTGCTGGACGAGATTTTGCAGCGCTACACGACCATGCCGGTCACACAGGTAATGGGGCAGGTGGAGGTCACGGCCAACCACGTTTACCTGATTTCCCCCAACCAGCGCATCGTCATCACCGATTCCTACCTCGCCGCCTCCGACTTCGAGGAGCCGCGCGGGCATCGCAGGCCTATCGACTTTTTTTTCCGCAGCTTGGCAGTGGCGCACCGCGACTGCGTGGCGATCATCCTCTCCGGTAGCGGGACCGATGGCGCGGTGGGGGTGAAGGCAATCAAGGAACAGGGCGGGGTGCTGCTGGTGCAGGACCCCGAGGAGGCGGAGCACGAGGGGATGCCACGCGCCGCCATCGCCACCGGCCTGGCTGACCTGGTGATGCCGGTGCGCGAGTTGGCGGCGCACCTGGTCGCGTACAAGCGGAACGGGGTCAAGCTCCCCTCCGACGTGTCGGAGCTTACCGTGCGCGAGGTGGAGTACCTCCAGCGCATCCTGACGCAGGTCCACGCGCACACGGGGCACGACTTTACCCAGTACAAGCGCTCTACCGTGCTGCGCCGCATCCGCCGCCGGATGCAGCTTCGCGGCCAGGAAAGCATGGAAACCTACCTGCTCTTTTTGCGCCACGAGCCAGACGAGGCCCACGCGCTCTTCAACGACCTGCTCATCGGCGTTACCAACTTTTTCCGCGATAGCGGCTCCTGGAAGGCGCTGGCCGAGCAGGCGGTCCCCGCCCTCTTCGAGGGGCGCGGCGAGGGCGATAGCGTGCGCGTCTGGACCATCGGCTGCGCGACCGGCGAGGAAGCCTATACGGTGGCGATGCTGCTGATGGAGGAGGCCGCGCGCCATGAAGTGCCCCTGCACAAGTTTCACCTTCAGGTGTTTGCCTCCGACCTGGACGACGGGGCGCTCGCACGGGCGCGCGAGGGGATTTACCCCGCCGCCATTGAGGCGGATGTGTCGGAGGAGCGGCTCCAGCGCTTTTTCACGAAAGAGGGGGACCACTACCGCGTCCGGCGCGAACTGCGCGATGTGGTGCTCTTCACCAGCCACAGCGTGCTGCGCGATCCCCCGTTTTCCCGTGTGGACCTGATCTCCTGCCGCAACCTGCTCATCTACCTGCAACGCCCGCTGCAAGAAAATGTCTACGAGATTTTCCACTACGCGCTGAACCCGGGCGGCTTTCTTTTTCTGGGCAGCGCGGAATCGGCAGACGTGGCCCCGCATCTTTTCAGCACGCTGGACAAAGAGCACCGCCTCTACCAAAAACGCCCCTGGCCGGGTGAGCACCCCCCTATCCCAACGGTGCCCCTGAGCGTGCGCCGCTCCCCACTCCCCGCCCGTGGCCCTCTCCACACCCAAAACCGCCACGCGCCGTCCGAGAGCGCTCTGTCGCCCTCGGACCTTCACCGCGTGGCGCTGGAAACGGAAAGCCCGCCCAGCGTGCTGGTGGACGAGTCGAACCGCATCCTCCACCTGTCCGAGACGGCGGGGCGCTACCTCCAACACCCGGGCGGAACGGTCACGGACGACCTGCTCCACCTGGTGCGCCCGGAGTTGCTCTTCGATCTGCGCATGGCGCTTTTCCAGGCCTTTGACAAGAGGAAGAACGTAGTCACCGAGTCGGTGCCGGTGCGCTTCAACGGGCACCCCCACCGCGTCAGCATGGCGGTCCGGCTCCGCCCCGAGCGGGGCGATGGGTGGGCGGACAGCGGCCAGGTGGCCCTGGTCCTCTTTTTGGAAGATGAGGTGAATGAGCCCGGCTATCCCCTCCACAGCGGGGGCGAGCGGGGAAGCGGGACGCAGCTGGAAATCGTCGAGCGCTTGCAGGCGGAGGTGCAGCAGCTGCGCGAGCGCCTGCAGGCGCTGGTGGAGGAGCACGAGACCTCGACCGAGGAGCTGACGCGCGGCCAACGAGGAGCTGCAATCGATCAACGAGGAGTACCGCTCCACGACCGAGGAGCTGGAGACGAGCAAGGAGGAGTTGCAGTCGGTCAACGAGGAGCTGCAGACGGTCAATGCCGAGTTGAAGCACAAGCTGGAGGAGGTGTCGCGCGCGCACAGCGACCTGGAAAACCTGATGGCCGCCACCGAGATCGCCACCCTCTTCCTGGATCGGGCGCTGCGCATCCAGCGCTTCACCCCCGAGTTGGCCGAGCTGTTCAACGTCCAGGCAGGGGATCGCGGGCGGCCCATCACGCACCTGACGCGCAAGCTCTCGTACCCCACCCTGGAGGAAGACGCCACGCGGGTGCTGCGCACCCTGGTCCCGATCGAGCACGAGGCGCGCAGCGAGAGCGCGGGCTGGTTCCTGGTGCGGCTGCTGCCCTACCGCACCGTGGACGATCGGATCGAGGGGGTGGTCATCAGCTTTGTGGACATTACAAGCAGCAAGAAGGCGGCGGAGGCGCTGCGCGAGAGCGAGGAGCAGTTCCGCGCGCTCGTCACGGCGTCGGCGCAGATGGTCTGGACCACCGATGCCAGCGGCCTTGTTGTGGACGATTCCCCCTCGTGGCGCGCTTTCACCGGCCAGAGCGTCGAGGAATGGCAGGGGTCGGGGTGGGTAGATGCCCTGCACCCGGACGATCGCGAGCATGCCCTCTCCGCCTGGCACCAATCGGTGGCATCGAATAGCCCCATGGAACACGAGTTCCGCGTCTACCACCGCCCCAGCGGCAAATATCGCTGGACGATTGTCCGCGCCGTCCCCCTGCGGGAGGACGACGGCTCCATCCGTGGCTGGGTGGCCATGAACCTCGACATCAACGAGCGCAAGGAGGCCGAGCACTCCCTGCGCGAGAGCGAGGAGCACCTGCGCCAGAGCAACGAGACGCTGGAACAACGCGTGGCGGAGCGCACCGAGACGCTGGAGCAGGTGAACCAGCAGCTCGTCATGACGCGCGACCTGTTTTCCTCGCTGTTCAACGCCAACCCGATCCCCACGGCGCTCACGCGGCTGGAGGATGGGATGTTCCTGGATGCCAACCCCGCCTACCTGCGCTTTTTCGACCTGCAGCGCGACGCGGTGATCGGGCGAACGACCAGCCAGCTTCACGCGTGGCTCCCCCCTGAGGCGCAAGCAGGGTTGGTGGAGCAGGTGCAGCGGGAGGGCAACATACGCGACCTGGAAATTGCTACCAGTTTGCCCAACGGCGAGCAACGGGTGGCGCTTTTTTCCATGCAGCGCGTGTGGCTGGATGGGACCGAGGCGGTGATCCTGGCTTTTGTGGATATCACGGAGCGCAAAAAAATCGAGGGCTCGCTGCGCGAGATGAACGAGATGCTTCAGGAGCGAACCGAGCAGGTGCAGCAGCTTGCCGCCTCCCTGTCGCTGGCCGAGCAGGAAGAGCGGCGGCGCGTCTCGCAGGTGCTGCACGATGATCTGCAACAGCTGCTTTACAGCCTGCTGATGCGCCTGCAAATGCTGCTCGACCGCTCGGCAACGTGGGACGCCGAGCTGCTCACGGCGAACGTGGGGCGCGTCACCGAGCAGATCAAGCAGGCGGTGCGCGTGACGCGCAGCCTGGTGACGGAGCTGAACCCGCCGGTGCTGGACACCGAGGGGTTGCCGCGCGTCCTGGAGTGGCTGGCTGGGCACATGGAAGAGATGTACGGGCTAAAGGTTGAGGTAAGCGCCGAGGGGACGTGCGAGCCGCGCACCACGGCTATGCGAACCCTCCTCTCCCAGATGACGCGCGAGTTGCTCTTCAACGTGGTGAAACACGCGGGGGCCAAGCACGCCCGTGTGCGCGTGAAGCGGGTGGAGGACGAGCTACACCTGTACGTGGAGGACAACGGGGATGGATTCGACCTGACGAGCCTCACCACCCCCTACGGCGAGGAGCGTGGCTACGGGCTGCAAAGCATCGCCCGGCGGCTTGAACTGATGGGCGGGCGGCTTGCGCTCGACTCGACCCCCGGCGACGGGACACGCGTCACCCTGATCGTTCCCTGCCGCAACGATGAGGCAGACAATGCCACGAGGAGGTAAGGTGTACCGCATTTTTATCGTGGAAGATCATAGCGTGATGCGCGAAACTTTCTGCGAGTTGGTGGGCGCGGAGGAGGACATGGAGGTGTGCGGGGTTGCGGCCAGTGGCGAGGCAGCGCTGGCAACCTTTTCCGACACCGCGCCGGACCTGCTGCTCGTCGATCTGTCGCTGCCCGACATCAACGGCTTCGAGGTGATCCGCCGCCTCCACGACGACCATCCCACGCTCAAGGCGCTGATCGTTTCCGGCCACCCCGTCCGCCAGTACCAGGAACTGGCAAAGCGCGGCGGCGCGGTCGGCTACATCGACAAGGTAGACGCCTACCACGTCCTCGTCCCCACCATCCGCGAGGTCCTCCGCGATGCGGGGTGACGACCGACGGACGGATTCAGCCACAGAGAACACCGAGAACACAGAGGAGCAGAAAACGCTCAAGCTTTGGCGTCTCGCCTAAGCGCCTACCGTTGGTGGCGGTTCAACTCTTCCGTTAGTCGTCGCACCCCAAGGTGGGTTCCCGCCTTGCGGGTACGTCGGTCTCCGTTCGTCCTCTCCTCTCCTCTGTGTTCTCTGTGTTCTCTGTGGTGAATCTGTCGTCCGTCAATCCACGAAACCGCTGTCCTCGCTCTTGCAGGCGTCGAGCCCGTCGGCGCTCTCCTTATAGCCAACCTTCTTCCTCGAACAATCGTTCGCAATTCGGGCCTTGTCTGACATTTGTCACCGCCCTTGGTGACCCGATCGCGCAAAATCTACTTGACGCATAGATTTCAGGACTTATAATTCCTTAACTTTGTATAGCTTTTCACAAATGCCGCCGTTACCCAGTCGCGCCAACGCCCTATGACACCCCACCTGCTGACCCTTGATTTTCACAACGCCTCTCTCGCCCTGCGCGAGCAAGCTGCCTTTTCGGAGCACGCGCTGCCTGGCGCGCTGGCGGCGCTGCACGAGCGCGGCGCGCGCGAGGCGGCGATCCTCAGCACCTGCAATCGGGTCGAGGTGCTGGCCCTCTTTCCCGACGCGCGCGACGCGGGCGGGGCGCTGCTCGCTTTTTTGAGCGAGTGGCACCGGCTACCGACCGCTACCCTGGCGCAGCACTGCGTGTGCCTGTCGGGGGAGGCCGCGGCGCGCCACCTGATCCGCGTCGCCTGCGGGCTGGAGTCGCTGGTGCCGGGGGAGATGCAGATTTTGGGGCAGGTCAAGCAGGCGGCGCAGCAGGCGCGCGAGGCCGGGCTGCTCGGCCCGCAGCTTCACGCGCTCTTTACCGGCGCACTGCGGGCCGGGCGGCGCGCCCGCCACGAGACCGACATCGCGCGCCGCCCGGTCTCGATCTCGCACGCGGCGGTCACGCTGATCCAGCAGCACTTCGGCAATGACCTGAGCGGGCGGCGCGTGCTGCTCATCGGCTCCGGCAAAATGGGCGAGGTGGCCGCGCAGCAGCTCCACAAGGCGGGCGCGGCGCACGTTATCGTCGCCAATCGCACGCTGGCACACGCCTGCGAGCTGGCGCAGCGTTGGGAGGGCACCGCCCTGCCGCTCGACGAGATGCCGGACGCGCTCGCGCAGGTGGATGCGGTCATTTCCGCGACCAGCGCGCCGCACTTTATCCTGCGCCCCGCGCAGATCGAGCCAATTCTGGCGCAGCGCGCGGGGCGGACGTTGCTCCTCGTGGACCTCGCGGTGCCGCGCGACATTGATCCAGCCGTCGCCGCGCTGCCGGGGGTGCTGCTGCGCGACGTGGACGGCTTGCAGGAGGTGGTGGCGCAAAATATCCGCCTGCGCAACGAGGAGCGCGAGCAGGTGGAAAGGATCGTGCAGGAGGAGTTGGATAAATTTTGGAGCGAGCAGGCGATCCGTGCAGTCGTCCCGACCATCGTCAGCCTGCGCCGCTCGGCGGAGGCGATCCGACAGGCGGAGGTGGACAAGGCGCTCAGCCGCCTGAGCACGCTGAGCGCGGAGCAGCGCGCGGTGGTCGAGGCGCTGAGCCGTGGCCTGATGAACAAGTTCCTGCACGAGCCAACCCTCTGCCTGCGCGAGAAGGCGACTACCGAGAGCGCCGCCCACTTCCAGCAGACCGTGACCGAGCTCTTCGCCCTGCCGGAGGAGCCGCTGTGAGCGCCCTGCGCGTCGGCACGCGCGGCTCGCTCCTCGCGCTGACGCAGACCGACCAGGTTATCGCCCTGCTGCGCGCCGCCGCCCCCGAGCGCGCCATCGAGCGCGTCATCATCCAGACGGAGGGCGACCGGCGGCGGCGCGCCTCGCTGCTCGCCATCGGCGGGCAGGGGGTGTTCACGCGCGAGCTGGAAGTGGCGCTGCTGGACGGCGAGATCGACGTAGCGGTCCACTCGCTCAAAGATTTGCCGAGCACCCTGCCCGACGGGCTCCTGCTCGCCGCCACCCCCGCGCGCGAGGAGCCGCGCGACCTGCTCGTGACGCGCGACGGCGCGACCCTTGACACCCTGCCCGAGGGGGCAACGGTCGGCACCGGCAGCCTGCGCCGCCGCGCGCAGCTGCTCGCCGCCCGCCCGGACCTCGTGATGCGCGACATTCGCGGCAACGTGGACACCCGCCTGCGCAAGCTCGCCCAGGGCGACTATGACGCCATCCTCCTCGCCGCCGCCGGGGTGAAACGGCTGGGTAGTGGGTATTGGGTATTAGATAGTGACGACCCTTCCCGAATACCTAATATCCAATACCCACTACCTAATACCCACTACCACCTCCTCCCCCTCGCCACCATGCTCCCCGCGCCCGCGCAGGGGATTTTGGGGCTGGAGTGCCGCGCGGGTGACGACGGCACGCGCGCGCTGTTGGCGCGGGTGAGCGACGCGGCGAGCTTTGCGGCGGCGCAGGCGGAACGCGCGGTGCTGCGTCGCTTTGGGATCGGGTGCCGCTTGCCGCTGGCAGCGTTTGCCGAGGCGCGGGGCGATACCCTGACGCTGCGTGCGCGCGTGCTGGACCTGGGCGGAACGGTGAGCTTTGACGTCGACGGTGCAGGGCACCCTCGACGAGGCCACAGCGCTGGGCACGCGGGCCGCCGAGGACTTGGTGGGGCGCGGCGCGGCGGCGCTGCTGGACGATTTGGCGCTTGTGTCGGCGCTGCGGGAGGAGCCGTGAGCGAGGCCGAGCGCCCACTGGCAGGGCTGCGCGTCATCGTTACGCGGGCGCGCGCCCAGGCGAGCGAGCTGTCGGAGCAGCTGCGCGCGCTCGGCGCGGAGCCCATCGAGTTGCCCGCGATCCGCATCGCCCCGCCGGAGGATGAGTACCGCGCGCTCGACGCGGCGCTGGCGCAGGTAGCGCGCTACGACTGGATAGTTTTCACCAGCGTGAACGGGGTGGAGCACGTCTGTGAGCGCCTCGCCGCTACGGGGCGCGACGCGGGCGCGCTGGCCGGGGCGCGCGTCGCCGCCATCGGCAGCGCCACGGCGGGGGCCTTGGTGGAGCGCGGCGTTTCTCCTGATCTAGTGCCAGAGCGCTATGTTGCGGAGAGCCTGCTCGACGCGCTCACCGAAAGCGCGGTCGCGGGCAAGCGCTTCCTGCTCCCCCGCGCCGACATCGCACGCGCCGCGCTGCGCGAGGGTCTGGAGGCGGCGGGCGCGCTCGTGGACGAGGTTCACGCCTACCGCACCGTGCAGGGCCAGCCGGAGCCGGAGGCGCTCCGTGCGCTGGACGAAGGCGCGGATTATGTCACCTTCACCAGCAGCAGCACGGTGCGCAACTTTGTGGCGCAGATAGACGCTGCCACGCTGAAGCAACTATTGGAACAGGCACGCGTCGCCGCCATCGGCCCCATCACGGCCCGCACCGCGCGCGCGGCGGGGCTACGCGTGGACATCGTCGCCGCCGAGTACACCATTCCTGGCCTTGTCGCCGCGATTCGGGAGCACGCGCGCGCGCACCCGTACCGCTTCGGCCCCCTCACCGAGGTGGAGGCGCGCGAGATCGCGCTGCTGGCGCTACGAGGAGCCATACGCGCTCTACAACCCCTCGGCGGACGAGGAGGCAGAGACACGCTACTTCCTCGATCCCGCAAACCAGATCTTTGCCATGCGCGACGCGACAGGCACCCTGCTCGGCTTCTGCTCCTTCGGGAGGGACGCCCAGGTGCCCGGCTTCGCCTACGATGACGACGCGCTAGACGTGGGCGCGGGGATGCGCCCGACCCTCACCGGGCAGGGTCAAGGTGGCGCGCGGCTGCGCGCGATCCTTGCCTGGGGCGAGGAGCGTTTCGCGCCGCGCGCCTTTCGTGCCACCATCGCCTCCTGGAACGAGCGCGCGCTGCGCGCCGCCGCGCACGCGGGCTTCGCGCCCCACGCCACCTTTCTGAGTCCCGAGGGCATGGAATTTACCGTGCTGGTGCGGGAGGTGCGGGGCGGTGATGGCTGACACGGCGGAAACCGTTCGACCTGCTACCCTTCACGATGTGCCCGCCATCGTCGATGCGTACCAGCAAATCTGGTTTGGCAACCAGGGGTGGGAAGAGCTGATCGAGGATATCCTCGCGGACCCCAACCACGAACTGCTCGTTGCGGAAGCGGAGCAGCGCGTCGTCGGCTTTGTGGACAGCTTCGCGACAACCGCCGCCGATGGGACGCTGCGCTGGGAGGTGGACAACATCGGCGTGATGGAACGGTTTCGCCAGCGTGGGCTCGCGCGCCGCCTCGTGGAGGCCACCACCGAGACGGGGCGGGCACGCGGGGCTACCCTCGCCCGCGCCCTGATTCTCACCGAGAACGTCGCCAGCCAGCGCACTTTCGCCCGCAACGGCTACACAACCGACGGGGTCGAGCAGGTCATCTACACCTGGGGGCCAAGTCTCAGCGAGCCGGGCGAGGGCGAGGAGCCCTTCCACCTGATTCCGGTGCGAAGCATGAGCTACCGGGGCTTCTGGCTGGAACCGCCGCTCACCCTGGCGAGCGTCGCCGCCGCGCAGCGCGCCGTCCTAGCTCAAGGGGGACGCTTCGTCGGCAGCGTCGTCCCGCTGAACCAACCGCGTAGCATCTTCGCCGCCGCCCGCTCCCGCTTCCAACTGAGCGGCTACAAGTACCACACGTATCAGTGGTGGATCAAGGGCATTAGGTATTAGAGATTGGGTATTAGAGATTAGATGTTGAGCGTGCTTAGAGGCGGTTTGAAATTGTTGGACACTAAAAATTATACATCCGCAGGAATAATTGTACATCTGGGCAAAAATCGCACGAAAGACGATAGATACAAAGAAGCCCCCATGAGACCGGGCGAGACCAGTAGGGGTAGTCGTCCACATTGCGCGTCAACGTGACGTTTTTCGAGCAAAAGTGACGAATTCGACCTTGTTTATAACAAATTTGGCACGAAACAACTTTAAACCGCCTCTTATACCAATTCCGATTGAAAGAGTGGCAATGAAAAAACTATGTCATTCCGACCAAAGGGAGGAATCTCTACCTTGAAAAGCTTTGCAGAGATTCCTCATACCGCTGCGCTCCATTCGGAATGACATTGTTTTCGCTTTGTTACTCACTTATCCTGAATTGGTATAAGAACCACCTAATACCTAATAACCTCTATCCTACTGTACAGTGGGAGATGCGAGCAGAGAGCGGACAGGAGAACATGATGGGCCAACAGATCCTGTTAGATGTACCCGATTATGTCTATCGTCAGGCACAAGAACGTGCTCAACGTCAGCAGCAGCCAATTGAAGCTATTCTGTTAGACACCTTGGAAGGGGCCTTCCCTCAATGGCCTGTTCATCCCCAACGAGCACAGATGCTACGGGAAGAGGCGGCCTTTGAAGCAATGCGAGAGAAACTTCTCGACACGCATCAAGGCAAATATGTAGCGATTCAAGAGGGGCAAGTGGTGGATCAGGATCAGAGTGAAGTTGACCTACTGCAACGCGTGCAAGCGCGCTTTCCGGGGCAGCTTGTACTCGTACGCAAGGTAACCTCCGCTTCCCCTTCGCCCCTATATTTCCGCTCGCCACGCTTTGTGAGGGAGTCGTGAGCCTCTATAGCCAATTGTATGACAACTCCTACACTCCCGCTGCACCAATAGCAGATGTGGTGGTGCGAGCCTTGGGAACCGCCACATACGACGTGCGTGTTACAGCACTGGTGGACTCGGGAGCCGATGGAACCTTGATACCCATCGACTTGTTAGAGCAGGTCAATGCTCCCTACTGGGGCAGCCGCCAAATGTTTGGTATCTCTGGTGGAAGCCAGCGCGTTGATCTGTACTCCGTTACCTTACAAATTGGGACAGAGGTTATATATGGGATTCGGGCTGTGGGAGCAAGCATAGGCTCCGAAGCCCTGCTCGGTCGGGATGTGCTCAACCAACTACGCATCACCCTAGACGGTCCAGCCGAAACCATCGAGATCGAGCTATAGCTTACACGGTCTCCCTATCAAGCGAGCAAAAACCATCTCAGAAGCACCGCAGACGGTTGAGATAGAACCGCCAAGACGCCAAGAGTTCTCGCTATCGCACACGCCGAAAGGTGCCACGCGGGGCCGCTCCTTATTTGAAGCTAAGCTGTCTCCTACAAGTTCAGAAGCTGAAAGTTATTCTTTCACTCTCCAATATCTAATACCTAATACCCAACACCCAACCATGCCACACCATCCACCGCCCCCCTCCCCTCCCTTCCCCACAACCCGCCTGCGCCGCCTCCGCTTTTCGGAGGGGCTGCGCGATGTGACGCGCGAGACCGTGCTCGACGCGAGCGACCTGATTTTGCCCCTGTTTGTGCGCCACGGAACGGGGGTGCGCCAGCCCATCGGCTCGATGCCGGGCCACGCGCAACTGTCCGTGGATCGACTGGCCGATGAGGTGGGGCCGCTGGCAGAGCTTGGCCTGCGCGGCGTGATCCTGTTTGGCATCCCGGCGGCGAAAGACCCGGTGGGCGAGGAAAACTTCGCCGAGGAAGGGATCGTGCAGCAGGCGATCCGCGCGCTGAAGCGCGATTTCCCGACCCTGCTCGTGATGACCGATGTGTGCCTGTGCGAGTACACCAGCCACGGGCATTGCGGGCTGCTCCATGATTGGCCGGAGGGCACGGGCGGGCAGAGCGGCTCCCCCCTACCATCGGGCTACGTGCTGAACGACGAGAGCATCGAGATTTTGGGGCGCGTCGCGGCGAGCCACGCGCGGGCGGGCGCAGACGTGGTGGCCCCCTCAGCGATGATGGACGGGCAGGTGGCAGCGATCCGCCGCGCGCTCGACGAGGCAGGCTACCTGCACCTGCCAATCATGGCCTACAGCGCCAAGTTCGCCAGCGCTTTCTACGGCCCCTTCCGCGAGGCCGCCGAGAGCCCGCCCGCCTTTGGCGACCGCGCGCAGTACCAGATGGACCCCGCCAACCGCCGCGAGGCGCTGCGCGAGTCGGCGCAGGACGTGGAAGAGGGCGCGGACATCCTCATGGTCAAGCCCGCGCTCCCCTACCTGGACATCCTCCGCGAGACGCGCGACGCCTTCCCGCACCCGCTCGCCGCCTACAACGTGTCGGGCGAGTACGCGATGGTCAAGGCCGCCGCCGAGCGCGGCTGGATCGACGAGCGGCGCGTCGCGCTCGAAACCCTGCTCGCCATCAAGCGCGCGGGCGCGGACATGATCATCACCTACCACGCACCGGATGCGTTGCGGTGGATGAAGGAGTAGATATTGGGTATTGGATATTGGGTATTGGATATTGGAGATTGAACTGCGAGAGCTTCAGTATCCAATATCTAATATCCAATACCTCTACCCAATACCCAATATCTTTGATAGCAAACATAGAGATTGACACCCAATGGATGACACGCAAACCCAACCCACCTCCCGCTTCCTGCGCGCCGCGCGGCGGCTGCCGACCGACTGCACGCCGATCTGGCTGATGCGGCAGGCGGGGCGCTACATGGCGGAATACCGCGCGATCCGCGCCCAACACGCGATGCTGGAGGTGATCCGCACGCCGGAGCTAGCCGCCGAGATCACCCTCCAGCCGATCAACGCCTTTGACCTGGACGCCGCGATCATCTTCGCCGACATCCTGCCGCCGCTAATCGGCATGGGGCTGGAGTTGGAGTTTGTCAAGGGCGAGGGGCCGGTGATCCACAACCCCATCGAGCGCACCTACGACATCGACCTGCTCGCCACGCCGCCCGCTACGGAAAGCCTCGGCTTCACGCTGGAGGCGGTTCGCCTCGTGACGCGGGAGCTTGCGGGGCGCGGCATCCCGCTGATCGGTTTTGCGGGCGCGCCCTTCACCCTGGCAAGCTACGCCATCGAAGGCGGAAGCTCCAAGAGCTACGCCAAGACCAAGGCGATGATGTACACCGAGCCCGCCGCGTGGAAGCGGTTGATGGACAAACTCGTCACGGTGCAAGCGGACTACCTGCTCCAGCAGGCGAAAGCGGGCGCGGCGGCGCTCCAGGTGTTCGACTCGTGGGCGGGCGCGCTGAGCCGCGACGACTACCGGCGCTATGTCCAGCCCTACAACACGCGCCTTTTCGAGATGATCGCGCGCGCGGGGGTGCCGACGGTCAACTTCAGCACCAAGACGAGCGCGTACATCGAGGAGGTCGCCGCGTGCGGCGGCGATGTGATCGGCGTGGATTGGCAGCTACCGCTCGACGAGATGTGGCTGCGCATCGGCCACGAGCGTGCCATCCAGGGCAACCTGGAGCCGGTCGCGCTCTTCGCCCCCTGGCGCGAGCTTCAGCCGCGCGTGGACGCTATCCTCGATCAGGCGGCGGGTCGCCCCGGCCACATCTTCAACCTCGGCCACGGCATCCTGCCCCAAACCCCTGTGGACACGGTGCGGCGCTTGGTAGATTATGTGCACGAGCGGACGAATTAGTGAATGGTGCATGGTGAATGGGAACGACATCACGATGGATAAGCTCGGATGGGAGCAACCTGTGTCTCCGACAACGCGGACGAGTAGCAGGCAGCATAAAAGTTTGACGTACCAGCCCATTCACCATTCCCCATCCAACACAATGGAGACCCCATGTCAGAGATAACCTACCCCATCGGCGTCCTCGTGATGGCGTACGGGGGGCCGAACTCGCTGGCGGAGCTGCCGGGCTACCTGGCGGATATCCGCTCGGGCCGCCCGACGACCCCCGAGGTGCTTGAGGAGATTTCGAACAATTATCGGCAGATCGGCGGCAAGTCGCCGCTGCTGGACTTTACACAGCAGCAGATCGAGGCGCTGCGCGCGCACTTCGACCCGGAGCGCTTCCGCTTCTACCTGGGGATGCGCCACTGGGCCCCCTGGGTTGAGGAAACGGTGCGCGACATGCTGGACGATGGGATCACCCATGCGGTCAGCCTCGTGCTCGCGCCGCACTTCAGCACGATGAGCATCGCCAAGTACCAGAAAAAGATTCAAGAGGGCGAGGCAATGTATCGCGGGGGGATCGAGTGGGAGCACGTGACCAGCTACCACGATCACCCGAAGTACATCCAGGCGCTTGCGGAGCGCGTGGCGGAGGGGCTGGGCCGCTGGCCGGAAGCGGAGCGCGACGACGTGCACGTGATCTTCAGCGCGCACAGCCTGCCGGTGCGCATCATGAGGATGGGCGACCCCTACGACAGCCAACTGCGCGAGACGGCGCGGCTCGTCGCGGCGCGCGCGGGGCTGCCCGACGAGCAGTGGTCGTGGAGCTACCAGAGCGCCGGACGCAGCCCGGAGCCCTGGCTCGGCCCGCAGTTGGAAGAGTACGTGCCGGAACTGGCCGCCAAGGGAATCCAAAATATCGTCAGCATCCCCATCGGCTTCGTGTCCGACCACGTCGAGATTTTGTACGATATCGACATCCAGGCGCAGCAGGCCGCGCGCGCGAACGGGGTGCGCCTGGAGCGCCCGCCCGCCCTCAACACCGACCCACTCTTCATCGAGGCGCTGGCCGAGGTGATTCACGAGCACGCGGCGCGGCTGAGCGGGGAAACTGCGTTGCCTTACCAGCGCACGTAGTCGTTCTTTTCCACTCTCGGCATCTCCGATTATAATCCAGCCGCTTAGCCCCCCTCCGCACGGAGGGGGCACCTTTTACTCCTCATTTCCCACCGCTGCCATCTCGGCTGTAAGGGTTTACCTAGTAGGTAATCGATTACGTAGCTGGGGTAGGCGGCTCTTACATACAGGAGGCCAGCCAATGCCGGAGCGGGATCACGGGTTGATAGACGGATTACTGGAGCGCTACCCCACCCTGCTGGCGCTCCTCGACGAGGTGGTCACACCGGCTGCCTATTTCGATCTCTTCGAGCAGCTTTCCAACAATTACTCGCCCACCCTGACGGTGTCGCGGGTCCAGGGGCCGCTGGTGGAGTCGCTCCTTGCCGACTGGGGTGCGCACTCCACCCTGCGGGTCGAGACCAACCTGCGCGGCTCGGGCAGCATCGGCGTGACGATTGGGGAGGAGCCCGCGCCGGTGTGGCTCTCCGCCCACGCCGACATTTGCAGCTACCTGACCGGCCCGTGGAGCGGCCACGGCTACGAGCTGACCCCCTTCTGCATGCACCGCGCGCGGCCCGGGCGGCGGCCAGCGATTGCGCTCGCTTCTCCCGACGGGGAGGGCGCGCTGCGGCGGCTGGCGACCGGCACGATGATCACCGAGTCGGACGGTCGCCTGCACTTCGAGGTGTCGGGGCCGGACCTCCAACTGTGGACGCGGGTCGTACATCATCTTCCGGCCACGTGGAACGAGGAGACCGACGAGATAAACGGCTTCATCGACAACCAGGGGGGGAGCGCCGCCCTGCTGCTGGCGGCGCGCGTCCTCTCCCACCTGGACGCGAACGTCCTGCTGCTGCTGAACGACGAGGAGGAGGGGCCGGTCGACAAGGGAAACCAGGGTTTCTCACGGGCGATGTCGCGGCTGCTGCACCGCACCCCCACCGAGCTGCTGCCGGAGCTTTTCATCGTCAGCGACGCGCAGCAGCAGGAAGAGCAGCTGGAGGTCGGCAAACCCACCTCTTTCGGCAAGGGAGCGCTCTTCACCGGCGCTACCAGCGGCGCGCGCGGGGCGGTAACCCCGCCGCAGCTTCTCGACTTTACGCGCCGCCTGGCCGGTGCCCTCGGGGAGCATGGGATTCACCTTTCCGAGAACCGCGATTACGTGAGCCGGAGCGATGACGTGTCGGCGATGCTCTTCAGCCAGAACATCGCCATCATCGGCTTTCCGGGTGCCTATGCCCACTTCGACCGGACCCCGACGGCGCGCTGCGGGGATCTGGTCCATCTGACCAAGTCCCTGGTGATCTACGCCCTCATCGCGCAGGATGCGGCGTGGCGGAAGCGCTACCTGGGCTGACGGCGCGCTCACTCCGCCTGAAGGAACGCGGTCAGCGCCGCGCGCGTGGGCAACGAGGGCTGCGCCCCCGCCCGCGTCGCCGCGAGGGCTCCCGCGCCGCAGGCGAAGCGCACCGCCTCCGGCAGGGGGGAGCCCTCCACCAGGGCGACCGCCAGCGCGCCCGCAAAGGCATCGCCCGCCGCGGTCGTATCGACCGGCACAATCTTGAACGAGGGGATCGCCTCCTCCCCTTGCTCGGTAAGCAGGAGCGCCCCCTGCTCGCCCAGGGTGACGATCACCGTCTCGACGTTCAGGGCGCGGAGCGCGGCGGCGGCGCGCGCGTGCTCCGGCTCGCCCGTGAGGGCCATCGTCTCCGTCTCGTTGGCGACGAGCAGCGAGACGTGGCGCAGCAGGGAGGCGGGCAGCGGGCTGTCGGGGGCGGGCGCGGGGTTGAGGATGACGAGCGCGCCGCCCTCCGCCGCGAGCCGCGCGGCGTGCTCCACGACCGGCAGCGGCACCTCCAATTGCAGCAGGAGGGCGTCCGCGCCGCGCAGGAGCGGGGCCACCTCGTCCAAATCCTCCCTCGTCAGGAGGCCGTTTGCGCCCGCCGCGATGATGATAAAATTTTCGCCGCTTTCTTCCACGGCGATTATGGCGATTCCCGTGGGGCCCGGGCTCTGCTTGACCGCCTCCAGGCGCACCCCGGACCCGCCCAGGCTGGCGCGGAGCTGCTCGCCAAAGCCATCCTCGCCCACGCGGCCCACCATGCTCACCGACGTGTCGGGCGAGGCGAGGCGCGCCGCCGCGACCGCTTGGTTCGCGCCCTTGCCGCCAGGGATCGTTTCCAACTGGTCGCCACGAATGGTTTGCCCCGGCAAAGGCAGGCGCGCGGTGCGCACAACAAGGTCCATGTTTAAGCTACCGACCACCACAATCTGACGCATCGTTTGATCTCCATTGGGTAGAACAAGCGGTCATCCGTGCCGCCTGTCAGGTTAACGCTGCTTCCGGTTCCGGCCCTCCTCTGGCAAGATGGCCGCCGCGATCTCGCCCTGCTGGACCTGCATGACCCGCAGGGCGAGGGTCTGCGTGAGCGCGACGAAGGCGAAGAGCACAAAGATCGCTGGCCCGGCGAGCAGGGCCGACACAAAGGCCACGATCAGGAGCCAGACGGTGAGCAGCGCGCTGTCGAGGGGATGGCCCAGGGCAAAAACAAGCGCGCGGCGGGCGACCAGCGGCGGCGAGTCGTCCGGGGAAGCGATGAGCAGCGGGAAAAGATAGAGCTGCGCCCCCCCCCACAGCACCCCCACCACCGCGACCGGCCCGCTGACCCAGCGCAGCCACTCAACCTCGCGCGTCCAGTAAAAGCCAAACGTGAAGAGGAGGAACGCGAAAGCGGCGAGGTTCAGGAGGGCGAGGAGGGTGGCGCGAGCGCCGAAGCGGCGCACCCCCACCCAAAAGTCGCCAAGGCGCGCGTACTCGGGGTCGAGCGCCCGCTCTTCCCTTACCACACGGTGCGCGAGGTAGTAGAGCCCCGCCGTGGCGGCGGGGCAGGTGACGAGGGGCAGGCTAAGGAGCAGCCACAACAGGTTGCCCCCCAGCAAAATCCCCAGCCGCCGATAGAGAAGACGCGCCGACAAGGTAAAGATCGTCCAGGCCAACAGGTACCTCGCTTGCAGAAGGGAAACAACCGTCCAGATTGACCCATTATAGTGCGCGGCGTCGGCCCCTGCCAGCGCCACCGCTGAGCCGCCGCGCGGCGGCGGCCACGCGGCCCTACCATCGCCGCTTGAAAGCCGTCCCGTTCCAATAATCTGTTAGCTCCGATTCCCTATCGGACCATCCACGTATTTCTGAGGCCGACACCCATGCACCCTACTCCGCCCGCGCCCGCGCCGGTGCGACGACCATCCAGCGAGGGATTTACCCTCCGCACCGACGCGCTCACCAAGCGTTTCGACCGATTGACCGCCGTCGAGGGGCTGGACCTCCACATCCGGCCCGGCGAGATTTATGGCTTTCTTGGCCCGAACGGCGCGGGCAAGACCACCACGATCTACATGCTGCTCGGCCTGCTGCAACCCACCTCGGGCGGGGTCTTCTTGTTCGGCGAGCCCCTGATGTCGAACCTGCTCGCGCTCAAGCATCGGATTGGGGTGGTGGCCGAGGAGCCGGTGCTCAGCTCGCAGATGACCGGCTGGGAAACGGTGCGCTTCTTCGCGGACCTGCACCGCACCCCCCGCCCCGCGCCGAGGATGGAGGCGCTCTTCCACGAGCTTGATCTGTGGCAGGCGCGCGACGCGCTGCTTTCCACCTATTCCAGGGGGATGCGGCAGAAGCTCAGCCTGATCCGCGCCATGATCCACCGGCCCGACCTGTTGATCCTGGATGAGCCGGTCAGCGGCCTCGACCCGCATGGCATCTTGCAGGTGCGCGAGGTGGTGGAGCAGCACCGCCGCGAGGGGGGATCGGCGCTCATTTCCAGCCACATCCTGTCGGAGATCGAGCGCTCGGCGGACCGCGTGGGCATCCTGCACCAGGGGCGGCTGCTGATCGAGGACACCATCGAGGGCATCCGCCGCCGCCTCGGCCAGGACGTGGTGGTTCACCTGGAGCTGGTAGCGCTCCCCCCGACCCTGCTGCCCGCCCTGCGCGCGCTGCCCCATCTCAGGGAGGCGGAGGTGGCAGGCAATTGCATCACCCTGCGCCTGGAGCGCACCGCCGACGACCTGCGCCCCCTGATTTTTCAGCGCGTGGTGGAAAGCGGCGGGCTGCTGACCGAGATGCGCAGCGACGAGATGACCCTGGAGGAGGCCTTCGTGACGATCACCCACCAGACAGTTGACCAGCTGGCAGGTGCCCAATGAGCGCGTTGGAACGCGAGCCACGGCGGGCGGCGGGCGCTTCCCTGCGCCTCGGGGCCATGCTCCGCATCGCGCGCCAGGAGCTTCGCGACACCCTGCTAGGGTGGGCGATCTACGTGACAGCGGCGCTCGGCCTCGCAATTGCCGCCTTCCTGCTTTACAACTCCCTTCGTTTCACGGCGGAAAGCGGGCTGAGCATCATCGCGCGCCCCTTCTTCAACCCGCTGCTGATCGCCTCCACCCTGGCGCTGCTGTTTGTCAGCGTGAACGCGGCGCTAGCGGTCGCGCGGCCACGGGAGCAGGGCGCGCTCCAGCTGCTTTTTTACGCGCCGGTCGACTCGTGGACGGTGGTCGGGGCGCACTTTCTGAGCGGGGTCGCCACGTACGGGATGATCCTGGCACTGCTGCTGCCACCCCTGCTGCTGCTGGCAATGCTGACCAACTATGTCATCCCCACGGCGCTGCTGATCGGGCTCCTCCCCACCGTGCTGGCGGCAGGGCTGGCGGTGGCCTTTGGCCTCTTCATCTCGACCTTTGCCACCTCCGGGCGGGCGGCGATCCTCCTGCTCGTCCTGGCGATTCTTCTTCTTTTCGCCATCCAGGGCAGCTACCTCGCCCTGCTGAACATCCCGCCGACCAGCCGCTACTACGACACCCTGCGCCTCGCGCGGCTCTTTCTGGGCAACACGATGGGGCTGCTGCGCTGGGTTTCCCCCTTCCAACTGCTGGACCAGTTTCTTGGGAGCGCCATCCGTGGCGGGTGGGGCGCGTTGGCGCAGCAGGCGCTGACTACCATCGGGGGCACCGCGCTCTGGCTGCTGGCGGCGGTTGCCAGCCTGAAGCGGCGCGGGGTATTGCCCGGTGGCTGACCGGCTGGCAGGTTTTTCCGTGAACGATAAAGGATGTATACCATGAGCCGCTACCGTGCCAGACCCCTACAACCCGCTTTCTGGGTGCTAGCGCTTGGAATCGCCCTCCTCCTGCTCGGCGCGGGCCGGGTTGGGGCGCAAGGGCCCGAGCAGACCGAGGCGTTCGTGTATGGCATCAACGCCTCCATCGCGGGGACGGTGCTGGGCACCTTCGCGCCCCCCTCCGTGGAGCGACTCTACCTGCTGGCGGGGCAGCCAAACGTCCTCTCGCCCCGCCGCACGCTTGTCTACTTTTGGCCGATCTCCAACGAGTTTCGCGCCGCGTGGAGCCAGATGAACGAGGAGGTGGAGGGCACCCTTGAGGTGACGCAGGGCGAGCGCCCCGTGGCATCGGTCGAGGCGCAGCCCTACACCGTCCAGTTCACGGCGGGGGGCGGCGAGATGGGGCCTCACCCCCAAATCTTTGTGGGCGAAGAGGCGACGGAGGCGGAACGGCTTTTCCAGGAGGGACGCGCCGCCCACGAGGCCGCCATGCGTGCCTACCAGAGCGCGCATGACGAGTGGCTGGCAAAAGCGCGCGTCGCGCAGGAGGAGGGCACCACCGCCACCCTGCCCCCCGCGCCGGAGCCGCCCCCCGCCTACGAGGTGTACAGCACCGGCCTGCGCTCCGGCTATCTGATCGACCTGCCTGCGGGCAGCTACCAGATTCAGACGCGCCTGCCGGACGGCACCATCGCGGCAGAAAGCACGCGCGAGCTGGAAATTTTCGGCGCGCGGCGCACCGCCGTCGGGTACAAGGTCATCCCCGAATCGCGCTGGACCTTCCCGGAGCAGCTCAACGATCTGTCCGACATGATCCTGGGGGCTGCGGGCAGCACCCTCTATCTCCAGCCGGAAATCATCCGCGAGTACCCCCGCACTGCCTATGCGCGGCTCCAAAACCCGCAGGAGCGCGGGGGCGAGAGCGGCGCGGAGTGGGAGTGGGTCAGCGGCGAGGCGCTCGACGAGGGCCAACTTGAAATCGTCCGCAATGGGCAGGTGGTGGAGCAGCAATCCCTGACCCCCTACTACGTGGTTCAGGTGCCCGGTCGCGAGTTTGGCTACGAGATCCGGCCCTACGACGCGGCAGCGGCGGCGGCAAGGCAAAATGTCGATTTTTCCGCCTACCGCATCGTCCTTGACGAGAAAACACCCGCCTACAGCGTGCGGCTCCGCTCCCCGGAAAACACGGTGCTGGTCGGGAGCGAGCGGGCGGTGCGGGTGGCACCGCCCGCGAGCCGGGGGCTCTTAGGGCTCCTCGCGCTGCTCCCCGTCGGGGTGGGGGCGCTGGTCCACCTCTGGCGACGCGGGACGATCAAGCCCACCCGCCCCGTCGCCTAGACCTTGACACGTTACACCCAAGAAAGGATTTTCCATGCCCTACGATCTGGCCGTCATCGGAGACATCGTTGCGGACATCGTGCTCCCCGTCGAGCAACTCCCACTTCAGGCAAACAACCATGGGTGGGCGGGGGGACTCTTCGTGGAACTCGGCGGGGCCTGCACCACGCTGGTCGCGGCGCGGCGCATGGGCCTTTCCGCTGCCGCCCTCGCCACGATTGGGGACGACGAGTACGGGCGGCAGGTGGAGCAGATGCTGGCCGACGAGGGGGTCGATACCCGCTTTCTCCACCTGGACCCCGCGCGCAAGACGATCCTGTGCGTGGTCGTGACGGACAAGCAGGGGCAGCACGTCTTTTTGGGGATCAAGGACCACAGCCCGACCGTCTCGCTGCGCGAGGAGTGGAGGCAGGCGGTCCGCGCGGCGCGGGGGTTTTTTACCACCGGCTACACCCTGCGCGACATCCTGACCCCGGAGGCCGGGGTGGAGGCGATGGAGATCGCACAGGAGGCCGGGGTGCCGGTCTTTTTCGATCCTGGCCCCAGCCTGCCCTACCTTGCGCCGGAAACCGTCGCCGAGGCGCTCCGTCGTTGCGACGTGCTGCTGCTAACGCGGGACGAGGCAGCGCTGCTGGTGGAGGGGGACACGCTCGCAGAGATAATGAGCGGCCTGCACGAGCGCGGCCCGTCGGTAGTCGTGCTCAAGGATGGGGCCGAGGGCTGCTACGTCTCCGCGTCGGGCGAGTTGATCCACCAGCCAGGGTTTCCGGTGCGCGTGGTGGACACCGTTGGCGCGGGGGATGCCTTCGCCGCTGCCTTCATCGCCGCCCACCTGCGCGGCGGGAGTTGGGCGGAGTGCGCGACGGTCGCGAACGCGATGGGCGCGGCGGTGGCCTCGCAGCAGGGCGCGGGGCGCAACGTGCCAGGGATCGAGACGGTGCGGGCCCTGCTCGGGGCGCATCCCGCCGCGCGCCTGCTCCAGCCCGACCAAGCTGCCACGCAGCGGGACAGCGAGGGGTAGCAAATTCTGCCACCAATTTTCGGTCACCCCATTGACAATGAGCAGAGAGTTTGTTAAGGTATGCTGCGTGACGTAATCGTTTACGTCACTGTAAAACCGTTGGGCACGCACGCCCCGTCAGTCATGGCGGGAAGCGATGTGTGACCCCAGGCAACTCATCCTCCCCCCAGGTGAATGCTAAAAACGATATGGCAACGATGCGCGAAGTAGCCGACCGAGCCGCCGTTTCGATGGCAACGGTCAGCCATGTGATTAACTCAACCCGCTATGTAAGCCCCGAGCTTACCGAGCGGGTGCGTGTCGCTATGCAGGAGTTAAGCTACCAGCCAGATGTCGTTGCCCGCAGTCTCCGCCGTCGCCAGACCCTCACGATTGGCCTTCTCGTCCCGAGTACGGAAATCCCCTTCTTCGCTTCCGTCGCCCACAGCATCGAACGCGCCGCGTCCAACAAGGGCTACAACACCATCCTGTGCAACTCCGAATGGGAGCTTACGCGGGAGTTGAGCCACCTGGGCGATCTGATGGCGCGCAAGGTTGACGGGTTGGTCTGCATCAGCGCGACCATCACCAGCAAGCAGATTCGCCATGTGGTGGATTCGGGTACCCCGGTCGTCATGTTCGAGCGCCAACTGCCGCACAGTGACCTCGACGCGGTGGGGATCGACAACTTCCAGGGGGCCTACCTCGCGACGCGGCACCTGTTGGAACTGGGCCACCGGAAGCTCGGCTTTATCGTGGGGCTTGCCTCCTCCAGCCTCAGCATCGAGCGGCTCGAAGGCTGCTCCCGCGCGCTTGCCGAGGTGGGGCTTACCCTGGACGACGCCCACCTTTTCAGCGGCGATTACTGGCCCAAGAGCGGCGTGGTTGCCACGCGGGCCGCGCTCGCCCTCCCCGATCCCCCCACCGCCATATTTGCCTTCAACGACCTCATGGCGATGGGGGTGTTACAGGTGCTCAGCCAGGAACGGCTGCAGGCCCCCGAGGATATGGCGGTGGTGGGGTTCGATGGCATCCCGCTGACGCAGTACACCAGCCCGCCGCTGACCACGGTGAGGCAGCCGTTGGTGGAGATGGCGCGGGCCGCGGTCGATCTGCTGTTGGAGCGCATCACGGGCGATGGCCCCCCCGCCGCGCAAATTTTGCACCTTGAGCCAGAGCTGATCGTGCGCGCCTCCACCGTTCCTTGTCGGGCGGTCGCGGCGAACGGATAGCAGACGGCGGCAGGCGGCGGAGGCGGCAGGCAGCAGGCGGCGAACGGCGGCAGGCGGCAGGCGGCAGTGGGTTCCCGCAACGCGGGTAAGGCAGCGAACGGCGGCAGGTAAGGCGGCTGCGTTCACCCGGCTGCGCACATGGGGGCACCTGCTTTTGCCTAGGAGCCCTCGCTCTTTTTATTCCTATCCCTCCACAAGGTGCGCCATGGAGCGGACAAAAGCGGGGCGGGACGCTTCGCTCCTTGCTCCAGCGGCGTAGCCTCTACCAGTTTTGAAAGCGAGTTTGACGAGATGCCGAAAACGATCCAGCTGGAAACCGCTCAGGGCGATACCCTCACCAACATCACCGATTCTGTCCGGGACGCCGTGCGCGAGAGCGGGGTGCAGAGCGGCATCTGCTTCGTGCTCGTCCCCCACACGACCGCGGCGATCACCATCAACAGCTACCTTGATCCGGACACCGCGAAGGATATTGTGTCCGACATGCGCCGCCTCGTCCCGACGCGCACCGACTTTCACCACATCTTCGACACCCCCTCGGACGCGGCGGGGCACATTAAAGCTACCCTGGTCGGTCATCACATAGCTGTTCTTATCGATGAGGGGAATCTTGTTTTGGGGCATTCGCAGGGGATTCTTTTCTATGACTTCGATGGTCCCCGTAAGCGACGAGTGCAGGTCAAGATTCTGGCCGACTAGCCAGAAGAAAGGAAGGTGTGCCCCCGATTCGAGCCGTTGGCATTGAGCGCACAGTCGCCAGTACCGTGACGTTCGTACAGACAGCCACCCCCAATATTGTAGACCTGTCAGGAGGAGAATCAAGTGAAACGTACCTATCTGAGAATGCTTTCAGTCCTTATCGCGCTGCTGCTTACCGGCGTGCTGCTTGTGGCATGTGGTGGCGGAGACTCGGGCACCAGCGAGCCCGCCGCGGAAGAGCCAGCCGCTGAATCACCCGCCGAAGAGCCAGCAGCTGAAGAGCCGGCTGCCGAAGAGCCCGCCGCGGGCGAGGCCATGACCCTGAACTTTTTTACCCTCGATGATCCCGACCAGCTGCTCGCGCTCGACCAGATGATCACGGCGTGGAAGGCCAGCGACCCCCGCTGGTCCAACGTCACCGTCCAGGTTCGTAGCGTCCCCTTCCAGCAGCTGTTCCCCACCATCGAGGCGTCCGTCGCCGGTGGCGCGGACTTCGATGCCTTCCTGGCGGACGGCCCGGACATCAAGCACTACGCCTTCAACAACGTCATCATCCCCCTGCAAGACCACTACACCCAGGAGGAGCTTGACGCCTACGTGCCCCAGACCATCGAGGAGGGTTCCTACAACGATACCTTCTACGCGCCCGCCATCATGCAGAGCTGCTCCATGATGTTCTACAACAGCGAGATGACCGACGAGGCGGGCCTTAAGCCGCCCCAGGAGGTTCAGGGCTGGACGATGGACGAGGCAGAGGATGCCTGGCAGCGCACCACGACTGACAGCAACGGCGACGGCACCCCCGACGTGTGGGGGCTGCGCTGGGGCCAGGGCACCTGGTGGGGCGATTACGAGCAGGGTATCCCCCGCCGCTCCGCGGGCGAGCGTGGCAGCCCAACCTTTGAGGGGGTTGGCCCGGATGGCATCACCTTCCAGGGCTACCTCGACACGCCGGAAGCCATCTCTGCCTACCAGACCTTCCGTGATTGGCACCAGGGCGAAAACCCGGTCACGCCCGCCGAGTCGATCCCCGATATCTTCGTGGGCCGCCAGGCAGCCTTCTACGTCAGCCCGGACAACGCTATCGGCCAGATCAACCGCCTCTACCCCGATGGCGACTTCAAGTACGGGGTGACCGGTATCCCCTACTTCGCCGACGGGTCGCAGCTGTGCCACACCGGCTCGTGGCACTTCGGGGTCTCGCCGAACTCGAAGAACCAGGAAGCCGCCATCGACATGGTGAAGTTCTTCGCCGGAGCCGAGGGCTCGAGCATCTGGTACGAGAACGTGCACCAGCTACCCGCGCGCTACGACCTGCTGAACGAGCTGGCCGAGTACAACGAGTACCCGCAGCAGTTGTTTAGCCAGGGGCTTCAGGAGATCGGTGTTCCCCGTATCCAGACCCCCTGCTACACCGAATACCAGCAGATTCACGCGGAGCTCCTGCAGAACCTGTCGCAGGGCCAGAACGTTGATGTGGAGAAGCTAGTCAAGCAGTCAGCCCAGAACATGGAGCAGGCCTGTGCCCGCTACAAGGGCTGGAACGACGACAAGTAAGGCAAGCTAAGGCAAAGTTGATGCACCGCGAGGGGCGAGCGATGGCGCTCGCCCCTCGTGGACCCGAAGTCAGAAAGGTTCGCGATGGAGAGGACCATACCGCGTCAGGCACTTGTAGAACCCAGTTTGGTGGAGCGGCTGCTGCCCTGGCGGCGCCGCAACATGTTGCTGGCTTTCCTGTTCGTGTTGCCGGCGCTGATCAATTTCACTGTATTCCGCTACCTGCCGATCTTCGCCGCTGCCCGCGCGAGCCTCTACAACTACAGTCTGTTGGGGGGCTACCGCGGCTTCATCGGCCTTGACCACTATGAGCGCCTGCTCAACGATCCGGTTTTCTGGAAATCTTTGTCGGTGACGCTCCAGTTCACCGCCACCAAGGTGCCGATCGAGATCCTCCTTGCCCTCGCGCTCGCTGTCTTCCTTCAGCGTGAGACACTTGTCGCCGGCATTGTGCGCTCGGCGATCATGGCACCCCTTGTCACCTCGATCATCGTCGTGTCAATTATCTGGGCGATGATGTACCACTCCGAGCAGGGGCTGATCCAGAGCATCCTCAACGCTGTCGGCATCCCCAAACAGGCTTTTCTTTCTGACGAACGGCGCGCCCTGCCTGCCATCATCGTCATGATGGTCTGGAAGGATGTCGGCTTCAGCATGATCATCCTGATGGCCGGTTTAAAGGGGATTCCCCAATCCCTGAAGGAGGCGGCGTTCGTTGACGGGGCCAACGCATGGCAGGCGTTCCGCCATGTCACCCTCCCCCTGCTCCGGCCAGTCATGATGTTCCTGATCGTCTCCCAAACGATCTTCACCTTCCAGGAATTCGTGCCGGTCTACCAGATGACCAAGGGTGGCCCGCTCGACTCTACCAAAATTATCGTCTACTACATCTACCAGCAAGGATTTCTCTTCCAGGATATGGGCTATGCCAGTGCCATTTCGATGGTAACGCTCGGGCTCCTGCTGGTGGTCAGCTTCGTCCAGATGCGCTTCCTGCGGGCTGAGGACTAAGAAAGGAGCTTCCACATGTCGGTTGCAGATCCTACCCTGGTCGTCGCTTCCCCCGAGCCCGCCCGCCAGCGTCCCTCCAAGGTCACCAAGTGGCTGGCGGAAAATGCGCTCCGTGGCGCAATCTACCTTCTCATCTCGATAGTCTTCCTTCTCCCCTTTATCTGGATGATCTTCGGGAGCCTGCGCCAGGAGCGCGAGATCTTTGCGAATCTCTATCCCTTCGGCTGGCGCACCTTTATCCCGATCGAGTGGACGCTGAGCAACTACAAGGATGTGTTGGGGCTAAGCGAGGAGGGGAAGCGGTACGGTTTCAACTTTGGCCGCAACCTCTTTAACTCTTTCTTCGTCTCGGCTGCCGTTGTCATGCTGAGCCTCGTCTTCAACACGATGGCTGCCTATTTCTTCGCGCGCTTGCCCTTCCCGCACAAGGGCAAGATCCTGGTCTACGTGATCGCCACGATGCTGGTCCCCTTCCAGGTGACGATCGTGCCGCTCTACATCGTCGTTCGGAACCTTGGCATCCAGAATTCTTACATGGCGATGATCCTCCCCTGGTATGCAAGCCCCTTCGTGATCTTCGCCCTGATCCAATTCTTTAAGGACATTCCACTCGAGTTGGATGAGGCGGCCATCATCGATGGGGCGAATTACGGGGGGGTATTGCGCCACGTCATCATGCCGCTGGCGGTCCCGGGGCTGATTACGATGGGGCTCCTGGAATTTCAATTCATCTGGAACTTATTTTTCTGGCCCCTCATCGCGGTCAGCAACAACACGATCCAGGTCATCCAGGTAGCGATCAGCTCGCAGACCACCCAAACCCAGGTATTCTGGGGCCGTACCTTTGCGGGCGCGACGCTCGCCTCCTTACCGGTGATCATCATGTTTATTGCCCTCCAGCGCTACTATGTCGCGGGGATCGCACAGACTGGGATCAAAGGGTAGCTGGCTCCCTCGCACCGTAGCATCTGAATTGGCGGGGCCTCCGTGGCAGGCCCCGCTCTTCCCACGCTTTCAATTCGACCCTCCATGGAGACAGATATGTCTGGCGCAAAACCCAAGCGCATCATCATTGATACCGACCCTGGCGTAGACGATTCGATGGCAATCCTCTTCGCCTTCCAATCCCCCGAATTGCAGATCGAGGGACTCACCACCATCTTCGGGAATGGTGGCACCGAGACCACCACCGCAAATGCCCTGCGCCTCGTCGAGCTGGCAGGGCACCCCGAGGTGCCGGTCGCGCGCGGGGCCGAGACGCCCCTGATGCGGCCCTTCACCGGCGAGGGCTGGCGCGTGCATGGCCGCAATGGCCTGGGCGAGGTGGACTTTCCCGCGCCCAAGGGCACGCCGGATAGCCGCCGCGCGGCGCAATTCATCGTCGATACGGTCATGGCGAACCCGGGCGAGATCACCCTGGTCCCGCTCGGCCCCCTCACCAACATCGCCCTCGCGGTGAGCCTGGAGCCGCGCATCGTCGAGGCGGTCAAAGAGGTAGTGCTGATGGGCGGCGTGATCGACGGTCGCGGCAACGCCTCGCCGGTCGCCGAGGCGAACATCCGCAACGACCCCGAAGCGGCGCAGATTGTCTTCCAGGCAGGCTGGCCGGTGACGATGGTCGGGCTGGATGTGACGCGCCAGTCGGTCATGACCCCCGAGCAGTCTGGACGCGCTGTGCGCCGCAGGTAATCGATTAACTGACTTCATCTGCGCCATCGTGCAGCATTACATGCACTTCTACGGCGAGTACACGGGGCTGATCGGCTTCCCGGTGCATGACTCCTCCGCCATCGCCTATGTGGTCGACCCCACCCTCTTCGAGACGAAAAAGCTCTACGTCGAGGTCGAGTATCACAGCCCCCTCCACATGGGACAGACCGTGGCGGATTGGCGACAAACCCCGGCAGGCGAGCCGAACGTCAATGTCTGCGTCGACGTCGATAGCGACCGCTTCCTCGCGCTGTATCACAAACGACTCACCGAGATATAACCATGCCTATCCCTGCCATCATTGACTGCGATCCGGGCCATGATGATGCCATGGCGATCATGCTCGGCGCGCGCACCCTGGAGTTGAGGGGCATCACAACCGTTCACGGCAACGCGCCCCTCTCCCACACCACTTTAAATGCTCGCAAGCTGGTCGAGCTAGCCGAGCTTACCCATGTTCCCGTCGCGGCGGGCATGGATCGCCCCCTGATCCGCAATGCGGTCCATGCGCCCGAGGTCCACGGGAAGACGGGGATGGATGGGCCTATCCTGCCCGAGCCCTCCGTTGAGTTGGACAAGCGCCACGCGGTGGATTTCATCCTGGACATGTCGCGGGAGCTGTCGAACCTGCACCTCCTGCCCATCGGGCCGCTGACCAACATCGCGGTAGCCCTCCGCCGCGACCCCTCCCTGCCGGAGCGCATCAAGGAAATTAGCCTGATGGGGGGCTCGCTGACCTATGGCAACGTGACGACCGCTGCCGAGTTCAACATTTGGGCCGATCCGGATGCCGCGCACATGGTGTTCACGAGCGGCATCCCCATCAAGATGGTGGGGCTGAACGTCACGCGCCAGGTCGCCGCAACCGAGAAGTACCGCAAACAAATCCGCTCCATCGGTAACCGCACCGCTACGGTCATGGCCGAGCTTCTCGACTTCTACAGCGAGCAGCTCCGTCAAGTCGCGGGGCTGGAGGGCGGCTCCATGCACGACCCCCTCGCCGTAGCGGCGCTGATCGACCCCGACATCCTCACCTTCGAGCCGATGCATGTGGCGGTGGAGCTGCGTGGCGAGCACACCTACGGGATGACGCTCTGCGACTATCGCCACCTCAGCCCGCGCACGTTGGAGCGGGAGCGGCAGGGCTCGCAATCGACTCACACGTCCAACGCCGAGGTCGCAATTGCCGTGAACGCCGAGCGTTTCTGGGAGCTCTTCCTCGACACGCTGGTTTCCTACCCCTGACCTCTCTCACAATCAAGTGAGCTTAACAATGAGTGACTATCATTTCATCCAAGAGCTGCGCGAGCAGCCAGCCGCCGTGCGCGAGACGGTGGTCACGCAGTGGGACAACATCGCCCGTCTGGTCGGTGATTTCCCACAGACGCTGAACCGCGTCGTCATGGTCGGCTGCGGCGATCCCTACTTCGCCTCGGAGGCGGCGATCTACCCCTTCGAGCGGTGGGCGCGCCTCCCGACCGAGGCGACCGACGCGCTGGAGTTCCGCTTCTGGCGGGAAGCACTGGTGGACGAGAACACGCTCGTCCTGCTGATCAGTCAATCGGGCAAGACGATCCAGGTAGTCGAGGCTGCCCGCCTCGCGCGGGCACGCGGCGCGACCGTCGTGGGGGTGACCAACTCGCCCGACAGCCCCCTCGCCGAGCTCTGCGACCACCTGCTCTTCACGGCGGGTGGCCCTTCTTACTCCTTCCCCACCCGCACGACGACCGCGGCGGCCGCCGCGCTCTTCAGCCTTGCCCTCCAGCTGGGGGCGGCGCGTGGGCGGCTGAGCGAGGAGCAAGCGAGCGAGCTTCGCCACCTGCTCTCCGAAACGGTGCCCGCGCTGATGGAGCAGGCGTTGGACAGCGAGCCCGCGATGCAGCGCCTCGCCGAGCAGTGGCAGGACAAGGGCCACTTCGCCTTTCATCGGCACCGGGCCGGGCTACGCGGCGGCGCGGGTCGGTTCGGCGAAGATCAACGAGACGAACCGCCTTCAGGCGGAGGCGGACGAGCTTGAGGAGTACGGCCACCTCCACCTCTTCGCCATCCAATCGGGGACGCCGCTCTTCTTTCTAGCCCCCTCCGCCCGCACCGCTGGTCGCGTGCAGGCAATGGTCGAGTTTGCGACCGGGCGCGAGCAGCCGGTCGCTCTCTTCTGCCCTGAGGAGATGGCAGCTTTATGGGAGCCTTTTTCCATAGAGCTGTGCACCCTGCCCGCCGTCGATGAGCTGCTGAGCCCCTTCCTCTATGTCATCCCGCTCCAGCTCTTTGCCTACCATGTGGCTCTCCTACGGGATAGCAACCCCGACCGCCCCGAGGGCTTCGACAACATCGCCATCCAGAAAATGATCTACACCGGATTGCTGGAGGGATGGCACGAGGAGGAGCAAGAGTAAGATGGCGCATCCCCCTACCCCGAGCGGCCGCTAATGTCTCTGGTTCAAGCAGCGCTCGCCCGTATCCCGGTCGATCTACTCCTGCTCAACGTGCGCGTCGCGAACGTGCTGACGGGCGAGATCTACCCCGCCGAGATCGCCATTCACGAGGGAATGATCGTCGCAGTCGAGCCCCCCGGCATGCAGCCGCGCCGTGAGGCTCGCCGCACCCTCGACGGGGCGGGGCAGGTCGCGGTGCCGGGCCTCATTGACAGCCACCTCCATATCGAGAGCGCATTGGTCGCCCCGGCTCCCTTTGCCGAGGCGGTGTTGCGGCGCGGGGTGACGACCGTCGCGGAGGACCCCCACGAGGTGGCGAACGCGACGGGGCTGGCGGGGGTGCGCCACTTCTACGAGGCGAGCCAGGGGCTGCCGCTAACCATCCTCTTCCTCGCCCCGACCTGCGTCCCGGCTGCCGCCGGGCTGGAGCACGCGCAGGGCGAGATGGGGCCGGACGAGGTAGCGGAGATGCTGCGCTGGGAGGGAACAATCGGCCTGGCCGAGGTCATGGACGCGCGCGCCGTGGTGGACGAGTCGCCCCGCATGAGTGCGATCCTCGCGGCGGGCCGAGCGGCGGGCGGGGTCCTGGAAGGCCACAATCCGATGCTAGAGGGGCGCGAGCTGGCAGCCTTCATCGCAGCGGGGGTTAACAGCGACCACACCATTGCCTCCCCCGAGCGCATCCTTGAGAAATTACGCCTCGGCGTGACGGTCCAGCTTCAGGAGCGCTACATGACGCGGGAGGTGATCGAGGCGATCGTGGCGCTGCCACAGCCGCCTGCCACCCTCTGTTTGGTGACCGACGATGTGGCCCCGGATTACCTGGAAGCGCACGGACACCTGGACCACGTGCTGCGCTGTGCCATAGCGCTCGGCCTCCCCCCGATGCAGGCGCTACAGGCCGCCACCATCAACCCCGCCCGCCGCCTTCGCCTCCACGATCGGGGCGCGATTGCGCCGGGCTACCATGCGGACATCGTGCTTGTTGACTCGCTGGAAGCTTTCAACCCCACCACCACCGTGGCGGGTGGGCAGGTGGTCGTCGAGGCGGGGCAGAGCCTCTGGTTCTCCCAGGCGAGCGACGACCCGCTCGCCGCCCTGCGCGATTCCCTCCATCTGGAGCCGGTGAGTGCCGCGACGTTCCTTCCAGAGCTTCCGGCTGACGCGGCAGAGGTAGCGGTGCGGGTCATCGTGGCGCACCCGCATGGCACCACGACGGAGGAGGGGCAGGCAACCGTGTCGCTCGTTGGTGGGGAGCCGCAGCTGCCCGTCGATCTCGCGCTCATCGCCGTCATCGCGCGCGGCAACCGCAGCCATGCCGTCGGCTTTCTGCGCAACCTTGGGCTGACGCGCGGGGCCATAGCGACGACCCACGCGCATGATAGTCACAACCTGGCGGTCATTGGCCGCGACCGAACAAGCATGGCGACCGCCGCCAACGCGGTGATCGCGCGAAGGCGGCGGGATCGCCGTAGCGGAGGGGGAAGAGCTTCTGGCCCTTGTGCCTCTGCCCCTTGCGGGCATCCTGTCGTCCGCGCCCGTCGCCGAGGTTGCGGCGCAGATGCGCCACTTGACCGAGGTGCTCGGCGAGCGTGGCCTGCGTCACTCGCACCTTCTGATGAAGATTTCGACCTTTACCCTGCCGGTAAGCAGCGGCCTGCGCATTACCGATCAGGGCTATGTCCGGGCGCGCGAGCGGGCACTCGTCCCTCTCCTACTCTGAAACGTTCCGCGCGCCCGATGCCATTCCCTACCCACTGGAGATGATACCTTGGCTGAACCTGTATATCTCGATGTCGATACCGGAATCGACGATGCCCTTGCCCTGCTGCTGGCGGTCAAGCACCCTGCGCTGGACGTCCGTGGCATCACGACCGTGGTCGGAAATGTTGACCTGGAGCAGGTAACCCGCAACACCTTGCAGGTGCTGGAACTGGCCGGTGCGAGCCACGTGCCAGTCGCGAGCGGCGCGATCGCACCGTTGGTCGCCCCCCCCTACTCGGCTGCTGTCGTGCATGGCGACGATGGGTTGGGCGGCGCGAAGCTGCCGCCCCCGACACGGGAGCCCGTGAGTCACGATGCGGTCGCCTTCCTGCGGGAGTCCCTCCTGCGCGAGAGCGAGCCGGTGACGATCATCGCGCTAGCACCGCTCACCAATATCGCCCTGCTGCTTCAAAATGCGCCGGAAGTGAGAGCGAAGATCAAGCGCATCGCCCTGATGGGCGGGGCCTACGATATTGGGAACGCGACGCCGGTCGCCGAGTTCAATATCTTTCATGATCCCGAGGCGGCAGACATCGTCTTTCGCTCGGGCCTCCCGATCCTGATGTACGGGCTGGAGGTCTTCCGGAAGGTACGCTTCACCATGGAAGAGGCAGGCACCATGTTCGCGGCGGAGCAGGGGAACTCGGCCCCCACCACCCCGCCCGAGCTCGTGGCGCACCTGCTGCGCTTCGCCATGCGCAACTTTTCCCGACCCGACGCGACCATCGGTGACGCGGGCTGCGTGGCCTCGGTGATCGACCCTTCCGGACTCAAAACCGAGCGGCTGCCGGTCTATGTCGAGACCGGCGGGAAGCACAGCCGCGGGCAGACGATCGTGGACCGCCGCCCTCCGCACATCGTCGAGGGGCGACCGGTTGGGGGGGATGACTCCCCCATCGAGGTCGCGCTCGACATCGATGGCGAGTACTATCGCAAGCTCTTCCACGACGCCATCGTTTCCTAAGTCGCCGAGTGTCTACCTTCCTTGTCCTCGGTCTCCCGTCTTCGCTCATCGTCACAAACGCGTGAGGCCGACGCTACCAACAACGCTTTCTGCCAGGAGAACCCCGCATGTCTGAAGACCGTGCCATGATGCCGATCGCCGCGACGCGGCAGGAGGTCAACGCCCAACCTGAAACCATCGCGCGCGTGCTCGATTCACTCCGCGAGGAGGTGCGCGAGCTTGCTCGTACCTTGGTGGCTCGCGACACTCGCCACCTCCTTGCAAGCGGCTCGGGCGACTCGTGGTTCGCCGCGCAGGCGGCGCGCCTCGCCTTCGAGCGCTACGCGGGGCTGCCCTTCGAGCCCTTGCAGGCCTACGACTATGCCATCTATGGTTGGCCGGGCGAGGGGGCGCAGAGTGCCCACATCGTTACCAGCTCAAGTGGTCGCCCCACCACGACGTGGGACGCCCTCGATCGGACGCTGGGCAGCGGGGCCTATGTGGTCGGCATCACCGATAACGGCGACCCCGCCAATCCCTTCGTGGCCCGCCCGCACAAGGCGCTGATCCCGGCTGCCTCCAAGGTTGGCTGGCCCGCGCAGACCACCACCGCGACCATCGCCATCCTGCTCGACCTTGCCATCGCGCTGGGCGAGGCGCGGGGCTTCCTCGCTGGGGCAGAGGCCGAGCGGCTGGCCGGCGGAGCTACGCGCCCTCCCCGAGAAGATGCACGACGTGTTAGAGGCGAGCCAGGGGTGGGCCGAGGCGCTGGTGCCCTCGCTGGCGGATAGCCGCCTCTTCTTCTTGGTCGGCGGCGGCCCGAGCTTTGCGGTCGCCCAGAATGGCTCCGCCCTGCTCGCCGAGGGGCCACAGGAAGTCGGAATGCCCCTCACCGTCGAGGAGTTCCACCACGGGCTGCGCGTCGCCACCCTTCGCCAGGGCGAGCCGGTCATCCTGATCGCGCCCGCAGGCGCAGCGGCGACGCGCTACCGCGAGACGGCCCGCTCCGTGCGGGGCTGGGGGGCACGGCTCCTCCCGCTCACGAGCGGCGAGCTGAACGATCTGGTGGAAAATGCGGATGGCCTGACCCTGCCCGAGGTGGCAGAGCCCTTCTCGCCGCTGCTGACCCTGCTTCCCCTGCAAGCGCTCTCGATCGAGCTTGCCGCGCAGAAGGTGGCGGGCGGCTACAGCCGCCCGGCGGGGGTTCCGTGACGATTCGCTATGCCAGTTGGGGCATCATCATCGACGATGTGATCTTCCCGACCGGCCAGAGCGCGATGGGGCTACTCGGCGGCGGGGGGCTCTACGCGACGGTGGGCATGCGCCTCTGGGAGCCGGACGTGGGGATCATCGCGGCGGTCGGCCCCGACTTCGACCCGACGCCCTGGCCCCGCTGGGGCTCGACGTAAGCGCGATCCATATCAACGATCACCCGACCCCGCGCGCTTGGCAGCTCTTCGAGGAGGATGGCAAGCGCACGCAGATCCCCGGACAACGCCCGAGGCGTGGGCGCAGCAGCTCAAGCATGCGCCGCCCACCCTCCCGATCCCGGAGACCCTCCAGGTAGCCCACTTCGTCGGGCGCGGGGACCCGGAGGAAGAGGCAATGGTTGGAGCGCTGGCGGCGGCTGGCGTGCGGATGGGGGCCGAGCCGATCATCGGGAGCGACATGAGCGAGGCCGAGCGCGAGACCATCCTGCGCTGCATGGCACACTTCGAAGTATTCAGCCCGGACGAGGAGGCGATGACGCTTCTGGTAGGGGAGCGCCCCCTCCAGGAGCAGTTGCGCGCACTCGCCCGCTACGGCCCGCGCCTCCTCGCCCTTCGGCAGGGTGCCCAGGGCTCGCTCCTCTATGATCGGGAGGAAGACCGCTTTTGGAAGGTGCCGGTGGTGCCCGCCGACGTGGTGGACGTGACCGGCGCGGGCAATGCCTATTCGGGCGGGCTGCTGGTGGGTTGGGTCGCCACAGGGGAAGCGTGCCGGGCGGCTGCCTATGCCGCCGCCAGCGCCTCGATCGTCATCGAGCAGATCGGTCCCCCCGCGATCACACCCCAGCGAGAAGCGTTGGTGCGGCAGCGCTACGCGGCGATCCTCCCCCAGATTCAGCCATGGGAGGAGCCGCCCAATGCGTAGCGTCCGCGCACCGTTCCGACCCAAACTCTCTTGTTCAACTCTCTCATCTGTACAGCAGGCCTATGAACCATAACTCCAAAAATCGCCCCTACGATGTGCTCGCTGTGGGCGGTGTCGACATCGACATCGTGATGACCGTCGATTCCCTCCCCGGCCACGGCGAGAAGGTCATGGGCCGCTTCGTGGGGCGGCTGCCGGGCGGGACGGTCGGCAACTTCGCCTGTGCCGCCGGGCAGCTCGGTCTGCGTGTCGCCTCCTTCGCGACGGTGGGAGCGGACGAGGCGGGCCGCCTGGTGACCGAGGACTTTGCGCGCTTCGGTGTTTCTACCGACTTCGTCGAGCGCCGCGCGGATACCGAGACCCACTTTACCGTCATCCTGATCGAGCCCTCCGGTGAGCGCTCCATCGTCGTGGTGCCCATGTTCGAGGAGACGCTCGACATGGAGCGTGCTCGGATCGCCCTCCCCCAGGTGCGCAGCATGTACGCCATGCCCCACAACCCCGATCAATTTATTCGTCTGGCCGGGCTCGCGCGCGAGCTGGGTGTCCTCGTCATGATCGACGTGGAGTCCACCATCGGGGCCGACCGCGCGACGCTGGAGCGCATGCTCGCATGGGTGGACATCGCCTCCTTTAATGAGGCGGGGCTGATCGCATGCAGTGGCGAGGCCGCCACGGTGGAGGGGGCGCGTCAGTTGCTGGCCTATGGCCCGCGCATCGTGGCGGTGACCCTGGGCAGCCGCGGCTCGCTCGCGGTGAGCGCCAATGAGGTAGCCGAGGAGAAGGGCTTTACCGTGCCGGTGCGGGACACGACCGGCGCGGGGGACACCTTCAACGCCGCCTTCCTGACCGCCACCCTGCGCGGCGATGCGCTGGGGCCGAGCCTCGCCTATGCCAACGCCGCCGCCGCCATCTCTGTTTCTGGGCTCGGGCCGCGCGGCCATCTTCCCACCCACGAGGAAGTCGAGCGGCTCATGGGGGGGAACCGTGGCTGAGCAACGACTTGTTCGTGGCCGCTGGGTGGTAACGGGGCCAGACAACGGTCATCGACTCGGGTGCCGTCCTCGTTCAAGATGGAAAGATCGAGGCGGTGGGGCCGTGGGCGGAGCTGCGCGAGCGCTTTCCCGATGTCGAGGTGATGGGCTCCGAGCAGCACGTGGTTATCCCCGGCCTCATCAATGCCCACCACCACAGCAACGGGGCGACCTCGATCCAGCAGGGCATCTCGGACCGACTGCTGGAACCCTGGCTGCTCACCCTGGCCGCGCGCCGCCGCGCCGATCCCTACCTCTCGACCCTGCTCAGCGCCGCGCGGCTGCTGCGCAGCGGGGTGACCTCAGTGGTGGACATGCACAGCGGCCACGGAACCCCCGAGGCCTTCGAGCAGACAGTGCGGCGTGCGCTGCGGGGCTATGACGAGGCCGGGATGCGCGTCGCCTTCGCCATCGGGATGACCGAGCAGAGCCACCTGGTCTGGGGGGAGGACGAGGCTTTTCTCGCCTCGCTTCCGGCCGATGCCCGCGCCCTGGCCGAAACGCGCCTGCCCCAGCCGGGCGCGATTCAGGCCGATGACTTCTTCGCCATCTTCGCCGATCTGTGGCGCGACTTCGGGGCGCACTCGCGTATCGATCTCTGGTTCGGGCCACCGGGGCCGCAGTGGTGTAGCGACGAGATGTGGGGGCGCATCGCCGAACGGGCCGCCGAATACGGGACTGGCATCCAGACCCACCTGCTGGAATCGGTCTACGAGAAGCTGCACGGGCAGCGTAGCTACGGGCAACCCTCGCTGCTGCACCTGCGCGACCTCGGGGTGCTTTCCCCGCGCTTTTCCTGCGCCCACGGGGTCTGGCTCTCCGATCAGGAGATTGAGGTGATGGCGGAAACAGGGGTGAGCCTCAGCCACAACCCTAGCTCCAACCTGCGGTTGCGCGCGGGGATCGCCCCGCTCAACCGTTTGCTGGAGGCGGGGGTCAACGTCGCGCTGGGCATGGACGGCACGACCCTCAACGACGACGAGGATTACTTCACCGAGATGCGGCTGGCGCTGCGGCTGAACCGCGCCCCGGGCCTGGATCTGCCCGCGCCCACCGTAACCGACCTGTGGACGATGGCGACGGGTGGTGGCGCGCGGCTGCTCGGCGCGGGCAAGCGGCTCGGGCGGCTGGAAGCGGGGTGGGAGGCGGATCTGGTGCTGCTCCGCGCCGAGCGCCTGAGCTGGCCCTGGGTCGCGCCGGAAAGCGACCCGCTCCTGCTGCTCCTCGCGCGGGCGCAGGCACAGGACGTGGAAAGCGTCCTCGTGGGGGGCGAGCTTGTCCTCGATCAGGGGGTGCCGACCCGCATCGACGTGGAAGCGACGGGGCAGGCGCTCGCCGAGGAGCTTGCGGCCACCCCCTTCCCCACGGACAAGGCGGAGATGGTCGCGGCACTGCGCCCGCTCGTCGAGGAATATTATCGACAGTGGTCGGTGGGGGCGAGTGTGCCCTACACCGCCTACAATTCTCGGCTTTAACCCAATCACACCTGCCCGGCCACGCATCCCGTGGCCGGGCGCTGACGATCCAACCTTCATCCATTTCACATTCAGAGGGACTCAGATGGCAGAGCAAGCGACGAACAACATGGTAGCGCAGGTCCAGAGCCTTCCGGAGCTGATCCGGGGCGAATTCGATCAGTTGGACGAGCGGGTGCGCCGCCTGTTGAACCATGACGAATGTCTTTCCGTGAAGCGCATCATCATCGAGGGCTGTGGCGACTCCCACATGGCGGGGGTCGCGTCCGAGTTGGCCTTCGAGCGGCTGGCGGGCATCGCCACCGAGCCACTGACCGCCATGCAGGCCGGGCGCTACACCGCCCCCTACCTCTCCGATGATTTCCCGCGCAACCCGCTGGTTTTGGCCATCTCCGTCTCCGGAACGGTAGCGCGCACCCGCGAGGCGCTCCAACTACTGCGCCAGAAGGGAGCCTTCGGCATCGCCATCACCGCGAACCCGGACGGTCCGCTGGCGGGGGCTGCCGAGCGCATCCTGAATTGCACGGTGCCGGATTTCGCCCCCGCGCCGGGGGTGCGCTCCTACCGCGTCTCGCTGCTGATGCTCTACCTGCTCGCGATCCGTCTGGGCGAGGTGCGGGGCCGCTACACCCAGGATGAGGCCAACGCGCTCCGCGCCGAGCTGAAGGGCACAGCGGACGCCATCGAGGCGACGGTGGCGGCGATCAACGAGCAAACCCGTGCCCTCGCAGAGCGCTACGCGGAGGAGAAGAGCTTCGTCTTCGTGGGCGACGGTCCAAACTACGCGACCGCCCTGTTCAGCGCGGCCAAGGTCATCGAGGCGGCGGGCCGCCATGCGATGGGGCAGGACACCGAGGAGTGGGCTCACCTCCAATACTTCGCCTCGGTCGAGACGGCGACGCCGACCTTCGTGATCTCCCCTGGCTATCGAGGCCACGGGCGCGCGGCAGAGTTGATGGCCCAGATGGAGCGCATCGGTCGCAACCGTATCGCAGTGGTGCCCCAGGGCGACGAGGCGATCGCGCCCTATGCCCACGAGGTGCTGCCGGTACATGGCTCGGTTCGCGAGGAGTTCTCGCCGATGGTCTACGCCGTCGCGGGCGAGCTTTTCTCTGCGCATCTGTCGGACGTGGTGGGCGAGCCTCCCTTCCGCACGAACAACGAGGCCTACGATTCGGGCAACGACATCCGCGTGAGCCAGGTGCTCGACACGCTGCCCTCCTAGCCGCCTGACAGAAAAAGAGCGGGCGCACCGTTTAACGGTGCGCCCGCTCCGAAACTTTTGGTGGCTCGTCGCCTAGGCCACCATACCCGCTTCGACCCGCTCGCGGCACCAGGCAAGGCGGCGGGCTGCCTCGGCGGGCAGTCCCTTGTCCCACTGGGGGAGGCCGAACTGCTCCAGGGCGAAGCTGGCGCTCACCGTCGCGCGCAGCGCCGCGTCCAGCGGCTCCAGCCCGTCGCCCAGCCCCGTGAGGAAGCCGCCGCAGTAGCTGTTTCCCGCGCCGGTGACATCGACGATGCGCGCGGGAGGCGCGGCGGGGACGCGCCACAGCTCGCCGCTGGCCGACGCGACGAGGGAGCCCGCCGCGCCCATGCGCAGCGCAACCAGCGGCAGCCCCATGTCCAGCAGGGCCGCGAGCATGGCTATTGGCTCTGTCTGGCCGGTGATCTGCTCGGCCTCCCCACGGTCCGGAGAAAAAAGATCGACCTGGGCGAAGATGCGTCGGAAGTGCGCGGCGGGCTCCCCCAACTGCACGGGCGAGGGCTCCCAGACGAGGCGGCAGGCGGGGTTGGCCGCGCGGAGCGTGTCGATCAGGTCGCCCAGTTCGTCCAGGGTGCCCCATTGAAGATGGAAGCCGCGCGCTTCTCGGTAGGCGGGCGCAAGCTCCTCGGCTCTCGGTTTTTGCTCGTCAAAGGCCTCCTCGGAGGTGCGAAAGATCTCGATGCGCCGCTCATCCGGCTCGAAGAGCTGCCAGGCGCGCGCGGTCTGGTAGGGCTCGCGAAGGATGAGCCCCTGGAGGTCCACCCCAAACTCGGCCAGCGCGTGCCGGAGGGCGGGGGCGAGGTCGCTGCCGACGGAGGCTACATAGCCAAGGCGGTCGTTCCACACGCGCATGCCAACCAGCGCATGGGTGCCCGCCCCGCCGAGCTGGTTCATGAAGGTGCGACCATCGGAGAGCACGATGTCATCGATGATGAGGTTCGAGAAGGTCACATAATCAATCGTCATGGGATTGCCTCGGGTTGGGGCCGCGACGCCACCTGGCTCCGCACGGCCAAATTCAGGATGAACGTACCGACAAGCGACAGGACGAGGCTCAGCATCCAGACCGGATGGATGCCCATCCCCTCGTACAGCTGTCCGGCGGCAAAAAGGCCGATGCTGGGGCCGAGCCCGTGCAGCGCCGCGTTGTACAGCGCCTGCCCCGACGCGCGCCAGCGTCGGCTCAGATGCTGGTCCATGTACAGCACCCCGACCACCAGGAGCGACAGCATCGCGATGCTGTGCAGCACCTGGGTCGGCAGCACCAGCAGCGGCTCCTCGATGAAGAGGTAAAGCAGCCAGCGCAGGGGCAACACCGCCACCCCGCCGACGAAGACGAGGCGCACCCCCCAGCGGCGCAGAAAAGCGGGGGCGTTTGCCATAAGCGGCACCTCGGCCAGGGCGGAGATCGCCATCGCGCCGCCGATGATCCAGCCAGCGGCGTGAATGTCGGTGAGGTAGAGCGCGAGGTAGTTGTTCACGATGCCGAGGGTCGCACCGATCAGCAGGATGCCGACGAGGAAGGGGAGCAGCCCCTGCTCCTGACGGAGCAGCGCTACCCCCTCGCGCCAATCCGCGCGCCCGTGGGCGGGCGCGTCCGGCAGGATCATCACGTTGATCCCCAATAGCAGCATCGTGAAGCTGTAAAGGGGGATGATCCCCCCTGGATTTGTCTCGATCACCCAGGTACCAATCGCAAAGGAGCAGAGCGCAAAACCAATCGAGCCCCAGAGGCGCAGGGAGCCGAATTCCACCTGCCCGCCTCGGTCCTCCAGATAGTCCAGGGTCAGCGCGGTGCCCAGCGGGTTGATCGCCCCCTGCATGAGGGCGTAGCCAACGGTGACGAGGAGCAGGAGCCGAAAGTCGGTTACCAGCCCATACAGCAGCGCCAGCGCGGCGGCACCAAAGCAGGCTACCACAAGCCCCTGCTTTCGCACGTGGTACACGTCACTGACCGCCCCCCAGAGCGGTTGGGTCAAAAAGGAGACCAGGGGGATGGTGGCAAGCAGGAGGCCGATCTGCCAGCCAGTCAAGTTTCGGTAGGTCAGGAAGAGGGCCAGGTAGGGCATGAAGATGCCGATCGCGCTGTAGCTCAGCGCGAAGAAGAGGCGGAAACGATGGACGACGGGCAGCAAGGGCATGATGAAAATTCTCACTATCGAGTCGGCTAGTGCAGCGATCCTCAAGGGCACCGATAGCGGAAAGCAATGGTAGCCTTGAAGCAGAAAAGTTATATGGTACGCGCCAGGTAAAGCATGAACGAGAAAACAGCAGAAAATCCAACTGTATTTCGCTCAGAGTTTCTCAGAAGCTATTATAGGGTGCTATTTTGCGAGCGCAAGGGATTCATGATAGAAAAACGATGCCCCGCGCTCTACCCTCCTGCCGGACACTTCAACGAAAGGTAAGCTCACATGGATGACAGGAAAGCAGCATGGTAGTTCAAATTTACGGGGCATCGCTGGAGGAGGACGTGCGCGCCCTGGTGGAGATGGGGCTGGACCATATCGGCCTCGCCATCCGGCCCGGTGAGGATGCGCACTTTTCCAAATTGATCGAGATCGCACGCGGGCGCTCGGTGGTGAGCCTGCTGCCGTTGGTGGACACGATGGAGGAGATGATCGCGACGGTCACGCGCCACCGCCCCGACATCGTTCACATCTCGAATAATGTCGAGATGCTGGGCCTCGACGAGATCGAACGCTTTCGGGAAGCGGTGTATCCGGCCAAGGTAATGAAGGCGATCCCGGTCGCGCCGCCCGCCTACTCCCACACCGTGGAGTCGCTCGCGCTGGCGCAGGCCTTCGACCCCTTTGTGGATTACCTCCTGCTCGACACCAAGCTGGGGGATGACAACGGGGACCCGATGCCAGGCTGGATCGGGGTGACCGGCAAGACCCACGACTGGGCGATCAGCCGCGCCATCGTCGAGAGTTGCGCCGCCCACGTGATCCTGGCGGGCGGGCTCAACCCGGAAAACGTGGCAAGCGGGATCGAGGCGGTGGGGCCGTGGGGGGTGGATTCCTGCACCTGTACCGATCTGTACCCTGGCAAAAAGGATTTGGAGCGCTGCCGTGCTTTTATCGAGAGCGCGCGCGCTGCCGCGCCACTGAGCGCCCCGACAGGGAGAGGGTGAGGACGCTATGACCCTCTTGATCGGGGGCGGACTGCGGGTGGACTATATCATCACGGCGGCGAGCGAGGTGCGGCTCCGCGAGATGGGGGGCAACGCGCTCTACGCCGCGGGCGGCGCGCGCCTGTGGGTGGACACGGTTGAGTTGCTCGCGAAGGTGGGGGAGAATTTCCCGGCAGGGCTGGCTGGCGCGCATGAACGAGCTGGGGATGGGCACCGACGGGATTCGCCAGGTTGCCGGCTCCCACGAGCAGCGCACCTTCTACGCCTACGCCGACCCGCACACGCGCATCGACCGTGACCCCGCGTTCCATTTCGCGCGCGTGGGCCACCCGCTCCCGCCAGAACTGGAAGATTACGAGAACTCGCTGGTAGATCAGCGAAACCAGCAGAACAACCCGACCATGCTGCGGGAGGCGGACATCCCCGACGGGGTGGGGCCATCCGACATGGCCCACATCGCCCCGATGGGCATCGTGACCCAGTCGGAGCTGGCACGGGGCTTCAAACAGCGTGGCCTGCGCCAGGTGACCCTGGACCCGGGCGAGTACGCGGGCGCTGCCGGAAAACGAGCCACTGACGCGGCAGATGTGCGGCGTGGTGGATGCCTTCCTGCCGAGCGAGTTGGAGGTGAGCCTCTTGCTGGGCGCGGGGTGCGACCCGCGCGAGGCGGCGGAAACCTTTGCAGGGTGGGGGGCACCGCTGGTGGTGATCAAGCGGGGGGCGGCGGGGGTGCTGCTCTACGAGCGCGACCGGAATCGCTTCACGACCGTTCCGGCCTACCCTGCCAGGGTGGTGGACGTCACCGGCGCGGGGGACACCTTTTGTGGGGGCTTCGCGGTCGGCCTCCAGCGCACCGGCGACCCGCTGCGCGCCGCGCTAATGGGCATCGTCTCCGCCTCCTTCACCATCGAGGCGTACGGGGCGCTGCACACCTTGGGCGTGCCGCGCCCCGTCGCGGAAAAACGGCTGGACGAGCTTGCTCAGGCGGTGGGCCGGTGACCCCAGGCGATGGCGGTCAGCCCCTGCGCGAGGGCGGGGATGTCCTCCTCGTTGACCTCGCGGATGGTGTTGACCATCGCCTGCGGGAGGGCGTCGATGCCGCCGAGCGCACCGGCCATCGCACCCGGCCATGGCACCGATGGTGTCGGTGTCATTGCCGATGTTCGCGCCGCCGACCGCGCACTCCAGCGGGTCGCCGCCCGCGGCCACGAAGATGCCGACCGCAGCCGGGACCGACTCGACGGTCATGACCGAGTTGCCGACGGCTGGCCTCGATGCCGCGCAGCGCCGCCTCGAAACTGGTGGCACGCAGCGCCTCGTCAATGGCAATCTCGATGCGGCGGCGAACGCTCGGCCCGGCGACGGTGCGCCCCTTGCGGCGGCCAATCGCCTCGCCGAGGCGCGCCCCTTCCAGGCAGGCGCGCGTCACGCTGAAGACATCCGCGCCGGGCAGCAGCGCAGCCGCCACACCCGCCGCGATCGCGCCCGCGCCCGAGGCGGCAATCTGCGTGTCGTGGGTGGGCTGGCAGGTGAGCCAGGCCAGCTCCACCGTCCGCTCGAGTCACCCGGAAAAAGCAGGCCCGCCGGGGCGACACGCATCGCGGCCCCGTTGGTGGTGCCCATGCTGGTCAGCTTGCGGCTCGACTTGCCGACCGCGCCAATGTGGTCGATGCTCTCGCCCCTTCGCCAGAGCCTCCAGCAGCGGGCGGGTCGTCGGCCCCATCTGGTGGCGCATCGGCGAGAACTGCGACCAGTGCAGCAGCACCTGCGTCCACTGTGGGACGGTTGAGCTCGTCCGTCGCTGTCGATCAGCGCCTGCGCGAGCGCGAACATCTGGCTGCTGTCGTCGGTGACGAGGCCCGCAATGTCCGCGTGGGAAAAGGTGTCGAGGTCCAGGGGCGAGCAGCTCGCGCAGGAGCCCGCCATGCTCTTCCAAAATCTCGTCGATCCCGTGCTGCTCGGTCGCCGCGCCCATCGCGTCGCCCAGGGCAGCGCCCATCAGCCCACCATAGATGTGGTTGTAAAGCTGCTCACGATCATACCACGTCTCCGCTGAAGCCATCTTTGGCACTCCTATAAGGTTCCTGATCCCACGATGGACCATAGTTAACATTGATTGAAAGGTAGAACAACACGATGATACGCGCCATTATCTTCGACTTTGACGGCCTCATAATGGAGACAGAAGTGCCTGTCTACCAGGCCTGGCAGGAGACCTATCAACGTGTACGGAGGGCATCTTCCCCGAAACCTGGGTCACCTCGGTCGGCTCGACCGACGTCTTCGACCCGTACGACTTCCTCGCCGAGCAGATCGGGCGGCCCGTGGATCGCGCCGCGGTTCGCAGCCGCTATCGCACGCGCGTCTTCGGCCTGCTCGACGGGATGCCCGCTCTTGCCGGGGGTACGGAGCTACCTGGAAGAAGCGCGGCAGGGCGAGATGAAGCTTGCGGTCGCCTCCAGCTCGCCGCGGGACTGGGTGGAGGGCCATCTCGACACGCATGGGCTGCGCCCGTTTTTTAACTGTATCCGATGCTCGGACGATGTCAAACGGACCAAGCCTGACCCGGAACTCTTCCTGTCGGCGCTGGAGGGGCTGGGGGTAGCGGCCGCTGAGGCGCTGGTGCTGGAAGATTCGCCCAACGGGATCCGCGCCGCACGCGCGGCGGGTATCCGCAGCGTGGCGGTGCCGGGACCGCTCACGCGCGACATGGTGTTCGAGGGAGCGGACCTGCGCCTCGACTCGCTCGCCGACCTGTCGCTGAGCGAGCTGATCGCGCGGCGCCCCGCGGTGAGGCGCGCGCCATGATCCAGGAGCAGCGCCAGGAGCTAGCGAAAGAGTGGCGGCAGCGCCCCGCCCTCTCCCTGCCCCGCCTCCTCGGCATGGGGCTGGGCACGCGCATGGTGATCGACACCAGCGTACAGATCTTCGGTCCCTTCCTGGAGCTGATCGCACGCGGGATGGGGATCAGCATCATCACGCTGGGCTGGCTGAACGGCCTCCGCAACATGATGGGGCTGGCCACCCCGCTCGTGGGGGTGCTCGCCGACCGCATCGGCTACCGCGTGGTGATGCGCGTCTCGCTCTGGATGGGCGGTGGGGGGCTGATCCTCTTCGCCGTCGGCCAGCAACTCTGGCTGAACGCCCTGGGCATCATCGTATGGGGCTCGGCCTCTTCTCGTTCGTCCCGGTCTTCCAGGCCTACCTCAGCGCGCGCGTACCCTACAAGCGGCGCGCCCAGGCGCTCGGGGTCGTGGAATACGGGTGGGCGCTGGCGGGCATCGTGGGGCTCTCTCTTTCGGGGCTGCTGATCCAGCAGTTCGGCTGGCGCGCTCCCTTTTTGATGCTCGGCACCGTCGTGCTACTCGTCTCCTTTCTGTTTGGCGCGCTGCCCTCCGCCGCCGAGCAGCGGCTTGCCGACGGGCCACGCGAGGGGACGACCGAGGGCAGCCTGCTACAGCGGCTCACTGCCTTTCTGCGGCTCGCTAGCAACAATCGCTCCACCTGGAGCGCAATTTTCGTGACGGGGCTGAACGCCTTTGCGACCTCCCATGTCGGCATCGTCTACGGGAGTTGGCTCAATCGCGAATATGGCCTAAGCGCGGTGGAGCTCGGGTAGCGTGGCCCTTCTCTTCGGGATCATCGACCTGATCGGCAGCGTGCTTGTGAGCCTGCTCGCGGATCGGCTCGGCAAGTACCGCACAATGCTGACGAGCACGATCGCTGTCTTTCTCGCCTATTCGATGCTGCCCGTCCTGAACACGGGCCTGACGCAGGCGCTGATGGGGCTGGTCTGGGTGCGCTTCACATTCGAGATCGCTATGGTCAGCAGCCTCTCCCTGCTGAGCGAGCAGGTCCCCCAGCAGCGTGCCAGGGTCATGACGCTGATGGCCGCCTGCATCACCCTCGCGGTGGCGCTTTCCAGCATCACGGGGCCCTTCGCCTACTCCCGCTGGGGGGTAACGGGGTTAGGGGTGGCGTCCGCAGCGGCGGCGCTCGTCGCGGTGCTCCTCCTCGTCTTCTGGGTAAGGGAGCCTACCTCGATTGAGACAGGAGAAAGGGCAGGGATTTTCTTCCTTCTCCTATCTATCTCTATCTCTCCTCTCTATCTGATGTTTCTATTAGGAGTACACCGCAATGGACGCTAACCGACTGTCCAAGCAGATAGCTTTTATCGTCGAGATCGACCGACTGAAAAGTGTGATTCGGCGCAGCATCCTCGTCGATGGCAGCCGCCGCGAGAACAGCGCGGAGCACTCCTGGCACCTGGCAATGATGGCCTGCATCCTCGCGGAATACACCGCCGAGGAGATCGATCTCCTGCACGTCATCAAATTGGTATTGCTCCACGACATCGTGGAGATCGACGCGGGCGACACCTACGCCTACGACTCGCAGGGCTACGAGGACAAGGCGGAGCGCGAGCAGCGCGCGGCGGAGCGGCTCTTCGGCCTGCTGCCAGAGGAACAGGGGCGCGAGTTTCGCGAGCTGTGGGAGGAATTCGAGGCGGTCCAGAGCCCCTGAGGCGCGCTTCGCCAACGCGCTCGACCGGCTCCAACCGCTGCTGCTGGCCCACCACAGCGACGGGGGTTCCTGGCGCGGCAACAACCTTCGCCGCAGCCAGGTCATCGCGCGGATGGTTCCCATCGGCAGCGGCATCCCCATCTTCGGGCCGGAGGTGGCGCGCATCATCGCGGCGGCTGTGGTCGCCGGGATCATCCTGGAAGATGAATTAGAGGAGGCAGAGCATGAGTGAAGCAGCACAAACCGAGTGGAGCGGCCGACACGCCGAGAAGGACAGCCTGCGCGATGAGATATGGCGCATGCTCAAGGAGCAGGGGGCCTCGCCGATCGATCCTTTCGGCCACATCCCATCGTTCGAGGGGGCGGAGGAGGCCGCCGAGCGGCTGGCGGCCCTGCCGGTCTGGCAGCGTGCCCGCGTGATCAAGTCCAACCCCGACACCGCGCACGTCGCGGTCCGCCTGCGCGCCCTGCAAGAAGGCAAGCGGCTCTACATGGCGGTGCCGCGCCTGACCAGCGAGCGCTGCTTTATCCGGCTGACCGCCGAGGCGCTCGGGGAGAAGGGTGTCCCGCTGGAGGAGGCGGCCCGCTGGCAGGGGGCGCTCGTCCACGGGGAGCCGGTCACCCCGGATGAGATGGAGCCGATCGACCTGGTGCTGACCGGCTGCGTGGCCGTCACGCGCGGCGGGGCGCGCATGGGCAAGGGGGCAGGCTTCGCCGACCTGGAGCTTGGCATGTTGCGCGAGTTGGGGCTGCTGCAGCCGCACACCGAGATCGTGGCGGTCGTCCACTCCATCCAGCTGGTGGACGACGCGCGCGTGCCGATGGAAGCGCACGATTGGGCGCTTGACTGGCTCATCACCCCCGACGAGGTGATCCAGACCAACACCCGCTTCCCCAAACCGGACGGGTTGAACTGGGAGTCGTTCGCCCCGAGCAGCACGAGACGATCCCGATCCTCGCGCGCCTGAAGGCGCAACTGGGCCAAGCGGGGGCGGGTGAGAGCCGATCCCCGCATTCCTGAGAGGGGCAACAGCATGCGCGCGAGCAATACCGGTGAGGTCCGGCTGCTGGTGGGGCCCCCTGGTGTGGGGAAAAGCACCATCGTGAGGCAGGTCGTCGAGCGGCTCGGCGGGCAGGCGGGTGGGATTTTCGCCCGAGAGGTGCGGGAGGGGGGCGAGCGGCAGGGCTTCGAGATCGTGACGCTGGACAACCAGGTGGCCTCCCTCTCCTCCAAGCAGCAGCCCTCCCCCTACACCAACGGGCGACCCCTCAACCCGTACACGGTGAACCTGGATGCGCTGGAACAGGTGGCCGTGCCCGCCCTCCTGCGGGCCGCTGCCATGCGCCGGATCGTCGTGATCGACGAGATCGGAGCGATGCAACTGCTGTCAGAGCGCTTTCAGCAGGTCGTGTGGGAGCTGTTGGACAGTGAGCTGACGGTGTTTGGCACCATCGTCCAGCGCCCCGATCCGATCGCGGATCGGATCAAGGCGCACCCTCGGGTACGCCTCATCGAGGTGTCCGTGGAAAACCGGGACCGGCTCACACAGGAGCTTCTCGCCACCCTCGCGGGCGCGTGAGCGCGCCAGCAGGGCCAAGGAGGAAGAGGATGCGCTTCAAGGACAAGGTAGTTCTGGTTACGGGGGCGGGCCGGGGGATCGGCCATGCCACCGCGCAGCGTTTTGCAGAGGAAGGGGCGCGCGTGGTGGTGGCCGATCTGGACGCAGAGCTCGCCCGTGCAGCAGCCGAGGCGCTCCGCGACGGCGGGGCACGAGGCGCTGGCCGTTCGGGCGGACGTGGCGGACGAGCAGGATGCCGCGCGGATGATCGAGGAGACGGTCGCCCACTTTGGGCGGCTGGACGTGCTCTTCGCGAACGCGGGGATCAGCCGCGACAGCGAGGTGCTCGCGATGCCGGTCGCGGCGTGGGACGAGGTGATCCGCGTGAACCTGCGCGGGGTCTTTCTGAGCTGCAAGGTTGCGGCCCCCGCGCTGATCGACGCGGGCGGGGGTGCCATCGTGACCATGTCCTCGTCGATGGCGGGGTGGGACACGCTGGCGGGTGGCGCGGCCTACATGGCGAGCAAGGAGGGGGTAAGCGGGCTGACCAAGAGTCTCGCCCTCCAACTGGGGGGGTACGGGATTCGGGTCAATGCGGTCTGCCCGGGCGTCATCGAGACGCGTCTCAGCTTCACCCCCGGCATGAGCGAGGAAGCGTGGCGCGCGGGCTACGAGCGTTTCGCGCGGCGCATCCCCCTGCGGCGCGTGGGTCAGCCCGAGGATGTGGCCGCAACGGTAGCTTTTCTCGCCTCCGACGACGCGCGCCACATCACCGGCTCGATGCTCCTGATCGATGGCGGGCAGACGCTGCAGAGCTGGAGCAACGCGCCCGACGCGGAGGCGTATCCCCTGTATGACGGGGGACCGAGACCGAAGACGAGGACCGAAGACCGAGGCTCTGCATAGCTTATCCAGGTTTCAGTCCTCGATCAAAGACATAACTTCTACACAAATAAGGTGAAAACAATGCGACAGTTCACGTTTGAGAGCGGACAAAGATGGTGATCGGCATGGTGCACCTGGGCGCGCTGCCGGGCACCCCCTTCTACAAGGAGGGGAGCTTCGACCAGGTGGTGGAGACAGGCGGTCGCGAATGCGGTAGCGTTCGACCAGGGCGGCGCGAGCGGCTGCCTGGCGCAGACGGTCGATCGCGTCTACTCGACCACCGACGAGAGCGACCCGGCGCGCGTCGCGGCGATGGCGACCATCGTGCGCGAGATCGCCGCGGCGACCGGCGAGGAGTTCCAGGTCGGCGTCCAGATCATGCGGAACGCGATCAAGGCCTCGCTCGCGGTGGCGAAGGTCAGCGGGGGAACGTTCCTGCGCTGCGGGGTCCTGGTGGGCGCCACGATCACGGGCGACGGGATCGTGCAGGGCAACCCGCTGGAGGTCATGACGTACCGCCGCGCCATCGGGGCCAACGACATCAAGATGATCGCCGAGATCGACTCGATGCACTTCAAATGGCTGGGCGGCAAGCCGGTGGACGAGGTAGCCATCGCCGCGCGCTACGCGGGTGCCGACGCGGTCTCGCTGGGCAACCCGGACGAGCAGACGACGATGGCGATGATCGAGCAGGTGCGCACGCGCGTGCCGGGGATGCCGATCTTCCTCGCGGGGTACACGAACCACGAGAACGCGGGCCGCATGCTCGCGGCGGTGGACGGCGCCTTTGTGGGCACCTGCCTGGAGCGGGGGGGCTGGGGCGGCACCATCGACGTGGAGCGGGTGCGCGCCTACATGGACGCTGTCGCGGCGGGGGCTGACAGCCCGTGCTTCATCACCTGATCTACGGCAAGGTGATCCTGGACGCGCTTCGCCTGAGCGATGGGCGCGTCGTGCCCGAGGCGCTCGGCGGCGGCGGCCCGCAGGCGCTGTGGGGTGCCGCGCTCTGGAGCGACTCGGTGGGCTTCCTGTCCCGCTGCGGCACCGATCTTCCTGCCACGGCGGCGGCGGCGCTCGCGGGGATCGGCGTTGACCTAGCGGGGGTGGCGCGCTACGACGATCTGCCCACCCTGCGCGGCCCGATGCTCGTCTACGACGAGAAGGAGCTGATGCGGGACGAGCGGGGCGAGCCGGTGCCCCGTGCTCGTCGAGGACGATGCGTGGGATCGGTTGCTGGCGCGCCCCCTCGACCTGCCCGCCACCTACCAGCAGCCGCAGTCTGATCCACCTGATGACCGAGTACGCGAGCGAGCCGATGATCCACAGCGCGCGTGCGCTCCAGGAGCAGGGGGCCGTGCTCTCCCTGGAGCCGCTCATCGACTACAACGAGTGGCGCAACACGGAGACGATGCTCGCCCTGATCGCCACCGTGGATGTCGTCACGCCCGACTGGCGCGCCGCGAGCGTCCTTGCGGGCAGCGAGCAGCCAGCCGAGGTAATGGCCTTCTGGGGCCAGTTGGGTCCGCGGCTCGTCGCGCTCCGCCACGGGGCGCACGGCTCCTACGTTTACGACCGCGAGGAGGGGATTGTCTGGCAGGTGCCACCTGCCCCCGTCAGGCTGGTTGACCCCACCGGGGCGGGCAACAGCTATGGCGGCGGGCTCGCCGTCGGGTGGAGCCAGAGCGGGGATGCGCGCGTGGCGGGGGCGCGCGCCGCCGTCTCGGCGAGCTTCCTGTTGGAGCAGCCCGCGCTCCCCGCGCGGGCACCCGCCGAGGCGCGCGCGGAGGCTACGGGTCGGCTGGAGCAACTTTTGGAGCGGATTCGACCGCTCCACGCGTAGCGCGGGCTCGGTTGGACGACGCGGCTAGAAGTGGAAAGAATGAGGGGCAGCCGATGAAAGTGGTAGTGACGGGGGGGAGTGGCCTGCTCGGGCCGGCACGTGCTGGCGGAGCTGGCGAGCCACGGCTACACGCTCTTGAACGCGGATCGCGTGCTGGCCGAGGGGAGCGGGGTCCCCACCAAGCTCGTCGATATGGAGGAGTTGGGGCAGGTGTTTGGCTGCCTGGAGGGGGCGGAGGCGGTGGTCCATCTGGCGGCTATCCCGCGCCCCACCTTCCACACCAACGAGGTGGTCTTCCGGACCAACGTGCTCGGCACCTACCATCTGTTCGAGGCCGCGGCCCAGCTGCGCATCCCACGGATCGTGTGGGCGTCGAGCGTGTCGGTGCTGGGGTACCCCTTCAATTACCATCGCTTCGCCCCCGCCTACCTGCCGATCGACGAGGAGCACCCCTGCCTGCCGCAGGACCCCTATGCCCTCTCCAAGCGATTAGGGCGAAGAGATGGCCGACGCCTTCGCGCGCCGCAGCGGGGCGACGATCGTGAGCCTCCGCTTCCCCTGGATCCACACGCCCGACACCTTTCGCGAGCAAATCGTTCCCCTCCAGGGTGAGGCGGAGGCGGGGGCGACCAACCTGTGGGCCTACATCGATGGGCGCGACGCGGCATCGGCAGTGCGGCTCGCGCTGGAGGCACCGTTGCAGGGCCACGAGCGCTTCTTCGTCGCGGCCCCGGACACCTTCATGCCCACCCCCTCCGTCGAGCTCGTCAGTGAGTTTTATCCCGAGAGCCACATCCGACCCGGCTTCGGGGGGCAACGATTCGTTGTTGAGCAGCGAGCGGGCGGCGCAAAAGCTGGGCTGGGAGGCGAGGCACAGGTGGGCTGCCTACCCGCCTCGCCCCTAGCCTGCCTTGCCGACGCGGATATTACTCCGCTGTCGCCGCTGCTGCGTTGGGAAAGAGCATGTCGAGGGTGGCAGCTGCATAGATCTTCGCGGCCAGCAGAAGACCCTCCACCTCCACATACTCGTCCGCCGCGTGCGCGTTGCCGCCCGGCGGGCCGAAGCCGCAGATGGTGGGGATGCCCGCCTGAATCAGAAGATACCCCTCGTTGGCAGGCCCCGCCCCCGCGATGGTCGGCGCTTCCCCCGTGAACCGCTCCGTCCACTGGGCAAGGGAGCGCACGATGGGCGCTCCGCCGGGATCGAGACGGCGGGGAGCTCTACCAGCTTTTCCCACTCGAATCGTATCCCCGCGCGCCGCGCCGCGATCCCCTCGCCAATCTGCCGCATCTCGGCGAGGAGCGCGTCGCCCTGCTGGCCGGGGAGCAGGCGCAGATCGACCGTGGCCTCCGCGCGGTCGGGGACCATGCTCACCATGCCGCCCCCGCTCAGCAGCGTGCCGGGGGTGACCACGGGCCGTCGGCCCGGAAAGGCAGGGTGGGGCTCGAAGGCAGGCTGCCACTGCTCCAGCGCGAGGAGTAGCTCCGCCAGCGCGGTGGCCGCGTTCGCGCCCTTTTCCCCGCGCTCCCATGCCTCGCCGCCGGTGTGCGTCGCCTCGCCGCGCGTGACCACCTGCACGCGCAGCACCCCTCGGTGCCCGATGGAGAGCAGATCCAGCCCCGGGTAGGTGTAGATCGCCTGCCCCGCGTCGAGCAGCCCCTCGTCCAGCAGCGGGGTGATGCCGATCTTGCCCGTCGCCCCGCTCTCCTCATCCGGCACGCAGCAGAGCAGCACGCGCCCCGGTAGCTCGCTGCTCCACTCCTGGAGGACGGCGAGCAGGATCACCGCGATGGCGATGCCCGCCTTGTTGTCGCACGCGCCGCGCCCGTAGAGCCGCCCCCCACGAATCTCCCCGCCAAAGGGATCAACCGTCCACGAGGCGGGGTCGCCCACCGCGACGGTGTCCATGTGGCCGACGAAGAGCATCCCGCGCTCTCCCGCGCCGACGCTCGCGACCAGCGCGGGGCGCGATCGGGGCGAAGGTGCGTAGCTGGGCGTCGATCCCATTGGCTTCCAGCGCCCCCGCGATCGCCCGCGCGATCGCCTCCTCGGGGTGAAGCCCGTTGACGCTCGGGATGCGGACCAACTGCTGGCACAGCTCGATCAGCTCCGCCTCGCGCGCCTCCAACCGCTCCCACACCAACGCTCGGAGTCGGTCGCGCTCCAGGTCAGGAGCCATGAGTCACCCCCATCACCGCCTCGACGATCTGCTCCGTAGGGGCCATCGTCACCTGTTCCGCCGTGATCGTTGGGGGGACGATGGTGCATCCCCACGCCAGTCAGCCGCTCGCGCGAGAGGGTGGTCTGCGGGTGAGCCCACAGGCCATGGTTCATCGAGGGGGCGATCACGACCGGGCACCCCGCGCCGAGCGCATCCGCGATCATCGAGGTCGCCAGATTATCGGCTAGCCCCTGGGCGATCTTGTTGAAGGTGTTAAAGGTGCAGGGCGCGACCAGCATCGTACCAAAGGGAAAGCGGTCGAGCGGCGGCTGGCGGTAGGCATGGATCCACTGGTTGCCCGCCACATTCATGAGATTCGCCGGGGGCGCTACCTTCTCGACCCCGGGCGTGAGGACGGAGTAGACGGTGTACTCGCGCTCCAAAAAGGCGCGGAGAAGCTCGGGGATGCGCACGCACGAGCCAGCGGCAGAGCCAAAGAGAAATAAAGAGGGGCCCTTCGTCACAACGACTCCTTCCCTGTAGGATTGGGTAGAATTACGAGAATGCTCGCATGGTACCCAACCTGTGGACGGAGGGCAATCCCAGCCGCCCCGCCTGCGCCCCGCGCGCCGCCAGACCGGGGCGTGCCTGCAAAATCGCAGATGTGTGTATAATCGTCAAGATCGAGACCCAAGCCCTGATGCAACCCCGTTGCTCTATCATGCGTCAGTCTCCGGTCTCCTGTCGTCGCACCCAATGGGTACCTGTCGGTCGTCGGTCAACCACACAAGCCCCAATCGCTCAAACATTATGTCTACCCAACACATCGCCGTCGTCGGCGGCGGGATTGCGGGGCTGGCGGCGGCGTACCGCCTGCAAGCGCTCGCGCCCGAGTTGCACATCACCCTGATCGAGCGGGACGCGCGGCTCGGCGGGAAGATCGTCACGGAGCGCGTCGGCGGCTTTGTGATCGAGGGCGGTCCCGACTGCTTCCTGTCCCGCAAGCCGCGCGGCATCGCCCTGTGCGAGGAGCTTGGCCTCGCGCCGCGCCTCGTGGGGCGTATCCCCGAGAACCGCCGCACCTTTGTGAAACGCAGCGGCACGCTGCACCGCCTGCCCGAGGGGCTCACCGGCATGGTGCCCACCGACCTGGACGCGCTCGCCGAGAGCACGCTCGTTTCCAAGGCGGGGCGCGCGCGGCTGGCCGCTGAGGTTGATCTCCCCGCTGCGCCCGCGAACGGCGACGAGTCGGTGGCACACTTCGTCACGCGCCGTTTGGGACGCGAGGTGTTCGAGCATCTGGTCGAGCCGCTGATGGCGGGTATCTACGCGGGCGATGCGAGCCAGCTAAGTCTCGCCGCGACCTTCCCGCAGCTGCGCGCGCTGGAAGTGACGCACGGCAGCCTGCTGCGTGGCCTGCTCGCGGGGCAGGCCGCGCGCGCCGAGGCCAGCGACGAGGCGTATCCTCCCTTCGTCGCGTTCCCTGACGGGATGGCAGAGCTGGTCGAGCGGCTCGCCGCGCGGCTGGGCGCTGTCGAAAAGCGGCTCCGCACGCGCGTCCTTTCGGTAGCGCCCGCCGCGAAGGGCTACACCCTGCGGCTGGACGATGGGGACACCCTGCACGCCGACGCGCTGATCCTTGCCACCCCCGCCTTTGTGAGCGCCGAGTTGCTCGCGTGGGACGAGCCGCTCAGCCGCGCGCACCAAGCGATTCCCTACGCCTCCAGCGCCCTCGTCTCGCTCGCCTTTGACGAGGCGGACGCGCCGCCGCTGGATGGCTATGGCTACGTGATCCCGCGCGTGGAGGGGACCGACGTGCTCGCCTGCACCTGGTCGTCCCGCAAATGGGCGGGCCGCGCGCCTGACGGCGAGGTGCTGCTTCGTGTCTACCTGGGCCGCTTCGGGCGCGACGATGTGACGCAGCGCAGCGACGAGGCGCTCCTCGCCATGGCGCTGGCCGAGGTGCGCGATACCCTCGACATCCAGGCAACCCCACGCCTCCAGCGCATCTTTCGCTGGCCGCGCGCCATGCCGCAGTACACCCTGGGCCACAACGAGCGCCTGGCTACCATCGAGGCGCGCCTGACCGACCATCCCGCTCTCTTTGTAGCCGGAGCCGCCTATCGCGGCGTTGGCATCCCCGACTGCATCGCCAGCGGCGAGGCCGCGGCGCGCGGCGCAGCCGCATATCTGGCTACGAGCTAGACACAGCTATAATCTCCAATACCCCATTCGGGGCACTTCGTCTCCAATCTCCAATCTCCAATACCCCATTCGGGGCACTTCGTATCTCCAATCTCCAATCTCCAACCGGGAGTTCCTATGCCGGACGAGTACAAGCCGCTTGACCTCACCGAAAAAGGCAAAAATCGCGCGGGCGAGCCGATCGCGCTCGACCAGCGACTGTTCATGCAGCTGCTCGCCTTTGGCGAGTGCCGCGCCCCATCAGCGCTGATCGAGGCGCTGGAAGGCGCGGGGCTGCCGGGGGTGCTCTACGCTGACCTGAACGACCCCCAGGGGGTGGCGCTGCTCACGTGGAGCGAGGAGCCGGAGCACTTCGTGACACCGGTGCGCACGCTGCTGAACCAGGAGCCCTTCGCCTCGCTCGCGCCCAAGCCGGAGTACACGATGTTTGGGCGCACCTACTCTATCGGCTACGAGCGCCCGCTCGACCACTACCTACTCAGGCTGCCGGTCGAGAAGGTGACCAACCCCGCGTGGCCCTGGACGATCTGGTACCCGCTGCGCCGCCAGGGGCGCTTCAACCGCTTGGAGCAGGACGAGCAGTTTGGGATGCTCAAGGAGCATGGCAGCATCGGGCGCAAGTATGGCGCGGCGGAGTTGGGCTATGATATCCGGCTGGCGAGCTACGGGCTGGACAAGAATGACAACGATTTTGTGATCGGCCTGCTTGGCCCCGCGCTTTTCCCGCTTTCGTCCATCGTGCAGGCGATGCGCAGCACCGAGCAGACCGCGCACTTCATGGAGCGCATGGGCCCCTTCTTTGTGGGCAAGGCGCTCTGGCAGCGGGCCGGGCACGAGGGATAAAGGGGGGTTCTGGCTTGATAGTTGCTGACGAGTTGGCCCATGGATGAACAACGCGTGCGCGCGCTGCTGGACGGGGTGCAGCGCGGCGAGACAACGGTGGAGGAGGCGACAGCCATCCTGCGCCGCCTTCCCTTTGAATCGCTTGGCTTTGCCACGCTGGACCACCATCGCGGGCTGCGCCAGGGCTTCCCCGAGGTGATCTACTGCGCGGGCAAAACCCCGGAGCAGACCGCGCAGATCGCCGAGCGGCTCGCCGCCCGCTCCAACACCCTGCTCGGCACGCGCGCCACCCGCGCCCATTACGAGGCGGTGCGTGCCCTACTGCCCGACGTTCAGTGGCACGAGAGCGCCCGCGCCTTTTGGCGGGAGCGCGAGCCCGCGCCCAAGCAGCCGGGCATCATCGTCGTCTCGGCGGGCACCAGCGACCTGCCGGTGGCCGAAGAAGCCACGCTGACCGCAACGCTGATGGGCCACGAGGTGCAAAGCCTGCACGACATCGGCGTGGCGGGGCTGCACCGCCTGCTGAGCCACCTGCCCACCCTGCAAGCCGCCACCGTGATCGTCGCCGTGGCGGGCATGGAGGGCGCGCTGCCGAGCGTGCTGGCAGGACTCGTGAATTGCCCCGTCATCGCCGTGCCCACCAGCGTGGGCTACGGCGCGAGCTTCGGCGGCCTGGCCGCGCTGCTCGCCATGCTAAACAGCTGCGCGAGCGGGGTGTCAGTGGTGAACATCGACAACGGCTTTGGCGCGGGCTACATGGCGGCGCTCATCAACAACAAGCGGTTGTAGGTTGCGGGTTGCGGGTTGTGGGTTGTGGGTTACAGGTTGCAGATTACAGGTTGCAGATTGCCGCAAAAGGGCCACGGACTCGCACAGCGGTCCGTGCTGAGGGGCCTCCGCGCCCACAGCACCCTTGTCCGCCTTCGCGGACGAACGCTTTGTAGAGCTTTGAGTCAACAACGCGGCTTTGACTGGGCAATCAGTTAACGTCCTTCGTCCTTCGTCCATATCGTTCGTGCTAGGAGAGTGGTGTGACGCCAGAGATTGAAACGAAACTTGAAACGATGCGCGAGGTGATCGCGGGCTTTCCGAGCGCGCTCGTCGCCTATTCGGGCGGGGTGGATTCGGCGCTCGTGATGCGGGTGGCGCATGAGGTGCTGGGCGAGCGCGCCCTGGCCTGCATCGGGGTCTCGCCCAGCTACCCACTGCGCGAGCAGCGTTCCGCCATCGAGTTGGCGGAGCAGATCGGCGCGCCCTACCGGCTCGTCTACCCGAACGAGATCGCGAACCCGAACTACGCGGCCAACCCGAACAACCGCTGCTACTTTTGCAAGAGCGAGCTTCACGATGAGTTGCAAGAGTTGGCGCGCAGCGACGGCTACGCGGTCGTGCTGGATGGCACCAACGCGGACGATGTGGGGCGCGAGGCAGCGTTCCGCCCCGGCATCTCGGCGGCGCGGGAGCACGGGGTGCGCTCGCCCCTGTGGGAAGCGGGCATCCGCAAGGCGGAGGTGCGCGCCATCGCGCAGGCGCTCGGGATGCCGGTGTGGGACAAGCCCGCGATGGCCTGCATGTCCAGCCGCGTACCGCACGGCACCGCCATCACCCCCGCACTGCTGAAGCAGATCGAGTCAGCCGAGGACTTTTTGTACGAGATGGGGCTGCGCCAGTTCCGCGTGCGCCACCACGGCGAGGTCGCCCGCATCGAGGTGCCCGCCGAGGATTTCCCAACTATCCTCCAGCAGCACGAGGCTATCGTCCGGCACTTCACCTCGATTGGCTACACCTTCGTCTCGCTCGACCTGGCGGGCTTTCGCAGCGGCTCGATGAACGCGACGCGCCAGCCCGACCTGGTCTCCCTCGCCTCCATCCCCGTCGCGAGTCCGATCTAGCGCGGACGACCGACAGCAGGCAGCACAACGGATAGCAGGCGGCAGGCAGCAGGCGGCAGGCGGCACAACGCACAACACACAACGCAGAACAATGGGTGCGTCAGGGACGCGACAACTGGCCTATTCACTTCGTGGGAACCCACTGCCGCCTTACCCGCTTCGTGGGAACCCACTGCCGCCTGCTGCTGCTGTCTGCTATCCGTCTGCTGCCTGCTGCCTGCTGTCTGCCGCCTGCTATCCGTTTGCCGCCTGCCGCCTGCCGCCTGCTATCCGTTGTGCCGCCTGCCATGAACCACTTTGGACTTCCCCATGATCGCCTACCTTGACACCCCCTCCGGTATCTCCGGGGACATGTTTCTGGGCTGCCTGCTGGATGCGGGCTGGCCGGTCGAGGCGTTGCGCGCGACGGTGCGGGCGCTGGGCTGGCCCGATGGCTTCGACCATGAGGCGTGGTCGGTCGAGCGGCGCGAGGTGATGAAGGGGCCGCTGCGCGCCTCGCTGGCCCTGGTCCGCGCGAGTGAGGCGGGGCAGCCGACTCGCCACCTCAGCGACATGCGGGCGCTGCTAGAGGGCAGCACGCTCCCCGATGCCGTGCGGCAGGATGCGCTCGCGGTGTTCACGCGGCTGGCCGAGGCGGAGGCGGCGGTGCACGGCAGCACGGTAGATGCGGTGCACTTTCACGAGGTCGGTGCGCTGGATTCGATCATCGACATCGTCGGGGTATGCGCGGGGCTCCATGCCCTGGACATCGAGGCGCTGCACGCGGGGCCGCTCCCGCTGGGTCCGGGCTTCACCGGCTCGCAGCATGGCAGGATTCCGCTACCCGCCCCCGCCACGCTGGAGCTGCTCGCGCGGGCGGGTGCGCCGATCAAAGCCGCCCCTGGCCCCGGCGAGCTGGTCACCCCGACCGGCGCGGCACTCGTCGCGCACTTCGTGGGCGGGCGCTGGCAGCAGCCGGAGATGCGACTCCAGCGGGTGGCGCTCGGCGCGGGGCAAAAGGAGTTCGAGTGGCCGAACGTCGCGCGGCTCTGGCTGGGCGAGGCACTGGACCGTCGCAGCGAGGCACACCACGCGCCCTCCGTGCTGATCGAGACGAACATCGACGACATGAACCCCGAGTTTTACGCGGCCATCGCCGCCTCACTCTTCGCACGCGGCGCGCGCGATGTGTGGTGGACCCCGATCCAGATGAAAAAGAACCGCCCGGGGGTTACCCTCTCCGTGCTCGTGCCCAAGGCGCGCGAGGCGGAGTTCGCGCAGCACCTCCTCCGCGAGAGCAGCACCCTGGGCATGCGCATCCACGACCTGCGCGGCCATGTGGCGGAGCGGCGCGTGGAGCAGGTCCAGACCCCGTTTGGCCCCATCCCCGTCAAGCTCAAGCTCGTCGAGGGCGAGGTTCTGGGCGCGGTGCCCGAATACGATGCCTGCCACGCCGCCGCGCAGCAGCACGGCCTCCCCACGCGCCAGGTCTACGAGGCCGCCACCGCCCTCGCCTGGCAACGCTTTCTCCAGCCCGGAAACGACGATTAAGGATTTTCGATTTTCGATTTTTGATTTTCGATTGCACGCCTGAGAGCGTGACACGGCACAAAAAAGAATCGTAGAAAAACTCAGCGCCAAAACACCGTTGCACCGTGACAACCACTGAAACACCAAGCCATAATCTCCAATCTCCAATCTCCAAGCTCTAATCTCCAATCTCCAATCTCCAATCTCCAATCCCCCCATGCTCTCCCTCATCACCACCCTGCACGACCCGGAAAGTCGGCTGCTGCCACTGGCGGAGCCGCTGGTGGCGGGCTGGCTCGCCCGCTTTCGGGAGGTGCTGGTTTTCACCTCGCCCGAGGGGAGCGGCGAGACCGGCGCGATGCTGGCGGCACGCGGCGCGCGCGTCGTGGAGGATCGCGAGCCGCAGGGGGTGGAGCAGATGGGCAGCGTTCGCCTGCGTGCCCTGCGCGCGGCGGGCGAGCATCCCGCTTACTTTTTGGTTGATTTTGATCGCCTGATCCATTGGGAGCAGCATTTCCCCGACGAGGTGCAGCGCGCGGCGCAGCAGATCGCCCGCTATGACTTTCTGGTGTTTGGCCGCACCCCCCGCGCCTTCGAGACGCACCCGCGCGTGCAGCGGGAAACAGAGCGGCTCGCAAACGAGGCGGTCCAGCGCGCTGCTGGCGGACCTGCCGGATGTTACAGCGGGCGCACGCGGCCTTTCCGCCGCCGGGCGCACCGCCCTGCTCCGCCACGCGCGCTGTGCCACCCTGGGCGTGGATGGGGAGTGGCCGATGCTCTGCCAGCGGCTGGGGCTAGCGGTGGGCTATCTGGCAACCGAGGGGTTAGAATGGGAGACCGCCGACCGCTACGCGGCGGAGATCGAGGCGCTGGGCTACGCGCGCTGGCTCCGCGAGCAGGTCAACACCCCGCAGCAGTGGGAGATGCGCCTGCGCATCGCGTGGCAGATCGCGCGGGCAAGCCTTGAGGCCAGCGAGCGCACACTGTGAGCCTCGAAATCCGCCCCATCCGTCCCAGCGAGTACTCCCGCTTTCTGGAGCGCATCGTCGAGACCTCGTGGCGCGACCTGCCCGCGCATCTTCAGGCAGAGCTGACGGTGCGCGACATCGCGCCCAGCGTCGAGCGCGTGGTGAGGCTGCTTCTGGAACAGGGGGAAAACGTCATCCTGGTGGCGGAGCTACCCGAGCGGCCCAACGTGGGCCAGGTGTGGCTGGGCGAGGCGCGCGACCCCTACACCGGGCGACCGCGCGGCTATCTCTATGACCTGTACGTCGAAGAGGCGGCGCGCGGCCAGGGGATCGCCCGCGCGCTCATGGCCGCCGCCGAGGCAGCCAGCCGCGCGCGCGGCGACACGGAGTTAGGGATCACCGTCGCCCCGCACAACCACGCCGCGCGCGCGCTCTACGAGGCGTTCGGCTTCGCCACCGAGCGCCTTTCCCTGAGCAAGCCGCTGACGCCCCCCACAAAGGAACGCCCATGATCGCTCTCCTCGGTTTCGCCGCTGCCGCCTTCGTGGTGACCACGATGCTCTCCCAGCTTTTCCCCGACGGGCGCTTTCCCCTGTCCACCGTCCTCCTCGTGATGCTGGCGAGCATCGGCGGGGCGTGGGCGGGCAACCGCTTCCTGGGCGAGGCGTCGATCTTCACCGGAGCCCTGGTCGGCGCGGGGGTCACGAGCGCGCTCCTCTTTGGGCTCTTCCACCGCACCGGCCTGCTCGCGCAGGAGCCGTGGCCCGACAGTTCCCCGCCCGACGAGGAGCCGCACCCGTAAGGGTTGGTTGCCGATCGCTTCACGAAGAACTTGTAACCTGGCTATCTACACTAGGACGTACGCAGTTGAGCGCAGAGCGAACGGCGTAACGCAACCAACAGTAGGCGCTCTAGGCGAGGCGCAGAGATGCAAAGGCGCAGAGGGCGAAATGCAGAACGCGTTAATGAAGAGGATAGGCCCCCGCCAGCCTTCGTTGGTCGTTCGTCCTCTTTCCTCTTTCATCCTTCGTCTTTCGTCTTTCGTCCTTCGTCTTTCGTCCGTTATCGGTCGTCGCACCCAGGGGGTACCCGTCGGTCGTCGGTCGTCGCGCCCAGAGGGCACCCGTCGGTCGTCGCGCCAGACGGCACTCGTCGGTCGTCGCGCCCAGAGGGCACCCGTCGGTCGTCCGTCGTCTTCCCAACTGCGTAAGTCCTATACACATTTGTCACTTTAAACTTGCCTGCAACCATGCTAAAATTGCCCTTGTACCAAAATTCACAATAAATAGGTGAAGGAGAGGCTATGGACAAGCGACTTTTGTTCATCTTGTTGATTACTCTGCTGCTCGCTGCTTGTGGCGGGGCGGCGAGCCCCGTGGCGGAGCCAACCTCCGCGCTCGCGGCCACCGAGCCGCCCGCCGAGGCAACATTGCCCCCGGAAGCCACCGAGGAAACCCCGACCGATGCGGAACTCGCGCCGGTGCGCGTCGGCATCGTGCCGGTGACGATCTATGCGCCCTTCTACATCGCGCTGGAAAAAGGATACTTTGCCGAGGAGGGGCTCGCGGTCGAGCTGATGCCGGTCGAGGGCGGGACCGAGAACGTGGTCCAGGTCGCTGCGGGCAACTTTGAGGTTGCTGGCGGGGGCATCGGCGCGGGGCTGCTCAACGCGGCACAGCGCGGGGTGGAGTTTGAGATCGTCGCGCCCATGCACACCGAGCGCCCCCCGCTCACTAGCCCCTTTGTGGTCAGCCAGAAGCGCTTCGAGAGTGGCGAGCTGACCACGATGAGCGACCTGAAGGGTAAAACTGTCTCCACCAACGCCAAGGGGGCCGCCACCGAGTACTGGCTGTGGAAGGCGCTCCAGCAGGGCGGGCTGAGCTTCGACGATGTAACCGTGACCGGCGTCGGCTTCCGCGAGGTGACGGCGGCGCTGGAAAGCGGCTCGCTCGACGGGGCGATTTTGGGCGAGCCGCTCGTCACCTTTGCCGAGCAGCAAGGGTTGGTGCACCGGCTGAGCGAGGATTTCATCGACAGCTTCACCTCGACCGCTGTCTATTTCAACAAGGAGTGGGCCACCACCAACCCCGCGCAGGCCGAGGGCTTCGTCCGCGCGTACATTCGCGGCGCGCGCGACCTGAACGGCGATCTGTGGTACGAGCCCGCCAACCTCGCCATCATCGAGAAATACACCGGCATCCCCGCCGCGATCATCGCGGAAGCGAACCGCTCCTTTCACGACGCCAACGGCACGGTGCCCATCGACGACCTGCAAACCCTGCAACAATTCTTCATGGATCAGGGCGAGCTGAGCTACACCGAGCCGCTCGACCTATCGACCCTCATCAACACGAGCTATGCAGACAAAGCGGTCGAGTCGCTGGGCGGCCCGGTCGAGTGGGAGCGATAGAGATTAGAGATGGAGAGTAGAGATTACGACAGATTATGGTTACAGAATACGGGTTCGGATGCTTGATCCTGATATTCTGTAATCCTTAATCTCCAATCTCTAATCTCCAACTTCCAAAGGCAATCCCGATGAACACCACCCTCGTCTCTTTCCAACTCCCCGATGGCGCGCGCCACGCGGGCGAGGTGCCGCTGCACGATGTGGTGCACCTTGCGCTGGACAAGTTGCTGCCGCGCGAGTTGCTGACCAACCATCGCCTGTCGATCTTCAAGGGCGACGACCTGATCTACCCCGACATGTTCCTGCACGAGATCGTCGCGCATTACGGGGATGCCGACTTTGTGCTGGTGGCGACCCCGCTCGACATGGAGCGGGAGCTTCCCTTCACCAACTTCGGTTTTGACCACCTCGCGCTCGCCTTGGAAGATCGCGCGGCGGCGCGGCGCTTTTTCGCGGAGGGGCTGGGGTTGCAGGTGGTGCGCGATGACGAGCACCTGACCGTCGTCACCAGCGGGAACACCGCGCTCTTCCTCTTCGATTTCAACCCGGACGCGCCGCTCGCCCCGCCCGCGCCGAGCCGCATCCACCACCTCGGCTTTGTGGTGGACGATCTGGACGCCGCCGCCGCGCACCTGCGCCGCCACTTCCCGGAGTTTCTGGGCCACTTCACCCTGCTGGAGCGGGTCGAGCGCTGGAGCTTGTACGGGCATGTGGAGATCGGCTCGGTGCGCTTCATGATCCAGCTGAGCCAGATCAAGCCCGCCTTCCAGGGGCTCAACACCGACGTGGCGACCCGCGCGGCAGCCGAATTGTACGACTACGCCAGCCGCGACTACGGGGTGCGGCTGGGGTAAGGGATATTGGATATTAGAGATTGGATATTAGGGACGGATTGCCCTGCAGTGGGTCATCGTCGAGTATGTATCACCGGTGAGGTACTAGCGCTTAAAGCTTAGAGCATCACCATTCCCAACCTCCCATTCACCATTCACCATTCCATCATGCCCATCATCCAGGCGACCGACATCACCAAACGTTTCGCAGGTCCGGCTGGAAGCGAGATCGCGGCACTTGGCCCGCTCGATCTCTCGGTTGAGGCGGGCGAGTTTGTCTGCATCGTCGGGCCGAGCGGCTGCGGCAAGAGCACCTTTTTGCGCCTCGTCGCGGGGCTGGACGCGCCCTCGTCCGGCACCCTGACGCTAAACGCGCCGCCGGACGCAGAGCGCCCCTTCAACAGCATGGTCTTTCAGGGGGATTCCACCTTTCCCTGGATGACCGTTCACAGCAACGTGGAGTACGGGCTGCGCGTGCGCGGCATCGGCACGCGGCGGCGCGAGGCGGTGGTGGAGCGGATGCTGCGCGTGGTGGGGCTGAGCAGGTTCGCCGAGGCGTACCCCTACCAGCTGTCGGGCGGGATGCGGCAGCGCGTGGCGCTGGCGCGGGCGCTCGCCAATGACCCGGCGGTGCTGCTCATGGATGAGCCATTCGGCGCGCTGGACGAGCAGAACCGCGTGCTGCTGCAAGACGAGTTGCTCCGCATCTGGGATGACACCGACAAGACGGTGCTCTTCGTCACGCACTCCATTGACGAGGCCATCGTGCTGGCCGATCGCGTGCTGCTGATGAGCGCCGCGCCCGGCCAGATCATCGCGGAGTACCCGGTGCCCTTTCCCGCCCGCGCGAGGTCTTCGACCTGAAGCGCAACCCCGTTTTTGGCGAGCTTGCCTACGAGATTTGGCAGCGCCTCCGCGACGAGGTGAACGCGGCGCGGGCGGCGGAACTGGCATAGGCGTACGAGAACGGAAGTTGAACCGCCAAGGACGCCAAGAACGCCAAGTATTTCTTCTTTACCTTCGGACTGTCGTTGCCGTTTGACTTCGGACTTCGGATATCATGCCCTTTGGGTACTGCCGTTCCTATGAAAGAACGACTCTTACAACTGATCTCGCCCCTCGTCCTCTTCGCGCTGTGGGAGCTTTTGGTGCAAAGCGGCGTGCTCGACGTGCGCTTCTTCCCGCCACCGAGCGAGATCGCGGTCAGGACGATGGAACTGCTGCGCGATGGCACCCTGGCAGCCGAAACCCTGGTCACGCTGCGGCGCATGGCGGTGGGCTTCGCGCTGGCCGCTGTGCCGGGGGTGCTCGTCGGCGTGGCGATGGGGGTGAGCCGCAGCGCGCGCCTTGCCTTCTCGCCGCTGGTCGCCGCGCTCTACCCGGTGCCGAAGATCGCGCTCGTGCCGATGGTGGTCATCCTGCTCGGCCTGGGCGAGGCGAGCAAGTACGCCATCGTCGCCATCTCCGTCTTCTTCCTCGTCGCGCTCAACACGATGGCGGGGGTGCTGAACGTGGAGCGCCGCTACTTCGACATCGCGCGCAACAACGGCGCGGGGCGCTGGGAGATCATCCGCACCGTCGCGATCCCCGGCGCGCTGCCGAGCATCCTGACCGGCATCAACCTGGGGCTGGGCTTTGCGCTGACGGTGATCGTCGGGACGGAGCTGCTGCTGCCGCAGGGCGGGCTGGGCGCGCTGATCTGGCGCAGCTATCAGCTGTACGACATCGCTACCATCTTTTCCGTGATCGTCGTGGTGGGGCTGCTCGGCTGGCTGCTCAACACCCTCATGCTGGAAGTGGAGCGACAACTGATCCCGTGGCGCGTCGCGGAAGAGCGGCGCGAGCGCGCGGGGGGTAAGGAGCCGCGCGTGCGACGTTTCTTTCGGACATGGTGGATGGCGGTGCGCCCCTTCAGCTTTACCGCAAGCGTCACGCCGGTCACGCTGGGCGCGGTGCTGGCAGGCTACGAGGGCCAGTGGAGTTGGTGGCTCTTCGTGGTCACGCTGGTTGGCTCGGTCGCGATCCACGCGGGCACCAACCTGATCAACGACTACTACGACTGGAAAAAGGGCACCGACACCCAGGAGTCGCTCGGCCCAAACCGCCCCCTGAAAGAGGGGATGCTCTCCCCGCAGCAGGTCTTTTGGGGCGGTATCTTCTGCTTCGCGCTCGGCTCGACGCTCGGGCTCTACCTCGTCGCGACGCGCGGCCTCTTCATCCTCTGGCTGGGCATCTTCAGCGTGCTGGCGGGCTGGTTCTACACGGCGGGGCCTGCCGCCTTCGCCTACATCGGCCTGGGCGAGGTGGTGGTTTTCCTCTTCATGGGGCCGATCATGGTGCTCGGCAGCTACTTCGTGATGACGCAGGATGTCGCGCTCGCCCCCGTCCTCCTCTCGATCCCCGTCGGGCTCCTCGTCGCCGCGATCCTGCACGCCAACAACATGCGCGACCTGGAGGGCGACCTGCGCAAGGGCAAGCGCACCCTCGCCAACCTGCTGGGGCGCGAGGCGAGCAAGCGCGAGTATGGGTTTCTGGTCGGGGGCAGCTACCTGCTGCTGCCGCTGCTCGTGCTGCGGGGCATCGCCCCGTGGTGGGCGCTGCTCGCCCTGCTCACCCTGCCCACCGCCATCGACCTGATCCAGCGCGCCTTCGCCACCGAGGCCCCCCAGGCGCTCAACAAAGTGCTGCGCGGCACCGCCACCCTCCACGAGCGCTTCGGCTGGCTCCTCATCGCGGGCTTCGTCATGGCGATCTTGTTTCGGGGGTGAGGAACGCTGGAACGTGGGAACGTTGAAACGTTGGAACGTTCAAACGTTGGAACGTTGACGAGCCAGGGAAAATGACGTAGCACCCTACACGTAGCTCAATAATAATTGGTTGGAAGGATTTGGATGATGAGCCCCAGGCCGAACCAGAGCCCCGAACAAAGCGCCCGTGAGCGGATTGATCGCCTGTTGGACGAGGCGGGCTGGACCGTGCAGGACAATCGCGCTATCAATTTCCAGGCAGGGCGGGGCATTGCCGTGCGCGAGTACCAGACCGATGTCGGCCCTGCGGACTATGCGCTGTTCGTGGATGGGCGCGCCGTCGGCGTCATCGAGGCCAAGCCGGAGGAGCAGGGCCACAACATCACCGTGGTCGAGGAGCAGTCCGCGGGCTACGCGGCGGCCACGCTGAAGTGGGTCAACAACCGCGAGCCGCTGCCCTTTGTCTACGAGAGCACCGGCGTCATCACCCGCTTCACCGACGGGCGCGATCCCAAGCCCGCGCTCACGCGAGATCTTCTGCTTTCCACCGTCCCGAAACCCTCGCGGAATGGCTCGCCCAGCCCGACATCGCTCCGCGCCCGCCTCCAAGACCTCGCCCCCGCTCCCGCCACGCGGTCTGCGCGCTGCCAGATCAACGCCATCACCAATCTGGAGCAATCCTTCAGCGATGACCGCCCGCGCGCCCTGGTCCAGATGGCCACCGGCTCCGGCAAGACCTACACCGCCATCACCTCGGTCTACCGCCTGCTCAAGCACGCCAGGCGCCAAGCGCATCCTCTTCCTCGTCGACACCAAGAACCTCGGCGAGCAGGCCGAGCAGGAGTTCATGGCCTACACTGCCCAACGACGACAACCGCAAGTTCACCGAGCTCTACACCGTCCAGCGCCTCAACTCCTCCCATGTCCCAGCGATAGCCAGGTCTGCATCAGCACCATCCAGCGCATGTACTCCATCCTCAAGGGCGAGCCGCTGGACGAAGCGGCCGAGGACGAGCAACCCGGCGGAACTTCTCAGCTGGAAGCCGACGAGCCGCTGCCCGTCGTCTACAACGACAAGATCCCGCCCGAGTTCTTCGACTTCATCATCATCGACGAATGCCACCGCTCCATCTACAACCTGTGGCAGCAGGTGCTCGACTACTTCGACGCCTTCCTGATCGGCCTCACCGCCACGCCCGACAACCGCACCTACGGCTTCTTCCAGCAGAACGTCGTCAGCGAATACACCCACGAGAAGGCCGTCGCCGATGGCGTCAACGTCGGCAACGAGGTCTACCTGATCGAGACCGAGGTCACCACGCAGGGCGCGACGAGTCGCGCGCAAGCAGCAGGTCGAGCAGCGCGAGCGGCTGACGCGCCGCAAGCGCTGGGAGCAGCAGGACGAGGACGAGACCTATACCGGGCAAGCAGCTCGACCGCGACGTCGTCAACCCAGACCAGATCCGCACCGTCATCCGCGACCTTCCGCGACAAGCTGCCCGGAGATCTTCCCCGGCTCGCGAGCGAAGTGCCGAAGACCCTCATCTTCGCCAAGACCGACAGCCACGCCGACGACATCATCCAGATCGTGCGCGAGGAGTTCGGCGAGGGCAACGCCTTCTGCAAGAAGATCACCTACCAGACACGAGGAAGACCCGAAGTCCGTCCTCGCGCAGTTCCGCAACGACTACTACCCGCGCATCGCCGTCACCGTGGACATGATCGCCACCGGCACCGATGTGAAGCCGCTGGAATGCCTGCTCTTCATGCGCGACGTGAAGAGCCGCAACTACTTCGAGCAGATGAAGGGCCGCGGCACCCGCACGCTGGACGCACGACGAGCCTGAAGAAAGGTCACCCCCTCCGCGACGACCGCCAAGACCCACTACGTCATCGTCGATGCCATCGGCGTCACCAAGTCGCTCAAGACCGCCAGCCGCCCGCTCATCACCAAGCCCTCCGTGCCGTTCAAGGACCTCGCCATGGAGGTCGTGATGGGGTGCGCGACCGATGCCGATACCGTCACCTCCCTCGCCGGACGCCTCGCCCGCATCGAGCGCAGCTCAAGCCGGAGCAAAGGAAGCCATCGCGGAGAAACTCGGCGGCACCTCGCTGAATCAACTCACCAAGGATCTCTTTCGGCTGCCATCAACGGCGAAGCCATTGAACAACGCGCCCTCGAAATCACCGGCCAGAACGAAGGCACCGACCCCGGCGACTTCGCCCGAGAGCAAGCCCAGCGCGAACTCGTCACCGCCGCCGCGAAACCTCTCACCGGAGCCGTCGATCAACCTCATCGTCGAGCATCCGCACCGCGAACCTCCAGACCATCGACGAGGACACCCTCGACAAGCTCGTCCGCGCCGAGTGGGACGCCGATGCCCGCGAGCGCTCCGCCGCCTTCGTCTCCGAGTTCGAGACCTTTTGCAAAGACCACCAGGACGAACTCGATGCGCTCACCATCTTCTACCAGCAGCCCCAGCGCCGCCAGGAAATCACCCTCGCCCAGATCAAGGACGTGCTCAAAGCCCTCCGGGAAAACGCCCCCCGCCTCGCCCCGCTGCGTGTATGGGAAGCCTACACTAGCCTCGACGAACTCGCGGAGAACGCCACCCCGCTCACCGAGCTGACCGCCCTCGTGTCCCTCATCCGCCGCGCCTGCGGCATTGATGAAAAACTCACCCCTTTCAACGACACCGTCCGCCGCAACTTCCAGACCTGGATCATGCAAAAACACGCCGGCGTCCCCACCGAACAGAAATTCACCGAAACCCAAACCGCCTGGCTCCAGCTGATCCGCGACCACGTCACCACTTCCTTCCACTTCGAGCGCGACGACCTCGAATACGCCCCCTTCGACGCCCAAGGCGGCCTAGGAAAAATGCACCAGCTCTTCGGCGACCAGCTGGACACGCTGATTGAGGAACTCAACGGGGAGTTGGTGGCATGACAACCCCGCCGAGGGTTGCGCTACGCTCCACCCCCGGCTACCGATTATCGCCACCCGCTACGCGGGTTCACGTTTGAGCCGCCACCCGCGCCCGAACGCGCGTGGCGAGCGTTGCGCCCGCGCCCCGTGGCGCGCGGTGCGGAGCGACCCCGCCGAGGGTTGCGCTACGCTCCACCCCCGGCTACCGATTGTCGCCACCCGCTACGCGGGTTCACGGCGGGGAGGTGCCCACGCTACGTGGTGCGCGGTGCGGAGCGACCCCGCCGAGGGTTGCGCTACGCTCCACCCCCGGCTACCGATTGTCGCCACCCGCTACGCGGGTTCACGGCTGAGATGCGCTGCGTTCACGTTGCATTGAACCCCCGGAGGGGGTGACGACAAATAGTAGCCGGGGGTGAAGCGGCGCGCCGTTCGCCGCGTAACCCTCGGCGATGTGATTGACGAGTTGAATGAGGTATTGGTAGCGTGAACAACGATCAATGACTGCCCCAAGTATGGGCAAAATACCTAGGCGATTAGTGCTTATGTTGGTGTCCTTACGGACGGCGATTGGGGAAAGAGTTTCAATTGACGATCACAGACTGCAAAGGTAATGTCCGACTGCATACGTCTGCTGAATATTAAAGATTGGCTAAAATACGCGATAGATCAGATCGCCACCTAGCGCGTAGTCCTAAGTCTTGCCTCACGCAAATTCTCGAAGCTGACATCACTTGCTTCAGAAAGGCGATCTTCTGATAACACGTAGGCCGCATCACTTGGGACGGGTTGCTATTACTAAATCCAGTCTCCAAGGACTAGGACCAAGGTTTTACCGACGTAGATGTTGTCCAGTACGTATTAGATCGTCTTCGATCTGAAACTATTTTCTGATGTTTATTTACTCTCCAAGAGTCGGACGAACATTGCCGAAGCATCAAGTCGGAACAACAACTCAGGAAGCGTGAAATTCAAGAATTTAGGCATATCCAGTCTCCCCTCCCCCCCTCGCCGAGCAGCGCCGCATCGTTGCCAAAATCGAGGAACTTTTCTCCGAGTTGGACAACGGGGTGGCGGCGCTGGAAACGGCGCGGGAACAACTCAAGGTTTATCGCCAAGCGCTACTCAAGCACGCCTTTGAGGGCAAGCTGACCGCCGCGTGGCGCGCCGCGAACCCCGACAAGCTGGAATCCCCCGACGCGCTCCTCGCCCGCATCCAGGCCGAGCGCGACGCCCGCTACGCGGAGCAGGTGGCGGAGTGGAAGGCAGCGGTCAAGCAGTGGGAGGCAGCGGGGAAGCCAGGGCGGAAGCCAGGGAAGCCGAGGGAGCCTGGAGTCAATGTAAGTTCGCCGGTATCAAGAAGACTTTCCAATCTCCCGACGATTGGCCAATGGCGATATGGTTACGCAGTCTTAGACCGAAACCTGGCGACAGCCATTTGGCACGATGGTAAAGCAAGCAAAGATCTGCAAAGATCCAGGCCCAGTACCTGTACTGGAGATCGAGAAATCGGCAAAATGGCAGTATTCGTATTAACGACAAATCTTTGTAACGTGCGGAAAGGCACGAATTAGCCATCTTATGGCCTCAGGAGATATGCTATCTATTTCCAGGTCGGAGCAGTAGGACAGATTTCGAGTTGCAGCAGGCTTAGGATACGCGCTTAATTTCGCCAGATCATGCTCAGAGTGTCGTTCGAACTCACAGAGCAGTATCTTAGCCCTTTCTTGATACTAGATGTTCATCAATCTGGGAGTACGTTAGAAGCTCGTGCACGTGCAACAGCACAGTCAAGAACATCATCTCAGCGATACTTTGAACAAGCTATGCTACATTCGCCTTCTGTTCTTGCAGCAGCAGAACAATGCAAGTAAATGAGAAGCCTTGGAAGCGAAACTTTCCGTGATTGATAGAATGACTGAAGAGATCGATGACAGCCTTGGTACGCGCTCAAGCCCTCCGCCAATCCATCCTCCAAAAAGCCTTCTCCGGTCAACTCGTGCCGCAGGACCCGAACGACGAGCCCGCCTCGCGGCTCCTCGAACGCATCAAAGCGGAAAAGGCGAAAGAGAGGGGAAGCGACGCAGAAGCGGACGACCCCGCCTATCGCCAACTCTCGTTTTAACCCTGCCCGCGAGCCGCGCACATAGCATCGGCTTACAAAGGTTAAACGGGGAAATCGTGAGAGGCCGCGAGGGGCGCGACTGAAGTCGCTGCTCCAGGCTTGCAGCCGAGCGTCGGCCTTCGCCGACGCGGATAGAAGTGTTAGCGTCCCCAAAAGGCGGTACCCATTGGGTGCCTCGGCCAACGGCCCTCAGCAGCAGTTTCAACCGCGCGTCGTCACCCCGATTCAATCAAAAACAATGGGGGTGACGGGGCTGACATCCCTGGGAGCGCGGGCCTCTGGCCCGCCCCTCCTGAACGGCGGCGGACCAGAGGTCCGCGGCCCCAGGGCTTACCCACTTATACCTTCCTCTTCATCAGCCGCACAACGCCCGCCTGATAAAGGTTAAAACTTCCATAAGGCGGGCATACGTCCCACAAGTGCCGCCTTCGACCTTCGACGCATCCTCACAGGAAAAACATTTCAATGAGCAACGCTGACAGCGCCGCGATCATTTCCAGAGTCTGGAGCTTCTGCACCACCCTGCGCGACGACGGCGTGGGCTACGGCGATTACCTGGAGCAGCTCACCTACCTGATCTTCCTCAAGATGGCCGACGAGTACGCCGCCCGCCCTACAACCGCGACGTGGGCATCCCCGCCGCGTACAACTGGCAAACCCTCACCGCCAAAAGCGGGGCCGAGCTGGAAGTCCACTACATCGAACTGCTGCGCGAGCTCGCCGAGCGGCCAGGGATGCTCGGGCAGATCTTCACCAAGGCGCAGAACAAGATCCAGGATCCCGCCAAGCTCTACCGCCTGATCGAGATGGTGGACAGCACCGATTGGGTCATGATGGGCGCGGACATCAAGGGCGACATCTACGAGGGCCTGCTGGAAAAGAACGCCGAGGACACCAAGTCCGGCGCGGGGCAGTACTTCACGCCGCGCGCGCTCATCCGCGCGATGGTCGAGTGCGTGCGCCCCGCGCCGGGCAAGACCATCGCCGACCCCGCCTGCGGCACCGGCGGCTTCTTCCTCGCCGCCTACGACTTCCTGACCAACCCGGCCAACCAGCAGTTGGACCGCGCGCAAAAAGCGTTTCTGAAGCACCAGACCTTCCACGGCAACGAGATCGTCGCCAACACGCGCCGCCTCTGCCTGATGAACATGTTCCTGCACAACATCGGCGAGATCGACGGCGAGGGGGCAGTGCTGCCCACCGACGCCCTCGTCGCGCCGAGCAGCCAGGAGCTTCGACTACGTGCTCGCCAATCCGCCCTTCGGCAAGAAGAGCCGCATGACCTTCACCAACGAGGAGGGCGAGCAGGAAACCGACGACCTCACCTACAACCGGCAGGATTTCTGGGCGACCACCTCCAACAAGCAGCTCAACTTCGTGCAGCACATCCGCACCATGCTGAAGACCACTGGCCGCGCGGCGGTGGTCGTGCCCGACAACGTGCTCTTCGAGGGCGGCGCCGGCGAGACGGTCCGCCAAAAGCTGCTGGAGACCACCGACCTGCACACGATCCTGCGCCTGCCCACCGGCATCTTTTACGCGCAGGGCGTCAAGGCCAACGTGCTCTTCTTCGACAACCGCGAGGCCAGCCCCGACCCCTGGACGAAGGAGGTCTGGTACTACGACTACCGCACCAACGTCCACCACACGCTCAAGAAGAAGCCGATGCGCTTCGAGGATCTGGCCGACTTCATCGCCTGCTACAACCCCAAGAACCGCCACGCGCGCCACGACACCTGGGACGCCGACAACAACCCCGAAGGCCGCTGGCGGAAGTACACCTACGACGAGATGGTCGCCCGCGACAAGACCAGCCTCGACCTCTTCTGGCTCAAGGACAAGAGCCTGACCGACCTGGACAATCTGCCCGAGCCGGACGAGCTGGCCGAGGACATCATCGAGAACCTGGAAGCGGGCCTTGCCAGCTTCCGCGAGGTGCTCGCGGGGCTGGCCCGCGCGGGGTGAGGGGACGAAGACCCGAAGGGTTTAACCCGCGCCCTCCCTCCCCATGCTGCGTTGCAGCTGAACCGCCCCCACACCCCAACTGGGTAGTTAAACCCTTCGGGTCGGGGATGGCGGAGACCCGAAGGGTTTAACCCGCGCCCTCCCTCCCCATGCAGCGTTGCAGCTGAACCGCCCCCACACCCCAACTGGGTAGTTAAACCCTTCGGGTCGGGGGTGGCGGAGACCCGAAGGGTTTAACCCGCGCCCTCCCTCCCCATGCTGCGTTGCAGCTGAACCGCCCTCACACCCCAACTGGGTAGTTAAACCCTTCGGGTCGGGGATGGCGGAGACTCGAAGGGTTTAACCCGCGCCCTCCCTCCCCATGCTGCGTTGCAGCTGAACCGCCCCCACACCCCAACTGGGTAGTTAAACCCTTCGGGTCGAGGATGGCGGCGCGCACCCCTACAAATCGGTGTCCACGCGGCTGAGCCCGTTCTCCTTGTAGACGCGCAGCACGTGGTGCGTCTCGCGCTCGAAGGCGTCGTCGTGGGTGATGACGAAAATCTGCCGGAGCCCGCTCAGGCGCGTGATGCTGTCGGCGAGCTTGTCGCGGCGCTGATCGTCCAGGTTCATCGTCGGCTCGTCCAGGAAAAGGGTGCGAATCTGCGACATCTGCATCAGCAGCGCGAGGCGCACCGAGATGGCCGCCGCCATCTGCTCCCCGCCGGACAGCTGCTTGAAGGCGCGCGTCTCCTGCTTGTGCCGCACGGTGATCTCGTAGCTCTCGTCCCAGTTCAGCAGGTAGGCGGGCTCGCCGAGGATTTCCTGGAAAAAGTGATCCGCCTGGTAGGCGATGCTTTGTACGCGGCGCTTCGCTATCAGCGGCCCCGCCTTGCGGAACCCCGCGCGCACAAAATCGAACCCCTCCTTGAGCCGCTCCAGCCGCGCCACCTCGCCCTCTGCCTCGTCCAGCGCCACCTGCTGCTCGCGAAGCTCGGCTAGGGAGATCTGCGCGTCGGCGAGCTGCTTGCCCATCCCCTCGATCTGCGTCGCCAGCGTCACCTTGAGGTCGTTCGTGGCCTGCCGCGCCGCCTGCACCTGCGCGTGGCGCGTGGGGTCATAGCCCGCCTTGGCGCTCTCATGCTCCGCCGCGAGCGCGTCGCGCGCGGCCTGCTGCGCCGCCTGCGCCTGCTGAAGCTCCCCCACCGTCGCCCGCCGCGCCCCGAGTGTTTTGGCTACCGTCTCGTGCGCGGCGAAGCGCTCGTGCGCGGCGCGGTGGCTGTCCAGCGTCGCGCGGTTCGCCGCCAATTCCTCGTCCAGCGTGGCGAAGCGATCCAATGCTTCCTGCTGCGTGGCGCGCTCCGCCGCGAGCGTGCGTTGTAGCGCCTCCGCCTCGCCCTGCTCCCGCTCCAGCGTGGCGCGCCGCTCCGCGATGGCCCGCTGGCGCAGCTGCTCGCTGCGCGGGTCGCCCAACTCGTCGAGCGCGCGGGTGGCTGCTTCAAGCTGCGCCGCCGCGCCTGCCAGCGTCTCGGCCACTGCCGCAAAGCGCTGCTCTTCCGCCCGCGCCGCCTCGATCTCCCGTTGTAGCTCGTCGGCCCGTGTTGGCTGCGGCAGCCGGGCAAGCTGCGCGCCCAACTCGTCCAGTCGGGCATCCAGAACCGCACGGTTCTGGCGGAAGTGCTGCCGCTCCCCCTGCAACGCGGCGAGCGCTGCCCTGCTCGCTTCCAGCGCCGCGTCGAGCGTCGCTACCCTTGCGGGCGCGTCGGCCAGCGCGGCAAGCTGCTCGGCGGCACGCGCCACGCTCTGCTCCTGGCCCTCCATCGCCTCCCGAAGCTCACCCACCCGCCCGCGCGCGGGCAGCGCGTCGAGCGCGCCCTGCTCGCGCTGCTGCTCCTTCGCCAGCCGCTGGAGCGTCTTCTTGGCAGCTTTGGCGCTCGCGTCCGCCTCGGCGATCTGCCGCTTCAGATCAACCTGCTGCGCGGCGTACTCCGCGCGCAGCGCCTGCGCCCGCTCGGGGGAAAGCGGCTCCTGGCAGACCGGGCAGGTAGCGGTGTCCGCCTGCTCCAGCACCCACATGCTCTCGTCGAGCCGCTCCAGTGCCTGCTCGTGCTGGCGCTTTTGCGCCTCCGCCTCCATTTGAGCGCCCTGCTGGGCCGCGAGCTGCTCGGCGAGCGCCTGCAACGCGCCCTCGACGCGGGTGCGCTCGGCCAGCAGCGCCTCGACGCGCGCATGCTCGTCGCGCAGCGCGTCGGCGCGTGCCTGCGCCTCGGACAGCCGCCCCTTTGCGCTTTCCCACTTGTGCTGGTCCGCTTCCGCCTCGCGCAGCTGTTGCGCCTGCGCGTCCCGCTCCGCTTCCAGCGGGGTCACTTTTTTGTCGAGTTCCGCCGCCTCCGCGTCGAGCCAGCGACGCTCGTCCTAGCAGTTCGCGCCGCTGCTGGTCGAGCGCGTCCCGCTCAGCGAGTTGTTCCTGGACGCCGCGCAGGCTCGCTTCCCGCGACGCCGCGCGCGTCGCCTCCTCACGGGCGCGGGTTTCGGCGCGCGCCCGCTCGCTCACCTGCTCGCGCGCCGCGTCACGCTGCGTTTCCAACGCCTGCTGCTGCGCCACCAACGGCGCAAGCTCCGCTAACTTTGCCTCCGCCACCGCGACCGCTGCTATCTCCACCGTGAGGCGCGCGAGGGTGCTCCGCAGCGCGGCCACCTTTTTCTCGCTTTCCTGGAGCGCGTCCCTGGCGCGGTCGCGCGCCGCGCGGCGCTCCTCCAACCCCTGCCGCGCCGCCTCCGCCGCCCGATACGCCTCGTGCGCGGCGCGGCTCGTCTCGACGATGGCGGCGGCGCTCGCGGCGCTTTCCGCTTCCCGCTCCGCCTGCAGGAGCCGCGCCGCCCCGCTCGCCAGGGCGCTCTCGGCCTCCGCCACCCCGCGCGCCAGCCGCTCGACCCGCGCGCTCGCCGCCTGCAACGTCGCTTCCTCGGCCAGCAACGCGACCAGCCGCGCCGCCGCCTCGGTAAGGCTCTGCTCCTTCTGCGAAAGCTCCGCCTGAAGCTCGCTCACCTGCGCCTCGACCTGGGGCAGCCGCTCCAGCCGCCCGCGCAGCCCCGCCACCAGCAGATTCGCCTCGTCGCGCCGCCCATGCAGCAACTTCTCACTGGCCGCCATGCGCTTCCAGGCGTTCTCGTACTCGTCCACGCGCAGCAGCGGGTTGAAAATTTGGCGGCGCGGCCCCGCCGTCTCCAAAAAGGAGCCCACCATGCGCCCCTGCGAGACCCCGATGGCGTTGCTGAACAGCTCGCGCGCGTAGGCCAGATCGACCCCCATGTGCTGGGCCAGCCAGTCAGAGACATTGGCCTTGTTCTCGGCGATACGCGTGCGCGTGTCAGGGTCGTAGACGTAGATCACGCTATGCCCCGCCTGCCGCACCACCTGGTAGCGCCGCTCGTCCAGCGCGCTCTCGAAGGTGACGACCACCTCGCCGCTGCTTTCCCCCTCGCGGCACAGCTGCGCCTGGTTGTAGTCGAGCGAGTCGAAGAGCGCGTAGCCGATGGCTTCAAGCAGGGTGCTCTTGCCGCTGCCATTTTGCCCGCAAATCAGGTTGACCCCCGGCAAAAATAACACCTTCGCGCCGCTGTCCCCGTAGCTTTTGATATTGTTCAACTCAACGTTCGTAATCAGCATCCAGTCCCTCTTGTCTGTTCAGCTGCGCCTCGATCAGGTCGAGCAGGCTTTCCGGCGTGGCGCGCTCCAGCGCCTGCTCCTTGACATCGAACATCACCCCCGCCCACGCCTCGGCATGGCGCGCGAAGCGGATGTCGCTGGCGGCGATCTCGTGGAGCACCGCGCGCTCCAACTCTTCCGCGCTGAGCTGCTCCGCGCCGCGCAGCTGCACCCCGCGCACGCTCATCGCCGAGGCGTTGACGCGCGCGACGAGTGGGTCCGCCTCCTCCTGAACCGCCGCGCGAAGCTCCTCCAGGTCGAGCGCGCTCCGGTCGAAGGGCAGCGTCCCCTCCAGGAACAGCTCGACCACCGGCTTGCGCCCGTCGCGGTGCCAGGCCACTTTTTTGGCACGCAGGCGCTCGCGCAGCGCGCGCAGCAGCTCGGCGGGGCTCTCGTGGCGGGTGACCGCGAACATCTCGCGGAAAAAAGGGCGCGGCGAGGCGTGGATGTGGCGCGCGGCAAAGGAGCCGCCGGGCTGAAGGGTCACGTCGTACATGCCGCGCTCCCACTGCCGCTCCTCCATCGCGCAGGTTTCCAGCGAGCCGGGGTTGAAGAGCCAGCCGTCGCGCTCGAAGGGCTTGTGCATGTGGCCGAGCGCGATGTACTCCACGCTGCCCCGCAGCGGCGCGAGCTCGGGGTGGGTCAGGCAGCCGCTCATGTGCGGCATCTCCCCCTCGATGCCCGCGTGGGTGAGCAGCACCGTGCAGCGCGTGTCGCCGCGTGGCAGCGCCGCGAGCGCCTCGCCCAGGCGGGGCATCCAAAAGCTCGCGCTCGCACCGAGCCACGGCACCCCGACGACGCGCAGCGGGCCGATGTCGAAGACAGCGCCCACCTTGCCATCCCACGCGCCCAGCGTCACGGTGCGATCTTCAAAGTGCGGGCAAAGCAGCGCCAGGTAGCCCTCGTGCGCCAGCACCGACAGCCACGAGATGCGGTCGCGGTAGCGCGCCTGATCGTGGTTCCCCTCCACCGCGAGCACCGGAATCCCCGCGTCGCGCGCCAGCGAGAGCACCTCCACCGCCTGGATGTAGGCCCACGGCTCCACCGTCGCCTTGTGGAACAGATCGCCCGCGATGAGGATCACGTCCACCCCCTGCGCGATCCCGTAGCGCACCGCGCGCTCGAACGCCGCGCCAAAATCCTGGAAGCGCGCCAGGGAATTATACTGCTGGTAGCCAAGATGAATGTCAGCCAGATGGAGAAATTTCATGTGCAACTTTCTAAATGGGAAAGGACCGAGGACGGAGGACCGACGACGGAGGACGGATGGGTGCCCCTTGGGCGCAATCAGAAATTTCGACAAAACTTCGGCAGGTTATTTCTGGATAGACCCTTCTACTCTACGGCCTGTGCGTTACCATCACCTGCTGAAGATAGTCGCTGGCTCGTCCCAGTGCAGCTTCCTGAGTAACCCTCTGACCTTCTTGCCATATGCTATCGAAAGCTTCGTCACCACACGCTGTCCTGGCTTCATGAATGGCATTTTCGTACTCACCGCGCGCCAGGGCATCCAACACGTAGCTGGATTGCGCCCGTGTCGCTTCCCCCGCACTAAGCAGCCATGCCGCTTGCGAATAATTATCTAACGTGCACGCCAGTTTGCCCGCAATGATCAGCCTTTCAGTGTTGAATTCATGATTGGTGAAGTTCTGCTGCCATTCGGTATCACGGAGGGTCATGGTAATGCTCTCAGCGAGCAAGTGCGCAGCGTTGTGAAACTCATGGCGATGCAGCGCTAGTTCCGCCATAAAAAAGCACACGTGAAGTTTCTCGCCGACGTTGTTATATTCTTCCGCCAGAGCGAGTGCTTCATTCAAGTAACGTTCCGCAGACTCGTAATCGCCCTGATAAACAGCAAATCCACCAAAATGGATCAGATATTCACTCAGTCCTGCTAGATCATCCATCTGTCGAGCTAGTCCGATGCCTTCAATGTAAAAATGTTGAGCGTTCTGATAGTCGCCTTTGAGTGCTGCTAAACGCGCCAGCCTTCCCAGAATTGCAGTGAGCAACTGCCAATCCTGCTCGGCACGCGTGAACAGTAAAGCTTCGTCGTAGAGAATCTGCGCACGGTTGAGGTCACCTTGCACCCGTGCTCGATCACCAAATAAAAACAAGGCCGTCGAAAGCATAAAGCGCGGCCCAGCTTCGCGCAATAAGATGATAGCCTCCTCAAACTTTGCGGCAACGATTGCATAATCCTGTACATGAAAGGACATCCCCATGACGTAGCGGGCAATCCCAGGCGACAGACCCAACTCCCTCGAGAAATCAAAGCCCCTTTGCATGTAATCTTTTGATGTTTGCAGATTCCCGATCTGCGCTGCCAGGATGCCCGCGTTAGCGTAGGCATCTGCCCGCACAGGTGTGATGCCTTCAGTCTGGTTCAAGCCGAGTTCTGTCCACTTGAATCCCTCATCCCAATTTCCGATCCACCGGAACCAGTAAAACCAGAGCGCAGTGGTTAGGCGAAGGCCTTTTTCAGGATCGCCCCCATCGAATGCCCAGGCGAGCGCCACGCGCAAATTGTCCTGTTCGATTTTGAACCGCCGCGCGGCATTGATTTGCTCGCCGGTGTGGAGCTGCTTTTCGGCTATCTCTGCCCAGTCCATGAAGTAATCCAGATGGCGATTCCGGGTTTCAGCCGATTTCCCCGCTTCATTCAATCGGCTTTCGGCGTACTGGCGAATCAATTCATGCAAGTTGTAGCGCCCAGATGGACTCCCCTGTACCAATGATTTATCTTCCAGTGCTGACAACGTGTACAGCGATGCACCCGCGATTTGCTGCGCTACTTCTGGTTCAAAGCCACCGCGAAAGACGGACAGCTTCATCATGACATCCTGCTCTTCACTGGATAGCAGTCGCCAGGAGTGTTCAAACAGCGCGCGGACACTGCGATGGCGCTCTGGCACATCGCGCCATCCGGCAGACAGAAAATTCAAATCGCGCTGGATTTGCTCGCTGATTTGTTCGCAGGACATCTGGCGTACCCAACTTGCCGCCAGTTCAATGGCCAGTGGCATTCCCTCGACCAATTGGCAAACTTGAATCGCGGTGCTCAAGTTGTCTTCAAGGCAAAAGCGCGGCAGCACACGGCGCGCACAGCCTTCAAAAAGTTGTATGGCGCTAAATTCCGCTTGATTGACTTGGTTTGCGTCGGTCGGAAAAGACAAGCCGCTGACCGGGAACAGCCATTCTCCACTCAGGTTCAACCGTTCGCGCGAGGTCGCTAAAATTTTCACACCGGGCGCAGCTGTCTAGGATCTCTGCTCAGTAAGCCAACGCCATCCAGCAGATGTTCCAAGTTATCCAGGACCAGCAGCAGCCGTTTTTGCTGTAGAAAATGGAGCAGTTGCGCTTTGAGATCGCTGCCACCTTGGAAGGTAAACTTCAAACGTTCGGCAATTGTTGGAACTATGGCATCAATGGTACTCACGCCTGCAAGGGGGATGGCGTATACACCGGATTGGAAACCATCCGTGCTTGCGGCTGCTTGGTAAGCCAGCCGCGTCTTGCCAATCCCACCGGCTCCGACCAATGTCACCAGGCGGCAAGCTGCGTCGTCCAGATAACTTGCAATTTGGCTGAGTTCGGATTCCCGTCCGATAAATGGTGTGGACTGTGAAGGCAAATTCACAAACGGCAGCGCTGGCTGCGACTCATTTTCCTCTGTCGTACCCTCGCCCCCAATAGAAACCAGAACGTCCACCGAGCGTAAGCCGCGCGCGCACTCCACAAACATTGCGATCTTCTCAGCAGGGATACGAAGCGCACTCGCCATCCCTTTCGCCAATTCGCGTGCGGGACGGCGTTCGTCCTGTTCGATTTTCTTGATCGTCGCCAAAGCGCAGTTGGTTTGTGCTGCCAGTTCGCGCTGCGTCATATCCAGCGTTTTGCGGCGCTGGGCTATCCATCTCCCAAAGAAAATTGTCTCGTTCATGGCTATCTGTATCCCTTTTTGTCTCCCCTATTGTACTCCACAAAGGATACCTACGGACAGTAGGTTTCTGCTTCAATAGAGGAAGTTGATTACGAGACCTGCAAGATGAACGTGCAGCCCAGAAACGCGACCGTTGAGGAGTAACTCATGCCGTAAATACTGACCTACCCGACCGCCATGACCGCAAGTTTCACCTTGTCTGCCAATGATCTTTGCATGGTGTCCGCTCAACTGAACGATTGCGACTCGATCGTTGACCTCTTCGGGGCGCTGCATCGCTACAACGCTTCGCTGGATGCCCACTTCACGCTGGCTGATGGTTGGGAAAACTTACTCTGTCGTGAATTTCATGATACAGCAAACCATCCTGATCACCTATGGTTGGTGGTCAAGGAGGGCGATCAGGCGGTCGGTTTGCTGATTGCCGCCATTCACACCGACTCACCGATGTTCCGTTATCGCCAGTGGGTCGAAGTCGAAGCGCTCTACGTTGCTCCCAGCCACCGCTGCATGGGCATTGCTCAACGCCTGCTCGATCGAGCCTATCAGTGGGCGGAAGCTCAAGGTCTTTCTCGCGTGCAACTCTACGTCACCGCTAGCAATGACCAGGCGCAGTCGGTCTATACCGATCAGGGTTTCTCCGTGACGCAGGCGATTATGCGAAAATCCTTGGGTTCATCTGAAGCCTGGAGGCCCATTACAACCATCAGAGATTTCAGCGTTCAAACCTTACGTTAGCATCCATCCAAAAGGAGTAACGATCATGACCGCTACACAATCCTCATCGGCGTATTTGCGAGATTACAATTTCATTAGCCTGACCACGTTTCGCAAAAATGGCGAGGCTGTTCCCACACCCGTCACCTTCGGTGAGATCAACGGAACCAACAAGCTCTATGTCGTCACGGGATTGAAAACGGGAAAGATGAAACGTTTGCATAACAATCCAGCGGTTGAGGTTGCCCCCTGTGATCAGAAAGGAACTGTATTAGGGAAAGCGACTCTGGGGCAGGCTCGCATTCTTTCGACCCAAGAAGGGAAGGCATTGCGTAAGCAGATCAAGTTCCGCGCGCCCGCGCCCATCCTGTTTGTGTTCAACCTTCTGCGTGATATTCGATCAGGTGGGAATGTGTATCTCGAAATCTCCCTGAATTAAACCAGGAGCAGAAAAAAGCTTTCCACAGCGACTAGAAACCGTTTTGGCAATTGCATTGTCCAGTAGGGGTAGCACTGCACGATAGCGTGGAGCAAAAACGGGCATGAATAACCCAAAAGTATTATACATAGATGTAGTAGGACCAGCTATCTTCACACAACATCTAGCGAGTCGTGCTTCATATAAAAGCGGCGCTTGGCTGCTTAACCGCCTGAGCGCATTGTGTAAACCGTTGCAAGCGCTTACACACGGATGAAAAGCCCCTACTACACGCTGTAATGCGGTGCTACCGCGGTCGCATCGGCTAAAAACTTTCAATAATTTATGTATATTTACTCAATGAGGTCTACAATATGCTGAATACAACCCTGCCCTGGACGGTGCTGCTCATTGGCGGTGCTTCCGGATCCGGTAAAACCAGTGTCAGTTATCAGGTTGCCCGACATTTCGGTGTTGGTATCACGGAAGTCGATGATTTTCAGGTCATCCTCGAAAACATGACAACACCCCAGCAGCAGCCAGTGCTCCATTTCTGGAATACCCACCCGAACCCTACGGCACTATCGGCGGTGGAAATTTTTGAGCAGGGTCTCGAAATCGGGCAGGTGATGACTCCTGCTTTAAAGGCGGTAATCGACAACCATATCGAGTCGCGGCAACCTATTGTTTTAGAGGGAGATTTTATTCACCCAGTGTTGGCTGCTCAATACAGGGAGCAGGTTCGTGCGGTTTTCATCCATGAACCTGATGAGTCTCAAATCTTGGCAAATTACTTGCGCCGTGACCCCGAAAGCGGACCCCAGGCTTTTCGCGCCCATGTGAGCTGGTTAAAGGGTCAATGGCTTAAGCAAGAAGCCGAACGTTGTGGGTTGCCTGTTCTGATGTCGCGTCCCTGGGATACGCTTTTGAGCCGATTGATCGCCGTTGTAGAAAGTTAAGTCTCTGTATCGGTTCGGCAAGACCGTGGGTAGAAAGTAGAACCCATTTCAAAAATGTCCACTCGATGCGTTTTGTTTACTTACTCTTATCTGATCGGATTTTGAAATGACATCGAATCTATCCCCCGAAATCTTGCAAGCCATTTGCACCGCGCACGGGCTGGGCAAAATCGAGAGTGTGGTGCAGCCCGTACAGGGCAACATCAACCGCTGCTTGCTGGTCAACGACGCCTATGTGCTGCGCTTCGACGTGCTGGATTGGGGTGGAGCCAACCGCTACGTAGGCGAAAAATGGGCATACGAAATACTCAGCGAGAGTGATGTACCTGTCTCGCGGGTGCTTGCGCTCGATACCAGCAAGCGCCTAGTGCCCTACGACTACCTGATCCTGACGAAAATGCCGGGACAAACCATCAGCACCAGCGCCGCCGATCTGCCGCTTGCTTCCCGCTACGCCATCGGTTACAGCGCCGGACAGCACTTGGCGACTATCCACAGCCACGTCTTTCCTCAGTTCGGGCTGCTCTACAACATCCTAGCGGGCACGCCTCAACCGGATTGGGCGGCTTATGTCGCTGACCATTTCCGATATTATCAGGGGCAGGTTCAGGCGCTCGGAATCCTGTCTGCCGACGTGTTGGGACGGATTGATGCGCTCATGGCGCGGATGCAGCCCTTGTTGGCTGCTGTGCAGCAGGGCGTTTTCATTCACGGCGATTATCACTTTCTCAACCTGTTGCAGCAGGACGGCAAACTGAGCGCCGTGCTTGACTTCGATTGGGCATCGTCCGGCGACCCATCCTGGGATTTCCGCATCGACAACTCAGATTGAATCCGAAGTCCCCGGCAGCCGAGAGGCGTTCTATGCCGGGTACACCAGCCGCCGTGCGCTGCCCGACGGGCATTGGGAGCGCGTGTCGTTTTACCGTATTGGCTTATACCTCGATTTTCTGGAGGGTGCGGCGCAGGACGAAAATGAGATCGCGCTAATCATGCCGCTGCTCCTGCACGAGATGGACTGGCTGGAAACGCACCTGTAACCCACGCCTCAGCTTATTGAAACGGAAGGCTGCTATTTAAGGTCTGTCCAGAAGTACCCTACCGAAGTGTTAGGGTTGTCATCACTCCCTCCTCATTGGGACAACGGTGGACGACCACGAACGAGTATACGCCGCCAAGATGTTCCGCCCCACAAAAACCCCTTTGCCTTACCACACTGCCGACCATCGGCTGCGCAATTCGTTTCCAATCGTCTCGTCGTCCTTCGTCCGTCATCGGTCATCGGTGGTCGGTCGTCGGTCGTCGGTCGTCGGTCGTCCGTCGTCGGTCGTCACCCCGCCTGCCAGCGCAAATTCTCGAAGACCCCCGCCGCGCCCATGCCCCCGCCGATGCACATCGTCACGAGGCCGTAGCGCGCGTTGCGGCGCTGCATCTCGTACATCAGTTGCACGGTGAGCTTGGCACCGGTGCAGCCCATCGGGTGGCCCAGCGCGATGGCCCCGCCGTTCACGTTGGTCTTTTCCTCGTCCAGCCCCAACTCGCGGATCACGGCAAGGCTCTGCGCGGCAAACGCCTCGTTTAGCTCGATGAGGTCGATGTCCTCCAGCGTCAGCCCGGCGAGGTTGCAGCGCTTTGGGAATCGCGCGGACGGGGCCGATGCCCATCACGTCGGGGTCCACGCCCGCGACGGCGAAGGAGCGGAAGGCGAGCAGCGGCTCGATGCCCAGCGCCTCGGCCTTGTCGCGGCTCATCACGACGAGCGCCGCCGCCCCGTCGCTGGTCTGCGACGAGTTGCCCGCCGTGACGCTGCCCCCGTTGCGAAAGACCGGCTTGAGCTTGCCCATCGCGTCCAGGGTGGAATCGGCGCGCACCCCCTCGTCGCTGTCAAAGGAAAACGTCGCCTCGCGCCGCTCGCCCTGCTCGTCCACCCACACCCTGCGCACCTCGACCGGCACCGTCTCCTCCGCAAACTTCCCCTCGGCAAGGGCCGCCGCCGCGCGCTGGTGCGAGCGCAGCCCGAAGGCGTCCTGGTCGGCGCGGCTCACCCCGTAGCGCTCGGCCACCTCCTCGGCGGTGATCCCCATCGAGGTGTACGCCTCCGGGTAGTCGGCGGCAAGGTGCGGGTTGGGCGCGAACTTGTTGCCGGTCATCGGCACCATGCTCATGGATTCCACCCCGCCCGCCACGACAATCTCGGCCATGCCGGTCATGATGCTCTGCGCGGCGGTGGCGATGGTTTGCAGGCCGCTGGAGCAGAAGCGGTTGACCGTCTGCCCCGGCACGCTCGTCGGGCAGCCCCGCGCGCATGGCCGCGATGCGCGCCACGTTCAACCCCTGCTCCCCCTCCGGCATCGCGCAGCCCAAAATCACATCCTCCACCATCTCGGGCTCGATGCCCGCACGCTCGATCGCCTCGCGCACCACAAGCGCCGCCAGGTCGTCGGGGCGCACGGTGGCCAGGCTCCCCTTGTGCGCGCGCCCCACCGGGGTTCGCACGCCGGACACGATGACTGCTTCTCTCATCCCTCTCTCCTTGTAGAACTGGTGGGAACTGGCCGGTTTGCGATGGATTGTAGCACAGCCGCCCCGGTGCTGCCTGTCCCTTGAGCACGTATTTTTCTCTACCACCTGCTTGGACTTCGAGCCAAAGAAACGATGAGCCTCGCGGGTAGGTCGGTCGTCGGTCGTCGGTCGTCGGTCGTCGGTCGTCCGGTCGTCGGTCGTCGGTCGTCGGTCCTCCGTTTCGGCATTTGCTAGGATGTTGATATACTCTCGTCGCTTTTTGCCCCACCTTTCATCGACAGGCAACCCACATGACGTCACCCTCCCTGAGCCCCCGCGCCGCGCGCCCCGCGCCGCTCGACGGGCTCCTCTTGCTGACGATCTACCTCTTCATCGCCGCGCTCGCCCTGGCTTTTTTGTGGCCGCTCCGGCAAAGCTTGTTTGCGGAGCCCAGCGGCCTGGATCGCTACTCGCCGCTGGAGGATGGTGGCTCGGCGCTGCTGGTGCGCTATGACCCGAATGGCGAGCCGATCCTCTGGCAGAGCCAGAACATCGCGGTGCTCCCGACGACCAACGCCATCGCCACGCTGCTGCGCCCTGCCCCGCGCGACCTGCTGATCGAGCGCTACCCCAGCGTGCTGGAAACAGGGCAGGTGCCCGACACCATCATCTTTGAGCTGCGCCAGCGCGAGCAGGGCGCGGACGGGACGAGCCAGGCGTTCGTCAACGTCGTCGTGCGCGAGCCGCGCGGGGAGTTCTATGTGGGCTTCTACGATCCGGCCAACGATCAGGACTTTATTTTTAACCCACCGATCCTGACCCTCCCCAACGATCTGGGGCCGGAGCGCGACCCCTGGGAAACCGAGGGCACCCTGTCCAACGGGGTGGGCTTCCGCTCCGCCAGCCGCATCACCGACGCGGGCCCGCACCAGAACGCGGTGGGATCATTCGACGATTGCCTGCAAATCGAGACGACCCTGCGTCTCTTCAGCGGCGACGAGACGCTGAGCGATACCACGAGCCAGGATTGGACCTGCGCGGGGGTCGGGCTGGTCGAGGGGCGCTTTCTGGAAGGGGGAACCCTCCAATACAGCACCGTCGTCGTGGCGAGTACCACCTACGATCACGCGACGCTCGACGCATTCCCCCCCCTGCCCGCCACCGTCACCGCGCCAACCCCCGATGCGGGCAGCGTCACCACATGGCAGTTGAGCCGCGTGGCGCGCAGCGTGCCCACCGGCGTCGCGTCGCGCAGCACCATTCCCCCCACCTGGCTGCCCGGCGAGCCGCCGCTGCTGCTCGCGGCGGGCTACGCGAGCGATCTGGTAGCCTACGATGTGAGCGGCCCGGTTGCGCGCGTGCAGTGGCGCTTCCACACCGGCGGCACGATCTACGGTCCGCCCGCCTATGACGCGGCGCGGGGCCGCCTCTTTTTTGGCTCGACCGATAAACATTTGTACGCGTTGGACCGCAACGGCTTCTTTTTGTGGGCCTTCGCGACCGGCGACAACGTCGCCACGCGCCCCGTCCTCGTCGGTGACATGGTGATCTTCGGCAGCGAGGACCGCAACGTGTATGCGCTGGACGTGGAGACAGGCGCGCTGCGCTGGCAGCAGAGCACCGGCGCGGCGGTTGTCTCCTCCCCCGCCGCTGCCGACGGGACGGTGTTCATCGGCTCGGACGATGGCGCGCTCTACGCGCTGGACGCCGCGACGGGCGAGACGCGCTGGCTTTTCCCGACCGACAACTCCATCGAGGCCGCGATCGTCGTCGAGGAGGGCGTGGTCTACGTTGCCAGCCGCGACGGGACGCTGTACGCGCTGGACGCGGCGAGCGGCGAAGAGAAGTGGGGCGGCAGATGTTGGCTTTTTGCTGCGCACCGCGCCCGCCGTCGGCAAAACGGTGGTCTATGTGGCGGACGATTTTGGCAGGCTGCTCGCCTTCGAGCGCGCGAGTGGCCGCCGCCTGTGGGCCACGGTGGACACGGCGTATATCGGCCCGCCGCTGGTAGTCGGCGATGGGGTGCTGGTGGCAGAGCGACGATGGCACCCTGTCCCTGCTCGACGAGCGCGGCAGCGTGCAGCAGCAGTGGGCCTCTGACGACAGCCGCAGCGCCGCCGACGCGGGCGGCTACTTTGAGCTTGGTCTCTCCGCTGGCGGTGCTGCGGTGTGGCTGGCCGACAGCGACGCGGTGGTGTGGCAGCTCGGCCCCGCCGCAAGCGCGGCGCGCGCGGCGCGCTCCCTTGCCCTCGCCTGGGCTCGGGGCAGCACCGAGGCCCCTTTCCGCGATAGCTTCCTGCTCCACAGCGCCCTCCCCTACCAGGGGCAAGCGCTGCTGGTGGACGAGGCGCTGAACCTTTTCCTCCTCGATCCCGCCACCGGATCGGGCGAGCGGCTCGCCACGCTGCTAGCCGAGGGCGCGCTGGGCCAGAGCGATCCGGTGCTCGCCAGTGACACCCTCCTGCTGGAGATCGGTGGTGCGCTCCACGCGTTCCGCCTGCCGGATGGCACCCCGCTCTGGCAGGCCGAGGGCGACGGGGCCGTCGCCCAGCCGCCGCAGATCGTCGGCGACACGGTGCTGTGGGTGAGCGCGGACACCGGCTTTGCCGCCGAGGGCGACGGGGCGGGCACCCTCCGGGCGCTCGATCTGGCGACCGGCGAGCCGCTCTGGGAAGCGCCCCTGGAGGGCTTGCTCGTGCCGGGCGGGGTCGCGGCAAACGAGCAGGTGGTCTTTTTGAGCACCCCCCCGTCGGCCTACGATCTGGCGACCGGCGACCCGCTGTGGCGGGCCACGCTGGACGGTCTCACCCTCGGCGGGCCAGCGTTGAGCGCCGACGGGGCCACGCTCTTCGTCGGCACCTTTGACCCCAGCAGCGGAAACGCCACCGTCACCGCGCTGGACACGCGCAGCGGCGAGCCGCGCTGGGTCGCCGATCTTGGCGGCGAGCCGCTGCATCTGTTCGACCGCTTCTGGCTGCACGAGACCACGCTGCTGGTCCCGACCCTCGACGGCTACCTCATCGCGCTGGACGCCACGACCGGCGCGGAGCGCTGGCGCTACCGCGCCGACGCGCCTCGCCTCGCCAACCTGCTCGTCGCCGATGGGGTCGCCTGGCAGATGCTCACCAACGGGCACCTGGTGGCAGTGGACGCCACGACGGGCGAGGAGGTCGCACGCGCCACCGAGTTGGAACTGGACCTGTCATCCGCCGCCTACCAACAGCGCCCCGCCCTGATCGGCTCGTCCCTGATCGTCCCAGTGGGCATCTCCCTCTTCGGCTACGAGAGTGGTGAATAGGGAATGGTGCATGATGAATGGGCTCCCTCGCCATCTGGTTTGCGTAACCGACCGAGGACCGAGGACGGATGACCGATAACGAATAATGCGGAGAGTGCCCGTCCTCGCTCTTCGCACCCTGAAGGGTACCCATCGGTCGTCGGTCATCCACCCATCCAACTAAGTGCCGTCCCACTTTCCACTCACCACAATAAACGGGACCCATAACAATGGCTTTCAACCTCCAACGCCTCCGCCCGACGCGCAACACCCTCGCGCTGCTGGTCGGCCTGCTGTGGGCGCTTTCTTTTGGTGCGGTCCGCGATTTTGTGTGGGCGGATTTGCGCGAGGGGATGATCGACCTGCGCGGCCTGTCCCGCGTGACGCGCGGCATCGTGCTGCTCGGCTTCGGGCTGCTCGCCATGATGATCGTGGTGCTGCTCTTCAACGATCTGTGGCGCGCCCTCTTCGATCTGCGCCCGCTGATCCAGAGCGCGCCGGGCCGTGGCGCGCTCGTCCCGCTGCTGCTCCCGCCGGTGACGCTCTTTTTGCTCGCCCTGGCGTGGACCTTCGGGCTGACCGGCGCGCTGCACGGCCACCCCGCGCTCCGCCTGGGGGTGCTGCTCTTTTTCGCCGCCTCGGTGCTGCAATGGCTGGGCGCGACGACCGCCTTCGCCACGCTACCGGAGTTGGTCGCCACCTGGGGCGCGCTGGGAGGGGTGCTGCTCTTCTTCCTGCTCCGCTGGCGAGCGGCCCCGCGCCCCGCGTGGGAATTTCTGCTCCTGCTGCTGCCGGTCTCGCTAATTTTCGTGCTCGCCCACGCGCGCGCTGTGTCGCAGGACAACCTCACCGGCATCGCGACGGGGCTGCAAACCCTGAGCGCGCACGTGCTCTCCTACACCTCGTTCGTCATCCCGCTGCTCACGCTGATCGGGATCGACATCGCGCTTTTCACCTATCAGGCATCCTATTGGACGAGCCAGATTGTGGAGGAGCGGCTGCCGCGCGTGGCGCTCTACGGGCTGCTGCTGCTCGTCGGCGCGTGGCGGCTGCACGCGGTGGGCGGGGCGACGCTCGCGCAGGTCGCAGAAAACGGCTGGCGGGCGGAGGGGCTTGGCTACGTCGGGGCGCTGGCGGTGCCGCTGCTGGCGATCCTCGTCTGGTGGCTGCTCGCCCGGGTGCGCCCCGCCGAGCCGGAGCCCACGATCGAGGAGGTGGTGGAGGCGGCGGAGCGCCACGCCTTCCCGCTGATCCTCTTTTACAACCTGCTGACGCTGATTTCCTTTACCCTGCTCTACCTCGCGGGGGCCAGCACCTTCGGGATGACGCAAGCGCCGGACGTGCGCGCCGCGACGATGGGCCTGCTCGATGTGCTCTTTGCCACGAGCGATTGGGTGCAGCGCTACTTACTACCCTGGCACGTGCTCGTCGCGGGGCTCATGATTCCCGCCGCCTTCTGGCTGGCGCGGCGCGGCCACCGCGCTGCCGCGCTCTACCTGGGGCTCTTCGGCGCGCGGGCGCTCTGGATCGAAGCGACGAACCCTGGCCGCCCGCTCGACGCCCTGCTGTGGCGTGGGGACGCGCCGGTCCTCTTCTGGTGGGTCATGCTTTTGGCAGGGAGCGGGCTTTTTTGGCTGCTGCGCCGCGAGTTGACGGCGCGACGCGCGGCGCGGCTGCTCATGCTCTTCCTGATCACCGTCCTGCTGGAGCAGACCGATTTTATCGAGAACCCCTTCAGCCCCTTCCTCGCCTTCGCGGGGATCGGCTTTCTAGCCTTTGGGGTGGTGTGGGACGCGCTGACCGCGGGCGCGTGGACCAACGATTCCTCGCCCGCGCTGCCGCGCACCACGCGCCTCTTCCTGTATATCGGCTACGTGCTGCTGACCGTCACCGTCGTCAACTGGGCACTCACGACGCACAACCTGGAAACCGTGGGCCGCTTCACGGGCGACGCCGCGCTGGCGGGTCTGGCGCTTTTCGGGATTCCTCTCCTGCACGCGATCATCGTGCTCACCCTCTTCGGGAGCCCCACCGACGAGGAGCCCGCCGCGCGACGAGGAGGAAGCTCCGATGTTAGTTTCGTAGCGGCAGTCACGGACTAGAAGTCCGTGCTGAAGGGCCTACGGCCAATCGTCCGCCTTCGCGGACGCTCTGACAACTCTCATTACACATCATACTGTTCGGGAAGCAACTCTAGTTCCGCAGCGGCTTGCCGCTTTGCAGCATGTGCATGATGCGCTCCTGCGACTTCGGCTCCTGCGCGAGGGCGACGAAGGCGTCGGTTTCCAGGCGGTTCAGGTACTCCTCGGTCACCCACTGCGGCTGGGTCAGGTCGCCGCCGCAGAGGACGTAAGCGAGCTTGTCGGCAATCGTGGCGTCGTGCTCGCTGGCGTAGCGCCCCTGCACCATGCCGAAAAGCGCGGCGCGCAGCACCGCTAGCCCGTTGGCCCCCACCGCGTAGCAGCGCGGCACGCCGCGCACCGGCGGGGTGTAGCCCTCCGCCACCATCGCGAGCGCGCTGCGCTTGGCCTCCGCCAGCAGGTGGTCGCGGTTCATGATGATCCGATCCTCCTCGCAGAGGAAGCCCCACTCGCGCGCCTCCTGCGCGGAGGTCGCCACCTTGGCGAGGCCGATTGTCTCGAAGACGCGTTGCAGGTAGGGAAGCAGGTCGCTCGCCCCCGCGCGCGCGGGCGGGCTGATGACGCGCCGTACCAACTCCTTGACCCCCCCTGCGCCCGGGATAATCCCCACCCCCACCTCGACCAGCCCGATGTAGCTTTCCGCTGCCGCGACGACGCGCGCGCCGTGCATCACGACCTCCGCGCCGCCGCCCAACGCCATGCCGTGCGGCGCGACGACTACCGGCTTCGGGCTGAAGCGGAAGCGCATGAGCAGCTCGTGGAGCCCGTCCGCCGCCTGCCGCAGCATCGCCTCCTGCCCGCTCACCGCCAGCATCCCGATCATGGCGATATTCGCACCGACGCAAAAGTGCTCGCCCTGGTTGCCGATGACCAGCGCCTGCCACGCGTCCTGCTCCAGCAGGGCGAGCGCCTGCTGGCCCATCCGCATGATCCCCTCGTCGAGCGCGTTCATCTTGGAATGAAACTCCAGGAGCAGCACCCCGTCACCCAGATCGAGCAGGCTGGCGGAGGCGTTGCGCGCCACCTCCTTCCCCTCGGCACGCAGCGTGTCCAGGTTGATCGCCATCGGGTCGGCGTCGAGGGGCGCGTAGCCGCCGCGTTGGGGCTCCCAGTAACCCGCCACCTTGCCCTGCTCGTCGCGCCGGTAAAAACGTTTCCGCGCCCGCGTCAAGCATCTCGCTCACCCAGGGCGCGGGGGGCCAGCCCAGCCCGCGCATCGCCTCGCTCGCCGCGCGCACCCCGATGGCGTCCCATACCTCGAAGGGGCCAAGCTGCTGCGCGTAGCCCCATTTCATCGCGTTGTCCACGTCCACCAGCCGCTCGCTGATCTCGGGGATGCGCTTGGAGGCATAGGCGAGCACCGGCAGGGTCGTCTCGCGGAAGAAGCGCGCCACGCGGTCGTCCGGCTCCGCTTCAAACACAGCACGCAGCCGCGCTTCCAGCGGCTCCACGTTGCGCAGCGTGCCGATCAAATCGAAGCGCGGCTTCTGGGGCGGCTCGTACTCGCCGCTTTGGAGGTTGAGCGGGTAAAAGTCGCCGCGCACGCGCTTGTAAAAACCGCTCTCGCTCTTGCGACCCAGCCAGCCCGCGTCGAGCATCCTCTGCACGATCGCGGGCCGCCGCAGCCGCTCGCGATCCTCGTCCTCCGGCACGGCACCATACAGGTTCTCGGCTACCCCGGCCGCAATGTCCAGCCCCACCAGGTCGAGCAGGCGGAAGGTGGCGCTCTTGGGGTTGCCGAGGAAGGGGCCGCTCATCGCGTCCACCTCCTCCACCCCATAGCCATTCTCGACGATCCAGTTCAGGCGATGGTTGCCCGCCCACGAGCCGATGCGGTTGCCGACGAAGTTCGGGCGATCCTTGGCGACCACCACCCCCTTGCCCAGCACCGTTTCCATGAAATGGCGCATCGTCGCGACTACCTCGGGCGCGCTGTCGGGGCCAGGGATCAGCTCCAGCAGCTTCATGTAGCGCGGCGGGTTGAAGAAGTGGGTGCCCAGGAAGTGCTCGCGGAAGCCCTCGCTCCTGCCCCTCCTGGATCGCCGCAATGGGGATACCCGAGGTATTGGTAGTCACGATGGCGTGCTCGCCGCGCGCCGCGTCGAGGCGTGCCATGAGCGCCTGCTTCACGTCCAGCCGCTCCACCACCACCTCGACGATCCAATCCGCCTCCCCCACTGCACGCTCGAGGTCATCTTCCAGGTTGCCCAGCGTGACCAAGCGCGCATTTTCCGGGCGCATCAGCGCGGCGGGCCGCGCCTTGAGCACCGCCTGCCAGCCCTTTTCCACGATGGCGTTGCGGTTGTCTCCCTCGCGCGGCACAATGTCCAGCAGGGTCACGGGCAGCCCCGCGTTCGCCACGTGCGCGGCGATGCCGCCGCCCATCGTGCCGGAGCCGATGACAACGACGCGTCGGATGGTGTGGGTCATGGGAGGTTCCTCTTCATGCAACTTGTCAGGATGCGACACTGCTCAAGACGGCTTTTGCTTACACAAACTCTAGGTAATTTGGGGGAGCATAAAGCCCCCGCTTTTTCAATGGTTCAGGCGACTCCGCCTCGCACAGGGCACGCAAGCGTGGCATGGTCTGCGCAGCACTTACCAAGAAGAGCGGCACTTCCAGGGGTTCAACCTCCCGCGTCCACTCCGGCACCCCTGCCCCAATCGGGCAGCGAACAGTTCAACCAAGGCTGCCGACACCGTCCTCACTCGAGGCTCTTCGGTAGTCGGTTCAGGAATCTCGCTTAAATTGGGGCTCTGCCGTAGAAACTCTTGTGCCAGGCTCCTTACTATCAAAGCATCACCTGATAAAACGGCCTCCGCAATGTGGTTAATCCGCACCATGTATCTCCTCCCATAAGTCCCAGAACGCATATTGAGCCTTCAACTCGTTGCCTGGGATAAGGTATTGCGCCACCTCGTCCCATAGTTTATCAACTCCTCCGTCTAGCTCTGTCAGCAGGCGTCGCGCATCTGCTATATCCACATCGTCACGCCATGCCGAGAGCTTTCATGGCTAGGAGTTGAGCGATAGAGGGTGTCTTGACAATGATTCCGGGGGCGGCAAACACAACTGGCCCCTCACTCACCCCTTTCAGATATCCCTTTGCCCCATCGTTCAGCCAATCCATCGGCAAACTGTGTTCTTGAGCAACCTGCTCGACCAGAGTACGAACGATGCTAACCTGCTTGGGGGCCAGCACCACGACATCTACATCTTGGGTAGAAGGACGAGCATCGAAGCGTAGGAGCATGGCCGCACCGCCGAGCAGCACGAGGTCCACAGTGACCCCTCGATTGAGAGCGAGGTCACCAAGCCGCGTCAGGGCTGTCACGATTTCACTTTTGGTGAGGAGGGCCATGATGCATCCTATCTCGTTTCTTGTACCGACTGCTGGTACTGTTCCACCGCTTGGCGGGTAGTATACCAGTTCCGTCCCCGCTTGATCGCTTCCAGGCGTCCCTTACGGGCGAGCAAGCTCAGATAGGCCTGGCTGTACGCGGTTCCTGCCGCGGCTTCCCGAAGCAGAATCCACTGCTCGTCCGGCAGGCGCTCGCTCTGCTGCGGGGTGCAGGCGTCCAGAAAAAGGGTCAAGCTCCGCTCGACAGCACGCGCCACCAAGTTGACTAGCGCTCGATCCCTGCCGCGATCCGCCTCCGCCAGCACGCGGTAGTAGTGCTGCCGCGTCGTCGTCAAGATCACGGTTGGCGGGTAGCCGTCCCTCATCAACAGGAGGTTCATCAGAAGCCGCCCCGTGCGGCCATTGCCATCCAGAAAAGGGTGAATCGCTACAAAGCGGTGGTGTGCAAGGGCTGCACGCTCTACCGGATGCAGTTCGCTCGCCTCGCCCTGGAGCCACTGCCCCCACGCTTCCATCTGTTGCGGTACGAGCCACGCCTCGGGAGGGTCAAAGGTGGAGCCACCAATGCGAACGGGAAGGGTACGGTAGCTCCCAGCGTTCTCGTCGTCTACCTTCGCCATGACCAACGCGTGAAGCTGCCGAGCATGAAACGGGGTCGGTTTGATGTCCTGACTGACCAGCGCTTCGACGTACTCGATAGCCTCTTTGTGGTTGATGACTTCAAAGTGCTCACGCAGGCTCTTTCCCCCGATGGTGAGCCCCGTTTCGAGAATCAACTGCGTCTCGCGCAGGGTGAGGGTGCTGCCCTCGATCGCGTTGGAGTGGTAAATCCACTCGATCGTTAGCTGCTCTTTCAGTTTTCCCACAGCGGTTGAGGGTAGCGGGCGCAACGCATCCAGCCGCGCCTTTTTTTGTTCGATGCGCTTCAAGAGCCGTGACTCGATCATCGTCTTCCTTCATATCGGTATCGGATAGACTGTTTTATTATACATCCGATACCGATACGCGCGGAATTACCGCAGCTCGCTTGATCGGTAGCCCAGACAGGATGTTGCACGCGACGAGTATTCAGCAAAAATCTGTATCCTATTTCTTTGGCTTGCATCGTATGGAGACACATTCCTCCAATCTCGTGCCGTCACCAATTCGCGCCTGCATTCCCGAGAAGGCTCATCTCACGCGTACTCAAACACATCTACCTGGACCGATTTCACGGGTTGGGACTCGCCATGAACCATCCGTCGAATTCTCTCGGTTGTCTCACGGCTAAACGTGGTTTCGCCGCAACGGCTACAAACGCGCGCGGGAATCTGCTCCACGAGCACGAGCTTGCCGTCAATGTTGAACACTTCGTTGACTAGCTCGGTGTGTCCGACAGGGGAACCGCAAACTTCACATTGATCCATGTTTACCTTCTCTCCTGGTAGTCAATCCATTCCTCAGGATCGGGTTCGTAGAGGGTAATAATCTTTACATTTAGGGTTTCGGCAAAGGATACTTGCCTGTGCAAAGGTCGTCGGGCTAGGGTGAAACCAAGAAGCAACCCGCTCGGAAAGTACTTGCCATCTGGATAATCTTCGATCAAACGGGCATGCTCTCCCGCCTCCCGAAGCTCCTGCTCGCTGATGTTTCGCTCGACCGCACGTTTGAATGCATGGCGACTGATACCAATTCCGATTGAAAGAGTGGCAATGAAAAAACTATGTCATTCCGACCGAAGGGAGGAATCTTGGCCTTGAAATAGCATTGCTGAGATTCCTCATTCTGCTACGCTCCATTCGGAATGACATCGCTATTGCTAGTGCTTGATCAAGCCTTAATTTTCGGGGGTAACACTAGGGAAAATCCGAATTTTTAGCGTTGACGATGCACTAGGTTGACATCCCGAATTGGTATGAACTCAAATTCGCCTGCTGTAAGCTGAGTTCGTACTTGATCGAGCGACTTCATCACTCAGCCCCTCACCGCAACTCGCTCGACCGGTAGCCCAGAATGTTCTTTGCCACGATCATGCGGTTGATCTGCCCCGTCCCTTCATAGATGTCGTTGATCTTGGCATCGCGCATCCACTTTTCGAGGAGGTGCTTGGTGCTGTACCCTTCCGGCCCCAGCATCTCGACCGCCTTCTGCGTCACCCAGGTCACCGCCTCGCCCGCCTTGACCTTGCACATGGAGGATTCGAGGCTGTTCGGCTGGCCGTTGTCCATCATCCAGGCGGCTTTCAATGTGAGCAGCCACGCCGCTTTCAGCTCGCCCTCCATGCGGATCAGGTCGCGCTCGATGGCGCTCTGCTTGCCGTAGGGCGCCCCGTAGCGAATCGTCACGCCCTGCTCGGCCAGAAACTCCTTGACGAACTCCAGCGCCGCGTTGCCGATGCCGATGGCGCTCGCCGCCACGGCGGGGCGGGTTGCGTCAAAGGTCGCCATCGCGCCTCGAAAGCCCTGTTTGCTCGCACTCGCGCGGATCGCCTCGGGGGTGGCGCGCGCCGGGTCGCCCAGTACGTTCTCGAAGGGGATGCGGCAATTATCAAAGTGAATCGCCGCGGTATCGGAGGCGCGGATGCCTAGCTTCTTTTCGAGCTTGGTCACGCTCATGCCGGGGGTGTTCGCCTCGACGACAAAGGATTTCATCCCCGCGCGCCCCAACTCGGGGTCCACCGTGGCCCAGACGACGACGAAGCCCGCGCTCTCCTGCGCGGCCATCAGCCCGCCGGTCACGAAAATCTTTTCCCCGTTCAAGATCCACTCGCGCCCCTCCTCGCTCAGCGTGGCGCGCGTGCGGATGGCGGCGGTGTCGGAGCCTGCGTGCGACTCGGTCATCGCCATCGCGCCCCACTTCGGCTCCCCTTCCTTGAAGCGCGCCAGAAAGCGCTTTTTCTGCTCGGGGGTTCCCGCCGCCGCCACCGCCGCGCCGCCCAACGCCCCGCCCGGCGTGCACAGGTAGATCCCCGCGTCGCCGTAGCTCAGCCGCTCGATGACGTGCATGAGCAGCTGGTTGCCAATCGGCGGGCGCTTCGGGTCGCGCGTCGTCTGCCCCTCGGGCGTCTCGATGCCCGACAAGCCCATCATCTGCATCCCGCGCCAGATCGCCTCGATGTACTCCCAGGGGCGCTCGTGCGTCTCCTCCGCATCATCGTACTTGCGCGAGATGGGGCGCATCACGTCCCGCGCAATCCGGGTCAGGATTTGCTCCTGCATGAGGATCGGTTTGGGTTTGGAGAAGTCAATCATGGTCGCGTTGCTTCCTTGGAAATTTTTGATTTTAGATTTTTGATTTTCGATTGGAACGACATCTTGTGCCGCAAACGCAAGCATGTTGCGTTTATCCGCTCAGAGAACCGTAGCGAGTGGGGAGCGATGAGCATGAACGAGCAAGAGTTGTTGCAAAGGACGAAGCATTTTGCCCTGCGCACCCTACGCGTGAGCGAGGCCCTACCACAGAGTTTTGCCGCGCGGCACATTGGAGGGCAACTGTTGCGTGCTGGCACCTCAGTTGGGGCGAACTATCGTGCTGCCTGTCGCGCTCGTTCGCGTGCTGACATGGCAGCGAAGTTGGCTATCGTTGAAGAAGAGGCGGACGAATGCATATTTTGGATGGAGATGTTAATCGAGGCAGAAGTTCTTCCAGCCTCTCGCCTCGCCGACTTGCTCCGTGAAGCCAACGAAATCCTGGCGATCACCGTTGCCTCCCGCAAAACCCTCCGCGCCCGCGATGCCCACAATCGAAAATCGAAAATCTGAATTCGAAAATCCCTACACCATCCCCAGCCCTTCCACCACCCCAAACACCCGCGCCTCGCGCAGCCAGCGCTCGACGGGAAAGTCGCGGATGTAGCCGTGCCCCCCGAGGATCTGCACGGCACGGTCGGCGACTTGCAGCACGTACTCGTCCGCAAACTGTTTGGCGATAACAGCAGCCTGCGTGGCCGCTGCCGCGTGCCCCTGATCCAACTGCCACGCCGCCTCCCAGGTGAGCAGGCGCATGGACTCGACGGCGATGCGCATCTCGGCGAGCATGAAGGCGATGCTCTGGAACTGCGCGATTGGCTTGCCGAACGCCTCGCGCTCCTTGGCGTACCCCTGCGCAAACTCATAGCTCGCCCGCGCCAGCCCCGTTGCCAGTGCCGACGCGCCGACGCGCGCAAAGTCGAGCAGGCGGTTGACATCCACCCCCGCCTCGCCGCCAAGCCTCGCCGCCGCGGGCACCTGCCACCTCGTCGAAGCGGACGCTGTGGTAGCGCAAGCGCCCCCAACCCCATGCCGCGCTCCCGCTCCCCCAGCGTCACGCCCTCGCGCGTTGCCTCCACCAGAAAAGCCTGTGTGGTCCCGCTCGCCTCGTCGCGCGCGTAGACGAGCAGCAGGTGCTCCCCCTCGCCCAACACGGGCTGCACCACGTAGCTCTTTGTGCCAGAGATCACGTAGCCGCTTTCCGTCGGCTGCGCCACCGTTTGCAGCTCGCTCGCGTCGAAATTCCATGTCGGCTCGACCAGCGCGGCGGAGGCAAAGAACCCGTCCTCGGCAAAGCGTGGGAGCCACGCCGCTTTCTGCGCCTCCGTGCCGAAATGTAGCAGCGGCGTCGCCACCGAGGCGGGCGCGAGGAGGTGCAGGGCCATGCTCAGGTCGCCATAGCCCAACTCTTCGGCAACCAGCGCGCCGCTGAGCGCCGAGTGCTGTTCGCCGAAGCCCCCGTACGCGCTCAGGAATGTTGGCTGGGATCAGCCCGAGCTCGCGCGCCGCCTGGAGGGTTCCCTCCGGCAGCGTGCGCGTCTCGTTCGCCTCGCTCCCGCGCGGGCGCATCTGCTCCAGGGCAAAGGCGCGCACGGTGTCGGCGATTAGTTGCTGCTCTTCGGTAGGCTGAAAAGAAATCATGGGATTTTGGATTTTCGATTTTGGATTTTCGATTTGACGACGGGGTGCTGGTCAACCAAACGCTTGTTTGGTCAGAGTGTAACGAAGTTTGGAAAGAGGCGCAAATGTTCCCTGGACACCTTCCCCGCATCGTGATAGCATCGCAGCGCACCATTGTCATCTTTGTAGGCAGGTCGCACTTATGAATCAGCAGCGTTTGTTGGAGCTTTTAGAAGAGGGGTGGAGCACAGCGGAGCTTCAAACCCTCGCTTCTGGGCTGGGAATCCTCTGGAAGAATCTTGGCGGCGACACCTTCGATGAGAGGGCGCTGGCGCTGATCGAGTATTGCCGGAGCCGGGGGCGTCTGGCCGAGTTGCTGAACGTGGCGCGGGCCGAGCGTCCCCACCTCCCCTGGCATCAGGTCACAGACAGGCAACCCCAACGCTCCTCGCCCAGCATGGAGGGAGTGGGCGGAGGAAAGGACGCGGACAGTGGCTGTGAGGCCCGCGCCCGCCGCCGCGCGGATCGCTGGATGACGGGGATCATCGTCCTGGCGATGGCGCTGCTGCTGCCCCTGGGGGTGGCTCTCTTCTGGTGGTGGAGCATCCTGGAACCGCTTACCTACCTCGCGGGGACCGTGCTGGGGCTGCTGGTTGCGCTGTTCCGCATCGTAACGGGCAAGCTTCCGAACGCGTGGTTCGACGAGCAACTCGTCGCGCGGGCGCGCAAAGCGGAGGGCTGTGCGGAAAGTGACCGCGCCTCGCGCCCCGCGCCCACAATGAGCCAAGCTGATGCGGAGGCCCACTACGTGGCCCACCGGCTGAGCAGCGAGGTGAAGCGTCGCTTCGCGCCGCCGGAACGGTACGTGCCGCAGGAGGGAACGGCGCAGGTCAGCGGGGTGGACCCGTTGGAGGAAGCTGCGATCGAGCAGAGCTTCCTCCATCTTGCCGCTGCCAACCAGGCGCTCGAAAAGGTGGCGGGGCAACGCGCCCGTCAGCCGAAGGAGTACAAAGATATCATCCCGGCAATCCACGAGCTTCGCCGTGTGGCATTGCTCGGCAAACCCGGCTCTGGCAAGAGCACCACCCTCCGCAAGGTGGAGGTGCAAATGCTGGAGCGCTGGCAGCAGAACCCGACCGCCGTCGTGCCGCTTTTCGTGCCGCTGAGCGAGTGGACGGACGAGAAACAATCCCTCCACGCTTTCATCGTCGCCCAACTTGGGCCGCTTGGCCCCTACCTCGACACGCTCCTTGCCAACCAGCGGGCCGCCCTGCTGCTGGACGGGCTGGACCAGCTGCCGCGCAGCCAGCGCGACGCGAAGGACCCGCAGGTTCAGCGGCTTTTCCAGGACTATCCCACGCTGGTGGCGGTTGTCAGTTGCCGCAAGGATGATTACATCCACGATCTGGACTTCGATCAGCTGCTGGTGACGGAGCTGGACGCGCGGCGCATCCGCGACTTTGCCCGCTACTACCTGCTTGGCGCGGAGGCGGGCGACGAGTTCTTTTGGAAGCTGGCTGGCGGCGACGCGGTGCGTGCCCTCTGGCAGGGATGGGAGGGCGAAGGGTGGCACGTGGGATGGCTTCTGGCATGGGGAGGAGAGCGTATTCGATCGGTGGGACCGCCGCAGATCGCAGTGGCAGGAAACGGTCCGCTCCCCCGCCGCGATGATGGCGCTGGCGCGCAACCCCTTCAACCTGACGATGCTGCTCCGCCTCTACACGCTCGGCGGTCGCCGCGAGTTACCCGCCAGCCGGGGTCAACTCTTCCAAACCTTCGTGGCGGCACTGCTGGAGCACGAGCACGCACGGGCCACGCAGCGCGGCGAGAGGTGGCCCGGCGACGAGGCGCTGCTCTCGTCGCTGGAGCGGCTGGCCTGGGCCATGCAGGGACGGCGCGGGCGCGCGGGGGAGCCGCTGACCCCCGACGCGCAGACCACGCTCCCGCTGAACCAGGCGCAGCGCGCCGTGGGGGGCGAGGCATGGCTTCGGCTGGCACGCAGCGCGCAACTGCTGGCCCCCGACGAGCCGGTGCGCTTCAGCCACCAGCTGCTGCAGGAATACTTTGCGGCGCGCGGGATGCGGCGGCGTATCACGGCACGCTGGCCCTGGCAGCGGCTGCCCGCCAGTCGTCTCTGGCCGCGCAAGCACTGGTGGGAGCCGACCGGATGGGAGGAGGCTGCCGTGCTGCTCGCGGGGCTGGAGCCAGCGGATTGCACCCCCGTGCTGCGCTGGCTGGCCGACGCCAACCCGGAGCGTGACCGCACGGTGCATCCGCGAGAGCGGGGCCGCAACGCCGCCGGAAACCCTGCACTGGCTGCGCGAGCGATGGCTGCCGCGCCTGGAGCCCGCGCGCGAGCCGCACCCCTACGGGCGCGCCGCCGTGGGCCGCGCGTTGGCCCTGCCCACCCCCGACGGGGGGATGCTAGACAACCGACCCGGCGTGGGGCTGCGCGCCGATGGCTGGCCCGACATCGAGTGGGTGAAAATCGAGGGTGGAACCTTCGTCATCGGCGGAGATGCAGAAGCCTACGATTCGCTGGACGAGCAGACGGTAACCCTTGACACCTTCTGGATGGCGCGCTACCCCATCACCAACGCGCAGTGGCGCGCCTTTCTGGACGACCGCGAGGGCTACCAGAATGAACGCTGGTGGCGCGAGGCGGGCGTACCGCAGCAGGAGCCCAGCGGAGCCACACTGGAGCGAGGGCAACCACCCGCGCGAGACAGTCAACTGGTACGAGGCGATGGCCTTCTGCCAGTGGCTGAGCGCGCGCCTGGGCCACGACGTGCGCCTGCCCACCGAGGCCGAATGGGAGCGCGCCGCACGGGGAAACGTTGGAACGTGGAACGTTCGAACGTTGGAACGGACGGCCCACACCGGGGCCGCTTTTACCCCTGGGGCGACGAGTTCATCAGCGGCTACGCCAATATTGACGAGACGTATGAAGGTAAAGGCCCCTACTATCTCCAGCGCACCAGCCCCGTCGGAATGTACCCACAGGGAGCCACACCCGAAGGGCTACACGAAATGAGCGGCAACGTCTGGGAGTGGACGCTGACTGACTACGACGAGCGGACAAAGCGATAACTTTATGTCAAGCGCCGCGCGTGTGCTGCGTGGCGGTTCCTGGGACTACGATCTTGGGCACGCGCGTGCGGCCTCCCGCGACGGGCGCGACCCGCGTAACCGCTACAATCTCATCGGTTTTCGGGTGGTTCGCTCGTCCCCTCCTGGCTCTGAACTCTGATCTTCTGGGCTCTGGACTCTGAAGGGGGGTGTGGGGGGCGTGCCCCCCACGTCGTTTCCGTTGTCGTTCATCCTCCCGCGAAGCGGGCCGCGGCACATTTTTGCCCCTGTTCCCTACACGAAGTGGCTCTGTGGAAGAGATAGCGCGCGGGTTAATCCTCGATCCGCTCGTCCTCGCGTTGCACCTGCTCGATGGCCTCGGGCTCCAACTCCTCGGCGGCGCGGTTCAACTTCACGAATATGCCCCACGCGGCCAGCAATGCCGCGGTGGCAAAGCCGATATAGGACGCCTGCGGCAGGTTGGAGGGCTCGTCATGGATGAACTGGAAGGTGGCTACCAGAAACTCGATGGAAAGCGAGACGATCACCACGATCATGAAGCGCGACAGAAAGCGGCGGATTCGGGTTGGGACGCTGATCTGCGTGGTCCGCTGGACTTCCTCTTCCAGGATGGTCTGCCCCAGTTCGAGGGAGGCCACCGCGATCGTCAGCAGGCCGATGCTCTCCATCACCGAGTTGAAGCGCTTCGATACCGACACCTCCATGAAAGGATTCATCGCGCCCCACAATTCGTTGACCGCAAAGGCCATCAGGGTAAAAGCGCTCACGACGAACAGGATGGTAATTATCCCGTGAGCGAGGGTAAAGATTTGATGCAGAAATTTCATGGGTTGCCCTGGTTGTGAGATGGATTAGTGGGTCGGGTCGGCTGGACACCTCATCGGCATGGCGGGAGCAGCAAGCGCTTCCGCCACCTTAAAATTCATAGCTGCCCCCCTCCTCGCCCTTCTCGGTTCGCTCAAAGTGGGTACGGGCTGCGGCCATCGCGTCCTCATCGAGCATCCCTGCCGGAGGCAGATGGACCAGGAGCAAGCGCCCCGCGCCCGCCTCGCTGCGCGACCCGCGCCGCGCCCGCCGCCGAGGTGTGGCCGCTGAAGTTGCCCGTCGCCTCGTGGACCAGGATGTCGGCCCCCTGCGCCAGCCGCGTGATGGGCGGCGTGGGCTCGGTGTCGCACGAGTAGGCGACCACCCCCCCACCCCGCCGATCCTCCACGCGCAAGCCCACCACCGGCACGCTGTGGTTGCCGGGCGAGGCCGTGATGCGCCACGTGTCATCTTCCAGCACGGTGACTCCCTCTTCCAGCGGAATCTCGTGCCAGTGGATGTCGGGAAAGCCCTCCCAGCCGCTCGTGTCGAACTGATCTGAGAGCCGCCGCGCCAGATCCAGCGCGGGCTCGATCCCGTAGACAGGCATCGGGCGGCGACGGCCCGCGATCCAGATCTTTTGCATGAAGAGCGGGAAGCCGCTCACGTGGTCGGCGTGGGTGTGGGTGATGATGAGCGCCTCGATCCGCTCCAGCGGGATAGCCGCTGCCATCATGCGCTGCACCACATCCCCCCCGCAATCCACCACCACCACCGATGCCTCCGCCTCAAAGGCGAGCATCGTCGTGGTGCGGTGCGGGTCACTGATCGAGGCACCGGTTCCCAGCAAATGTAAGGTTGGCATGGCTCGCTCCTTTCAGAATGGTGAATGGGGCATGGTGAATGGGAACGACTTTAACCACGGAGGCACGGAGGGCACGGAGAACTACAGCTTCCTCCGTGCTCTCCGTGCCTCCGTGGTTTTCTTTAGCCGTTATTCACCATGCCCCATTCGCCACTTAATACAACCATTGAATCACCTGCGGCGTCACGTAGACCTCGATTATTGCGGCAAGCAGGAGCAGCGGCAAGACGAGGAAGATCAGCACTTTGGCGAAGTCGCTCAGCCCCAGCAGCAGGGCCTCGCCCGCGCTGAGCCGCTGCGGCGGCGCGATGAGCATCGCCCCGAGGCGCAGCGCGAAGGCGGTGGCAATCAGGGTGGCGGGTAGCTCGACGATGCCATGCGGGACGATGAAGGCCAGCAAAAATTGCCACGGGCTTTCCCCGACCCGCCCGATCTGCGCCGCCAAAAAGCCAACGATGCTCAGCGGCAGCCCGAGCAGGAGCAGGGAAAGCGAGCCGAAGCTAAAAATCGCGAAGGTGACGGACAGGATGATCGCGCGCAGGTTGTGGATAAAGATGGCGCGCGGCGTGAACTTTGGCAGCAGGCTCCAGCCGGGTGCCGCGTCCGCCAACCGCCCACGCTCCACCGTTGACGCCACCTCGTCCAGGCGAAACATCTCGCTTGGGAGCGGGAACTGCGCGGCAAAGAGCCATCCAAGTACAAAGCCGCCCACCATCACCAGCGCGGAGGCGGCGAGCGCCAGGCTACCGCTACGGAGAAGCTGTGGCAAATCCTCCCGATAGACGCGCAGGAGCGACCACGCGGGCAGGGGATCGCTCGTGCGAGCGGCGCGGCGAACCTGGTCAGGCGGGGCAATCCAGAAGCGGCGCAGCTGCTGCGCGATGCGCCGCAGGTTCAGCGTGTCCAGCTCGCGGCTCAAAATCTCCTCGCGGCTGAAGGTGCGCATCCCCGCCCGTACCAAAATCACGTCCACCACCAGCAGCCCGAGCGCGATGTACCAGAGCGCATCGTACGCGCCCCAAAACATCATCACCGCCTCCACCTGCACCAGCAGCGCCGCCGGGATGATGATAAAGGAGGCCAACAGGTTCGCCGCGCGCACGCTCGTCGTGTGCGAGCTGATGATGACCGCGCCACTGACCATTACCAGCCCCTCCAGTGTGGTCAGCAAGACGATCTGCACCAGCAGCGAGGTGGGCAACTCGATCAGATCAGTGAGCTTGATAGAGGTAAGATAGACGCCAATGCCCACGTACGCCGCCAGCAGCGGCAGCGCCAGCGAGGAAAAGAGCTTTCCCAGGTACAGCTCCAGGTCGCTCGCGGGGGTCGCGAAGAGCGCTTCCAGGCTGAAGCGCTCTTTTTCGCCCACAAAGGTTTCCAGCGCGATGACCAGCGAGAAGGTGATCGGGAAAAAGCCGACGATCATCAGCCCGAAAGGGATCATGCGCTCGCCGATCAGCGTCGCCCCGTAGCGCTCCAAAAAGTCGAAGATCAGCAGCGCGGTCACGTTCATGATCGCGGGGAAGATGATCGTGAGGATGAAGATGGGGATGATGATGCGCCAGTCGCGCATACTGTCGCGCAGCTCGCGGCGGACGATGGTCTGCACGGTGTGAAAGTTGATATCAGTCATGGAGTTGGTGAGTTGGGTGAGTTGGGTGAGTTGGGTGATGAAGGTGAGGGGGTGAGTTGGGTGATGAAGGTGAGGGGGTGAGGGGGTGAGTGGGTGATGAAGGTGAGGGGGTGATGAAGGTGAATACGCTGGGAGCGCGATGGGTTCCCCAGGGTATGACATGGCCGTTCGTGAGAAGGTGATGAAGGTGAGTAACCTGGGGCCGCGATGGGTTCCCCAGGGTATAACATGGCCCGCCCGTGAGGGGGTAATTTCATATTTGTACTCACCCCCTCACCTTCATCACCCCCTCACCCCCTCACCTCTCACTCACCCCCTCACCCCCTCACCTTCATCACCCGCGTGCGCGATGCGCAGGTAGAGCGCTTCCAGGCTACGCGGCACCTCGCTGAGCGAGAGCACCGGCTGCCCGAGCGCGTCAAGTTGGCGCAGCAGGCGCGGGTTGCTCTCGTGCGGCTGCTCGGCGACAAAGTGGAACCAATCCGCGCCCTCCGCCACGATCGTCACCCCGCTCAGCTGCGCCAGCGTGCCATTGAGCGGGGTCACCGTGCGAAGCTCCATCAGCGGTGGGCCGAGCAACTCCCGCTTGAGCGCCTCGCTGCTCCCGATGGCGCGCAGCCGCCCGCGCGCGATGATCGCGATGCGGTCCGCCAGCGCTTCCGCCTCTGGCAGGTTGTGGGTGCAGAGGATGATGGTGCGCCCCTGCTCGCGCAGGGAGAGGATGAAATCGCGCACCTGCTTGGCGCTCTGCGGGTCCAGGGCGGAGGTCGGCTCGTCCAGGAAGAGGATAGGCGGCTCGTGAAGCAGCGCACGCACCAACGCCATTTTTTGGCGCATCCCCTTGGAAAACTGCCCCATCCGCTGCTCGCGCACGCGCCACAGATCAAAGTGCCTGAGCAGTTGCTCGCTACGCTGGGCAACGACCGCGCGCGGCAGGCCATGCATGTCGCCGAAGAAGCGCAGGTACTCGGTGGCAACCATGCGGTCGTACAGCCCCGGAAACTCCGTGAGCAGCCCGACGACACGACGCACCTGGCGCGGCTGCTCCTGCGTGTCGAAGCCCGCCACCCGCGCGCGGCCACCGCTCGGCTCCAAAATGGCGGCGAGGCAGCGCACCGTGGTCGTTTTGCCCGCGCCATTGTGCCCCAAAAGCGCCAGCACCTCGCCCTCCGCCACCTCCAGCGACAGCTCGTCCACCGCCACAAAGTCGTCGAAGCGCTTGGTCAGCCCCCTCACCTCGATCATCGGCATTGGGTTTTCCTTCCAGCTAGTGATATACTACGCCGTTGTTTGGCACGTGGGGAAACGAAGAACAGAAAAATAAAACAGAGCCCGACCGTCTCGTGTCTGTTCTCTGCTTGCTCTTTCTCGGTGTTCTTCCCGTTGCCTGCCTACATCAGTTTCGATTATAGCGCTTCAAGAGTGCCAGGAATAGACGGAAACATTACCTACTATGCTCAAGCATCGCACTTTGTTGTTCCTGCTGCTTGTTGTGCTCGCGGGATGCGCGCAACAACCGGCTGGGTCCACCGACGCCCCCATCGCCGCCGCCGCCACCACCGCTGAGTCGTCGGCGACCCATGCGGCCACCGACGAGCCCGAGCCCCCCCTCGCCGCTAGCGAGACCACCACGAGCGAGCCGAGCGAGACCGTCACCGCCTCCCATACCGCGACAAAGACGCCGCGCCCGACCCGCACCGCCACCGAAACGGACGGAGCCGACCAACACCCCGTCTCCGACCAACACACCATTGCCGAGCAACACGCCGTTGCCGAGCAACACGCCCACCCCTGCTATCACCTCGACCCCGACGCCCAACGCGCAGGGCGAGATCGTGCACACGGTCGGCGCGGGCGAAACCATCGTGATCATCGCCAAGCAGTACGGGGTGCTCTCCACCCAATTGATCGCCTACAATGAGCTTTCGGGCCCTGTGGCAGTCGGGCAGGCGATCCGCATCCCCGTGGGGATGATGGGGCAGAACTACACGTCAGGGGGCGGGCGCGCGGTGGCGACCCCCATCGGCAGCGCGGCGGACACGAACCGCGTGGTGCTTGGCCCCGTCACCTTTGACTGGCAGAAGCTGAACAACTGCGGGCCAACGACCACCAGCGTCATCTTGAGCTACTACGGCATCGCCCAGCCCCAGCTTACCATCGCGGGCTACCTGAAGCCTAACCCCGCCGACAAAAACGTCAGCCCGGCGGAGGTCGCCGCCTACGTGCGCGGCCAGGGCATGGGGGCCTTCGTCGGTATCAACGGCGACATCCCGCTGCTGGAGCGCCTCGTCGCGGCGGGCTACCCGGTCATGGTCGAACAGTGGATGCAGTATGATGGCGGGGTCGGCCACTACCGCGCGGTGCGCGGCTACGACCGTGACAAGCGCCAAATCCTCCAGGAGGATACCTTCCTCGGGCCGGACATCTGGCGCGGCTACGATGACTTCAACCGCGACTGGGCCTACTTCAACAACACCTACATCGTCTTTTACCCGAGCGCGAATCAGGGCACGGTGGCCGGTATCATCGGGGGCGATTGGGATCGCGGGACGATGTGGCAGCGCGCGCTCAACACCTTCCGCACCCAGGGCGGCGCGTTCGCGCTTTACGGGCAGGCGGAAGCGCTGCACCAGTTGGGCAACAGTGCCGCCGCGGTTCCGCTCTTCGAGCAGGCCATCGCCACCGGCCTGCCCTCCCGCTACCTGTGGTACCGCTTCGGCTACCTGGAAGCGTTGAACAACAACGGGCAGTACCAGAAGACGCTGGATGCCAGCGCGCCGGTCCTGCAGGCGATGGGGCTGAGCGAGGACATTCGCTACCACCGCGCGGTGGCGCACAGGGCGCTCGGGCAGACGGAGCAGGCGCGGCGCGAGCTAACCCTTGCGCTGCAAGATCACCCTGGCTTTAGCCCCGCGACGGCGCTGCTCGGCCAATTGCCGCCCCCGCCGCCCCCGCCCACCTGGACCCCGACGGTAGCACTGCCGACGTGGACGCCGACTGTGGTCGCGACAGAGGTGGTGCCCACGCCGGACCCGGCCCTGGCAACGCCTACCGCAGAGGGAGCCCCACCGACGCCCGAGCCCACCCCCGGCGGCGAACCGCCGACGCCAGAACCCACGCCCGGCGGCGAGCCACCGCCGCCCGAGCCCACGCCGGAGCCAACCCCCGGCGGCTAACGACGACTCGCTGAACACAGAGAACACAGAGAGCACAGAGGAGAATCATTCCTCTGTGCTCTCTGTGTTCTCTGTGGTAAAACTGCCCGCCGCTTACCCCTCCAATTGGCGATAAACGTGCCAGATGCGTTGGAGCGCCGTAACATTGGAGAGCAGCGCCAGCAGCGCCAGCGCGACGAGCATCTGGCCGGTGAGGAGCCCCAGCACCAGCACCGCGATGCGCTCAAAGCGCGTGAAGAGCCCCACCTTGCACTCCACCCCGAGCCCCTCGGCGCGGGCGCGCGCGTAGGAAACGAGCAGCGAGCCGATAATGGCCGCGTAGAGCAACATCACTTCCACCTGCTGCCCCTGCGCCATGTACCACCAGAGCAGCCCCCCGTAGACCGCTGCCTCGGCCCAGCGGTCGGTCGTCGAGTCGAGGAAGGCCCCAAACTTGGTGACGCGGTTGGTGAGCCGCGCCAGCCCGCCATCGAGTGCGTCAAAGGCACTGGCGACGATGAGCAGCAGCGCGCCCGGCACAAAACGCCCCTGCGCCAGCACCAACCCAATCCCAAACATGAACAACGTACCGAGCAGCGTTAGGCCGTTGGGGGTCAGCCCTATCTTGTGCAGCAGCGCCGAAATCGTCTCCACCACGCCGCGCGTGTGGCCGCGCAACCAATCCGTGAGCATGAACGCTCCTTTTCTAAGCTAGCCAATCCAGTCGAGCCCGACGCGCCGACGCGTGCGCCCTGGGGACAGGGCTCGTATAACCGTTGGTCGGTCGTCGTGCCCAGGGGGCACCTGTAGCTCGTCCTCCGCCAGCAACTCGTAATAATATGCCTCGATCTCCCCGCTCACCTGCGCCCAATCGTAGCGCTGAACGGCGCGCAGCGCCGCCACCCGCAACGTCTCGCGCCGCGCGGGGTCGCGCAGCAGGCAGAGCAGTGCGTCCGCCAGCGCCTCCTCGTCTGCGGGCGGGACCAGCAGGCCGGTCACCCCATCGTCTACCACACTTTGGTAGCCCGGAATGCGGCTCGCGACGATGGGCACCCCGGCGGCCATCGCCTCCGTCAGCACGATGCCGAAGCTCTCGCCGCCGGTGCTGGGGGCGCAAAAGACATGCGCGGTTTTGAACCAACGCACCTTGTCCGCGTGCGACACCGGGCCAATAAACTTGACATCGCGGATGCGAAAGTGGCGCGCATAGCGGACGTAGGGCAGCCGGTCATCGCGATCATACGCACCGACGACGAGCAGGCGCGCCTCGGGGAGTTGCTGTTTCAGCAGGCGAAAGGCGCGCAGCAGGTAGCGGAAGCCCTTGCGCTTCTCGAAGCGCCCCACAAACAGGATGTTCAGCTTCCCATCGTCCAGAAACTCTTCCCACGGGCCGAGCGCGGGGTCCTGGAACTCCGCCACCGCGATCCCGTTGGGGATGATGCGGTAGTGGCCCGGAAAGTAGCTCTCAATAAAGGTGAGCGCGGCACGGACTGACCGCGATGCGCCCGTGCAGCCGCCGAATAAAGTATCGCCACAGGGGGCGCGTGTACTCGTAGGCGAGATGCACCTCGTCCCGATCCCGATAATGGTGAAAGGTGCCAACGTTGATGGCGCGCGAGTGGTAGAGCACCGCCGGGCCGATGGCGGGGGTAGTGGGCTCGTGAAGGTGAACGATGTCATAGGCGTTCCCGTGCAGCATGCGCTTCACCTCGCCAAAGACGGTCGGGGAAAGCGCCACGCGCGCGATCGAGCCGCCAAACGGGATCGGGACGATCCCCGCCGCATCCAGCCGGACCACCCCTTCCTCTACCTCATCGCTGGAGGTGGGCGCGAGAATCTCCACAAAATGGCCGCGCGCGCGCAGTGCCGCGCCAGGTTGCGGATATGCTCCTTGACCCCGCCTGGGTAGGCGAAGTCGTAGGGTGAGACGAGCGCGATGCGGAGGGGCCTCACAGGGGCGCGGCCTCGCACTTTCTTTCCAGAGCGGGACCGTCATGAACCACTGGCCGGGCTCCTCGCGGATGAACGCTTCCAGCGCGGCCAGCAGCCGGCCGTGCCGTCGCGCACCGCCCCTTCCCCATCCGCCGCGTCCGGCAGCGCGAAGGGCTGCACGACCGCCTCGAAGGTCGTCATCGGGCAGGCGGCGGCAGTAGCCGATCGACGATCGGCGCCTTGGTGCGCAGCGCCAGCCGCATCGCACCGTCCGCCACCCGCGTTTCCTCGCCCAGAAAGGGCAGGCAGAGTCCCCGCGTCGGTGACGTTGCGATCCACGACCAGCCCGACCACGCCGTTTTCCTTGCGCAGCGTGCGGATCAGCGGGAGCATCGACTCGTCCACCGGCGCAGGCGGATCCCGTGGCTCTTGCGCAGCTGGCAGATGAACTGGAAGAGCTCCTCCGGCTGGAGGTGCTCCACCACCACCGTGGTCGGGTAGTCCGGGCACGCCAGAATCTGCCCCACCATCTGCGGCGCCCCGTAGTGCGCCGAGACCAGGATGACCCCGCGCCCCTGCGCCAGCGCCGCCTCCAGATGCTCCAGCCCCCGAATGGCTACCCGCTGCCGCAGCGTCTCGCTGGCTGTAGCGGGGCACGAACATCTCGTCCACGTAGAGTCTTCGCCAGGTTGCGCAGCACCTCGCGGCTGCTGCGCGCCACCTCGCGCGCGGTGGCGCCCGGCCCCAGGGCGCGCCGCTGGTTGTGCTCGACGTCCGCGCGCAGCTTACCCGCGAAGAGCCAGAGCAGGTCCCCCGATCCCGCTCAGCCAGTGCGATACCACGGGCAGCGGGAACCTGGGCAACAGCCAGGCCGCGCCACGATCAGGATGAGTTGGATGTTCATAGGAGTTTATCATCGACGACCGACGGGACTGGGGCGACGACCGACGACCGATGACGGACCACGAATACATAACCAACAGTGTGCCCAGCAAGATGTATAGGGGCACACCGAGCGACTATAGCAGTGAACAGTCAAAGCAAAAATGCGTTGTCACTTCATTGTTGTCGGTCGTTGTCGGTCGTCGGTCGTCGGTCGTCGGTCGTCAATAACAAACAGGCACGGTAGAGAACCTCCCCACCGTGCCTTGTCGCGGGTAAAAGCAGGTTACGCCGGGTAAGGTGTAGTTGTTCTCGCCGCTGATGAACGCCTCGGTCAGTCTCGCGCGCCTCATCGTCCGGGAACTGGATGGGAGGCGACTTCTTGAAGTAGGCGCTCGGCCCCACCAGGGTGCCGCTCAAGCCACGGTCCAGGCCGAGCTTGGCGCAGCGGACCCGTCGATGACGACCCCCGCTGAGTTCGGGCTGTCCCACACTTCCAGCTTCAGTTCAAGGTTGAGCGGCACGTCGCCGAAGGCGCTGCCTTCCATGCCGGATGTACGCCCACTTGCGGTCGGTGAGCCACGGCACGTAGTCCGAGGGGCCGATGTAGACGTTCTCCGGCGGCAACTGGTAATCCAGCTGCGAGATCACGGCGTTGGTCTTGGAAATCTTCTTGGATTCCAGGCGCGTGCGCTCCAGCATGTTGTAGAAGTCCATGTTGCCGCCCACGTTCAGCTGGCGAGGTGCGGTCCAGCTTGACGCCGCGATCCTGGAAGAGGCGCGTGAGCACGCGGTGGACGATCGTCGCGCCGACCTGGCGACTTGATGTCGTCGCCGATCATCGGCACCCCCGCGTCGCGGAAGCGCTGCTGCCAGTAGGGCTCGCGGGCGATGAAGACGGGGATGCAGTTGACAAAGGCGCAGCCCGCATCCAGAATCTGCTCGACGTACCACTTGGTAGCCATCTCGGAGCCGACCGGGAGGTAGGAGACCACCACATCGGTCTTGGTGTCGCGTAGCAGCTCGACGATGTTGTCGGTCGGGCCTTCCGCCTTGGTGATCTTTTCCTTGAGGTACTTGCCCAAGCCCATCATGGGTCATGCCTCGGTACACCTTCACGCCCATCTCGGGCACGTCGGCAAACTTGATAGTGTTGTTCTGCCCCGACCAGATAGCTTCCGAGAGGTCTTTGCCAACTTTATCGCTATCGATATCGATGCCAGCGGTAAACTCGATGTCGCGGATATGGTAGCCGCCCAGGTTGACGTGCATCAGACCCGGGACCTGCTCGTCCTCCGCCGCGTCGTGGTAGTAGTGTACTCCCTGGATCAGGGAGTTGGCGCAATTGCCCACACCGATGATCGCAACTCGCACTTTCTTGTTATCGTTCTCCACCATCGTCCTCCTGGTTATCGGCTACAAAACTCGTATTCCGCTTTGTGCCTGCTTTATGTCAAAACCGAACAATCGTATCACAAGGCGAACGCATGTCAAAGTCCATCCCTGCTACGCCCTTGTCACACAACCCCCGACTGATAGCTTACCACAGAGGACACAGAGAACACGGAGGAGGATGGAAAATGGAAAATGGAGAATGGAAAATAGTCCCCTTGTCCCCTGTCCCTCCCCCTCACCCCCTCACCTTCATCACCCCCGTCCCCCTGTCCCTCACCCCCTCACCTTCATCACCCCCTCACCCTCTCACCCCCTCACGCACAGGCTGGCACACCCTATGCTTAGTAGAGGAATAGACATATCCCGGTTAGATGCTTTTCTGACTGCAACACTCCGCAAAGGAGAGTAACACATGAAACGTTCGCTCCTCGCCCGCTTGATTATCGTGGCATTTATTGTCACCATCGGGCTATCCTTGACCTTCGCGCTGGACAATACCCGTTCATCCGCGCTGACCCCCCTACCAGAAGAGGCCGACCGCACTTTCGGGCAGAGCGACTCGCTTTTTTACGCCTTCCAGCCAGGCGAGCAAGGGGTTCTCTACCTGAGCCAGGATGGGCGCAGCTGGCGCGAGCTTCCTGCCTCGTTTAACACCCCGATTCGCGCGCTCGCGGCCCCCGCGCTGGACAGCGACACCCTCTACGTGGCAACCCATGACGGGTTGTACGTGACGCGCGACGCGGGCCAAAGCTGGAACCGCGCCGCTGCCACGATGGAAAACCCCATCGCCGCGCTGGCAGCCGCGCCCAACGGAACCCTTTTCGCGGTGAGCGAGCAGGGTGCGCTGTATCGGAGCAGCGATTTCGGGGCGAGCGCCACGCGGGTCGGCAGCGAGCAGATCGCCGCGCCCGTGCGCGACCTGGCCGCAAGCCCCAACGGGCAGTTGCTCTTTGCCGCGACCGACGCGGGCCTTCTCCGCAGCGAGAACGCCGGAACCCTCTGGACAGCGGTCGAGGGGGTGCCTGCAAGCAGCCAGGTTTTGTTTGATGTGGCCGAGCCCACCCTGCTCTACGCCGCCACGCGCGACAGCGGCCTGTACCGCAGCATCGACGCCGGCCAAACGTGGGAGCCAAGCAACGAGGGGCTGGGCTTCTTCCCCGGCACGAGCCTCGCCGTCACCGCGCTGGCGCAGGACCCGCAGCAGCCGGAAACCCTGTACGTCGCGACAGCCTACATCCTGGGCGAGAGCGAGCGCCACATGACCCCCGCCGCCATCCTGATGAGCCCGGACCGTGGCACGCAGTGGATTTCCGTGGCCGAGCTTGCGCTGAGCGACCCGGTCGTGACGGCACTCCTTCCCGAGACCGGCCCCGGCAGCGGCATACGCGCCGTGAGCGCCGAGGGAACGACGGTGTACCGTATGGACGCGGACCGCGCGCTGGAACTGCTGCAAAGTAGCGATCCTGCCACACAGCTGAAGGGTGCGAAGATCCTCAGCGTGGCCGCCGTGCCCACCCAGGCCGATACGATTTTGCCCTACCTGTACCACGAGACTGACGGGCAGCTTGCCTACTACGCAGCGCGCGCCCTCGGGCACATCGGCGGCGAGGCGGTCACCAACGAGTTGGTAGGGATCATCGGCGGCGACGCGAGCACCATCGTGAAGCTGCGCGCGCTCATGGCGCTGGAAATGATTGCGGAGCCGAACACGGTACCCGCCCTGACGAGCACCTTCCAGCAGGACGCGCTCGCCAGTGCTAGCGCTGAGGCCCTGGCCGCGATTGGCAGCGACGAGGCATGGCGTCCCCTGGTTGACGCGCTCGGCCACCAGGAGTTGAGCGCGCAGCAGCAGGCAGCCATGGCCGCCTTCGAGAGCCACAGCGAGGCCGCGCTGGAGCCGGTCGTGAGTGAGTTGAGCAGCACCAACCCGACGATTCGCGCGAACGCGGCGCGGCTGCTGGCGTGGATGGGCGAGGAAAAAGCCATCGCGCCGCTGCGCGCCCTGCTGGATGACAAAGATGCAACGGTGCGCAGCAATGCCATCTTCGCCCTGGGCGAGCTGCGGGATCGCGACAGCATCGAGCGGCTGCGGGAAATCGCCGCGAGCGATGGCGATGCCGAGGTGCGCCGCGCCGCGTCGGACGCGCTCGTCAGCGCCGCGCGCGACGCGGACCCGATGACAGTCGTCGCGCCGCCCGCCACCGGTGCGGAGCGCACGTTCCTGGAGCGTATCGGGGCCGAGAACATCGGCTGGCTCAAGGCATTCATCCTGACGCTCACCGCGGTGCTAGCGCTCTTCGTACTCGCCGCGCAGCCACGCCACAGCACGCCGCAGGCCCACTAAAACGGTCGCGAAATACAAAAGGCGGGGCCACGAGCCCCGCCTTTTTTGTTGGATTCAAACGAATTTTCAAATTTGGTCGCGTTTATCCCATCACGTGGTCCGACATTTGCTTTAGGGAGCATAAGACAACTTCCGGACGGGAGCATGAAATGTTGATAGCTAACCTGATATCGCGCGTAAAATCCATCGTCTTGGTCACAGGCATCCTGTTGGCACTGTTCTTTGTGTTACCAGCCCTGACCACACCACTCACACTGACGATGGCTGAAAGTGCGCCGCTCACCCTGGGGGTGCTTCCGCTCCTTGCCCTCGGGGTGCTGCGGCACACCGGCAGCCGCTAGTCGCTCAAGCTCATCCACGCTTTTCAAAGGCACTCCACGGAGTGCTTTTTTGTTTGACCTCGCCCCCGGCCGCCAGCGTCTATCGCTTCTCAATTGACGCCCCTTCCCCGCCGCCCTACACTTTACGGGCACACAAACAGGGCTGACACCATGAGCGATTCTTCTCTTTTCACAAACGATGTTCCCGCTTTCCCCTCAGGGACCGATGCGGACAAGCTGCGCCAGCGCAACCGCGAGCTGTCCATCCTGAACGCCATCGCCGAGGCGCTTAACGGGGAGGTAGACCTGGCGCGCGCGCTGCACACGGCGCTCGCCCTGGTGGCCGAGCTGCTCGACCTGCAGACCGGCTGGATCTGGTTGGAGCGCGAGGAAAGCGGCAACTTTTACCTCGCGGCGGCGTTGAGCCTGCCGCCCGCCCTGGCCGATTTTCCGACGCGCATGGAGGGAAGCTGCTACTGCCTGGACACCTACCGCGCGGGCGACCTGGAGGGGGCCGCGAACATCAACGTGGTGACGTGCAGCCGCCTGAAGTGGCTGGAAGGCGGCACGGGCGGCCTGCGCTACCACGCCAGCATCCCCCTCTATGCCCACAGCAAGACCCTCGGCGTGCTCAACGTGGCCAGCCCCGACTGGCGGCAACTCTCGCCCAGCGACCTCCGCCTGCTCCACACCATCGGCGACCTGCTCAGCATCGCCATCGAGCGCGCCCGCCTCTTTGCGCGCAGCAGCCAGCTTGGCGCGGCGGAGGAGCGCAACCGCCTCGCGCGCGAGATTCACGATACCATCGCCCAGGGGCTCGCCGCGATCACCCTCCAACTGGAAGCCGCCGACCTGCTGCTGGAAAGCGGCAGCAATGGGGAGCGCGCCCGCGTGGCAATTCAGCGCGCCCTGGGGCTGGCCCGCGCCAACATGGAGGAGGCGCGCCGCTCCGTCCTGGACCTGCGCGCCGCGCCGCTCGAAGGGCGCACCCTGTCCGAAGCGCTCGCCGATTTGGTGGCGGAGCAGGCCAGCAAGGGGCCGCTCACTGCCACGGTAAAGATGGTGGGCGAGAATCACCCGCTGCCGGTACGCATCGAGGTGGGGCTGTTCCGCATCGCGCAGGAGGCGCTAAACAACGTGCGCCAACACGCCCATGCCACCACCGTCGAGGTGAGCCTAACCATGACCCCCGCCGAGGTGACCCTGTCGGTCGAGGATGACGGGCACGGGTTCGACGTGACGCAGGTCGCGCAGGGACGCTTCGGCCTCATCGGGTTGAACGAGCGCGCCCGCCTGCTGGGGGGTACGCTGGAACTGTGCAGCAGCCCCGGCGAGGGCACCTTTTTGAGCGTCACGGTGCCGCTTGCTTAGCGACGACCGACGACCGACGGGTACCCTTAGGGTGCGACGACCGATGACAAGCTACTTAGGTTCTCCACTCTCCAATCTTCAATCTTCAATCTTCAATCTCCAATCTCCAATCTCCAACCTTCAATCTCCAATCTCCAATCTCCAATCTCCATCCTCCCCCCAAAAGGAGCCCCATGCCAGAGCCCATTCGAATCATCGTCGCGGACGACCATCCGGTAGTGCGCGAGGGGCTGATTGCGATACTTGAAACGCAGGCGGATTTCCAGATTGTGGGGCAGGCCAGGAGCGGCGCAGAGGCGGTCGAGCGCGTGACCACTTTGGAGCCAGACGTGCTGCTGCTGGACCTGGAGATGCCGGAGATGGACGGGGTGGAAGCGTTGCGGGCGCTACGCGCGGCGCGCTCCCCCACGCAGGTGATCGTCTTCACCGCGTTCGACAGCGACGAGCGCATCGTCGGCGCGGTGCAGGCGGGCGCGCAGGGCTACCTGCTCAAGGGCGCGCCGCGCCAGGAGATTTTCAAGGCGATCCGCGTGGTGAGCCAGGGCGGATCACTGCTGGAACCCGTGGTCGCGTCCAAGCTGCTGCGCCACATGAGCGAGCCGCAGCAGCCCAACGATCAGCTCGTGGAGCCGCTCACGGAGCGCGAGATGGAGGTGCTCCACGAGATGGCACAGGGCAGAACCAACCGCGAGATCGCCGACACGCTCATCATCTCCGAGCGCACCGTCAAGTTCCACGTCAGCTCCATTCTCGCCAAGCTCGGCGCGGGCAACCGCACCGAGGCGGTCAGCCTCGCGGCGCAGCGAGGGTTGGTGGAGTGGGGGTGAGGGGGTGATGAAGGTGAGGGGGTGAGGGGGTGAGGGGGTGATGAAGGTGAGGGGGTGAGGGAGGTGATGAAGGTGAGGGGGTGATGGAGGTGAGGGGGTGAGGGGACTATTCTCTATTCTCCATTCTCCTCTGTGTTCTCTGTGTTCTCTGTGGTTAATCCGTCATCGGTCGTCGGTCGTCGGTCGTCCGTCGTCCACCGGCAAATCCTCAGTTTGGCCCTCGTCAGCGATGTCCGCTGCGTCTTGCGTGGCGTAGGCAATGATCTGGGCGGCGGCCTGCGCGGGGTCGTCCACCAGGACGTGAGCGTTGTACTCGCGGTCCCAAAGCCAGCGTGACAGAAAGGCGAAGTCGTCGCGCATCGCCCGCCACGCGGGCCGCTCGAAAGGGGCGCTAAAAAGCGAGGCGAGCAGCATCTCGATCTGCACCGCTTCCGGCTCCGACAGGCGCAGCCACTGCGCCAGAAAGCCCTCGCGCACCACGAACAGGTCCAACCCAAACTCGGTGCGCTGCGGGATTACCAGATTCAACTGGTCGAGCGGGCGCAGAAACGCAGGGCGATTCGCCGCCCACTGCGCCACCCGCTTCGCCTCATCGCGCCAGCGCATCGCCGCCTCAAAGTCCAGCGCCTCCGCCGCGCGGTCGCGCCGCTCGACTATGCTGCTCAGCACCGGCTCGACATCCCCGCTCAGCAGCGCCACCGCCTGCCCGCTCAACCCCGCGTACTCCGGCTGGGAAAAGGTGTCGCAGGGGGCAACACAGGTGCCCATTTGCAGGTACAGGCAGCGCTCGTAGGGGTGGAAGCGGCGAATCTCGTAGTCGCAGCGGCGCAGATCGAGCAGGTCGTTGACAAAATTCACCTCGGTTTCCACCATCTCGCGGTGCAGGTAAGGGCCAACGTGCAGATGCTCACGCTCCTGGGCGGAGCGCGTGGGCAGCAGGCGCGGGTATGCCTCGCCCACGGTCACGCGCAGCAGGTGGGGGGTCGGCAGGCGGTAAAGCGCCTGGAAGGCATCGGGGAAGTGGGCGCGAAAGAGGACGAGGTGCGCGTACTTCGTCTCGAAGCGGCTCCACGTTTCCAGCCATCCCATCGCCGCCGCCTCGCGCCGCGCGACGCTCAGGTCGTCGCTCTCCTCGTTGTCCCGCTCGTGCAGGTAGTAGCGCGCCCGCGCCCGCAGGTCGCGCGTCGTCACCATGCGCCGCACGCGCCCCCGCTCGTCGAAGAGCAGGTAGATGCCGGGGCGAGCGGGCACCTCGCCCAGCGGCTGATCGGGGTAATATGTTTGAACGCGCTCGGGGAAATTGAACTCTGGCATGGTTCCCTACTGGCTGGATGAAACGCTCGCAGTAGCTTAGCCAGCCGCCCGCGTTGGTCAAGTGAAGAGTAATCGTTCGCAAACAAGTAACTCACCTCACCCCCAACCTCCCCCTTGTTCCCCTGCCTCCTCACCCCCTCACCTTCATCACCCCCTCACCCCCTCACCTTCATCACCCCCTCACCCCCTCGTAGCGCCCCCAGGCGAGCGCCGCCGCGACGAGCGCAACGATGCCAAGCACGACGATGGCGGCCCAGAGGGTGTTTGGGGGGAAGCGAGGGCAAGGGTGACGGTGACGACGAAGCCGAGCGAGGAGTTCAGGAGGATGAACCAGCGGTACAGGCGGTTGGCGCGCTCGCGGCGGGGGGCCAGCAGGTACCAGCCCACGAGCAGCGGGTAGGGGGCGAGCAGGGCGGCCCAGGGCCAGCCGTAGCGGGCCGCCGCGCCGAGCGCGAGCCCGTAGAAGCCAAGGGCGAAGAGCGAGGCACGACGCGCGCCCAAAAAGGTGGCGACGGTGGAAATGCCGCCCGCGCGATCCGCCTCGATGTCCTGGATCGAGGTGAAGGCGTGGGAGGCGACGCTCCACGCGGCAAAAGCGAGCAGGGCAGGCAACGAGGCGAGCCAGAGCGAGGACGGGGCATCGTGCCAGGCGAGGGCGATGAGGTAGGGCAGGCTGTAGGCGGTGTTGATCAGGCTGTCCAGAAGGGGCGGCTCTTGCCGCGAAGCGGCGGCGCGGAGTAGGCCCAGCCCAGAAAGAGAAAGAGTGCTAGCAGGCCGAGGGCGAGCGGGCTCCCCTGCCAGAGCGCGAGCAGCCAAAAAGGGACATTCCAGAGCAGCAGCGCACGCAGCATTGGTTTATGTAAACTTTGCGGCAGCAGCGCCCCCTCGTCGCTCCCCTTACGCACGTTCTGTCGGTCGCTCTCAAAATCATAGACATCGTTGATGCCATGGAGCCAGAGGTTGAACGGAAGCGTAAAGTAGAGAATCAGCGCAAGATCGGCCCACCCAGGCGGCTGTTCGAGCACGAGCAGCGCTAGTACCCAGAGAATGGCGGTGTTTAGCCAGAGCAGCGGGCGCGAGGTGCGAAGCAGGTCCTTGAAAGTGAGGCGCACGGGGAACGTTACGGGACGCGGGGGAAACAGCGGCGGGGCGGACGCTCAAGCGCCGCGCACCGACCACCAGATGGCAGGCAGCATGGCTACCTTCTGCCAGGAGGGGACGTAGGCGCGACGACTGTGGTTGTTGTAACCGTTTCGCTCGATGGTGGGCAGGATGGCGCGGTAAACCGTGGCAGCCGCGGCGACCGCCATGCGACCGTCGGCGTGGAGCATGGCGATGCCGGGCCACGCTTCCTCGTACAGGTGCTCGGCGCGGGCCACCTGAAAGCGCATCAGGGCGAGGTAGCGCTCGTCCAGGCAGGCGTCCAAAATGTCCTGCTCCGCCAGGTCGAAGCGAGCAAGCTCGTCCAGAGGCAGGTAGATGCGCCCTCGGCGCGCGTCCTCCCCCACATCGCGCAGGATGTTGGTGAGCTGAAGCGCCACGCCCAGTTTGATCGCGTAGGGGTCGGCCCCCTCCTCGTAGCCGATGATCTGCATGGAAAGCAGGCCAACGGTGGAGGCGACGCGGTAGCAGTACAGCCACAGATCGTCGAAGGTGTCGTAGCGGTCAATCGAGAGGTCCATCCGCACCCCCGCGAGCAGGGCGTCGATCACGTCGGCGGAAAGACCGTAGCGTTTGCGCGTGTCGGTCCAGGCGACGAGCACGGGGTTGTCGGGGTCGGGCGACTCGTCATGGGCGCAGAGCGACCACCCGTCGAGCGAGTAGCCAATTGCCTGCTCCGGCTCATCCACGATGTCATCGCTCCAGCGGCAAAAGGCGTAAAGCGCACGGATGGCGCGCCGCTTCTCCGGCGGCAAAAAAGAGGTAGCGAAAAAGAAGCTTTTTGAGTAGCGCCGCGTGATCGCCTCGCACACCTCATAAGCCTCTTTCAAAGAAGGGGCACGTACGACTCCCCATGGACCCACGGCTCCAATCGGGCTTGACATGACGCTTTTTAGTGGCTCCCTCTCCCTCATCTACCCCGCAGTGTAAGCAAATATCAAAGAAATGTCAATGGTTTGCACAATCATTGTACGAGGTTGATCTAAGAAAAACGCCGAGCGAGGTCGGGCGCGAACTTGGTAAGGTCGGCGCGCAGGCGCAGCAGGGCCAGGTTTTTTGCCTTGGCCTCCAGCATCACGTCTATCGGCTGGGCGGCGGGGAGCGCGCGGGCAAAGTCTATAAATTCAAACGGGTTGACAAAGTCGGAATGCTGGCTGTTCAGCGGCGGGATGAGCTGCGCCTCGCGCTTGCCGCTTTCCGGGTTCTTGCGCATGACCTCGCGCAGTTCCGTGCGGGGCGAGGAAAAGTGCATCTTGGGGCGCACCCCTTCCCGCCAGGAACCGACGGCGATGGCAATCGCCTCGTCGAGCGGGGTGTCGTCGGGGTTGTAATTGCGGTAGTGCAGGTAGTCGAAGACGATGGGCACACCCGTCGCCTCGTGGAGGCGCTGGCAATCGCGAATCCCGTAGCTCTTGTCGTCGTTTTCCACCACGAGCCGCGCGCAGGCAGGCCCCTCCAGCGCGTTGTAGCGCTCGATGAAGCGCTGGAGGCTCGCCTCTTTGTCCCCGTACACCCCGCCCACATGGGTGACGACCGTTCCCTCCGCGCCCAACCCCCATCCTGTCGAGCATCGTCGCTTGGGCGTTCAGGTCGCGCACGCTCTTGCGCGCGATCTCCTCGTCCTCGGCGTTCAACAAAATGTACTGTGAGGGGTGAAAGGAGAGGCGAATCTCGTGCTCGCGCGCTTTTTTGCCAAGGGCGGCCAACTCGTCCGCCGCCTCCTCGATCTGGCAGTGAAATTGCGGCATGTCGGGGTGGGTGAGGTAGGGCGCGAGGTCGCTCGACATGCGGTAAAAACCGATGTGGTTGGCGATCAGGTAGTCGAGCACCGCATCCAGAAAGCCCAAACTCACGCGCAGGTGCGGGTCGCTCTGCCAGCGCCGCGTGTCGTGCGAGGGCAACTCTGCGCCCAGCACCTTCACTGCAAAGCCCAGGCGTCCCCGAGTACCGCTCGCTTGGTCGGTTACAAAGGATGTCATAGGTTGCAGTTAATCACAATCGGGCAAGCAAACCAATGCGCTATGTCACAGGCGGCGAGCCAGAAGATGCGGTTAGCTCAGGCCGTGAATCGCGAGGGTGCTGGCGATGAAAGGGGGCATCTGTCCGAGCGACTGGTAGCGGAGCGCCTGCTCGACAAGCGGGATTTCTACGCGCAGCAGCTCAATCTCGCGCCGCAGCAACGCTTCCAGCGATTCAATCGCCAGAAGTTCCTGCTTGCGCCAGTTCTGACACTGGTAGTACACCGCCACGAGGTAGGCGAGCTGCGTCAAATCGTCGGGGATATCTTCCAGCAAGATGGGATTGTCGGCAATCTTGTCCAGCAGGCTCACATAGCGGCGCAGCAGGCGCAGCAGCACGGGGCGGGAACGCTCCGCCTCGACGGACTCATCGTCGCGCGCGGGGTAGGGCTCGACATAGCCAACCAGGTAGGGCTCGTCGTAGGAAAAGCCGCGCACCTGGAAGCGCTCCCCACCCAGCGTGGAAATATTGAAGCGTCCCTCTTCCAGCGCCTCCACCGAGGTAATCAGCGCGGTGGTGCCGACCAGGGGGCGATCCTGCTGCGCCTGGAGCGGCTCCTCCTCGGCCCAGAGCAGACCGAATGGCTCGCCGTTGGCGATGCAGTCGCGCACCATCTTGCGGTAGCGCGGCTCAAAGATGTGCAGCGGTAGCACCATGCCAGGGAACAGTACCACATCCAGCGGAAACAATGGGATGGTTTGAATGGCAGGGGACATCATGGCTCCTTCACTTTGTGCCCAGTGGGGGTACGGTTTCCTTAAGCAAGAGATGGTCCTTCTGTGGGGTCAGGGATTAGGGGGTAGGGGTCAGCGCACGAGGGACGACGAACGATGGATGGACTCACCACAGAGAACACAGAGAACACAGAGGAGAATGGAGAATAGAACTCTTTCTCCCCTTCTCCCCTTCTCCCCTTGTCCCCTTGTCCCCCGTCTACGTTAAGACAGGCGAGACCCACAAGTTCCCAAGAGGTCCCCAGAGTCCACGCCCTCACCGACTGACCGCCGCGAGGGCTTCGACCGCGGCGAGGGTGTCTACCTCGCTGGCGGGCTTGTCGTCGCGCAGGCGCACGATGCGCGGGAAGCGCAGGGCAAAGCCGCTTTTGTGACGCTTGGAGGGCTGCACGGCGTCAAAGGCGACTTCCAGGACGATGCGCGGCTCGACGAGGCGCACGCGCCCGAAGGTTTGGAGGGTGTGCGCCTGGAACCACTCGGTCAGCGCGGCGATCTCCTTGTCGGTCAGCCCGCTGTACGCCTTGCCGATATTGAGCAGGGTGGGGTCGTCCTCGCTGCGGCGCACGGCGAAGGTGTAGTCGCTGAGCACGTCGCGCCGCTTGCCGTGGCCCCACTCGGCTGCGGTCACCACCACGTCCAGCGTGGCGAGCGGGCGCTTGAGCTTGAGCCACTCGCGCCCGCGCCGCCCCGGGTTGTAGGCGGAGCGCGGGTCCTTGATCATGAGCCCCTCCACGCCGCGCGCGCGGGCAGGCTCGAACTGCTCGACCACCGCCGCCGCCTCGTGGATGATATGCAGGTCGGAGTGGCGCAGCGTGCCGCGCAGCGCCATCTCGTCGAGCGCGGCGCGGCGCTCCGCCAGGGGGCGCTCCAGCCAGAGCGTGCCGTCGCGGTAGAGCAGGTCGAACGCTACAAAGATCACCGGCACCTCAGCCATCAGCGCCGCGCTCACCTTTTTGCGCCCGAGCCGCTGCTGAAAATCCTTGAAGGGCAAAAAGCGCCCGTCGCGCCAGCCGAGCACCTCGCCATCCAGAATCCACTCGCCGGGCAGGGCGGCGGCGTCCTCGTGAAGCTCGGGGAAGCGGTGGATCACCTCGTCGAAGGTGCGGCTGAACAGCGCGAGGCGGCCATCGGCCCCCTTGTGCAGTTGCCCGCGAATGCCATCGTACTTGTCCTCGACGTAGTAGGGCGGCTCGAAGCTTTGCGCGATCGTGTCCGCCTGCTCCACCGCCGAGGCCAGCATGAAGGTGATCGGGTGAAAAAGGCGCATCCGCGCCTCGCCCGTGGTACCGCGCCGCACGCGCAGCGCCGTCTCGCCCAGGTCGCCCAGGAGCATGTGGGTGCGCTGCACCGTCTCGATGGGAAGATTGTGGAGGCGCGCCAGGGCGTCCTCCACCAGCCCCTCGCGCAGGCCGATCCGCATCTCGCCGAGCAGCAGCTTGGTGAGGTACTTGCCCTCCAACACGGTGAGCTGCGGGAAGACCTCGCCCAGGCGCGCCACCTTGCGCTTGCTGCCGCTCGTCGCCGCCAACTCCACCAGCAGGCTCTCGACCGCCCCCACCGTCCAGGAGGGCACGGGCTGCGCGGCGCGCCGCTCCAGCACGGCAGCGGTGACATCGCCCATGTCGCCAAAGCGCGTCGGCAGCGCGCGCACCGTCTCCAGCGCCTCGGGGTAGAGCGCCTGCAACGTGTCGCGCAGTTGGGCGCTGCCCACGTTCAGCGTGCGCTGATCGTGCAGGGGAAAGGCGCGCGCCGCCAAAAAGCGCGCCGCGCGCGCCAGATCGTCGTCCGATAGGGTGGGGAAATAAGCGGCCAGGAGGGCTGCTTTTTCCAGCTTTTTGGTGGTGGCCCCGACCGCCTCGGCCACCTCGGCGAAGCGTGCCCACAGCGAGGGCTCCTGCATGGTCTCTCCTTTTCAGGGTTGGGAGGTGGGGCGAACGTTGGAAAAACGTAGCCCAACCGTCAGGGGTAGGTCAAGAAGCACATGGACAAAAAGGGGGAAACTTTGGTAAACTAGAAAAGCATCATCGGTCGGAGGGGAATTCGCTCAGATGCGCGTCGGAGGAACCATGCGATACCGCCTACAACTGATCCTGCTATGTGTGGCCCTTGGCATCATCACCGTGCTTGCCATGCAGGGCGCGGCTGCCCCGATGGGGAGCACCGCGCTCCTCGCCGCCCCGGGAGGCCTGCTGCCGCTGCTCTCCCCCGCCAGCCAAGAAACAAACGCTGTAGTCCTCTCCACCTTCAGCGCCGACATTCGTGGCCCCTCGCGCGCCCTGTGGGCCGCCAGCATCTGCCTGCTCCTCATCGGCATGGTCATCGTCCGCCAACTCTACACGTGGTCAACGGAATGATGAATGCGGAATGCGGAATGCGGAATGCGGAATGAACGGCAGTTCGCACGCTCGCCGTTCGCTCATCGCTCATCGCTCACAACAGCGCCAACTGGTGGGTTTCCAGGTGCAGGGCGTCGCGGCCCTGGGCGCGCAGGTGCGCGGCGAGATCGGGAAAGCCGTGGACGGTGTAGGTGCGCTGCGGCTGTGCCCCGTCCACGTAGCGTAGCAGGTCGCTCCAGTCAGCGTGATCGGACAGCGGGATGACCTCGTCCACTCCCATGCGCCACTTGCTGTTTCGGTCCATCCCCCACCCCGACAGGTACATTGTGTAGCGCCGCTCGATGTTGCGGATCATCGCGGCGCGGCGCGTCTGCGTCGGGGCGAGCAGCACCTTCCCCGCCAGCCGCTTTCGGTCGTAGCGCTCCCACTCCCCGCCAAAGCGCTCCCCCATCGCCTCGTAGATGTCGCACATGTTCGCGATGGAGCCGTGCACGCTCACAGGAAAGCCGCCCGCCAACAGGTAGTGCAGTGCCTCCTGCGCCTTGCCGAGCGTGTAGGCGAAGACCACCGGCGTGACCCCCTCGTCCAGCGCGCGGCGGCACTGCGCGTGCAGGTGCTGGATGCTTTCCTCTTCGGGGGGGAACACATAGTGTGGCTGCCCGAAGGTTGCCTCGGTGATGAGCACGTCACAGGGGATGATCGGGGCTTCCGGCCCGAACACCGGCTCGCGCAGCTTGAAATCCCCGGTGTAGACGGTGCGCCGCCCGGTCGGCTCCTGGATGAGCACCTGCGCGGAGCCGAGCACATGCCCCGCTGGCAACATCGTCAGGCTGTAGCGCCCCTGCGGCTCCTCCCACCGCTCCCCATAGGGCAACTCGATCACCCCCATCTCGCCGCGACGGTAGCAGGCGATGCGCGCCGTTTCCGGCGTGGCAATCATGGTGCCATGCTGGCCGGTGTGGTCGCCATGCGCGTGGGTGATGACCGCCACCTCGCGCGGCTCGCGCGCGTCCAGCCAGAGGTCCAGGTGGGGCAGGTAAAGGCCGCCGCCATAGCGCGGCTGCGGATAATCATCAAGCATGGTATCTCGTTTCTGATAAACAGGCCGCCATGGACGAGCGACGAGCGACGACGGGGTCAGTCATTTGGTTTCTCGTCCAACTGTGGCTAATTTTAGCACGCCGCCCCGTCCCAGCGGGTGGATTCAGCGCATCGCTTATCGCGCGTGGGCAAAGGTCAGCGGCTCAAGCCACAAACCCAGCAACCCAAAATCCCAAGCCCAGTTTACCCCACCTCTGCAACCTACGAACCACCAACCCAATCTCCAATCTCCAATCTCCAATCTCCAATCTCTAATCTCTAATCTCCAATCTCCCATGACCAATCCCCGCCTGCCGCGCCGCTTCGCCTACCTGCTGCTGGGCCTGATGATGCTGCTCTACCTCATCCTTCAGGGCAGCGTGGCGCAGCGGCTGCACGATGCCTTTGTGACCGGAGCCGACGATCTGAGCAACATCGACCAGGTGGTGTGGAACTCGCAGCACGGTCGCCTGCTGGAGCGCACCACGGGCACCGAGTCGCTACCGCGCTACGGCGAGCACCTGGAGCCGATTTGGATCGCGATGGGAGCGATCTACCAGGTGTGGGACAGCGTGGACGCGCTGCTTTTCATGCAGACGCTCGCGCTGGGGGCGGGGGCGCTGCCGGTGTTCTGGCTGGCGCGCGACGCGTGGGGGGAAGCGGGAAGAAGGCAAAGGGCACGGCGTAGGGCAAAGGGGAAAAGGCAAAAGGCAAAAGGCAAAGGGGAAGGGCAAGAGGCAAAAGGGGAAGGACAGACGGCGGACGGCGTAGGGCAAAGCGAGGGGGATTACCTGGCGGGGGTGGTGTTTGCGGGGGTTTACCTGCTTTCCCCCTTTGTCGGGCGCGCGAACTCGGCGGAGGTGCACGCGATGCCCTTCGCGGTAGCCCCGCTGCTGCTGGCAATCGTTTGGGGCTGGCAGGGGCGCTGGCGGCGCGTGTGGCCGCTTGCCGCGCTGCTGCTGCTGGTGCGCGAGGATGCGGGGCTGCTGGTCGGCGCGCTGGGGCTGTGGGCGCTGCTGGCGCGGCGCGCGCCGCGTGTGGGGTCGGCGTTGATGGCGGCGGGCGCGGCGGGGCTCTGGCTGACCACCTTCGTGATCATCGCCCACTTTGCAGGTGCCCGCTTCGGGGGCGGGCAGAGCGAGTCGATCTTTTTTGAGCGCTACGCGGCCTTTGGCGAGGGGCCGCTCGGCATCCTGCGCGGGATGCTCACGCGCCCCGACCTGTGGCTGGCGCTGCTGGCCGAGCCGTGGCGCGCCGCCTTTTTGCGCGAGTTTGTGCTCTCGACCGGCGGGCTGATGCTCCTCGCGCCGACCGCGTGGCTCCTCTTTGCGCCCCACTTCGTTCTCAACCTGCTGAGCGATTACTACGGGCAGTTTGGCGGGCTACAACATTATGCGGCCCCGCTGCTCCCCGGCCTGATGGCCTCGGCGATCCTGGGCGGCGCGCGGCTGCTGCGCTGGGCCAACGGGCGGGGCAGCGCGCGGCTCGCGCTGCTGCTGCTCGCGCTGGGTGGGACGGTGTGGACGGCGCGAGCCGCGCCGCTCCAGCCGTTGGCGCGCACCTGGGTTCAGCCGCCGATCACCGCCCACCATCGGCTCCTCGACGAGGTGGCCGCTGCGATTCCGCCGCGCGCGCCGCTCAGCGCCGACCCGCAGTTGCACCCGCACCTCGCACACCGCCCCGACGCCTACCGCTTCCCCATCGTGGGCGACAACGCCGAATGGATCCTCGTGGATGTGACGACGAACACGACGATGCATCCCGCCGACCTCCACCGCGAGCTGCTCGCGCGGCTTCAGGGCGGCTGGGGGATCGCGGCGGCGCGCGATGGCTACTTGCTGTTGCAGCGCGGCGCGGGCGAGACGCAGCTACCGGATAGCTTCTTTTCTTTCGCTCAGCCCAGCGACCCGCCAGAGGTGCCGCTGCGCGCGCGCTTCGGGGAGTGGATCGAGGTGCTGGGCTACGATGTGGAGCAGGATTTGTGGGGCCGCGTCGCGGTGCGCTGGCATCTGCGCCCGCTCGCGCCGCTGCCCCCCACCCTCACGCTCGACACGGCGCTGTTGGACCCCACGGGCACGCCGCTTCCCGACACGAGCGGGCAGCCGCTCACCCTGCTCGAATGGCTCCCGCTGGCGCAGTGGCAGCCGGAACAGGGCCACCTGCTGCACACCCTCCCGCGCGAGGCCGCTGCCTCGTTTTTCCCCGCGCTCGTCGTGCGGTTGGAGGGCAACGCGCTCCCCTTGTCCATCGAGGGGGAAGCGCCGCCCGGCCCCGCGCGCGCCGCGCAGCAGGGCGAGTGGTTGGTCGCGGGGGAGTGGCGTCTGACCCACCACGCGACGCACGGCGTGGCGGGCTGGCGCGTCTGGGCTCCCCCCGCCGATCTGGCCGACCAGCCCGCCGCGTGGTCGGTGGCGCAGCTTGCGGGGTGGCAGGTCGAGCAGGTGGGCGCGAATCGGGTGGCGATCACCCTGCACTGGCAGGCGACCATGACCGGCGCGCCGCCCACGCAACGCTTCGTGCATCTGGTCCCTGTGGGCGGGCCACCGCTCCCGCTCGCCCAGGCCGATGGGCCGCTCGGCGGCGAGTACCCCGTGCCGCGCTGGGCCGAGGGCGAGTGGGTGAGCGAAACGGTCACGCTCGACCTGCCGAGCGAGCTACCCGACGGGTGGCAGTTGCTCGTGGGGCTCTACGACCCCGCGAGCGGTGCGCGCCTCCCCGTCACCCCCGACGCGGGCGACAGCACTTTCGCGCTGCCGCAACCCGCTCCCCCTTGAGCCCACTCCCCATCGGGCGCGGGGGCCACCTGCCCAACCTATGTCGTCAGCGAGCGCGGGCTGATCCAGTTGAGGATGAGCCCCGCGATGATGCCGGTGGTGAGCACCCCCATCAGACCGTGGATGCCCGCCAGGGTCTTCCCGACGTTGGTCAGCGGGGAAACGTCCCCATAGCCAATCGAGCCGTAGGTGATGACCGACCAGTACAGGCTGTCGCCAAGGCTCAGAAATTGATATTCAGGCTCGCGCTGGCAGTCCAGTTCCCCATCGGTCTGGCTGCATTGCACCTGGCCATCCACGATCTCCCAGCCGGTCGTCTCCTCCACCTGCTTTTGAAGCTGCCCGTTTTCCACATTTTGAAAGAGCAGCGGGAAGATAACGAACACCAGCAAAATTTGCACGCCCAAGTAGGCGTACAGAAAGCGCTGCTTGCGCTGCACGCGGCGCATCTCGTACAGGTGGAGGCGGTTGCGCAGGCGCACCAACTCGGCGTCCATCATCGAGGCGGGGATGGGGGCGCGCTGGAGCAGATCGAACATTTTTTCCGGCGCATCCTCGCGCTCGTATTGGCGCAGCGCGTGCCGCACCAGGTCGCGGACGTGCGTCGTGATCTCGTCGGAGGATATCGCCTCGCGGTCGCGGAAGCCGTACAGCACCTCCGCCACCATGATGACCTCCTCCACCGACTCCCAACGTAACTCATAAAAGCTTTTGCGGTCAACGCTGTCGGCAACAAAGCTGCGGTAGATGGTATTCTTGAGGATGGAGGGGTCATCGCGGAGCAGCAGCAAAAAGGTGATCTCCGCCTCGCGCGCGCCCTTCTCGTCGCCCTCGTCTTGCAACTGCTCGTGCAGGGCGAGTAACTCGTCAAGCGTCTGCTCGCGCTGCTCGCCCGTGCGGTTGTCCCGCACGCTCTGCAGCAACTCATTCACGCGCTGGACCGCCTCCGTATGCGACGCGGCATAGTCGAGCGGGTCGCTATTCGTCGGTTGTTGGATGAAGCTCATCTTGCCCCCCTGCCTCTGTGTTGAGTCGCCCGCACGTGCCCTCCCCCTGCCCCGCTACAGCGAGCGCGGCGTGATCCAGTTCAGCACCAGCCCCGCGATCACCCCCGCCGTGAGCACCCCCATGGTGCCCGCGATGGCGGCGAGCATCTTGCCACCGCGCGTTTGTGGCGTCACGTCCCCGTAGCCGATGGAGGCCGAGGTAATGATGGACCAGTACATCCCATCCTCGTAGGTCAGCCCGCGCTGGAGCGGCTCGGCGGGCATGTCCACGCCGATCACCTCTTCCACCGTCTCGCGAAACTCGCCGTTCTCGTAGTGAACAAAAAGGTAGGGGAACACAAAAAGCACGAGGAGCAATTCCAGCATCAGGTAGCCGCGTAGCACGCGCCGCCGCCCGTGCGCGCGCCGCGTCTCGAACAGGTAGACGCGGTTGCGCTGGCGCGTCATCTCGTCGTCCAGCATGGGCGGCGGCAGGGGGGTGCGCTGGAGCAACTCGAAGGATTGCTCGTGCGCGCCCTGGCGCTCGAACTGGCGCAGCGCGTGGCGCATCAGCTCGCGCACGTACAAATTTACCTGATCGGCGGGGATTTCGGAGCGGGCGCGGAAGCCGTAGAGCACCTCCGCCACGGTGATGACCTCTTCCGCCCCCTGCCAGCGAATGCGGAAAAAGTCGCTCGGCTCGATATGCTCGGCAATGAACTTGCGAAACAGGCTGTTTTCCAGGATGCTTGGCGCGTCCTCCAGCAGCAGCAAAAATGCAAGCTCGGCTTCCTGCGCGGCGCGCGGGCGGGGCTCCAGTAGCTGCTCGTGCAGGTCGATCAACTCGGCCAGCAGCTCCATCCGGGTCGTCATAGGGAAGGGGCTACGCACCCGCTCCATAATCGCCGCCACGCGCCGCGCCGCTTCCTCCACCGCCTCCGACTGCGCGTCCGCCTCGCCCGTCGCCTTCAAACCGGTTTCTTCTGCCACACGCCCTCATTCTGCAAGATTGCTCCGCCACCTGCTGGCGCTTGTATAGCAATACTCTTGCCCGATGGCGGACGGCTCAACTAAACCGCCACCTACAGCAGGAGAATTAACCGCCACCAACAGGAGGCGCTTGAGGCGAGACGCCAAGGACGCCAAGGCTTTTTATGAAGAACCTTGGCGTCCTTGGCGTCTACTTTAAGACGGGCACGGACTAGAAGTCCGTACTAAAGGGCCTCCGGCCAAGCGTCCGCCTTCGCGGACGCTCTGACGCCTACACCTTTTCACCCGTCACACTGGCCCTGAGTCAGCACTACCCCTCGGTGGGGCGGTTGTCGATCTGCGCGCGCTGGAGGGTGCCGGACCAATCCACGTAAACCGACTTCCACTCGGTGAAGGTGTCGAGCGCGGCCCATGCGGCCTCGCGCCCGCCGTTGCCGGTGCCCTTAACCCCGCCGAAGGGCAGCGAGATTTCCGCGCCGATCGTGGAGTGGTTGATGTAGCAGAGGCCCACCTCCAGGTCGCGGATGGCGCGGAAGGCGCGGTTCACGTCCTGCGTGAAGATGGCGCAACTCAGCCCGTACTGGATCCCATTCGCCTTCTGGATCGCGTCCTCGATGTCGGACGAGGCGATGATGGAGAGGCAGGGGCCGAAGATCTCCTCCTGCGCCAGCCGTGAGTCCGCCTCGACGTTGTCCCAGATGGTTGGCTGGTAAAAGAAGCCGCCGCCATTCTCGTGGCGCGCGCCACCAGACGAGCACGCGCGCGCCCTGCTCCCGCGCCACCTGCTCGTAGGAGATCACCTTATCGAGCGCCGCCTGGTTGATGAGCGGCCCGACATCGGTAGTCTCCTCGCCCCCGTGGCCCAGGCGCAGCTGCCTGGTCCGCTCGACGAGCGCCTCGGTGAAGCGCGCGCGCACGCTCTCGTTGACGATCACGCGGCTGGTGGCGGTGCAGCGCTGCCCTGTCGTGCCGAAGGCACCCCAGATCGTCGCGTCCAGCACCAGGTCTAGGTTCGCGTCGTCCATGACGATCACGGCGTTCTTGCCACCCAGCTCCAGCGAGACCTTTTTGAGCATCGCGCCGCCCTTCGACGCGACGATTTTGCCCACCTCGGCGGAGCCGGTGAAGGAGATCACCTTCACGTCCGGGTGCTCGACGATGGCGTTGCCGGTCGTCGGCCCATCGCCCGTCACCATGTTGACCACGCCTGCGGGGAAGCCTGCCTCCTCCATCACCTCGATGAACATCGCCGCCAGCATCGGCGTGTCCTCGGCGGGCTTGAAGACCACGGTGTTGCCGCAGACGAGCGCGGGGAACATCTTCCACGCGGGGATCGCGACGGGGAAGTTCCAGGGGGTGATCATGCCCACGACGCCGATCGGCTCGCGCTGCGCCCAGGCCGCCTTGTGGCGCATCTCGCTCGGGGCCACCTTGCCAAAAAGCCGTCGCCCCTCGCCGCCCATGTAGTAGGCCATGTCGATGGCCTCCTGCACGTCGCCGCGCGCCTCGGGCAGCACCTTGCCCATCTCGCGGCTGAGGAAGCGGGAAATCTCCTCCTTGCGCCGCTTCAGCCCCTCCGCCACGCGGAAGAGCATCTCGCCGCGCTCCGGCGCGGGCACGAGCCGCCACGACTTGAACGCCTCGTGCGCGGCGCGCACCGCTGCGTCTACGTCCTCCGGCTGGCTGAGCGGTACCGTGCCCAGCACCTCACCGGTCGCGGGCTCCAGCGTCTCCATGCGCTCGCCGCTGCGCGCGGCGCGCCACTCCCCATTGATGTAATTCTGATAGTCCATGTTTTTCTGTGCTCCTCAACCCTAAAAAAGTCGCCAGCCTGGCGGCCAAAACCGCTCAGGCTGGCGCTGTCATCTTTGACGGGGGTATCGTAGACGAGAAGGAAGCGCGTGGCAAGGCAGCAAACGAGGGGGAGTGCGGGTCAGAGGCGGAGAAACGGTGTCGCTACAACGCAAGGTGGTCGAAGGGATTGTCCGTGCTCATCCCCTCGGCCTGCGCCGCCACCAGCAGTGTCCGGTCGCCAGAAACGAAGGTGAGCGGCAGGCCGAAGCCCGCCATCAGCGCACTTTGGCGCAGCGCCACCGCTAATGCACCGCGTCGTAGGCTTTGAGGGGATGACGTTGGGTTAAATCAGCGGCGAGGTAGAAGTCTTCTGACGTCACGCCAAGCAGCGTACCGCGGTCGAACGGCGTCCGCCATAAAGCGGGCAAAGGCGATATCTCGCTGACGGCTGGAGCAGGCGCTGTACGCTGCAGAATCGAAAATGCGCGGCAATTTCCGCAACGGCAAAGCTGCCACAAAGACGACGTGTAGTAGCGCCCGTCGCGTAGGGTCGCGGGCCTCGATCAACGAAATAACCCATGCAGGCTTCCGGGTTCGGCAATGTAGTACTTCACCAAAGCGCTGGTATCGAAATAGAAAAGTGTCATCAATCGGCCCTCTATTTGTCACTGATGATTTGGCTTAGGGGAGGGCAGGTCCAGGCTACGCAGATTCGTACTGATGCTCTTCCTTCTCCGCCTCCGGCAGCGCCCGCCAGCGCGCCGCGGCCTCGTGGGCCTCCGGGGGAAGCTCGGCGATCCGACCCTGGGCCTTGAGCCAGGCGAGCAGCCCCGCCACATCATCCGGCCCTTGGGGCGGGGGTACCACCTCGTCACCGTTGGCGCGCGCGAGGTGCCGCACCGTTGTTTCCAGCCGCCCCAAACGCTCCTTTAGCTCCATCACTTCCTGTTCCAGCGCTGACATCGTGCCCTCCCCTCCCGTTGCCATCATCGATCCTCAGTGAGGTCGCCTTCACCGTTCAGTGTAGCACAGCGCTGTTGGCTCTGCCTAGCACTGCTATACCAATGAGATACCACCGTCATCACCCCCTCACCCCCTCACCTCACCTTCATCACCTCATCACCTCATCACCTTCATCACCCCCTCACCTTCATCACCCCCTCACCCTCACCCCTCGCGGAAGCGCTCCGGCGGGAAGATGGCGCGCGGGCTGGCGTGGCCCAGGGCGAGGTATTCGCCGCGCCCCAGGTAGACGGTGGCCTCGTGGCGGTGCGGGTTGAAGAGCAAGCGCTCGTCGTAGCCCTCGGCGTCGTAGTGAACCGCGACGATCTCGCCCACGAAGAGGTCGTGGTCACCTGCCGTGTAGATGTCGTAGAGGGTGCACTCGTAGGTGAGGTAGGCAGCCTTGAGGATCGGCGCGCTCGTCACGAGCGGCTCCTCCACCTCGATGCCGAAGCGCGCGAACTTGTCGAAACCATCATTGCGGCTGGTCGAGCCGACCGCCGCAACCAGCTCGGCGTGCTCGAAGGGGAGGAAGCCAATCGCGAACGCGCCCGCCTGCTTGACGAGATGGTAGGTGTAGCGCTCCTCGCCAATCGTCACCCCGTAGAGCGGCGGTTGCATGGAGAGGGCGGTGTGCCAGCCTGCGCTCATCACGTTGCGCTCCCCGTCCGCTGCCTGCACGGTGATGACGGAGACGGTGCCGGGGTAGTAGCCAAAAAAGCGCTCCATCGGCGCGAGTCGTGTTTTGTCGCTCATGGTCCCTCTGGTGGATGGCAGATTTCAGATTTCAGATTTCAGATTTCGATTTGGGAATGACGGGGCTAGTGGGGGTGTCGCCATGCTTCGACAAAATCATCGGCGCGCACGACGCTCTGGCCCATGCCCAGGGCGCGGGCCAGCCGCGCGACCGGCGGCGCGGCGATGTCGGCGCGCGCCAGAAGCGCCTCGTCGGCGAACAACGCGCCCGGCGCGCCCTCCGCGATGATCTGCCCGCCCGCCATCACAAAGAGATGTTCCGCCTGCTCGGCGACGAACTGCATGTCGTGGCTGATGACGAGCAGGGTGTAGCCCGCCGCCTTGAGCCCCGCAAGCAGCGCGGCCATCCGCTGCTTGCCCCCCAGGTCCATCCCCGTGGTTGGCTCGTCCAGCACGAGCACGGGCGCGCCGAGCGCCAGCACGCTGGCGAGCGCCACCCAGCGTCGCTGCTCCAGTTGCAGGTCGTAGGGGTGCATCTCCCGCAGTGCGGCCAGCCCGGTCAGCGCGAGCGCCTGCACCACCGCCGCCTCCGTTGCTTCCTCGTCAAAGCCCAGGTTGCGCGGGCCAAAGGCTACCTCGGCCTCGACGGTGGACTTGAAGAGCTGATCGTTGGGGTTCTGGAAAAGATACCCCACCCGCCGCGCTAGCTCGCTCGTCGGGTGCTCGGAAACCAGCCACTCGCCCACGCGAATCGTGCCCCCCTGCGGGCGCAGCATCCCGTTGAGGGTGCGCGACAGCGTGCTCTTCCCCGCCCCGTTCGAGCCGACGAGGGCAGCGATTCGCCCTGGCTCCAGCCGCAGCGAGACGCCGCGCAGCGCCTCCACCCCGCTTGGGTAGCGGAAGTGGAGGCCGGTGGCGGTGATGGAGAGGGGAGATTGGATACTAGAGATTAGAGATTGGAGATTTTCGTCCTCGGTCGTCGGTCGTCGGTCGTCGGTCGTCGTCGTCATCGGTCGTCGGTCGTCCGTCGTCCGTCGTCCGTCGTCCAAACACCTCCACCGCCTCCTCCAGCGTGACGGGCCAGGGCTGCGGCAACCCCAGGCGCGCGGCAAGGGTGGCGTAGAGGGGCGGCTCGACCTGCCAGGTGGGCAGGCGCGGGTCGGCGAGGACGGCGCGCGCGTCGCCCTGCAGGGCCACCTGCCCCTCGTGGAGGACGAGGGCACGCGTGGCGAGGCGCGCAGCCTCGCTCAGCTTGTGCGTAGCGAGCACCACGCTGGCCCCCTCGTCGGCCAGGGTGCGGATCACCTCGAACACCTCCTGCGTCCCCTCGGGATCCAGCTGCGCGGTCGGCTCGTCCAGCACGAGCAGGCGCGGGCGCAGCACCAGGATCGAGGCGATGGCAACGCGCTGCATCTGCCCGCCGGAAAGCGCGTAGGGCGAGCGCTCGGCAAGGGGCGCGATGTTCAGCTGTTCCAGGATGCGCTGCACGCGCGGCCCGATCTCCGCGCGCGGCACACCCAGGTTTTCCAGCCCGAAGGCCACCTCCTCGAAAACAGTGATGCGCGCACCGGAAATCTGGTTGAAGGGGTTTTGCAGCACCAGCCCCACCTGCTGCACCCACTCGCCCAGCGGGGTCTCGCGCATGGAGCGCCCGGCGAGCCGCACGTCGCCCGCAAGCTCCCCATTGAAAAAGTGGGGCACAAAGCCCGCCAGCGCGTAGCAAAGGGTGCTTTTGCCGCTGCCGGTGCCGCCCGCGAGCAGCAAAATCTCGCCCTGCTCCAGCGAGAGGGCAACGTCGCGCAGCGCGGGCACGTCGGTATCGGGATAAAAATAGGTGAGGTCGCTGACGTGGAGCATAGGGGGTCCCGGTGGTGGCGGCATGGGGCGAGTGTAGCGGAGGCAGGGGGGCGCGGCAAGCCATAGCGTTGCAAAAGCGTAGGTCATGCGTAGCCAATTGATCCGTGCGCATTCCTTTTTTTTGATGTACACTAGCGCGAGCAGACAGTGCCGCCCAGCGGCTTCCCCCTATCAGCAGCGACTCACAGCCCAGGAAAGGAGAGCATGTGAGCTTCTTTCGACGTGACAAAGAAGACGATCGACAAAGCATTGACGATTACCGCCGCAGCCGCGAGGTATTGACCCCCAAGCCGCGCGGCAGCGAGAGCCCTTTTACCATGCAGGATGAGGAAAACAACACTGTGGATCGAAACGAGCGGTCGTACCAAAGCGAGCCGTCCCACCAGGAGAGCACGCCCGCCCAGACCGAGCAGGCCAAGTGGGAAAAGTATCGCGCGGGGGCCACGATGGTCGCCAAGGATACCTCCTTTAAGGGCTCCCTGGCGACCGAGGGCAACCTGTTCATCGAGGGCAACTTTGATGGGCAGCTTGAAGCGCGTTCGACAATTGTGATCGCGGAGGGGGCGACGGTGAAGGCGGACGTGCGCGCCACCGACGTCATCATCGCGGGCATCCTGAACGGCACGGTGGACGCGAGCAACCGCTTTCACGCCATGCCGACGGCGCAGGTGACGGGCGAGATCAACAGTGCCGTGCTCGTCGTCGAGCAGGGCTCGACGATCAACTGCCGCTTTGCCATGAAAACCCCAACGGAGACACGAGGATGAGCCCGATGTATCAACCTCAATCACTTTCTCAAAGCCAGACAGCCGAAGAGGCGCAGCAGGCCGCGCAGAGCATGAGCCTGATCGACCAGCACTCGCACTTTGATGGCCTCTACATCACCTCGCACGATCTGCGCATCGAGGGCAACGCGGAGGGCGAGATTCAGTGCGAGGGCACCGTCACCATCGCGGACGCCGCGAATGTGGCGGCGCAGATCCGCGCGCGCAACGTGGTGCTTGCGGGCTCCGCCAAGGGCGAGATTTTGTGCCAGGAGCGCTTTACCTTGCGCCCCACCGGCAAGATGCGGGGCCGCGTGCGCGCCGCCAGCCTGATGATCGAGGAGGGAGCCTTTTTCGAGGGCGAGTTCCAGATGGGCAGCGAGGGGGACAACTCCGGCGATTTCGCCACCTGGTTCGCCCAGGAAGAGAGCACGGCGAGCAGCACTGACGACGCCGACGCGCTACCCCTCGCGCTACCGGTCGCAACCGCGCCCATGGAAAGCGACGAGGACGAAGACGAGGATGAGTACACGGACGACGAGGAGTACGACGACGAGGACGACGAGGACGACGAGGACGAGGACGACGAGGACGACGAGGACGACGAGGACGACGAGGACGAGAACGAAGAAGTCGCCGACGTGATCTGACCCATCGGCGCTACGCTGACCCCCACGGGGCCGCGCGATCCGTTCCGTCGCGCGGCCCCGCGCTGGTTTTCGCCGCGCTTACCCGAGTGCGTTCGCCTTCAGGTGGCGGTGAAACGCCTCGTTAAACTCTTCGGGCTTTTCCAGGTACGGGGTGTGGCCCGTCTCCTCGATGACCACCTCCTCGAACTCGCCCCCGTTCGCTGCGTACTGCTCCAGCACCGCGCGCGTCTGCGCCACCATCGGCTGCGGCGGGTAGACTTCCGCCCCCGGCCAGCCGGGCACCGCGCCGAACTGCCCCAGCGTGCCCATGTCGAAGAGCGAGGTGTCTGACACGATCTGATCGTCCGCGCCGCGCACCCAGAGCAGCGGCGGCTTGTAGGCGGCGTGGATCAGCCGCCCCACACTGTCCCCCACGTACTTGGGCGAGAGCGCGTTGGCGGGGCCGTGCGCGCCCGGCCCCACGTTCGGCCAGTTGTCGGAGGGCACCGAGTCGCCGGGGTACGCCTGCGGCCCGACCCGCTCGCTCAGCACGCTGGACAGCAACTCTTCCTCGCGCGCGGGCTTGAAGGGCGGCTTCCAGTAAAACGCGTTCATCACGATGCGCGGCGAGCCCTGCGGATTGTCGCTGCCGCGATTCTTTTCCCCCATCAGCCGCGCAAACTCCGGGCTCACCACCCCCCCGCCGGAGCCCGCAAAGTCGTCGTGGTTCGGCGTGCCCTCCACTCCCTTCGTGCCACCGAAACCGTAGGGCGAGCCGGGGTTGACCATCGTCACGCTCAGCACGCGCTCGCCCGCCGCCGGGATGAGCCCCCACACCACCGAGCCGCCCAACGAGTGCCCCACCACGTGGAAGCGCTCCACGCCAAGGGCATCCACCAGGGCGAGCAGGTCGTCCACCCAATCGCCCATGCCGCGCGTGGCGTCGATCCCCTTGTCCTCCGTGTCCCCGTAGCCGCGCAGGTCCGGCGCGATGGCGCGGAACCGCTCCGGCAGCGCCAGCATCACCTCCTCCCAAAAAGTGGAGGACGACGCATTGCCATGCACGAACAGCACCGCCTCGCCCTCCTCCGGCCCACTCGCGAGCACGTGCGTTGCCAGGCGCGGCGTCTCGATCATCTTCGACACAACCCCCTCCATCGTCGGAATAGAACCCACAGTCTGCTCTCCTTATTAATGGTGAAACTATTCGGGTAAAAGGCTGACGCAAACAAGGCCCATGTTACCCGTCGTCGCGGGAGTTGGCAATGCGACGTGGGAACGGGTGGCGCGGGGCTATGGCGCGCGTTGAGGGGGTGAGGGGGTGATGAAGGTGAGGGGGTGAGGGGGTGATGAAGGTGAGGGGGTGATGAAGGTGAGGGGGTGAGGGGGTGATGGAGCTAACCCCCTGGGAGCGCGGGCCTCTGGCCCGCGTTGAGGAGGTCAAGAAGGTGAGGGGTGATGGAGCTAACCCCCTGGGAGCGCGGGCCTCTGGCCCGCCTATCGGTGAAGGGGTGACTTCTGGGGAGCGCGGGGGGTTCCCTCTGGGTATGGCCCGCCCGTCGGGGCGCTTTGGTTGCCCCGACAGGCGGACGGCAAACCATCGCTTACGAAGCGACGCCGAGCACCACGCCCTCACGGGCGGGGAGGATCAGCGTGATCTCACCGTTCTCGACGGCACTTGCCCTGCCCTGCCCGAAGAGCAAGCTCAACTGGGCCCCATCGTGGAAGTAGGCACCGATCGGCACTTGCACCTCAGCCGCCTCCTCACCCGCGTTCAGGGCGATGACCAGGGTCTCGCTCTCGTTGCGGCGCGCAAAGGCGAAGACGTTGTCCTCCCCATACAACTGGTAAAAGTGGCCGCGCCGCAGCACCGGGTGAGCGTGGCGCAGGGCGATGGCCTCCTTGAAAAAGGCGAACAGCTCCATGTCCCACTGCTCGCGGTCGTGCCAGGGGAAGGGCCAGCGCGCATCCGGGTCATTGACCGGCCCCTCGTAGTCGGTAGTGCCGCGAATCCCGATCTCGTCCCCGTAGTAGATCGAGGGCGCGCCGGGGTAGGTCATCTGGAAGAGGGTCGCGAGGCGGATGGTGGCCTTGTCGCCGCGCGCCAGGCTGATCAGGCGCGGGGTGTCGTGGCTGTCCAGCAGGTTGAGCATCACCTGCGTGACCTCCCAATCGTAGAGGTTCAGCAGCCGCTGGATGCGCTGCCCAAAGCCGACGGCGTCGAGGGCCGGATAGGGATCGTAGGAGCGTCCCTCGACCAGCGTGGGGCTGACGCGCTCGCCCGCCGCAAAGGCGATGATGGCCGAGGTGAACTGGTAGTTCATCGTCGCGTCAAAGCGGTCGCCCTGGAGCCACTCGCGCGCCTCGCGCCAAATCTCGCCGACGATGTACGCCTCCGGGTTGATCGCCCTGACCCGCTCGCGGAACTCTTCCCAAAAGCCGGGGGTCTCGATCTCGGCGGGCACGTCCAAGCCGCCAGCCGTCGATCTCATACTCACGAATCCAGAACTCCGCCACGCGCATGATGAACTCGCGCACCTGCGGGTTGTCCGTGTTCAGCTTGGGCAGCGCGCGGTTGCCCACCCACCCCAGGTAGTTGGCGGGGCTGTCGCCAGTGTAGGGGCTCAGCGGCCACCCCTCGATGGTGAACCAGTCGATCCAGGGGGAGTGCGGGCCATTCTCCAAAATGTCGTTGAACTGGAAGAAGCCGCGGCTCGCGTGGTTGAACACCCCGTCGAGCACGACGCGGATGCCGCGCTCGTGCGCGGCCTGCACCAGCACGCGCAGCGCCTCGTTGCCGCCGAGGAGCGGGTCCACCTGGAAGTAGTCGTGCGTGTGGTAGCGATGGTTGCTGGCGGATTGGAAGACCGGGGTGAAGTAGATGGCGTTGATGCCAAGCTCCACCAGGTGGTCCAGGTGCTCGGCGACGCCGAGCAGGTCGCCGCCCTGGTAGCCTTCCTGCGTCGGCGCGGCGTCCCACGGCAGAAGGTTGTTCGGCTTGATCAGCTTGTCGCTTTTGGCGAAGCGGTCGGGGAAAATTTGGTAAAAGACCGCGTCCTTGACCCACTCGGGGGTGTCGATTTTCACATCCTGTTGTATGGCCGTCATGGGTTTTTCTCCTTTATGATTGGCTCATGGCTATGGCAAAGGGACAGCAATTTTCCGGCCCGCACTCCGCCGCGCAGGGGGCCACCGCTCACAAAAAAACAGGGGGCGGCGCACGCACCGCTCCCTGTGTGGTAGCCACAACCGTCTAAAATGGCTACGCCTCGTTGATCTCGATCGACTCGATGGTGTCGCCCTGCTTGAGCGAGCGCGCCACGTCCATGCCGCTGGTCACCTGGCCGAAGATGGTGTGCTTGCCGTCCAGGTGCGGCTGCGCCTCGTAGACGATGAAGAACTGCGAGCCATTGGTGCCCGGCCCCGCGTTCGCCATCGAGAGCGAGCCGCTCTGGTGGCGGTGCGGGATGTTGCGGGCACTGACCTCGTCGTCGAAGCGGTAGCCCGGCCCGCCGCGCCCCGTGCCGGTGGGGTCGCCGCCCTGCGCCACGAAGCCCGGAATCACGCGGTGGAAGGTGACCCCATCGTAAAAGCCGTCGCGCGCCAAAAAGACAAAGTTGTTCACGGTCAGCGGGGCTTCCTTGGGGTACAGGTCAAAGCTGATGTCGCCCTTGCTCGTCTTGAAGGTGCCGTTGTACGACTTGTTCTTGTCGATGACCATCTCGGGGTAGCTTCGGTATTCTTTTTTTGCCACGGTGTTGTCCTCTCGTTTAGAAGGTGATGGGCCGCCAAACAGGCCCTTGATACGGTCAAACAAAAGCGTTTACTCCTGTTTCAGCTGCGTGAGGATCGAGTGCCCGTCCACGCTCGGCAGGGGAAGCAACGACAGTGCGCCAAACAGGGCATTGAACAGCGCAAACTCCGCCGCGCCCGACGCAGCCTGCGCCTGCTTCTTTTGGAACAGCCGCGCGGCGACAAAGGCGAGCAGGGCGACCACGAGGTTCGCCAGCGGCCCGCCCGCCGCGCGCGCCACGTGGGTTGCCTTACTGTGCTGCCCCTGATTCCCCTCGTAATGGTTCACCTGCCGCGTCGCCGTGACGATCAACTCGTCCATCGGCGCGCCGACCAGCTTGCCCGCCAGCAAGTGCCCCAGCGAGTGCAGGTAATTGGTAGCCATGAGCCACGTCATGTAGCGCTGCGCGGTCACCGCCGCCTTGGGCAGCGGCTGCTCGTCGCCGCGCACCTGGTTGCGCAGCAGCGTGTAGGCCAGCCCCGCCCCATAGTTGAGCGGGTACATCAGCCACGAAAAGCTAGTGTAGCTGACCGGCACACCCAATACCTTGAATCGTTCCTTGCGATGCGCCTCGTCCATCGGCTCCTTGACCCCTAACGGCTTATCCATAAAACGGCTCCCTCATCCTTGATCTTGTCTCCACTTCACCTTCCCGTCAAGCAAATCAGAGACCAGGGATGGGGAGAGGGGGTCGGGGGTCGGGGTTACAGATTGCAGATTAAAGATTGCAGATTGCATGCTACATTTGGATATCCACAAGGGATGCCCTACTGAATGTTGCCCTCTGCGTCTTTGCGCCTTTGCGCCTTTGCGTTGCGCCGTTCGTTCTGCGTTCCGCATTCCGCATTCCCTCCCGGCACTAGGGTTGCTGTAGGGGTGGGAACCTGTGACAATTTGAGGAGCAACACGATGCCTGACCCCGCGCTGACATCTTTGGATTCGGAGCTACCCGACGACGAGCGCGCGCTGTACCATCGCGACGTGACCGACCGCCTCCACGCGCTGATCGACGGGATCGAGACGACGATGGCGGCGGAAGATATCGCGGTCATCAACCGACGCAATCTGGTGCGGCAAGAAACCCAGTTCGTGCTGGAATTGCTGGACGAGGTGGACGCCGAGACGCGCGCCAGCGTGCTCGCGCGCTTGCAGCGCCTGGGGCTGTACGACGCGGGCGCGTAGCAACCGACTCACCCAAAAAGCGCCGCACGCAGACCATGCGAGCGGCGCTTTGGTGTTTGTGTCGATCCGGCGGCGCGGCTACGCCTCGCCCGTTGCTGGCAGCTCCACGATCAGAATCTCGAAGGGGGCGAGCAGCACCCAATCGAGGGACAGCGGCTCGTCGGCGCGCGCGGCGCTGGAAAAGAGCAGCCGCGCCGAGTCGTCGGGCGCATCAAAGATCACGTTCTGCTCCTCGTCCGAGAAGTTGAGCAGCACGAGGCAGCGCTGCCCGCCCTGCGGGTCGTCGCGCAGAAAGGCGAGGTAGGCCACGCTATGCGGGTGCAGGGCGTGGTAGTCGCCGCCCACCAGCGCGGGGGTGCTGCGGCGCAGGCGGAGCAGGCGGCGGTAAAAGTGGAACAGCGAGGCAGGGTCACCCCGCTGCGCGGCGACGTTGACGCCGTCGGCAAAGTCGGGGCTGACGGGGAGCCAGGGCTCGGCGTCGGGCGGGCTGAAGCCAGCGTTGGGCTCGCTGCTCCACTGCAGCGGGCTGCGGCAGCGGTCGCGCGTGCTGTTGATGATCGACTGGAGGGCCTGCTCGGGCGTCATCCCAAGATGCTCGCTCATCAGGCGGTACTGGCGGAGCGCGGCACTGTCGCGAAACTGGCCCAGCTCGGAGAGCACGAGGTCGCGCATCCCGATCTCCTCGCCATTGTACAGGAAGGGTGTGCCCTTCAGCGTCAGCAGCAGGGCGATGTGCAGCCGCGCCAGGGCCTCGTCGTGCTCGCCGTCGCCGTAGCGGCTCCACACGCGCGGCGTGTCGTGGTTGCCGAGCGTGTTGCAGGGCCACGCGCCCGGCGGAAGCTCCGCGAGGCGGATCGCCTGGTTGGCGCGGATGTGCGCGGGGGTCAGGCGGTCCACGCGGAGGAGCGGGAAGTTGAAGACCAGATGCAGCTCGTCGTCGTTCTCCCCATGAAAGACGACGTCCTCATCCTCGCCTATCAGGGCCCGCTCCCCAGGAAACTCGTCCACGAGCGCGCGCAACTCCTGCATCAGCTCATGGATGCCGGGCTGCTTGAGCTGGAAGCGCATCAGCTGCTGGTACGCCTCCAGGCTCAGCGCGTTCGCGTCCAGTACCTGCTCGGCGGTGAGGGGGAGAGTGTGATCGGGTAGCTCCGGGTGCTCGAAGATCGTCCCGACAGCATCGAGGCGAAAACCATCCACACCCAGGTCGAGCCAGAAGCGCACCATCTCCCACATCGCCGCCTTGACCGCCGGGTTGCGCCAGTTGAGGTCGGGCTGCTCTGGCAAAAAGGCGTGGTAGTAGTACTGTCCCGTCATCGGGTCGAGCGTCCACGCCGAGCCGCCAAAGATAGAGGCCCAATTGGTCGGGGGGCCACCGTCGCGCCCGTCGTGCCAGACGTACCAGTCGCGTTTCGGGTTGTCGAGGCTTGAGCGCGACTCAACGAACCAGGGGTGCTCGTGCGAGGTGTGGTTGAGCACCAAGTCGAGCACGATGCGGATGTCGCGCCGATGCGCCTCCTCCAAAAAGCGCTTGAAGTCGTCGAGCGAGCCATACTCGGGTGCCACGGCGCTGTAGTCGGAGATGTCATAGCCGCAATCGAGGAAGGGCGAGGGAAAGTGGGGCGAAAGCCAGATGGCGTCGATTCCCAACTCCAGCAGGTAATCGAGCTTGGAAATCATCCCCGCGAAGTCACCGATGCCATCACCGTTGCCGTCGGCGAAGCTGCGCGGGTAGATCTGGTAAAAGACCGCGCTCTGCCACCATTTCAGGGTACTCATAGAAGGTGCTCCGCTCCTTTTCTTGGTATCCAGACAACGAGGCGCGACAGGGACGAGCACTTTGCCCCATCACGCCTCCCCACACGCGTTACGCTGCTTCCTCCGTCACATCTTCCATCTCCAGAGAGGTCGTGATCTCCACGCAACCCCAAATCGTCCGCGCGACGGGGCAAAACTCCGCGTGGAAGCCATGGACCCGCTCCGCCACCTCGCGCTGCGCGGCGTTCAGGCGCAGATAATAACGCACATGGATGCGCTTGACCACCAGCACCCGCCCGTCCTTTTCAATCTCGCCCGTGGCCTCGGACGACAGCCGACCCTCACCCGCCGGAATGTGGCGCGCTTCCAGCGCACCTCCAAAGGTTCCGGTGAGTCAACCCGCCGTCGCCGCGACGAGGTAATCCAGCGTCGTCGCGTGCGGCTCGTGCACCTGCGGGTCCACCCCGTAATGCTCCGCCACCTCCGAGTGGACCCCGAAGAGAACCGGCTCCGCCTCCTCCGGCAAAAAAGCGCGCCGCAGCGGCCCCTTCACCCGTTCGACCCGAACCTTGGACCGATAAACAACCTCATCTGTCATCGCACTCTCCTTTTTTGTGTAGACATGTAGTGCATGGTGCATGGTGCATGGTAAAGACATGAATTCTTTCCAGTCACCTACCTCAACAGGAGAAAAACACCTTGTCTCCCTTTCTCCCTTTCTCCCTGTCTCCCCTTGTCCCCTGTCCCCTTGTCCCCTTGTCCCCTTGTCCCCTTGAGTTCCCACTCACCACTCACCACTCACCCCAACTCGTAGCAACAACCAGGCCGCGCCGCGCCCCCGCATTGCCGCCCCTCCCTATCCCCCTTATAATGGCCCGTGACGTCCTCGAAAAATCTGGATCGAAGGCATGGAATGAGCCGCATTTATGTGGCGGTAGACCTGGAAACCACGGGCTTCTCCGCCGAGCGTGATACAATTTTGGAGATTGGCGCGGTAAAGTTTCGCGTGCCCACAACCCCCGACGAGGAGCCGATCCTGGAGCGCTGGACGACCCTCGTCAACCCGGGGCGCTCTGTCCCCTATCGCATCAGCAGGCTGACGGGGATCAGCGACGAGGAGGTGGCGCGCGCGCCGCGCCTGCACGAGGTGCTGGACACGGTGCGCACTTTTGTCGGGAACTACCCGGTCATCGGGCACAACGTGGCTTTTGAGTTGGCTTTTTTGCAGCGCCAGGGGGTCTTGCTCGGCCAGGCGAGCGTGGATACCTTCGAGCTTGCCAGCATCCTGCTGCCCGACGCGCCGCGCTACAGCCTCGGCAAGCTGGCGAGCTACCTGGAGCTTGACTTTGAGGGGTGGCACCGCGCGCTCGCCGATGCGGAGATGGCCGCGCGCCTCTTTCTGAAATTGTGGCAGGAGGCGCGCGCGCTGCCACCGCAAACGCTGGAAAAGATAGCGGGGGTGGCGATGGACAGCCGCTGGCCGCTGCGCAGCTTCTTTGTGGCGGCGCAGCGCACCCAGGGCCGCTCGGAGCCTGCCGCCCCGCGCAGCGCGCGCAGCGTGCCACCCCTGCCACAGGCGCAGGCCCCGCTGCGCCCCCTGCGCGACCCCGCGCCGCTGCCGCTCGACGAGGTAACAGGGCTGCTGCAAGAGGGCGGGCGCGTGGCGAGCGCCATCGTCGGCTACGAGCCGCGCCACGAGCAGCAGGCGATGGCAGAGGCGGTCGCGCGCGCCTTTATTCAGAGCAAGCATCTGATCGTCGAGGCGGGCACCGGCTCCGGCAAGAGTTTGGCCTACCTGCTCGCTGCCATCTTCCAGGCAACCACGCGCGGCGAGCCGGTGGTTATCTCGACCAACACTCTCAACCTACAGGACCAACTGTTTTACGAGGAGCTGCCGCGCCTGGCAGCGAGCCTCCAACGGCCCTTCACCGCGATGCGCCTGAAGGGCCGCAGCAACTATGTATGCCCGCGCCGCGTGGAAATGCTGCGGCGGCGCGGCGGCTTCAGCGCGGCGGAGGCGCGGCTGCTGGCGCGGCTGCTCGTCTGGCTGGAGCGCACCGAAAGTGGCGACCGCACCGAGCTGTACCTTCAGCAGGACGAGGAGCCGCTGTGGGAGCTGGTCAGCGCGGAAAGCGAGAGTTGCCGCGCCGAGCGCTGCGCACCCTACGGCACCTGCTTCTGGCTGGATGCACACGCGCGCGCGCTAGGGGCGCACCTGCTCATCGTGAACCACGCGCTGCTGCTCAACGATCTGGCGGCGGGGGGCGCGTTCATCCCCCCGTACCAGGACGTGATCATCGACGAGGCGCACCACCTGGAAGAGCAGGCCACGCAGCAGTTCGGCTTTGTGCTGCGGCAAGAGCAGGTGTACGCGGCGCTGGAGCGGCTGGGGCAGGAACAGCGCGGGCGCGCGGTCGGGCTGCTGGATCGCATCCGCCGCACCGCGCGCGACAGCGCGCGCCGCGACCTCGCCACCCTGATCGAGCGCTGCGGGCTGCTTTTCCCGCAGATCGCCAGCGTGCGCGCCAGCGCCGATGCGCTTTTCGCCGCGCTCGACGAGATGCTGCACAGCCTGCCCCGCAAGGAGACCCGCTACCGCATCTTCCACAGGGAGTGGCGCGACCTGAGCAACTGGCGGCACCTGCTGCACGCCGTGGAAAATTTCGGGGCGGACATTGACGTGATGATGGCGGGGCTTGAAAAAATTTGCGATGAGATTCGCGCGCTCAGCTTTGACGAGGGGTCCTGGCAGGAGCACTCCGATGAGTGCCAACGCGCCAGCCTGACCCTCGGCACCCTGGCGGACGAGGTGCGGCGCATCCTGATCCGCCCGGAGTCCAACGACATCTGCTGGATCACCGTGCGCGAGTGGGGCAACGAGGACGACGACGAGGAGGACGACGCGCCTTCCAAGGTCACGCTGCACCGCGCGCCCATCAACGTTGCCGCGCTGCTGCACGAGCGCCTTTTCGCCCAAAAGCGCAGCGTGATCCTGACCTCCGCCACGTTGGGGGCCGAGGGCAGCTTCACCTACCTGCGCGAGCGGCTCGGGCTGGAGGAGGCGGAGGAGCTATCGCTCGGCTCGCCCTACGATTTCGCGAGCCAGGCGCTCGTCTACGTGGCCGATGACCTGCCGGAGCCGAACCAGCCGCACTACGCCACCAACCTCCACCGCGCCCTGGTCGAATTGGCGCGCGCCACCGAGGGGCGAATGCTCGTGCTTTTCACCAGCAAGAGCCAACTCAACAGCGCCTACCGCGCCATCTCCGACCCGCTCTCGCACCACGACATCATCGTGCTGGCGCAGTACATGGACGGCTCGCGCACCCACCTGCTGGAGCGCTTCCGCACGGCGGAGCGCGCCGTGCTCCTCGGCACCCACTCCTTTTGGGAGGGGGTGGACATTCCAGGCCCCGCGCTGAGCTGCCTCGTCATCACGCGCCTCCCCTTCCCCGTCCCGACCGATCCCATCCAGGCAGCGCGCGCCCAAAACTACCATAACGCCTTTCTGGACTACTCTCTCCCCCAAACGGTGCTGCGCTTCCGCCAGGGCTTTGGCCGCCTGCTGCGCAGCACCACCGACCGGGGCATCGTCGCCCTGCTCGACGCGCGGCTGGACAGCAAGAGCTACGGCGACACCTTTCTGAATTCGCTGCCGCCCGTCGAGCTTCACGTTGGCCCCTTCCGCGACCTGCCCCCGCTCGCCGCGCGCTGGCTCAAGGGCTAGCGCCGGGGCGCGGCTTTGGCAGGGCGCGGGGCCACACCTATAATCGTTTGAACAGGTGTTCTGTTCGGGAGCGTCCTGCTCGCCTCGTCCTGCTGCGGCATTCCAAACCGAATCTGCAATACCCAAAGGGCACGATGTCTGCGATACCCCATTCGGGGCACACAGCCTGTAATCTGCAACTGCCACTGCAATCTGAAACCGAACCCTTATGCGCGATTTGTACGACAAGCTGGTTAAAATTTTGCGGCTGGAAGAAAGCCGAGGCTTTGACAACTCGGCGGTGATCGGCGGGCTGGAGGGGTTTTTGGCCTTCTGGCTCTCCGAGGCGCGCGCCAAGGCGGCCACCGCCGGGGATCGGCGGCGGGTGGAAGAGGTGGCTGATCGGCTGCTGGAGTACGGCACGCTGCCGACAGCGCAGCGCCAAAGCCATGTGCGCTTCGTCTTCGAGCGCTTGGGGCTGGCAGAGCCCACGCTCCCCGCCGCGCCCGCCGTGCCGGAAGCGCCCAAGCCCCCTGAAAGCCCGCCACCCGCCGCGCCTGCGCGGCCCGCGCCCGTCGCGCCAAAGGTGGAAACACCCGCGCCCGCGCCCGTCACACCCAGGGCAGAGAGACCCGCGCCGGTGCGCGAGCGCCCCGCGCGGTCCAACACGCCCGCCGTTCAGCCTGCGCCGCGCCCCACTGCGCCCGCCACGACGCGGCAGGCGCAGCAGACAGCGGAGGAAATGCTGCGCCTGGACCGAGCGCTGGACCGCCCGGTCAGCGATCTGCCAGGGGTTGGGAAGGTGCGCGCGGGCAAGCTGGAGCGCCTCGGCATCCACACCATCCGCGACCTGCTCTACCACGCCCCCTCGCGCTACGAAGATTTCACCACCATGAAGCAGATCGCCGAGCTGATGTACGGCGACGAGGTGACGCTGGCGGCGGTGGTGCAGGAAATCGACGTGTTCAAGACCCAACGCGGCACCATCGTCGTCACAGCGGTGTTCGGGGATGGCACCGGCACGATCACTGCCAAGTGGTTCGGGAATCGCTACCTGGTCAACCAGCTTCCGCCCGGCACGATGGTCCGTCTGAGCGGCAAGGTGGATGCGTACCTGGGGCGGCTCCAACTGAACAGCCCGCGCTTCGAGACCATCGAGGAGCAGGAGGTGCGGAGCGGCCGTCTGGTCTCCATCTACCCGCTGACCGAGGGGATCAGCGAGAAGACGCTCCAGCGCGACATCGCCACGGCGCTGGAGCATGTAGCGGGCAAGGTGCCCGACCCGCTGCCCGACAGCGTGCGCCAGCGCTTCGGCCTCACCGACCTGCTGACCGCACTGCGCTGGCTGCATCAGGCGGAAAGCGAGGAGAAGGCGCAGGCCGCGCGCCGCCGCCTCGCCTTTGACGAGCTGCTGCGCCTCCAAATCGGGATGCTCCAGCAGCGGCGCGAGTGGCGCACCCAGCCCGGTTTCCAAAGCGACTTTGACAGCGCGCTGATCGAGCGCTTCGTGGGCTCGCTGCCCTTCCCCCTGACCGACGCGCAGCAGCGCGCCATCGACGAGATTTTGGCGGACATGCGGGACGAGCGCGCGATGAGCCGCCTGCTACAGGGGGACGTCGGCTCCGGCAAGACGGTGGTGGCGGCGGCGGCGCTGCTCGCGGCGGTGGCGGCGGGCTTTCAGGGCGCGCTCATGGCCCCGACGGAGATTTTGGCGGAGCAGCACTTCAAGGGCTTATCCACTTTCCTGAACCCGCCCAGCGGCACCCTGCTGCCGGATCGCCCCGTGCGCGTGGCCCTGCTCACCGGCTCGATGAGCGCGGGGGACAAGCAGGCGACGCGCGACGCGATCGAGCGGGGCGAGGTGGATGTGGTGGTCGGGACGCACGCGATCATCCACGAGGGGGTGCGCTTCGCGAGGCTGGGGCTGGGCATCGTGGACGAGCAGCACCGCTTTGGGGTGCGGCAGCGCGGCGCGCTGCGCACCGACGAGGCGAGCCCGCAGCCGGACCTGCTGGTGATGAGCGCGACCCCCATCCCGCGCTCGCTCGCCCTGACCCTGTACGGCGATCTGGACCTGAGCGTGATCGACGAGATGCCGCCGGGCCGCCAGCCCATCGTCACGCGCACCATCACGCCGCACCAGCGCGAGCGCGCCTACACCTACATCCGGCGGCAGGTGCTGGAGGGGCGGCAGGCCTTTGTGATCTGCCCGCTCGTCGAGGAGAGCGACAAGCTGGAGGCGCGCGCCGCCGTGGAGGAGCATCGCTTCTTGCAGCAGGAGGTTTTCCCCGATTTCCAGGTGGCGCTGCTGCACGGTCGACTGCGTTCCGAGGAAAAGGAGCGCGAGATGGCGCGCTTCTACCGCAACGAGGCGCAGATTCTCGTCTCCACCTCCGTCGTCGAGGTAGGGATCGACGTGCCAAACGCGACGGTGATGCTGATCGAGGGGGCGAACCGCTTCGGGCTGGCGCAGTTGCACCAGTTCCGGGGGCGCATCGGGCGCGGCGCGTGGCGCTCGCTCTGCCTGCTGATGGCGGAGGAGCCGCTGTCGGCGGAGGGGGAGCAGCGGCTCAACGCGCTGGTGGAAAACAACGACGGCTTCGCGCTGGCGGAGGAAGATTTGAAGATGCGCGGGCCGGGCGACTTTTTCGGGACGCGCCAGAGCGGGCTGCCCGACCTGAAAATCGCGCGCCTGGGCGACAGCGCCACGCTCGCGCGCGCCCGCGACGCGGCCAAGCTGCTCTTGGAGCAGGACCCCGAGCTGTCGCTGCCGGAGCATCGGCTGCTCCAGGAGCAAACGGCGCACTACTGGGCGCGGCGCAAGGGCGATCTGTCGTAGGGACGACCGACGACGGACGACCGACGACCGACCGAGAAGCAGGGCGGTTCAGCGGGGAATGAATCCAGGTAGCGGGAACGTTTGTAGGGCTGCGCGCCAGCGCGCCACGGAGCACTCGCGTACTCAGTGAAACTCGTTATATTGCTTTGAGCGAGCAGTGCTCGGTCAAGGGTAAACCCAGGTGAAAGAAACAGGGTAGTGTCCCTCCGCCTGAAGGCGGAGGGACACTACCCTTTTTGTTTGAAGCTGGAACTACAAGCTTTGCGTCGTCGGTCTTTCGTCGGTCCGTCCGTCGGTCGTCGGTCGTCGGTCGTCGGTCGTCCGTCCTCGCTACGCGGTTTCCTGGGCGGGGAAGTGGGTTTCCACCTGCTCGCGCAGCCAGAACAGCCACTCCAGGTCAGCCTTGGCATGGCGACGACCCGCCTCGGTCAGCACGGTGGTCAGCATGTTCGTGGCTTCCTGTTGATGGCGCGCCACCTCGTCGAGCGCTTTTTGCTGGATGACGAGTTGCGCATCGATCAGCTCGTGCAGGGTGTGCGGCGCTTGCTGCCACGCAAAATACACCTTGGTGAGTAGCTCGTCACGCAGCTGACGGTCGGTCTCGACCGGCTGGTTCAGCCAGCGCCCCATCTCTTCCCGCCCCTCGCTGGTCACATGATAGACCTTTTTGGGCGGGTTGCTTTGCTGGTACACCGTCTCGCTTTCCACCCAGCCGCTTTCCTCCATGCTCTTGAGGTAGGCATAAATCTGGCTGATGTTGACATGGCAGACGCGGCGAAGTCCCTTGTTGAACTCCCCGTCAATGTCGTAGCCATGTAAGGGACGCGCCATTAAAAGGCCAAGAATGGCATGTCGTGCTGACATTTACTATCTCCTATACTCCCATCCAAAACGGACGGGCGTGAGTGGGGTTGAAACATGCCACAACGCGTTAAAAACGCGCCTGTCGCGGCCCAAAAATGAGAGAAGGGGGCTCTCGAAACCGCGCGGCACGCCAACGGGCGGGCACCATGCTGCACTTCAATACTAATAGTGCTTAATAACAAAAGCAATATTCAGTTTAAATATGAAGGTAGCACGTTTCGATTGTAGCACCCTTGCCAAAAGGTGGGTCAATCCTACGCAAGCGATTGGTCACAGGCGAGGCGCTGGCTGCACGCGGCGCAGCGGGCGGGCTGCTGGTGGTTGCGCGCCACGTCGCCGCTTTGTTGCGCCTCATTCATCGCGTCAAGCGTGTCGAGTAACTGCTGGCGCGCGGCGGGGCTGTAGGGCACCCGCCACGTGCCGCTCGCATAGCGGAGCAGCCCGTGGGGGGGGCGCTGGCCGCTCTGCTCTTCCACCAGGAGGCAGTAGGCCATCAGCTGCATGAGGTCGCTCTGGTACGGCTCCGCCGCCCGGCGCGTCGGCTTGACCTCGACGGGAATCAGCTGGCCGCGCTGCTCCAGCAAAAAGTCGGGCCGTCCGGTGAGGCGGTAGCGGTGGGAAACAAGCGGTTTTTCCACCCGCTCCCCCCTGGACGCGTCGTCGTAGCGGACACGCGCGTAGGGGAGGCCGGTGCGCCGCTGCTGCCACGACGCCAGCCCCCATAGTAGCACCGCCAGCAGCAGGAGCGCCGCGCCCACGCCGATCATCCGAGCCACCACCCTAGCGCCAGCAGCGCGAGCGCGGCCAGCAGGAGCAGCAGCGCCACACGGCGCAGCCACGCCGCGCGCCCTACGGCGGCCCCGTGCGCCGCGTGCGCCGCCACCCCGCGCCGAAGGGCCCCACGGTTGGCGGGCTCAAACCCCCTCACATGATGCAGCCACCAGGCGCGGTGGCAATAATACCATTCGCCTATCTCGCTCGCGCGGCGGTAGCGACCGCGCGGCGCGCTCACCCTGCCTCCCTCATCGCCAGTCCATCGTTTCCAGCTGCTCCTCGCGCGCCAGGTGATCGAGTTCCACCTGGAAAATGCGGCGCAGCACCGCGATGCCCGCCGCGTAGGTCGAATCCACCCCGCGATAGGACAGGCTTTCCGAGAGCAGCGCCTTGCGCTTGCTGTACGGGGTGTCGGAGGCGTAGTGCAGGATGCCGATATCGTAGCGGGCGTTGATGAACAGGTTGACGATCTCGTTGTCCGGGTAGCGCTTGGGGTAGATGTTCTCGTAGACCGCGCTCAGGTACGGCCCGCCCTCCATCTCGATATCGGTGTACCCCTCCTTGTAAAACAGCCCCATGAACTTGCGGTTTTGCAGCAGCGTGCCACGCACCGTGACCGCTTTCTGGCCGTCGAACACGTTGTTGTAGAGCAGGTAGGGGTCCAGGTCCGCCGCCGTGAAGACGTTTCGGAAAAGGAAGGTGTTTTGCGAGTGCTCGTCGTAGATCACGTTGGGGATCATCACGTCGCCGACGCGCCCGTTGAGGGTAGCTGCCTTGCCGATGATGTACACGCCGCGAATCGAGCCGACGCTACTGGTCACCTGCGAGAGCAACTGGTACGCGGCCATCCCAAGCGGGTAGTCGATGTTGAAGATGAGCGCGTTGGAGCGCTGGAGCGCGTCCAGCCCGTCCATCTGCAGGCGCGGGTCGAAGCGCTCCGGGTGGAGGCGGTTCAGCTCGATGACCTGCGCCGCCACGTCCAGGTACAGCGGGTTCTCGATCTGCTGGACCCCCGCCTGCAACTCCCAACTGCGCTGCTGCGTGTTGTCGGGGAAGCGCTCGCGGTAATATTTGAGCGCGTAGTAGAGCAGGTTGTAGCGCTCCGGGTGGCTTGACTCCTGCCTCAGCGCCTCGTAATCGTCGCCGAGCGCCTCGGGGTTGTACTCCTTCAAAAAGGCGGCGAGCTTCGCTTCCTGGTCGCGCGCGTAGCCCGCCAGCAGGTTGACCAGGCTGTGCATGTTGCTGGACACGAAGTACACGGGCCGATAGCGCAAAAAGACGCGGTCGGCGTGCGTGGCGATGGTGTCCCACCACGCCTGGGTCGCGCGCTTGTAGTCGGTCAGCGACGAGGCGAGCAGCATGATGCGCAAATCCATCTCGTTTTGCGCGAGGCGCAGCAGCATGCTGGTGAGCCCATCGCGGAACAGACGATGCAGCTGCTTCCAGTGCTCCTCATCCAGAGACAGCGCCCGCTGGACCACGGTTTCTTCCTGCGCGGTCAGGGTACGCCCCTCGCGGGTGGCCCGCCCCAACAGCTCCAGCACGGCGGGCGCTGTCAGCAGGTGGTGCATCTTGTTCCACTCGATTTGGAAAGCCACCAGGATCGGGATCAGGTCATCAATGTCGGAGACGCTGGCGATAAACGCCGCCAGCACCCCATCCTTGAAGAACATCTTGCGGCGGCGCGCGGGGGCCTCGGCCAGTGCCCAGCGATCCACCCGCGAGTAGCCGCGCCGCTCGAAGACCTCCTCCGACTGGCCCAGAACCACCTCGTTGCTCTGCACGATTTCTGGCGGCAGGCGCAGGTAGGCGTAGGTGAACGCGCCCACATCGGGGTAGGTCGCCTCCGCGCCCGCGTGCAGGCTGGAATCCATCGCCGCATGCGTTTCTTCCAGCGACTTGACGCGGATCGCCCCACTGCTGCGCAGCAGCGAGTAATAGGTCCGCATGTACAGTTCAATGTCCTCATTTCCCGCCACGGGAATCCCTCGGTCCATCCATCCTCCTTTTGGGGTATTGGATATTAGGTAGTAGATATTGGGTATAGGGGTTACAGGTTGCAGGTTGCAGGTTACAGGTTACAGGTTACAGAGTGCAAATTGCAGATTTCAGATTTACGGCCCCTACAGCACCTGAATCCTTCAAGCTTACTTTGTTTATCCGTAATCAGTAAGCCGTAATCTGCAATCTGTAACCTTCAACCTTCAATCTCCAATACCCAATACCCACTATCTAATACCCACTATCCTTGAGCCGCGCGTCGAGGCTGCGCAGGGCTTCTTTGAGTTCTTGTTGTTTCATGGCAACGGTCACGTCGCCGCGCGTGCGCTCCAGGACGCCGCGCAGTTGGTCGGTGGTGCGGCGCAGGTTGTTGGTGATGGCGTGCGGGTAGTCCACGGTGATGAGGCGGCTGTACACCTCCTCCATGCTTTCCAGCAGCCCGTCTGCCTCCTCCAGGTGGTTGTGGCGCACGAGATCCAGGATGTAGCGGCGTAGCTCGCTGGCCGCCTCGGCCAAACCGTTGAGGTACGACGCGTCCTCCACGCCGATCGCGGTGGGGTCGGGCAGCGGGTGGTTGCGCAGCAGTGCCAGGGTGAGGTGCGCCTCGGCGTACTCTTTTTGCGCGTCCTGCACGTAGCCGGTCCAGTACAGGTCGGGCAGCGCCAGCGTCTGCTCGTTCATCGCCTCGGCCAGCGTGGCGGTCTCGGCGAGCAGGTGCGCCGCCTCCTCCCACTCGCGGCGGTGCGCCGCGCGGATCACCTTGGAGGCGTTCTGCACCACGCGCCGCGACACGCTCAACGCCTCCTCGCGCACGCGGTTCTTGGCATCCAGGCGGCCATCAATCGCCTGCAAGATGTCGTCTATGTTGTCCATTGCCTATTCCCTATTCTCCCGCTTCAATACCACAATCGTCAGATCGTCGCCAAAGGGCTCGCCCGCCGCGTGGGCGATGGCGGCATCCAGGATGGCATTCATGATGGCGCTCGCCGAGGCGTGACGGTGCTCGTAGACACTCTCAGCGAGGCGCTTCAAGCCCAAAAATCTCCCCCTGCGGGTTGAACGCCTCCATGATGCCGTCGGTGGTCAGCACCAGCAGGTCGCCCGCGTGCAGGATCAGCTCGAAGGTATCGTAACGCGTGTCGGGCAGAATGGCGAGGGGCATGTTGCGCGGCATCGCCATCGAGAGGGTGTCCTCGGCGGCGCGGTAGTGCATGGGCGGCAGGTGCCCCGCGTTGGCCGCCTGCACGTGGCCGCTTTCCGGGCTCAGGATCGCCAGAAAGATGGTCAGGAACATGCCGCCGCGCACATCGGCGGCGATGACGGCGTTGGTGCGCTCCAGCGCGCGCCCGGATTCCTGCGTGCTCCACAAACTCTCGCGTAGCGCCGTGCGCGTGAGCACCATGAAAAGCGCCGCGCCCATCCCCTTGTCCGCCACATCCGCTATGGAAAAAGCGAGCCGCCCCTCGTTGAGCATCAGAAAATCGTAAAAGTCGCCCGCCACCTCGCGCGCGGGCCGCCAGTAGCCCGCAATGTCGTAGCCGGGTAGCTCCGGCGGTCGGTCAGGGAGCAGGGCGCTCTGGACCTGCCGCGCCAGCGCGAGTTCCTGGCTGCGCCGCTCGTTTTCCAGCGCGTCCTCTTGCAGGCGCGCATTTTCCAGCGCGACGGACAGTTGGCGCGCGATGCCGGTCAGCACCGCGCGGAGCCGCTGCGTCAGGCGGATGCGCCCGTGCGGCAGATCGACCAGCATGATCCCCAAAAAGCCGTCGGGGCCGCGCAGTGGCATGGCGGCGAGGGTCGGCACGTCAAAGATCGCTTCCAGCACGGCGCAGCCCACCGGAAAGCTGCCCTGCCCCAGCACCACCGGCTCGGTGGCATCCCACAAGACGGTCAGGCACCCGACATCGCGGGCGGCCAGGCTGCTCGCGCGCCAGGCGACATCCACCTCCGGCGGCAGGCCATAGGCCTCGGCAGGCTGCAACTGCTCGCTCGCGTCCTCCCACAGGTAGAGCACGCACTGGCGCGCCTCCGCCATCATCACGGCCAGCCGCGTCACCACCTCCAAAATTTGTTGAAGCTCGCTGTGGCTGGCGATCATTTCCGCCATCTGGAGCAGGTCGCCGGTGATCGCCGCCTCTTCCCGCTGCGCCACCAGCAGCATGGCCCCCTGAATCGCGACCGCCGCCTGCTGCGCGATGCCGACGACCAGCATCTGGCGGCGGTTGCTCAGGGGGCGCGGTGCGCCGTAGGAGCCGAGCAGCAGCACCCCCACAAAGCCGCCCTGCGCCTGGAGCGGCAGCGCAATCAGCCCCATCTCGCCCGCGACCTCGGTGAGCAGCCCCGGCACCAGCCGCGAGCAGGCGGCGCGGTCGATCACCATCAGCTGCCCGCGCGTCCGAATTTCGTCCAGCAGGGGAAACTGCTCGGGGGTGAGGCGGTAGCCCACGAGCGCCTCCGCCGCGCGCGGCTGCAAGCCGTGGGAGGCCATCCCCTCGAAAATCCGCTCCTCGGCGCGCCACAGGTAGATCGCCGCCGCCTCCACGCCGACGAGGGTAGGTACCAGGCGGACGATGGTTGCCATCACGTCAGACAGGTCAAAAAGCGGGTTGAGCGCGCGCGACAGCTGGAGCAGGCCGCTCGTCACCCACGCCTCCTCGCGCTGCGCGACCGCCAGCCGCGCATCCTCGATGGCGATGGCGATTTGGTCGGCGAGGGTGGTCATGGTGAACAGGTCGTCCTCGTCGAGCACCCCCGCGCGGTCGCTCTGCACGTCGAGCACCCCCAGGATGCGCTCCTCGACCTTCAGCGGGACCGCCAGTTCCGCCTGGGTGCTCGGCAGGATGTGCGGCGGCTCCGGCACGTAGCGCGGCTCGCGGCTGACATCGTTGACCAGCAGCGGCTCGCCGTAGCCCGCCACCCAGCCGATGATCCCCTCGCGCCCCACCTGCAAGCGCAGCGGCAGGTCAGCGAGCATCTTGCCCGCCGCGCCGCTGCCCGCGCGAAAGACCATTTCCTGCCCGTCCGGCTCGACCAGATAGATTTGCACGTGGTAGTAGTTGAAGTTGGCGCACACGAGGTCCACCACCGCGCGCAAAAACTCGTCCAGGTTAGGCACCGAGGCAACCATGCGGCTCACCTCGCCGATGGTTTTGAGCTGCCGCACGCGCCAGCGCTCGTGGCGGAAGTGGCGCGCGTTTTGCAGCGCGACCGCCGCCTGCGTCGCGAGCACGGACAGCGAGCGCCCATCGTCGAGCGTGAGGGTGGCGGGGCGCTGCCGCTTCGCCACAAAGACCCCCAGCAGCGCGTCGCTCGCCATCAGCGGCATGATCGAGCACCCCGCCGCGCTCGGGCCGCTCCGACGGGTGGCGCTGCCCCTCCTCCTGCAACACCGCCGCCGACAGGCTGGAAAGCAGGCGGCCCCGCGCGCGCTCCTGCATCAGCGGCAAGATGAGCGGCATCAGCTCGACTACCTCGCGCCCCACCGCGCTGTCCGGCGCGACGGGGCGAAAGGTCATCCCGTCCTCGTCGAGCAGCACCAGCGCAAACGTGGCATCCGGCAGCAGCTGGCCCGCGTACTCGTGGAGCAGCGCCGCCAGCTTGCCCTCGTCCATCTGCGCCAAAACCAGCGACTGCCCAAACTTGTTGAGCAGCGAGACCGCCTGGATGCGCTCTTCCGTGCGGCCCAGCGCCAGCGCGAAGCCGCGCACGACCAGCGCCACCAGCACCAAGGCGAGCAGGAGCAACCCGCGCAGCGGCGCATCGAAGAGAACCCATGCCACCGCAAAGGGCACGGTGAAGGGCAGCGGGGCGAGTTCCACGAGCAGCGAGGCGAGCGTCGCCTGCTGGAGGAAGCGGCGCGCCCGCTCGGCCCCGCCGCTGACCCAAAAGTAGCCCACCCACAGCAGGTGGTCGGCGAGGAACCAGGAGCCGAAGAGGAGGGCCAGCGGGACGAGCAGGGAGGCGGGCAGCGCGGTCGGGCGCAGGTGCCCGCCCGCGTGCAGGTAGAGCGCGCCCCCCGCCAGCGCGAGGAGAGCCTTGACCCCGCCATCGAAGAGCGGGTGCAGCAGCCACGCCTCCAGCGTGCGCTGCTGGCGGCGGTAGGCGGTGAATTGCATGTGCAGGATGCTGCTCAGCGAGGCGACGATGGCCCCGCCGAGCGGGCCGAGCAGCAGCAGCGCGCCCGCGTCGATCACGTTGACGAGGCTGTGCGTCACCTCGACCATCACGCGAAAGCCGGAGCGCTTCACCAGCCAGGAAACCAGGGTGAGCACCGCGATGGTGCCCCAGGCGAGCGGCGCGTGCGGCTGCCCCAGGGCGTAGAGCAGCCAGCCACCGCCCGCCGCAACCACGAGCAGGCGGTACAGTAGGGCGTGCCCGGTTCTCCCGCTCACCGTGCGCCCGCCAAGCGCTTGCGAAGGGTGAGGCAGTTGCCGCGCGCGGCGTCAAAGCGGTACTCCACCTCATCCATCAGGGCGTGGATAAAGTGGAGGCCCAGCCCACCGATGGGGCGCTCGTCGAGGGGGAGCGTGGGGTCGGGCGGGCGAAAATTGGTAGGGTCGAAGGGATCACCCCAATCAAACAGGCGGACGGTGAGCAGCGTGGCGGAGCAGTCGATTTCCAGGCGAACACGTCCCGCGCGCCCCGCGTAGGCGTGCTCGAAGACGTTGGCGCATGCCTCGTCCACCACCAGTTTCACATGGTAGAGCGTGCGCTCGTCCAGGTGGCAGCGCGCGCCACTCTCGTCCAAAAATTGGGCGATGACACGCAACTCACGGACCGTACCGTTTTCCAGTTCCAGGTAATCCACAGCCCCTCAAAAGGCAAGTGCCCCGCCTTTAGAATGAGCCAACCGCCGCCGTCTCGTCTTTGTAGAACTCGAAGAGCGAGGTCAGCGCCGCCAGGTCGAAGACCTCGTGAATCTTGGCGGGGGTCTCGGCGAGGACGAGGTTACCCTTGCGGAGGGTGCGGCCCCGCGTCTCCTTGAGCGCGGCGATCAGCGCGCGGATCGCCGCGCTGGACAGGTACTCCACCTCTTGAAGGTTGACCACCACGTTGCTGTGCTCCTCGACCGCCTTGAGCAACGCATCTTCAAACTCCTGCGCGTTGCTGCTGTCAATGCGCCCCTTCACACGCAGCACCTCGCATCGCCTGTATTCCTGATGCTCGATATTCAACATCGTTCACCACTCCTTGTGAGCTAAAGTCAGACCGTGCCCGCATTCTATCAGTGCCCCCCGTGGAAGGCAACAACCCCCCGCCCCAACCGCTCCGCTAGCCGACGCGCCCAAAGCTCGTAGAATAGTCCAAGCGCCAAAATCCTCACTCGAACGAGAACGCAATCTCGAATCCAGAACGTATGCAGTTGACCGACGACCGAGGACCGAGGACCGAGGACCGAAGCTTGCCAAGAGCCCGGTCCTCGATCGTCTTCCCCGTGGCGTAAGTCCTACTCTGCAATACCTGAATACTCCAATACCCAATATCCAATATCCAATACCGAGCAACAACCATGACCACACAACACGACGCGCCCATCATCGGGATCACGACGAACGGGCGAAATGAGGACGATGCGTATTACCTGGCAGCTGCCTATGTCGAGGCGGTGCGGGCGGCGGGCGGGGTGCCCATCCTGCTGCCGCCGGGCGAGCCGAACCCGGAAACGGTGCTGGCGCTGCTGGATGGGGTGATCTTTTCGGGGGGAGGCGACATCGACCCGGCGGAGTACGGGGCAGCGTGGCACCCCTCGCTCAGCCACATGGACGCCGAGCGCGACCGCTTTGAGTTGGCGCTGGCGCGCCTGGCGGTGGCGGAGGCCGCGCCGACGCTGGGCATCTGTCGCGGGGCGCAGGTGCTGACGGTGGCGGCGGGCGGGGCGCTGATCGTGGATGTGCCCGACGCGGTGGAGGAGGCGATCCTGCACCGCGCCGCGCCGGAGTGGACGAGCCATGCGGTCACCCTCGAAGCGGACAGCGCCTTGGCGCAGCTGCTCGGCGAGGCGGAGCTACCGGTTCCCTCGTGGCACCACCAAGCCCCGCGCGACGTGCCGCCTGGCTGGCGGCTCGCGGCGCGCGCGCCCGATGGGGTCATCGAGGCGCTGGAGCACCCCGAACACCCTTACCTCATCGCGGTGCAGTGGCACCCCGAGCGCGCCCCCGACGACGAGCGCCAGCAGCGGCTCTTCCAGGCACTGGTCGAGGCGGCGCGGGCGCGGCGCGCCGCGCGGGGGTGAGGGCGGGGTGAGGATGGTGAGGGGGTGATGAAGGTGAGGGGGTGATGAAGGTGAGCCGCTTCTACCAAGTCGGGCTGGACCCGTTACGATAGCTCTGTCATTGCGACGGGAAGGGAGAGTCAGGAACAGATGGCAACGTTTTGCGTTGGTGTGCCATTCCTCCCACGCCTAAAGAATGTGAGCTTCCGGGCGCGAGCGCTGTGAGCCATCACGCTTGTTATAAAATTTTGGGCTGAGTCGCGTTGGGCTTATCAGCGCGGTAAGCGCCAGAACTCCGAGGTAAAGCCAAGCTCGGCAAACAGGGTCTCCGCCTCGTCGACGGTTCGCCGCCGCCACTCTGGCTCCCGACGATCCGGACCGTACCACGCCTGCGCCAACCGATAGCACTTGTCCAGCGGGAGAAGCTCACCGCGTGGAAGTTTCCAATCCTCGCACCACTTTTCAACGTGCTCTTCTGACCAGAAGAGTAACATCGTTTTTCAGTTATAGCCGATATCATCCCACCAATGCGCGGCGGGAATCGCGAAATGCGCCACCCCACGCGCCTCCGCCAGCGAGCCATTCGTGATCGCCAGAGTCATGGCGCTCCCGCAACAGCCACAGGATGCCTTGATGACCCCATCCTGCTGTAGCATCGCGGGGATGCCCATCGCATCCCAGATGCAATTGCCGTAGTAGGAGCGTTCCCCCACCTCGACGAGGAAGGGGGTGGGCACCGCTGAGAAAGGATTGGCCATCAAAATCTCGCCGCTCTCTTTCTGCAAGACAAGGATGTGCCCCACAGAGAGACGCTGGAAGGAAACTCTCACCTCGTCCGGCGACCGCCCCATAGCCGATGACGTTTCCGCCAGCGTGGGGGGCAGCCCCTCCCGCATGACGTGCGCATAGACGTGGCAGCGGACTTCGCTGTCGAACGCACTCGTTTCGTGGTCGGCATCCATGCTCGCTGCTCCGTCTTAATATGACGTTTAACGACTGGGTTTGGCCCCGTAGCCCTACTACATCACATGCAGCCCCCCGCCCCCGAAATGGGGATACCACCCCATGGATAGCTATGTCAAGAAGGGCACAGGGAGAATACAAGTTCTCATTAACATGGTAGCTATGCAGAACTCAGCATTAGAACCTGACGGGCAATCCCTTTCCCACCAAGTTTTGTGCGAAACCACAACGCGGGCGCGTTGCTGCGCCCGCTTTGCTTTGTCCCTGCTCCTGCTCCGATACAGGGCTTGCGAGCAATCCTCCCATCCCGTAAATCCTGCTCTACCCATCATCCTCCACCTGCACGACGTCGTCGGGGCCACGGGTGGTGCGCTCGCTGCCCACGTTGCCAATCGCGCCGGTGATGCTGCGCCCCTCGACGTCTACCCTGCCGGTCGTGCTGCTCAGGCTGTTTTGCACGCTCTCGGCGATGGGCAGGCGGCTTTCCCCGCCGACGATGCCCGACGCGGGAACGTCGCCGCCCTCGGTCATCACCTCGGGGTCGGTCGGTTCGGCGTCGGGCAGGTCGGGCAGCCCCTCCACCTCGTCCACCTCGGCGCGCGGGATGCGCGGGGTGACGCGGTCGTCGTACTCAGCCATCGCTGTGCTCCTTCTCGTTGAGTGGCGTTGCGTGTTACGAGGCGGGGAGCACAATGTATGCCCCTGCAAGCGCGCTCAAAGCTGACCGTCCTCGTAGGCCAGCATGCGCGACAGGTAGGCGGGGTCGTCGTAGCGATCCAGGTGGAAGGCGGGCGCGTAGGCGGGCGGCGCGCCCTGCGTGAGGTAGGCGGCGAGCAATTCGGCGGCGGCGGGCGCGGCCATCACCCCGAAGCCGGAAAGCGCGCCGATCAGATACGCGCCCGCCACCGGCAGCGGCGTGATGAGCGGGCGGTTCTCGGGGGTGCGGGTGTAGTAGCCACCGTCCACCATCGGGCGCGGCATCGGGTCGAGGTAGCGGGCGAGCGCGGGGATCATCGTGGCGACGCCGCGCAGGATGATCTCGGGGTGGTGCTCGTCGAGGGGCAGCGGGAAGCGCGGCTCCATGCGATGCGCGTCGTAGCTCCACAGCAGCAGGAGGATGTCGCTCCGGCTGCCGCCGTCGGGGCGGGTGTGCGCGCCAGCGGGCAGGGTGCCCAGCAACGGGCGCAGCGCTTCTGTCTCCGCCAGAAAGTCGCGCTCCTCCTCGCTCCACGGGAGCCGCGTCGGGTCGCTCCAAATCAGCATCGGCGCGTCGCGCGGCAGCAGGGCGCGGTGGTCGCTGAGGGCAACTTTGATGTGAAGCTCCGAGTAGACGGGAAGCTCCACGCCCAGCATCCGCCCCACCTCCCCCACAAAGGGGCCTGCCGCGTTGACGAAGCAGGGGGTGGCGATGGTGCGCTCCCCGTCCTCCGCCGCGACGCGCACCCCCGTCACGCGCCCGCCCGCCTGCTCCACCCCGCGCACCTCGGCGCGCAGCAGCCGCACCCCCTGCGCCCGCGCCTCTTCCAGCAGGAGCATGCCCAACTGCTGCGCGCTCAGCCAGCCGCAGCGGCGCGCGTGCAGCACCGCCACCGTTTGCGGCGACAAGTAGGGAAAGTGGGTGCGAATCAGCGCGGGGTCGAGGAGCAGGTCCGCGCCGGTCGGCTCCCGCTCCCAGTCGTGGGGGGAGGCGGGCTGGTACGCGGGGCCGCCCGCGCCCGCGTGCCGCCGCAGCGGACCCGCGCCCTGCTCTGCCGCGCGCTGCGCCTCGCGCTCGAAGCGCGCCCCCTGCGCGGGCTCCGCCGTGGCGTAGACGTAGCCGCGCCGATTGAGACGGAAGCGGTTGCCGCTTTCCCGCGCCAGCGTTTCCAGCAGGTCGATGCTGCGATTCATGAAGGCGACCATCGCGTCGTCAGGGCCGGGCCACCAGTTGCGGTAGCACTCGGTCGATTTATCACTCGTCAGCGAGAGCGGAGGGCGCGGCTCCACCAGGAGCACATCGCGCACTCCCTCGCGAACCGCCAAGTGATGTGCCAGCGCAATGCCAGCGATGCCCGCCCCGCAAATCACCACCCCTGCTGCCGAATGACCCACCTGCCCCTCCTCTTTTCCCTCGATGGTCTGTTCGCCCCATGCTATCGCCATCTCCCCTGTTTGACGAATTCTCGGCCCCCGTCCCAGTTAGGGGCATAGAGATTGCAGAGTGGCAGCAAACTTATTGGCTCGGGCGGGCTCGCGTTTCCACTAACGTGATACCGGATCGCGCAAACACCACCTACCAACACAGAGGGAGTGTACCAAATGGCCCAACGGCGAATGGGTGTACCATCCAGCGGCGCGGGTCGCCTTGTCATGGCGGCAATTCTTGTTGTGATTTCTCTCGGGACCTACATGTGCTCATCGCAGAAAAACCCGGTCACCGGCGAGGATCAAAAAGTCTCGCTGACGCCAGATCAGGAGATCGCGCTGGGACTCCAGGCGGCCCCGACGATGGTCGCGCAGTTTGGCGGCGAGGAGCCGAATCCACAGGCACAGGCCCTGATGGACCAGATTGGGCAGGAGTTGGTGCAAGATGCCGGGCTGCAAGAGTCGCCCTGGCAGTGGGAATTCACCGTGCTGAACGACGACGAGACGATCAATGCGTTCGCTTTGCCTGGCGGGCAGGTCTTCATTACGAGCGCGCTCCTGCGCCTGCTAGAGTCCGAGGCGGAGCTGGCAGGCATCATCGGGCACGAGATAGGCCACGTGGTGGGGCGACATGGGGCGGAGCAGATGGCGAAGGCGCAGCTCACGCAGGGGCTGACCGGCGCGGCGGTGCTGGCCGCCTATGACCCTGAAGACCCCTCAAGCGCCGGCAGCGCGCAGTTTATCGCGCTGATCGGCCAGTTGGTCAACATGAAGTTCGGGCGCGACGACGAGCTGGAATCCGACTCGTTCGGGGTAGAGTACATGGTAGACGCCGGGTACGATCCTTGCGCTCTCATCACCGTGATGGACAAATTGGCACAGGCGAACGAGGGCAACCAACCCCCCGAGTTCTTCAGCACCCACCCCAACCCCGACAATCGCATCGAGCAGATTCGTGAGGAGATCCAGCGAACAGCGCCGGATCATCAGTGCCCCACCCCGTAAGGCGCAGGTAGGCAACCCACCACAGCGCTTCGTGGAAGCTATCCCGCGCGGCGCTGTAGCTGCTTATGTCAAGTTTCAAGCCCCCCCTCCTCTTGACAGGAGGGGGGGATGTGGTTACACTTTTCAACAAACCGAATACCGAACCTTCAGGGCAGGGTGAGCCGCAAGGCAATTCCCGACCGGCGGTAACCTCGCCACCGCGCGAGGCAGCCCGCGAGCGACCTCTCCACACGAGGGGGAGCAGATCCGGTGAGACACCGGGGCCGACGGTACAGTCCGGATGGAAGAAGGTTACCAGGCGCGCCGGGTTGCTGTGAGCAACCTGGCACTTTCTGCCTACCTGCTTGCAATTGAGCCTCCTGCCCGACCGTGTCTACGCTGCTGCGTGGCGCGTGTCGGGCATTTTGTTGCACGCGTGGTGGCTCGCTTTGCGCTACCCATTTGTCGTGGGGCGCTGCGCCTCTCCCCCTGCCCGAAGGTTTACCAGCCCTTCGGGTTTTTTGTTGGCGAAAGAGAGGATGCGATGTTGAGCAAAGATATTCATAGCCCCCGCCCTGCCCCGCGCCAGCCGCTCCCCTGGGCACGGCGGCCCTCGGTGCGCCATGTGCGCTGGGAGTGGCTCTCGTTGCCGCTGGGGCTCGTGGCGATCCTGCTGCTCTGGCAGGCGACGGTTCAGGTGGGCCGCTACCCGGAATTTGTGCTGCCTGCACCGCTGGACGTGGCGCGCAAGTTCGTCAGCGCCCTCGCCAGCGGGCTGCTCTGGACCCATCTGCGCGTTACCCTCGCCGAAACATTGCTCGGCTTCGCGCTTGGCTTTGGCACCGCGACCCTGGTCGGCTACTGGCTGGCCAAGCAACCGCTGGCGGAGCGCTTTGTAGCGCCCTGGCTGGTAGCGATGCAGGCGGTGCCGGTGGTCGCGGTGGCACCGCTGCTGGTCATCTGGTTCGGCTTCGGCATCATGAGCAAGGTGGTGGTGTGCGCGCTGATCGTCTTTTTCCCCGTGCTGATCAACACCATCGTCGGGGTGCGGTCGGTGGATAGCGAGTGGCTGGAGTTGATGCGCGTGCTGCGTGCCAGCCGCTGGCAGCGATTCTGGCTGGTGGAACTGCCCGCCGCGCTGCCTGTGCTCTTCGGCGGCATCAAGTTGGGAGTAACCCTCGCGGTGGTCGGGGCGGTTGTGGGCGAGTTTGTGGGGGCGCGCGAGGGGTTGGGGGCGCTCATCAACATCGCGCGCGGCGGCCTGTACGACACCCCGCTGCTCTTCGTCGCCCTGCTAAGCCTGGCGGGCATGGCGCTCGCGCTGTATGGCGCGGTGTCGCTCGTCGAGCGGCGCATGGTGCGCTGGCAGCGGTGAGGGAGGGGGACGACGACGACGGACGCGACGACCGACGACCGACGACGGCGACCGACGACCGACGACCGACAACGGCTAACGAATGTACTCAAAAGCGGAACTCGACTGGGGAACGCAATTTTCCCCTGGCGGGCGCTCAATCTTGTTCACGAAACCAGGAACCTTGACAACGATAATGAAACACTCCCTTACTCTGACCTTGATTTCCCTGCTCCTGCTGGCCGCGCTCGTCGCCTGTGGGAGCGCCCCAAGCACCACCGCCCAGCCACCGGCGACCGCCGACCCCAGCACCACCGAGCCAGCGGCGGAACCGAGCGGCAGCGATGCCGCGCCCCCCGCCACGCTGCGCCCCGTCACGCTGGCGATGGGTTTTATTCCAAACGTGCAGTTTGCCCCGTTTTACGTAGCGGTAGAAAAGGGCTACTTTGCCGACGAGGGCATCGCGCTGACCTTTGACTACGGGATGGAAAATGACCTGGTGCAGTTGGTCGGGGCGAATCAGCTACAGTTTGCGGTCGCAAGCGGCGATCAAGCGCTGCTGGGGCGCTCGCACGGGCTCCCCGTTCGCTACGTGGCGAATTGGTACCGCCGCTTTCCTGTCGCGATCAGCTCGCTGGAGCACGATCTGAGCGACCCGCAGGTGCTCGTGGGCAAAACCGTGGGGCTGCCGGGGCTCTTCGGGGCCAACTACATCGGCTGGCTGGCCCTGATGGATGCGGTGGGCATCGACCCCGCGTCGGTGAGGCTGGAAGCGATTGGCTTCAATCAGGTACCGGTGCTGGTCGAGGGGCGGGTGGATGCAGTGGTCGTCTACGCGACAAACGAGCCAATCCAGTTGGAAGCCGAGGGCTACGAGGCGAGCACCCTCTACATCGCCGACTACATCGAGCTTGTGGCAAACGGGCTGATCACCAACGATGACACGATTCAGAATGATCCTGAGTTGGTGCAGGGCATGGTGCGCGCGATGCTGCGCGGCATCGCGGACACGATGGCAGAGCCCGACGAGGCGTTTCAGATAGTGACGGGGCAGTGGGTGCCGGAGGCGAGCGGTGACAACGCGGAAAGCCAGCGCGCGGTGCTGGAGGCCTCGCTCCCCTTCTGGCTCAATGACATGCCGGGCCAAGTGCCCGCTAAGGCGTGGGAGCGCAGCCAGCAATTCATGCTCGACGCGGGGCTGCTGGACAACGCGGTCCCCCTGGAAGATGTGTACACCGACCAGTTCACACAGGGCGCGGTCGAGCCGTAGCGCACAGCAGGGCAACGCGAAGAGGGGCGGCCTGCTGGTACAGCAGGCCGCCCCTCTTTTTCTTCTATACTATGGATTCAGCTATCGCACACGTTCTGCGTGGGTACCTTTAGCGCATTCGCGGGCGGTACACGTAGACCCCGACGACGAGTAGCAGCCCAATCGCCACCGAGGCGAGGGCGAAAAGATCAAAGTTGATGCTGTTGTCCGCGCCAGTCTCGGGCAGGGTGGCGGGGGTGGACTCAGCACCGGTTTCCGCCATGGTGGTCGGCGCGCTGCTCTCCGACATCTCCTCGCCACTCTCGTCCGTACCGCTCATGGCTGCCTGCACGGAGGGCGGCAGCAGCACCTGGTCGATCACGTGGATGACACCGTTGGATGCCTGGATGTCCGCGGTAACCACCGTCGCACCATTCACCATCACCGTCCCGTCCTGCACGCTGATCTCCAGCGATTCGCCCTGTACCGTCTCTACCGTGGCCGGGGCCATACCCATGACATCCTCGGCTGTGACTGCCCCCGCCACCACGTGGTAGGTCAGGATCGAGCGAAGGGTCTCCTCATCCAGCGACTCCAACGTGCCCTCGGGCAGGGCGGCAAACGCTGCATTGGTCGGCGCAAAAACGGTGAAAGGACCCTCGCCCTGCAACGTTTCGACCAGCCCGGCCTCCTGCACCGCGCTCACAAGCGTCGAAAAATCGTCGTTGCCAGACGCGATAGTGACAATGTCCTCTCCCTGAGCCGCTGCCGGTAGGGCAGCCACCAACAGCAACATCAGCGCAAGCACGATTCCTATGGTACGGTTCATTTTCTAGCTCTCCTTGAAATGGATTAGGATGAAAGGGTGAACAAGGCAATTGCCAAACCATCTACAAACCCTGTACAATCTGTACACACCTTAACCTACTAAAAAGAAGCTGTCCGTGATGCGGCTCACTTTGACCATCTCTTCCCGTACGCAACGCCCCCCACCCTCCACCACGTGCCTGCGTTTCCCTATATTTTGATTCGCGGATGGGCCCTGTGTCTTGTCAAGCATGAAATGATAGAAATAATATTGGTTTTTTAGGCGATAATGAGAACATATGTTTTTGCCATCATATACTTGACAAGATACTAGGTCCCCACCTGCCAACAAAAAAGACCGGACGATTTCTCGTCCGGTCTTTTGGGTTACGGGGTAGTGCTTGTTTAACGGGCTCGCGGGCGCATGACGTACGCGCCACCCACCAGGAGCATCCCAGCGGCAACCGCGATCAGCGGCCAGGCCACGTTGGTGCTCGCGCCGGACTCCGGCATGGTCGCGGGGGTTGCCTCGCTCGTCACCGTAGTCTCAGCCATCTGGCTGCTGTCCACCAGGGTCACCATGAACATCTCCATGACGACCTCGCCGTCCAGCGTGATGGGGGCATCTGCACCCTCAACCGTACCGAACTCGTAGGTGCCGACGGTGTTGGTATCAGCATGCAGCATCGCCCAGAAGGACGCGCCATCTGCCACATCGCCGGTCAGCTCGACCACCACGTCGGTGTTCTCGCCATCTTCCACGGCGGTGTTGCCGATCACTTCACCGGGCGCACCGTTGTTGTCGCGGTGGATCACGATAAAGCCCGGGCCCTCCGAGGTGACACTCGCTACCGTCACCATGTCGCCCTCGCTCTCCTGATCGGCGGCGCTCACGGCGGGGCTCATCATCATCGAGGTGTCATCCATGCTGTCCATCATAGACAGGGTAAACATCTCCATGACGACCTCGCCGTCCAGCGCGACGGGGGCATCTGCACCCTCGACAGTACCGAACTCGTAGGTGCCGATAGTGTTGGTGTCAGCATGCAGCATCGCCCAGAAGGAGTCGCCATCTGCCACGTCGCCGCTCAGTTCAACCACCACATCGGTGTTCTCGCCATCTGCCACGGCGGTGTTGCCGATCACTTCACCGGGCGCACCGTCGTTGTCACGGTGGATCACGATAAAGCCCGGACCCTCCGAGGTGACACTCGCCACCGTCACCATGCTGCCGTCGCTTTCCTGATCGGCGACGCTCACGGCAGCGGTCATCTGTGCGGCCGCAGGCCCTACCAACAGACCAAACAGCAGCGCGAACATGCCTAGAATAGGTAGAAAACGCTTCATAAGTATACAACCTCCTTGATTAGGATTTGAAAACCTTAGGTGGGCGCAATCGGTGTAGCATTGCGCTCCTAGAGAGAGGAAAGCAATAGTTGTGCCCCGCTCGCTTTGACGCCCCTTGCCACGCGTGTTATAACCCCCTTCATGAACAATCAGGAAGCTGCCCGTCTTTCGCGCCAGCACCTAGCGCGCGCGCAAAAAGCGCAGCACGAGGGGCGGGTGGGCTATGCCCTGCGCGATTTTCGCCGCGCGGTGGCCCTGCACCCCACCCCGCAAGGCTACACTGCCCTCGCCCGCGCCCTCGCGCTGCTGGGCCGCTACGAGGAGAGCATTGCGCGCTGCCAGAGCGCCATCGGGCTCGACCCGGATTTTGGCCCAGCTTACACGGCGCTGGCGCTGGCCCTGATCCAGCAGGAGCGCTGGGAGCAGGCCCAATCCTGGCTGGAGTTGGCACTCAGCACCCCGCACGACCCGTCGCGCGGCGACGCGCTTTACCACCTTGGGCGCTGCCACCAGCATGCGGGGCGCTTTCTGGACGCGCGCCGCTGCTTCCAGAAAGCGCTTCAGGAACAAATCACCCTGGAAGCAGCGGCGGATGCGCTCGTGCTCGTCACGCGGCTGCTCAACTGACTAGCGGCTGCGGGTCACGCCGACCCGCTCGCACAGGTAGTTGACGGGGCAGATGCTACAGCGGGGGCTGGTGGGGTGGCAGATGTTCTGCCCCAGCGAGACCAGGAGCCGGTTGATGTCCAACCAGAGATCGTCGGGCAGTTTGGCGCGCAGGGCCATCTCCGTCTGATCGGGGGTCTTGGTCGCCACGTAGCCAAAGCGGTTGGAAATGCGATGCACATGCGTATCCACGCAGATGCCTGGCTTCCCGTAGCCCGCCGTCACCACCAAGTTGGCGGTTTTACGCCCCACCCCCGGCAGGGTGAGCAACTCGTCCAGATCGTCGGGCACGGCCCCCCCGTAGCGCTCCAAAAGAAGCTGGCACACCTCGCGAATGGTCTCGGTCTTGTTGTTGTAAAAACCCACAGGCCGGATTGTCTCGCGCAGCGTCTCGCGCGGGAGCGCCAGCAGCGCCTCCGGCGTGGCGGCCCGGGCGAACAACTGCGGTGCCACCTCTGCCGTCACCGTATCGCGCGTGCGCAGGCTCAAAATCGTCGCTATCAAGATACGGAACGGGTCATCGCCCGACGCCGCCATCGCATCCACCAGCGGGGTTTCCCACCCCGGCATCGCTGCCTCCAGCCGCTCAAACACCACCCGAATTGTATCGTTATCCATACGTTATCCTTTTGCTTTTGACCACAACGAACGGATTGACCACAGAGAACACAGAGGAGGAAAGATGGAGAATGGAGAATGGAGAATGGAATTTGGGTTCTTCGACCTTTTTAGTGGAGGTGCGTTCAGCACAGGTGGCAGCGCCACGGACTGGAAGTCCGTGCTGAGGGGCCTTCGGCCAATGCGTCCGCCTGCGCGGACGGACGGCACGACCTTTCCCACTGCTGGCGCATCTCGCCTCCCCGGCTCTCACTAAACAGGTAGAAGAACCGGAATTTGGTGTCCCCTTGTCCCCCTCACCTTCATCACCCTCATCACCCCCTCACCTTCATCACCTTCATCACCCCCTCACCTTCATCCCCCCTCACCCCCTCACCCCTCCCACATTTTCGCATTACATCGCGACAAGCCATAATCCCACGCGGAAACGGAAAGAGGAATGGTTATGGATCAACCTTGGGATTGGGAGGCGCTGCTGCAGGCGGAGCCGCCGGTGCGCCGCCACGAGACGCTGGACGATATCGTTTCCAGCGTGCTCAACGTCCGCTCGCGTGACATCGTCGAGCAGGGCAAGCAGCAGGCCACCCGCTGGGCAGGCACATTGCGCCTTCCGGCAGAGCAGGCGTTGGAGCAACTCACCCCGCGCTTCGCGCGCGTGGGGCATACGGCGCTGATCCAACAGGGCACGCAGGGCGATGAGGTGCTGGTGGTGGCGACCCCCGGCTTGATCCAGCCCACCGCGTCGCGGCTCTGGCTGGCGCTGCTGCTCTTTGCGGCGACCGTCGCCAGCACGGTGGTGACCGGTGCGATGCAGAGCGGCACGGACGGGGGCAGCGTCTTCAACTGGGGCGACGGCCTGCTGTTCAGCGGCACCCTCATGGCAATCCTCCTCGCGCACGAGTTGGGCCACTTCATCGCCTCGCGCCGCCTGGGCGTGGCGGTGAGCTACCCATTTTTTATTCCCGCCCCCGTGCTCATCATTTTCGGCACGATGGGTGCCTTTATCCAGATGAAAGAGCCGCCCCCCGACCGCCGCGCCCTCTTTACCATCGGCGTGGCGGGGCCGCTGGCGGGGATGCTCTTCGCCATCCCGCTTACCCTGATGGGGCTCTCGCTTTCCACCATCGCCCCGCTGCCCAGCAGTGGCGGCTTTGTGCTGGAGGGGAATAGCCTGCTCTACGCGGGGATGAAGTGGCTCGTCTTCCGGCAATGGCTGCCCGGCAACGGCATGGACGTGATGCTGCACCCGATGGCCTTTGCAGGCTGGGCAGGGATGCTCGTGACCGCGCTGAATCTGCTGCCCGCCGGGCAACTTGATGGCGGCCATATCATCTTCGGCCTGCTCGGTCGGAAGCGCGGGCAGTACGTCACCTACGCGGTGATCGTGCTGCTGGGGCTGATGGGGTTCGTGTGGGAGGGGTGGTGGCTCTGGGCCGCCATGATCTTTTTTGTGGCGGGCCGCCACGCGCCGATCCTCAACGAGGTGACCCCGCTCGACCGACGCCAGCGCCTGCTTGGCATCGCGACGCTGATCCTTTTCGCGCTGATCTTTACGCCTACCCCGCTCACCATCCTGCCGTAAGCGCGCGTCTCGGCAGGGCTGTATCGCCCATCGTCCACTGTTTCGTCAAGGTACGACTGGGTGACAGCCACGGACGCGCGCGGCGCTCCATCCTGATGGGCCTTCGCGCCCAAAGGGCTCCCATGTCCGCCTTCGCGGACACTCCCACACCTCTCTCACCTGTCAGGCTGTCTTTAACTGGCCCTTCGCCTGTCAACTTGCTGTATTTTTTGCACCCTCTCCTGCTCTATCTGTATGACAAAGCCCGCTGGCCGCTATCGTCCATCGCTGGACGGCGCGTCATCGGCGAGGGGGCATGGTACCCGCACCCTTCTCCCATCCCGAACCCTACGACTCCCGCGTCCTGCTCGCCCTGTTCTGGAAGAGTGCCATGAAAAGACCGCTCGGCTCCCTCGCAAAACTCACACTCGGCCCGCTGCTCCTGCTGGGGCTGCTGCGCGTGGTTGGGGTAGACACCCTGTGGCGCACCGTGCAGGCCGCGCACGTGGGGTGGCTGCTGCTGGCGCTGGCGGGCTATTTTGCGACGGTGTGGCTGCGCGGCTACCGCTGGCGCGTCTTTTTGAAGGCGCAGGGGCTCACGCCGCCGCTCGCGCGCCTGATCCGGTTGGACCTGATCGGCTCTTTTTTCAACTTGGTCCTGCCCAGCAGCGTGGGCGGCGATGTAGTAAAATTTTATGAGCTGGCGCGGGAACAGCCCGCCACCCAGGAACATGGCGAGGCGCGCCTTGCTAGCACCCTGCTGGCCGACCGCATTTGCGGGCTGCTGATCCTTTTTGTGATGGGCGCGGCAGTGGCCCCGTTCGCGGCGGGGCAGGTGGAGCCGAGCACGATTGCCCTGCTGGTCAGCGTCGCGCTTGGCAGCGTGCTGTCCCTATCCCTGCTGCTGAACCGTGGCCTGCGCCAGGGGGCAGTGCGCTCCCTGCCCGGCCTCGGTTGGTTGTTGCAGAAGCCCGGCATCCGAGGGCTTTACGCCTCGCTGGACCGCTACGGCGGCGCGGTGCTGCTGCGCGCGGCACTGATCTCGCTGCTGTTCAACGGGGTGATGATCGGGATCAACGTGGCACTGGCGCTGGCCTTCGGGGTGCGGCTCCCGCTGCCACTCTACCTCCTCGTCGTGCCGCTGATCTCGCTGGCCCAGGCGCTGCCGCTTTCCATCAATGGGCTGGGGGTGCGCGAGGGGGCCTACCTCTACTTTTTGGGGCAGGCGGGGGTCGCGCAGCCGCTTGCCCTCTCCATCGGGCTGGCCTACTATGGCTGCATGGTCCTGGTAGGGCTGGTGGGCGGGCTGCTCTACCTTGCAAGCAGCCTGCGCGCCCTGCGCCCGCAAACGGTCCGCATCGAGAGGGAAGGCGCGGGGTCGCCCGCGAGCGCATGGGGCACCGATTCTGTTAGAGCATTGAACCGTTTACCGGGTAGTGACGCATGACGATCCCAAAAACCTTGTTACGAGGCAGCGGCAAGCGGAGCGCGCGGGCTGTGGCGCTGCCTGCCTGGCTGCTGCGCGTGCACTGGCGGAGCGTGGCAGCGTTCGCGCTGCCCTTTTTCTTGTACTGTCTAACCCTCGCGCCCACCATCTACAACCTGGACAGCGCCGAGCTGACCACCGCAGCGGCCACGGACGGTATCGTCCGCGCGACCGGCTACCCGCTCTACCTGATCCTGGGACGGGTGTGGGCGCTGCTGCCCATCGGCGACGTGGGCTACCGGATGAACCTTTTTTCCGCATTCTGGGGCGCGGTGACGGTGCTGCTCACCGAGCGCATCCTGCGCCGCTGGCGGATCGGCGGCTGGGCGACGCTGGCGGCAGTGGGGCTGCTGTCCGTTTCCACCTTTTTTTGGGCGCTCTCGCTGATCGCCGAGGTGTACACGCTGCACACCGCGCTGATGACCGCGCTGATCCTACTGCTGCTGCGCTGGTCGGACGAGCCGACGCCGCGTCGTCTGGCACAGGTGGCGCTGCTGCTCGGGCTGAGCTTCGGGCACCATGCGGCCACGGTGCTGCTGGTGCCGGGGATCGTCTGGTACGTGCTGACCGTCGCCCCGCGCCGCGCCCTCGCGCCGCGCTCGCTGGCGCTGGCAGTGCTGGCCTTCGCCCTTGGGCTGAGCGTCTACCTCTACCTACCCTTTTTGCAGAGCACCGCCCCCGCGTTCAACTACGCGGGCAGCTACGACGCCAGCGGCACCTTCCGCCCCGTGAACCTCCAGAGCGCGTCGGGGCTGTGGTGGCTCATCTCCGGGCGCGCCTTTGCGGGGGTGATGCTGGGCTACACCGCGACCGAGCTGCTCCACGAGACCTTCGCCTTCGGCATCCATCTGTGGCGCGCATTTTTTGCGGTGGGCATCGGCCCCGGCATCCTGGGGGCGCTCCTGCTGCTGCGGCGCAACTGGCGGCTGGGCGGGCTGCTGCTGCTGCTCTTCTTTTTCAACGCCGCCTTTTACGTCGACTATCGCGTGGTGGACAAAGAAACCATGTTCCTGCCCACCTATGTGGTGTGGTCGCTTTGGCTGGCGCTGGGGCTACAATGGCTGCTGCACTGGGTGGGGGCCAGCGACGAGCCGGGCGCACGACCGTGGGGCAGCTTTCTGCTGCGCGGCGGGATCGTCGCGCTGGTGCTGCTCGCCACTGCCGCCACCTGGCCGCTGGTGGATCGCTCCGACGATTGGAGCAGCCGCCTGCGCGGGGAGCGCATTCTGGCCCAGGCGCAGCCCAACGCCATAGTCTTTGGGTGGTGGGAAACCACCCCGCTGATCGAGTACCTGCAACTCGTCGAGGGGATGCGCCCCGACGTGAAGGCCATCAATCGCTTTCTGATCTCGGGGGACGATTTGAAGACCCTGATCTACAACGAGGTGGATCAGCGTCCCCTCTACATGGACACCATGCCGCCCGAATTTTTCTCGACCCTCCATGCGCGGCGGGCGGGGGTTCTTTTCCAGCTTTCCCGCGAGCAACCGTGGCCGGACAACGCGCGCCAGGATTATTTCAAAGGGCGATGACCCCCCAATCCTGGCGCGATTCTCCATCTGCCATCCACCCATCAGGGTGGCAATTGACCCATTCTCGACCGTTTTCCCATTCGTCACATTCGTCACATTCGTCAAGTGAAGGAGAAATGTATGAGCCGCTCCAGTCGTCTGCTGATAGCCTTTGCGCTGGTGCTATCAGGGTTGGCCCTTATTCCCCAGGTCAGTTTGTTTGCAGGTGTCGTCAGCTGGCAGCGCTTCGCTGGCGGCTACGAGGATATTGTGACGGTCAGGCGCGCCGAGTGGCGCGGTGATCGAGGCGACAACGAGCTGCGCGTGCGCGCCACAACCACAGCGGGCGGCAACGCCACGCTGAGAGTCTACGAAACCTCGACCAACCAGTTGATCGGGGTGCTGACGTACGAGGGCGGGGACGAGCATCGCGGCGAGTTCTTCTGGTCGCACAACCCGATGGTGATTACTGTCCGCAGCTCCCAGGGCGGCGAGGCAACGGTGCCGGTGTGGGGCGATGACCCGCCGACGGTCACGCCGAGCGCGTCGCCACCGACAAGTACGCCCTCGGCTACGACACAGCCAACTCACACCGCCACCGCTACCGAGGTGCCAGCGAGCACCGCTACCGCCACCGCCACCGCTACCGGCGTGCCAGCGAGCACCGCTACCCCGACTGCCACCGCCACCGAGGTGCCGCCGGGTAGCACCGCCACCCCGACTGCCACCGCCACCGAGGTGCCGCCGGATAGCACCGCCACCCCGACTGCCACCGCCACCGAGGTGCCGCCGGGTAGCACCGCTACCCCGACTGCCACCGCCACGCCGATCCCGTCCAACCCGATGATCCACCTCAACTACGAGACTGGCGCGCCAGGGAGCTACTTCACTGTTATGGGCATGGATTACCCCGCGAACAGCCTCGTCGGGCTCTACGTGAACGGGATCCGCCTGGGCACCATCGGGGTGAACGAGATAGGAAGCTTCGTGGTGGTGCTCGACACAGAAGGGGCCGAGTCGGGGAACTACATCGTCACGGCAGAGTTGGAGCCGAGCGCGCCCGCTGCCCCAAGCGGCGACCCCGCCGCCACCTTCACGCTTGACCCCGCCGAGCCGGTTCGCCCGCTGGAGGACCCGGACGCGCCCCTGCTGGAGGTGCCGCCCGGCATCGCCTTCAATGAGGAGTGGAACCTTTACCTGCCCCTCATGTACAAAGAGTAGCGGCATAGGTTGCCGGGCGCGGCTCGCCACCGCGCCCGGCAGGGCACCATCAGGATGAGCGCAGCATCCTCCGCCACCGTTGTCGAGGGGGCATCCCCCACCTGGCAGGCTCGCCTTCGGGCGGCCCGTTGGGTGAGGGTGCCCCTTCTCGCCTTTGTGCTGACCCGCGCGGGCATCGCGCTGATCGGCTACCTCGCTGTGGCGCTGATTCCCGAAAACCTCGCCCCGCCCCCCTACCACATCCGTCCCGACAACATCCTACTCGACATCTTTGGCAGTCGCTGGGACACCGGCTTCTACCTGAGCATCGCCGCGTCGGGCTACGTGTACCAAGGGGTACCGCTGCCCTCCGTCGCCTTTTTCCCGCTGCTGCCGCTGCTGATCCGCGCCCTGACCCCGCTCGTTGGCGATCCGCTCGTCGCGGGGCTGCTCGTGACGAACATCGCGCTGCTGCTGGCCTCCATCCTCCTGTACCGCCTCGCCGCGCTGGAATGGGGCGAGGCGGTGGCAGGGCGCGCCGTCTGGTACCTCTTGATCTTCCCCGTCTCCTTTTTCGGCTCCGCCCTCTACACCGAGTCGCTCTTCCTGCTCGGCGCGATCGGCGCGCTTTACTTTGCGCGGCGCGGCGCGTGGGAAAGCGCCGCGCTGCTGGGCATCGTGGCGGCGCTGACGCGGCTGATCGGCGTGATCGTCGCGCCGATGCTGCTGGCGGAGTGGTGGATGCAGCGGCGAGCCCAGCCCGCCGAGGCGCGCCCGCCGCTGTGGGGCCTGCTCGCGCCCGCCGCCGTGCCGCTCGGCACCCTCGCCTACATGCTCTTCCTGCACCGCCGCTTTGGCGACCCGCTCGCCTTCCTGCACGCCTCCAGCGCGTGGGGGCGCGAGCCGCAGCCGGTGTGGGTGATGCTCGCTGACCTGCTGCGCCCGCCCTCGGAGGGCTGGGCGGCGGCGCTGCTCGCCGCGCGGCTACCGCTCAACGATTGGCTCGACCTGCTCACGGTGCTCTTTTTTCTGGTGCTCGGTCTCGTCCTGCTGCGCCAGCGCCGCTGGAGCGAGGCGCTCTTCGTGCTGCTCGGCGCGCTCATCCCGCTCAACTCCGGCCTGCTGATGAGCCAGCGCCGCTACATGTGGGTGCTCTTTCCCGCCTTCATCCTGCTTGCGCGCTGGGGCGAGCGCCCCTGGGTGGACCGCGCGATCAACACACTGTTCCTGATGGGGCTCGCGCTGCTGACGGCGCTATTCGCCACGTGGTACTGGGTGGCATAACGGGGAACGCAGAACGCAGAACGGATTTACCACAGAGAACACAGAGAGCACAGAGGATTTTCTTCTCTGTGCTCTCTGTGGTGAATGCTGTAAAGCTCTACTTCCCGTTTTGCTGCCCCCTTCATCTCCCCGTACAATCAAGCAGCTTCAGAAAGGAGACAACTATGGCTTCCTACCACCTTACTCTCGACCTCCCACCAGAGCTGTCGGCAGCCCTAGAGCAGGCCAACAAGGAGCTGGTGGTTGAACTGCTTGAGCGCGGCCTACGCGAGAGGCGCATCGAGCGCGCCTTGGAGCGCTACGCCGAGGGTGGCATCTCCTTTGGCGCGACCGCGCGCGCTGCCGGACTCTCCTACGATGCGCTGGCGCGGCAAGCCTATGCCCGTGGGATGCAGCCCGAGACCAGCGAGCAGAGCGTGAAAGAAGAGTTAGGGTGAGCCAGCGACCTGTCGTTTGCAACGCAGGTCCGCTGATTGCCCTGAGCAAGCTTCACCAACTTTCGCTGCTAGCCCCGCTGTATGGCGCAGTGCAGGTTCCGCAGGCAGTCTATGACGAGGTAGTGACAGCGGGGCTAGCTCGTGGTGCGACCGACGCGCTGGCAGTGCGCCTGTTCTGGGATCAGCAGGGATGGCCCATCGTAGCAGTGCCGCATGACACGGTGCAAGGATACCTGCCCTCCGTCGTGCTAGACCCTGGCGAGATCGAGGTGCTGGCCCTCGCCCAGACTCTTAACGATCCGCTGGTACTCCTCGACGACGAGACGGCACGGTCAGAAGCTCGTCGGCTGGGCATGCAGGTGCGGGGGACCCTAGGCGTGTTGGTGGAGGCATTTCGACGCGATCTGCTATCGCTGGCACACATCGAACTGATCCTGCAGGAGATTGCGGTCCGTCCCGATATTTGGATCAGCGCCACACTTTGCCAGCAGATTCTTGCGTCCCTACAAGCATCGGAGTAACTTGCGTGGGCTAGGCCCGCCCCCTCCGCGCCAACGATGACTTGCAGTGGAGGGTTAGGAGACGCTGGTGGGCAGCAATCTTTTAAGAACGACTTTCACCACAGAGAGCACAGAGAAGAAAATCCTCTGTGCTCTCTGTGTTCTCTGTGGTGAAAGTCGTCGTCAGCTTGTGAGGGTGGAAAGGGCGCGGCGGAGGAGCCGCTTGGCGAGCGGCGACCTTGTAGGCGTTGTGCGCCAACGGTTCCGCCTCGGCCAGGGCGATGTCGGCGGCGCGGGCAAACAACTCGTCGCTGGCGCGCTCGCCGATGAGCAGCCGCTCCGCCTCCCGAAGCCGCCACGGGATCGGCGCGACTCCGCCCAGCACCAGGCTCGCCCGCTCGATGCGCCCCTCGCCAACCTGCACCACCGCCGCCACGCTGACAAGCGCGAAGGCCCACACCTTGCGCTCCATCGCCTTCAGGTAGATGCTGCGCGTGCCCTCCGGCTGCGCGGGCAGGTGGAGGGATAGCAGCAGCTCGTCGTCGCCCAGCACCGTTTCCTGGCGGCGTTCCTCCTCTGGCGGGGCATAAAAATCGGCGAGCGGCAGGGTGCGCTCCCCCTGCGGCCCGCGCAGCCGCACCTCGGCCCCGTAGGCGAGCAGCGCGGGCGCGGGGTCGGAGGGATGCACCGCGACGCACGGGCTCACGTCGAAGATCGCGTGCAGTTGGTTTTCCCCGTCGCGCGCGGGGCACTCGTCGCCACCCTTGAGCCAGCAGTGGAAGAGCGGGCTGCGGAAGTACCAGCAGCGCGGGCGCTGGAGCAGGTTCCCGCCGATGGTCGCCATGTTGCGCAATTGCGGCGTCGCCGCGAGCGCGGCGGCCTCGGCCAGGGCGGGAAAGCGCGCCTGGAGCAACTCGCTCTTCTCGATCTCGCTGAGGGTGGTCAGCGCGCCCAGCGTCACCCCAGCCTCGCCCGTCCTCGATACCGCGCGGCAGGTCGTCCAGCCGCTTGATGCCGATCAGGCGCTCCGGCGCGGCGATCCCTTCCTTCATCAGGGTCAGCAGGTCGGTGCCGCCCGCCAGCGCCTGGCTCCCGCCGAGCCCTTGCCCGCCGCTTCGCCCCCGTCCAGCAGGGCAATCGCCTCCTCGACCGTCGTGGGTGTCAGGTAGTCGAAGGGTCTCATGCTGCACCTCCCGCGTCACGCGCGCTATCACGCTCGGCGAGGGCCGCGACGAGTCGCTGGCGCGACAGCGGAAGATCGCGCAGGCGCAGGCCGGTCGCGTCAAAGATCGCGTTGGCGATGGCCGGCGCGGTCGGCATCAGGGGCGGCTCGCCGATCCCCTTCACGCCGGTCGAGTTCGCCTCAGGGTCGGGCAGGTCCACCGCCGCAAAGTGGATCGGCGGGATGTCCGCCACGGTCGGCACCTTGTACTCCTCCAGATTCGGCGTTGAGCACGATCCCGGAGCGCTCATCCACGATGCGCTCCTCCGTCAGCGCAAAGCCAATGCCCTGCGTGATGCCGCCGATGACCTGGCTCTCGACCATCGTCGGGTTGATGATGCGCCCGCAGTCGTGGGACGCCGCGATGCGCAGGATCGTCATCTCGCCAGTCTCCACGTCCACCTCCACCTCGACGCACTGCGCGCCCCAGGTGCGCATTGTCTTGTCGGTCACGTTCGGGCCGCGCGCCCCGTGGCCCTGGATCATGTGCGGGGCGATGCGCCCCGTCACCTCGGCGACGCTCACGGCGGTCTGCGGCTGATCGGCCACAAAGATCACCCCGTCGAAGACGCGCAGCCGCTCGGCGGGCTCTTCCAGCACCTTGGCGGCCACCTCGATCAGCTGCCGCCGCGCCTCCGCCGCCGCCGCGCGCACCGCTGGCCCAACGCTGGCCTGCGTCGCACTGCCCGAGCTTGTCGGCGCGTAGGGGCCGCGCGCGGTGTCGCCCAGCACCAGGTGGCATCTGCTCGATCGGCAGCCCTAGCTCCTCGGCAGCGACCTGGCTCAAGCCGGTGCGCGTGCCGGTGCCGATGTCCTGCGTGCCGGTGACCACCTCCGCCGTGCCGTCGCTGTTCAGCTTGACCCAGGCGTAGCCGGGCGGGCTGCCCGCGCCGCCACCAATCGTGCGCCGCAAAGCCGATGCCGCGCCGCTTCGGACCCTGTGGCGGCAGGTTTCTGATAGCTCGTCCCACCCGAACGCCTCGGTCGCCTTCTCGTAGCAGAGGCGCAGGCTCTGCGGGGTGCTGTAGGGCTGCTCCTTCTTCTGATCGTGCTCGGCGTAGTTGCGCCGCCGCAGCTCGACCGGGTCCATCTCCAGCGTGCGCGCCAGCTCGTCCATCGCCGATTCCAGCGCGAACGCCCCCTCGACGTGGCCCGGCGCGCGGAACGCGACGCTCGGCCCGGCGTTGGTGTAGGCCCCGATCTGCTTCGTTTTGACATTTGGGCAGCGGTAGAGCCGTTGGTAGGGACCGACGACGTTGCTCGCCTCGCCGCCGACCATGTACGCGCCGACCGCCAGCGTGATGTCCACCTCGATGCGCGGTCAGCGTGCCGTCGCGCGTCGCGCCGATCCGAACGTGCTGCTGCGTCGCGTTGCGGTTGCCCGACGCCAGGTTCTCTGCCTTGCGGTCGAGCATCAGCTGCACCGGGCGGCCCGCCTGCTTGGAAAGCAGCGCGGCAATGACGGTGTGCTTCCAGGCGATCTGCTTGCTGCCGAAGCCGCCGCCCATGAAGTGCTTGATCACGCGCACATGGTGCTCCGGCAGCCCGACGCGCTCCGCCACCATCTTGCGCACCTCCCAGACCCCCTGCGTCGAGTCCCACAGGGTTAGCTCGTCTCCCTCCCACGAGGCGGTGCAGCCGTGCGGCTCCAGCGAGTTGTGGAGCGCGGTCTGGGTGGTGTACCTCTGCTCGATGATCGACCTCCGCCTCGCGGAAGCCGCTCTCGACATCGCCGCGCTCGTAGCTGTCCGGCTTGTCTACCTGGTTGCCACCCTCGTGGATAGGGGGCGCGTCGGGGCGAAGCGCTTCCTTCATGTCGATCACGAAGGGCAGCGGCTCGTACTCGACCTCGATCAGGCGCAGGGCGTCCTCGGCGATCTCGTCGGACTCCGCCGCCACCGCCGCGACCTCCTCGCCCACGAAGCGCACAACGGGGCTGAAAAGCTGCACCTTTTCCTCGTACCACTCGCTCTCCCCCATCGTGTCCGGCCCGAGCACCGCGTGCACCCCCGGCAGGGCCGCCGCTTTGGAAGTGTCCACGCGCAGCACGCGCGCGTGTGGGTGCGGGCTGCGCAAGACGCGCGCGTACAATTGCCCCGGCAGGCGGATATCATAGGAATAGCGGGCGCGACCGGTCACCTTGTCGGCCCCCTCGACGCGCGTGTGGCGCTTCCCGACGATGGTCAGTTCCGCGCGCTCGTCCCAGGGGGGTAGCTCGCTGGTCACCTCGAAGGAGACCTCGGTTTTCCCCTCCTCGTCCATGCGCAGGGCGGAAATGTGCTCAACCGGCATGGCGCACCCCCTGCGTCTGGTTGCGCCGCGTCGCCGCGAGCCGCCCCGCCTCCAGGATGTTGCGGTAAGCCCCACAGCGACACAGGTTGCCGGTGACCGCGCGCAAAATCTCCTCGTCGCTCGGGTCGGGCACCTCGTCCAGCAAACTCTTCAAGCTCATGATCTGGCCTGCGGTGCAGAAGCCGCACTGGAAGGCGTCGCACTCGATAAAAGCTTGCTGGAGCGGGTCCAACTCATTTCCCTTACCGAGCCCCTCGATGGTAGTGATCTCGCGCCCCTCGCAGCCCACCGCCAGCAACAGGCAGGCGTACATCGCCCGCCCGTCCACTTGGACGGTGCAGGCCCCGCAATCCCCCATCTCGCACACCTTTTTGGTGCCAGTCAGCCCCACCTCGTGGCGCAGGGTGTCCAGCAGGGTATGGCGCGGCTCCACCAGCAGGTCGTGCGCCTCACCATTGATGGAAAGGCTGACCACCATCTTCGATCTGTGTTTTATGTCAATGTCCGTCATGTGCCTCGCTGTTTCCTGTAAGATGGTGAATGGTGCGTGGTGAATGGGATATTGCTCATCCCTGGGGTCATGCCCCATTCACCATGCACCATTCATCGCCTGGATCAATGTGAAAGATTACGCCTCGCGGGCGCGGATCGCGTCGCGCACCTCGTCCCATGTTGCGTGGCGGCGGGTGGCCTTTTTGGAGTAGAGGAGCTCGCCATCTACATCCACCTCGTACACCCCGCCGGACGAGGGGATCAACGTCAGCGTCTCGATGCTATCGGCGAATTCTTCTATCAACTTTTCCGTCATACTGACGGCTCTGGGCAGGTAGTTTCAAACCAGGCAAAATTCGATGGAAATCTTCACGGTTCCTCCTCGGTAAACATCGTTTCAGTGGTTCATTACACCTCAAGAGGCTTAGCAAGATCATTGCCCGAACGGCTCCCTGTGAGGAACGACACGATCCCTTGGCTGCATTTGTAGGCCCCTAACGAGTGGCCCGCACGCTTGGCAATCTGCCGCGCTCGGCGGTACACTCCCCCGCATGGTAATCCTCACGGCTGACAACCTCTCCAAATCCTTTGCGGACCGTACCCTGTTTGAAAACGTGTCGTTTGGCCTGAACGAGAGCGATCGCGTCGGGCTGATCGGCGTGAATGGCAGCGGCAAGACTACCCTGCTGCGCGTGCTGGCTGGGCTGGAGCCACCCGATGGCGGGCAGGTGACGCGCGGCAACCAGGTGCGCGTGGCGTACCTGCCGCAAAACCCTACCTTCGCGGCGGAGCAGACGGTGCTCGACTATGTGTTCGGCGCGGACACCCCCGCCATGCGCCTGCTGCGCGACTTCGAGGCGATTACCGCGCGGCTGGAGCGCGCCCCCACCGACGAGGCGCTGCTCCACACCCTGCATGGGCTAACCGGCGAGATGGAGCGGCTCCACGCGTGGGAGGCGGAAAGCAACGCCCGCACGATCCTGTCGCGCCTCGGCATCCACGAGTACGACGCCCTGCTGAGCCAGCTCAGCGGCGGGCAGCGCAAGCGCGTCGCGATGGCGCGCGCGCTGATCGACCGCGCCGAGCTGCTGATCCTCGACGAGCCGACGAACCACATCGATGTGGACAGCGTCGCGTGGCTCGAAGAGTACCTGTCGCGTGCACCCGGCGCGCTGCTGCTCGTGACGCACGACCGCTACTTTCTGGATCGTGTGACCAATCGCATCTTCGAGTTGGACAACCGGCGGCTGTACACCTACGAGGGGAATTACGAGCGCTACTTGGTGGCGAAAACGGAGCGCGAGCGGCTGCGCGAGGCGACGTCACTCAAGCAGGAAAATTTGCTGCGCAAGGAGATGGCATGGCTCCAGCGGGGCGCGCGCGCCCGCTCCACCAAGCAGAAGGCGCACATCCAGCGCGTCGAGGTGCTGCAAGAGGCGGTGGGGCAGGTGGCGGGGCCGCGCGACGCGCTGACGATTGCGCTGGGCGCGCGGCGGCTGGGCAAGCGCGTCATTGACTTCGAGGGGGCCAGCAAGCAGTGGGGGGAAAAAACGGTTATCCGGAATTTCACCTACAGCATCGAGCCGGGCGACCGCATCGGCATCGTCGGGCCGAACGGCGCGGGCAAATCTACGCTGCTCAACCTGATCGCCGGCAAACTGGGGGCGGACGAGGGGACGGTGAGCCTGGGCGAGACGGTTCACATCGCCTACTACGACCAGGAAAGCCGCGACCTGCCGCTGGAGCAGCGCGTGATCGAGTATATCCAGGAGGGTGCCGCGCTGATTCGCCTGGCGGACGGCACGAAACTGAGCGCCTCGTCCCTGCTGGAGTGGTTCCTCTTCCCGCCCGAGCAACAGTACAGCCTGATCGGCAAGCTGTCCGGCGGGGAAAAGCGGCGGCTCTACCTGCTACGCACCCTGATGGAATGGCCGAACGTGCTGCTGCTCGACGAGCCGACCAACGATCTGGACATCCAGACCCTCACCGTGCTGGAAGATTTTCTGGATCACTTTGGCGGCACGGTCATCGCCGTCTCGCACGACCGCTACTTTTTGAATCGTGTGGCGGATTTTCTGCTCGCCTTTGAAGACGATGGCACCATCCGCGAGATTCCGGGCACCTACGCGCTGTACCAGGAGATGCGCGAGCGCGAGCGGCAGCAACCAACCGTTGCCCCAGTCGACAAGCGTCCTGCCCCTGTCCACCCCGTCGGACCCCCCACAGCCTTCCAAGAGCGTGCCCCGTAAACTCAGCTGGAAAGAAGCGCGCGAGCTCGCCACCATCGAAGCGCGCATGGCTGACATCGAAGCGCGCCTCCCCGAGATTGACGCCGCCATGATCAGCGCGGGCACCCACTATGCCCGCCTCAGCGAGCTTCAGCGCGAGCGCGAGGCGCTCGACGCCGAGATGGAGCAGCTCATGGAACGCTGGCTCACCCTGAGCGAGGAGTGAGGGGGTGAGGGGGTGAGGGGGTGAGGGGGTGAGGGGGTGATGAAGGTGAGGGGGTGAGACCCGCCTTCGCCGCCTCCCCCTCATCTCGCTGTCTCCCTCTCCTCTCGTCTCCTTGTCTCCTTGTCTCCTTGTCTCCTTGTCTCCTTGTCTCCTTGTCTCCTTGTCTCCTTGTCTCCTTGTCTCCTTGTCCCCCTCTCCCCTTTGTCCCCTTGTCCCCTCACCTTCATCACCCCCTCACCTTCATCACCCCCTCACCCCCTCACCTTCATCACCCCCTCACCCCCTCACCTTCATCACCCACTCACCTTCATCACCCCCTCACCTTCATCACCCAACTCACCCCCTCACCTTCACTCCGCCAAACCTTAAAACGAGTGGTAAATTGGTCCTACTGGCTAGTTAATAGCCCCTTAGATGAATAACATTTAATTCACAGGGATATATCATTCACATTGGACCCAGAAAAGAGCGATACGTTGCCACCTGTCACTGTTTCTTGTGCGGGCGCGCAACCCCGTTCAAAAGGCAGGTCAATCCCTGCCGCTGCACACTACACAGCGGTCCGTTCTTGGTAAAGCCTTATCCATTCTACCTGTGGAGACATACGTGAAACTTGATCGCCGCTCACTCATCCCCTCTTCTTATTCTTATTTATTCCTGATAGGCGCTTTGTTATTGGCCGCATTGGGGTCCCTGCATGGCACCCCCTCCACTCAAGCTGCTGCGGGTCTCTCCGTCGCGATTGTGGCAGGCCCCAACCTGGTGGTTGACTCCAACGTCAAGGCACCCTCCACCTATGGCCCGGCGGTCGCCACGGTCATGGGCCAGTTTTGCAACACCGGAAGCGCCACCAATGGCGACCCGGCGATCACCGACGTGGTTGGCTACATCGGTGACTATGTGAGCGCTGGCACGAGCACGCCAGGCATCTACCCGTCGCGCACCATCGGCACTAGCATGTTCCCCGGCACCTACGCCTTCGAGCATCTTGGTGCCACCACCGACGCCGCACGCTACATCGGTACCCTCCAGCCGGGCGAGTGCAGCAACCAGTACTGGCACTTCACCTACCCACGCTGCGCCAACAACGACGATGGCAGCGCCAAAGAGCCGCCCTGCTTCAACGACAACGAGCCCACCTGGGGCAGCTCGGTCAAGCCGGACGACGACCTGTGGCTCACCTTTGACATGTGGGGCACAGCGGCGAGCGGCTGAATGCCAATGCGTCGCATACCATGACGATGCGGAACATGATTTCCGCCATGGCGAACAAGATCGAGCCGAACCCGGATGGCTTCTGGAGCGTGAGCGCCACCTCGGTCGAGCCCGGCTCGCTCGTGACGGTGCATGGCGATGGTTTCCGCTTCGGGAACATCCGATTTGGCTTCGACAACAACAACGATTTTGTGCCGGACTACAACGCCTGGATCCAGCCTGTTGGCGACCCCAGCTTTGACCCGTCCTGCTTCCGCTTGGTTGAAACGACCGGCAACCTTCTCACGAAGCGCGGCAGCGGCAACCCGGACCTTATCGAAAACTTCGCCGACAAACTCTACTTCACCAACTTCCCGAGCGACAACACCGACACGCGCGGCGACGTGGATTACACCTTCCTGGTGCTGAACGGCCCCTGCAACGGTGCCGCTAGCCCCTACCAGGAAGTCGCCTCCGGCTTCGACAACGAGAAGTTCAACGGCGATTACGGCAACGGCACCCCCGCGCTCATCAGCAGCGCGCCCAAGGTGACGCTCGACAAGACGGCAAGCGTGAGTACGGTGGCCGCCGGCGGCACGATCGGCTACACCCTCGCCGTCGCCAACACCGGCTCCTCGGCAGCGGGTGCGCCCCAATACGGGGCACCGCTCGTCATCAGCGATGCGATCCCGACCGGCACGCAGTACGTGGCGGGCAGCGCCAACTCGACCATCGGCGGCGACGACGCGCTACTCGACCAACAACGGAAGCTCGTGGAGCCTGACCGAGCCTTCCCCGGCCAGCCAGGTAACCAACATCGAGTGGCGGCTGACCAGCGCGTTGGCCTCAAGCGCCACAGGCAACTTCACCTTTAACGTGACGGTGCCGAGCAGCTACGCCAGCAGCCCGCTGATCGAGAACACAGGCTGTGCCAGCTTCGGCAACGCACCCTGCTTCGCGGAGGATACCGCGAGCACCCTGGTCACCGGCCCGAACAGCCTGGGCGACCTGGTGTGGCGCGACCTGAACCGCAACCAGGCGAGCGACGGGGGGAGCGAGACGGGGATTGGGAACATCTCCCTGACCCTCTATTACGATGCCAACAGCAACAGCGCTCTCGACAGCACCGACCCGCAGATCGCGACAACGATCAGCAACGCCAGCACGGGCGCGTATAGCTTCAGCAACCTGCCCGATGGCCGGTACATCGTGAAGGTGGATGCCACCGACACTGATGTGCCCACCGGCTTCGCGATCACTACCAGCAACCCACGCGCGGTGGATCTCGACTCGGCGCGCGTGTTGGCGACGCCTGTATCCAACACCACCATCGACTTCGGGTTTGCACCTGTTCTCTTTCTGGACAAGGTACTTACCTCCAGCACCCCCACCTATGACAGCGCCGACGTGACCTACTCGCTTCTCCTGCGAAACAACCAGCCGGGAGATGGAAGCGGCCCGACGAGCGCCTGCCAATACCTCGTGTGGGCTTCAGCGGAAGGCAGCGGTTCCAGCGGCCAACCCAATGGCAAGCGCTTCCTGAATACAGGAACCAACGCGCCACCACCGACCAACCTTTTCGGCTCCAGCGAGCCCAATTCCACCTATGCCTACGGGGACTTCACGGGTGGATCGAACCGCTTCGTCACAGGCACCTCCTATAGCCTGGGCGCGCAGTCTGGAACCATTACAAAGGTGGAAGCGCTCTTCCCGCTCTACATCGACACGATGGTAGCCGATGATCAAGCTACCGGAGAGGTTAGTTTTGGGGGTACGTCCCTGGGCAGCACCACCATCTCTAACGCCGAACTCAACAGCCGCATTGGGGTAGCAAATAGCGCCTACTATGTGTGGAACGTCACATCGCTTCGATCCTGGCAGCGGAGCGACTTCAGCGGCACCAACCTCGTGCTCCGCTTCGATCTTGCCAAAGTAAGCGCTGCGGACTCAGGCAACCTGTATCTGGATGCGCTTGGCTTCCGGGTTACCACCAGCGAGAATTGCGGCAGCGCCGATGACACCATCGACCCGCTGCCCCTGACTGATACATACGACAGCACGCGCCTTCAATTCGTGTCGGCTAGCGTCACGCCGAGCAGCACCAGTGCTGGGACACTCACCTGGTCCAACCTTGGCCCTCTCTACGCGGGCGGCACAAAGGAGATCAAGCTCACCTTCCGTGCTTTGAACACGACATCGCAGGTCACCGCCAACAACACGGCGACGGTTGACAGCGCCACCTTCACAACGGGGCGCGACACCAACGACGTGACGGACAGTGCCACTGTCACCATCAACCCAGGCTTCAGCATCGGCGACACGATTTGGAACGACACCAACGGGGACCGTACGCAGAACGTGGGCGAACTTGGTCTTTCCAATGTTAAACTGACCCTGCAGCTCAAAACGGGTTCTAATAGCTACGCCGACCAAGCTACCACCACGACGGACAGCAACGGAACCTACATCTTCCGAGGGCTGGACACCACCGCCCTCGCCTACCGCGTGACCGTTGACACTACCACGCTGCCCGGCGGCTCGACGAACTGGACGAACACCAAGGACCGCGATAGCGGGGCCGCGAACGGGAACAGCAACAGTGGTGACATCACCACCACGAACTCGGCTGACGTCACCGACGCCGACTTTGGCTATCGCCGCACCACGCCCACCATCGTCGGCTCGGTCTGGAACGACTGGAACGGCAGCGCGACGACATCGGCAGATGCGGGCGAGGAGGGGCTAAGCACCGTCACCGTCCGCCTGAACGGTGGGCCATGCACCAATGGCACGCCAACGGCCACCTGTACGACAACCACCGATAGCAGCGGCAACTTTGTTTTCGCCAGCACCAGCCTGACCGCCGCCACCTACTCGGTGACGGTGGACGCTACCACTTTGTCCGGCGGGGCGAGCGCGTGGAGCCAAACCTTCGATACCGACGGCACGGGGAGCGCCAACGTGGTGTCGAACCTCGTCCTCACCGCCAACGGCACCGCCCGCGCGGACTTCAGCTACCGCAAAACCGGCACGCTCACGGTGGGCGACACCGTGTACCGCGACTGGAACGGCGACAGCTCGCAGGGCACCGGCGAGGATGGCATCGCGGGGGTGACGGTCTACCTCTACGAAGATGCGAACGGGAACGGCACGGTGGACAGCAGCACCGATGCGCTGTACCAGAGCACGACCACGAACAGCAACGGCATCTATTCCTTCACCAACGTGCCGAACGGAACGTTTATCATCCAGGTGGCGAGCAAGACCCTTCCTTCCGGCTTGAACCCCACCGATGACCCTGACACGGTGATCAACGGGGAGTCCCGCTTCACCGTGACGTCGGGGGCGGTCGCGTCGATTGGCGGGGTGACCTGCACCACCTGCAACCTCATCTTCGACTACGGCTACCAACCCATCGGCACCGGCAAGATCGGCGATTTCGTCTGGTACGATGTGGACGCCGATGGGGTGCAGGATAGCGGCGAGCCCGGCATCGCCAACATCACCGTCTCCCTGTACGAGGACACCGATGGCGATGGGGTGCTGGAAGTGGGCGGCGACGACTCGCTGCTTTCCACCACGACGACCGACGCCGATGGCGGCTACCTCTTCCAGAATCTCGGCTTGGGGCGCTACTGGGCGGTGGTGAACAGCGCCGATAGCGACCTGCCGGAAAGCAACGACCAACCCTACAGCCTCACGACCGCTGGCTCCTTCCTGCGCGTGATCGCGTCCGCCGGGCAGAGCCACCTGGACGCCGACTTCGGCTTCACGGCCCTCGCCCAGGTGGGTGACACCGTTTGGCAGGACAGCAACGCCGATGGCTCGCAGGACATCAGCGAGCCGGGCCTTGCGGGGGTGATCGTCGAGTTGCGCCACAGTGGCTGCACCGCAGGCTCCACCTGCCCCACCGACACGACCGATGCCAACGGGCGCTACCTGTTCTCCGGCCTGCCGGCGGGCAGCTACACCGTCGCCGTTCTGTCGGGGGTGCCGGCCAGCTTTGTCCAAACCTACGAATCCGACGTCGCCTTCACTGACAGCAGCACCTGCGCCAGCGGTTGTGACCAGCAGAGCACGGTCACCCTCGCGGCGGGCCAAGCTGACCTCAGCCTCGACTTTGGCTACCGACCCGCCAACAAGGTGGGCGACTATGTCTGGTTCGAGCGCAACGGGAACGGGGTGCAGGAAAGCGGCGAGCCGGGGCTGAGCGCCGTCACGGTGTACCTGTGCACCACGACCCCCTGCAACAGCGGCGCGGCGACGAGCAAGGCGTACACGGACGGGGACGGCTACTACTCCTTCGGCGACCTGGCCGATGGCACCTATTACGTGGCGGTCGATACCAGCACGGTGTCTTCCTCCTTCATCCAGAGCTACGATGCCGACGGCACGGGCACAGCCAACCAGAGCACCTTCACCGTGAGCGGCTCGACTGGCGGGGCCAACAATGGTACGGTCACGGCGATCGGCGGCGTGGGGTGCTCATCCTGTAACCTGACCCTGGACTTTGGCTACACGTTGGGCGGCCCACGTGCGATGAGCGGGACCACCTTCTTCGACACGGGCAACAACGGCGAGTTGTACGCGGTTGATCCGGCCAACGTGCCCTACGAGTCGATCACGGCCTACCTGTGGCTGAACAACGGCACGAAGCAGTACCTGGGCAGTGACCCAACCGGCAGCACAGGGCTGTATAGCTTCACCAACCTTCCCGATAACACCACCTACGCTGTGGGGGTGGACAGCAACTCGACCTACCTGACAGGGCTCGACCTGAAGCAGGGCTTCACCGATGCACCGAACGGCGACGCGTACCGCTCCACCATCGCGGTCGCAGGCAGCGATGTGACCCAGCGTGACTTCGGCTTCTACGGGGATGTGGACTTCGGTGACCTGCCGACCACCTACAACGGGGTGACGAAGCTCAAAAGCGAGGGCGCGCGCCACACGATCGGCAGCCTCAAGCTTGGCGCGGTGGTAGATGGCGACCCGGACGGGCAACCCAGCAGCACCAGCACGGGCGACACCAACGACGACGGTGTCACCACGGTCCAGCAGGATAACTGGAGCCAGGGGTCGGGCGGCACGGTGAACGTTACCGCGACCGGCGGCACGGGATACCTGAGCGGCTGGGCGGACTGGAACAACGACGGCGACTTTGCGGATAGCGGCGAGAAGATCGTCACCGATCAGGCGATCAGCGGCTCGAACCAACCCGTATCGTTCGCGATTCCGGTCAGCACTCTCAGCGGCACCTACAACTCGCGCTTCCGCCTCTATCCGAGCAGCACGGCGGATACCTCGGTACCGCAGGGACTGGCAAGCAATGGCGAGGTCGAGGATTACCAATGGTCCTTCGCCCCGACCGCTGTCGAGCTCGGCTCCTTCACGGCCACGGCTGGGGCGGACCAGATCGTGCTCGATTGGGAAACCGTCTCCGAGCTCGAAAACCTGGGCTTCAACGTGTACCGTGCCACCTCGGTCGAAGGCGCGCGCGCGCAGCTCAACCCCGAGCTAATCCCCTCGCAGGCCCCAGGCAGTGGCATGGGTTTCGCCTACCAGTGGGTGGACAGTGACGTGCAGGCGGGCGTGACCTACTTCTACTGGCTGGAAGATGTAGACTTCTTCGGCCAGAGCGGGCTGCACGGGCCGGTGGATGCCACCCTGCCGCGCAGCGCCATCGCGACGATCAGCCTCCAGCAGCGCTGGCAGGGCCGCAGCGCGAGCAGCAACGTGTGGAGCTTCTACGCCGATGGCACCTTTGCCGACTCGGCGGGGCAGGGCGGCACGTGGCGCTACCTGTCGACCACGCGGCGGCTCTTCGTCCAGTATAGCAGCGGGCAGCAGTGCCAGGCCTACTACCTGGGGGTCGTGCGCGGCTCCGCCGCCAGCGGCAAGATGCTCTGCCGCGACGGAAGCGACGCGAAGGGCCAATGGCAAGGCACCCTGTCGGGCAGCCTGACCGGCAGTGCCCCCCTCGTGGGCAGCAACCGCTAGCCACACGATGACAGACCCCCGCGCGCCCCATGCTTGGTCAGACGGGGCGCGCGGGGGATTTGCCAGCAGCCACGAATCACGCGACACTGTAGGGCAGGGATCACCCCCTGCCCTACTTTTTTGTAGACAACTACGGACTTGAAGTCCGTTCTGATGGGCCTTTGGCCAACCGTCCGCCTTCGCGGACGCTCGCCACACAGCCGTTGTCTTTCGTCCTTCGTCCTCGGTCGTCCGTCGTCCGTCGTCCGTCGTCGGTCGTCGGTCGTCCGTCGTCGGTCGTCGGTCATCCGTCGTCGGTCGTCGGTCATCCCCATCACCCATGAACGCTCTCATCCTCCTCAACCCAAACGCCGCGTCGGGCCGCGCAGTCGCGCGCTTTCGCCAGATCGAGCCGCTGCTGCGCGAGCAGCTGGGCGATTTTCGCCTGGCGGTCACCGCGCGCCCCGAGGAGCTTGCCGCGCCGCTGCAACGCGCCGCCGAGGCGGGCTGTGACACCGTGCTCTCGGTGGGGGGCGACGGGACGACCCAGGCGCTCCTTGATGCGCTCGCGCAGCAGCCCGCACTGGATTTCACCGTGGGGGTTCTGCCCTTCGGCACCGGGCGCGATTGGGCGCGCACCCTCGGCATCCCGTTGGAGCCAGCCGCCGCGCTGCGCTGGCTCGCCCGCGCCGAGGCACGGCGCGTAGACCTGGGCTGCGCGCGTGTAGACGGGCGCGAGCGGCGCTTCCTGAACGTGGCGAGCGCGGGCCTGAGCGGCGAGGTGGGCAACCGCGTGAATCGCACGCGGGTCAAGCGCCCGTGGACCTTCCTGCAAAGCATCGTGGGCACCCTGCTCCGCTTTGACGCGCCCCCCATGCGCGTCTTTCTGGACGGCGAGCGTTTCTACGAGGGCGACGCCTTTGTCCTCTCGGTTGGCAACGGGCGCTATTTTGGGCGTGGCATGATGATCTGCCCCGACGCGCTCATCAACGATGGACTCTTCGACGTGGTGCTAGTCGAGGGGATGGGCAAGCCCCAAGTGCTCGCCGCGCTGCCCACCCTCTTTCGCGGCACGCACATCCACCGCGCCGACGTCCACACGCGGCGCGCCCGCCACGTGCGGGTGGAGGCGCTTCACCCTCCGCTCGGCCTGGACCTGGATGGCGAACCGAGCGAGGGGACGCAGATCGAGTTCGAGGTGCTGCCCGGCGCGCTGCGGATGCTGGTGGACCCGACGGTGGCGGCGCTGCAATGAAAGAGCTGGACGCACGGTGAGCGAACCCTGTGTTTTCCCGCTGATCTGCCCGGTGTGCGCGCAGCCGCTCGCGCTGGCGGGCAACGCGCTGCGCTGCGAGCAGGGGCACACCTTCGACCTGTCGCGCGAGGGGTACGCCAACCTGCTGCGCGGCGGCGGCAAAAAGAGCGCGACGATGGGCGACACGCGCGAGATGGCGCAGGCGCGGCGGCGCTTTCTGGATGCGGGTCACTACGCGCCGCTCAGCCAGGCGATCAACGAGACGGCACGCGCCGCGCTGGAGCCCGCTCTTTTCCCCGCCCCACCAGTCGTGGTGGAAGCTGGCTGCGGCGAGGGCTACTACATCGCTCAGCTTCGTGACGCGCTAGCCGAGACATTGCCCCACGGCGAGCTTTGCACCGTCGGGCTCGACATCTCGAAGGAGGCGGTGCGGCTGGCGGCGAAGCGCCACCGCAGCACGCGCTTCGTGGTAGCCGACATCTGGCAGCAGCTGCCGCTCGCGGACCAGTCGGTTCAAGTGCTGCTCAACGTCTTCGCGCCGCGCAACCCGAGCGAGTTCGCGCGCGTCATCGACCCAAATGGGCGGCTACTCATCGTCATCCCCGCGCCCTCGCACCTCGCCGCCCTGCGCGAGGAGTTTGGCCTGCTCGATATCGAGGCGGACAAGCAGCAGCGTGTCACCGAACAGCTCGCCGACGCGTTCGTGCTCGTCTCGGAGCAGGCGCTCAGCTTCCCGATTCCCCTGGCGGGCGCGGCGCTACAGGATCTGGTGCAGATGACCCCCAACTTCTGGCACCAGAGCCCCGACGCAGCCGCCGCGCTCGCCACGCGCCCCGTGACCCCCATTCAGGTAGCCTTCCAACTTCTGCTCTTTCACCCAACGCCATAAAAAAACCGCCCCCTTACGGGAGCGGTTGGGTGAGGCTATGCGGGCTAGTCATCGCTCCCGGGCAGGGCGCTCGCCAGAAAAAATCGCCGTGAGCCGCTGCTCGTAGTGGTGCAGCGCGAGCCCCTTCTGCGTCTCCGTCATCAGGTCGAGCGCTACCTTCTCAGACAGAGCGGCGTCGCGCAGGGCCACCATCTCGCTCGCTACCTGCTCCGGCGCGATGCCCGCCGCCGCGACAAGCTCGGCGGGGGTTTGCCCCGCGCGCAGGGCCGCCACGAGTTCATCCTCGCTTTGCTCCAACACCGTCGCCAAGTCGTGAAGCGGCGGCGCGTGCAGCGCGCCGCGCGGCGGCAGCGTCAAGAGGGCGTCGGTGCGCGTCTCCGCCTGGGCGGTCAGGTACGCCGCCTGCTCGGGGGTGAGCACCCCCTCGTCCACCAAGACCGCGAGGCGCTCGCGCACTGGTTCATTCAGGGCATCCGCCACCTCATCGAGCGCCACCCCCTGCTCGTCCGCCAGCTCAGCTACGGTTTTCCCCTGGCGCAGCGCAGCGCCGACCTCGCGCGGGCGCATGCCCAGAAGCTCGCTCACCTGTTGCAGCTTGTCGCGCAGCAGGGCGGGCCCCGCGCCGCGCTCGATCCCGTCCAACGGGCCGATCTCGGCCCCCTCGTCCAGCCCGGAGGCCGCGAAAGGCAGCGCCGCCTCCAATCCCTGCGCGTTGACGCTCTGCGCGCGGGCGAATAGCCCCACGCCAAGCAGTCGCCGCCAGCGCCACCAGTACCCCTATCATCCACCGTCGCATCGTTCCTCCTCGTTCGCTATCGCGCTGGCCCGTTTGCCAGCGCTCGTTTTGATATACCCATCTTACCCGCTCCGGCGCGCGCCTTCATCAACAGAACGCAAACAGAATGTTAGTAAAATGTAAAATGCAAAAGGGATGGTGTAGTTTAGGATATGAACTTATTTTTTTGGATTATTGCATATTATTTTCTTCCTTGATAAAATTGGCTCACAAACTTGACTTTAAGGACCTACAACGCGTATCATGGAAGCAACACTCGACGAAAAAGATCAGGCGATTCTGCGCCACCTTCAGCAGGATGCGCGCATCACAAACACGGAGCTGGCGCAGCGGGTGGAGCTGTCGCCGCCGGGGCTGCAAAAGCGGCTCCGCAAGTTGGAAGAGTCGGGGGTGATCGAGCGCTATTCCACCCTCGTGAACCGCGAGGCGGTCGGCTTCGACATGCTCTGCTTCGTGCAGGTCACCCTGCAACGCCACGAGCCCCGCGCGGTGGAGCGCTTTCGCGAGGTGGTGCAGCGCATGCCCGAGGTGCTGGAGTGCCACCACATCACGGGGGAGTACGATTACCTGCTCAAAATTGTGGTTCGGAACCGCAAGCAGCTAGAGCACTTTTTGCTGGAATCGCTCACCCCCCTGCCCGGCATGGACAAGATTCGCACCAGCCTCGTCCTGCGCGAGATCAAGGAGACGACGGCGCTGCCGTTGTGAGAGATTGGAGATTGGAGACCGTGTGCCCCGAATGGGGCATTGGAGATTCACGACAGGTAGCTTGCGGTAAATATCCAATATCGACTATCCAATATCGACTATTCCAAACAAGAAGGCAATGTTGCAAACCAAACCAGTGCTCAACGATGAGATTCGCCTCGCCGCGTGGACGCGCGGCATGCAGCGCTCGGTGCTGCGCGACATGATTTCGGTGGTGTCGCGCCCCGGCATCCTTTCCTTTGCGGGCGGGCTGCCCGCGCCCGATCTTTTCCCGACCGAGGGCTACGCGCGGGCGCTCGCCCACGTGCTGGCGACCGACGCGCGCGCGCTCCAGTACAGCCCGCCCTTCCAGCCACTCAAGGCGCACATCGTGCGCCTGATGGCGCGGCGCGGGGTAGCGTGTCGCGAGGAGCAGGTCTTCCTCACCACCGGCGCGCAGCAGGGCTTGGACGTGCTGGCCCGCCTCCTCCTGGACCCCGGCGGGCAGGTAATGCTGGAAGAAACCGTGTATTCGGGGGTGCAGCAGGTGATCGCACCCTTCCAACCGGAGGTGCTCACCGTGGGCACCGACCTGTGCAGCGGGTTGGACGTGGGTGCGGTCGAGCGACTTTTAGAAGGCGGTGCGCGCCCTGCCTTCCTCTACACGATCCCCGACGCGCACAACCCGCTCGGCGTGAGCCTGAGCATGGAAAAGCGCGTGCGCCTTGTCGAGTTGGCGCGGCGCTACCGCGTTCCCCTCATCGAGGATGACCCCTACGGCTTTCTCTGCTACGAGCGCCGCCCCGATCCGCCCCTCCGCGCCCTGGATGAGTCGTGGGTTTTTTACCTGGGCTCCTTCTCGAAAATCCTCGCGCCCGCGCTGCGCGTGGGGTGGATCGTCGCGCCCGCCGCGCTGATCCCCAAGCTGACCGTCATCAAGGAGGCGAGCGACCTGGAAAGCTCGGCGCTCACGCAGCGGGCGATCTCGGCCTTTCTGGACGAGGGGCTGCTCCCCGACCACATCGCCACCCTTTGCCGCGCGTACGGCGCGCGGCGCGACGCGATGCTCGCCGCCCTGCGCCGCCACTTCCCCACCGAGGCACGCTGGACCGAGCCGAGCGGCGGCATGTTCATCTGGGTCGAGCTGCCGCGCGAGATCGACACAGCGCGGCTACTCCAACGCGCCATCGAGGAGGAGCAGGTGGCGTTTATCCCCGGCCACGCCTTCGCGGTCGGCGGCCACGAGCGTGCAAAAAATTGCCTGCGCCTCAACTTTTCCAACGCCACCGTCGAGCAGATTGAGGAGGGCATCGCACGGCTGGGGCGGGTGACTTGCAGCGAGCGAGCCGCGCCTGTCGGTGCTACAATCAAGGAAACAAGCCTTGTGTGAGGAGGGATTAGATGAGCGCAGCCACTCAAACTCTCGAAGGATTGATCACTGGTGAGGAACTGCTAGCGATGGGCGACTGTGGCCCTTGCGAGCTGATCGATGGGAAGATTGTCGAAATGAGTCCACCGGGCGGCGAGCATGGCAGAATCGAGATTCGTCTAGGCCGCTACCTAGATGTTTATGTAGAGGACCATCATCTGGGTTGGGTCGTCGGCGGCGAGACGGGCATCTACACGCAACGCAACCCGGACCGCGTGCGGGGCGTGGATGTGGCGTTCTTCACCAAGGAAGCGCTGCCCGATGGGCCGCCCACTGCCTTCATCGAGGCCGCGCCTGCCCTGGTAGTAGAGATCATGTCGCCCGGCAACACGTGGGCGGAGATGCGCGACAAAATCCGCGAGTTCTTCGCCATCGGCGCAGGGGAGGTGTGGATTGTCGAGCCCGCCACCCGCTCGCTCCACCGTTACCACTCCCCGCTCCGCTACGAGCGCCTCGGCGAGCAGGACACCCTTGTTGGAACCGGCGCGCTCGACGGCTTCACGCTACCCGTGGCCGATCTCTTCCGCCGCTAGCGCTTACCAAAGCGTATTTGGGCAACGCCCCATTCACTATTCACCACTCAAAGGAGAGTCACCGTGGACGATTTTCTACCGATCAAAAAGATTGACCACATCGAGATGTATGTGGGCAACGCGAAGCAGGCCGCGCACTTTTACCGCACCGGCTTCGGCTTCGCGAACAGCGCCTACAGCGGGCTGGAAACCAGGAATCGCCAGACCACCTCGTATGTGATGGAGCAGCGCATGATTCGCCTCGTGCTCACCGCGCCGCTCAGCCCCGATCATCCGGTGGCGCGCCACGTCCACCTGCATGGCGACGGGGTGGGGATCATCGCGCTGGAGGTGCCCGACGCGGCGAGCGCGTACCACGAGACGACCAAGCGCGGCGCGACCGGAGCGATCCCGCCGACGCAGGAAAAGGACGAGTACGGGGTGCTGCGCTACTCGGCTATCCACGCCTATGGCGACACCCTCATCAAGTTTGTGGACCGCTCCGAGTACAACGGGGTCTTCGCGCCGGGCTTCCAGCCGCGCAACGGCTTCGGCGAGAGCAACAGCGGGCGCGACCATCGCGGCGTGGGGCTGGCGCACGTGGACCACATGGTGGGCAACGTCGAGCTGGGCGCGATGAACCGCTGGGTGCAATTCTTCGCCGCGACGATGGGCTTTTCCCAGCTGATCCACTTCGATGACCAGGACATCTCGACCGAGTACTCCGCGCTCATGTCGAAGGTGATGCAGGACGGCACCGGCAAGGTCAAGTTCCCCATCAACGAGCCCGCCGAGGGCAAAAGGAAATCGCAGATCCAGGAGTACCTGGATTACTACTACGGCCCCGGCGTGCAGCACCTCGCCCTGCTCCACCAACGACATCCTCGGCACGGTGACGCAGCTGCGCGAGAACGGGATCGAGTTTCTGCGCGTGCCGACCACCTACTACGAGGATTTGGAAGAGCCGCGTCGGCAAGATCAACGAGCCGGTGGACAAGCTCGCCGAGCTTGGCATCCTGGTGGACCGCGACGAGGAGGGCTACCTGCTCCAGATCTTCACCAAGCCGGTGCAGGATCGCCCCACCGTCTTCTTCGAGATCATCGAGCGCCACGGCTCGCGCGGCTTCGGCAAGGGCAACTTCAAGGCGCTCTTCGAGGCGATCGAGCACGAGCAGGAGTTGCGCGGCAACTTGTAGATATTGGATATTGGGTATTAGGTATTAGACGACTGTCCGACAAAGCCATTATCCAATATCTAATACCTAATATCCCTCTAACCAGAAAGGAGGGAACAACCATGACTTACTACTACCGCATGGGCGAGATCCCGCACAAGCGGCACACACAGTTCCGCCAGCCGGACGGCTCGCTCTACCACGAAGAGGTGATGGGGATTCACGGCTTCGCGGGCATCCAGTCGATCCTCTACCACATCCACCCGCCCACCGAGGTGCAGCCACATCGAGAAACTTCACGATGTGGCGATCCCGTATGTCGAGCACGAGGCGCTGCGCCACCGCCACTTCCGCTCCAAGGAGGTGCCCGCGGGCGGCGACGCGATCGAGTCGCGCGTGCCGCTGATGGGCAACAGCGAGGTGGTGCTCTACGTGGCGCGCCCCGACCGAGCGATGGACTACTGGTACAAGTTCGGGCAGGGGGACGAGACGCTCTTCATCCACGATGGCGAGGGGGTGCTGGAAACCCAGTTTGGCACGCTGCGCTACCGCCCCGGCGACTACCTCGTGCTGCCGACAGGCGTCATCTGGCGGCTCCTCCCCGACGAGGGGAGCGAGCAGCGCATGCTTGTGGTGGAGGCCTTCGGGCACATCGCGCCGCCGAAACGCTACATCAACAACTACGGGCAATTCTTGGAAAACTCGCCCTACTGCGAGCGCGACATTCGCACGCCGGACAGGCTCGTGACCTTTGACGAGAGCGGGGAGTTCGAGCTACGCGTGAAGACGCGCGGGCAGGTGACGCGCTTCATCTACGGGCACCACCCGCTGGACGTGGTGGGGTGGGACGGGCACCTGTGGCCCTTCGCCTTCAACATCGAGGATTTCGAGCCGATCACGGGGCGCGTGCACCAGCCGCCGCCGGTCCACCAGACCTTCGACGGCCCCGGCTTCGTGCTCTGCTCCTTCGTGCCGCGCAAGTTCGACTACCACCCACTGAGCATCCCCGCCCCCTACAACCACTCCAACGTGGATTCGGACGAGGTGCTCTACTACGTCGAGGGCGATTTCATGTCGCGCAAGGGGATCGAGCGCGCCTCCTTCACCGTGCACCCCAACGGCATCCCGCACGGGCCGCACCCCGGCAAGTACGAGGGCTCCATCGGCAAGGAGAGGCACCGACGAGCTCGCCGTCATGGTGGACACCTTCCGCCCGCTCCAGATCACCCGCTACGCGCTGGAGTTGGAGGACGAGGACGTACCCGTACAGTTGGCTGGCGCACTAACGGAAAATCAGAAGGCAAAAGGCAAAGGCAAAAGGCAAACGTGACGGAAACGAACAGGTAAAAGGCAAAAGACAAAAGAAATAGGGCAAAAGTGATGGAAAACTGTCACTTTTGCCCTATGTCTAACCCCAAGTGTCGTCACTACATCCCAAAAACGTTAACTCCAATACCCAATACCTAATACCCAATACCTAATACCCAATACCCACCCTGCCCCGCAGCCGCGCCGACCATGCCAGCAAGCCCGCGCGCTCGCCCGAGGCGAGTTGGGCGTCCGCCTGCCTGAGCGCATCGGCAGCGGCGGCGCGCTCGCCGCGCTGCAAAAAGGTTTCGGTGAGCCAGAGCGCGATCTTGGCTTGCAGGTGCGTCGCGGGAAATTCCGCTACCCTCGCGCGCGCCTGATCGAGCAGGAGCAGTGCCTCGTCCAGGTCGCCGCGCCCGCGCGCGACAAGAGCGAGATTGGCAAGGCTCGTCGCCACCTGGGTGCGATTGCCCTGCCGCTCCGCCTCCGTCATGCCCCGCCGTATCCACTGCTCCGCCTCGTCCCACGCCGCCTCGGCCAGCGCAATCTCGCCGCGCGTGCTGTACAGATACTGGCGCACCACCTGAAAGTCCCCCTCCTCTGCCAGCCGCAGCCCCGCCGCGATGTGGTGGTGCGCCGCCTCTAACTGCCCCAGGAGCAGGCTATGGTAGGCCGCGTTGTTGTGGGCGAGCGCCACCTGAATCTGGTCGCCCGCCGCCTCGGCCAGCAGGAGCGTGTCGCGGTACGCCTGCACCGCCGCCGCCAGATCGCCCTGCTGGGCCAGCAGGTTCCCCAACTCGAAGCGGCTGCGCGCGGCCACGTCGAGCAGGTGGTTCTCGGTGGCGAGCCGCGCCGCTTCGAGCAGGTGCGCCTCCGCCTCACCCAGGGTGCTCGTGCTCTGCAACAGCCCCGCCCCCATCAAAAAATGCGCGGCGGCGTGCCCCTTTGGGTCCTGCGCGGCGTCCACGTAGCGGAGCGCGCGCGCCGCCCAGCGTTTCGCCTCGTCGCCTCGCCCTTCCGGCAAGAAGGTGCCCGCGATCTCGACCGAGGCGCGCACCGCGCCGCTGCTGTTCTGCGCCGCCTCGAAGCCTGCTAACGCCTGTTGGAAGAGCGACCGCGCGGGCGCGAGCGAGCCCCGCACCGCTAACGCCCTGCCCAACGCCAGGTCGCGCGCGGGCGCAGGGTCGAGGGCGCGGGCCTGCTCGAAGGCGGCGATCGCCTCGTCGGGCGCGGAAAGCGACAAGGCCCGCTCAGCGGCGATCTCGAAGAAGTGGGCGGCGCGTGCGGGGTTGCCCGCCTCCCGATGGTGCAGCGCAAGCGCCGCCGCGATCTGCGGCAAGCGCCCCGCGTGGGTACGCTCGCGCGCGCGCGCCGCGCGCCGATGGAGGAAGGTGCGCCGCGCGCGGCTCAGCCCCTCGCGCACGACCGAGGCGACGAGCGGGTGTGCGAAGGCGTAATGCTCGCTTTTTTCGACCAGCACATGCGCGTCCAGCAGCGCATCCAGCGCATCCAGCGTCTCCTCCTCGCCGCGCCCGCTCGTGCGACGCAGGGTGGGGAAATCGAAGGCGGGCTCCAAAATCGAGGCGGCCTGGAGCACCTGCTGCGCCGCTTCCGGCAGGCGGGCAACCCGCGCGCGGATCAGGTCGGCGAGCGCGGGCGGCAGGTCGCCGTTTTCCACCCGCGCCAGCTCGATCAGAAAGTATGGGTTGCCCGCGCTCTGCGTTTTAAGGTGGCTCGACAGGCTGACGTGCTGCCGCGCCACGGGGAGCAGCGCGGACAGCAGCGAGGTCGATTCCTCGGGGGTGAGCGGGGTTACGTTGATGCGCTGCGTCACCCCCTGGCGGCCCCAGTTGGCGAGCAGGTGCCCCAGCGGCGCGAGCGCGTCTTCGGGGCGGTAGGCCGCGACGAGGAGCAGCGGCCACCCCTGCATGCGATGGACAAAGTAGGCCAGCCAGTCGAGCGTGGCGCGGTCCGCCCAGTGCACATCGTCCAAAAAGAGCACGAGGGGGCGCGCGTTCAGCGCGTGTAGCGCCTGCGTGAGCGCCTCGAAGAGGTGGCGGCGCTCCTCCTCGGGGGGCATCGGGATCGGCTGGGGAAGGTGGGGCAGGGTGCTGCAAAGCTCAGGCAGCAGGCGGGCGATCTCGGCCAGCCAGAGCGGGGAAAGCGGCGAGCCGTCGCGGAAAAGCGTTGTCCTCAACGTCGGGCTCGCGAAGAGTTCCACGAGCGGGGCAAAGGGCAGGGTTTGGGTCGCGGGCAAGCAGGCCGCTTGCAGGACCGTGATCTCCGGCGGCAGGGTGGCCGCCCACTCCTGCCAGAGCCGACTTTTCCCGATACCGACCTCCCCCGCGAGGAGCAGCACGCGGGCCTGCCCCCGCTGCGCCTGCGCAAGCGCCTCGTCCATCTGTGCCATCTCCGCCGCACGCCCAACAAAAGGCGGCAGCCCGTCGCCCACCTCGCTCGGGCGCGCGGGGAGCGGGCGCGCCGCAACGGGGGGCAGCGGGGCCAGCGGGTTCAGATCGCCGCTGAGGATCGCCGCACGCAGGGCGTCGGTCTCCGGTAGCGGCTCGACCCCCAGTTCCTCCTCCAGCACCCGCACGAGCAGGTCGAAGTGGCGCAGCGCCTCGGCGCGCTCGCCCAAGCGCGCGTGCGCCTCCATCAGCGCGCGGTAGAGCGATTCCTGGAGACGGTTCTGCGCCAGCGCGCGCCGCGCCACCTCGATGATCTCGTCCCAGCGCCCCGCCGCGCGGTAGCCCTCCACGAGCGTCTCGCTCAGCCGGAGGAAGCGTTGCTCCAGCCGCTCGCGCTCCACCGCGAGCCAGAGCTCCCACTCGGGTGCCTCGGCGAGCACGAGGCCGTCCAGCAGCGGCCCATGGTACAGTTCAACGATCTCGCGCTGCTCGTCGAGGCTGGGCGGTGGCGACTCGCTGGCGCGCTCCAGGGCGCGCACATCCACCCAGACCCCCTCGCCCAGCGTGAGCCGCTCGCTGTCGCCGCCCACCGCCTCCTCGCCCAGCGCCTTGCGCAGGGTCCAGAGGGTATTGCGCAGATTTTTGCGCGCGGCGTCGGGGCTGCTTTCCGCCCAGAACAGCTCCACGAGGTGGTCGCGCGTCTGGGGGGTGGACGTGAGCGCCAGGTACGCCAAAAGCGCGATAGCCTTCGCGACCGAGAGGTCCACGTCAAGGCCATCGCGCAGCACGCGGGGCTGTCCCAGAAGATGCAGGCGAATCGTCACGCGCCGAACTATAGCGCAGGGGGGGGCGGAAAGGAAAAGAAAGAGGAAGTTTCAAGGACCGCGAGCAGCAGAGGAAGAGCGCCTTCGCCAAGCAGTTGAAGGCGACTCCAGGTTGAAGGTCAGCCGTTGCAGGACCCAACAGCCGCCTTCCTTTTTCAGTTCTCCTGATCCCCCACAGCCAGCGTCACAGCAGCCATTCCACACCAATTCGGGATGGAAACCCAGCAATAACACTGTCATTCCGAATGGAGCGCAGCGGAATGAGGAATCTCAACAAGGCTCATCAAAGTTGAGATTCCTCCTTTCGGTCGGAATGGCAATGGTTGTGCTTTGCTACCCTATCAGTCAGACTTGGTATCAGCAGCACGAAGAGCGGGCCGAGGAGGAGGAGAATGCCCTATTGCGGATCATGGTAGCTGTAGGAGCTGGATCACCACCTCGGTTCTCGGACCGGACATAGGGTGAAGGGTTGCTGCGCTGTTGAAATCGATTATGTTATAATAACAGACATTGGTGAGATGCAACCGCGTTATCTTCAGGAGGACCTGCTATGCAAGTAGCATCATCTACCTTATACCCCCACGTAGAACTCGACGCGACGGGGGTGCCCTGCATTGCTGGTACGACAATGAAAGTGGTGGAATTGGTGATGGCGCAGCAGGCCCACGGTTGGAGCCCGCAGGAACTTCACTTCCAGCACCCCTACCTCACCATGGGCCAAATCCACGGGGCACTTACCTACTACTGGGATCACAAGGCCGAAGTTGACGCTGATATAGCCACCCGTACCGCTTACGCCAAGCAAGCACGCCAGGACGCAGGCCCCTCTCGGCTCGCTGGCCGGTTGCGCGAGCAGGGGCTGATCGAGTAGATGGTATCACGATGACTGTTCGCTTCTACATGGATGTCCACGTCCATCGCGCGATTACGAATGGCCTCCGGCAACGTGGTGTAAATGTCCTCACCGCTCAAGAAGATGGCTATCGCGAGGCGAGCGACGCGCGTCTTCTTGAGCGGGCAAATGAACTTGAGCGGGTGTTATTCTCTCAGGACGACGATCTGCTCAAAGAGGCCAAAACACGGCAGGTGGCGGGCATTCCCTTTGCTGGTGTCATTTACGCCCATCAACTCGGAATCACCATCGGTCGCTGTGTACATGATTTGGAATTGATCGCAAAGAGTACCGAGCCAGCAGAACTCGCCAATCAAGTTGAGTTCCTACCTCTCTAGTCTAACTCCCTACTCACGCTCTTCTCGCACCCCACGCCGTTTCCACAAACATGCGCCCAACACAGCCGCCCCACCACCCAAGAGCATGATGGGAGTAGAAGCGGTGCTCTGGGGACGCGCGGGCAGCGGGGAACAAAAGGGTACCCGGTCCTACCTCGCTCGCCCAGGGGCGCGTGTAACGTCATCAGCGCATCCCAAAGCAAAAGGGGAAGCAAGGTTGACCCTTGCTTCCCCCGGAATGCTCTATTCAGTTGTGAGAGTGGTTAGGCGGGAACGGCTTCCGTCTCGGTTTCCGCCTGCTCCTGCGTCTGGACGAGTTGCAGGTTCACTTCGATCTCGACCTTGTCGCCGACCAGGAAACCGCCCTTTTCCAGCGCCACGTTCCAGGTCAGGCCGAACTCCTTGCGGTCAATCTTCGTCTCGGCGCTGAGGCCCCAGCGCTGGTTGCCCCACGGGTCGATACCCTGGCCCTCATCCTCGACCTCCCACACGACGGTGCGCGTGGTGTCCTTGATGGTCAGGTCGCCGCTTACCTCGTACTCGCCCTCGCCGCGCGGCTCGATGCCGGTGACGCGGAAGTGCATGGTCGGGTACGTGTCCGGCTCGAAGAAATCGGCGGTGCGCAGGTGGTTGTCACGATCGGCGGAGCCGGTGTCCACGCTGGCAACCTTGACGGTGCCCTCAGCGTAGGACTCTGCCGGGTTCTCCTCGTTGATCTGGACGCTGCCCTCGAACTCTTGAAAGCGGCCACGCACCTTCGACAGCATCATGTGACGCACCGAAAATTCGATAGCCGAGTGGGACGGATCAATCTGCCAAGCCATGTTTTCTATCTCCTTCAGAACTATGGGTCAACTAGCATCAGTTACAATATCAATGTAACAGGCCCGCGTCCTGAAGGGCGTCCTTCGCCGCGTCCCAACTTCTACGAACTTTCATGGCTATAACGGATCGAACCGCCAAGAACGCCAAGAACGCCAAGGAGTCTTTTTAATTTTCCTTGGCGTACTTGGCGTTCTCGCCTAAAGCGCCTACCGTTGGTGGCGGTTATCCGTTTGCGTTCTGGCTCCGCCGACCAACTCTCGGCTAGGTGCGGTACTCGGCGTTGATGCTCACGTAGTCGAAGGAGAAGTCGCACGTCCAGACGCAGGCGCTCTCGTCGCCCTCCGCCAGCGCGAGGGTGAGGAAGATGTCGGTTTCGGAAAGAATCTCCAGCGCGCGCGCCTCGTCCACCGCCAGCGGCGCGCCGTCGCGCAGCAGGTGCAGGTCGCCAAACCAGAGGTTGGCGCGCGACGGGTCGAAGGGAACCCCCGCGCGCCCCGCCGCCGCCAGCACGCGCCCCCAGTTGGCGTCGCGCCCGAAAAGCGCCGTCTTGACGAGCGGCGAGGTGGCGATGACGCGCCCAATCTGCCGCGCCTCGTCCCAGGTGCGCGTGCCGCGCACCTGAATCGTGACATGCTTCGTCGCGCCCTCGCCATCGAAGGCGATCCCCTGCGCCAGCGCGACGCACAGCTCGCAGAGCGCGTCGCGGAAGAGCACGAAACTCCGCGTGCGCCTCGCTGCTCGATCAGCGGGTTGCCCGCCGCACCGTTGGCGAGCACGAGTTGGGTGTCGTTGGTGCTCGTGTCGCCATCCACCGAGATGCAGTTGTAGGAGCGCTCGACCGCGTAGCGCAGCGCGGCCTGGAGCGGCGCGGGCGCGATGGCGGCGTCCGTGACGATCACGCCGAGCATCGTCGCCATGTTCGGGTGGATCATCCCCGCGCCCTTCGCCATGCCCGCCAACGTGACCTCGACCCCGCCGAGCGTCAGCCGCCGCGCGGCGCGCTTGGGGTGGGTATCGGTCGTCATGATCGCCTCGCTGGCGCGCATCCGCCTGCTCGGCGTGGCTGCCCAGGGCTTCCGCCGCCCGTTCGATGCCCTGCGCGATCTTGCCCATCGGCATCGGCACGCCGATGACCCCGGTGCTCATCACCAGTGTGGAGCGCGCGGGCAAGCCGAGCGCCTCCTCCACGAGGCGTGCCATCTGCGCCGCGTCGCGCATCCCCTGCTCGCCGGTCACCGCGTTGGCATTTTTGGCATTGATCGCCACCGCGCGGATGCCCTGACGGGTTGGCCTGGAGGGTCGCCTCGTCATATAAAACCGGCGCGGCACGCACCAAACTTTGCGTGAAGGTGCCCGCCGCCACGCAGGGCCGGTCGCTGACGAGCAGCGCGAAATCTGGCGCGCCCTCCCTTTTTCAGCCCTGCGTGCACGCCCGCCGCCCGGAAGCCGGGCACATCGGTCATCATGATCTCGCTCACCGCTCCCTCCTCGCCCCTCAGTCCCGCTTGAACTTGGAGTAGTCGGGCTGGCGGTACTTCGACTTGCCGATGCCCTCGATGTCGACCAGCGCCTCAACCTTCATCGGCAGGCCGAACAGGTTGATGAAGCCCTCGGCGTCGCTCTGGTCGTAGACGTCCATCTTCCCGAACGAGGCGTAGTCCTCGCGGTAGAGCGAGCGCGGTGCGCTGCGCCCCGCGACGATGACGTTGCCCTTGTACAGCTTGAGCCGCACCGTGCCGGTCACGTTTTCCTGCGTCTTGCTCGACAAAGGCGTCGAGCGCCTCGCGCAGCGGGGTGAACCAGCGCCCGTCGTAGACCAGATCGGCGTACTTGATGGCGATGGTGTCCTTGTAGTGCATCGTCTCGCGGTCCAGCGTCAAGGATTCCAGCTCGCGGTGCGCGCTGAACAGGATCGTGCCGCCGGGGGTCTCGTACACCCCGCGCGACTTCATCCCCACGAGCCGGTTTTCCACCAGGTCCACGCGCCCGATCGCGTGCCGCCCGCCGATCTCGTTCAGCGTGCTCAGGATGGAGATCGGCCCCATCGCGCGTGCCGTTGACGCGCTTCGGGCAGCCCCTCCACAAAGTCAATCTCGACATACTCCGCCTCGTCCGGTGCCTCTTCCGGCGAAACGGAGCGCTGGAACATCGCCTCTTCCGGCTCCTGCCAGGGGTTTTCCAGCCCGCCGCCCTCGTGCGAGGTGTGCCAGAAGTTGGCGTCGCGCGAGTAGATGGACTTTTCGGTGTGCGGCACCGGCACGTTGTGCTCCTTGGCGTAGGCCAGCGCGTCCTCGCGCGAGCGGATGTGCCAGTGGGGTCGCGCCACGGGGCGATGACGCGCAGCTTGGGGTTGAGCGCCTTGTAGGTCAGCTCGAAGCGCACCTGATCGTTGCCCTTGCCGGTCGCGCCGTGCGCCACCGCGTCGGCCCCCTCCATCTCGGCGATCTCCACCTGCCGCTTGGCGATGAGCGGGCGCGCGAAGCTGGTGCCGAGCAGGTACTTGCGCTCGTAGATTGCCCCCGCCCGCATCACCGGGTAGATGTACTCCTCGATGAACTCCTGGCGCAGATCCTCGACATACACCTTGCTGGCCCCGCTGGCGAGCGCCTTGTCGCGCAGCCCGTCCAACTCCACATCCCCCTGGCCGAGGTTGGCCGCGAAGCAGATCACCTCCATGTCATAGGTTTCTTTGAGCCAGGGCACGATGACGGAGGTATCGAGCCCCCCCGAGTAGGCCAACACCACTTTTATTTTTTCGTCTGGCACTGCATTTCTCCTTGGTTCATGTTTGTGCGTCGGCGTAAAGGCGATGCACTTCTTAACAAAACGAATCGTGCGGGGGGCGCAGGAAGTGCCCTCTCGTCCCCGCACGATCCGATAGTATGGACGCTCTGTTGGCTGCAAACAAGCCAGAAAGATCAGCCGCGCTCCTCCGGCTTGTCCTTGCGCGGCTTGCCGGGGTCGGGGCGCGGGCCACGCCGCTGCTCGCCCGCGCCATCGCGGCGTGGGCCGCCCGCCTCGTTGCGCCGTGTGGGCGCGGGGCGGCGCTTGCGCTGCGTGCGACGCTGCTCGCGGCGGGCGCGGTTTTCCGCGCCGGTCAGCTCGGTCGGCTCGTCGCCCACCGGCTTGGGGGGCGGCGGGGCGGCGGACGGCGAGGCTCCAGCCGGGCAGCGCATGGGTTTGAAAGGAAGCGTCGTGCAGGGCATGGCGCACCGCGCGGGCACCGAGTTCGTTCAGCAGCGCGTCCACCTCGCCCGACACGGCGGCCCCCAACTCCTGCACCACCAGCGCAAAATCCACCAGTCGGAAGTCGGCCAACTCCTGCCAGATGCCGGTGGCAACCGGCGCGGCAAGCTGCCGCGCTTCCCCCTCGACGCTGCCCTGCGTGAAGCTCACCGTGCCCCCGTAGCCCGCCTCGCGGGGGTGCAGCGTAAAGGCAAGGCGAAGCATGGCGCGGTTTTTCCCCCGGAACACCGAGCTTTCAAACTCGTAGGCCAGCTCGTCACGCAGGGTGCGATATTGACCGAGCCGCTGGATCGCCTGTTCAAAGAGGTCCGGAAGGGGATGTTTACTGCTCATTACATTTCTCTTTCATGTCTCGTGTGGTGTCAAGGTGCGGGCGCGGGTGATGGGTAACCGCCACAGCCCAAAACAAGGGTTGTAGCCCTGGCGGTAGCGGGTCAGGACAAGCATTTTCCCCTTCAGGTGGGCCTACAAACCCCTGTTTGATGTTGGATGGAGCAGTAAGGAAGCGTCAAGAAAACTCTTCCCGATTGATTCGGTTAGCCGCAGCACTCGGAAAGTAGTATTTTGATGATTCCTCAGCGCCTACTGTCTCGTCAAGGCTGAAATGAGGGATAGGACCAAAGATACCACCCTGTTCGTAGTCCCGCCTTCAGGCGGTGACCGTTCAATGCCCGCCTAAAGGCGGGACTACGAACCTATCATTTCATGCTTGACGAGACAGTAGCATGACCCACGCTTGTTTGGCGCACCTGCTGGAGGCGCGTTAGGCCAGCGTGCCTACCATTAGGAAACGCCAAGAAAACTCTTCCCGATTAATCGCGCCCCGTTAGCCGCAGCACTCGGAAAGTAGTTCTTTGACGGTTCCTTAGCTTTGACGGTGCAAAGAGGATCGTCCAATATGCGGGAGCAGCAACCTGGAACCTCACCCACTCACCCCCTCACCCCCTCACCTTCATCACCCACTCACCCACCTCACTCCCCCCTGGTTTCCAGCCCCACCCCCTCGGCCTCCACCACGTCCGCGCAGATGACGCGGTTGCGTCCCTCCGCCTTGGCGCGGTAAAGCGCCGCGTCCGCCATGTTGATCAGGGTTTCCATCTCCTCGCCATGATCCGGGTAGGTCGCCACGCCGAGCGAGGCGCTGACCGCCCCGAGGGATTGCCCGTGGTAGCTCACGTTGAGCTGCTCCACCGCCTGCCGAATTTCTTCCGCCCGCTGGTGGGCGTCGCTGTGGGTGGTTTCGGGCAGGATGCAGATAAACTCTTCGCCGCCATAGCGACAGGCCAGATCGCCCACGCGGATGCTGTTTTCCAGCGTCTCGGCCAACGCCTGCAACAATGTGTCCCCGGCGGAGTGGCCGAAGGTGTCATTGAACTTTTTGAAATGGTCCAGGTCCAACATGATAAGGCTGATCGGACGCTGGCGGCGCGAGGCGCGTGACAGCTCGCGGGTCAGCGCCTCTTCCAGGTAACGGCGGTTGTACAGCCCCGTCAGCGGGTCGCGGATCGATTGGTTGCGCAGCGACTCGCGCAGGGTCAGGTTCGACAGGGCGAGCGAGATCTGCTGCGCGACGGTGTGCGCCAGTTGTCGCTTCGCCGCCGACAGCGAGCTGCGCTCCTCCGGCGGCTGGCCGGGCGCGCGCAGCCCGCCCCGCAGGTGCAAAAGCCCGAATACCTGCCCCTCGATCCACACCGGCAGGCACAGGTGCCCCGGCGCAAGGTCGTGGCGGACGTGCTGGCACGGCTTCGCCTTGCCCGGCAGCTCGCAAAAATACTCTTCCCCCTTTTGAAGCGCCATGCACTCGCTGCTGGCAAAGGATTGCCGGATGCTCCGCTTGCCGCCCCACATGGCAACCGAGACGAACTGCTTGCGCGCCCGATCGAGGGTGTAAAAGGCCCCCATCTCTTCCGGGAAGAGGCGCTCGGCGGAGCGGGCGAGCGCGCTGTACGCCTCTTCCAGGGTGTGGCAACTTTGCAGCCGATTGCTCAGCAGGCTGAGCTGGGTGACCTCGTAGTTGTGATGCTCCACCTGCTTGAGCTGGTCGCGTAGCCGCTCGTTGGCCCGCGCCAGGGACGCCTCCGCCTGCTTGCGCTCGGTAATGTCGCGCGAGTTGACCACCACGCCGCGCACATGCGGGTTGTCCAGCAGGTTGCTCCCCATCGAGCCGAGGGTGCGCCAGCTTCCATCTTTGTGCCGGAAGCGATACTCCACAGAAAGGGTGAGCCCGGGGGATTGCAGCCCCGCCGCAAAGCGGTGCAGGATGCCCAACACGTCCTCCGGGTGGATGAACTCGAAGGCGTTTTGCCCTAGCAACTCTTCCGGCTCGTAGCCCAAAATTTCTCGCACCGAGCTACTTTCGTAGCGAATCGTGCCGTCGGGGTCGAGGATGGTAATCATGTCCGACGCGTTTTGTACCAGGCTTCGGAAGTATTCCTCACGTGCCTGGAGGGTGTGGGCCGCGCGGGTCCGCTCGATAAATTGGCCGATCTGGTTGGCAATCGTGAAGAGCGTATAACCCAACCGCTCGTCAGGCCAGTGCCGCTGCTCGTCAAAAAATTCGATCATCCCCAAAAGCTCGCCGCTGACGCGGAGCGGCAGCATGTGGATGGCCGATAATCCCACCTCGCAGGCACGCTGCCCGCGCGGGCTGTCCGCCGCGCAGGTGTCAAGCACGGTGAGCAACCCATCGCTACGTTCCAGCTGCTGGATGTAGGCGTGCTGACGATCCAGCGTCTCGGGCTGACCGGTCGCGGCGAAAGCGCACGCGGGCACGGACGCGGCGCTGTGCCACTGCGCCGCAAGATGGAGCTGTTCGCCCTCCTTCCCCACCGTCCACAGGCCGAGCAGGGGGTACTCCAGCTTCTCCCCAATCGTGTGCAAAAGCTCGTCGGCTATGGCGTCTAGGGTGCTGGCCTGCACCAGCAGGCAACTCACCGCGTATTCTGCGAGCAGCCGCCGCTCCGCCTGCTGCCGCTCGGTGGAGCGGCGGGCCAATTCGATGGTGCCGCTCAGCTGGCGCGCCACCTTTTCCATCAGCGCCAGGTCGCTCTCGTCAAAGGCGGCGTGCTCGACGGAATCCACCTCCAACAACCCGAGGCACTGCTCGCGCCAGATAAGCGGCACCGCCATAAAGGAGCGGGGCGGGGTGGTAGCGTGCACCTTGTCTTTTTCCAGATTCGCCGAGAGGAAGGGAACGCCGGTATCGACGATCTGCCAGCTAACCCCATCGTTCCGGGGCAACGGGCGGCGCATCGCCTGCTCCGCGAAGGGGCCGACGGCGGCACGCACCACGAGCATGTCCTGTTCAACAAGGGCGATGCAGCCGCCGGTGAAGGCGACTAGCTGTTGCAGGTGGTGGAGCGTCGTCCCGAGGATGGTTTTCAGGTCATCCTGGCCGCTGGTCGCCACGCCGATGCGGTTGAGCAGGTCCGCCTCGGCCAAGGCGCGGCTCAGCGAGAGGGAGAGGGAGGAGAGGTTCTGCTGCTTGCTTTGTTCCTCGCTCAAAAAGCGGGTCAGGTCGGCCTGCTGCTGCCTAAACTGATTGACCAGCACGGTCATGAGCCCGCCCTCCACTAAAAAAATCGAGAAGCTGAAGGGCGCTCTTCCATTCCAGGGCCAGCGACTGAAAGGGGGGCAGAAAAAAGTAATCGCCCGCGAGGGCCAAGAGGGTAAGCGTGAATAGCCCCACCCCCAAGCTGCCGTACCAGGTGGCGGCGATAATCGTCACAAAGAAGAGGAGAAAGGGGGTTTCTTGCCCCAGCACGCGGCCAAACTCGAGTTTGACCAGCAGCACGAGGAGGACAGCGAGTGCAGCTATCAGAAAATGCGCGAGCCGTTGGGGGAGTCGTCGAGACATGGGTGACCAGCTATGCACCTTGAGCCAGAGGGGAAACGCCGTCATCGTTCTACATTCCTGCTTACATCCGTTGGGTATAACGGGTTATATAAGCATGGACCGTACAACGGACACGCACGAACCCCGCATTGGAGGCTGGTTAGTACCACTTTCCTAGTCGAGCGCGGGACTATTGTCTCTGTGCGAGCACCCGGTTAAGTTGCTCACGCTCGACCTGACACTCGTAGAGTTCCTGGCTCAGGCGCGCTGTCTTGCTGGCAGCGATTTCCACCTCGTCGCGCCGCGCGGCGATCACTTGCCCTACCCCCTGCCACACGATGAGCACGTACCCTGCCAGGAGGAGCAGGAGGTGGAAGGTGCGCGGCGCGCCCAGCGCTACGGCTCCGCCCAGCAGGGCAAGCAGCAGCGGAACCGAGAGGATGGTGCGCACCGGCTTCGTCTCGGACAGGCGAACGTGCCCTGCCCCCATGCACGCTGCCAGCACCAGGTAGCCCGCGCCGCCCAGCAGCACGAGTGCCGCCACGCCACTGGCAGCGCGGGGGTGGGCGGCCCACGTCCGGCTCGCCCAGATGCCAAGAAAAAGGAAGGGAAGCAGCAGGCTGATGCTCGCGAACAGGTAGCGATCCCACCACTGGTTCATTCGCTCGACCGTCTCGCCACGCGGGCGCGCCCACTGAATTTGTTGGGCAAGCTGCACAATCTGCTGCTCGATCTCCGCCAGACGCGCCTCCAGGCTGCTTGTCGCCTCGCCCGCCACCGGCGCAGGCGCGCCCCGCTCCCCACCCTGGTGCATCTGCGCATCGTAGCGGGCGCGCCGCTCCGGGTCGCGCAGGATGTGGTACGCCTCGTTGATCTGCTTCAGCCGACTGCCCGCGCGCTCCTGCACCTCCCCCCGGAGGGTCTGCATCCGGTCGGGGTGGTGGATTTCCACCAACTCACGATACGCCTGGCGAACCTCCTCCGACGTTGCCAGAGGGGAAATATCGAGAATGTCGTAGTAGGTCACGGCAGATTAGTCCAAAATCCAGAAAGTGCAATTGGTAACGGCAATCCTTTGCGCTGCCACTCTCCCCTTCTCCCTGTTCCATCCTCCCACCCCACGGGCGGGCGCGACGCCCGCGCTCCCAGTCTCACCCCCTCACCTTCATCACCCAACTCACCTCCTCACCCCCTCGCCCCGTGGTGGGCCTGGAGGCTGCGCACGCGGAGCTGTCGCTCCTGGAGCGCGCGGATCCCGTTGACGGCGGCCTGCGCGGCGCTGAGGGTGGTCATGAGGGGCACGCCGTAGCGGATCGCGGCGGTGCGGATGGCGATGCCGTCGGCGTGGGCGGCGGAGCCGAGCGGGGTGTTGATGATCAGGTCCACCTCGCCCGCACGGATGCGGTCCACGATGTGCCGCCCGCCCTCGCTCACCTTGTTGACCGACTCGGCAGGGAGGCTGACGCGCGACAGGGCGTCGGCGGTGCCGTGCGGTGGCGAGCAGGCGGAAGCCCAGGCGGTGCAGGTCGCGGGCGATCTTGAGCGCGGTTCCCTTGTCGTAGTCGTTGACGGAGATAAAGACGGTGCCGCGGGTCGGGCAGCGCATCGCCGGTCGCCATCTGCGCCTTGGCAAAGGCGTGGCCAAAGCGGCTGGCGTGGCCCATCACCTCGCCGGTCGAGCGCATTTCCGGGCGAGAGGCGCGCATCCACCCCCAGGAACTTTTTGAAGGGCAGCACCGCCTCCTTGACGAAGAAGCCATCCACGCGCGGCTCCTCGGTCAGCCCCAGCTCGGCTCAGGCTTTCGCCCCGCGATGACCCGCGCGGCGATCTTGGCAAGGGGCACGCCGGTCGCCTTGGAGACGTAGGGGACGGTGCGGCTGGCGCGCGGGTTGACCTCCAGCACGTAGACGATGTCGTCCTTGATGGCGTACTGCACGTTCATGCAGGCCGCGCACGCCCAGCGCCAGGCCCAGCCGCTCGGTGTAGTCGCGGATGTGGCTCAGGTGGTAGTGGGAAATCTTGTAGGGGGGCAGCACGGTGGCCGAGTCGCCCGAGTGGACGCCCGCCTCCTCGATGTGCTGCATGATGCCGCCGATCACCACGCGCTCGCCGTCGGCCACCGCGTCCACGTCCGATCTCGAAGGCATCTTCCAGGTAACTGGTCGATCAGGATCGGCTGCTCCGGCGCCGCCTGCTGCGCCTCCGCACGAACTGCGCCAGCGAGCGCCTCGTCGTAGACGATGCCCATCGCGCGGCCGCCGAGCACGTAGCTGGGGCGGACCATCACCGGGTAGCCCACCTGCGCGCGCCACCTCGGTGGCCTCGGCCAGGGTGCGGGCGATGCCGTGCGCGGGGCTGGGGATGTCCAGCTCCGCCAGCAGCGCGCCGAAGCGCTCGCGATCCTCGGCCAGGTCAATGGCGTCGGGCGAGGTGCCGAGGATGGGCACCCCCGCCGCTTCCAGCCGCCGCGCCAGGTTGAGCGGGGTCTGCCCGCCGAACTGGATCATCACGCCGCGCAGGTGCCCCGCCGCCCGCTCCCGCTCGACGATGTTCAGCACGTGCTCCAGGGTCAGCGGCTCGAAGTAGAGGCGGTCGCTGATGTCGTAGTCGGTGCATACCGTTTCCGGGTTGCAGTTGACCATGATGCTCTCGATGCCCCTGTCGCGCAGGGCAAAGAGGGCGTGGACGCAGCAGTAGTCAAACTCGATGCCCTGGCCTATGCGGTTGGGGCCACCACCCAGGATGATCACCTTGTCGCGCTCGGTGGGCGGCGGCCTCGCGTCTCCGACTCGTAGGAGGAGTAGAGGTAGGGGGTGGTGGCCGCAAACTCTGCGGCGCAGGTGTCCACCATGTGGAAGGTGGGAAGCAGGCCGAGCGCCTCGCGGTGCGCGCGCACTGCCGCCTCCTGCCGGTGGCGCTCGCTGGCCGGCGCGGGGCCTGCCTGGGGTGGCCAAGAGGGAAGCCAGGTGCGCATCGCCGAAGCCGCTCGCTTGGCCGGCGGAGCAGGTCGCGCGGGAGCGCTTCCAGCGAGCCGTGGCGCTGCGCGGCGCGCTCCAGCGCCACCATCTCGGCCAGCTGGGCGAGGAACCAGGGGTCCATGTCGGTTGCGTCGTGCAGGGCCTCCACCGTCTCGCCCGCCCGCAGCGCCTCCCACACCGCCCCAGAGCCGCTCGGCGCGCGGGATGGACAGGCTCTGGAGGTCGCCGTCCCAGACGGGCTGCTCGGCGGTGGGGTACGGGGGGCGCGCCAGCTCCAGCGATTGGAGCCCCTTGAGCAGTGGCCTCCTTGAAGGTGCGCCCGATGGCCATCGCCTCGCCCACCGATTTCATCTGCGGGCCGAGGGTGGGGTCCACGCCGGGGAACTTTTCAAAGGCCCAGCGCGGCAGTTTGGCTACCACGTAGTCGATGCTCGGCTCGAAGGCGGCGCAGGTGCCGGTGATGTCGTTTTCCAGCTCGTCCAGGGTGTAGCCCACCGCCAGCAGGGCCGCCACCTTGGCGATGGGGAAGCCGGTGGCCTTGGAGGCGAGCGCGGAGGAGCGGGAAACGCGCGGGTTCATCTCGATGACGATCACCCGCCCCGTGGCGGGGTCCACCGCAAATTGCACGTTGGAGCCGCCGGTCTCCACGCCGACGATGGTCATCACGCTGGCGCGCCTGATCGCGCAGCCGCTGGTACTCGCGGTCGGTCAGCGTCATGGCGGGCGCGACGGTGATCGAGTCGCCCGTGTGGACCCCCATCGGGTCCAGGTTCTCGATGGAGCAGACCACCACAAAGTTGTCGGCGCGGTCGCGCATCACCTCCAACTCGTACTCCTTCCAGCCGAGCAGCGACTCTTCGACCAGCACCGAGCCGACCGGGCTCTGCTTCAGGCCGAACTCCACCTTCTGCGACAAAGTCGTCGCGGTCGTAGGCGGTGCCCGCGCCGGTGCCGCCCAGGGTAAAGGAGGCGCGGATCAGGAGCGGGAAGCTGCCGATCTCCTCCGCGATGGCCAGCGCCTCCTCCAGCGAGTGGGCGAGCCCGCCGCGCGGCACCTCCAGCCCGGCCTCCAGCATGGCATTTTTGAAGAGGAGGCGATCCTCGGCCAGCTGCATGGCCGGCGAGCGAGGCGCCGATGAGTTGGACCCCGTGACGCTCCAGGATGCCAAGCTCGGCCAGCTCGACTGCCATGTTCAGCGCCGGTCTGCCCGCCGACGGTGGGCAGCAGGGCGTCGGGGCGCTCCGCTCGATGATCCGCTCGATGATCTCGGCGGTGATCGGCTCGATGTAGGTGGCGTCGGCCAACTCCGGGTCGGTCATGATGGTGGCCGGGTTGGAGTTGACCAGCACCACGCGGTAGCCCTCGCGCTTCAGGGCGCTGCACCGCCTGCGTCCCGGAATAGTCAAACTCGGCGGCCTGCCCGATCACGATGGGGCCCGCGCCGATGACGAGGATGGTGTGGATGTCTGTGCGTTTTGGCATAACCTTGTTCCATTTTCGGGTTACAGATAGCAGATTACAGAGTACGTCTATTTAGACCTGTCATAGCTCTTCTCTGTTATTGCGTTGTTCTCTCGCCGCGATGCGTTGTCTTTTGTTTTCTGTTTTCTGAAATCCGTATCCGTAATCTGCTATCTGCTATCTGTAAGCTGTAAGCCGCAATCTATCAATCTCCGTCAGAGGTGTCGCTCTCGTCCGGCTGATCCCCCCCTTCCCAGGCGGAAAGAAATGCCGCGTGCAGGCTCTCGGCCAGGGGCTCGCCGCTGTTGCGCGTCAACGAGGTGAGGCGGGGCAGGGGGTCGTCGCCCTCAAGCTTACCATCGAGCAAAGCAAAGATCATGGCGGCGACGTTGTAGGCCACCTCATCGAGCAGGTGCTGGATCGCGCCCAACTCCTTGCTCTTCAGGTTGCGCTTGGCAAGCAGGTGATAGTGGCCTACCTCGCTCATGGGGCCGCTGGGCGGCTGCACGATCTTCCAGCTTTCTTCCTCGACGATGGCTACCAGGTTGGCGGCAACCTCGGCCATCACTTATCGCGCGGGTGTCAACTCTTCCATGGTGGTCTCCTTCATTTTAGTAGCGTCTGTGTGATCCAGTTGGGACCAAGCAATCTCTGCTCGGGCCATGGAGCTCGGCGGCAGCGTCTCGCGCCGCTGCGCCAGGTGGGCGTGCCCGTCGTGCAGCCAGAGCACAGCGGGGCGCGGCGTGCCGTTGTAGGTCGATGCCATGCTCAGCTGGTACGCCCCGCTAACTGGAATCGCGATCAAATCTCCCTCGTGCAGGGCGGGTAGCGCAGATCTCGCGGATCAGCAGGTCGCCCGACTCGCAAAAGGGACCGGCGAGGGTGTAGCGCGTCTCGCGCCCTCGCCCGTTCGGTTGGCGAGCAGCGCATGGTAGCGCGCCTCGTAGAGGGCGGGGCGCGGGTTGTCCGCCAGCCCGCCATCGAGGAAGGCGTACTGCACGCCGCCCGCTTGCTTGAGCGCGCCCACGCGGTAAAGCGCCACCCCCGCCCGCGCCACAATCTCGCGCCCTGGCTCCAGGACCAGGGTGGGCAGCGGCAGGCCCAGGGTAGCGCACGCCTCGCTGCAGGGTAGCGGCGAGCGGGCGAAGCGCCTCGTCGGGTTCGAGGTGCGGCGCGTTGCGGGCGTGTAGGGCACCGCCCAGCCGCCGCCCGGGCGAAAATTCGTCGGGGAGCGCCAGTCCCACTCCGCCCGCTCTCGCGCAGCCACGCCGAGCACGCGGTCGTTGCGCAGCTGGAGAGCGGGTGGTGTCGGCGATCTGCGAGCCGAGGTGGAAGTGGACGCCGCGCCAGTGGAGCCATCGGCTCGCCTGGACAAACGTGGCCACCCGAAGCGCGCTGCCGTCGCCAAGGCTGAGCCCAAACTTGGAGGTGACGCTGCCGGTCTCGATGTGGGCGTGGGTGTCCGCCGCCGTGGCCGGGTTCAGGCGCAGCCAGACCGCCTGGCGCCGCCCCGCGCCTCGCAGAGGGCCGCCAGCCGCTCCGCCTCGCGCGGGTGGTCCAGCACCACGCGCCCCACCCCCTCCTCCACACAGGCGCGCAAAAAGCGCCGTCCGGCTTGTTGTTGCCGTGCGCATGGATGCGGGCGGCGGGGAAAGCCCGCCGTGGAGGGCGTGGCGCAGCTCCCCCTCGCTCACCACATCCATCCCCAGCCCGCGCGCGGCGGCCCACCGCGCCAACGCCCTGCTCAGCCACGCCTTGGCGGCGTAGGCCACCTCCGCAGTGCCGGGCCAGTGCCGCGCCAGCGCCGCGCGGTACGCAGCCAGCGCCGCGTCCATCGTCGCCTGATCGTAGAGATAGAGCGGGGTGCCGTGCTTCGCCGCCAACTCGACCACGTCGCAGCCGCCCACAACCAAGCGCCCGTCCGGGTCGCGGCGGGCGCTGAGGGGAAGCAAGGATGTCGGGAACATGGGAGGATTATAGAACGCAGAACGCAGAACGCAGAACGCAGAACGAACGGCAAACGCAGAGACGCAGAGACGCAGAGGGCAGAACGTAGAACGTAGAACGCAGAACGAACGGGATGAGAGCGGACGAGGCTCGATAAATTGCCCTGCTCTCATTCCCTCGGCAGCGGGCCAGAGGCCCGCGCTCCCAGATTCTTGCCCTCTGCGCCTCTGCGTCTCTGCGTCTCTGCGTTTGTCGTTTGTTCTGCGTTAACGTGCGGGGCAGACCTCGTGAAGCACGTCCGCGATGTACTCGATCTCGCCGCGCTGAGGGAGGAGGCGGAGGGCAGGTAGAAGCCATCGCGGCAGAGCTGCTCGGCCACGGGGTAGCGCTGACCCTTGAACGTTTCCCAGTAAACGGCTGGCAGTGCATCGGGATGAAGAAGGTGCGCGTCTCAATCCCGTGTGTCGGCCAGCGCCTGCGCAGCTGATCGCGGTTCATCCCGTAGGCGTGCTCGTCGACCAGGATCCCGTACATCCAGTAGACATTCTTCGCCCAGGTGCCTCGGGCGGGGTGGTAATGCCGGGCAGGTCGGCGAGCAGGCTCGTGTAAAGGTGGGCGTTGCGCCGCCGCGCCGCCACAAAGTTTTCCAACTGCTCCACCTGCGCCAGCCCCACCGCCGCCTGCAGGTTCGTCATGCGGTAGTTGAAGCCCTACATACTTGTGCCAAAAGTGGCGCTCGTGGCTAAACGCATGGTCGCGCAGGTTCCAGGCCAGGCGGGCGATCTCGCGGTTGTTGGTCGTTATCATCCCGCCCTCGCCGGTGGTGATGATCTTGTTGCCGTAAAAGCTAAAGGCGGCCGCGTCACCCAGCCCGCCGACAGGCCGGCCCTTGATACTCCGCACCGTGCGCCTCGGCAGCATCCTCGATCACATGGATGCCATGCGTGGCCGCTAGCGCCTTCAACGGCGTCCATGTCCATCGGGTGGCCGTAGATGTGCACCGGCACAATCGCCTTGGTGCGGGGGGTGATCTTGGCCGCTACCTGGTCCACGTCCATTTGCCAGAACTCAGGCTCCTTGTCCACCAGGACGGGTGTCGCCCCGCAATAGGTGACGGCGTTGGCGGTGGCGATCATGGTGAAGGTGGGGATGATCACCTCATCGCCCGGCTTCCAGCCCCAGCGTGGCCAGCGCCAGGTGCAGCGCCACGGTGCCATTGGCGCAGGCGATGCCGTACTTGGTGCCGCACGCCTCCGCAAAGTGCGCCTCGAAGTCGCGGATAAAGCTGCCAGCGGACGAGATCCAGTTGGTCTCGATCGCCTGCTTCACGTACTTCCACTCGTTGCCGCCCAGCGTCGGCTCGCAGACGGGGATCACATCGCGCCGGCTCGGCTCGTCAAAGGTGGGAATGGGGCGGTAGCGGACCTTCACTTCAGGGTCCGTCGCGGGGATGATGGCCGCCAGCTCGCCCATGTCGTCCAGGGATAACTCTACGGGTTTCAACATCGCTTGAATCGCTTCCTATTGCTCGCGCGCAAGTGTCCAAATCGTTCGCACATATTTGCGTCCCTTGACCAGGTAATCCCACAGGCTAGCGCCGGTCTTGCTTTCACCCGCCGAGCGCGGCACGCAGGTGTAGGGCACTTCCTGCACCTGATAGCCCTCACGGACGGCGCGGGCCAGCAGGTCGATACAGTACTCACCGTAATCGCCACGCAGCGGCAAGCGCTGCAGCACGGCGGCGCGCGCCGCGACAAAACCGCTGGTGTAATCGTGGACGGTGCGCCCCAGCACAGCATGGCAAAGCGGTTGATGATCCAACTCAGCCCGCGTGCCATCTGCCCGTGCGCCACGTCCGCCCCCCCTGCGATCCATCGCGAGCCGACCGCAAGGTCTGCACCCTCGCGGGTGATGGCCTGGAGCAGGCGCGGCAGTTGCTCCGGTGGCATGGACAGGTCGCAGTCCATCCAGGTGACGATCTCCGCGCCATGACGATCAATGGCCTCGTCGATGCCGGCCTGGATCGCCGATGTCAGCCGCTTGCCCTCCATGCGCCGCAGCAGCAGGACGCGCGGCGCCGCGCCGGTGTTGTGGCGCGCGGCCAGCGCCTCCACCACCTGCCAGGTGCCGTCGGGCGAGTTGTCGTCCACCACCAGAATCTGGTACGATCCCCCCACGCTCGCCAGCAGTCGCTCCACGAGGGGGCCGATGTTGTCTCTCTCGTTAAAGGTAGGCAAGACCGTACAAATCTTCACGCGTCGCTGCCCTCGTGCCCCCCGCCCGTCGCTGCCACCCGCTTGCGCGCCACGGCGTACAAGCTGAGGCCCACCGGCAGATCACGCTGCCGGAGCCAGCGCGCCTCGGCCTGGAGCAGGGCCTTGAAGAGAAAGTTGAGCGGCGCGGGCGTGTCAAGCTGCTCTTCGACCCTGCCGCCCCGCGCCGTTGCGCCAGGCGGGCGACGATGGCGGGAAGCAGCAGCAGGGTGTTGGCGTGGGTCAGGCCTGCACCGCGAAGCGGGCGCCGGCGCAGGGCCTGCGTCGATGGTGGCGGCGGCGTAGCGACGACCGGTGCCAAACGCGCGGTCGTGGGGGCCGAGCAGCCACGGGTAGGCGCTCACGCGCAGCAGCAGCAGCCCGCCGGGGCGCAACACGCGGCGCGCCTCGGCGAGCCCGCCGCCGAGCGCACCGCCTCTGGTCAAAGGAATCCAGCGCGATGACCGCCGCGCAGCTTCCGCTTCGAAGGGTAGGTGGTGCAGGTCAGCGCGCACGGGGGCGACCGCTCCGCGTAGCGCTGGCGCGTGTAGGCCAACGCCACCGGGTTGAGGTCCAACCCGATGATCTGGCGCTGCGGGAAGCGCGCCGGCCAGTCTCGGCAGAAAAGGTGCCGCCGCCGCAGCCGATCTCGACGATGGGGCCATCGGGCAGGGGTTGGCCCGCGAGCAGGGCATGGCTGATGGCGCGCATGCCCACGCTCCACCAAAACCAACGGTCGCTCCCGTAGAGGGCGGGCAGCATGATCGCATCGTGGGGGGCGGGTGGGGTCATGGGGATATTGGGTATTGGAGATATTGGAGATTGGAGACGGTGTGCCCCGTATGGGGTATTGGAGATTAGGGACGGTGTGGCGCGAATAATTGGGAGAGAGGCGTGGCAATGGGGCGGGTCCACCGGGCTGCGATTCTAGCACAGAAGGGGCGGGGGCACCCATTGGGGCCAAAAATGCGTGCGCTCGCTCCGCTTTGCAGAAAAAGGCGCAGCTCTGCCTTGCAGATGGTTATTCTTGGTTCACGGTTTGCTTTATTTATAGAAAGGTATAGAACAGCGGTAGTTGTGTCTGATCACGCTGCAGATCTACCCTGTTCTTACCCCTTGACGAGCCTTGTTACTACCTACAAGTAATCTGCCACGATGGTCGCCGAGAGGAAAAGCGAGATGACAGATTTTCGATCCCCACAGATGCGGAACATTGGGCGTTTGATTCCCCTTCTGCTGCTGCTGGTTACGCTCTGGGTGCGCCCCGCGTCGCTGCACGCCCAGTCATCCTGCACGGTCACCGTGCAAAATGGCGACACGCTCGCGGCGATTGCCGCCCGCAACGCCACCACCGTTGGCTCCATCTTGGCGGTGAACCCGCAAATTAGCAACCCGAATCTGATCCGCGCGGGGCAGGAGATCCAGATGCCCGGCTGCGGTACCTTGCCCGCCGCGTCGTCGGGTGCCATCGCCCCCTCGTCCTGGTCATTCCCCGCGCTGCGCAGCGCGCCGAAGCCGCCTGCTGACCTACCCGCCCCCCACTGGCAGCGCGCCCATGACGCGACGATTACGATCCGCCACCCCGTTGACGCGCCCCTTTATAGCGGGAGTGGGATCGTGGTGGGGAAGGACGGGCGCACTTTCCTGACCGCGTATCACGTTATCGGCAACGTCATGACCGGCGAGGAGGCATCGCGCGTGCTGGTCGGCCCCTTCGGCAACTGGCACTACACCGCCGACGTGATCGCGACCGACCCCACGCTGGACCTGGCGATCCTGCGGGTGAACGAGCCGGATTTCCCCGGCTTCGCCGTGGCACCGCTCGGCTCCTCCTTTGCTCTCGATACGGGCTCGCCGATCTACACACTGAGCTACCCCGGCATCGAGGGCACGCTGGTGGCGGGTAAGGGTAGCTTCCTGGCCGAGGTGATGACCTACCGCAACCGCGCGCCCCTGATCGTCACGGACGCGCTCGCCGACTTCGGCTCTAGCGGCGGCGTGGCGGTGAACGAACGAGGCGAGGTCATCGGCATCATCAGCGCGGGCATCATCGGGCGCGAGGCCATCTCGACGCTGGGCTACACCGGCCTCGACAAGGTGACGCTGCTGGTTCCCATCGAGGCGGCCAACGCCCTGCTGGAACAAGTGGGCATCCGCCGCTAGCCCCACCAACCCCTGCACCCCAGAGCGCTCCCCGTGTGGGAGCGCTCTTTTTGGTTGGCAATGGTGCGGAATGAACGGCAACGCAGAACGCAGAACGCAGAACGAACGACAACGGCTTGCACCACAGAGAACACAGAGAACACAGAGGGGGAAGCAGGATGGCACCCCCAACGCCCTCTGTCCCCTTGTCCCCTTGTCCCCTTGTCCCCCTGTCCCCTGTCCCCTGTCCCCCTGTCCCCCTCACCCCCTCACCTTCATCACCCCCTCACCTTCATCACCCCCGCCCCCCGCCCGGAACAATCCCGCCCGCCGCTGCGTTACTTGGACAACGAGGCGAAACATGACGGGCAAGGAGGGGAAGATGAAAAGGGTAATCCAACTGGTGTGGTTGATAGCGTTGCTTGCGCTGGGGGCACTGCCTGCAGCACGGCGCAGGGGCCGCTGGTCGAGCCGCCGATCGGCGATGATGCGCCCGCCGCGCCGCGCGGGGTGGCGCTGGAACTGATCGAGGAGCGCGTGGCGGTGAGCATCGAGGGCCAGGTGGCGACGACGCGCGTCGCGCAGACCTTCCGCAACCCGAGCGAGTGGGCGCTGGAGGGCGAGTACCTCTTCCCGCTCCCGCCCGACGCGGCGATCCGCGACATGGACATGACGGTGGACGGGGACGAAGCTGGAAGGCGAGTTGATGAGCGCCGAGCAGGCACGTGCGGTCTACGAGGAGATCGTCCGGCAGCGGATGGACCCCGCGCTGCTGGAGTGGCTGGGCAACGGGCTGTTCCGCACCCACATCTTTCCCTATCCCGCCCGGCGAGACGCGCCTGATCGAGCTGGAGTACACCCAGCTGCTCACCCCGCAAAATGGGCTCTTCCACCTGGAGTTTCCGCTGCGCGACGCGGCGAGCCAGCGCGTCCCGAGCGTGAGCCTGAGCGTGAGCCTCCAGGAAAGCGACAGCCCCGCTGCGCGCCATCTACTCCCCCACGCACGACGTGGACATCCTGCGCGACGGGGAGCGCGGGCGACGGTGGGCTGGGAGGGGCGCGACGTGACGCTGGACGAGGATTTCACGCTCTATTGGTCCGTCTCGCCGGACGAGATCGAGGTCAACCTGCTCTCCTTCAAGGCCGCGGGCGAGGATGGCTTTTTCCTGCTGCTCGTCGCCCCCACGATCGACCCGCCGAGCGAGACGGTCGTCGCGCGCGACGTGGTGATCGTGCTCGACATCTCCGGCTCTATGGAAGGGGAAAAGATCGCGCAGGCGCGGGGCGCGCTGCGACTACGTGCTCGCCCACCTCAACGCGGACGACCGCTTCAACGTGATCGCCTTCAGCACCGGCACGCGCCCCTTCGCGCAGCGGCTCCAGCCCGCGAGCGAGGTGGCGGCGGCGCGCCGCTGGGTGGACAACCTGGAGGCGGCGGGCTCGACCGACATCAGCCGCGCCCTGCTGGAGGCGATGGCGATGCTGCAGCGAGGAGCAGCGACCCGTGCTGCTCCTCTTCATGACCGACGGCCTGCCCACGGCGGGGGTCGTCGACCGCGAGGCGCTCTGGAGGCTGGCGCAGCGGAACGCGCCGGCGTCGCGTGCGCGCTCTTCTCCTTCGGGGTGGGGTACGATGTGGACACCGGCTGCTGGACGCGCTCGCCCGGGATGCGCGGCACGAGCCGCTACGTCACGCCAGACGAGCGGTGGACGAGGAGGTGTCCGCCTTTTACAGACGGTCAGCGCGCCGGTGCTCGCCGACCTGCTCGCTGGAGTGGGGCGACACGGTGGTGGAGGAGACTCTACCCCCGCCCCTGCCCGACCTGTTCGCGGGGCAGCAGATCGTGCTGGCGGGTCGCTACCGCGAGGGCGGGCCGCTGGCGGTGCCGCTGGAGGGCACGGTGAACGGGGAAACGCGGCGCTTCCGCTACGATGATCTGGCGCTCGCCCGCGATGGCACGAGCGAGGACGCGTGGCTGCCGCGCCTGTGGGCCACGCGCAAGATCGGCACCCTGCTCCAAAGCATCCGCCAGCAGGGGGAAAGCCGCGAGGCGGTGGAGGAGATCATCGACCTGGCGATCCGCTACGGCATCGTCACCCCCTACACGACTTTCCTGGTGGACGAGGGGGAGGATGTTCTTCGAGGAGGCGGAGCGCGACGCGGTGGAAGAGCAGGCGCTGGCAGCGCCCGCCATGTCGGCGGCTCGGTCAGCGGCGCGACGGCGGTGACAGCGTCGGAAGCGGCCAGCGAGATGGCCGAGAGCGACCGCGCCGCGGCGCTGCCCACCCGGGGCGGCTCGGGCGAGCAGCGATGCCAGCGCACCCGCCGCGCGGTGTTCGCACCGTCGGCGCGAAGAGCTTTGTGTGGCGCGAGGGGCGCTGGATCGACACGCGCTACGAGCGAGGGGATGGCGAAGTGATCGCTGTCCCCTTCGGCAGCGACCCCTACTTCGACCTTGCCGCGCGCTCGCCCGAGGTGGCCCGCTACCTGAGCGTGGGCACCCCGCTCGTGCTGGTACTGGACGACGCGGCCTACAGCATCGTCGAGGGCGAGGCGAGCCTCCCCGACGCCACGCCGCGCCCGACGGAGCGCGCCGCCGACCCGACTGCCACACCCAACGCCACGGCTACCTCCGTCGCCGTCGCTGGGGCGAGCACCCCGCAGCCGCTCGCGGCTGAGGCTGCCGCGCGCGACGCGGTGGAACGGCCCGGAGCCACGCCGCTCGTCCTGATCGGCGGCCTGATCGTGCTGGCAACCCTGCTCGCTGCTCGTTGGACGCGCCAACGACGACAACGGTAGCCGGACTCGCCCCGCCCTGCCCCGCCCCGTAAAGCGGTCAACGTTGCAAGCGTTGACCGCTTTACACTTTTATACACTTCGCTTTATTATAGGTAAAGCACAGCTGAGGCGAGCAATGTTGCAGCAAAGGAGACAGCACAATGGGCGAAAACACAACAAAGCGGCGGATAGCGATCAACACCGGCGGCGGTGACGCGCCTGGACTCAATGCGGTTATCCGCGCCGCGACCATCGCCGCGCTAAATCGAGGGTGGGAGGTGGTCGGGATCCAGGATGGCTACAATGGGCTGTTCCTGCCCGAGGAGTACCCCAAGGGGGGGCTCCTCCCGCTGACGCGGCAGGCGGTGCGCGGCATCACGCACCTGGGCGGGACGATCTTAGGGACGACGAACCGAGGCAACCCCCTGGCGTATCCAGTACAGGCGGAAAACGGCACGTGGACCGAGGTGGACCGCACCGACGAGCTGGTGGAGCGCTTCCGCGCGGAAAAACTGGACGCACTGATCGCGATTGGCGGGGATGGCTCCCTCGGCATCGCCAACGTGCTGTCTCAAAAAGGGCTGGATGTGGTGGGGGTGCCCAAAACGATTGACAATGATTTGGATGGCACCGTCGTCACCTTTGGCTTCGACTCCGCTGTCTCCTTCGCCACCGAGTGCATTGACCGCCTCCACTCCACCGCCGAGTCGCACCGCCGCACCATCGTGGTGGAGGTGATGGGGCGCTACGCGGGCTGGATCGCGCTGGAAAGCGGCCTGGGCGGCGGGGCCGATGTGATCCTGCTCCCTGAGATTCCGTACGACATCGAGAAGGTGGCCGAAAAAGTGCGCGAGCGCTACCAGAACGGCTCCAACTTTGCCATCATCGTCGCCGCCGAGGGGGCGCTGCCGAAGGGGGGTACCCGCTCCGTGATCGCCAAGGAGGTGGGCCGCGCCGAGCAGTTGGGCGGAATCGGCGGGCGCGTCGCGGCGGAAGTTCGCGAGCTGACCGGCGCGGAGACGCGCTGGGTCTCGCTGGGCCACCTGCTGCGCGGCGGCTCGCCCACCACGCGCGACCGCTCCATCTCGCTGCGCTTTGGGGCGGCAGCGGTGCGCGCGCTCGCCAGCGGGCAAACCGGCATCATGGTGGCACTGGACCCCCCCGACGTGCGCTATGTGCCCCTGGCCGAGGCGACCAACCGCATGAAAACCGTCCCGCTCGACAGCGACACGATGCTTACCGCGCGCGACCTGGGAATCTCGTTCGGTGACTGAGCCGCGTACCGCTCGCCCCAACTCTCCACCACTCGACGACGCCCTATGAGATCACGCCTGCTGTGGGATGACCTTCAATCTAGTCTCTGGTTTCGCCCCGCGCTCTGGATCGTGGGGATGGGGCTGCTGGCGCTCCTCCTGCCCCAGATAGACAGCCGCCTGAGCGTCGGGCAGGTGCGCGAGACACTGCCGTGGTGGCTCTACGTGGACAGCGCCGAGGGCGCACGGACGATGCTGGGGGCGCTCGGCTCCGCCATGCTCACTGTGGCGACGCTGGCCTTTTCGATCCTGATGGTGGCGGTGGTGCAAACCGCCAACGCGTACTCGCCGCGCATCCTGCGCGAGTACCTGTCCGATACCGGCAACCAGCACGTGATGGGGATTCTGGTCGGCACCTTCCTGTACACGCTGCTCGTCCTGCGGCGCATCGACAACACGGACAGCCGCCTGTTCATCCCGATGCTTTCGATCTCGGTGGCGCTGCTCCTCTCGATCCTGTCGGTCATCGCGTTTATCTATTTTATCAACCACGTGGCGCACTCGATCGAGGTAAGCGCCATCGTGGAGCGCATCCATGACGATACGCTCGACATGATGCGCCACCTGTTCCCGATGGAGATGGGGCAGCCCTGGCAGGGGGCCGAGCCGCCCCCGCTGCCGCCGGGGGAGCCAATGGTCATCCTGGCGACGCAGGGCGGCTACATCGAGGCGATCACCTCGGACGAACTGCTGCGTGCCATGACGCGGGCCAACGCGGTGCTGCGGCTGGATCGGATGATCGGGGATTACGTGCTGCCCCACACCCCGCTCGCCACCCTCTGGCCGAGCGGGGCAGTGGACGACGCGCTGCCCGCCACGATTACGGGGACGATCAACCTGGGGCGCGAGCGCACCATGGTGCAGGACCTGTTGTACGGGGTGCGCCAACTGTCCGACATCGCGCTGCGCGCGCTCTCGCCCGCCATCAACGACCCGAGCACCGCCGTGAATTGCATTGACATGCTGGGCACCCTGCTGGTGGAGATGTCGCAGCGCGCGCCGGTCTCGCCCTACCGTTGCGACGAGGCGGGAGCGCTGCGCATCATCGCCCCTGGCCCCACCTTCACCGCGATGATCGACCTCGCCTTCACGCAGGTCCGCCGCTACGCCGCCACCGACCTGGTGGTTACGCTGCGCGTGATCGAGGTGTGCCAGGACCTGGCGCATGTGGCGCGCGCCGAGGCGGAGCAGGAGGCGATTTGGCGGCACCTGCTGATGATGGGGCGCTCCGCCGCGCGCCACATCGAGGAGCCGCTGGACCGCGCGCTGGTCAACCAGCGCCTTCAAGAGGCGGCGCGGGTGCTGGGGCGCGAGCCGCTGCTGATGGAGCCCAACGCCCCCGTTGTTGTGTAGCGCGGCGCGGCGCGTTTTTGCTCCCGATAGGGCACAACCTGCACAATCGATTTTGAAATTGTTGACACACCGTGTAGACTGGGAGCGAACCATTCAAGCAGATCGAGCGACGCGCAAAGGGAACCGGCTTCCCTTTGTTTGTTGTTGAGGAGCGGAGCCATGGGGTTTTTGGACTTTCTGAAGAAAAAGATGCCGTTGCAGGCAAAAAAGTATGAGCGGGCCGACATCGTGCGGCTGATCCAGAGCAACGCCCAAACGGCGGCCCCGCTGGAGCTGCGCGGGGTGGACATGGACGGAATCGACCTGAGCGGGCTGGACCTGAGCGGGGCGGACCTGACCGAGTCCACCCTGGAGGGGGCAAACCTGGCAGGCGCGCAGCTACGCAGCGCCCGCGTGCGCCGCGCCAACCTGCAAAACGCGTCGCTGCAAGGGTCCGACCTCACGGGGTCCGACTGGGCGCAGTCCAACCTGCGTGGGGCCAACCTGACCGACGCCAACCTGACCGGCGCGAACATGTTCGCGACGAAGCTGGAAGGGGTCAAGTGGAAGGGGGTCACCTTCAACAGCACGACGCTGAGCGGGGCCAAGATGCCAGGGGTCAACCTGGAAGGCTACGTCTTCGCGGGGCGGCTGGATGCGGTGGATGCCCAGATGGAAGGGGCGATCCTGCGCAACGCCAACCTGGAAAACGCAATTTTGACCGGCGCGAACCTGGCCGAGGCGGATCTGTCCGGTGCCAATCTGCGCGGCGCACAGATGGCCTGCACGCTGCGCAACGCCAACCTGACCGGTGCGGACATGACCGATGCCAGCCTGCGCTACGGCGACGCGGCGGGGGCCAACTTCACCGACGCGATTCTGGACGGCGCGGACGTGGAGGGGCTGGCGCTGGAAGGGGCCACCCTGCCCGCTGCTTTCAACCAATAGCCGCCTAAAATGGGGGCGCTTGGCAGCTGTCGGGCCTCGGCCTTATAATTTAGGGCTTACGCACTTAGGAAGATGACGACCGACGACCGACGTACCCGCAAGGCGGGAACCCACCCCTGGGTGCGACGGACCGTGGCCTGCCAAAGGCCTCGGTCCTTGTCTCCGGTCAACTACGCAACTCCTACTTTGCGCTCAGCCACGCGCCCTACGCCGGCGGTGCGGTACCCCCATGCCGCAGGCAGTCAGGCTGAACGCCGCTGTGCTCATTGCCCTCACCCTAACAGTTTGACAGCCTGTGCCGGAGGCATCTTTAATGGATCAACAGTTCCTCGTGCGATTCTGGGGGGTGCGTGGCAGCTATCCCGTTCCGGGCGCTGACACGTTAAAGTATGGCGGCAACACACCCTGTATCGAGGTGCAGGTGGGGGGCCATACGATCATCCTGGACGGGGGAACCGGCATGATCTTGCTGGGGCGCGAGCTTCGCCGCCGCGCGGTCGCCGAGGGCAAGCCGATCAGCGCGACTATCCTTTTCTCGCACACCCACCACGACCACACGCAGGGCATCCCCTACTTTGAGCCCGCCTACATGGGCAGCTCCACCCTCTACATTTTCGGACCCCGCTTTTTCCAGAACGAGCTGTCCGAGGCGCTTTCCAAAACGATGCTGCCGCCCAACTTCCCGCTTGGGCTAAACGACCTGCACTCCCTGAAAATCATCCGCGACATCCGCGAGACCGAGCAGCTGTTTTTGTGGCCGAACAACCCCGAGCCACAGCTGCGCAACATCTTCGCACAACCGCTGCCCCCCGACGCGGAGACAGCGGTCCGCGTGGATGTCCAGAAAAGCTACGCGCACCCCCAGGAAGGGGTATTTTTCTATCGCATCTCCTACGGTGGGCACTCGATGGTCTACGCGACCGATACCGAGGGGTACATTGGCGGCGACCAGCGGCTGCAAGAGTTTGCGCGCGGTGCGGACCTGCTGATCCACGACGCGCACTACACCGTTCAGGAGTACCTGGACCCGCAGAGCAGCAAGCAGGGGTGGGGCCACTCCACGCCGGAAATGGCGGTCGAGGTGGCCCGCGCGGCGGGGGTGCGCCAGGTGGCGCTCTTCCACCTCAACCCCACCCACAGCGACGACCTGCTGGACAGCGTGGCGGGGCACATGCAGGAAACGTTTGAGGGCTCGCTGGTCGCCCGCGAGGGGATGACTATCGATCTTTTCGCGCTGGAGGGGTGAGCGTGGGACGGCTTTCCCCTCGGCGACAGGGGCGAATTTCCACGCCTCACACAAGGTGCCAGGTGGCGGCCAGACACAACAAAAAGAGCGCTCCCGTGTGGGAGCGCTCTTTCTTTGTGTTTCCTGGATGATCCTCGTCCAGTCCACCTGACGACGTAGAGCCCTGGTTGCTAGACGCTTCGGCCCTCGGCCCCCCTGGGTCAGAGGCTAAACAGCTGCGCGACAGCCGCCAAAAGCATGCTCACGACAATTGCAACGCTAAACACATAAAAAAGAATCTTACTCCAGTCACGGCGGGGCTTACCGCTCCCCCCATATCGGTTTCCTCTTCGACGAGTCATTCTTGCCTCCTACACCGCTTGTTTTTGTTGGGCGCGATTATATCACAGCGCCAAAGCGCTACCAAAGCAGCGCCCGAACGCGTTGCGCGATTGGGGAGCGGGTGCTAAGATACGCCCATGAAAAGGGACACGCTATGAGCCAACAGGCCCTCTACCGGAAGTGGCGGTCGCGCTCGTTTGACGAGATTATCGGCCAACCGCATATCGTTCAGACGCTGGAAAACGCGGTGAATAGCGGGCGCGTGGCGCACGCCTACATCTTTAGCGGGCCGCGCGGCACGGGGAAGACCTCCTCCGCGCGCATCCTCGCCAAGGTGATCAACTGCACCGCGCCGGAGGGGGAGCGCCCCTGCAACAGCTGCCACCTGTGTCGCAGCATCAGCGACGGGTCAACGCTCGATCTTATCGAGATTGACGCCGCCTCGAACACGCAGGTGGACAAGGTGCGTGACGCCATCGTCGAGAAGGTCAACTTTGCGCCGAGCGAGGCGCGCAAAAAGGTGTACATCATCGACGAGGTTCACATGCTCTCCAACAGCGCCTTTAACGCGCTGCTGAAGACCATCGAGGAGCCGCCGCCGCACGCGATGTTCATCCTCGCGACCACCGAGATTCACAAGATTCCCGCCACGATCCTGTCGCGCTGCCAGCGGCTGGATTTCCGTCGCATCGGCGTGGAAGAGATCGCCGCGCACCTGGCCTGGGTGCTGGAGCAGGAGGGGATCACGGCGGAGCCCGAGGTGTACGATCTGGTGGCGCGGCAAGCCACCGGCTCCATGCGCGACGCGCTCAGCCTGCTCGACCAACTGCTCGCGCACGGGGGCACGCAGCTCACCGTCGCGCGCGCACGCGCCGCGCTCGGGCTGGCGGCGACCGAGGCGGTGCAGGGGCTGGTCGATTACCTGCTCGCCCAGGACGTGGGCGGCGCGCTGCAACTGGTCAGCCGCCTGCTCGACCAGGGAACCGACCCGCGCCAATTTTTGATGGACGTGCTGGAGCAGCTTCGCGCGCTGCTGCTGACGCTGGCGGGCGGGGGGCGACAGCTGCTCAACCTGCCGGAGGAGGCGCTGGCCCGCCTGCGCGAGCAGCGCAAGTTTGTGGAGCCCGCCGCCCTGGTCGAGATTATTCGCCTCTTCACCCAGGCGGGGGCGGATTTGAAGCTGGGGCTCCAGCCGCAGCTTCCGCTGGAGCTTGCCATCGTCGAGGCGGTGCTGGCGCTGCAAGCGCGCGGGGTGCCCCCCGCGCCGACCCCCACGCACGCCCTCGCCGATGTGACAGAGGCGGAGCCCGCGCCGCGCGCCGCCCCGCGTCAGCGTTCGTGAGACGCGCGCCACGGTCGAGCCAGAACGCGCCGCGCCGCCTGCTCCCGTCGCTGCCGAGCCGCAGCGCGAGCGCGTGGCAGCGGCCCCGCCGCAGGAAAACGCAGCACCCCACTCCCCCGCAGAAGAACCCGCCCCAGCGGTTGCGCCCGCCTCTTCCTTTTGGGAGGGGCCGCCGCCCGCCCCGCCCGCGTGGGACGAGCCGCCCGCCACCAGCGTAGCCCCGCCTGCCACCCGCGAGCCTGCCCGCGCCCCCGTCGTCCTGGAAGAGCGGGTGCCCCCAACCGACGACGGGGAGCGCACGCTGGCTTGGTGGCAGGCGCAGTGGGACGACTTTAAAAGCTTTGTGACGCAGCAGGGCGAGGACGGCCAGCGGGCCGCGCTACGCCTGAAGTTTTGCGAGCCCCACGCGGTGGAGGGGGCAACCCTGACCCTTGGATTCCCCTACTCGATCCACAAAGAAAAAATCGAGTCGCCCACAGAGCGGCAGGTGGTGGAGCAGGCGATCCAGCGCTTCACGGGGCAACGCATCGCGATTCACTGCGTGCTCGCCCCCACCGGCCAGCCGCGCCAGAACGCGAAAAGCAAGTACGAGGAGGCGGCACAGGACCCCGTCGTCCGCGAGGCACTGCGCCACGGCGCGCGCATCGTGGAGGTATTCAACACGGAGCAACGAGGCGATTGACCGCTCGCTCCCCGTGCCAGGCGAGCCGTTAACCGTGCTCGGCCTGTTATTCAATTTTGACCCAACATTTGACCCAACAAAGGAACTCATCATGGCAAAACAGCGCAAAGGACGGAGTGGCCCCCCGAGCCGTGGGGCGAGCGGTGGCGGCGGTGGCTTTGGCGGCATGAATTTGCCGGGCGGCGCGGGTGGCCTCATGGCGCAGGTGCAGAAGATTCAGGAGGAGATGGCCGCCGCGCAGGAATCGCTCAAGGACGAGATCGTCGAGGCGAGCGTGGGCGGTGGCATGGTCACCGTGCGCATGAGCGCGGCGGGCGACCTGCAAGGCATCGAGATCAAGCCCGACGTGGTGGACCCGGAAGATGTGGAAATGCTGCAAGATTTGCTCATGGCGGCCTTCAGCGAGGCGCAGGGCAAGGCGGCTACCGTCACCGAGGAGCGCATGGCTCCCTTTGCCAGCATGCTGGACATGGGCGGCCTGGGAGGTTTGTTCTAGGCGCTCTCCCCTGGACGCTTGTCGTAACCGGAGGCTACAATTTTGTGGTCTCCGGTTTTTTGTTCTTGTGTCGCCGTTCACCGAACGCTGCGGAAGGTCTCGATGCGCGGGGCGGTCTACAGTCCGCCCCCAACCACAATCTCCAATCTCCATTCTCCAATCTCCAAAAAGGAACCCACCATGGCAGTCCTGCCACAACCCATCGCGCGCCTGATCGACGAATTTTCGCGGCTGCCGGGCATCGGCCCCAAAACCGCCTCGCGCTTGACCTTCTATCTGCTGCGCATGCCCGAGGAGCAGAGCGTCGCGCTGAGCGACGCGCTCCGCAACCTGAAGGCGAGCATCGTCACCTGCCAGCGCTGCTTCAACCTGTCCGAGACCGACCCCTGCGAGATTTGCAGCAACGAGAGCCGCGATCCGACTGCGCTCTGCGTGGTGGAGGAGCCGCTCGACGTGCTGGCGCTGGAGCGCACGGGCGAGTTCAAGGGGCGCTACCACGTGCTGCACGGGGCGATCTCGCCAGTGGAAGGGATTCTTCCGCAGGATTTGAAGATTTCCGAGCTGCTGGAACGCGTCGCGCGCGAGCCCATCGACGAGTTGATCCTGGCGACCAACCCCAACCTGGAGGGGGAGGCCACCGCGAGCTACATTCAGCGCCAGCTGCAAAATCGCCCGCTCCGCCTGACGCGGCTCGCGCGCGGGCTGCCGATGGGCGGCGACCTGGAGTACGCCGACGAGATCACGCTGGCCCGCGCGCTGCAAGGGCGCAGCGCGATGTAGGATCCTCGCGCGTCGGTGCGGGGCTTGGGCTATCTATTAAACTGCCCCTGGCTGGTATCCGAAGCTTTTGGCTATTTTGATCAATTGTTGTGCGTGATACAGCCAAAACAAGCAACTTTTGCTATCAAACGTCCTAGTACGAGGGTCCTACTGGCTACTGCCCGTTGTGGAAGGCGCACAAAATGCTTCAACTAACTCTGTACAAAACTACATTGCATCCCGCTACAGGACCTTTATAATTTACTGTGATGCATCACCACTTATCGTGGTGGGGTGCAGCCAAGTTATAAGCTACGTGACAACGACGTCACGCGCTCATCATACCACACTGGGAGGTAACTTTGTCCGCGCAGCCCTCGACTCGCCGCTTTCGACTTGTTTCATTCTTGCTACTCCTCGTAGCCCTCGTCCTTGTTAGCGTTGGCGGACCGCGCACCATCTTTGCGGATCGCCCCGACTCGACACAGCCCCTCCTGCGCGAAAGCGAGAGCGGACAGGGCGTAACAGACAAGCAGCCACAGATTATAGTTCCTGCCTCCCACTTGCCCGGCTTTGAAGGAACCGCCGGCCAGGTAGCGGAAGCGCCGGTCATCTCGGTTCAGGGCAAAGGGCAGCCCATCCCCGGTCAATATATCGTTGTCTTTAAGGACAACACGCAGGCCCCCAGCCAGCTCGCCAGCCAGCTCGTCGCCGCAAACAGTGGGCGGCTGTTGAATACCTACGAGCACGCGCTGAAGGGCTTCGCGGCGCAGCTATCGCCCGACGCAGTGAAGGCGCTCCAAACGAACCCGAGCGTTGCCTTTATCGAGCAGGATCAGACGATCACGCTCGCCGACACGCAGACCCCGGCCACCTGGGGGCTTGACCGTATCGACCAGCGCAACCTGCCGCTGAGCAACAGCTACACCTACAACGTCACGGGCGCGGGCGTCCACGCCTACATCATCGACACGGGCATGCTCCTGACCCACAACGAGTTTCGGGGCGCGTGGGGACAGGCTACGACGCGATTGACGGCGGCACCGCGGACGACTGCAACGGCCACGGCTCCCACGTCGCGGGCACGGTGGGCGGTACCACCTACGGTGTCGCGAAGCAGGTCACGCTGCACCCGGTGCGCGTTCTGAACTGTGCAGGCTCGGGCAGCAACTCGCAGGTGATCTCGGGCGTGGACTGGGTGACGAACAACCGCCAGAACCCCGCCGTAGCGAACATGAGCCTGGGCGGTAGCGCCTCGACCGCGCTGGACAACGCGGTGAGCAACTCGATCAACTCCGGCGTGACCTACGCCATCGCGGGTGGCAACGACAATCGCAACGCGTGCAACTACTCGCCCGCGCGCGTCACCGCCGCCATCACCGTGGGCGCGACCACCTCGACCGACGCCCGCGCCTCCTACTCGAACTATGGAAGCTGCCTCGACCTCTTCGCGCCGGGCTCCAGCATCACCTCCGCGTGGTACACCAGCAACACCGCGACGAGCACGATCAGCGGCACCTCGATGGCGACCCCGCACGTGGCCGGTGTGGCCGCCCTGTACCTGCAAAGCAACCCGAGCGCCTCGACCAGCGCGGTGCGCGACGCGATTGTCAACGGCTCGACTAGCGGCGTGGTGACGAGCGCGGGCACAGGCTCGCCGAACCGCCTGCTCTACTCGCTGCTGACCGGGGGTACCCCCACCCCGTCGCCGACCCCGTCGCCGACCCCGCCGCCCGGTGGGGGGAACGCGATCCTGAACCCAGGCTTCGAGAGCGGCCCTGGCGTATCGTGGACCGAGTACTCCAGCGCTGGCTACAACCTCGTGACGACCAGCCGCCCCCGCACAGGCAGCTACGGTGTCTGGGAAGGTGGCTACAACAACGCGGTGGAGTATATCTACCAGAGCGTCACGGTCCCCACCAATGGGACGCTGCGCTACTGGTGGCGCATGGAGACAAGCGAGACGAGCGCCACGCGCTACGACTGGATGGAAGTTCGCTTGTATAACAACGCCGGGACCTACCTGACCACGCTGCGCACCTGGGACAACAGAAGCGCCAAGAACGTGTGGACGCAGGACACAATCAGCCTCGCCGCCTACGCGGGGCAGACAGTCCGCGTCACCTTCTGGACCGACACCGATGGTTCGCTTGCAACCAGCTTCTTCGTGGACGATGTGAGCCTCCAATAAGCCATAACGTACCCAACACAAAGCGGGCAGCCCTTCACCGGGCTGCCCGCTTTGTGTTCCTGCTCACGACTTTCCCAAAAGCTCGGGGTGCCGCGCCCGCCGGAGGGGCGTCCGCCTTCGGGATGCGGGTGCCTCGGGCGCGGAGGCCCTTCAGCACGGCATCCTGATCACGAGATTGGAGTGGTCAGGCAAGAGAAGGTTGACGGGTCAAAGAGCGGTCTGGGGGCGTCCGCGCAGGCGGACGCTTGGCCGCAGGCCCGCCAGCACGGACTTCTAGTCCGTGACTGCAACCCGCCAGACGCCTCTTGACGAAACATGATAGGAAAAACTCTGCCTTACCATGCCGGTTTCCACAAACCCCACGCTTAACCCAATGACATTGACTCGGTACTACTGTCTCGTCAAGCGTAAAATGATAGGTTCGTAGTCCCGCCTTCAGGCGGTGGCCGTTCAATGCCCGCCTGAAGGCGGGACTACGAACAGGGCGGCCTCTTTGGTCGTATCCCTCATTTCAGCCTTGCCGAGATACTACTCCCATTACGGCACATCAGCGCGCGCCCCCGATGACATAACCCATCGGGGAGCAAGGCAAGAGGCCCGCTCGTGGGGACGAGCGGGCCTCTTGCAGAGTATGAAAACGAGGTGCGGCTTACTCCTCGCTCTTCTCCTTGATCAGGCGCGGAGCGACTACCCACATGCCGAACATGAGGACGAAGGCACCGATTCCAAATACTGCTTCCATGATGAACTCTCCTTGATGAGTTGGATAGATGAGTGGAAAATAAAGGTTACGTTGCAGCAGCGGGGCGGAGCCTCCGGTGGGACGCTCCGCCTTGTAGCTTTCGTTTTTAGTCGCCGAGGGCGGGCAGGGGCTCCCGGATGACAATATCCTGGCCGTAGGCGACCATCCCGTGCTCCGGCATGTCTAGCCCCATCTCCTCTTCCACGGCGCTGACGCGCAGCCCCATGACCGACTTGATGAAGCTGAAGATGAGGTACCCACCGCCCAGGGACCAGACCGCGATGACGCCAGCCATCAGCAGTTGGACCAGAAATTGGTTGACGTCGCCCATGATCAGGCCACTGATCCCGCCGTAGGTGCCATCCGCGAAGATGCCTACCGCGATCAGCCCCCACAGCCCGTTGGCTCCGTGTACCGCCGACGCGCCCACGGGATCATCGATCTTGAGGGTGTTCTCGACAAAGCTTTCCGCCCAGAGCAGCAGTGCGCCGCCGATGCCGCCGATGACCACAGCGGCCCACGGCGCGACGACCGCGCAGGGAGCAGTGACCGCGACGAGGCCCGCGAGCATCCCGTTGCAAACCTTGCCCAGGTCCACGATGCCGCGCGTGCGGACCATGTTGATGTACATGGCAACCAGGCCACCCGCCGCCGAGGCGAGCAGGGTGTTCGCCACGATCACCGACACGCGCAGGTCGGAGCCGTTTAGGGTACTGCCACCGTTAAAGCCGATCCAGCCAAAGACCAGAATCAGGGTGCCGAGCGCCACATAGACCATGTTGTGCGGGGCGAAACTGTTTGCCTTGCCATCCGGCCCGTACTTGCCGATGCGCGGCCCGACCAGCATCGCCCCGGCCAGGGCGACACCGCCGCCCAGCGCGTGCACCACGCCCGGAGCCTGCAAAGTCGTGCGCGCCCAACTGCGCGAGCCAGCCGCCGCCCCACACCCACTTGCCGTAGATCGGGTAGAGCAGCGCGGTGACGAGGAAGCTGTACGCCATGTACGAGGTAATCTTGGTGCGCTCCGCCATCGCGCCGGACACGATCGTCGCGGCAGTGGCGGCAAACACCAGCTGGAAGACCCAGGAGAGCATGTTGGTGACATCGTAGCCATCACCGAAAAGGCCGAAGCCGGTCAGCCCGATGAAGTTATTGGCTACACCACCATCGCCATACATAAACGCGTAACCAAAAGCCCAGAACGCCAGGGCCGCGATCACAAAGTCAATCATGTTCTTGGTCACGATATTGACGGTATTCTTGGCCCGCGCGAAGCCCGCCTCAACCAGAAGAAAGCCCGCCTGCATGAAAAACACGAGCGCAGAGGAGACGATCAACCAGATAAAGGTGAGGGGAGCCCCGGCATCGGCGGCTAGGGTTTCCGCGCCGTTGGGGTCTTGCGCAAAAGCAGGCACGCTAAACAGTGCCATCAGCAGCGCCAGCAGCCCCATCGTGGTCAGCATCCGAACAAACCTTCGCGACATAAACGCCTCCGAATCTGAGTGGCTAAATAACAAGAAAGCGCGCATCCTTGCGGATCGTCGCGCTTCCTTGCCGACAGGTCACTGTAGTGCCAATGACAACCACAAGCATACAGCAGTGTCCTTACCCACTCAACGGGTAAATCGTCCGAGTGCGATCACCCATTGTTGTGCAAGGTGCACAAATTGGAGCGGTACCACTACCCAGTGGGTCAGATAGGAGAAAAACAGACAGCCGCCCACGGCGCTTTGTACATCCACATTCCGCATTCCGCATTCTGACTACCGCCACGTGACAATCTCGTCGAGCGCTTTCTTGCCGATGGCGGGCACCGCCGCGTCGGCTGCCGGGTAACCCACGACGAGCAGCAAAAAAGGCCGCTCGTTGTCGGGGCGACCCAGGATCTGGTTGAGGAAGCTCATCGGGCTGGGGGTGTGCGTCAGCGAGGCGAGCCCCGCGTGGTGAAGCGCAGCGATCAAGAAGCCGGTCGCCAGGCCAACCGACTCGTTGGCGTAGTAGTGCTTCACCGTGCGACCGTCCGGCAGGAGCCCGTAGCGCTGCACGAAGATCGCGATCAGGTACGGAGCCGCCTCCAAAAAGGCTTTGTGCTCGTCGGTGCCGAGCGGCGCGAGCGCTGCCAGCCACTCCTCGCTGGCACGCGTCTGGTAGAAGTCGCGCTCCTCCTCCTCTGCCGCCGCGCGAATCTGACGCTTGACCTCCGGGTCGGCCACGACCACAAAGTGCCAGGGCTGCATGTTGGCCCCGCTCGGGGCGCTGCCCGCGCACCCGCAGGCACTCCTCGATGATCTCGCGCGGCACCGCGCGCTCGGCAAAGTGGCGCACCGTGCGCCGCCGCTGCATCTCCTCGCGAAAGGCGCGGGCACGTTCCCGCATCTCTTCTGGCGGAAACTCGCGGTAGCTGTCGAGGGGAACGAAGGTGGCATCGCTCATGGGGGGTTCCTTGGTTTGGTGAATGGGCGCTTCGCATGGTGAATGGGCGCAGCGTGCGACCGCTGCGCGTGGCGGCGTGGCTCTGGGCTCTCAGCACGGATTGCCGCTCTTTGGCTGACCAGGATTATAACCAACAGCGGCACCGCCGCACCTCAGCGTTTGCCAGCCGTGCGCTTCCGCCCTACCCTTCATCCCGCATGAACACTGCCCACTCACCACTCACCACGCGAAACGACCATGACCCCAATCCACTTTGACGCCCCTTTCCTCCACACGTTCGACGAGCCGCTCCAGCGGGAGTGGTTGATGAGCAACGGGGTGGGCGGCTACGCGGCCAGCAGCGTGCTAGGCGCGCACACGCGGCGCTACCACGCGATGTTGGTAGCGGCCACACAGGATTTGCAGCGCGTCGTCACCTTTTGCCGCGTGGATGCGCTGGCGCAGGTTGGCGAGCAACGCTACGACCTGACGACCGCCTACTTTCGCAATGGCACCGTCGAGCCCATGGGCTACCTCAACCTGGACAGTTTTCACCTGGAGGGGACGATTCCGGTGTGGCGCTGGCGCGTGGACGATTCCCTGGTGGAGCAACGGGTGATCCTCGCTCCGGGGCGCAACACCGTTCACGTCGTTTTCCGCGTGATCGAGACGAGCGCGCCCGTCACCTTCCGCTTCCGCCTGCTCCACACCGTGCGCGACCACCATGGGGAGACAGACCCCACATTGCTCCCTACCGTGACGGACAGGGGCGACCACTACCGCATCGCCCACGGGGAGCAGGGCTTCGCGCTGCGCTGGGACGAGCCGCGCGCGTGGCAGGCCAACGCGGCCTGGGTCAAGGGCTTTTTTTGGCCGGAAGAGGAGGAGCGCGGCAAAAACGCCAGCGAGAGCCTCTTTCAGTTCGGCGACCTACAGGTAGACCTCGCGGCGGGCGAGGCATGGCAGGTGAGCGCCACCACGGAAGCCGACGCCCCCGCCGAGTTGGGTCGCCGCTGGGAAACCGTTCAGGACGAGCGCCTCGCTCGCGACGAGCGGCTGTGGGAGCAGGCAGCGCCGCAGCTGGGCGAGCACGCGCCCGCCTGGATTCGCCAGTTGCTGCTGGCCGCCGACCAGTTCATCATCACCGTGCAGCGCGACGGGCCGAAGCGGACGGTGCTCGCGGGCTATCCCTGGTTCACCGATTGGGGGCGCGACACGATGATCGCGCTGCCGGGGCTCTGCCTGGCGACGGGCCGCCACGAGGACGCCAAGGCGATCCTGCGCACCTTCGCGCGCTACGTGGACCGGGGGATGCTACCGAATCGCTTCCCCGACGAGGGCGAGCAGCCCGAGTACAACACCGCCGATGCCACCCTTTGGTTCTTCGAGGCGGTCGGCCAGACCTGGCAGGCCACCGGCGACCTTGCGCTGCTGGCGGAGCTTTACCCCGTGCTGGCCGAGATCACTGACTGGCAGCGGCGCGGCACCCGCTACGGAATCCATGTGGCGGACGATGGCCTGTTCGCGGCGGGCAGCGCGGGCACCCAACTCACCTGGATGGACGTGAAGATCGACGAGGAGGTGCCGACCCCCCGCCACGGCAAAGCGGTGGAGCTGTCGGCGCTCTGGTACAACGCGCTGCGCTGGATGGCGCGCTTCGAGCGGGCGCTCGGCGGCGCGGGGGCAGCGGAGTGGGACACCCTGGCCGAGCAGACGCGCCGCGCCTTTGGGCGCTTCTGGAACCCCGACAGCGGCTTTTTGTATGACGTGCTCGACCGCGACGGGGAAAACGACCCCACCCTGCGCCCCAACCAACTGTTCGCGCTCTCGCTGACCCACCCCGTGCTCGACGACGCGGCGCAGGCGCGCAGCATCCTCGCCGCGTGCGAGGCGCACTTGCTCACCCCGGTCGGGCTGCGCACCCTGTCGCCCGATCATCCACGCTACCACGCGCAGCACCGTGGCCCGCGCGAGGAGTTCGACCGCGCCTACCACAACGGCACCGTCTGGGCGTGGCTCATCGGGCCGTACCTGCGCGCCCAACGGCGCTTCGGGGAAGGGCCAGCCGACTCACATTGGCTGGCGCAGCAATTGGCGGGCCTGCGCGAGCACGTGCTCACCGGCGGGGCGGTGGGCACCATCAGCGAGATCTTCGACGGGGACGCGCCGCACCGACCGCGCGGCTGCTTTGCCCAGGCGTGGTCGGTCGCGGAGGTGCTCGCCCTGTGGTGGGAAGCCCAGGCAGCGGAGCCGCTCCCACAAACCATCGAGAGGGAACCATGAACAACACAAGCATTTCTTTCTGGCAATCACAGCTGGGGCTACCGGGCAAGGACGAGCCGCCCGCCGCGCCGGTCGAGATCGAGACGGAGCTGTGCATCGTCGGCGGCGGCATCATCGGGGCGGGGCTGGCGCATTGGGCCGCACAGCAGGGCCTTAGCGGCGTGGTGGTGGAGGCGCGCGAGGCGGCGCTCGGCGCGAGCGGGCGCAACGCGGGCTTCGTCCTGAGCGGCATCGCCGCCAGCTACGATGTGGCGGTGCAGCACTACGGGCGCGACGCCGCGCGCGAGCTGTGGGCGCTCAGCATCGAGAACCGCAATGTGATGCTGGCGCTTGCCGAGCAGTTCGGCGTCTTCCACTGGCGCTGCGGCTGCCTGCTCCTCGCCGAGAGTGTGGCGGAAGCAGAAGCGCTGGAGCGAAGCGCCACGCTGCTGCACGAGGATGGCTTTGCAGGCACCTTCGTCGCCGATGCCCTGCACGAGCGCGGCTTTTTCGCCGGGTTGCAGCGCGCGGAGGACGGGGTCACGCAGCCCGCCGCGCTGAGCCGCGCGCTGCTCCAGCAGAGCGGCTTCGACACGATTTTTGGCTCGCCCGTGCTGAGCATCGAGGAAAGCAGCGAGGGGGTGATCGTGCGGAGCGCGCGCGCCACGGTCCGCGCGCGCTGGGCGATGCTGGCGACCAACGCCTGGTCCGCGACCCTTCATCCCTACTTCGAGGGCAAGGTGACCCCCATGCGCGGCCAAGTGTATGTCACCGAGCCCGCCCCGATGAGCTTCGACACGGCGGGCTACAGCCACTACGGCTACTGGTACTTCCGCCAGGTTCCCACCCCCGAGCGGCCCGGCTATGGCCGCTGGCTGATCGGCGGGGGGCGGCACCTGCACTTTGACACGGAAAACAACAAGCTCAGCGAGCAGCCGAGCGCGCCGGTGCAGGCCGACCTGGAAGCGTGGACCGCGCGCCACTTCCCCGAATTTGCCGAGGTTCCCATCGCGCAACGCTGGGCGGGGGTCATGGGCTTCACGGCGGACGGGCTCCCCCTCGTTGGCACCCTGCCCGACCACAAGCGCGTCGGCTTCGCGGTCGGTTTCAACGGGCACGGGATGGGGCTCGGGGTGCTGGTGGCGAAGCAGGCGCTCGCCCTGCTCCTCGAAGGCACCCCCACCCCCCTCTTCGACGCGCGGCGGCTGGAAGGCTGACCGAACGGCGGCAGGCGGCAAACGGATAGCAGGCGGCGGGGGCAGGCGGCAGGCGGCGGGCGGCAGGCGGGTATGCGGCAGGGGTCGCAAAGCGGGTAAGGCGGCAGGCGGCAGTGGGTTCCCAAGGAGTGGGTAAGGCGGCTGAACGCTGAACGCTGAACGACTGGTTCTGTGTATGTCGGTCGCTATGTCCTATTTTCTGCTCGCTATTTTCTCTTCCCCGTAAAACCGTAGGGGGCAGCCCTGCTTGCAGCAGGGCTGCCCCCTTTCTGGTGCGGGCAAGCGGCGCGCCGCTTTGTGCTTCTTTCTTGCTTGTTTAGCCGCGACTCATCTCAGGTTTATGTCGAGTTGATATTCTAAGAAACCTGCCAGCGAACCGCAGGGAAGTGGTGAACGGTGCATCGGGTACAAGCCACACAGAGCGTCCCACTCACCATGCAGCCTACAAATAAAATAACGATAGAGGGGAAAATATCTTGAAACGGCGTACCGTAACCATCATTTTGGCGTCCTTTGTGTTACTGGCGGTGATGCTCACCTCCTGCGCAGCGGGGGCCGTGCTGAGCGCGAGCGCGGGCCCGGTTCTGGCCGAACTGGGTATCGGCTACCCGACGTGGGCCCCGACCGGCGCGCCGTCCGAGGAGGTGGCCAGTACCTTCCGCCCCTTCTGGGAAGCGTGGAACCTCGTGCAGAGCCGATACGTGGACGAGGCGCGCACGCAGCCCGAGGAGATGACCTACGGCGCGATTCGCGGCATGTTGCAGTCGCTGGGCGACGAGGGACACACCCGCTTTCTGACCCCCGAGGAGCGCGAGTTTCACCAGACCGCGATATCCGGCTCCTTTGCAGGCATCGGCGCTACCGTCGGCGAGCGCGACGGCAACATCGTGATCGTCGCGCCGATGGACGGCTCGCCCGCCGAGGCGGCGGGGCTCCAGCCGGGGGACATCATCCTGGCGGTGGATGCCGAGCCGACCGAGGGCAAGTCCCTCAACGACGTGATCTCCCTCGTGCGCGGCGAGCCAGACAGCCAGGTCACGCTGACGATCCTCCACCCCGACGCGCAGGCGTCGCAGGAGGTAACGATCACGCGCCAGATTATCGAGCTGCCCGCCGCCAGTTGGACGATGCTGCCCAACCAGGTAGCCTACATCCGTATGAACCAGTTTTCGGCCAACCTGCACGACACCCTGGTTGGCATCCTGAACGAGGCGCAGGCGCAGGGGGCGGAGCGCTACCTGGTCGATGTGCGCAACAATCCGGGCGGTCTGGTCACGCAGGTGGTTGCCGTGACGAGCGAGTTTTTGGACGAAGGGAGCGTCTTCATCGAGCGGCGGCGCGGGGGCGAGCAGGAAGTGTACTCCGTGAGAGGTGACCCCCTGCTGCCCGATGCGCCGCTCGTCGTGCTCACCAACGAGGGGAGCGCCAGCGCCGCCGAGATCTTCGCGGGGGCGCTGAAGGACCAGGAGCGCGCCACGCTGGTCGGCGAGCGCACCTTCGGCACGGGCACCGTGCTCAACCAGTACCCCCTCTCGGACGGCTCGGCGATCCTGCTGGGCGTGGCGGAGTGGCTCACGCCCAACGGTGAGCTGATCAAGCTGAACGGGGTGGAGCCGACCGTCACCGTCACCCTGCCCCCTGAGGTCTACCCGGTCTCGCCGGATCAGGTCGAGGGGCTGGACGCGGACGCGCTACAACAACTTGACGACACGCAATTCATCGAGGGCTACAAGCTGCTGACCGAGCAATAGCCGCATCGGTCAGGCAAAGAGAACACAAGGCGGGGCATGGTGTCTACCATGCCCCGCCTTGTGCGTCAGCGGGCGGTTCATCCACCTCGACGGGACCCACGCCCTGGAGCCACTGGAGCGCCCCACCGCGTGGGAGGAAACCAGCGGCGCGCCGCACGATCCTCACACTTTCCCTTTTCCCCTCCCTACGCGAAAATCACACCCTATCGCATCCGTGCTCGTCCATATAGGCTTAAACTACTACCAGTGTTTGGGCGTTTTTCCCGTTATTGGGCCTTTCCCGTGACCACGGTACGTGGATTACTTTGCTTCTCTCTGCTATAGTTGCCTTATCTATGAATTGACGGGCAATTTTTGATTTTAGGGTGCCTCTGCTCGCACGCCATCCAGACGAAGGCGCATCGTTCAGCAGGAGTAGGAACGCCTGTTGGGCTTGGAACGTGACGAGCGGACAACCAGCCGAGGGTTGCAGTCGTCGCCCCTCGCGCCCGGCTCAACAGCAGCCTGATGTTCACTCTGACACCTTTACCAGGGGGTTTTTTAGCTTTCCAGCGGCTTGCCCCGCCCTGCCAGCACGTCAGCCATCGAAATCACCCATCCCTCTATGTTCTCATGATGCTGAGCTATCTACTGTTCGTCTACGAGCTGTCACCATACGCCGTTCCGCTCGCCGTCACAGCCCTGCTGATCGTGATACTGGGCCTAGTCGTCGTGTGGCGCGAAAACGCCTCCCTTATCGGGCGCGCGTTTTTGTGGATGACCCTGGCGGTCGCGCTGTGGCTGGCCGCGTACAGCGCCATGTACAGCACCGACGAGATCGCCGTTGCCCACAGCTGGGCAAAGCTTGCCCTGTGTGGCGTGGCCTTTATTCCCGCTACCCTTTACCATTTTAGTGCCCGCGTGCTGCGCCAGTACGAGCAGCGGCGGCGCATCGTCCAGATCGTCTGGGCAGTGACCCTCTTTTTCTCCGTTCTGGCGCTGGCGAGCAATTATCTGGTGCCAGGGGTGCACCTGTACTGGTGGGGCTACTACCCCGCCTATGACGCGCACTCCTTCCCCTTTCTACTCTTCTTTTTCCTCGTCCTCGTCCTCAACCTCGTCGAGTATGGGATAGCCTACTACAAGACCCCGCCCGGCCCGCATCGGCAGCGCATTCAGGCGCTCATGCTGGCCTTCCTGGTGGGCTACCTGGCCGCCATCGATTTCCTTGCCGCCTACGGGGTGCCGCTCTACCCGGGGGGCTACATCGCTATACTATGCTTTTTGGTGTTAGCCGCCCGCGCGATCCGCCGCTACCGCCTGGTGGATTACACCCCCTCCTTCGCCGCCGAGCACGTGCTGGCAACCATGGCAGACCCGCTGCTGGTCTGTGATGAGGAGCAGCACATCCGCTTGGTCAACCAGGCATGCTGCGACACGCTGGGCTACACGACTGACGAGTTGATCGGCAAGCCGCTCGCCGACCTCCTCGCCCAAGTGGAGGAGCAGCCCACTGCCAAAGAACGGCTCAGCGCCCTGCTCAAGCAGGAGGTGCTGCGGGACGAAGAGTTTCTCTTTTGCAGCAAGGAGGGGACGGTGCTCCCCATCGCGCTGTCGATAGCGACCCTGGCGCAGCCCGGCCAGGAGCAGATCGGCCACGTGCTCATCGCCCGCGACCTGCGCGAGCGCAAGCAGGCGGAGGCGGCGCTGCACAACAGCGAGCAGCGCCTGCACACCGTCATCGCCAACGCGCCGATCCTGCTCTTTGCGCTGGATCGCACCGGCATTTTCACCCTGGCCGAGGGCCAATTTTTGCGGGCGCTGGGGGTGGAAGCCTCGCAGGTGGTGGGACGCTCGGTGTTCGATCTGTATGGCACGCACGTGCCGGACCTGGAGCAGCAATTTCGCACGGCGCTGAGCGGGGTTGCCACCGATTCCATCATCGAGATCCAGGGGATGGTCTACGATTGTCACTATGCCCCCCTGCGCGACGCGCGGGGCACGCCGGTGGGGGTCATCGGGGTGGCTAACGATATCAGCGAGCGCCGCAAGGCGGAGCTGGCGCTACGCGACAGCGAGGAGCGCTACGCCCTGGCCGCGCGCGGGGCCAACGATGGGCTGTGGGACTGGAACCTGCGCAGCGGCGAGATGTATTTTTCGCCGCGCTGGCAGGAAATGCTCGGCGGCGAGCCTGGCGGTCAGGCGGAGAAGCCCGAGGCATGGTTTGGGCGGCTGCACCCCGACGATCTTGAAAAGGTGCAGCGCCAGTTGGAAGCCCACCTGAACGGGCAAAGCCCCCACTTCGAGAGCGAGTACCGCATCCGCCACGCCGACGGCTCCTTCCGGTGGATGCTCTCCAGGGGGCTCGCGGTGCGCGCCGAAAGCGGGCAGGCGGTGCGAATCGTCGGCTCGCAGACCGACATCAGCAGCCGGAAAAGCATCGAGGTGCAGCTGCTGAAGGGGGCGATGTACGACGCGCTGACCAACCTGCCGAACCGCGTGCTCTTCATGGATCGGCTCACGATGGCGCTGCAGCGCTACCAGCGCCACCCCAAGCAGACCTTCGCCGTGCTCTTTCTGGATTTTGACCGCTTCAAGGTCATCAACGACAGCCTGGGCCACCGCGTGGGCGATCAGCTGCTCGTCGCCATCGCGCAGCGGCTCCAGGATTGCCTGGAGTCGAGCGACTCGGTAGCGCGGCTGGGCGGGGACGAGTTCGCCATCCTGCTGCAAGAGTTGCCCAAAAGCGAGGTGGCAACCCACGTAGCGGAGCGCATCCAGGCGGCTTTTATCGAGCCGGTGATCTTGGGCGAGCATGAGGTGGTGATCTCGGCGAGCATCGGCATCGTGATGAGCCAACCCACCTACCAGCACCCCGAGGACATGCTGCGCGACGCCGACATCGCCATGTACCGCGCCAAAGCGCAGGGGCGCGCGCGCTACCAGATTTTTGATCAGCTGATGCACCAGGGTGCCACCGTGCGCCTCCAGCGCGAGACGCAACTGCGCCGCGCCATCGAGCAGGGCGCGCTAGAGTTGCACTATCAGCCGATCGTCAGGTTGGACAGCGGGGAGATGGTGGGGGTGGAGGCACTGGTGCGCTGGCCGCAGCCGGACGGGAAGCTGCTGCCGCCACTGGACTTTATCCCGCTGGCCGAGGAAACGGGGCTCATCCTGCCGCTGGGCAAGTGGGTGCTGCGCGAGGCGTGCGGCCAGCTACGCGCCTGGCACGACCAGTTCGCGCTGCCCCCCTCCTTCAGCGTCAGCGTCAACCTGTCCGGTCGGCAACTGGTCCACCCGCAGATGGACGAGCAGATCGCCGCCATCTTGCAGCAGAGTCAACTCCCGCCCGCCTGCCTCAAGCTGGAAATTACCGAGAGCACGCTGATCGACAACCTGGAAAGCGCCACCCGCCTGCTCATCCAGATGCGGCGGCGCGGGGTGCAGGTGCAGATGGATGACTTTGGCACCGAGTACTCGTCGCTGAACTACCTGCACCGCTTCCCGCTCGATGTGCTGAAGATTGACCGCTCGTTTATCCAGGGGTTGCAGGGCGGCACGCAGCAGCAGGCCATCGTACAGGCAATCGTGACGCTGGCGCACACGCTGGGGCTGCGCATCGTGGCCGAGGGGATCGAGACGGAAACCCAGCTAGGGTGCCTCCAGGAGATGCGCTGTGAGTACGGGCAGGGCTACCTTTTCGCCCCGCCGCTGTCCGCCCAGGTCACCGCGCAGCGGCTGCAAGCAAGGTTCCCCACCCCCGCAGCCTGGTCAACCACCCCCATCCTCCCCTCGCCCGCCGCGAAGCCGTAGCGGGACGAGGCGCGCCTGTCAGCCCCCGCGCGCCTCCCACGCTTCCGCGATCCCATCGACCGCCTGCCGCGCGAAACGCCCAATCGCTTGCAGCCACCCCTCGGTCGTGGGGTAGCGAAAGCCCACGCAGAAGAGCGCGGGGTTGACCCGCGAGCGCCAGTGCTCGTCCAGCAGCGGCCAGCCACGCTCGTCAAAGCGCAGGTGGTCGGCGACGAAGGGAAGGGTCGGGCGAAAGCCGGTCGCCAGGATCACACTGTCGAACGCCGCCTGCTGCCCCCCCACAAAGCAGACCCCGCCCTCCACAAAGCGCTCCACCCCCGGGTACACGGTGACGCGCCCGGCGCGCACCATCTCTGGAAGCTCGTAGCTCACCACGGGGTAGGCGTCCAGCACGGAGCCGGGCGGCGGGGGCAGGCCGATGTCGCTGAAATCGCGGCGCAGGCGCGTGAGCACCGGCCCGGTGAGCGGGCGCGGCAGGGTGCGGAGCAGCCAGCCCGCGACGTGCATCGCGGCGGCGGGCGGCGACGCGGGCACAAAACTGGCCCCGCTGCGCAGCGAGATCGCTGTCTCGACCTGCGCCTCTGCTAGCTCCACCGCGATCTCCGCCCCCGAGTTGCCCACCCCCACCACCAGCACGCGCTGCCCCGCGAAAGGCTCCGCGTTCTGGTAGTCGCGCGCGTGGGGGATCGGCCCCCCAAAGCAGCTCCTCGCCGCCAAACGTCGCGCGAAAGGGGGTGCTCCAGATGCCGGTCGCCGCCACCAGCAGATCGCCCCGCACGGGGCCACGGGTGGTGTGAAGGGTCCACTTCCCGCCCTCGTACTCCGCCTGCTGCACCTCCGTGCCGCACGTGATCGGCAGCGCGAAGTGCTCGGCGTAGCTCTCCAGGTAGCTCACCACCTGCTCCTTCGAGGGCAGCGTGGGGTACTCGCGCGGCATCGGCAGGCCCGGCAGGGCGGAAATCCCTTTGGGGGTGTGCAGGTGCAGGCTATCGTAGTGGTTCCGCCATGCCCACCCGATCTCTTCTTTTTCCAGGATGCGAAAAGGCAAACCGCGTTTTTGCAGAAAGTAGCCGACCGCCAAGCCCGCAGGGCCCGCTCCCACAACAAGAATCATAGTGAATATCCCATCGTGAGCGGCGGGGGGGCAAAGGGCGACCGCCAACGCGGGGAAGCCGCTTCCACGGCCCCTTTCTTGCCCGAAAGGGAACAGCAGGCACGCGGCGCGCACGCGGCGTGCCCATCCAACCCCACAGAACGTGCGTCAGAGACAGACAGGCAACTCATGGCGCTTGCCCGCTGCGCGCCCCTGCCCGGCTGCGACGCAGCCACGTCACGCCAAAAGAGCCAACGATAAGAAGGTCCATCAGGTGCTCCAACGGGGCGACGATGCCCGCATAGTAGGCGCGTTCCCAATAGGAAACCGGACTGTGAAAGCGGAGCGACCAGTTAAACGGGAAAAGTAACAGCGGGCCATCGTTGTGGTGGGTCAGAATGTCTACCAGGGAGTGCAAGCCGCACCCTACCGCAAACCAAATGAGGCTAGGCCCCCACCCGCGCCCGTGCCGCGTGCCCCAATAGCCAAGGGCCAGGTAAAGGGCAATCAGGGGCGGCGCGTGGAGCAGGTTGTGCCCTGAAATCCAAAATGGGTTGGTAAAGTAGAGGGCGTCGTAGCTGCTTCCAAAGACAAACTCGCTCAGCAGGTCGGGCCGCACCCACTGGCGATAGGCAAAAAAGCCAATCGTCAGCAAAAAAAGCGGCAGGTCAGGCAGCACGGAGCCGAGCAGCAGCGCCCAGGAGCGCACCGGCACGGTACCGCGCCGGATCAGCCCCCGGTTGAGGGCGGCGGTCATTAAAAAGTGGGAATAGGTTTGCATAGCCTCGATGCCACAAATGGGTGCGAAGCGAAAGCATACCCACCGCGCCACCGGAAAGCAACCGCGCGGCGGCGCGTGCCGCGACAGGCTGGGCGCTTGTTGGGAAGCAGCGCAGCAGGTATCATCAGGCTCACATGAAAGTCAAACGACAGCGTTGCCACGGCGGCAGAGATCAATCTATCTCTGCCGCTCCGTGTGAGGGCGTTGTCTGCCACGGAGTGCCCGGAGTGGGACCGACTTATGGTTGACAAACTGCTGCGCCAGCCCAAAGAAGATATTCTGGCCGGGGTGGCGCAGCGCCTGCCCCATGCGCTACACCCCAACCTCATCACGCTCATCGGCTTCGTGGTGGGCATCGGGGCGACGTGGGTGATCGTGCAGCGATGGTACGCGTTGGGTATCGCGCTCTGGCTGCTCAACCGCCTGCTGGATGGGCTGGATGGCACCGTCGCCCGCGTGACGCAGCGCCAAAGCGACCTGGGCGGCTACCTGGACATCCTGCTGGACACCGTGATGTACGCGGCGATCCCCGCCGCGCTCGCCATCAGCATCGGGACAAGCGCCGCCTACCTGAGCCTCATCCTGCTCTTGACAGGGTTTTATGTCAACGCAGCCTCGTGGATGTACCTGGCAGCGCTGCTGGAAAAGCGCCAAAGCGGGGCCAACGCGCGCGGTGAGCTAACCTCGATCACGATGCCGGATGGCATCCTGGGGGGCACCGAAACCGTGCTATTTTTTGTGCTCTTCCTGCTCTTCCCCGCCGCGCAGGTGGCGCTTTTCGGGATCATGACCGTGCTCACCGTCGCCACGATCCTGCACCGCTTCCGCTGGGCGGCGCGAGTGTTGTAGCGCACACGTCCCCCGCGCCCGCTGTGATACCTTTTCTTTTGAGGTAGGACTTACGCAACGGGACGGACGACCGAGGACCGAGGACCGAGGACCGACCTTCACCCGCGTAACTCATGGGAACCTTGGGGAAGCTGTGCAAGCCGCAGCGCACCCATTCACCATCCAACAGGAGAATCTTTTGAAGCTTATACGTTTGATATCCCTGCTTGCCCTGCTGCTGGCCCTGATCGGCTGCTCGGGGGCTGCGCCCGCTACCGACCTGCCCGCCACCGTGCCCGCGCCCGCCGCGCCAACCGCCCCGGCGGAGGAGGCTGCCGCGCCTGCCGACGACTCCTTTGATGTGGCAAAGTGGGACAGCGTGCTGGAAGCGGCGCGCGGGCAAAGCATCAATTGGTACATCTGGGGCGGCTCGGAAAGCATCAACGCCTTTGTGGATGGCTTCTATGGCGAGACGCTAAAGGAGCAGTACGGGATCACGCTCAAGCGGGTGCCGCTCAACGACACGGTAGACGCGATCAACCAGGTGCTGAGCGAGAAGGAAGCGGGGCAGGACCCCGGCCAGGTGGACCTGATCTGGATCAACGGGGAAAACTTCCTGTCGCTGAAGCAGGCTGAGATGCTGTACGGCGGCTGGCCGCAAAGCCTGCCAAACAGCCAGTTTGTGGGGTGGGACAACCCCGCCGTCAACCTGGATTTTGGCGAGCCGATCGACGGGCTGGAAAGCCCCTGGTCCTCGGCCCAGTTCCAATTTATCTACGACTCGGCGCGCATGGGGCCAGACGAGTTGCCGCGCTCCTACGCCGCGCTCAAGGAGTGGGCCTGCGCGCACCCGGGGCGCTTCACCTACATCGCGCCAGGAGCGGGCGGCTTCCAGGGCACGCGCTTCGTCAAGGGCGCGCTCTTCGAGCTGAGCGGCGGCGCGGAGCAGTGGCTCCAATTCGATCAGGCGCTGTGGGACAAGTGGTCGCCGGAGCTATGGGCCTATTTCAACGAGTTGGCCCCCTGCCTGTGGCGCGCGGGCGAAACCTACCCCAAGGACGAGAACGAGCTGCACAGCCTCTTCGCAAACCAAGAGGTGGATTTTAGTATCACCCAGGCCATCGCGGGCGCGGGGCCGCTGATCGACCAGGGGCTGATCCCCGACACCTCGCGCGCCTTCGTCTTCGACAATTTCATGATCGGCGATTTCAACTATGTAGCCATCCCGTCGAACGCGCCGCACAAGGCGGCGGCCCTGGTGCTAGCGAACCTGATCCTTGACCCCGCCATGCAGGCGGCGCAGATCATCCCGGAGAACGGCTTTGGGCTGGGCTACGGGATCGACGTGACCAGGGTGACCGACCCCGCCGCGCAGGCCGCGTTGCAACAGGCCGCCGCGCAGCTCGGCGAGGCCGCCACCCCCGCCGCCGACCTCGCACGCTCCCTCGTTGGCGACGCCGCCGCGCCCTACCAATCCCTGGTCGAGGAAGGGTGGCGGCAGAACGTGTTGATCCCGTAAGGATGGGCAATAGTGAATGATGCATGGTGAATGGGAACGGCTGAAAACACGGTCAGCTTAGGGCGCGTGCTCCGTCCTTGCTTGACGATTGCTTGAGCAGGCTAGCTCCCCATTCACCATCCACCATCTACCACCGAGCCATGACCCACAAAACCCATGCGCGCCTCACGCGCTTTCTCTCGCTCGCCCCTGCGCTGCTTGTGCTGGGGCTGCTGTTTGGGGCGAGCGTGGGATACGGCATCGCGCAAAGTCTCGGCTACCTGTCCATCATCGGGGAACGCACGCTGAGCCTGGAGGCGTACCGGACCGTGCTCGTCGGGCCGTCCCGCGCCGCCGCCGAGTTTTGGCCCTCGCTGCTCTTTTCCCTGTGGATCAGCCTCGCTTCCACGGTGCTGGCGGCGGCGGGCGCGCTGGGGGTAGCGGTGGCGCTGACGGGGCGGCGCAGGTCGGGCAGCGCGCCGGTGCTGCTGCTCCACCTGAACCTGGCCTTTCCGCACCTGGTGTGGGCCATCGCGCTGAGCCTGCTGCTGGCGCAGAGCGGGCTGCTGGCACGTGCGGCGGCGGCGCTGGGGCTGATTGACGGCCCTGCCGCCTTCCCCGTTCTGGTGCGCGACCGCTACGGCCTCGGCATTATCCTGGATTATGTAAGCAAGGAAATCCCTTTTTTAACGCTGATCCTGCTGGCCGTGCTGCGCACGCAACCGCACGCCTACACCCTGATCGCCGAGAACCTGGGCGCTACCGCATGGCAGCGGCTCCGCTACGTGACGCTGCCGCTGGTGCTGCCCGCGCTGGGGGTGGGCTCGCTGCTGGTCTTCGCCTTTGTCTTTGGGGCCTACGAGGTACCAGCGGTGCTCGGGGTACGCTTCCCGCGCATGCTCGCCGCGCTGGCGCTGGAGTTCTTTTTGGACCCCGACCTGCACCGCCGCGCGGAGGGGATGGCGATCAGCCTGCTGATGGCGCTCGTCGTGCTGCTCATCGTCGTGGGGGGCAACGCGCTGCGGGAGCTTCGCCGTGAGTGAGCGACGCGCGGCATGGGCGCGCGCCCTGCTGCTGGGGCTGCTCTACACCCTCCTGCTCCTGCCCATCGGGCTGCTGCTGCTGCACGCCTTTTCGACGCGCTGGTTTTACCCGCAACTTGTCCCCACCACCTGGACGGCGGAGCCCTTTCTGCGCCACCTGCAAAGCCCCACCACGCGCGCCGCGCTGGGGGCGAGCGTGCAGGTAGCGCTGGCGGCAAGCGTGCTCTCGCTGCTCGTCGGCTACCCCGCCGCGCGCACCCTCGGCCTGCATGAGTTTCGCGGCAGGGGAGCGATCACTCTCCTCTTCTTTTTGCCGACGGTGGTGCCACCCGTGGCGACCGGCATGGGGCTGAACATCCTCTTTCTGCGCCTGGGGCTCGCGGGGGACATGCTGGGGGTGATCCTCGTCCACCTGATCCCTGTGCTACCCTACATGATCTTCACACTGACCGGGGTCTTTGCGCGTTACGATGTTCACTACGAGCATCAAGCACTGGTGCTCGGCGCGCGGCCACACCAAATCTTTTGGCGCGTCACGCTGCCGCTGATCCTGCCCGGGGTAGTCGTGGCCCTGCTCTTTGCGTTCCTCGTCTCGTGGAGCCAATATCTTTTGACCCTTCTCATCGGCGGCGGGCAGGTGATCACCCTGCCACTGCTGCTCTTTTCGGCGGTGTCGGGCGGCAACCCGACCACCATCGCGATCCTGTCGCTGCTCTTCATCGGCCCGCCGATCCTGGTGATCACCGCGACCGCGCGCTTTCTGACCGCCGACACCCTGCTCGCGCGCCAGAGCCAATATTGATTTGGGACGACGACCGACGGGTACCCTCTGGGTGCGACGACCGACGACCGACGACCGACGACCGATGGTCCGACGACCGACGACCGACACTGCTGCCTGCTCCGCGGGAACCCACCTGCCGCCTGCCGCCTGCTGCCTGCCACTGCCGCCTGCCGCCTGCCGCCTGCTGCCTGCCACTGCCGCCTGCCGCCTGCCGCCTGCCATCCGTTTGCCGCCTGCCATCCGTTGAGCCAAACTGACCTATGTCGTCTATCACGCTGACCAACCTCACAAAACAATACCCACGCCAGCCCGCCCCCGCCATTCGCGATCTGTCGCTCGACGTGCAGGAGGGCGAGTTGGTGGCGCTGCTCGGCCCGTCGGGCAGCGGCAAATCGACGATCCTCAAGCTGATTGCTGGCATCGAGCAGCCGGATCGGGGCGACATCCTGCTGGATGGGCGGAGCATCCTGCGGGTGCCCGCCAACGAGCGCGGCGCGGTGCTCATGTTCCAGAAAGCCTACCTGTTCCCTTTTTTGACTGTAGCGGACAACATCGGCTTCGGCCTGAAGATGCGGGGCGAGCCGCGCGCCACCATTCGCAAAGAGGTCGGGCGGCTGCTGGAGCTGATCGGCCTGCCCGGCATCGAGCGGCGCTTCCCCGCCCAAGTTTCCGGCGGCGAGCAGCAGCGGGTGGCGCTGGCACGCGCGCTGATCACGCAGCCCAAGGTGCTCATGCTGGACGAGCCGCTAAGCAGCCTGGACAGCGCGGTGCGCCACACGCTCCAGGAGGCGATTCGCCGCATCCAGCGTGAGTTGGGGATCACTACCCTGCTGGTCACGCACGACCTGATGGAGGCGGTCGCCATGTCCGACCGCACGGCGCTGCTGCTCGACGGACAAATCGTGGAACACGATCAGCCCGCGCGCCTCTTCGAGCGGCCCGCCACGGAGGCCGCCGCGCGCTTCATGGGCATCTCCACCTTCCTGCGCGGGCAGCTCGCCGATGGGCAACTCGCCACCCCGCACGGGGCGCTGCACGTGGCGGGCAGCAACGGTCATGCTCGCGAGGCGACCTTCGCCATTCGCCCGGAGCACACACGCGTGCTCACGGAGCCGTGCGCGAACGCGCTGCGCGGCGTGGTGCAGGACACTATCTACAAAGGGGAATGGAGCGAGGTTCGGGTCGCCCTGGAAGGCACCACCGTGCGCGCGCGCCTCTACCATCCCCGCGACGCGCTCGACCGGGGCGCGCAGGTCTGGGTCCACCTCCCGCGCGAGCATTTGTTTGAGATTGGCAATTAGAGATTGGAGATTGGAGATTGGAGATTAACGGATAGAGGACAGTGGTACGTCACTACCGCGAACTCCTATGTCGTTAATCTCTACTCTCTACTCTCCAATCTCTAATACCCACAACAATCTCGCTGGGGAAGGCGCGCTGGATGAGGGTCTCGTTGTGGAGGAGGCGAAAGCCCGCCTGCTCCACAAAGGGGGCAAGGTGGAGCGGGCGGCAGCCGCCCAGGGCCTCGGGGCGCAGGCGGTAGACGAGGGTCCAGAGCGCCACAAAAAGGCGGCTCGGCGGGGTGCAGCCGTGGGTCAGCGAGACGAGCACCATTCGCCCGTCGGGGCGGAGCACGCGGCGAAACTCGGCCAGAACGCGCGGCAGGTCGGCGGCGGGCAGCAGGTCGAGCATGTACGCGGAAAAAAGGCGATCAAAGGAGCCAGTGGCAAAGGGGAGCGCTACCGCATCGCCCTCGCAGAGGGGCGTGGCGGCACGCTGCCGCGCCAGCGCCAACATGCCGCGCGACAGGTCAAAGCCTACCACCGTTCCGCGCGGCGCTACCGCCCCGGCGAGGCGCGCGTGCTCGCGGCCCGTGCCAACCGCCACGTGCAGCACGCGCTGCCCCGCCTCAAGCTGGAGCAGCTCCAGCGCCCGCGCCTTGGCACGCGCCTCGTAGCGGTCGGAGCGGTCCAGCGCGCTCCCCAACTCGTCGTACAGGCGGCGGGCTGTGGCCCGCGAGATCGTCTCGGCAATCATGCTCTGCTCCTTTGTGTACGCAATCTCACAGGTGATAGGGACGAGGTGTGCTATGCTTTACCGATTGACTCACGCTACTCAAAACACTCACCTCTCGCACGAGCACCACACATGAACAGCAACCAGATAGCCGACAGCCCCACCCGCCCCGCGCGACTCCTTTTTGGCGCGCCACTGGCAAAAACTGGTGGCCGCGCTGCTCTGGCTCTCGCTGCTGGGCGGGCTGGTGGCCTACATGCAGCTCAATGACCTGTCGCTGACGGGGCTGCTGCGCGAGGTGATTCGGCTCATGCAGACCCCGTGGGGGCCGCTGCTCTTCTTTGTGGTGTACACGCTGCGACCGCTCACCTTCTTTTCGGCAACGGTGCTCACCTTGGCGGCGGGCTCGCTGTTTGGCCCGCTGCTCGGCATCGTGTATACCGTCATCGCAAGCAACAGCTCGGCCACCGTCGCCTATTTCATGGGCCGCCTGCTGGGCGGGCGGGCTCGTTGATGAGACAGCGAAGGACGGCATCGTGCAGCGCTACGCGGATCGCATGAGAGACAACAGCTTCGAGACGACCCTGACCATGCGCTTCATCTTCCTGCCCTACGACCTGGTGAGCTACCTTGCGGGGCTGCTGCGCATTGACTATAAAGCCTTCATCCTCGCAACGATCCTCGGCTCGCTGCCGGGCACCATCAGCTTCGTGCTGGCCGGTGCCTCGGTTCCGGTGGACAGCCTGCTGCAAAACAACTTCCGGCCCAGCCTCAACCCCTGGGCGCTGGCCGCCTCCGTCCTGATCTTCGTCGTCAGCCTCGCCTTCTCGCGCTACCTGAAGGGACGAGCGACGACGGACGACGACCGATGACCGACGACCGACGACCGATGACCGCCACACAACAGTAGGCGCTTTAGGCGGCCTGCCAAAGTTTTTTTCGAATCTACAACACCCCACTTGTGGCACGTTGTCTGTAATCTGCAATCTGCAACCTGCCATCTGCAATCTGCAATCCCACCCACCACCCAAAGGAACCCCATGTCTCCCTCCCCCAAACCCTACGACGTCGCGATCATCGGGTCGGGCATCAGCGGCTCGACGCTGGGCGCACTCCTGGCACGCCAGGGGCTGCGCGTGGTCATCTTCGAGGGCGGCAGCCACCCCAAGTTTGCGGTCGGTGAGTCCATGATCCTCGAAACTTCCGAAACGCTGCGGGCACTGGCCGAGCTGTTCGAGGTGCCGGAGCTGGCCTACTTCAGCTCGGAAAACTACTTCGACCACATCGGCACCTCGCACGGGGTCAAGCGCCACTTCAGCTACCAACTCCATGAGGCCGGGCACGAGCACGACCCCGCGCACGTGCTCCAGGCGGTCATCCCGAAGCAGCCCCACGGCCACGAGCTGCACCTGTTTCGCCAGGACAGCGACTATTTTTTGACAGCGGTCGCTGTCCAGTACGGGGCTACGGTGCTGCAAAACACGCTCGTCGCCGACATCGAGCTGCGCGCGGATGGGGTGACGGTCGTGACCAAGCAGGGCGAGCGCTACGACGCGGCCTACGTGGTGGACGCGGGCGGCTTCCGCTCGCTGCTGGCCGACAAGTTCGGTTGGCGCATGCGTGAGCTGCAAACCCACTCGCGCACGATCTTCACGCACATGGTGGACGTGCCCTGCTTCAACAGCGTCGCCACCCCGCGCGACGAGTATGGTATCCCCTTCTCGCTTTCCGAGGGCACCCTGCACCACGTCTTCGAGGGGGGCTGGCTGTGGGTGATCCCCTTCAACAACCATGTGCGCTCCACCAACCCGATGGTGAGCGTCGGGCTGCAACTGGACCCGCGCCTCTACCCCATCGACGAGTCGCTGACCCCGGAAGAGGAGTTTTGGCGCTTCATCGAGCGCTTCCCGAGCATCCACGCCCAGCTACGCGACGCCAAGGCGGTGCGCGGCTGGACCCGCACCGGTCGCTTGCAGTACGGCTCGACCCAGGTGGTGGGCGAGCGCTTCTGCCTGCTGGGCCACGCGGCAGGCTTTATCGACCCGCTCTACTCCAAGGGCTTGTACACCACGCTGATGAGCGTGGCGGTGCTCGGCCACCTGCTGCTGGAAGCGCAGCGCACCGGCGACTTTTCCGAGGCGCACTTTGCGCCGCTGGAGCGGATGTCGCGCGCCTTCAACCGCTCCAACGACCGGCTGGTCGCCAACTCCTTCAAATCCTGGTCGAACCCGAAGCTGTGGGGGGCCTACTCGCTCCTCTGGCTGCTGGGGGCCTACCTGGAGTATCTCTACCTGCTGAGCGCGCGCGGCCAGGCGCGCGACCGCGCCGACTATTTCCGGCGCGTCAGCGGCTTGAAGCTCGTCGGCGGCGGCTTCCACGAGTTCGACCAGATTGCCGACCAGGTCGACACGATCGTCGAGGCGGTGGACCCACACGACGAGGCGGCGGTGGACCGCGCGGTGGCCGAAATCCGCGCCCTGTACGACGGAGGTTCCCTGGATGCCGCTCGCCTACCAGCAGTTGTTGGCGGGCAAGAACCACCTGCCCGCGCAAAAGTTCCGGCTCAGCCTGTTCAACAAGGAGACCGGCTTTATGGGGAGCGGCGACTACCGTCGGCACTTTTTCGGCAGGCACAGCATGTCGGAGCTTGCCTTCTTCGTCGTGCGCGACACGATTCGCTACTCCACCCTGCGCCTGAAGCTGCAAAAGCGGCTGGACTTTTCGCGCCAGATGGCGGCGGCGCAGCGCTGACGATGGATGCCACAGAAAGGACAGATAGCACATGGCTGATAAAGAATACGACGCAATCGTGATCGGCGCGGGCTCCGGCGGCTTTACCGTCGCCATCGGGCTGACCAACTTTGGCAAGCGCGTGGCGGTCGTCGAGGCGCGTTGGGTGGGCGGGGATTGCACCAACGTCGGCTGCGTGCCCTCCAAAACCTTGCTGCACCAGGCAGAGTTGTACCACGGTGAGGGCAGCACCGAGCCCGCCTTTGCCACGGTGCAGCGCAAGCGCAACGCATTGCGCGAGAAAGAAACCGAGGAGCTTCAGGCGATCCCGAACCTCGATCTGATCTTCGGGCACGCCCGCTTTCTGGACCCCAGGCGGCTGGAGGTCGAGCTGGAAAATGGCGGCACGCGGGAAATTCGCGGCAAAAAGATAGTCATCGCCACCGGCTCGCGCCCGCTCATGCTCAACATCGAGGGGCTGCCAGCGGAGCGCACCCTGACGAACGAGAGCGTCTTTGACCTGCCCGAAGCGCCCGCCCACCTGCTGATCGTCGGCTCCGGCCCGGTCGGGGTGGAGATGGCGACGGCGTTCGCGGCGCTGGGCAGCAAGGTCACCCTCGTCTCGCTGAGCGCGCGCGTGCTCTCCCACACCCCGCCCGAAGCGTCCGAGGCGCTGCACCGCGCGCTGACGGAGCGGGGCATTGACATCCACCTGAACGCGCGCGCCGACGCCTACGACGAGGCGAGCCAGACCCTCACGATCAAGCGCGGCGACGAGCGCATCCCAATTCCGGGGGTGGATCAGGTGCTGATCGCGGCGGGGCGCACCCTCAACGTGGACTCGTTGGGGCTGGAGCGGGCAGGGGTGGATTTTGACCGCAAAAAGGGCATTCCCACCGACAGCTACGCGCAGACCAACGTGCCCCACATCTTCGCCATCGGCGATGTGAACCCGACCTCGCACTACACCCACTCCGCCAACGCGCAGGGGCGACGGGCCACGCAGCGCATCGCGTTTCCCTTTTTGCCCGCGTGGAGCAAGGAGCCGCTGTACCCCAGCGCCATCTACAGCAACCCCGAGGTCGCCACGGTGGGCATGCTGCCGGACGAGATCGCGGAGCGCTACCACCCGCGCCTGATCCGGCGCATCCGCGTGGAGATGAGCGCGCTGGATCGCGGCTACACCGACGGGGTGGAGCACGGCTTCGTCATGGTGGATGCGGTGCGCCTCACGGGGCGCATCCTGGGCGCGACGATCGTCGGACCGCACGCGGCGGACATGATCAGCCTCTTCACCCTCGGGATCACCGAGGGAATTTCCCTTTACAAGCTCTACGGGATAGTTTACCCCTACCCCAGCTACTCCGAGGGGATCAAAAAGGTGGCCGACGAGTTTATGCGCGCCACGCTGCCCAAGCTCCCAGGCGAGCTGTGGAGCTACCTGCGCTACCGCTGGGCCTCCCCCACCGGCAAGGGCGCAGAGCAATTTACCGAGATCAAGGTCGGATGAGGACGGACGACGAAAGACGGAGAACGAATAACCGCCAAGACGCCAAGAGCGCCAAGGCTTATCTCATTTTCTAGACAAGCCTTTTATATTTCAAGCACCGTAGATAAATGAGAACGGTGCGCTTTAACCCTCATAAAATTTCCTTGGCGTCCTCCGTGCCCTTGGCGTCATGGCGGTTATCTATATCCGTTATTCGTCATCGGTCGTCGGTCGTCGGTCGTCGGTCGTCCACACGCAACCGCGCTATCCCTCGCCGCGTAACGTAGGCGCGCTATGGTCAATCTGCAAAGGAGACGCTGAATGTCTGTTCCAGAAATCAAGGCTCGGGTAAAGGGGCGCGTGTGGCAGGCGATCGCGCAGAGCGGGGTGGATTTGTCCGCAATCCCGCAGGAGGCGATGGACCGCCTGGTCAACACGGTGGCGGAGGGGGTGCTGGTCGAGGTGGACGATATGCTGGGCGAGGCGTCGGGCCAGCCCCGCTCGGTGGAAAGCCCCGCGCCGACGAGTGCCGAGGACGGGGAGGAGCGCGTGCTGTGGACGGGGCGGCCCTTCCTCTCGCTGAATGTGACCTACCAGATCACCTCCGAGCGGGTCCGCATCGTGCGCGGGATGATGGGCAAAGAGCGCGAGGACATCGAGTTGATCCGCGTTCAGGATATTGACCAGACGCAGTCAGCGGGGGAGCGGCTCCTCAACCTGGGCGACATCCACCTGCGCAGCCACGATCCGAGCAGCCCGAGCCTGACGCTGCACAACGTGGCCGACCCGCAGCAGGTCCACGAGATTTTGCGACGCGCCGTGCTCAGCGCGCGCAAAAAGTATAACTTGAACTATCGCGAGATGATGTAGGGTGGGGCGTAGTGAATGGTGAATCGTGAATGGTGAATGGGGTTGGCGCGGCAGCTAGCTGCGCACCTTTCCCGTTTTGGATCGGACGTGCGCCATTTGTGGGTCATTCACCCAAAAGCCTCCTGCTGGGTAGCAGGAGGCTTTTTCTGTTGCACGCCCTCGCAGAAAGAACCGCTCAGCCCCGAGCGAACTGCAAATCTATCTCCTGGCTCGCCCCTCTGTGCTCTCTGTGCTCTCTGTGGTGAGCCGGTCGTATCCCTACCGACTCAAATAATCGAGCGGGTTGTAGCGATAGCCGTAGTACATCACCTCGAAGTGCAGGTGGGGACCGGTGGAGCGCCCGGTCGAGCCCATGAGCCCGATCAACTGGCCACGCTCCACCCAGGTGCCGACCGGGTAGTACATGCCCGACAGGTGGGCGTAGCGGGTGGACCAGCCATTGTGATGGTCCACCACGATGGAAAAGCCATAGCCCTGATCGTTCCACCCCGAAAACACAATCTCGCCCCGCTGCGCGGCGAAGATCGGCGTGCCCATCGCCGCCGCGATGTCGATGCCGCCATGCGTGTAGCCGTACACCGTCGTGATCCACCCACCCGTGGGCCAACTCAGGTAGCCCTGGCCGCCGTTGTAGTTGATCTGCGGCGCGGCGGGGGCTGCCGCCTGCACGACCACTGCCTTGCGCCCGCCCGGCACCATGATGCGCTGCCCCACCTGGAGGAGCGAATCGACGCTTTCCAGATAGTTACCAGGGAACCACGCGATCAGCGCGGGGTCGATGCCGCCATAGCGCTGCCCGATGCTTTGGAGCGTATCCCCCGCCTGCACCACGTGCAACACCCCGTCGAGCGGGGGGATGAGCAGCGACTGCTCCAGGCGCAGCAGTTCCGCCGCGCCATCCAACTCCTCGTTCGCCCACAGGATCGTCGTGGGTTGCAGCCCCAAGCGGGTGGCAAGACCGGCAATCGTATCGTTTTCGCGCACCACGTAGGGCTCGGGGTCGGTGCGCGCAGGCCAGAGGGCATAGCGACGGTCTTCCGGCAGCGCGACAGGCGGCGCGGCGATGGGCTGCGCGCGGTCGGGTGCGGCGAACTGCGCGGCGGCATCGGCAGGGAGGGTCAAAAAGCCATCGCCCAGGGTGCTCGTCACAGGATCGAATTCTTGCGGCGGCAACGCCTCGCGTGCCAGGGTGAGGGGGAGGGTGGGCTGCGCGCGACGCGGGGCCGCGCTCTCCGACGGGCGGCTCAGCGGCACGCGGCTGATGGCGAGGGGGGCCGCCCGCAGCACAAAGCTCGGCACGTCCGCCTCGGCAGCGGCCACGAGCACGGGGGCCACGTGCGCCCCCTGCTTGCTCGGCACCTCGGCCTGCCAGAGGAGCGACGCGCCACGCTGCGGGGTGATCCCCGCGCGGCTCACCCCGAGCAGAAGGAGCGAGACAACGATCAGGGCGGCGGCGATCCCCCTGCCCCGCGTTGCGCGGGGGGCGGCGGGGGTGGCGCGCAGCCCCCGCACCAACTCATCGGCTAGTTCGGAAAGGTCCTGGCGGGGGTGGCGCAATGAGTGTACCAAACGATCGGAGGGGTGCCTGCGCGGCGTGGGGGCAGGCACGCTTGGCTCCGGGTGGGCTCTAAAAAAGGCGTGCACCTGCTCGCGCGACCACGCGACCGACTCGTGGATGGCCCCGCTCGCTTCCAGCCGCGCCGCCTTCTGCGCGCAGCGCAGCGACTCCAGCGGCTCCTCCGCGAGCCAGGAGCGCAGCAGCCAGCCATCAGCGAGGTGGGGCCACTGCTCGCTTAGGTGCAAAGCCAGAGCCTGGGCCTCGCTACGGCGGCCCGTCTGGATGGCGTGCTGTATCTGGTTGAAGGTGTGGGTAAAGCTGTCCATGAAGGAGGCACGGGGTAGGTGGCGGATGTGGGGCTATCATCCAACATTCGGGGCGGAAACTCAACTGTCCTTTTCTCCTATCGAGCGGGGCTAAAAGGGAGAAGGATGGCTCCAACCTTCAGAATACGCCAAAGCCCATGCCTTTTCAAGGATTGTGAAGTGATTGATACATGAGCGCCCGCCCGCGCGGGCGACTATGACATATTTGAAATAATGCGACTTAGCGCACCAGCCGCCCCTGCCCGCGCCCCTCGATATAGTCGAGCGACTGGTGGCGGAAGTAGGTGTTGTACAGTTCGGCGTAGTGGCCACCCCGCGCCATCAACTCATCGTGGCTGCCCTCCTCGATGATCTGCCCCTGTTGCAGCACCAGGATGCGGTCCGCCGCCTTGACGGTGGACAGGCGGTGCGCGATCACGATCGAGGTGCGATCCTTGAAGATGGTTTCCAGCGCCTGCTGAATCTGCGCCTCGGTGAAGGGGTCAATGGAGGCGGTCGCCTCGTCGAGGATGAAGATGGCGGGGTTTTGCGCCAGCACGCGCGCCAGCACCACCAGTTGCCGCTGCCCCAGGCTGAGCCGCGCGCCGCGCTCGCCCACGTCGGTTTCCAACCCGTTCGGGAGGTTGTCGGTCCAGTCACTGCCGAGCGCCCGCGCCACCTGCGCCACCTCCGCGTCGCTCAGCTCGGGGCGCGCGTAGCGGATGTTGTCGGCCACCGTGCCCTCGAACAAAAAGGGCATCTGGCTGACGACCCCCAACTCGCGGCGGTACGCTTCCAGGTCAACGGTGCGGATATCCTGACCGTCCACCAGCACGCGCCCCTGCTGGAACTCGTAAAAGCGCGTGACCAGCTTCGCGATGCTGGATTTCCCCGCGCCGGTGTGCCCGACCAGCGCGACGCTCTCGCCCGGACGGATGTGCAGGTCGAAGTTGCGCAGCACCCAGTCGTCGCTCTTGTACGCGAAGCAGACGTCCTCGAAGCGGATATCGCCCTCCAGATCACCCACCGGCTGCTGCTCGCTCTGCTGCACCACCGGCTTGGCGTCCATCAGGGCAAAGACACGCTCGGTAGCGCTTAGCCCCGCCTGAAATTGGCTCCAAAAAGAGGCAAGGTTGATCATCGGGAACCAGAAGCGGTCCACGCTGCTGATGAACAGAAACCAGTCGCCGGGGGAGACCGACCCGTCCACCACCTGGAGGCCGCCAAAATAAAGGATCACCGCCGTGCCGATGCCGCTGAACACGTTGAGCGTTGGGAAGAGGCTGGAGAGCACCATCCCCTTGCGGACGTTCGTGTCGTAGCTCGTCTCGTTGACCCCCGTGAACTCGTCGTAGATGCCCGCCTCGCGCCGGAAGTTTTTAGCGACCCCGATCCCCGTCACCGCTTCCTGGATGGCGACGTTGACCTCGGCCACGGCGCGCTGGCTGCGCTGCGTCACCGTCCGCGCGATGCCGCGAAAGCCCCATGCCACCCCAAAGGCCGCAGGCGACAGCATGAGGACCAGCAGCGCCAGGTGCCACTCGACGGCGAAGAGCACAGCGAGCAGCAGCGCGGCGAGCAGCAGCTGGCTGCCCACGTCCACTACCAGCACGGCCACGCGCCCGAACTCGTCGGTGTCGCTCGTGACGCGGCTGACGATGCGCCCCGACTGATACTCATCGTAGAAGCTCATGTCGTGGGTCATCGTCGCCTGAAAGGCATCGCGCCGCATCGCCATCACCACATCGCCGATCAGCCGCGAGGCAAGCCGCCGCTGGACCCAGTTGGTCACCCAGACCAGGATGCCAGTGACGAGCACCGCGCCGATCAACAGCGCGATCAGCCTATCGTTGCCGCTCGCCACCATCTTGTCCACCCCCTGCGCGACCAGCAGTGGCGCAGCCGCCCCGAAGATCGAGCGCAGAAAAAGCATCACCATGATGATGACGAGCCTGCCCTTCCACGGCTGAAAATAGCCCCAGATGCGCCCTATCAACTCGCGGTCGCTGTAGTCGCGGTCGAACCCCTCGGCGGTTAGTCCCTGGATGATGCTCATGGGTGGACGACCGACGACCGACGACCGACGACCGACAACGGACATGCTACTCCGCAAGGTCTGCTCATTAGCATATTAGCTCTCATCCGAAACAAATTCATCATTATTGTTCTCATAGAACGTGAATTCTTCACGAATCCAGCGTTGGTTAGGCACAATTGCTTGGCGAAATGCCTGTAGTTTGGCCGCTAGTCTATCAGCATCTTGGTATGCCTGCCTAAGCAAGGTTGTGTCTTTAAGGTACTGGCGACGGTTGATAATATGTTGACACGCTACGGTTTCTACAAGCGAACGAAGGGCCAGCCCTATAAAACGCGCCTGCTCCGCATCCGTTTGCCCGGTTGAGCCCTCAGCAATGTTGAGAGCCACCGACGTTGCCGCTCGCCGCAACTGTGAGGCCAAATTATAAGTTTCGCTTGGAGGCAACTTTTCAGCAATCGCATAGACCAGATCGATATACTCCAATGCTAATGTCCAAACCTCTAATTTTTCAAACTTGAAGGGCATCCCTCACCTCCACGTTCATCTTTTTAGATCTATCCGTGTCGGTCGTCGCACCCAGAGGGTACCCGACGGTCGTCCGTCGTCGCGCCCAGAGGTGGGTTCCCGCCTTGCGGGTACTGATTCCGTCGTCGGTCGTCGGTCGTCGGTCGTCGGTCGTCAAATTCGTGCAAAAATGTCGCGGTAGGCCCCCGATTCCGCGAGCAGCTGCTCGTGGGTGCCGTGGGCGACAACGCGCCCCTTTTTGAGGACGACGATCTTGTCGGCGTGGCGAATTTGGGAGAGGCGGTGGGTGATGAGGAGGGTGGTGCGCCCCTCGGCAGCCGCCTCGATGGCGCGCTGGATGCGATCCTCGGTGGCGCTGTCGATGGCGCTGGTCGAGTCGTCGAGGATGAGGACGGCGGGGTGAGAGAGGAAAGCGCGGGCCAGGGCCAGGCGCTGGCGCTGCCCACCGGAGAGCATCACGCCGCGCTCGCCAATCTCGGTGTCGAACCCCTCGGGGAAGGAGGAGATGAAGTTGTCGGCCTGCGCCGCGCGCGCCGCCGCGCGCACCTCCTCGTCGGTGGCGTCGGGGCGGCCAAAGCGAATATTCTCGCGGACCGAGCGGCTGAACAAAAAGATGTCCTGCTCGATGATCGAGATTTGGCGGCGCAGCGCCTCAAGGTCCCACTCGCGCACGTCCACCCCATCCACCAGGATGCGCCCCGCATCCACATCGTAGGTGCGGTTGATTAGCTTGGCGATGCTGCTCTTGCCCGCGCCGGTCTGCCCCACGATAGCAAGCGTTTGCCCAGGCTCCACCTCAAAAGAGATGTTAGACAGGGTGTCACCCTCCGGTCGCCGCCCGTCCGGCCCCTCCGACTTGTAGCGGAAGCTCACGTTCTCGAAGCGGATGTGGCCGCGCATCGGCTCGGCGATCCCGCCCTCGTTGCGGTCCACCGCGTGCTCCTCCTGCATCAGCTCCAAAATGCGCCGCGCGCTGGAGACGCCGGAGGAAACCTGCGAGTAGGCGAGCAGCGAGACGAACACGGGAAACCCGTAAAGGGAGATGAGCCCCTGGTAGGCCACCACATCGCCGATGGAGATGCTACCCGCCTGAAACAGGACGATCGAGTGCCAGAGCGCCGTGCCCTGCGCGATGCCGAGGAGCAGCAGCGGCAGGTAGCGCGCCTCCAACTCCCCCTGCTCCACAAAGGCGTCGCGCACCTTGCGCGTGAAACGCTCGAAGCGGCTGATCTCGCGCTCTTCCTGCGCCGCCCCCTTGACCGTCTCGATCCCCTCGATGGCCTGGGTGAGCGCCGCGTTCATCTGCCCGAAACTTTCGCGCACCTCCGCCGTGACGGGGTTTAGCTGGCCGATGTAGTGGTAGAGCGCCCACACGTAGCTGACCATGAAGGCGATCGGGGTGGCGACAAGCGCGGGGTGGTAGGAGGGGGCGACCAGCAGCGGCATGACGAGGAACATGCCGGAGCCGATGACAAGGTTCAGTCCTGGGGCGAGCATCAGCGCGAGCTCGTGCACGTCGTTGGTCGCGCGGGCCATCATCTCGCCGCTGGGGTGCGAGTCGTGGAAGCGCATGCTCTTGCCCAACAGCGAGCCGTACAACTCATCGCGCGCGTCGCGCTCCAGCCGCTGCCCCAGCATCTCGCTGCCAAAGTTGCGCACCCACTGGAGCCCGCTGCGCACCATCTGGCTGACCAGCAGCCAGATCGTCGCCCAGAGCAGCACGCTCACCTCCGCTGGCTGGCGGACGATGGCATCGAAGGCTTGCCCCGTGAAGATCGGGATGGCCGCCGCAAGGGCCGCGTTCCCGAAGGCCCCCGCCAGCACAACCAAGATGATCCACTTGTTCCGAATCACGTGCGCCCAGATCCAACGCACCGGCCCGCGCCGCTCCGTGCGCCACGGGTGCGACACCACAAATTCACTCGTCGCCATAGGTTGTCCGTGTGAGGGCAAGCCTTGTGGTTGCCCATCCCTGTAATTACTAAGCAATGCTAACTATTGTAGCGTAGCCGATTTAAGCGAATTTGCACAGTAGCGCAAATCACGCGATGTGGGGTGTCGGAACGGAAGGGATCGGGGGAGAAAAGCGGGGTAAATTGCTCGGGGCAGAGAAAGCCGCCAAGAGTGTGGGTTATGCCTAAGTAGATGTTGCGCTCTAGGCAAGCTTGGTTGCTCGTCTACACGACCATAGGAGATGGTATGCACACGGACAGCGGCGCTGCCTGGTTCGGCACACTCATAAAATGAGCGGAGTCATAACGGGTGACGGGTAGCCCGCCGCTCTGAAGAACGTTGCTACCCGTCACCCGGTTCTCCTATCATGTCAGGGTTTGAGGACCACCTTGATGCAATCTTCGTCGCGGTTCTTGAAGAGCTCGTAGCCCTTGGGTGCCTCGTCGAGCGACAAGTGGTGCGTGATGACGAAGCTGGGGTCGATGCGCCCCTCCTCGATCAGCTGCAGGAGCGGGCGCAGGTAGCGGTGAACGTGGGTCTGCCCCATCTTGAAGGTCAGCCCCTTGCCGAAGGCGGCACCCATCGGCACCTTGTCGATGAAGCCCCCGTATACCCCCGGAACAGAGACGGTGCCCCCCTTGCGGCAGGCAATGATCGCCTCGCGCAGGGCGATCGGGCGGTCATTTTCCAGCCCGGTCATCTGCTTGGCGCGGTCGTACCACCACTCCATGCCTAAGCCGTGCGCCTCCATGCCGACCGCCTCGATGCAGGCATCGGGGCCGCGCCCGCCGGTCAGCTCCTTGAGCGCCTCGATGACGTCCTCCACCTCTTCATAGTTGAGCGTGAAGGCCCCGCCCGCCTGCGCCATCGCCAGCCGCTCGCTGTAGCGGTCAATGGCGATCACCTGCCCCGCACCGAGCAGGTAGGCGCTACGGATGGCGAACTGCCCGACAGGACCACAGCCCCACACGGCCACGATGTCCCCGCCCTGGATGTTGCAGTTTTCCGCCGCCATGTAGCCAGTCGGGAAGATATCGGTCAGGAAGAGTACCTGCTCGTCGGTGAGCGAGTCAGGCACCTTGATCGGCCCGACGTTGGCGAAGGGCACGCGCGCGTACTCCGCCTGCCCGCCCGCGTAACCGCCCAGCATGTGGGAATAGCCAAAAATACCCGCGCCCGAGTAGCCGTATGCCTGCTCCGCGATGATCGCGTTCGGGTTGGAGTTGTCGCACAGCGACCACATCTCGCGCTGGCAAAAAAAGCAATGACCGCAAGCGATGGGGAAGGGCACCACCACGCGGTCACCTACCTGCAAATTGCTTACCTCGGGCCCGACCTCCACCACCTCGCCCATAAACTCGTGGCCGAGGATGTCGCCCGATTCCATAGTGGGAATCCAGCCGTCGTACAGGTGCAGGTCCGAGCCACAGATGGCCGTGGAAGTCACCTGCACGATGCAGTCGCGCGGGTTGATGATCTCGGGATCCGGCACGCTCTCGACCTGCACGTCAAAGCGGCCACGCCAACACACTGCTTTCATGTATTTTTGTCTCCTTCGTGAGTGTAGGGCCTACGCCTGGGGCTCGTCGGTCGGTTCCTGGTTGCCGGTCGGCTGCCCCGTGATGGTGGCGATCTCGCCCGCCTCCATCAGCTGCTTGAAGCGGCGCAGCTCGTCCTGAAGCTTTTCCGCCATCCCCTCCTCGAAGAAGCCAGCGATGGCATCGCCCACCACGCCGCCGGGCGGGTTGTAGTCAAGTGTCGCGTGCACCTCGGTGCCACGCCCCTGGGGCGCAGCCTTGAACAGCACCTTGCCCGCCGCCTCTACCGCGCTATCCGGCAGCGACTGCCAGGCGAGCAGTTCGTTGTCGCGGCTCTCGCTGATCTCACTTTCCCACTCGACCCGTCGATCCAGCGGCAGCGCCACCACCCAGCGCGCTCGCCCCTCCCCCGTCGCCTGCACCGATTCCACATGCGCCATGAAACGGGGCAGGTTGTCCGGGTTGCGCCAAAACTGGTAGAGAGTGGCCGCATCCTTGTCGATCGTTACCGTTCGGTGTACCTGCATCTTTTCCACTCCTGTGCGAGTCCAATACACGAGGCTGTCAAAAGCATACGTTGTGCCGCAAACGGGTGAAGGGTGAAGGGGGCATGAGGCGTGGCCCGCTTTCCCATTCACTACGCCCCCTTCACCACTCAGAGGCGATGTACCACCCAGACATTGGGTTCGACATATAAGCCGAGATCGGCGCGGCGGTCGATGTGGACGGGGGCCAGTGCTCCCTTGACCAGATAGTCACCACTTTCGGGAAAGCTCTGTCCGGTCCATTCCTCCCACTGCGTCACCGTCCCCTCAACCACCATGGAAGGATGCGCCAGACGCACGATTTCCCCACCCGCTCGCACATGCGCGCGCAGCCACGGATCTTCTGGTAGGCCATCGTCACGCTCCCACCACATGTAGCGCTGCATGGGCACCAGGGGGTACGCCTGCTTCTGCGTCGGGCGCACCGCCACGATCACGGCCCCAAAGCCATGGCCCCGCCCAAGGGCCTGTGCCGCTTGCAGCATCTTGTAGCTCACGCCCTGCCCCTGCGCCTCCGGGGAAATCGAGATTTCCAGGGCGACCAGGGTATTCGGCCCGATGCCCTTTGCGTGCCCCTCGGCCACTAGCTCCAAACTGTGCGCCCAGCCGATGGGTAGCTCCTCCACCTTCCCGCTCCACTGGAGGGGCGCACTTTGTAGCACCGCTACCGGCTCCCCTGCCGCATCCAGCAGGTAAAGTTGGTAGTCAGGGAAGAGATCGCCCAGCACATGCCAGAGGCGATTGGCCGTGCGATCCTCGAACATGAAGGGGGGCCATAGCCGCTCCTTCTGCGCCCCGAAGCGCCGCGCCAGCTCCGGCTGCGCCTGTAAGGATACCAACGAGACTTCCTTGTTGTCGCTCTTCCCTTCTACGTTGTCCGCCATGGTTTCCTCTCCTTGTTGATGAGTGGTTGGGGATTGACCCGCTACAAGCCATTTAAAAAACAGGGGATGCCGCCCATCGTAACGCTATACCACGCAGCTATGCCACCGCTAGCCGACAGGCTGTTGAATCTTGCCAGGTTTCTGGCGCGGCGGCGCGCTGTCCTCTCACCAGCTGCCGCGTGCGTGCGAGTGGCCTTATTTGAAAAAAGAGGACAATGGTCCTCTCAAGAGATGTACCCCCTCTCCCATATAATTTCATGCAGCAAACTTTTATACTACTAAGCAACTTACCCCTCCCTTATGCGCCCACAAACCCTTGAAAGTAGCCGTGTAGTCGCACCTGCTTCAAGCGCACAGACGAAAAAGGCAAACCCATCGAGAGGTGGGGACGCAAAGCCACGGGTCCTACTGCCATTGCTGAGGATAGCCGGGTTGCCGACTCAAGCACGAGAGAGTCTGCAATCTGGTTTTTTGTTGCGCTTTCTCCACTGGATCGGCTTCTTCGTACACAGGGCTCCCAACATAAAAGGGGGAGATCGAAGAGAATGGCAGCCGCTCCTACAACGCAGCATCCCTACTGCCATCTGCTCTGTTCTGTGTTTGGCTAACAGCTCAGCATTCCGATCACTCACAATGTAGTACAGGAGAAAACCCATGAACAAGAAACGCGATAGTGTAACCCCTTTACCCCACAAACTGCTGTTCCACCTTTTGCTGGTAGTCACCCTGCTGGGCCAGTTTATACCCCTTGGCTGGCTGGGTACCGTCCACGCTGACCCCCCCGTAAGCAAAGTCCTGCCCCAACTCCAGCGCGACGCGACGGCACGTCGCAATGAGACGTTCCGCGTGATTATCACGCGGGTAAACGGCAATCGTGGGGCGGACAACGCCGCGCAGGCGCAGGGCCAGAAGGTTCGGGATCTCCCCTTTGTAGATGGCTTCGTGCTCGAACTACCGGGACGAGCGATCGAGGCGCTCGGGCGAAATCCCCATATCAAGCTCATCACGCCGGATGCTGAAGTATTTTCTACCGATGTGGAGGAGGCAAACCTTGGCACCCTCTTCAACCAGACGATTAACTCGGCAGGCTTGTGGTCGCCCGCTAGCGGGTCGAGCCTGACGGGTGCGGGGATTGGCGTGGCGGTCCTCGATACTGGCATCACCGAGCGCGCCGATTGGAGGGGAGCCAACGGACAGAGCCGCGTCGTTGCCAACATGCTCTTCAACCCGCGGCTGGCCAGGACCGATGACGGCCACGGGCATGGCACGCACGTTGCCGGGATCATCGCGGGTAACTCCTGGTACCAGACATCCGCCGCCCTTCAGGGGAAATACATCGGTGTCGCACCCGAGGCAAATCTAATCAACGTGCGCGTCTCGGACGAACGGGGCAGGTCCCTCATCTCCGATGTCGTGTCAGCAATCGACTGGGTAGTCGCCAACCGCCAGACCTACAACATTCGCGTGATGAATTTGTCGCTCATTTCCAGTGTGCCAGAAAGCTACAAGACGAGCGTACTGGCGGCGGCGGTCGAGCGCGCCTGGTTCAACGGAATCTTCGTGGTCGTCGCGGCGGGCAATGCTGGCCCCAACACGATGATATACCCGCCCGCCAACGATCCGTTTGTGATCACCGTTGGGGCGAGCGACCAGATGGGAACTACAAGTTGGGCCGATGACACCATTGCCCCCTGGTCCAGCTATGGGATCACCCAGGATGGCTTCATCAAACCCGACGTGGTGGCCCCGGGGCGCTATATCCCCTCGCCGCTCGCTTCCACCGCTAGTACCCTGGGCGTAACCTATCCGACCCGTATTGTGGACGGAAGCTACATCTGGATGTCCGGCACCTCGATGGCCGCACCGGTCGTCTCGGGTCTAGCTGCCCTGGCCTTCCAGGCCCACCCCGAGTGGACCCCCGATCAGGTGAAGTGGCTCCTGAAACAGACAGCCAACCCGCTGCCGAATGCCCAGCTCGTGCCGCAATCGCAGGGAGCTGGGTCGGTTAACGCAGCAGCGGTTACCGGTTACGCGCTGACCCCCGGCTTTGCCAATCAGGGTCTTATCATCAACAATTACCTGGTCCCCAGCACGGGCGGCATCGTGTATGACAGTGCCTCGTGGAGCACCGCCAGTTGGAGCACCGCCAGTTGGAGCACCGCCAGTTGGAGCACCGCTAGCTGGAGCACCGCCAGTTGGAGCACCGCCAACGAGAGCACGGCGAGCGCCAATGTTGCCCAAGCCGTCGAAGTTGAGTAAGCTATACTTCTACTTCTGAGTGGAGCCCAGCCCGTGCCATTCCACCTGAGTAAAACTCAAGGAGAGTGACACGGGCTTCTTTGTCCCCTTACATCATATCGAGCCACTTTTAGAAGGACCAGTTCCATTTGGAGCGCTCCACATCCCGTATCCCACACTTGGGAAGATATCTCACCCCGCTTGTTGTTGGCAGGGCTTGCTCCCTACCAGAAGCATAAGGGTGATTTGCTTCCTGGAGGTGGGATTCTTGGTAGATAGCCCCGACTATGAACCAGACCCCTCGCCGTGCGCAGCTTTACCTACTCGCCTGCTTCCTGGCAGGTAGCATCGCTCTTGGGTGGCTCCTTACGAGCTACCAGCGTGCTCTCACCTTCCAAGACGCGCTTCTCGCTTTGAGCCTCGGCATCATCGCCTCTTTGTGCCAGGTGTTGGTCGTAGCGCGGGTCGGAACAGCCGGTCAACGGTCTGACCACCTTACCCTATCTCCCCTCTTCGCTGCGGTCTTACTGCTGCCCCACCCACTGCTGGCGGCAGTCATCATCTGGACCTTTATCCCGGAATGGTACCTGCGCCGCCGCTCCTGGTACGGGCAGGTGTTCAACATTGCTGCATTTTTGTTGGCAGCCGTCCTCGCCCGCCTCACGCTTGAACAGGTGACAGGCTCGTACGAGCCGGTGATGATCGAGGCAGGCCTGGCGCTGTGGAAAAAGTCAGCCGCCGTGTTACTGGCGCTCGTGATTTTCGAGGGAATCCAGGTTCTGTTGCTTGCCCTCGTCCTCAAGCTCGCGCGCGGCCAATCTTTCCGCACGAGTGGTCTCTTCGCCACCGATAGCCTGCTGCTTGAGGTAGCCCTGCTCTGCATGGGGCTCGGCTTCGCAATCTCGTGGAGCGTTGCCCCCCTCTACGGCCTTCTCTCGCTCGTCCCGCTCGTGCTGATCTTCCAAGCGCTCCACGTGCCCAACCTCAAAGAGCAGGCAGCCACCGACCCCAAAACCGGCCTTGCCAACATGCGTCGCTTCAACGAGATGGCGACGCGCGAGATTGAGCGCGCGCAGAGCAATCACCACCCGCTCAGCATCCTGATGTGTGACCTGGACTATCTGCGCAACATCAACAACACCTACGGGCACGAGGCGGGGGATATCGTTTTGCTGGGGATCGCCGACACCCTCGTGCGACATGTGCGCGACAGCGACGTGGCCGCACGCTTCGGGGGCGAGGAGTTTGTGATCCTGCTACCGAATACGGGGATCGAGGGTGCCTACCACCTTGCCGAAAGGATCCGCAACGACCTCGCCTCTTCCTTCTTCGATGTGGGCCACTACAAGGGGCCGATTGGCGCGACGGTAAGCATCGGGGCGGCGAGCTTCCCGCGCGACGCCAACACCCTGGATGCCCTCATGCGGGAAGCGGATTTGGCGGTGTACCAGGCCAAGCGCGAAGGGCGGAACCGCGTAGTGATGGCGGGGCAGGCGAGCCGCGAGCTGGCGGCGCGCTGGGCCAGCGAGCATCTGATCGCCCCCCATGCCGTTGTCACGCCCGCGCAAAGCGGAGAAAAGGAGCGCCCCTTCGAGAAGGCGATCAACAAGGTGACCGGCTCCTCGCTGGAAGGGGCGGAGCGGCGCACGCTTATCAACAACCAGCGCGCGGCTAATCAGAAAGGCGCGGCACACCCCACAGGTGAGCCGCAGCCTGCTGGCCCCTCGCGAAAGTTGCTTCTCGCGATAGGAGCGACGCTTGTACTGGGGCTGCTCGGCCTCGTGCCAGGTCAAGGGCTGGCCGACATCCCGTGGAGCGTGCTCCTGCTTTTTGGCATTCTGACCCTGCTCGCCGAGCAACTGGCCGTGGCAAGCGTCGGGCAAGGACGAATTTCCGTCTCGGTCGTCACGATCCTGGCGGCAAGCTTCCTCACGCACGAGTTGGGCATCCTGGTGACGGTGGTGGCTGCCGTGGGCTCCATGGCGATCAAGGCGCGTAAGCTCTCGTACAAGATGGCGTTTAATTTGGGAAATGTGTTGCTGGCCGCCGAGGCCGCGCATTGGGTTTTCGGGCTGCTCGTTGGCCCGACGCGCGAGCAGGGTGCCATCTTGCAGGTGCTTCTGGCCGCGGCGCTGGCCGGGCTGGTGTACCATGGGGTGAATCAGCTGCTGCTCTGCATCGTGCGGGGCATGGCCGAAGAGCGAAACCCGATAGAAATATGGTATACCGAGTATCGTTGGCTCTGGCCGCACTATGTGGTGCTCGGGGCGCTCGCCGCCATTCTGGCGGTGGGCTACGATGTATTTGGCACGGTGGGTGTCATCTCCCTCACCGCGCCGGTCGCGATGATGCACCTCGCGATGAAGCAATATCTGGATCACACGCGCGTCTATGTGGATGAGCTGCGCACGATGAATGACCGCCTGAGCGAGTCCTACGAGGCCACGCTGGAGGCGCTGTCGCGCGCGCTCGACACGCGCGATGACGAAACCGAGGCCCATTCTAAGCGCGTGGCGCATTACACCCGTTTAATAGCGGAGCGGAGCGGGGTGCCGGACAAGGAGATGGCCGACATCACGCGCGGGGCATTGCTCCACGACATCGGCAAGATCGGGGTGCCCGACGCGATCTTGCTCAAGGCCGGCCCGCTCACCCCCGCCGAGCACGCGACGATGCGCCAGCACCCGATCATTGGCTATCGCATGATCGTCAATATCCCGTTTTTGTCGGAGGCGGCGCAGGTGGTGCTCCACCACCACGAGGCCTTCGATGGCTCAGGCTACCCCAGCGGGCTGTCCGGCAAGAGCGTCCCCATCGGCGCGCGCATCTTCGCGGTGGCCGACACCTTTGACGCCATGACCTCTGACCGCCCCTACCGCCGCGCCCTGTCCGTGGAAGCCGCGCGCGGCGAGATTTCGCGCTGCAGCGGTACCCAGTTCGACCCCCAGGTGGTAGAAACCTTTTTGACAATTCCCCTTGAGGAACTGATGGGCATGATAGAGATCTTTTCGCCCGCTACCGATCAGGGAATCGGGTGGCCAACGCCGGCGGCGCTGCAAGCCAGCGTGGGCGCGCCCTGACCCGCACACCGTCCCGACACCGCCGCCTGCCCGCGCTGGCTCCCGCCCCCAGCCAGGGCGGCGGCGACTTTGACGTTTCTCTCTGTCCCCCGTGCCGCCGTGGTAGCCCCTTTTTCCGTGCCAGATTGCTCGTACCGCCATCCCCCGCTACCCTACTGGCATGAGCGAGAAAATTCCCCTATCGCTGCTGGCCTTTGATCGCGCGGCGAGGACGCGCGCGGCCAATGAGTTGTTGCAGGCGCACTACGGACCCCCGGAGCCAGCGCCACGCCCGCAGCCGTCGGATGATCTGCTGGCGCGGCTGATCCGCGTCATCATCGCGCAGAACACCTCCAGGGCGAACCAGGCGCAAGCCCTGGAGCGCCTGGGCCGCCGCTTCCCCGATCCGGCGCTGATCGCCGAGGCCCCACTGGTCGACGTGATCGACGCGATCTATGTAGCGGGGCTGGCAAAGTCCAAAGCGCCGCGCTTGCAGGCCATGATCGCGCAGCTGCTGGAAACGACCGATGGCACACTGGAGCTAGACTTTTTGCGGGCCATGCCGGTGGACGAGGCGCGTGCCTTCTTGATGGCGCTCCCTGGCATCGGGCCGCTGTCGGCAAGCCTGGTGCTGCTCTTCGGCCTGAACCGCCCGGTGCTGCCGGTCAACACCGGCCTGCACCGCGTGGCCCTGCGCGTCGGGATGATCCCCCCCGACACCTCCGCCGAGCGCGCGCACGAGCTGCTGCAAGCCATGCTGGACGATGACGATTTGTACGCGTTCCACATCAACGCGGTGCGCCACGCGCGCCTGCTCTGCACCGCGAGCCGCCCCAAATGTGAAAGCTGTCCCCTCGCCGCCATCTGCGCCTGGGTCAACGGCGGGTAGGGATTTCGGATTTCGGATTTCGGATTTCGGATTGGGTTGGAGTGGAACCGCGCTTTGCGAAGGGCAGTTCCTCCATTTTCGGATCGCTCAAACGCATCGCCACTCGCTCTGGCTTTGCAGCGAATCCGAAATCCGAAATCCGAAATCCTACTCTTCCAACACCGTGACGAGGGTATCGGGCTTGAGGTAGGAGAGCAGGTCGCGGATCTGGGGGTCGCGGATGCGGTGGAGTTGCTTCCACAGGGCGCGGTCAGTCTGGTACCAATCCTGCTCCTGGATGTACCCTGCCTCCACGGCGAGGCGCATCGCCTGGGCGAGCACCCAGTACAGCGCCACCTCGTGGGGCGAGGACCACATTTTTTCATCCATCTGGAGGTAGGTGTCGGCCATCCAGCGTGCCGCCGCCACATCGTCCATCACGATCAGGCCATCGTGCGCGGTCAGGTGGGCGAGCATCCACCGCACCTGCGCGGCACTGCCCAGCCCCGCCGGTTGGATGGTGCGCAAAAAATAGTCCACGCGATCGGCGCAGAGCAGGGGCTGAGGCTGCTCCAGCAGGGTAAACTCGCCGCTTTCCGCCTCCATCTCGCGCCACGCATAGCCGAAGCGCGCGAGAATAGCCGGGAAGGGTGGAGCGTTCGACGATGGTGTGCCACATGCGCTCGTGGTAGCTGACATCGTGCTCGGCGTAAACGAAATCGGCGACGTGGGAAAACGCGGTGTGGGAAATGTCGTGCAGCAGCCCCGCGATCTGCTCCTTGAGCGGTGCCCCGAGGCGGCGCAGCAGCAGCATCACCCCCACCGAATGCTCGTAGCGCGAAAAGTCGGGCGAGATGCCGAGCAGCCCGCTGATGCCCGACTGGGAAACATGGCGTAGCCGCTGCATCGCGGGCGAGGCAATGATCGCCTCCAGCACCGGCTCCTCGATAGACACAACACCATACACTTTGTCGTGGATCGTAATCATATGGCTCCTTCCCCGTGTGGGAAAGCAAAAAACACGCCGATGCTGCCGTGTGCCCCAACGAGCCGCACGGGCCGTGTACCCCTCGCCGGCCCCTTCCTGTGCGGCCCCGGTTCCACCGTGCGGGGGCGCGTGGGGGCTGATTTCTTGAGTGCGCTGGCGTTGACGCTGCTGGGCCACCCCCGTATAATGGCACAGCGAAGGAGAAAAGGATGCCAAACCCGCTTACCACGCTGGAAAAACAATTCGAACGATTTATTGAGCGCCCCCTGATGCGTCTGTTCGGGGGTCGCCTGGAGCCTACCGACATCGCCAAGCACCTGAGCCGCGCGATGGAGGACGAGCGCCAAATTTTTTCGGGCAAGCTGCTCGGTCCCAACTTCTACGAGGTTCGGCTCTCGGCGGAGGATGCCGAGCATTTCAAGAGCTACCAGAGCACCCTGCGGCAGGATTTGTCGGACTACCTGGTGGACCTCGCGCAGCGGCGCGGGATCACCCTGCTGGGGCGACCAGAAATTGTGTTTGTGCCGACCGACACGATGGGGCGGGGCGACATCGAGGTGAATGCCCAGTTGAAGGACCGCAGCGCGGAGGGGCACACGCGCCAGTTCACCCAGCCGTTTGACGCGGTCGAGCTGGAGCCGCAGCGCGAGGTCGCCTCGTCCGCCTGGCTGGAATTGCCTGACCGCACGGTAGCGCTCAACCAACCCTTCATGACGATGGGGCGCAGCATCGACAACGACATTATCCTGGAGGGCGACGACGTGAGCCGCCACCACGCGGAAATCAAGCTGAAGGGGGGCCACTACGTGCTGACCGACCTGAACAGCGCGAATGGCACGCGCGTCAATGGCAAGCCGATCAGCGAGTGCGTGCTCCAGCCCAACGATGAGATTTGTCTGGCGGCCATCTGCATGACCTTTAAAGCGGCAGGCACATGGCAATAGAATCGATGTCGTTGTTGCTCTTTTTGCTGCGGATCGTGCTGCTGCTGCTGCTGTACGGCTTCCTCGGGGTGCTGGCCTGGTTGGTCTGGCGCGATTTGAAGAAGGGGAGCAGCGTCGCCGCCACCGCCACGAGCGCGCCGCGTGGCGCGCGCCTGACCGTGGTCGCGTCGGGGGATAGCGGCTACGCGGAGGGGCACCAGTTGCCGCTCGGCACCGTGACCACCATGGGGCGCGAGCTGAGCAACGACATCGTCATCCCCGACGGCTACGCTTCCACGCGCCACGCCCGCGTGGAGCGGCAAGGCGATGGGCGCTTCTGGCTGGTGGACCTGGGCAGCAGCAACGGGACGCAGCTCAACGGCCAGTTGGTGCGCCCCAACGTCCCCGTGCCGCTCGACACTGGCGATGTGATCAAGGTGGGCAAGGTGGAACTCAAGATGGGCTAGCCCTTGTCTCGCTCTGCCCCGTAGGAAAGGCCGTGCGCTCGCACGGCTTTTTTTGTTTTCGCGCGCACCGCCAACGCCCGATTTGGCCTCTTTTCCTCTCATCCCACAATTTCCTCTTGACAAGCGCCGGCTAAACCATGTATCCTAGGCTTGATAGTTAAGCGGTTACCTAAATCGATGGCGGCGCTCCTAATCCAGCATCGCCCTCTTTTTTGAGCGGATAGTTAAGCGCTTAACGGTCGGTCCGTTAAGGGAGCACAAAAGATACATGGCGTCAGTGACGATCTACGATGTGGCCGCCGCGGCGGGGGTTTCTACCGCGACGGTTTCCAAGGTGCTGTCCGGCCAGCGCTACGTGTCCGAAAAGACACGGGCGAAGGTGCTGGCCACCGTGGAACGCCTCAACTACGTGCCCAACGTGGCCGCCCGCGGCCTCGCGGGGGCGCGCACGAACATTATCGGGGTAGTCATCTCCTACGACCCCGAGTATCTTTTTTCCGACCCCCACCTTCTCAAGATCCTGCACGGAGCGGACCAAGTGGCCTCTGAGCGCAACAGCGCCTTGTTGCTTTCCACCGCCAGCTCCACCGATGATCGCCTTTCGGCCCACCAGCGACTGCTCAGCCACCAGTACGCGGACGGTGCCCTCGTCGAGGGGAGCCTTGGCGAGATCGGCTTCTCGCTCTTGCAGGAGCGGGGCTACCCGGTGGTTGCCATCGGCTACAGCGAGCAGATTTCCTGCGTCCACACCGACGACCGCAGCGGGGCTCGCCAGATCACCGAGCATCTCGTCGAGCTGGGCCACCGCCGCATCGGCGTGGTGAGCGGCCCTGCCTCCGACCGGCTGGCGATGCAGGCGCGGCTGGACGGCTACCGCGACGCGCTCGCGGGGGCGGGCCTCGCCTTCGATGAGACGCTTGTCACTTTCGGCACCTTCCGCCGCGCCTCCGGCTACGAGCGTGCCGAGGAGCTGATGAACCATCCTTCGCCACCGACCGCCATCTTCGCCTTCAACGACCGCATGGCCTTTGGCGTCTGCCGCTGGCTACGCGAGCACGACTACCACGTACCCAACGATATTTCAGTGGTTGGCTTTGATGATATTCCGAGCGCTGAGCTGTGGGACCCGCCGCTCACCACCGTGCGCCAACTTTCCCTCGAACAGGGCCGACAAGCGGCGACCCTGTTGTTTGACCTGATTCAGAACGAGGCAAGCATGGCTCGGCAGGAGCTTACCCTGCCTGCCCACCTGGTCATTCGCCACTCCACCGCCCCGGCGAAGGGAGGGTAGTCCGCCCCACAATTAGCCTTGCAAGCGAGTCGTAAACCTTTAACTATAAATTTCTGGAGGAGAACCCCATGTCGAAGCAACTACGACAGTTGTCCCTGCTAGCACTGTTACTCATGCTTGTTCTGCTGCTTGCCGCCTGCGGCGGTAGCAGCGAGAGCGAGACGACCACCGCGCCGGAAGCAACGGCCGAGGAGGTCATGGAGGAGCCTGCGGCCACCGAGGAGGTCATGGAGGAGCCCGCTGCCACCGAGGAAGTGATGGAGGAGCCCGCTGCCGAGGAGACGAGCGGCGACAGCGTGGCCCTGCGCTGGCGAACCCGCCCGGACAACCAGGCCGAGATCGATGTTTACCAGGGCGTGAGCGAGATGCTGGACGAGGAGCTCACCAACGTGACCCTCACCTACGAGCCGGGCGGCAGCGAAACGTCGAGCTACCAGGACGTGCTCAAGACGGAGATCGCGGCAGGCACCGCACCCGATGTCTTCTGGATTCCTGGCACCGACGTGGCCGACTTTGCGAAGCGCGGCCTGATCCTGGACCTCTCGTCCTACGCCGAGGCGGACACCGCCTTCAGCGAGGATGATTTTTACCCTGGCCCCATGGAGTTTCTGACCTACAACCCGGAAAGCGGCGAGCAGGGCGGTGCCCTGTGGGGGCTCCCCCGCGACGTGTCTACCTTTGCCCTCTACCTGAACCTTGACCTGATCGAGGAGGCGGGCGCACCCGACCCGCGCGAGCTGGCTGCGAACGGCGAGTGGAACTGGGACTCCTTCCTGGAAGTTGCCTCGGCGGTGGATGCCCTGGGCGAGGACATCCGTGGCTTCGGGCAAAACGCGTGGTGGGGCCCGTACGGCTACTGGATCAACGCGGCGGGCGGCAACTTCTTCAACGAGGATCGCACGGCCTGCGCGCTGGACAGCGAGGAAGCACTACAGGGGCTCGACTTCGAGCGCGCCCTCTACCAGGATTACGATGTGGCGGTGCCCTATGGCGAGGATGCCGAGCCGCCTTTCCTGGCAGGCAACGTCGGCATGTTCCAGAATGGCCGCTGGGCAACCCCCGGCGCGCGGGCGTCGGCGGATTTCAACTGGGACGTGGTGAAGCTACCTGACGGCCCCGGGGGCCCGAGCAACTGGCTCTTCTGGGGTGCCTACGTCGTGAACGCCAAGAGCGAGCACCCCGAGGAATCCTGGGCGTTGGTGCAGGCGCTGACGCGCGCGGACGTGCAGGCCAGCATCTCCGAGTTGGGGGCCAATGTCCCGAGCCGCCAAAGCGAGGAAGCGATCAATGCCTTCCTGACTTACTCCCCGCCCGCCAACAACCAGGCGTTCATCGAAGGGTTGACGCAAAACCCGCAGACCGAGGGCCCGCTGTGGGAGGGCAACTGGCCGGAGTTCGATGCCATCATGGGGCCTGCGGTTTCCGCAGTCCTCACCGGCGAGACGAGCATCGAGGATTACGCCTCCAGCATCTGTGACGAGGCGAACCTCACCTTCGGCGAGTAGAAACAGGTAACGCTTACACCGACACGCGGGGGCGGCTGGGGTGCAAACCCTGGCCGCCCCCCAAGCCTTCAAAACAGCGCTCAAGGGGGGAGCCATGGCAGAAAAAGGTCCGGCGATCAAGCCAACGGGGTGGACGAGCGACGCCGCAGAGCGGTGGCTCCCCCTGGCACTGGCATGGCAGGCCCTGTTGGGCGCGGGGGCAATCGGCGGCGTCCTGCTCCTGCTCCGGCGCTTGAGCCAGGGAGAAAGCTCCTGGCTGCTCGGCCTCGGGGCGGCCCTGCTCGCCCTGTTTGGCGCGGCTAGCGCCCTGTCGCTCCCCCTGCTCCGGCAGCGCAAGCATAACGGGCGCGTGATCGCACTCGCGCTCAACTACCTGGGCTTCCTGGCCACCCTCTTTTACACGCTCCACCGCGCGGGGGTCTTTACCGGCATCGACGCCCTGGCGGACACCTTTGGCCGGGGGGTCCCATTTCTCCTTCTCGCTTTTGTTGGCTGGCTGATCGTGGGGTGGAGCAACCCTGAGGGCGGCTCGCCCCGCGCCCGCCTGGGGCGGCAGATCGGGCAGGCGGTTGCGGCGCTCGCGTTGCTGCTTTTCCTTTTTGCAGTGGGGGTGGTGCCGGGCCTCCTCGCGCTACTCCGCAACCTGCTCGCGAGCCCCCTGAGCCTTCTTCTCACCCTTGCCACCGGGCTTTTTGGGATGGCAACCTGGTACTGGTGGCAGAGCCGGACCGGGCTGCTTTTCAACATGACGATCTCGCAGACCGAGATGCTGAGCGGCTACCTGCTGGTCTCCCCCAACCTGCTGGGCTTTTTGATCTTCTTTGCGGGGCCACTCCTCTTCTCGCTCTACGTCAGTTTCACAGAATGGTCCGCTTTTGGTGCCCCCGAGTGGGTGGGCTTTGCCAACTATGCGCGGCTCTTCAGCTTTGATTTTGCGACGTTGGCCGAGCCCGCCCAGCGCGCCAGCGAGGTGCTCGCGCCGCGCTTCGTCGAGTTGGGGCGGCTCTCCCTTTTTGGTAACTCTTACGTGCTCGGGGCCGAGGACAAGCTGTTCTGGATCGCCCTGCGCAACACCTTCACCTTCGCGGCCATGGTGGTGCCGCTCAGCGTGCTGCCCGCGCTCGTGCTCGCCAACATCCTGAACAGCAAGATCCCCGGGATGAAGCTGTTTCGCGCGATCTACTTTTTGCCGAGTGTCGCCGCGGTGGTCGGCATCGCCGTCATCTGGAGTTGGCTCTACAACTCGACCGTCGGCTTCATCAACTATGGCATCACCAACCTGATCGACCTGCTCAACACCCTGCCCGGCACCGCGCTGAGCGATCCCGCGATTCGTTGGCTCTCCTCCAGCGACAGCGCCCTCTTCGCCATCGTCCTCATGTCCGCGTGGCGCATCGTCGGCTTCAACACCGTCCTCTTTTTGGCGGGTCTCCAGGGCATCTCGGCTGAGGTGTACGAGGCGGCGGAGGTGGATGGCGCGGACGCGTGGCGCAAGTTTCTCAGCATCACCATCCCCCTGCTCGGCCCGACCACCTTTTTCGTCACCACTACCACGATCATCCAGGCGCTTCAGCTATTTGACGAGGTGTTCGTGCTGATGAACCCGCCGGCTGGCCCGAACAACGCCACGCTCACCGCCGTGCTCTATCTGTATCAAAACGGTTTCCAGCGCTTCAACCTGGGCTACGCCTCGGCAGTGGCGTGGGCTCTCTTCGTCATCATTTTTCTAGTCACCCTCGTCCAATTCCGCATCCAGCGCTCGAACGAGGCGGCGTACTAACGTCAGCCCATTGCATAAGGGCTGTCGCGGGGGGCGCACCGTTCCTTTCTCTTGCCAGCCGAAGGAGCACAAATGGTTGGATCACGACCACGCAAGTATCTGACATATGGGGCCGCCTACCTCCTGTTGAGTGTGGTAGCGTTCTTCATGATTTTCCCCTTTCTGTTCATGTTTCTGACCTCCCTCAAGGAGTCGAAGGACGTCTTCAACTACCCGCCGCGCCTGCTCCCCTATTCCAAGGAGACGGTCGAGGTGGAGGGGGAAGCGGTGCCGCTCTATCGCATCGAGGTCGGGGGCGAGCCGCGCCAGATGGCGCTCGTCGAGAGCAACATCAAGATCGGCGTCTATCAGGACCCGACCAACCCCGAGCGGGTGGTTGAGCGCTCTACCAAGGGGGTGAAGCCCACGGGCGGCTTCATGGAGCCGCAAACCATCTCCATCAATGGCGAGGAGGTGAAGCTGTACGACGTCGAGGTGGATGGGGAGGTCGTGCCGATGATCCTCACCGGCGAGACGACGACGGGGCGCTTTGTAGACCCACAAAATCCCGAGATCGAGGTGATGCAGAATGTGCGCACCAGCGAGCCGGTGGAGCGGGTGGAGTTTCAGTGGAACAACTATGCGGAGGTCATGGAGCTTCAAAGCCTGGATCGCAGCCTGACGAACACCATCCTGGTGACGCTTTTGCTGGTGATCGGGCAGATCGTCACCTCGGTGCTCGGCGGCTACGCCTTCGCGCGCCTGCAATTCCCCGGGCGGGATCAACTCTTCCTGCTCTACCTCGGCACGATCATGATTCCCTTCGTGGTCCTCATCATCCCGATGTACCAGCTCATGGTGATGATCGGCTGGGTGGACAAGATGGCATCGCTGATCATTCCCTGGGTCTTCACCGCCTACGGCACCTTCCTGATGCGCCAGTTTTTCCTCACCATCCCAAAAGAGTTGGAAGAGGCGGCCCTCATGGATGGTGCCTCGCGCCTGACGATCCTTTGGCGAATCATCGTGCCGATGGCGCTGCCCGCCATCGCGACCCAGGCCACCTTTACCTTCCTGTACGCGTGGAACAGCTTTATCTGGCCGCTGGTCATCATCAACACCGGCAACTATGAGAACCACGTCCTCACCCTGGCGCTCAACGTGCTCAAGGGGCGGGCAGCGGAAAGCCCCAACCTCGTGATGGCGGGTGCCGCCATCGCCGTGCTGCCGCCGATGATCATCTTTATCTTCGCGCAGCGTTACTTTGTGGAAAGCGCCGCCAGTTCGGGCGTGAAAGGGTAGCCGATGGGGCAACGTGAGGAAATGCTTCGGCAGGTAGCGGCCACCCTGCTCGACCTGCCCGCGCCCGCCGTCCTGCGCGTGGGGATTGACGGGGTGGATGGCGCGGGCAAAACCTTCTTTGCGGACGAGCTCGCCCCGCTGCTGGACGCTTCCGGCAGGCGCAGCATCCGCGCCTCGGTCGATGGCTTCCACAACCCGAGGGCGATCCGCTACCGCCTGGGGAAACAGTCGCCCGAAGGCTTCTTTCGCGACTCCTACAATTACCCCAAACTGCGCGAAGTCTTGCTGGAGCCGCTCAGCCCAGGCGGCAGCGGGCGCTTTCGCCGCGCGATCTTCGATCACAGGGTAGACGCGCCGGTCACAGTGGCGGAGGAGCAGGCGGCAGCGGGGGACATCCTGCTGTTTGATGGCATCTTTTTGCACCGCCCGGAGCTGCGCGGCTACTGGGATTTTTCCATCTTCCTCGACGTTGCCTTCGACATCTCGATCCCGCGCGGCGCGCAGCGGGACGGCGGCCCGCCCGCGTTGGACGCCCCCGAAAACCACCGCTACATCGAGGGGCAGCGCCTCTACCTGCGCGAGTGCGACCCCAAGCGCCACGCGACCCTTGTCATCAACAACGACGATCTGGCTTCCCCCCGGATTGAAGGTTGAAGGTTACAGATTGCAGATTACGGACTGAAGGGATGGAATGCGGCTTGATGGTGAGAAGGACGATTGGATCTCAGACGGAAACGGAACCCGCCCCTAACTACTCTCCCAAGAAGGGACTTGATTCGCCACTCCTTCGTCACTGCTACGCTATCCGTAATCCGTAATCTGCCAATCTGCAATCTGCCAATCTGCAATCTGCCAATCTGTAATCCCCAATCCTCAATCCGAATCGGTTTTCACATTGGGCGCTCGCGTGATATACTTTATGTCGTGCTCCGCACAGACGATAGTGGTAGGAGGGACGTCCTGCACCGCGTGCAAACGCCCCACCCTGCTGTGAGCGCCGAGAGCCTGTTTCTCGACGCTTTGCCAGCAAGGAAGCTCTGCCACCAACCGCTTGAGGGGACGTGCTCCGCATGTCCGAATTCAACCAGGCGTGGCGAGTTTGTGGGAGGATGGACCATTCAGGATGCGTTGGCTTCGAGTGTGTGCCAGCTTGCTGGCAGATAGGCAGAAGCGACGAGGCAGGCGCTGCCCCGCAACCCCGCAAGGGACCTTGCGATGGCACGCTTTCCTACCAAAAGTGTACAACTCTACAGATTATGAGACTGTGTTCGTTATTTTCTACCGTCTCTTGCCTCTGCTGGAACCCCGCACCTGATCCTCCCCCTCCCCGCTCGCGCTACGCCCTATCACCAATAGGGAAACCAAACAATGAGTAAAAGCAATGGAGCGAACCGCTCCGAAAAAGATGTGGCCCTCTTTCTCGATTTCGAGAATGTGTACATCTCGGTTCGGCAGGTGTACAACCAGAACCCGAACTTTGAATTGATCATCGAGAAGGCGGAAGAGTACGGGCGGCTGATCATCTCGCGCGCCTACGCCGACTGGTACCACTACCAGCGCATCACCAACGCGCTCTACGCCAACGGGATCGAGCCGGTGTATGTGCCGACCTACTACTACGGGCAAAACCCGCAGCACACGCACGCGATCAAGAACAGCGTGGACATCCACATGGTCATCGACGCGATGCGCACGCTGTACACCCATGACAACATCGACACCTACGTCTTCGTGACGGGCGACCGCGACTTTATCCCGCTGATGAACGCGATCCGCCAGTATGGCAAGGAGTGCATCGTCATCGGCGTGGCGGAGGCGGCGAGCAGCCACCTGGCGCAGAGCGCGGACGAGTTCCACTTCTACCATCAGCTGTCGGACGAGGTGGTGCCGGCCAACAGCACCAAGGACCCCTTCGAGGCGATTGCCAAGGCTGTCGAGATGGCGCGCGAGCGCAGCAACGAGCCTACCTTCGCGACTATCAAGCTGATGATGCAGGAGATCATGGGCTCCTTTGACCAGTCCAAGTTCAAGAACAAGGATGGCAAGCATTTCGCGAAGTTTAAGGATTTCGTGAAGGAGGCCGAGCAGCGCGGCAAGGTGCAGGTCTTCACGAGCGGCACGGTGAACATGGTGCTGCTGCCCGGCGAGCAGGCGCAGGATGTTAGCGAGCTGGCCGCCGACGTGATGGTGGAGCAGGTACCGGCCTCGTCGGGCAGCCAGGAAAAAGGCCCCTACGATCTGGTAGTGGACGCCGTCCACCTGGCGCGCCGCCGCAACAACCTGTGCACCATGGCGACGCTCAAGGTGCTCATGAAGGAGATTCAGCCCGGCTTCGACGAGTCCAACTACAAGGACAACTCGGACAAGCCCTACTCCAAGTTCAAGGATTTGGTGCAGGATGCGGTCGCGGCGGAAAAGGTGCAAATCCTGACGACCGGCACGGTGGACGAGGTGTTCCTGGCCGGTGAGGACCCGCAGAAGCTCAGCCGCTTTGCGAATCGCGGCAAAAAGTAACCAGTCACAGTCAAACAAAAAACGGGGCAGGAGGGCAGTCGCTCCCCTTGTCCCGTTTTTCTTTTTGGGGCGCGGCGGGTTGCCCCGCGCTGGCCGACACCGTGTCAATCGAGGAACCGCGATGCAACCGATACAAGACAGCCCGGCGCGCGTGCCCGTGGCCGCGCCCTGGGGCGCGCGGGAGTTGTGGCTGGGGATGGGGGTTTCCCTGCTGCTCTACGTGGCGGGCTCGCTGCTGGGCAGCGTGCTGGCGCGGTGGCTAGGCGCTGGCGGGCACCCCTTGGCTCGGGCCGGTGGTAGCGCTCAGCCAGGCGGGGATGCTCCTGCCGCCGCTGCTCATGATGCGGCGCTACGGCTCGCCCGCGCGCCTGATGGGGCTGCACCGCTTCCGCATGGGAATGCTGGCCGAGGTGGGGGCGATGTTGGCCGTTGGCTTCTGCGGGATGCTGGTGTGGGGGCTGATCCTGTTGCCCTTTGGCATCCAGGCGCAGGAGCCCATCGTGCCGCTGTTTGGCAGCGGCGGCAGCGCGCTCGCCAGCGCCTTGCTCGTCGGTGGCCTCTTCGCGCCCCTCGTGGAGGAAGTGGTCTTTCGGGGCTTTTTGTTTGCGGGGCTGCTCAACGTGGTGTCGCCGGTGGCGGCGGTGCTCGGCAGCGCGGCGCTCTTCGGCGCGCTGCACCTGCAACCCTTCGCCTTTCCGGTGCTCTTCCTGCTCGGCGTCCTGCTCGCCACCCTCTACTACCGCACCGGCTCGCTCTGGCCCTCCATCCTCTTCCACTTCTTCATCAACGCCAGCGCCATCATCCTGCAATTTCTCGCCGCGCAGCAGGGGCTGTTGTGAAGTGCGGAATGCGGAATGCGGAATGCGGAATGCGGAATGCGGAACGCGGAGGGCGGAATGCGGAATGCGGAATTGGGGCAGCGTAGGCACATTGTGTTATGCAGTGCAATTTCCTTGCTGCCACCACGCTTCAACTATCTCTCATTCACCCCACGAAGATCAATCCGCCATTCACTCCTCCGTTATCATTCCGCACTCCGCATTCCGCATTCCGCATTTCATCGCTCCCCCACCACCTCCCACACCTCCATCGGCTCGCGCTTGCCCTTGAGATTGAGCGGGGGGAGGAGGCGCGCGTCAAAGTGCTCTTTGATGGCCTCGTAGGTGGTGGAGCAGATCAGGGTTTGACCGGCGCGCGCCACCTCTTGCAGGCGGTGGGCCATGTTGGGGGTGTTGCCGATGACGGTGTAATCCATCACCTGCTCGTTGCCCACATTGCCCACCACCGCGTCGCCCGTGAAAATGCCGATGCCCAGCCCCATCTCGCCGTAGCTGCGGCAGCTCCTCTTGCAGCGCGGCAAAGCAGCGATGGATGGCGAGCGCGGTGCGCACCGCGCGCACCTCCTCCAGCCCGAGCGGGAGCGGCGCGCCGTACAGCGCCATGATCGCATCGCCCAGATACTTGTCGAAGGTGCCGCGCATCTCGAAGACGATGGGAACCAGGCGGCTCCAAATCATGTTGAGCAGGCCCAGCACCTCCTGGGCGTTGCGCTGCTCGCTGAACGCGGTAAAGCCGCGAATGTCGGCGAACAGCACGCTGACGCGCGTGGTTTGCCCGCCCAGCCGCAAGTTCTTGTCCGGGTTGGCGAGCAACTCGTTCGCCACATCTTCCGCCAGATAGCGGGTCAGCACCTGGTGGAGCAGCGCGTTTTTTTCTTCGAGCTGGTCGTGTAGCTGCTTGATGCGGAGCAGGGAGCGCACGCGCGCCAGCAGTTCGACCCGCTTGACCGGCTTGGACAGAAAGTCGTCAGCGCCCACCTCCAGGCCGCGCACCTTGTCGGTGAGATCGCGCAGCGCCGTCAGCATCAGGATCGGGCATCGCAGCGCTTTCCGGGCGCTCGCGCAGGTGGCGCGTCACCTCGAAGCCGTCCATGCGCGGCATCATCACATCCAGCACGATCAGGTCGGGCGCGTGGCTCGCCACCCGCTCCAGCGCCTCCACCCCGTTGCGGGCGGAAATGACGTGGTAGCCCCTTGGAAGCAACATCGCTTCCAGCAATTCCAGATTTTGTCTCGTTGTCATCCACTATCAAGATGGTAGCATTGACACTCACAACAAAAGGCTCCCCACCTCATCTTGATCGGTCACATCCTGGTGCCTCGGATTGGCATGGAAGGCAGGCTGGGGCAGGGAAATCGTAAAGGTGCTACCCCGCCCCACCTCGCTCGTCACCGACACCTGGCCGCCGTGAAGCTCCATAAACCGCCGCACCAGGGCCAGCCCCAAGCCCGGTGCCCTCCGTCTCGCGGCGGTAGGCATGGTCGAGCCGGTGGAATGAGGTCGAAGACCTGCTCGCGGCTCCTCCTCGGCAATCCCGATGCCGGTGTCGCGGACCGAGACACAGCAGCGTGCCATCGTCCTCGCTCCACGCGCGGATGTGGATCGCCCCGCCGCTGGGCGTAAATTTGACGGCGTTGGACACCAGATTGTACAGCACCTGCTTGACCCGCAGCCGATCCGCCACCACCTGCGCGGCGGGCTGCCTGCTGTCCAGGGGAGCAGCAGCGACTTTTTCGCGGCCAGCGGCTCCACCAGCGTCTGCACCTCATGCAGCATGTTCTCCAGCAGGAAGGGCTCGCGCAGCAGCTCCATGCGCCCCGCCTCGATCTTGGACAGGTCGAGGATATCGTTGATCAGGTCCAGCAGGTGCTGGCCGCTGCGGTTGATGTTCAGCATGTAACGCTCTTGGCGCTCGTTCAGCTCGCCAAACGCCTGATCGATCAAAATCTCGCTGAAGCCGAGGATCGAGTTGAGCGGGGTGCGCAGCTCGTGGCTCATGTTCGCCAGAAACTCGCTTTTCAGGCGCGAGGCGCGGCTGAGGTCGCGGTTCACCGCTTCCAGCTCGGCGGTTTTGGCTTGCAGCGCCTCGATCAGCCGCGTGTTTTCCAGCGTGCTCGCCGCCTGCTGCGCAAACAGGGTGAGCAGGCGCACGTCCGCAGCGTCAAAGCGCGGCTGCTGCGGGGTGCGGCACAGTTGGAGCACCCCGAGCACCTGGTGCTCCCAGATCAGCGGGACGGCGAGCACCGATTCTTCGCGGTTGCCGCTGTTGCTCGGCAGGTGAATGCGTTTCGGGCAGCATGAGCGCCGCGTTTTTGAGCTGCGGCTTGCCGGTTCGGAAAATCTGCTCCGCCAGCGGGTGAGAACGGTCCAGTGCCTCGTCAGGCAGGCCGCGCGTGGCGACCGCCTTCAGCCCGTGGCGGCCCGGAGCCGCCCAAAAAGAGCACCGCGCTCGCCGGGTCCAGCATGTTAAAGGCGAGCGTCACGAGGCGGTCGTGGAGCGACGCGCGGCCTCTGGTTGCCCGCCAGCTCGATGGCGCTCTGGTAGAGCGAGGTTAGCTCGGCCACGCGCTTCTGGCTGTCGCTGTACAGGCGCGCGTTTTCCAGCGCGATGGCGGCACGGTTCCCCAGTGAGCGAAAGACCACTTCCATGTCGGGGGTGAAGGTGTGGCGCTGCGCGCTGTCCAGGCTGAGCGCGCCGATCACCGTTTTGCCGATGGACAAGGGCGTGACCATCAGCGAGCGCACGTTGGAGCCGCGATCCAGAAAGCGGGGGTCCTGCGCGGTGTCGGGGATGGTCACGGGGCGGTTTTTGCGCACCACATAGCCTGCAATCCCCTTGTTGAGCGGCAGCCCCATCCAGGTTTCCGGCTCAGCGCATCGAGTCGGAAAGGGCGTAGGGCATCAGCCGCTCGCCGCTCTCGTCGAGCAGGTGGATCAGCGCCTTGCGCGCGTTGGGGAAGGTCTTCACCGTCTCGTTCAGGATGGTGCGCAGCACCTCCTGCACGTCCAGCGTGCTGTTGACACTCTGGCTGACCTCGTACAGCGCGTTCAACTCCCGCACGCGCCGCGCAAGCTCGTGGTTGAGCACCTGCAATTCCTGGTCGCGGCTGCGCAGCGACTCGACCATCTGGTTGAACGCAGCGTTCAGACCCAGAAAATCGCCGGGTAGCGGGTCGCGCGTGATCCCCTCAAAGTTGCCCGCGCCCACCTGCTCGGTGCGGTCCAGCAGGGCGCGCGCCGAGCGGGCCAGCAGGCGGGAATACAAAAAGCTGCCCAGCAAGCTGCTGATGAGCGCCATCCAGGCAAGGCCGGTCAGGGTGGAGGCGGACACGTCCATTTGCCACGCCGCCAACAGCACGGGCAGCAGCGCCACAGCGAGCGCCAGGAAGAGTCTCACATTCAGACGCATGGGCAAAGACAGTTCCCATTGGCAAGGGTTGGCAAAAAGCAAGTGTATACGAGCGATAGGGGCTTCGCAACTTCCCGCGCGCAAGAGGGTGCCCTGTCAACTATGTCCCGCGCGATCCGGCCCCCAATTCTCTGGTGAAAAGACGGCCCTACGCCAAATTGCGTACACAAAATTCCCAGAATCGCGCCATGCGGTGGCATAAAGATTGCAATATCTTTATGCAATGCCCTAGCTATATCCCCCGCTCCGTGTAGCGACAGCGGTTGAAAGGTTACCCCCAACATGAACTCGTCAAAGCGCCTCACGATCATTGCCCTGCTGGCCCTGGCGGCCATCGGCTCCTTTGCCATTTTTAGCAATTTCAGCGCGCAGGCCCTGACCAGCACCGACACCACGACCAGCAACACGCTGGACGCCGAGCTGAGCGCCCAAGTGCGCAGCGACGACCCCGCCACGCGCGCCAATGCCGCGCAGGCGCTGGCTGGCACGAACGACCGCGCCGCCACCACCGCCCTGCTGGCGAACCTGGCCGACAGCGATGGTGCGGCAGGCTATCAAAGCGCTGTAGCGCTGAGCCAGAGCAGCGACCCGGTCGTGGTGGACTCGCTGGTCGCCGCCCTGAGCAACGACTCGGCGCAGGTGCGCCAGCGCGCCGCGCTCGCCCTTAGCAACAGCACCGTGCCCGCCAGCGCGATTCCCGCGCTCGCCACCGCCCTGAACGACAGCGCCACCGCCTCGTTCGCCGCTCAAGCGCTGGTCCGCAGCGCCCAGCCCGGCGCGCACGACGCGCTGCTGGTAGCCCTGGCGGACAACGATCTGACCACGCGCCGCCACGCCGCGATGAGCGCCATCGAGATGGCCGACCCCGCCACGGCGCAGGCCATTCTGGGCCGCGCGCTTGCCAGCGACAACATCATCCTGGTACGCAACGCCACCGAGCTTCGGACCTTCATCCAGTAAGCACGGGCAACGCGGGCCGTCGCGGCTCAAAGCAAAAACCAGAGCGGTGTCCACCAGGCACCGCTCTTTTGCTGCGACCGACAACGGACAACGGATTGAACCCCAGAGAACACAGAGAACACAGAGGAGGGAGAATGGAGAATGGAGATATGGAAATGATGCGGTTCCCTGTCTCCCTTGTCCCCCTGTCCCCTTGTCCCCCTTTCTCCCTTTCTCCCTTTCTCCCTGTCTCCCTGTCTCCTTGTCCCCTTGTCCCATCGGGCGAGCCGCCCGCGCTCCCAGCAAGTTCCCACGAGCCACCCCATGCCCTCACCCTTTCTCGATCCATCCCTCGCCCACGATGCGCTGCTCACGTGGTACGACCATCAGGCGCGCGAGCTGCCGTGGCGTGCCCAGGATGATCCCTACGCGATCTGGATCAGCGAGATCATGCTCCAGCAGACGCAGGTGACGACGGTCATCCCCTATTTCGAGCGCTGGCTGCTGCAATTCCCGACCGTGGAGGCGCTGGCCGCCGCCCCGCAGGAAGCGGTGCTCAAGGCGTGGCAGGGGCTGGGCTATTACGCGCGGGCGCGCAACCTGCACCGCGCGGCGCAGCAGATCGTCGCGGAGCATGGCGGGCCAGCTGCCGCGCACGGTCGAGGGGCTGCTGCAGCTGCCGGGCATCGGGCGCTACACGGCGGGCGCAATCGCTTCGATTGCCTTTGGCCAGCGCGCCCCTGCGCTGGATGGCAACCTGAAGCGCGTCTTTGCGCGCGTCGTCGCGCTCGAAGAGCCGATCAACAGCCGCGCGGGGAAAGGCACTGTGGGAGATCGCCGAGGCGCTGCTGCCAGCGGAGCGCGCAGGCGATTGGAACCAGGCGCTGATGGACCTGGGCGCGACGATCTGCATCGCGGGCACCCCGCGCTGCCTGCTCTGCCCGCTGCGCGGTCTTTGCGAGGCGCAGCGGCTGGGGGTGCAAGACGAGTCTGCCACACAAGCTGTCGCGCAAGCCGCGCCCACACTACACCGTGACGGCGGGGGTGATCTGGGATCACACGGGCGAGCGGTTGCTCATCGCGCAGCGCCCCCAGGACAAGATGCTGGGCGGCCTGTGGGAGTTTCCGGGTGGCAAGTGCGAGCCCGGCGAGACGCTCGCCGCCTGCCTCCAGCGCGAGTTGCGCGAGGAGCTTGCCATTGAGGTAGAGATAGGCGAGGAGTTGACAGTGGTGGAGCACGGCTACACCCACTTTTCCATTACCCTGCACGCGCTTCACTGCACGCACCTTTCCGGCGAGCCGACCCCGCTCGGCGTCGCCGACTGGCGCTGGGTCAGCCCCGCCGATCTCGACAGCTTCCCCTGGCCGCGCACCGACCAGCAGATCATCGAGGCGCTGCGGCGGAGCGCGGGAACCCGGTAGGCTGGGAGCGCGGGCCTCTGGCCCGCCCAGGAGACAGGGGGACAAGGGGACAGGAGAAGGGACAGGGAGCGCGGGCCTCTGGCCCGCCCAGGAGACAGGGGGACAAGGGGACAGGGAGACAAGGACTCGCCGGGAGCGCGGGCCTCTGGCCCGCCCAGGGGACAAGGGGACAGGGGGACAGGGAGACAAGGACAGGCTGGGAGCGCGGGCCTCTGGCCCGCCCAGGAGACATGGGGACAAGGGGACAAGGAGACAAGGGGACAGGGCTCGCCGCATTTACACCTTCCCCACCCTAATGATAAAATAAATCGTCAGTCACCAGTCACCAATCTCCAATCTCCAATCTCCAATCTCCACCTATGCGCAAACTGATCCTATTCGACATCGATGGCACCTTGATTCGCTCCAACCGCGTGGGGAGCAAGGCGATGAGCCGCGCGATGGAGGGGTTTGCTGGCAGCAGCGAGGCGATGGAGCGGATCAGCATGGCGGGCAAGGTGGATTGGGGGATCTGGCGCGAGGCGCTGGCAGCGGAGGGGTACACTCAGGATGAGGTGGACGCGCAGCTTCCCGAGCTGTGGCGGAGTTATGCTGGCGGAGCTAGCCGACATCCTCGCCAGCCCCGCGCACGCGCACCCCGAGGTGCTGCCCGGCGTGCGCCCCCTGCTTGATGCGCTGCACGCGCGCGACGACGTGCTGCTCGCGCTGCTCACGGGGAATGTGGAGGCGGGGGCGTGGCTCAAGCTGGGCAAGGTGGGGTTGGACCCTTATTTTCGCTTCGGGGCTTTCGGGAACGACGCGGCGGAGCGCAGCGAGCTTCCCGCGATCGCCATCGAGCGCGCTGCGCGTTTCGCGGGGGGGCATCGGTTTAGCCGAAAAGAAATCGTGATTATCGGTGATACCGTCCACGACATCCGCTGCGGCGAGTCGCTCGGGGTCTGCGCCATCGGGGTGGCGACCGGCCCCACCGACGCCGACACGCTCCGCGAGGCCGGGGCCGATGCGGTGTTCGACTCGCTGGAGGACACCGACGCGCTGCTGCGCGCGATGGTAGGCGAGACGGAAAACGTGTGAGGCGTGCCGGGCACGGCAACGGTCAGGCGGCGCTAGCAGGGTCCGTTACAACTGAAGAGAGAACACTCAATGGCGAAAAATGTTGTGGTTGTGATTACCACCGGCGGCACCATCGCGATGCGCGACGCGGGCCAGGGCGCGGTGCCCTCGGTGGGCGGGCACGAGTTGGTGGGCGAGCTCGCCGCTGGCATGGACGATGTGGAAATCCAGGTCGAGGAGTTTACCAATGTACCCTCCCCCCACCTTACCCTGGACCAGATGTGGCAGCTTCAAAAAACCGTGTCGGACCGGCTGGATCGCCTCTATGTGCGCGGGGTCGTGGTGACACATGGGACCGACACGATGGAGGAGGCCGCCTACCTACTCGACTACACGATCCCCTCGAACAAGGCGGTGCTCTTCACCGGTGCCCTCCGCACCGCGAGCGACCCCGCCTACGAGGGGCTGCACAACCTGCGCACCGCCATCCGCGTCGCCGTGGACCCCCGCTCCGACGGGCGCGGCACGATGGTGGTGATGAACGATGAGGTGCACGCGGCGCGCTACGTCAGCAAGGGGATGAGCCACAACGTGGGGGCCTTCCACTCGCCGGGCTGGGGGCCGATGGCGCGCCTGTTCGACGAGAAGATCGTCTGGGCGTGGACGCTGGAGCGCGAGTCGCTGCCGGTGCGCCAGATCAACCCCGATGTGCACCTCATCACGGCGGCGGCAGGCGCGAGCGACCTGCTCCTGCGCCACCTGGTGGAGCAGCGCGTGAGCGGGATCGTGATCGAGGCGATGGGCGCGGCGCGCGTGCCGCCCTGGTGGATGCCCACGATCCGCGAGGCGGTGCAGCGGCGCATCGCGGTGGTCGTGGCGAGCCGCACCGCCGTCAGCTACACCCATGATGGCTACGGCTACCCTGGGGCCTACCAGGATTTGGAAGCGGCGGGTGTCATCTTCGCGGAGGGGCTTCGGGGCAGCAAGGCGCGTATCCGCCTGATGGCCGCGCTCGGCACGGTGCAGGGGTAGAAGGTTGTTACGCTTCGCCCCCGTACAGGGAGGCCAGCGCCTGCACCTCTTCCACCATCTGCTGGCGGAGCGCGTCGGGCTTGAGCACCTCGACCGCGCTGCCCCACGTGCGAATCCAGGGCACGATTTCCCAGGTGCCGGACAGACGCAGCCGCAGCAGCCGCCCGCCATTGCCCAACTTTTCGACCTTCTGCGAGGGGTGCCACTCCGTCTCGTCGATGCGGCGCGCGACGCTGGGCGCAAAGCGCAGCACCACCTCCTCCACCGGCTCGCCGAAGACGATCCCCCACGCGTTCGCCATCACCTCCGAGGGGTACATCTCTTCCGGCTGCTCGAAGGTCTCGTGCAGCAGCTCCGCGCTGTGGATGCGGTCCAGCTTGAAGGTGAGCACATGGTCGCGCCCGGCGACGCGCCCCATCACGTAGGTGTTGCCGCGCTCGGCGGGCTCGATGAAGTAGGGCTCAATCACGTACTCGGTGAAGTCGTCGCGCTTGGCAGAGCGATAGCGAATGCGCACCTGTCGCCCGGTCGCCCAGCCGAGGGTCAGCGCCTCGAAGACGTCGCGGTAATGCACATCCACGTCGCGCTCCGCCATGCGCTGCAACCCCAATTGCAGCGCGTTGCCCATCGGCTCCGGCAGCACCGCTGCCAGCTGCGCCACCGCCGAGGTCACGTGCGGGTTGTGCTCGTCGGTGTTGCGCGTCAGCAGGCGCGCCGCCAGATAGAGCGCGCTCGCATCGTTGAGGGTGAGCCGCAGCGGGGGCAGAAAGTAGCCCTCGATGATGCCGTAGCGTGGCTTTTCCCCGATGTCCTCCTGCCAGATGGGAATCTCCGCCTCTTCTAGCGCCTTCAGGTCGCGCTGAATCGTGCGCGGCGTGACCCCGCACATCGCCGCCATCTCGCGCACCGTAAGCCCCTTCGGGTGGCGGTAAAGCAGATGACTGAGCCGATGGAGGCGCGCCTGTTTGTCCTGGATGGATTCACTCCCAGCCATAGCTTTCCTTTCGCGTGAGTTGCCGCCCCGGCAATGGTCAAACCATGAATAGCCCAACTGACAAGCACGGAGGGGCGTGGTACAATACACCTGTCGCTTCATTATACCTGTGCGACAAAATATGTCGAAGCTCTGTTTGCGCCGCAAGGTGGCGGACCGAGCAGGGTAAAAGCAGCCTTACCCACCCTTCTGGCACCAGCCGCCACCCAGCAATCGGGTGGCCCCTTGTTAGTAGCGGAACGAAACCGCTATACTGCGCGGTGGGATGACACGAGACAGCGGCGGCTGGCGCTTTGCTCATCCCGATATCGGTGTCACATGGGTTTTATGTGTGTTTCGCAGTTGACCGAAAGTGGTACCAAGTCAGGATGTGAACCCAACCATCGCAGCCCTGGCAGCCTCGGTCCCTGCTCCCCCACGTAACGCCTGATTTGAACAATACTTGATACTTGACCCATCTCATTTGATATAGCCGCCTGTGGGTAAGGAGTGAGGCACATGCAGGACCAAAAACGGGAGTGGCGCGATTTGGGCGCGAGCGGACGGCCCGTCCTGTCCTGGCCCGACCACCCGCAGGTATTCAGCACCCTGTTGGCCGCTGTGAGCGTGGCAGGGCTCTTTTTGGGGGTTGGCACCTTGATGCAGCAGCAGTGGCTCATCTGGCTGGGGCTGCTGCTCGCGGCGGGGGTGCTGGCATCGCACATTGCGCGGCACCGCCGCGTGACGGCACAGCGCCTCACCGCCCATGAGTATCTTGGCGCGCAGATGATTAGCCGCTGCAAGGGGACCGGCGGCTCGCACTCCATGCAACGCTTCTATGACGGACAGGAGAAGGTGCTCCTGCTGCTAACCGACGATGCCCTGCACGTTGGCTCCCGCAACCCCCTCGAAATCCTCAACACGATCCCGTTGTACGATATCGTCGATGTGCAGGTGGGGCCTGTAACGAATCCTCAATGGCAGGATGATTATGTCAACGAGGAGTGGCGCGACAGTCCAGCGGTGCTCAACCTCGCGGTTCGCCTGGGCAGCGAGCGCCTGTACCGACTCGCCTTTTGCGACTTTGAACGCTACGCCCCCCCGACCCTCTGGGCCGACCGACTCCGCCGCAGCATCGTGCGAAACTGATAAAGCGACGAGGATAGACGAAGGCCAACGCCGTTCTCTCCCTGTCTCCCCGTCCCCTTGTCCCCTTGTCTCCCCGCTCCCCCTCGCCCGCCTCTTCACAAAACAAGCCATCTGACTATAATACCGCGCCGGGAGGAACCATCTTGCTGATTTCAGTTGAACAGGCGCGTGCTACCATTCTGGCTCACTTTGCGCGCCTGCCCGCCGAGTCCGGTGTCGCTGTGGGACGCGCGCGGGCGCGTGCTGGCCGAGCCCATTGTCGCCACAACCAACGTTCCGCCCTTTCGCAACGCGGCGATGGATGGCTACGCGCTGCGCGCCGCCGATGCAGTGGGCGCTTCCCCCGAGCGCCCGCTGCGGCTGCGCGTGGTGGGGAGCGTCGCGGCGGGCAGCGTGGCGGGGCGCGCGGTCGAGCCGGGCAGCGCGCTCCGCATCATGACCGGTGCCCCGATGCCGGACGGGGCCGACGCGGTGCTCCGCTTTGAGGAGAGTAGCGAGGCGTGGCCGGAGGCGCAGCGCCCCCCTGCGGGGCAGATCGCCATCTGCCATGCGGTAGACACGTGGGAAAACGTGCGCGCGGCGGGCGAGGATGTGCGGGAGGGCGAGCGAGTTTTCGAGGCGGGCACCCGCCTGCGCCCGCCCCACATCGGGGTGCTGGCCTCGCTGGGCTATGGTCGGGTGCCGGTGGTGCGCCGCCCGCGCGTGGCGATCCTGGCAACCGGCGACGAGTTGCTGCCCGCCGACGCACCGCTGGAGCCGGGCAAGATTCGCAACTCCAACGAGTACACACTGGCCGCGCTCGTCGAGCAGGCGGGCGGGGTAGCGGTGCCGCTCGGCATCGCCCGCGACACGGCGCAGAGCTTGTCCCAAAAGCTGCGCGAGGGGCTGGAGGCGGGGGTCGAGTTGTTTTTGACCTCGGCGGGGGTCAGCGTCGGGGATTACGATGTGGTAAAAGATGTACTCGCCACCGAGGGAAAGATAGCGTTCTGGCAGGTAGCGATCAAGCCGGGCAAGCCGCTTGCCTTCGGTCTGCTCCACCATGAGGGGCGCGAGGTGCCGCTGCTAGGGCTGCCGGGCAACCCGGTGGCCTCGCTGGTCGCCTTCCATGTTTTCGGCACCCCCGCGCTGCGCCTGATGGGCGGCTGTACCCCGCTCCTTCCCACGCCGATGCACGCGCGCCTGCTGGAGCCGGTCGAGAACAGCGGGCGACGCCACTACATGCGCGCCCGCGTGCGGCGCGGCGCGGATGGCCTGCTCGACGTGACCACACGGGGCAGCGGGGTCCGCGTACAGGGTTCCGGGATTTTAAGCTCGATGGTGTGGGCAAACTGTTTTGTTGTAGTGCCCGAGGAAAGTCGCTACCTGCCCGCGGGCGCATCCGTACCCATAGAATTATTCGAGGAAGAGGAGATAGCTTAATGGCAAAAGTTCGTCGCAAAGGGGACGTGCAGGTAATCGAGGATGAGGGGGGCAACCGCGCGCTGTGGCTCGGCGGCATCCTGGCGGTGCTGCTGCTGGCCGTGTTGGTGATCGCCATGATCGGGCGGGGACCGGGCAGCGCCAGCGTGGACACGGGGCTCTACGATGGGATTGCAACCGAGGGGCGCTTTTTGGGCGACCCGAACGCGCCAGTGCTGGTGCGCGAGTTTCTGGATTTCAAGTGCCCCCACTGTCAGGACGCCTCGCAGCGGCTGATTCCTGAAGTGATCGACAACTATGTGCGGGACGGCCAGGTGCGGATCGAGTTTATTCCGGTAGCCATCCTCGACCAGAGCCAGCCGGGCGCGGAAGCCTCGGCATGCGCGGCGGAGCAGGGCGGCTTCCTGCCCTACCACGAGGTGCTCTTCGCCAACCAGCGCAATACCTTCAACATCACGAATCTAACGGACTATGCGGGCCAAGCCGGGCTGGACGAGCAGGCCTTCCGAGGCTGCCTGTCCTCGGGCAAGTACACCCAGCAGATTCAGGAGAACATGACGGAGTTCCGGCGCTTGGGGGCCAACAGCACGCCGACCTTCTACGTGAATGACACGCAGGTCATCGGCGCGGTTCCCTACGATCAGCTTGAAACGGCAATCGAAGCGCAGTTGAGCAAGTAGGCTTCACACCAAACAGTGGAGAGCGGTGAGGGTTTACCGTTCTCCACTTTCTTGTTCTTCTATGAAACAGATGCTCTGGGTTCTCCGCGTGGCGCGGGCGCTCCTCGCACTTGCGGGGGTGCTCCTGCTCTGCTTTGCCGGTGGCCTTGCGCTGCAGATAGGCTGGCAGGGCTACCAGGGCGCGTTGATCGTCGCGCCCACCGCATCGCCCACCGCGCTGCCACGGCTTTCCCCGACGCCCGCCACCAGCGCCACCCTCGCCCCATCGCCCACGCTGTCGGCTGTGCCCACCGGCACCGCTACCCCCACGCCGCGCTCTACCATGACGCCCAGCGCCACCACTACGCCCAGCGCCACCAGCGCCCCGTCGCCCACGCTGCCCGCTGTGCCCACCGGCACCGCTACCCCCACGCCGCGCTCTACCATGACGCCCAGCGCCACCCTCGCCCCGTCGCCCACGCTGCCCGCTGTCCCCACCGGCACCGCTACCCCCACGCCGCGCTCTACCATGACGCCCAGCGCCACCACTACGCCCAGCGCCACCAGCGCCCCGTCGCCCACGCTGTCCGCTGTCCCCACCGGCACCGCTACCCCCACGCGGCGCTCTACCACGACGCCCAGAGCCACCACTACGCCACGCCCTACCACGACGCCCAGAGCCACCACGACGCCACGCCTTGAGCCCACCGACGCGGCCACGAGCGAGACGCTACCCTACACGGTGCAGGCGGGCGACACCCTCGCCGGGATTGCCGAGCGCTTCGGGGTCAGCGTGGCGGACATCGTGACGGCCAACCCCGACCTGGACCCCAACCTGCTCCCCATCGACTACGTGCTGCGTATCCCGCAACCCTGACCTCTTGTGCGCGTTTAGCAGCCGCCGGAAAGCTGGCCCGCCGCCGCGCGATCCAGCAGCCAGACGAGCGTCCCATCGGTGGGCTGAACCCCCTGAATCGGGTAGCGGCCCGCTGGCCCCTCGATCACCTCGGCCAGCCGCGCCGCCTTATCTGCCCCGCGAACCAAAACAAAAAGTACTCGTGCCGCCTGCAACAGCGGGTAGGTGACGGTCAGTCGGATCGTTTCCAGTTGGGGAACCAGGTTGGCCCGCACCAGATGCTCCCGCTCGTCGAGCGCGTCGCTGTCGGGGAAGAGCGAGGCGGTGTGCCCGTCCCCACCCATGCCGAGTAGCACCACGTCGAAGTGAGGGGTCTCGCGGGGACCGAGGTTGAAGAAAATGCGCAGGTTCTGCTCGTAGAGCGAGGCGTCGGCGTCCGGCGTGGCGCTTTCCGTCGGGATGCGGTGCACGCGCGGGTCGTCGGGCGCGATGCCGAGCGGCTCCAGCAACGTCTCGCGCGCCATGCGGAAGTTGCTCTCCTCATGGTCCGGCGGCACGTGGCGCTCATCCCCCCAGAAAAAGTGAACGCGCCCCCACTCGATTCCGTCCATCGTCACCAGCGCGCGGTAGACCGGCGCGGGGGTACTCCCCCCCGCCAGTAGCAGGGTGGCGCGCCCGCGTGCCGCCACAGCCGCGCGGAGCGCCTCGGCGATGGTACGCGCCGCGCCCTCGACCCACGCTTGTTCGCCGTCAAAACAGAGCAGGTCAGCCATCGCTCCCCTCCCCTAACGCCGCCTGCACGACGGCCAGTGCCTCCTGGTAGGCCCCTTTTTGTGACATACGGTCGAGCGCCCGCGACAGCAGCAGCGCGGCCTGCTCCTCTTCCAGGTGGACCACCTGCTGGAGCGAGGTAGCCCCGCGAACCTCCGCCTCGCACGCCGCCGAGAGTCCCTCACGGGCAACGCTGAAGGTGGCGTCGCCCGCTCGCAACTTCACGCTCTGTACCCCCGCCTGCTCGCACCGCTGAAAGGTGACGCTCACGCCCATCTCGTCCCGCGCAAAGCGCCACTGCTCGTCCGACACCGCTTGGAGCTGCCACCCCAGGCGGCTGGCGAGCCAGCCGGCCAGCAACCACGCGCCCGCTCGGTCGCCGCTCTTGATCGTCACCTGCTCGATGCGCGGCAGGTAGGATTGGTGGGAGGGTGTGTCGAAAAAGCCTGCGACGATGGCGCGCCAGCCCGCGAGGCGCTCCCAGTTCAGGTCAAGGGTGTGGCGCTCGCGCAGGCGGGGCAGCGCGCGGCGCAGCGCGGCCGGTGCGTCGAGCAGCGCCGAGTCGAAAAAGAGACGGTCCGCCAGCGGGGTCAACTCGTCTAGCAGCGGCTCCGCGCCCGCCAGGGGCATCGCCCACCAGAGCACGACCGGCAGCTCCCCGTTGATGAGGGTGCGGACCGCGCTCGGCAGGCGGGATCGTGCCGCGCCGGTCGCGTGCAGGCGAATCTGCTCCGCACAGAGCCGTCGCCCGCGCAGGCTGCACAGCAGCGTCACCGCCGCATCCAGCTGATCGTCGGCACCCTCCTCCCCCAGCAGCAGCAACAGGTTGCGCGCGGGGTGGCGCTCCGCCAGCTGCGCGAGAAGCTCGCCCATCTCGCTCTCGCTCTCGTCCGGCACGACGATCACCAGCGTGAGCACGCGCGCGCGCATCATCGGCTGCTCGGCGTCACCCATCTCCCGCCAGAGCCGCCGCAGTTCTTTCTCTACCTGCTGCGCGTCCATCAGCGCGTGGCGCTCCGCGTGAACCGTGTCTATCATGCGTGTTTCCTTTTAGGGACCGACGGTGCCTGGCGCGACGACCGACGACCGACGACCGACGACCGACGACGAACGGACGACCAACAACCAACGACCAACGACAACCGATGCAATCTGAAATCCGAAATCGAAAATCCGAAATCGAAAATTCCGCACTCCCCTACAGTCGTCGCCAGGCGCGTCCCTCGTCGGCGAGGAGAGCGTCGGCGTCCGGCGGCCCCCAGTTGCCCGCCTCGTAGAGGGGGATGTCGGTGGCGTTGTCCCACTGCTGGAGCACCGGATCAAAGATCGCCCACGCGGCCTCCACCTCGTCGCGCCGCGTGAACAGCGTGGCGTCGCCGAGCAGGGCGTCGAGCAGCAGGCGCTCGTAGGCTTCCGGCGATTCGACCCCGAAGCTCGCGCCGTAGTCAAAATCCATGGTCACATTGCGCATCTGCTCGCCCGCGCCCGGTACCTTGGCCCCGAAGGTCAGCGAGATGCCCTCGTCCGGCTGGATACGCAGCACGAGGGTGTTCTGGCTCAGGGGCTCGGTGGCCTCCTCATCGAAGAGGACGCTGGGGGCGGGGCGAAAAACTATGGCGATCTCCGTCACCTTTTTGGGCAGCCGCTTGCCGGTTCGCAGGTAAAAAGGCACCCCCGCCCAGCGCCAACTCTCGATGTAGAGTTTGATGGCGGCAAAGGTGTCGCGCGCGGAGCTTTCTTCCACCTTTTCCTCGGCGCGGTAGCCCCTCACTGAGCGCCCACCGACGCTCCCCTCGCGGTACTGGCCGCGCACCGTGTCCCGCTCCAGGTCGAGCGGGCGCACCTGGCGCAGCACCTTGGTCTTCTCGTCGCGCACCGGCCCCGCCGCAAACTCGACCGGCGGCTCCATCGCGACGAGGGTCAGCAGCTGCATCATGTGGTTCTGCACCATGTCGCGCAGCGCGCCCGCCTGCTCGTAGTAGCCCGCGCGGTCGCCGATGCCGAGATCCTCCGCCACGGTAATCTGCACGTGGTCAATATGCTTGCCGTTCCAGAGCGGCTCCCAGATAGCGTTCGCGAAGCGAAAGACGAGGATATTCTGCACCGTCTCTTTGCCCAGATAATGGTCGATGCGGTAAATATTTTCCTCGTCAAGCACCCCGTTCAGGTGGCGGTTCAGCGCGCGCGCCGACTCCAGATCGCGCCCGAAGGGTTTTTCCACGATGAGCCGCTGCCAGCCCGCCTCGCGCCGGACCAACTTCGCCTCTTTCAGCTGTGTGGCAATCTCCTCGAACCAACTGGGCGGGGTCGCCATGTAAAAGAGCACATTGCCGCCCGTGTTGAAGCGCTCCGCCAGCTCGTCCAGCCGCTCGCGCAGGGAAGCAAAGGGGTCCGCCTCCGTGAAGCTACCCTGCTGCATGAAAAGATGCTCCAAAAAGCTTTTCCACGCCTGCTGGTCGACCTCCTCCCCCAAAAAGTCGCGCGACGCCTCGTCTATGTACTCGCGAAAGCGCTCGTCGTCCCAGTCACGGCGCGCAAAGCCCACGATCGCCATGTTCTGCGGCAGGCGGCGCGCCTGAAACAGGTGGAAAAGCGCGGGGATCAGCTTGCGCTCCGTCAGGTCGCCGGTCGCGCCAAAGATGACGAGGATGGAGGGCTCAGGCACGCGCCCGCGCCGCATCCCCTCACGAAGCGGGTTGTCGCTCATCCAGGGGTCTCCCCGCTGGCCGCTTCCTCCTCGACGCGCCGCACGGCATGCCCGCCAAACTGGTTGCGCATGGCGGCGAGCACCTGCGCGGCAAACGATACTTCCTGCCGCGAGCGGAAGCGCTGCTGGAGCGAGAGGGTGATGATGGGCGCGGGCACGTTCAGGTCGATGGACTCCATCACCGTCCAGCGCCCCTCGCCACTGTCCGGCACGAAGCCCGCGATGCCCGCCAGGTCGTGCCCCTCCATTTCGAGGGCGCGCGTCGTCAGTTCGAGCAGCCAGGAGCGGACGACGGAGCCGTGCATCCACAAATTGCCGATCTGCGCTAGGTCGAGGTTGAACTCAACCTTCTTTTTCATGATCTCGAAGCCCTCGGCGTAGGCCTCCATCATGCCGTACTCGATCCCGTTGTGGATCATCTTCACGAAGTGCCCCGAGCCCACCGGCCCCACGTGCGCGTAGCCGGGGGTTTCATTGGGCGACATCTCCACGGGGCGATCCACCTCTGGCCCCTCGTCCTCGGTGGCCCCCGCCGCTGGTGACAGCGTGATCAGTAGCGGCTCGACGCGCCCGACAAACTCGCGCTCGCCGCCCACCATCAGGCAGTAGCCGTTGTCCAGCCCCCAAATGCCACCGCTCACCCCCGCGTCGACAAAGCCGATGCCACGCTCCTGGAGCATCTTGCCGCGCCGCATGGAATCCTGATAAAAGGAGTTGCCGCCATCGATGATCAGGTCGCCCTCCTCCAAAAAGGGGAGCAGCGCCTCGATGGTGCGCTCGACCGGCACCCCGGCAGGGACCATCACCCATATGTTGCGGGGCCGCTCCAGCTGCTCGACGAGCGCTTGCAGGCTCTCCGCACCGCCTACCCCCTCGGAGACCACGGCACTCACCGCTTGCGGGTTCAAATCAAAGCCGATTACCTCGTAGCCGTAGCGGCTCAGGCGCATCGCCATGTTTGCGCCCATCCTCCCCAGGCCAATCATTCCAAGTTGCACAGTGTTCTCCCTTTCGGTGTGAATTTTCAAAACAGGGTAGGCTCTTGTCCTACCCGCAGCCCTAGCAACTCCGACGCCATGACTCCTCCGCTCAATTCGCCTCGATCTGCTCCAGCGCCAGGTGGTAGCTGCGCGCCGGAACGGAACCGAGCGCCTCCGGCCAGTGGCCGGTGAGGGCGCGCACGATCTTCCCTACATGCTCGTGGCTATTCTCGATGAAGAGGGTGTAGCGCTGCTGGATGCCCGCCGCCACCGTGCCCGCCAAAAAGAGCCCCGGCACGTTGCTTTCCATCGTGTTGGGGTCGTAGAGCGGGCACGTGGTTCTCTCCCTCCAACTCGACCCCCGCCATTTCCAGCAGGCGCTGGTCGCCCCGAAAGCCGGTGGCGAGCAGCACAAAGTCGCACGCGTGGCGGATCGGCTCGCCGCCATTCAGCGGTTGGAGCAGCACGTGCTCGGGGGTGATTTCCAGCGGCACGGTTTCCGGCAAAAAGCCGATGGTGCCCGCCTCGATCTGCGCCTGCAGGTCGGGCAGCAGCCAGTGCTTGACGCGCTGCTCGTTGAAATGAGCCTTGCGATAACTCAATGTGACTGCCGCGCCCGCGCGCCAGCAGCGCAGCGCCGCCTCCACCGCCGAGTTTTTCCCGCCCACGATCAGGAGGCGCTGGCGGAAGTAGTCGTGGGGATCGTTGAAGTAGTGGGTCACGTGGGGCAACCCCTCGCCCGGAATGTGCAGCAGGGTGGGCCAGTGCATGTCGCCGATGGCGAGCACCACGTGCTTGCACAAAAAGCGTCGCGTGCCGCTGCGCCGCTCGGTGCTCAGCAGGAAGCCCTCCGGCAGCGGCTCTAGCGCCGTGACGCGCTCGAAGGCGTTGATCTGCAGGTCGAACTGCTCGACGATGCCGCGCAGGTAGGCAAGGTACTCCTCCCCCGTGACGCGCTGCTGGTGGTTGTTCTGGATCGGCACCCCCGCGATGGCGAGGCGCTCGGTGGTGCTGAAAAAGTTGGTGTTGCGCGGCCACCAGGTCAGCGTGTGGCCGATCTGGTTGGCGTCAAAGTGGAGGTACTCCACCCCCGCGCGCTTCAGGCTGACCGCTAGCTCCAGGCCAATCGGCCCCGCGCCGATGATCGCGATCTCGTGCCGCGCGACGTCCCCGTTCGGAAAGGCATGCTCTTGTGTCATGGGTAGGTTGCCACCTTTAAATCTTCTTCTGCTGATGTTATCACTCATGCTGACAATGGTAGCATAAGCGCTTCCAGCAGTGCGGTGAGGCGGCTCGCTTACCCCTCTAGACGGAAAGGCGCTGTCAGCGGCGAGGGCAAGTCGGCCAGGGGGCGGATGGCGGCGGGTGGAAAGTCGCTCCAAGGTACACGGGGCCAACGACGCGCGTGCAGGTGCCGATCCAAAAACCATTGCCAGCGCCGCAGCCCGTCCAACGCCACATCCAGCCGGAGCGCGCCGCTGGCTATCGCATCGGCATACTCGTCCAGGTCGAGCAGGCGATAGGGACGCCCGTCGGTGGGAACAATCACGTCCAGGAACGCATCGCGCAGGGTGTAGCGATTGCCCTGCACGGACACGGTGACCAGATCCACGTACCAGGAGCCCTGCCCGTGCGGGTCCATCTCGACCACCGAGCCATCGGCGCGGTGCTCACGCTGCCAGCAGGGATTGGCGAAGCTCACCCCCACATCGAGCAGCACAAAGGTCCGCTCCACGCGCGTGCGGCCCGGCCACGGCTCGAAACGCTCCGGCAGCTCAAACTCATACGCCACCACGTTGCCCTCTCGGACACCGACTAGCGGGCCAATCTGGACGGTCGGCTCGCGGTGGGAGCCGCGTATCACCTCCACTGCTTCAACCACCGGCCTACCTCCACCAATCAAAAAGGAGAGGCGTTTTTAACGCCCCTCCTTTGGGTGACGCCAAGGGAACCAGCGCGCAGCGTCGCACAGGTTTTGTGTGACCGGTCGCCGGTGCGGCTATTGGCCCAACTGGCTATACGCGTAGGCGACGAAGCTGCCCTCGTTGATGCTGTTCCAGCGGTAGACGCGCTCGCGGAAGGCTTTCCAGTTCTCGAAGATTTCCTTGAAGACGGGGTCGCTCGCGGCAAATTCGTCGTACAGGGCGAAGGCTGCCTGCTCGGCGGCGGCGAGGATTTCCTGGCTGTAGGGGCGCAGTTCGACCCCATCGGCCACCAGTTCCTGGAGCGCCTGGTTGTTACGGGAATCGTAGCGGGCAAGCATCGTCAGGTTTGACTCGAAGGCGGCGGTTTTGACGATTTCCTGGTACTGCGCGGGCAGCTTGTTCCACTCGTCCAGGTTGATCTGCACCTCCAGCGTCGGCCCGGGCTCCCACCAGCCCGGGTAGTAGTAGAATTGGGCGGCGTCCTGGAAGCCAAGCTTCTGGTCATCGTAGGGGCCTACCCACTCCGCCGCGTCGATCGCGCCGGTTTGCAGCGCCTGGAAGATTTCGCCGCCCGGCAGCACCTGCACGTTGACGCCGAGCTTTTCCATGACGCGCCCACCCAGGCCGGGGATACGCATCTTCAAGCCCTGCAAGTCGCCCGCCGTCGAGATTTCCTTGCGGAACCAGCCGCCCATCTGCGCGCCGGTGTTGCCCGCCGGGAACTGGATCACGTTGAACTGGTCACGGTAAAATTCCTGGAGGCGCGCCAGGCCGCCGCCCTCGTACAGCCACGCGTTCTGCTGCTGCGCGGTCAGCCCGAAGGGCAAGGTAGTCCCGAACGCCACCACGGGGCTCTTGCCCACATAGTAGTAGGACGCGGTGTGCCCGCAGGGCACCGCCCCTTCCGACACCGCGTCGAGCACCTGCAACCCGTCCACCAGCTCGCCCGCGGCGCGCGGGGAAATTTTGAACTTCCCGTTTGTCATCGCGGCGACGCGCTCCGCGAAAACCTGCGCCCCCCCAAAAATGGTGTCCAACGCCACCGGCCAACTGGTCGCCATCTGCCACTCCAGCGCGGGCAAGGCGCTGTCATCGGTGCTTTCAGCGCTTTGGGGCGCGGCATTGCACCCCACCAGCCCGACCGCAGCCGCCCCAACCGTCCCCTTTGCGGCAAGCCCTAGAAACTCTCTCCGTTTCATTCCAATACTCCTTTGTATGGGGAATAGGATAGTGCCCCGCTGAGAGAGGACCCAGCGCGGCGGGCTCATTGTAAGGGGAATGGTTTGCCCTTGTCAATCCACTCGGGGGAGGGAAAGCAGGCAGGGCACGACGCATGTAGGGGCAAAATGGGGCAGGGCAGGGGCGCTCTAGGCGATGCGCCAGGGCACGTCCATGTGAATCAACGTGCCCTCTTTGCTGCTGTCGATACGCAGCTCGGCGTCGATCAGCTCGGCACGTTCCTTCATGTTTAGCAGCCCGAAGCTGTACCGCTCCTCGTAGCTACCCTCGACCTGTTTCACGTTAAAGCCCAGCCCATCGTCGCCCACCGAGGCGAGGAGATGCCGCTGCGCGTCCTCCTCGCACTTCAGCGTCACGATGATGGCGCTGGCCTGCGCGTGCTTGCGCGCGTTATTGATAGCTTCTTGAAGGATAGCGAAGACAATGCGGGCGGTGGACGGGGCCAACTGGCGTATCTGCTGGCCGTTCTCGTAGATCAGCTGGTAGCGCGCGCGCTTGTCGCTCTCGCGCATGGCAGTCAGGTACTGCTCCAGGGCGGGGACGAGGCCGCGCGTTTCCAAAACCAGGGGGCGCAGGGCAAACATCATCGTGCGGGTGTCGTGGATCGCCTGCCGCGTGACGCTGCGCAGCGACGACAACTCTTCCTGCGCCGCCTCGATGGACACCAACCCGCTGCCAAGCTGGCTGCGCAGAAAATCCAGGTCGAGCGCCATACGCGCGAGCACCTGGGTCAGCCCGTCGTGCAAATCGCGCGCCAATTCGTGGCGCACATCTTCCTGCGCCTTGATGATGCGGTCGCGCTCCTCGCGCAAGCTGGCGTACAGCTGCGCATTTTTGATGGCGATGGCGATCTGCGAGGCGAAGACGTGCAGCAGGTTGGCGTCATGCTGCGTGTAGGTGGAGCGCCCTCGATAGCGGTTTACGTTGATGACACCGATCGTCTTGCCCTGCACCTGGAGCGGAATACTCATCGCGCTGACGATGTGCCGCCCGCGCCGTGCCAGGGACGAGAAGCTCGTCCCCTCCAGCCCGCCGAGCAGCAGCTGGGGCTCGCCCTCGCGCACCACCTTGCCCGCAATGCTTTCTTCCAGCGTCACCTCGGCACCCGCCGTGGCGCGCGGGGGCAAGCCGCGCTGCGCCACCAGGCGCAAGCGCTCCCCCTGTGGGTTCAGCAGCATCAGCGAGATGGTATCCGGGGAAAAGGCGCGCTCGACCAGGTCGTTGATCTGCTCATAAAGTTGATCGAGGTGCAGGTTGCTGGTCAGCGCGCGCCCCAACTCCATCAGCGTGATGATTTCCGAGAGGCGCTCCCCTTCTTCCACCAGAGTGCGCCGCTCCTGCCAGCGGCGCACCGCCTGCATCACTTCCTGCTCCTCCACGGGGGGGCAGATGTAATCCACCGCCCCGTGGCGCATCGCCTGCATCGTCTCCTCGACCGTCCCGTTCGACCCAATCACCACTACCTCGGCGGTGGGCAACTTGCCGCGCAGGGTGGCGAGCCCGTCAAAGCCGATGGTGGCTAGCGGCAAAAAAACCAGCGAGCGCCGCCGCGCCCGCCGCGCCAGATCGCGCAGCGACGTGACCGCTTGCCACTCACAGCTCATCTCCGAGAGCGCCGCCTCGAAAAGGGAGCGGGACTCGGGGGGAAGTGCCAACAGATAAATATCGGGGTCCATGGGCTGCTCCCTACCGCTCCACTTCTAGCGTCCAGCGTACCGAGCCGGGCGGCGCGTCGCCCCCCAGCTGGTCAATGGAACTTGGCGTCACCCCGCGAATTTCCGGGCGCTTTTTCAGGGCATTGGCATAGTCGATGACGAGGGCGTTCGAGCCCGCCTCGCCCCGCACGACGTACTGGGTCGGGGAGGTGGCGACGATGCTCAAGATGCTCATGCGCGGCAGCAGGGTCTCGGTCAGGGCTGCCAGAAAGGGCGCGAGCGAGGGGTTTTCCCGCTCGACCCGCTCGGCGTTCGCCTTGAGCTGCTCGGCCTGCGTCGCCAGGGTCGCTACCTGCTCCTGCAACAGATCCACCTCTGCCATCGTCGTCGAGAAGTCCTGCACCGCCTGCTGCATCGTCACCAACTGCACCCGCTGCTCCGCCAGGGCGCGGTCGTTCCGCACCTTGATGAGGGTAGCCACCAGGATCAGCGCGACCGCACCCACCATCAGCAGCAAACCGGGCAGCATCAGGCGACGCCACGCAGGCCCACCCAGCGCGGGGCGCACCGGGCGGGGCAGCAAGTTGATGTCGATAAAGTCGGAACTCATAATTGTTTTTGTGCCAGACCAAGGTTAGCAAGAAATTGACTCAATGGCATGTCGGGCGGCACGGCAACCTCCGGCTTCACCACCCCTATCGGGTGCCTGAGCACATCGCGTACCACATCGTGCAGCAGGGTGTGATCAGCCAGCGAGCCGGTCAGAAAAATCGGCACGGCGGGGTGAAGGGCCCGCGCCTGCGCCTCCTCGTTGTACTGCTGGAGGGTGTGGACGAGCAGCTCCGCCAGCCGCAGCGCCTTGTCCTCCGGCGAGAGCAGGAGCGGCAGGGCGAGGCTTTGGAAGCGCACGCGGCGCGGCAGCGCGTCATCCACCACGATGACCGTCCCCTGCGAGCGCTCCCCATCCACGATGACCGCATTACGTGCCGCCACCCCGCGAATCAGGGCCAGCGGCTTGACATCCACCGCCGCCACCCCCAGCCCTGCCCGCTCCAGCGCGCGCGCGTAGCCGTCCACCACGGCGCGCCGCGCGGACACCACGAAGAGCACCGGGCGCGACGCGGGGCCAACCTGCTGCCAGGACACGTAATTTTCCTCTGCCTGCGGCAGCGCCGCGCGCGCCCGCTCGTGCAGCAGCGCGCGGTTGGCGCTGTCCACCCCGTCCACCGCCACCATCGTGGTGGCAACGGAATGGCCGGGAATGGCGAGCAGCAGCCGCTCCTTGGGGGCAGGCTGCCCCACCGTCTGCGCGGCCCACAGGCGCTCCAGCACCTGCGCCATCGCAGCCTCGTCGCTCACCAGCCCCTCAGCGTCCAGCAGGCCACGCGGCAGGGGCGCGCTGCCCCAGCGGGTGACGCGCCCGTTGGCGACCCCCATCAGGCGCACCGCTTCCTGCTCGATGACGAGCGTGATCCGCTCGCGGTCCCAGAGCGCCACTTACGGGTAAATCTCCAAGTCCCAACTTAGCAGCGTGCCGGTGCGGCCCTCGATGGTGTCGGTCAGGCGCAGGGTCCAGGTGCCCTGCGCGGAGGTGCCCTCGATGCTGTCCAGCGCCGCCCCCTCGATAGAGAACCACGCGCGAATCTCGTCGTCCCCCGCGTTCTCCCCCTGGTTGTGGAGGCGAATCGTGGTGCCGTTCGGGTGCACGATGTCGATTTCCAGGTCACCCACATCGTCATGCTCGACGTTCAAGAAGACGCGCACCTGGCGAATATTGACGTTGTCCGACACCGCGACGGTGCTCTCCACGGTGCCGTTGGGACCATCGGGAATGACCAGGTCGGGGTCCTCGTTGACGCTGTAGCGGAAGGGCACCGCCGTCGGTGTGGGCGTGATCGTCGGCGTCGAGCTTGCCGTTGGGCTGATGGTCGGGGTGCGCGAGGTGGTCGGCGACGAGAGTGGGGTATTGGTGGCGATGGGGGTGCCGAGGGTACCCGGCCCGTCACCCCAGCGCACCCAGTCCTGGATCACCACCTGATGACCGCTCTGGCCGGTCGAGCACGGTCCCACGTCGGTGTAGACAGTCTGCACAGGGCTGAGCAGCTCGCGGGTAGCACGGTCCACCACGGCCACGTACCATTTCCCCGCCTTGGGGTGATCGGCGAGCAGCACGTCGTAGTAGCCCGACGGTTGCGTGCCGTTGTAGCGCCCGGAGGGGTTGGAATAGCCAGAATCAGGGTCCGCCCCGTCGTACCAGACCCGCACCGTCACATCGTTCAGCGTGGTGCGCTGGTCATCGTCGTAAATCGTGCCGCGCACCAGGGTCACCCCGCAGTTGGGCAGGTAGAAGGCGGCGTACGGGCCGAAGGGGTCACCGTTGGGCGGGCCGACTACCACGGTGCCCGATGCACGCGGGGTAACGGTAGCGGTGGGCGAGGGGGTCGTGGTGCCATCCGACGTGGCGCTCGCGCCCACGCTCGGGGTAGCGCTGCTCGTCATCACGGTGGGGGCCAGGGTGTTGGTCGCCGCACGGGTGAGGGTCGGTACCGGGGGCGGCGCGACGGTCCGCGTGGGCGGGGGCGCGATGGTCGGCGGGAGGCCCTGCGTGGGCGGGGGCTGCGGGGTGCGCGTCGGCTGCGGCGTGAACACGGCACCCGGCTGGGTCACGCTGGGCGGGGGGGTGGGCACGGCACTGGCGGGGGTCGGGCTACTGCCCACGACGATGGCGGCCCCCGTCGGGGTGACGGTGCTCTGCTGCGCGACGGCAAGGATGACCGCCAGTGCTTCCTGCCCGTTCGGGTTGAGCGCGAGCGCCTCTTCCGCCTCCTGCTCGGCCAACTCCGGGCGGCCACTGTCGAGCAGCGCCTCGGCGTAGGCCACGTAGGCATCGTACAGGCTCTGGTCCACCTCGGCCTGCGCTTCCGGCTCCAGCGCGGCAAGGCGCAGCAGCAGGCTGAGCGCCAGCTCGTAATCGCCGCGCTCCAGCGCGGCTTGGCTGTCCTGCCGCAGATGGGCACCCAGCTGCTCCGGCGCGATGGTGGCGGTCAGGCTGAGCGAGGCGGTGCTGAGGGTGCTCCCGTACACGGTGAGCAGGCCGGACAGCACGTACTCCCCATTGCCCTGCTCGCTCAGGATGGGGTCGGTCAGAAAGGCGGCGGGGAAGGCTTCCTGCTCCAGGCGCGCGGCAAACTCGGTAAGTTGGCCGAGCGGGCCCTTGGCGGCCACCTCGTAGCGCCAGCCGACGAGCGAGCCATCCTGGAAGGAGTCGCCCACCTGGCGCAGGGTGGTCAACTCCACCTTGCTGAGCGCTGCCGCCTCCTGGATACGCTGGAGGATTTCAACCTCGATATCGGTGCCGGGCAGCAGCGCCGACGCCTCCGAAAACTCCTGCTGCACGCTCCCCAACTGGCCGCGTAGCCGCGCCAGCTCCTCAGCGGCGGGGGTCGCGGTGAGCAACTGCTCCTCCCAGGCAACCAGGCGCGCGCTGTTACTGCGCGCCTGCTGGCGCTGGTGGCGAAACTCGTTCAGGTAGTAGGCCGAGAGCGCCAGCAGGAGCAGCGAGACAGTTGTGACGATTAAGATGAGGGTACGGCGATCCGGCTGCGGGCGGGGCGGCAGCCGAAAGGAAAATTGCTGCATAAAGGGCGTTTTCCGTGGATACGGGGGTGCATCGAACGCTTGCGCGTCCCACAGTGCTATTATACTGTTTAACGCACAACGTTCCAACGTTGCCCATTAAACGCCCTTTAGTATAACCGACGATGCCCTGCCGCCGAAAATATTTCGGGCGGAAGGGTAAAGCCCGCCGCTTCCAGGCGCGGGGTGAAGCGCGGGCGAATCCCCATCGGCTTGAACTCGCCGACTACGCGGTTGTCCTCGCCCAATCCCTTTTCTTCAAAGCGGAAGATATCCTGCATGACGATGGTGTCGCCCTCCATCCCCTGCACCTCAGAAACGGCGGTGATCTTGCGCGAGCCATCGCGCAGGCGCGTCTGCTGGATGATCAGGTCGATGGCGGCGGCGATCTGCTCGCGGATGACGCGCTGCGGCAGGTCGAGGCCGGACATCAGGCCAGGGTTTCCATGCGGCCCAGCGCATCGCGCGGGGTGTTGGCGTGAACGGTGGTCAGCGAGCCATCGTGGCCGGTGTTCATCGCCTGGAGCATGTCCAGCGCCTCGCCGCCGCGACACTCGCCCACCACGATGCGGTCCGGGCGCATGCGCAGCGAGTTGCGCACCAGGTCGCGGATCGACACCTCGCCCGAGCCGTCCAGTTCCGGGGTTTTGGTTTCCAGCCGCACCACGTGCCGCTGCTGAAGCTGAAGCTCCGCCGAGTCCTCGATGGTGACGATGCGCTCCCCGTCCGGGATAAAGCTGGAAAGGATGTTGAGCAGCGTCGTCTTGCCGGAGCCGGTGCCGCCGGATACCACGACGTTGAGCCCGGTGACCACGCAGGCTTGCAGGAATTCGGCCATCTGGGGCGAGACGGAGCCGAAACGAATCAGATCTTCCATCCCCATGCGCCCCTTGGGGAACTTTCGAATCGTGATGGAGGGGCCATCAATCGCGCAGGGCGGGATGATGGCGTTCACGCGCGAGCCGTCGGGCAGGCGCGCATCCACCAGCGGCCAGCGGCGGTCCACGTGGCGGCCCAGCGGGCGGATGATGCGCTCGATGATGCGCTGCACGTGCGCGTCATCCTGAAAGCTCACCCCGCTCTCGATCAGCCGCCCCTTGCGCTCCACAAACACCACGTTTGGCCCGTTGACCATGATCTCGCTGACCGAGTCGTCGCGGATCAGCGATTCCAGCGGCCCGAAGCCCAGAATCTCGTCGGACAGTTCCTGGAACAGGTCTTTCTGCTCGTCGGGGGTCAGGGTGACGCGGCTCTGGCGGTACAATTCCTCGAAGCGCTCCGCCAGCAGGCGGCGCGTCTCGCTGTTGCGCTCGAGCGCTGTCTGGTCCAACTCCACCAGTAGCCGCTCGATCATCCAGTTGCGAAGCTCCAGCCGCCGCTCGCGCTCCAAATCTTTGATGTCGGTGGTGCGGAAGGAATCGGTCCAGCCACGATCCATCGACAGCGAGGAGGTGCCCCGATCGCGGTAAAGGGGGGTTTCATCCGGGCGCTCCGGCTCGCGGGGGGGCGGTTGATTTTGCTGCATTCGGCGAATCAGCGACATGGGTAACTCCTTGGCTCTTTTCTGAAGGATCGATAGTCGAGTGGGAGGGGCATCTAGCAGACACGAGGATCAACTATCTGTCCTTGAGCACCGCTTAAAAATTCACGAAGTACGCCGCGCACGCCTGGTCGATCAGCTCGGGCGACAGGTGCGGTTTGAAGCCGCGATAGCTACAAATGTCGATGATCTGGTCTATGATGTCGCGCGGGTGAACCGATTTCAGCTCGCGGCGCGGCTTCACGTAATGGTTTTTGATCAGGTAGACAAACATCTGCTGATTGTACTCGATGCCGCGCAGCTTGCAGATGCGCTTGAAAATCTCGTGATACTCGCGGTCGGTCGGGTTGCCCACCTCCAGCTTGTGCCGCAGGCGGCGCAGAAACGCATCGTCAATCAATTGCGCCGGGTTGAGGTTGGTGCTAAAAATGATCAGCAGGCGAAAGGGGACTTCCAGCTTCATCCCGTTCGCCAGGGTCAAAAAGTCAATCTGCGATTCGAGCGGGACGATCCAGCGGTTGAGCAGGGCGTCGGGGCTGATCTGCTGGCGGCCAAAGTCATCAATCAAAAAGATGCCGCCGTTCGATTTCATCTGGAAGGGGGCCTCGTAGGTCTTGGAGACCGGGTCGTGGACCAGATCCAGCCCTTCCAGTGTCAGCTCGCCGCCCACCATCACCAGCGGGCGCTTGATTTTGACCCAGCGCGCGTCCGCCCGCCGATCGTGCAGCCCCACCACGCGGATAAAATCTTCCGGCTCCTCTTCCACAGGGGTGTGCACCAGGCTGTCATACACCTTGATGACGCTCGTGCCGCCGACCATCACTGCGGCGGGCACATAGATGTGCCCGCCGAGCATCTTCGGGATGGCGCTGGCAATGGTGGTTTTCCCGTTGCCGGGCGGGCCGTACAAAAAGAAGGAGCGCCCCGAGTTGGCCGCCGGGCCGATGCGATCCTTCATTTCCTGGCTGACCACCAGGTGAGCCAGGCAGCGCTCCACATCCTCCGGGGTGACGCGCGTGTGCTCCAGCCCCTGCGCCAGCACCACCTCACGGTACAGGTCCAGCGGGACCGGTGCCGGACCGATGTACTGGGAGCGCTCCAGCGCCTCGCGCGCGCGCTGGATGCCCTTTTGGGAGATCGTGTAGGTGTAGCCGCGCTCGCCGATGCCCTTTGCGCCGACGATGCCTACCAACTCTTCCCGCTTGAGAAAGTCCAGAACCGGCTCCAGCACCCCCACAAAAGGGAGCGCCACCTCGTGCGAGATTTGGTTGGCGCTGATCTCGCCCGCATAGTAGATGGTTTTCAGGATCAGGTCGGCCAGAAAGCCCATATTCAGCCCGGTCTCTTCAACGGACCGTGGCTCCAATAGCTCGACTTTGCCAGGCACGATGGTGCTGGTGCGTTCCACGCGTGACTGCTTCATGGTAGTAAGCGCACTCGACATTCGAGGTGCCTGCCCTTTCTGTTGCAATGGTTGCTTCAGAATAAGATATCTCTCAGCCGCTATCAAGCTGCCCGATAGTCCTACTCTTCCTCGTCCTCTTCCGCCTCGCCGATGGCCTGCTGCGGCAGCACCCACATGATCGCCTGACGGTTCAGCGAGATAAAAGCGGTCTCGTACAGAATTTCGCTGTCGCGCGTGAGCACGGCACCGGTGACGGAGATGTAGGGCTGATCGCTGTTCAGCTCATCGCTCAGGCGCTTTTCGGGGCGCACGTGGATGTGCCCCGTCACCGTCTCGCCCGTGGTGAGGCGGATGACCACCTTTAGCCGCTTGGTGCTGACAATCTTGGTGTAATACTTTCCTTTGCTGTCAATCCTGGGTGTGGTCGTCGTACTAATGGTGTTCACTTCGTAAACCCTCGCTTTGGTAAGGTAAAGAAAAAGGTGCTGCCTTCCTGCTCGACACTCTCGACCCACACGCGCCCCTCGTGCAATTCAACCATCCCCTTGACGATGGCGAGCCCCAGGCCGATCCCCCCATGCACGCGCGTGAGCGATTCTTCCACTTGGTAAAAGCGCTGCCATATCTTGCTCTGTTCGGCCACGGGGATGCCTGGCCCCTCGTCCCGCACGGACACGCACAGCGCGTCGTCGCACTCCTGCACCGCCACGGTGACGGTGCCGCCGGGCTTGCTAAACTTGAAGGCGTTGGAAAGCAGGCTGCTCAGGATCAGTTCCACCTTTTTGCGATCAGCGCGCACCCGCGCGATCCCGTCCGGCACCTCGATGTCCAGGTGGATATCCTGGTTGGCCGACATACCGCGCTGCACCGCGTCGCCCGCGTGCCGGATCCCCTGCTCCAGGTTGACCCACTCCAGGTGAAGCTGTGCCTGTTTGGTTTCCAGGTAGCGCAGGTTGGTCATGTCCTCCACAATGGCGCGCAGCCGCATCCCATTCTGCGTGATCGCGTGGGCGTACTCGTGAACCTGCTCCCCTTCTTCTTCCTCCAGCAAGCTCGCGTAGCCCAGCACCAGCGAGAGCGGGGTGCGCAGCTCGTGAGCGGCGATGTTGATGAACTCTGACTTCATGTGGTCCATCTGTTCCAGCTCTTGGAACGCCCCCTCGCGCTCCTCGAAGAGGCGCGCGTTGTCGATGGCGATGGCAGCCTGCCCCGCCAGCACGTTGAGCAACTCGGCGTCGCCGTCGGTGAAGGGCGGCGCACCGGGCGCTTTATCCAAAAAGAGCACCCCGAGCACGCGCTCCTTGCTGAACAGCGGCAGGGCGAGCAGCGAGCCCTCGCTCGGCAACGCCAGCTGCGGGTTGGGCGCGCCGCTGGCACGGTCCACCACCATCGGCTGGCGCGCGCGGGCCACCTGCCACGCCAGCCGGTGCCAGGGCTCCCACCCCTGGAGCGGCTCGCCCGCGTGCGCCACCTCGACAAAGCGCTCTTCTTCCTCGGCCAGCAGCAGGTGGGCGCGCGCCGCCCTCGTTTCTGCCAGGCCGGTCTGCACCACCCGCTCCAGCAGGGTCGGCAGGTGGGTCTCGGTCATAAAGTGGCGGGACAGCTCAAAAAGGGGGATCAGCGCCTTGAGGCGCATGTTCTCGCGGCGCAGCTGCTCTTTTTCCAGCGAGCGGGCCACGGCGTCTGCCAGCTCGTCCGGCGTGAAGGGCTTGATGACAAAATCTGCAAACCCCTTCTTGATAGCCTGGATCGCGATGGACATGGTGCCATAGCCGGTCATCACCACGCCCACGATGTTGGGGTCGAAGCGGCGCACCTCCTGAAAGGTGTCCAGCCCGTCCATCCCCGGCATCTTCACATCGGTCAGAAGCAGATCGAACGAGGCGAGCCGCGCTTTTTCCACAGCTTCCAGACCATTGTTGGCGGTGGTAACCTGGTAGCCTGAAAGTTCGAGAATCATCTGTGCCACCTCGAGCACATCTGGTTCATCATCTGCAATTAAGACTCGCTCGCCCGCCATAAGTGGTTTTACTCGTAAGGGTAGAAGATAGAAAATTTAGGGACTACCAGCAACAGAAAGCACCGTCTAAAAGAGCGCACGCCCCGTCGCCCCGGCCACGCGGCCACGGCTCCGATCAGGGCTACCGCGCAACGCTCGGCTGCGCTGGGTCTAACAGGCCATTTGCAGGCAGCCCCGACGTTACAGTATAGCAGGCAAATCCCGCCCGAGGCAGAAAGCCCTGGCTTCTCTGTCACGATAGCTGTCATTATAGTTGAGTCGCACGCACTGATAAAGAGTACTCTGGTTGCGCTACCTTCCTTGACGCGTTACAATTTTGAAATGTACCCGAGCGAAGGGGGTCCGCCCCCAGCCCCAGCCGAAAAAGCCGTGATGGATCACCCATCAACCATATCTTTTGCAATTTCGCTGTCCTCGGTCTTCGGTCTCCCATCTCCGGTCAACCGTGTCAGCGCTAACCCGGTTTTCAATTTTCGCTAGCCTATGAGCCCTCCGTCCCTGACCGACTTAAATCCAATAGTTGCCGAGTTGCTGATGTTGCTCCAGCAGCGCGACTTGGCGGGCTCGCTGCGCGTGGCGCTGATCCGCTCGTTGGAAGCAGCCGACGCGGAGGCGGGCGCGCTCTACCTGACGGCGCAGCGCCCCTGGCGCGTGCGCATGGGGCGGTTCCCCGCCGAGGCCGATCCGATCATCGAGCGCTGGGAAACCCTGCTCGAACAGCGCAACACGCCCGCATCGCTGTTCGAGCAGGAAATGGTGCAGGTCAGCCTCGCGTCGGGCCAGGCGCTCGTCCGGCTGGGGCTGATGGGCGCGGAGGGGGTTGTAGGGCAGGTGGTGCTGCTCCTGACCCCCGGTGCCCACCTCAGCACGAGCCAGATTGTGCGGCTACGCACCATTTCCCACCTCGCCGGCAACCTGAGCACCCTGCTCCACGATCTGTCCCTCACCCAACAGCGGCTGGAGCGGCTGGGCCTGCTCTACGATATCGGGCAGGCGCTTGCCTCCACGCTGGACCTTCAGCAGCTGTTGCAGGACACGATGCAGCTGGCCGCGAACGTGATGAACGCGCAGGCCAGCTCGCTGATGCTGGTGGACCCGGAGGACTCCAATTTTCTGATCTTTGAGGTCGCACACGGCAGCAAGGGGGAGCAACTGCGCCGCTCGCGCATTTCCAAGCAGCGGGGCATCGCGGGCTGGGTAGCTACCCACGCCGCGCCGGTCATCAGCAACAACCCGATGCACGACGAGCGCTTCAACCGCACGGTAGACCTGCGAACTGGCTTTTTGACGCGCAACATCCTGTGCGTGCCGATGCAGATCAAAGGGGTGGTGGTGGGGGTGCTCCAGGTGTTGAACAAGGCGGGCGAGCAGGGCTTCGACGAGGAAGATATGGAACTGCTGCTGACCCTCGCCAGCCAGGCCGCCGTCGCCATCGACAACGCGCGCCTGTACCGCAACCTGCGCGAGGAGCAGGAGCGGATCATCGCCGCGCAGGAAGAGGTGCGCCGCGAGCTGGCGCGCACCCTGCACGACGGCACGGTGCAGCAGTTGGCGATCATGGGGCTGCAACTGGAGCACATCAAGCAGCTGCTCGTCCGGCGACCAGACGAGGTGCCCGCCGAGGTGGAAGAGCTGATCGAGCTGAACAGCCGCGCCATCCGCGACGCGCGCACCCTGCTCTTCGAGCTGCGACCTGTCATCCTGGAAACGCAGGGGCTCGGCCCCGCGCTGATCACCTACATCGAGCGGCTGAACAAGGAGCGCGGCTTTGCGACGCCGGTGCGCTTGGTGCTCCCCACCGAGATGCCGCCGCTCAGCAGCCATGTGGCGCGCACCCTCTTCGCCATCATCCAGGAAGCTGTCGGGAATGCCCGCAAGCACGCGCGCGCCAGCGAGATTGTGGTGCGCGCCGTCGAGGAGCGCGCCCAGTTGGCGCTCGTGGTGGAGGATGATGGCGCGGGCTTTGACCCCGCCGCTCTCCACGAACGCTACGACGCATCCGGCAGCCTGGGGATGATCAACATGCGCGAGCGCGCCGAACTGATCAACGCGACATGGCTGCTGGAAAGCACCCCCGGGCAGGGCACCTGTGTCACCGTGCGGGTGCCGCTGGACGATGGGTTAGGGGTTGGGGGTTAGGGGTTGGGGGTTGAGGGGTTGGGGGTTGGGGGTTGGGGGAACGTGGGGGACGAGGCAAGTGGTCACCGTCGTCGCACCCAAAGGTGGGTTCCCACTTGCGGGTACGTCGGTCGTCGCGTCGCTCGGTCGTCGGTCGTCAACCTCGGCGGTGCAGGGTCAGTAAAGGAGGGACATCTGAGATGGGCGAAACCATAGCGGAGCGCGGTCGGAAAGCGTACGACCGGGGCGAGTACGAGGTGGCGGTGGCGGCGTTTAGCGAGACGCGCGCGGTCTGGCAGCAACTCGGGGACCAGCGCGGCGAGGCGAGCGCGCTCTCCGACCTGGGGGTGGCGCACCAAAAAATGGGCAACCTGGCCGACTCGGAGATGGCCTACAACGAGGCGCTCACCCTGTACGAGGCGCTGGGCGATGAGCAGGGCCAGGCGACGGTTCTGGGCAATCTGGCGACGCTCATGAAGCGGCGCGGCGCGGCGGAGCAGGCGGAATCGCTGCTCAAAGAGGCGGCTGACCTGTTTTGCGAGCTGGGCAAGCGCGAGCACGAGGCGGACACGCTGCGCCTGCTGGCGCAGATCCAGCTTCAGCGCGGCGGGTGGCTCGATGCCATCCTGAGCTACCACCGCGCCATGGATCGCATGGATCATCTGACCGGCACCCAAAAGCTCCTCCGCGCGCTGAGCAGCCTCTTTTTGCGCATCATCGGCGTGCGCGGCACCTAGCGTTGCCCTGCACCCTTTACCTGTACATGCCATTTCACCCACTCATCCCAACCGCCAACCCCCAACCCCTAACCCCCAACCCCCACTCATGAACGCCTGGTCCCACAACCAAGCTATTTTGAACGGTCTGCGCTTCCACTTTGTGGAACAGGGCGAGGGGCCGCTCGTGCTGCTCCTGCATGGGTTCCCCGAATTCTGGTACAGCTGGCGCTTCCAGTTGCCCGCGCTGGCGCAGGCGGGCTTCCGCGCGATCGCGCCGGACCTGCGCGGCTACAACCGGAGCGAGAAACCCAACGGGGTAGCCGCCTACGACATCAACCATCTGGTCGAGGATGTGGCGGCCATGCTGCGGGAGTGGGGGGACGAGCGGGGCGGCTTTCTGGTCGGCCACGACTGGGGCGGGGTCATCGCGTGGTATGTGGCGAGCCGCTACCCGCAGCTGGTCAAGAAGCTGACGATCCTGAACGCGCCGCACCCCAACCGCTTTCTGGAATTGCTGCGCGAGGGCTCGCCGCAGCGGTTCCACAGCTACTACATCGCCCTTTTCCAGCTGCCATGGCTGCCGGAGCGGCTGCTCACCCTGAACGATGGCGCGCTGGTGGGGCGACTGTTCCGCGACAGCGGGGCGAGCCCGCGCCACTTTACCCCGGACGACGCGCGGCGCTACCGCGTCGCCATCACGCAGCCGGGGGCGGCACAGGCCATGCTAAACTATTACCGCAGTATCGCGCGGCGCACCCTCGCGGCGCAGCTGCAACAGCCGCCGCTCCACATCACGATGCCGACCCTCCTGCTCTGGGGGGAGCAGGACATCGCCCTGCTCCCGGAAAACACCGAGCGCCTGGCGCGCTGGGTGCAGGCACTGCGGGTCGAGCGCACGGAGGCGAGCCACTGGGTGCAGATGGATCAACCGGAGTGGGTGAACCAGCAGCTTGTCGATTTTATGCGGGGCGAGTGAGGAGCAAACTATGCATGATGGAGCAGAAACATCCCGATGAGTGAGCGATATCCTGCCGAGTGGTTTCGGCGCATGGAGGAGGGGGAGGACGAGGCGTTCTACCAGATGCCGCGCAAGGTGGTGCACCTGGACGACGACGCCATCGCCGCGCTGCGCGACTTTTATGACAAGCAGCTCCAGCCGGGCTGGAAGGTGCTCGACCTGATGAGTTCCTGGCGCTCCCACCTGCCGAAGATGAAGCGGCTCCACGTGACCGGCCTCGGCATGAATGAAGAAGAGATGTACGAGAACCCCCAACTCGACAGCTTTCTGGTGCACAACCTGAACCGCACCCCCACCCTGCCCTTCGCCGACAACGAGTTTGACGCGGCGCTCTGTGCGGTGAGCGCGCAATACCTCACAGCGCCCATCGCCGTGTTCCGCGAGGTGGCGCGCGTGCTGAAACCGGGCGCACCCTTTTTCGTCAGCATCTCCAACCGCTGCTTCCCCACCAAGGCGGTGGCGGTGTGGCGCGGCTCCAACGACCAGCAGCACATCCAACTGGTTGCGGGCTACCTTCAAGCGAGCGAGGGCTTCGAGGGGATTCAGGCGGAAGATCACACCCCCGACCCCTACGTCAGCGACCCGCTCTTTTTGATCTGGGGATACGCCACCCACACGGGCTGACGCCAAAAGAGGGTTGCTGCGCGTTTAGTCTGTCAGAAAAGCTGGGCACTTCGATAGTGGGGGTGGGCACGGCATCGGTCACCCGCGCAACAACTTTTTACGATACATAGCTTTTCACAGAAACATTTGGGGTCTTTGTACCACACCTCTCCCGTCACAACCTGTACAAAGCACAGCGAGGAGCCAGACATGGGGCAATATTTTGAAGCGTGGCAATTGGACATGATAGCGTCGGGGGATGCGCCGCCCGAGTGGGTCGAAGCCGCCAACGATTACATCAACCAGGAACACCTGGAAATGATTCGGCGCGAGGAGCAGCAGCTTTTCGAGAAGCTGTATCGGGTCACCTGCCCGGAGCCGCTCGCGCTGGGCGAGTGGCACCTGGGGCTGCTTGAGGAAAGCGCGTTCGACAAGGTGAGCGCGCATCTGAATCAGTGCCCGCACTGTCAGGAAGAGTTGGCACAGTTGATCGAAAACCTGGAGCGCCCGCTGCGGCTCCGCGAGGCACCGGCCTCGCTGGTGAAGCGCATTGTGTTGACGCTCCAAACGATGATGGGCAATGGCGGCGCGCCGATTGCCCGCGCCGCCCTGCGCGGAAACTCGTGGACGGTCTGCTACGCCAGCGGCAACTACATGGTCTCGCTTACCCAGCAAACCCACCCGTCCGGCATCGCGCTGATGGGCTCGCTGCTATCCCCGACCACCACGGGGCGGGCTGCGCTGCGGCAGGGCGCGGCGGTCCGCTACGATGCCCCGCTCAGCCAAAGCGCCACCTTCACCTTCGATGGGGTCACGCCCGGAAAGTATGACCTGATTATCGAGGTGCCGGACGCGGAGTTGGTAGTCCCCGACCTGAACTTTACGCGCTAGCCTGCTTTGCCGACCGACGCGCCCTTGTCGGTCATCGGTTGTAAATCAAAGAGGGGGAAGCGGCTTTGGTCGCTTCCCCCTCTTAACATACCCACCCCGTCGGTCCAGCCCCCCTACTCCCCCGTCGTCACCGTGAGCTGCCCCACCATCACCTGCTCGCCCCACAGCGTCCCATCCGGCCCATAGATGGGCAGCACACTGCCGTCCGGCTGGACGACACTCATCAGAAGGCGATACCAGCCGGGCGCGCTGCCCATCGGCACCTCGATGCGGTGCCACGCGCCGACCGGCGTCGCCGTCGCCCACTGATCTGCGCTGTCCCGCCCCGCCGACGGGGTGCCCTCCTTGCTCCACACGACGGCCCCATCGCGATCCACCAGATGCAGGCGCAGGCGCACGTCGGGCAGCGGCTGGCTACTTTCCCATTCCAGATACAACTCGTCGCGGCTGCCCGGCGGCAGGTGCGCGTCGGTCCAGGGGAAGGCGTAGCGCTGCAAGCGCAGCCCCTCCCCAAAACCCCACCCCGCCTCGGCGCTCGCGCTCGCGGCGCGCACGGGCGGCGGCGCTACGTAGAGCGGGCGCAGAAAGCCAAACAGGGCCAGCGCACCGAAGAGCGCGAGCGCCGCGCTGCCCAGCAGGGCCACTCGCCGCCCCCTGGCTGGACTCCACGCAAGCCAGCCCACCGCGAGCAGCACAGCGATGGCGGGCAGCGCAGGGAAGATCAGCCGCCCCTGCCCGGTGCCGAGCACGGTACGCGTCCACTGGAGCCACGCGGCCCCCACCAACCCCCCATGCGCCCCAAGCCAGAGCAGCAAGCGGCGGCGGCTCGCTGGCACCCGCGAGGGCTGGCGCGCCATGGCGCGCCAGCCCTGCCAGCGCCACGAGCACCAGCACCCCAAGCAGCCCATTGAGCAGCGGGGGAAAAGAAAGATGCGCCGCCCCGCCAAAGCCCGCCCAAAAGGTGCGGTACAAGCCCTGAAGGGTTTCGAGCAGGAGACGCGGGCTCAGCGGGCCAACGCGCGCGTCGGTGACCTGGTGCATCAGCGACCAACCCAGCGGGTCGCCCACCGTGACGAGGTTCCAGAGCAACCAGGGAAGCGCGACCAGCAGCCACGTGCCGCCCAGCGCCACGAGCCGCTGCCAGCGGTGCGGCTCCTGCCACGTCAGCAGCCAGGCAAGCCCCGCCGTCCCCACAAAGACCCAGCCGCTCGTTTTCGTCCAGACGCTCAAGCCGCCCAGCAGCCCGGCCAGCCCCCAGCGCGACACGCTCCCGCGCGCTCGCGCATCGGGCACCATCGCGGCGGCGAGCACGGCGAGGAGCAGCGCGCCCAGCATGGTGATCAGGTTGTCGTTGCTGACCACCCCGCTCTGAAAGGTAAATTGGGGGAGAAACCCCACAAAAGCGGCGGCCAGCAGCGCTACCCCCTCCCGCTCCGGCAGGACGAGACGCGCGAGGGCGTAGGTCGCCAGCACGGTGACGAGCCCCAACAGCGGCGACAGGAAGCGCGCCAAGTGCCACGCCAGCGCCTCGCCGTGCCAGGGCCAGCGCGCGGCGGGCGGCTGAAGGAGCACCCTCACCCCGCGCGTCGGGTCGCGCAGCTCCCAGTCGGGGTTGGCGACCACCGGCACCCCCTCGTCCGGCTGCCACGCGGTGAGCGGCGCGACAAGCGCATAGTAAAGCGGCGGCTGAAACGCCTCGCCCAGCACCGCGCCTTCCGGCTCCGGCAGGGTGTGCCGCGTGGCAAGCCAGCGCACATAGGCGAAGTGCGACACCTCGTCGGGGGCCTCGCCCAGCGGCACGATGGCGCTGTAGGCAAAGGCAAGGAGCAGGTAGGCGACTACGATGAGGGCGAGCAGGCGACGGGAAGAGAGCGAGGAGGCGAGGCGAGGCGCGCCCTCTGGCCGCGCCCGTGCCGGGTCGGCGCTCATCGCGGCTTTTGCAGCAGCAGGTAGCGATGGTGCGCCCACACGATCTTGATCCACCATGGCAGCGGGGCACGCTCCAGGTAGGCGTAGCTGTCCATCTGCGCCTTCAACTCCGGCTTTTCCCCCAGGTAGTAGGCCATCGTGGACCACTCCCACTGCTCGCCCTGGAAGCGATCGCCAAAGCGGTCCGCCAGCCCCAGGCGGGCGAGCACCTCGCTGGCGGGCATGACGGTGTCGGGCCAGGGGGGCACATCCAGCACTCCCTGCTCGACGAGGCGCATCCCCTCGCCCTCCAGCACGGCGCGCGCGCGCCCCACGTTGGACCAGCGCGCATCCTGCACCCACTCGAAAAACTCCGGCTCCAGCAGAAAACGCCGCAGCAGGTAGCCCATCTGGAAGGGGTTCGGCATGGCAGTCAGCAGGAGGTCGCGGCTGACGCGCGCCATCTCGCGCAGCGTGGCGGCGGCGTCCGGTAGGTGCCAGAGCGCCGCCCAGTTCCACACCAGATCGAAGGTGCCGGTCTCGAAAGGCAGCACCGCCGCGTCGGGCACGCAGACGAAGGTGACGCGGTCGAGCAGGCCCAACTCCCCCCAAATCCGCCGCGCCGCGCGCAGGCGCTCCGCATTGACATCCACCAGCGTCACATGGGCCCCGAGCTGCGCCAGATGGACCGAGTTGATCCCACTGGCCCCCGCCATGCCATACACTGGCACCTCCAGGACGCGCGCGATGCCATGCCGCTGCACCAAACCCGCCAAAAAATCGTTCAAGATCAGCCGCTCGTAGACCAACCCCAACCCCTCGTTGTAATCGGTCATCCAGCGTCGCCACGCGTCGTTGTACTCATCAGCCATAAAGTGATCCCAGCTCTGAAAGCGTTTCAGCGCTTTTCAAGAGAAAGCCCCCAAAATGGGGGCGCGTCCACGGAGGAGAGCGATTATACTGGTCGGCCTGGGATGGGTCAAAGGGGGGCGGCGGGTGATGAAGGTGAGGGGGTGATGAAGGTGAGGGGGTGATGAAGGTGAGGGTTGGGAGCACGGGCGTCCGCCCGCCCGTGGGGGTGAGAAGGAGTCAGGAGAAGCGGAAGCCCGGGCGGGCCTCCGGCCCGCCCGTGGGGTGTGAGAAGGGGCAGGGGAGGGCTGGGAGCGCGGGGGTGATGAAGGTGAGGGGGTGATGAAGGTGAGCGACGGGCGTCCCGCCCGCCCGTGGGGTGATGAGAAGGAGTCAGGAGAAGCGGAAGCCCGGGCCGCGGGCCTCTGGCCCGCCCGTGGGGTGTGAGAAGGGGACAGCGGGAGGGCTGGGAGCGCGGTGGGTGATGAAGGTGAGGGGGTGATGAAGGTGAGCGTGGGGAGTGCGGGCGTCCTGACCCCCCGTGGGGTGTGAGAAGGAGTCAGGAGAAGCGGAAGCCCGGGCCGCGGGCCTCTGGCCCGCCCGTGGGGTGTGAGAAGGGGACAGCGGGAGGGCTGGGAGCGCGGTGGGTGATGAAGGTGAGGGGGTGATGAAGGTGAGCGTGGGGAGTGCGGGCGTCCTGACCCCCCGTGGGGTGTGAGAAGGAGTCAGGAGAAGCGGAAGCCCGGGCCGCGGGCCTCTGGCCCGCCCGTGGGGGCGGGATGCCCAGCGTTGTTCTCCATCCGACCTCCGTCCGTACGAGGGTGATTACAAGGGATTGACCCTGTACTCAGCTGAGGCTACCATTGCAAAAAATAGACAGGGACGAGGCAAGGGTGACAACTTCCGGTACGGGTCGAAAAAAGCGAAAAGGGATGCCGCGTGGCATGTACGGGGGGAGCGCGCTGATCGGCTTCGCGCTCTTTATGATCATGTGCTGGGTGCTCAGTCTCCGCTCCGCTGACTTTTTCCTGCACCAGCAGATGGGCAATGTCGCGGGTTTCAAAATGATTTTGATCCTGATCCCGATTTTTGGCTTCATGCTGCCGATGCTGCTCGGGATTCGTACCCTGCGGCGCGCGGGGCAGCAGGCCCAGCAGGATGCGCTGGCCGAAGAGGCGGGGGCGCGACACCCCGCGCCCCCAACGGATGGGTAACAGTGGGCCCAGCGCCGCATAGCACGACCAACGGTCCTCACCATTGTACTCTCTGTGCTCTGACTGCCACCCCACGCCCCAGGACAATAAACAGAGACGTTCCACCGCGCCACCGAGCAGGTGCGGGACAAGAAAGGGCAACGATATGGCAAAACACAAAAATCGAACAGGCGCGCGCAGGCAGCGCTCTGTGCTTTCCCCGTTTGCGGAGCAAACCATCTCGCTCGAACTGGCGCAGGTGGAGCGCTCGATGGCGCGGCAGGAGTGGGCGCGGGCGGAGCAGCTCCTTCGGGGGCTGGACAGCCGCTTCCCGAACCGCCCCGAGGTGCTAACGGCGTGGGCCATCCTGTATCGCAACACCGGCAACCTGGAGCAGTACGAGAACCTGGTTCGCCGCCTGGTGGACCTCGATCCCACGGTGCCCGAAACCCGGCTCGCGCTCGCCTCGGTCTGTGCGCAGAACCAGCGGCCCATGCTCGCGGTGCAAAACTACCGCCTCTTTTTGGAGCAGTGGCCCACCCACCCCGAAGCCGATAAGGTGCGCAGCATGCTCGCCATGCTGGAGCCCGACCTCGATAGCTTGACCGAGGAGTTAGGGGCCGATGTTGAGGATCCCCGCGCCTTTGCGCTGCTCCACGAGATGGTGCAGGCCCACGCGCTACAGGGCAACCTGGAGGAGGCGCTTGCGTGCGCCGACAAGCTGTTCGCGCTTAAGCCAGACTTTGCGCCCGCGTACAACAATCTCAGCCAGGGCTATTTTATAAAGGGCGACCTGGACGGAGCGATCCGCCTCTCCGAGCGCGTGCTGGATATCCACCCCGATAACTTTCACGCCCTCAGCAATCTGATCCGCCTTTACCTGTTGACCGGACGACCGGAGGACGCGCAGCGTCTGGTCGAGCCGCTCGGGGCGGTGGAGCACCCCTCCCCCGACCTGTGGATCAAGCGGGCGGAGGCGCTGGCCCTGCTGGGCGACGATCAGGGACAACTCAACAATCTGGCAGCGGCGGAGGCGACGGGGCAAGCGCTCAACCCGCTGCTTTACCATCTGGCGGCGGTCGCTACCTACCGCCTGGGCAACGAGGCGCGGGCCAAGCAGCTCTGGCAAAAGACCCTGGAGCTAGACCCGACGCTCTCGGTGGCGCAGGCCAACCTGAACGATTTGAAGCAGCCGGTGGGGGAGCGCCACGCGGCGTGGCCCTATTCCTTTATCGAGTGGGTGCCATACGAGACGATCCAGAGCCTGTCGGCCAGCATCGGAAGGAGCACCAAAGACAGCGTCGTTCGGCGCGCCACGCAGCGTTTCGTCGAAAAACACCCCGCGCTGCGAACCCTGGTGCCCATCCTTTTGGATCGGGGCGACCGCGAGGGGCGCATCTTCGCCGTCTATCTCGCCTCGATGTCCGACGACCCCGCCCTGCTGGAAGCGCTGAAAGTGTTCGCGCTGAGCAAGCGCGGCCCGGATTCATTGCGCCACGACGCGATGCAAAAGGTCAGCCAGGCCGGGCTCCTGCCCGCTGGCCCCCTTAGCATGTGGCTCAACGGGGCGTGGACCGAGATCATCCTGATGGGCTTTGAGCTTCACGGGGAGGAGGTCTATTCCCATTCCCCCAAGGCACTTCGGCTGCTGGAGGAGGGCGGGGAGGCGCTGCAAGCGGGGGAAGCGGCGCGCGCCGAGATGCTGCTCCGGCAGGCGTACGAGATCGAGCCGGACAAGCCAGACATCACCAACAACCTGGCGAAGGCGCTCGAACTCCAGGGGCACGTCGCGGAAGCCGAGCAGATGATGCTCGCCAACATCGCCGCCCACCCCGAGTACATCCACGGGCGCGTCGCGCTCGCGCTATGGCATATCGAGCGCGGCGAGATTGACGAGGCGCGCGCCAAGTTGATCGGTGTTCTGGGCGAGAAGCGGCTGCACTTTGCCGACTTTAGCAACCTGGCGCGGGGCTGGATTCGCCTCGCGCTCGCCGAGAATGACAGGACAGCGGGCGAAACCTGGCTTCGCATGTGGCAGGACGTGAGCCCCGAGCATCCAGAGCTTCCTTACTGGCGCACGCGGCTGAGCGCCGTTCGCGGGGAGAAAAAGCAGAAGAAATGAAGCGCCCGTCGCGTCGTCCCGACCAGGAGTGGGAAAAGCAGCGCTTTCACGACCTGCTGACGCGCGGCATGGCCGCCGCCAAAGCGGGCCAGCCCGCCGAGGCGGCAAGGTTCCTCCGCGCGGCGGCCAACGCCATGCCGATGGACCCCCGCCCCTGGCTCTGGCTCGCCTCGACGACGGAGGATGTCGCCGCGCGGCGCGAGTTTTTGGAGCAGGCGCTGGCCGTGGAGCCTACCAACATGGCGGCCCGGCGCGGGCTGGCGCTGTTGGGTGGGCACCTGTCGGGGGCGGACGCAGAGGGCGGCGGGGGGGCGGCGCAAGCGGTCCCCCGCGAGCCGGTCGGTGCCAGCGCGCGCGTCTTTACCTGCGCCGCGTGCGGCGGGCGGATGCGCTACGACCCGCAGCTGGGCGAACAGCGCTGCGAGCGCTGCGGCAGCCGCACCGCCGTGGCGGCGCGCGAGGCGAGCGGCGAGGAGCACGAGGGGGTGCTCGATTTTGTGCTGCCGACCGCCCGCGCCCAGATCTGGGCCGCCACCGCCCACGGGCTGAGCTGCCAGCAGTGCGGCGCACAAAGCGTGCTCCCCCCCGACCAACTGACAACCTGCTGCGCGTTTTGCGGCTCCGAGCAGTTGATCTCCTCCCCCCAAACGCGCGCCCTGCTGGAGCCGCAGGGGCTGCTGCCCATGCAGCTTGACGAGGCCGACGCCCGCCGCGCGCTACGCGGCTGGCTGCGCCACGGGCTGCTCACCCCGCGCGCGCTGGCACCGCTCGCCGGCAGCGTGCCGCTGCGACCCGCCTACTACCCCATCTGGAGCTTTGACGCCACCTTCAACGCGCGCTGGGTGGCGCGGGTCAAAAACAAACGGGACAATAAGTGGGAGCAGCGCGCGGGGGAAAAGATTCTTTTCTTCAACGATCTGTTGGTGCCGGGCACCTCGAAGATCAGGTTGGAGCAACTGCGCGCGGTGGAGCCCTTCGACCGCGCGCAGTTGGTCGAATTTGACGAGGAGATGCTGGCAGGCTGGCCCGCCCTGCTGTACGATCAATCGCTGGCCGATGCCTCGATTGCGGCGCGTGGGGCGATGGCGCGGCACGCGCAGGCCACCCTCAAGGATCGCGTGCTCAGTGGCGAGGAGGCGAGCGACTTCAAGGTCATCCCCACCGGCTACAGCGACCAGAGCTACCGCCAGCTCATGCTGCCGCTCTGGGTCGGCGAGTATCGCTACAAAGGAACAACGTACCCGCTCCTCATCAACGGGCAGAGCGGCAAGGTGGGCGGCGACAAGCCGCGCGACGGCAGCAGGCTCGCCCTGCTCATCGCCCTGCCGCTGCTCGTCGTCATCCTGACACTGCTCGCGTTGTGGTTGCTGCGGTAGCGCGGCTCAGCATTCGTCGATCTCGACCACGACGACCACCACGTCGGGCCGCTCGCGCTCGATCCACAACTCCAACTGCTCCAGCAACCCGCGCGCATACTCGCGGCTGGAACTCACCGTCACGAAGCCGAGCGAGGCCGCGCCCTGCACGTCCTGCAAGCCTACCTCCGCCGCCGACACGTTGAAGGTGTTGCGCGCGCGCGCCAGCAAGCTTTTCACGATATGCCGCTTGTCCTTGAGGGTGCGGCTCGGTAAATTCAGTTCAACCTGCGCTGTGCAAACGTACATGATGGTTTAGGGTTCACTTTCAAAATCAACGCCTGTCGGTGGGAGCACTCCCCCATAGTTTCCCTGTTTCGCCCTCAATCCCCACGGGCGGGACGCCCGCGCTTCCGGGCTCCGCTTCTCCCCTCCCCTTCTCCCACCCCACGGGCGGGCCAGAGGCCCGCGGCCCGGGCTCCGCCTCTCCTGTCTCCTTCTCCCACCCCACGGGCGGGCCAGAGGCCCGCGGCCCGGGCTCCGCTTCTCCTCTCTCCTTCTCCCACCCCACGGGCGGGCCAGAGGCCCACGGCCCGGGCTCCGCCTCTCCTGTCTCCTTCTCCCACCCCACGGGCGGGCCAGAGGCCCGCGGCCCGGGCTCCGCTTCTCCTGTCTCCTTCTCCCACCCCACGAGCGGGCCAGAGGCCCGCGGCCCGGGCTCCGCTTCTCCTCTCCCCTTCTCACCCCCCAGGGCGGTCCAAACCCAAAGGGAACCCACCGCGCTCCCAGAAAATCACCCCCTCACCCCCTCACCTTCATCACCCCCTCACCTTCATCACCCCCTCACGCTTCATCACCCCCTCACTCCCAGCGCCGAATATCGAGCGGGCGGATGGCGAGGTCGTCGCCCTGGCGATACAGGGAGAGGTGATCGGGGTCGAGGATGAGGAAGGTTCCCTCGCTGGCGGTGTTGTGCTTGGCGGGCTCGTGGAGCCAGGTGCCCGCGTTGGCGAGGAAGCGGGTCTTCCCCTCGCGGGTGGTGCAGGGGGCAATTCCGGCGCGGTGGGTGTGACCGAAGATGTAGGCATCGCAGGGGAGCGGCTGGCCGTACTCTTCCTCCGCCAGCAGGAGCAGGCGCGCCACGGCGCTGCTGTAGCTCTCCACTTCCTGCGCCGTCGTGCCGCGCTCCGTGCGGCTGATCCAGCGCTGGATGGGGTGGAGAAGCGCAAAGGAGAGCGCGGAGCCGTGGCGCTTCAGCGTGAGGAAGCGCTCCCACCAATCGTTCATCTTTGAGCGGGTGCGCCTGCCGTGCGAGGCCGCGTACATCAGCTCGAAAATGATCATCCCCGCTAGCTCCAAATCGCTACGTTTCATCTCGTGCAGGCCGATCTCTTCCAGCCGCTGGAGCACGAACAGCGGGCCGGAAGAGAACACGCCGCGCCTGCCCTGGAGGATGGCGGTATGGTGGCCGTGGTGAAAAACCAGATGCTTGTCGCCCACGCGCGAAAAGTGATCGGGGTAGGTGACGGCGAAGCGCTCCCGCACCTCCAGCGGGAGGAGGCGCGACAGGTGGGAATCGTCCCACCGGCGCTGGATGCGCTCGGGCAGTTCCAGCTCGTGGTCGTCGCGCATGGCGAGAATCTGCTCGACCAGTTGGTGCTGCACCAGCAGGTGATGGTCGTGGTTGCCGGGCAGAAAGAGCATCTGCCCAAAGTCCAGGGTGGCGAGGCTGGAAAAAAAGTGGTGGGAGAGCCCGCGCGCCTCGGCGAAGGTGGAGGTCCACAGCTCCCACACGTCCCCCAGCAGGATGATCTCCTTGAAGGGGCCGCACTCGGCCAGCCACTCGACCAGCCCCTCCACGCGCGCTTTCCCCAGCCCATCGGACGCGTCCCCCACCTGCAAGAGCGCATCGCTCTCACCGAAGTGCAGGTCGGAGATCACGAGGATTTTGTCGGCAAGGGGATGGACCATGAGAAAAGAAGGTTCTGGGAAAGGCGGCGAGAGGAGAGAAGAGAAAACAGAAAACAGAGAACAGACCTTTACTGTCTGTTCTCTGTTTTCTGTTTTCTGTTTTTCTCCCAGCAAGCGCTAGCTGTAGGACTCGATAAAGTCCACCACGTCCTGCATGAAGGCGTCGGCGGTGGCGCCGTCGAGCACGCGATGGTCGAAGGTGAAGGAGAGGTAGACCATCGGGCGGATGGCGATGGCGTCGTCCGCCGTCACCACGACGCGCTTCTGGATCTTGCCGACCCCCAGGATCGCCGACTGCGGCTGGTTGATGATCGGCGTGCCCCAGAGCGAGCCGCCGACCCCGTGGTTGGTGATCGTGAAGGTGCCGCCGCTCATGTCGTCGGGGGTGAGGTTGCTGCTGCGCGCCCGCTGCGTCAGGTCCTGCACGTCGCGCGCGAGGCCGCTCAGGTTCTTCTCGTCGGCCTGCTTGATGACCGGCACGAGCAGCCCCGCGCCGCCCGCGGTGGCCGCTGCCATGCCGATGTTCACATCCGCGAAAAGCTGGATGCCCTGCTCCGAGAAGCTGGAGTTGGCGAGCGGGTGCTTGCGGAGCGCCTGCGCGGTCGCCTCGATGATGTAGGCCATGTAGGTCAGCCGAATGCCGCGCGCCTCCATGTCGCTTCGGTTGGTGTCGCGGTGCTGTGCCACGCGGCCCAGGTCCGCCTCGAAAACCGTGGTGACGTGCGGCGCGGTGCGCTTGGAATCCACCATGTGCTCCGCGATGCGGCGGCGCATGTTGTTGAGCGGGATCAACTCGCCCGGGCGGGCCGACGAGACACGCGGGGCGGGCGCGGGGCGGGGCGGGGCGGCCTGCGGCTGCGGGCGCGGCGGCACCTCGGGGGTGGCGGGGCGGGCGGGCGCAGGGGACGCGGCGGGGGTGACGGGCGGACGGGCGCGGCGGGCGCAGGGCTCGGCGCGGGCGGCGCAGGGCTTGGCGCGGGCGGCGCGGGCTGCTGCTCGCGCTCCTCCAGAAACGCCTCGATGTCGCGCTTGGTGACGCGCCCATGCGTGCCCGTGCCCGCCACCTGGGACACATCGATGTTGTGCTCGCCGATCATCCGCGCGACCACCGGGGTAATCATCGGCTGCTCGCGCTCCGTTTCCTCGCGCGCGGCGGGAGCAGGCGCGGGAGCGGGCGCAGGGGTGGGCGCGGCGCGGCTCCGGCGCGGGCGCGGGGGCAGGCGCAGGCTCAGGCACGGGTTCAGGCTCAGGCGCGGGTTCAGGCTCCGGCGGCACTGCGCTCCGCCGCGCCACCCACCGACTCCCCTGCCTCGCCAAGGTAGCAGAGCACGGTGCCCACTGGCACCGTCTCGCCCTCCTCGATCTCGATGGAGAGCAGGGTGCCCGCATCGGTGGCGGTAATCTCGGTGTCCACCTTGTCCGAGATCACCTCCAGCAGCGGCTCATATTTTTCGACCTGATCGCCAACCTTCTTTAACCACGTCCCGACCGTCCCCTCCGTCACCGACTCGCCGAGTTGTGGCATTTTAATGGGGGTTGCCATGTGTGCTCCTCAATCGTTTTCTGCTGCTTTTTTGGTGTTTGACTGTTTGCTTGATTCGACGTGACGACGGGCGACCGAAGACCGAAGACCAAGGACCGAGGGAGGATGGAAGCGCATAGGTGGGTTGAGTGAAAGGCTGTAAGGTTTCGACCGTGCTCGGTCGGTGGCGGCGCGCTGAAGCCCGCCCTACAAACCTGTCCCGCAACCCTCTTACTATCCTTGATCGTCGCACCCATCGGTCTCTGAAATCTGCAATCTGCAATCTGTAATGCCCAAAGGGCACGGTGTCTGCAATCTTAAAAAGCTGCCAGATCGCGGATCGCTGCCTCGATGTCGTCTACGCTGGGGAGAAACCACTCCTGCTGCGGGGAGTTGTAGGGCATGGCGGGCACCTGCGGCGCGGCGAGCCGCTTGATGGGCGCATCGAGCCACATGAACACCTCGTCGGCGACCTGCGCCGCCACCTCCGCGCCAAAGCCGCCAAAGATATTGTCCTCGTGCACGATGAGCAGTTTCGAGGTTTTCTTGACGCTCTCGAAGAGCAAGTCGGTGTCCAGGGGCACCAGGGTGCGCGGGTCAATGATCTCGACCTCGATCCCGTCGCGGGCCACGCGCGCCGCTGCCTCTAAAGCGTAGTGCAGCATCAGTCCATAGGCAAAGAGCGTCAGGTCGCGCCCCTCGCGCTTGCGATCCGCCTTGCCAAGCGGGATCGTGAACAGCTCGTCCGGCACCTCGCCCCGCACCAACCTATAGGTTTTTTTGTGTTCGAGGAAGATCACGGGGTCCGGGTCGTGGATGGACGCATAGAGTAGCCCCGCCATATCGTGGGGGGTGCTTGGCGCGACGACCTTCAGCCCGGGCACGTGCGCGAAAAACGCCTCGATGCTCTGCGAGTGGTAGAGCGCGCCGTGGATGCCGCCACCATAGGGCGCGCGGATCACCATCGGGCAGCCCCACGCGTTGTTGGAACGGTACCGAATGCGCGCCGCCTCCGAAACAATCTGGTCGAAGGCAGGAAAGATAAAGTCAGCAAATTGAATCTCGCAGACCGGCAACAGCCCATTCGCGGCCATGCCGATGCCCACGCCGACGATAGACAGCTCCGCCAGCGGGGTGTCCATCACCCGCTGCTCACCAAATTCTTCCAAAAAGCCCGCCGTCACCCGGAAAACCCCGCCTTTGGCCCCCACGTCCTCACCCAACAGAATCACCCGCTTGTCCGCTTCCATCGCCTTCCAAAGGGTGTCCCGGACCGCCTCTAATATTGTCTTTTCTGCCATGCTATCTCCATTGAAATGATCTGTCCTCATTGACCGATCAGTTAAGGTATTGGGTATTAGATAGTAGATACTGGGTATTAGGTATTGGGTACTGGGTATTAGGTATTAGGTATTAGGTTATACGTAGTGGTTCTAAATACCTAAATACCAATACCCAATACCCAATATCTACTATCCCTATTGCTCCGCGTAAACGAAGCGCGCCCCCTCCGCGGCGATGGGCTCGGGTTGCTGCTCCGCCCAGTCGAGCGCCTCGTCCACCTGGGAAAGGCACTCGCGGTTGATGCGCTCCAGTGCCGCCTCGTCCGCGAGCGAGTGCTCCAGGATGTAGTGGCGCAGGCGGCTGAGCGGGTCCTGCTCAGTGCGGTAGAGCGCCACCTCCTCGCGCGAGCGGTACAGGCGGTCATCATCATCGGAGGAGTGGGGGACAATGCGGTAGGTCTTCGCCTCGATCAGCGTCGGCCCCTCGCCACGCCGCGCGCGCTCGACCGCCTCTTTGGTCACCTTGTACATGGCGAGCACGTCCTGCCCGTCCACGACGACACCTGGGATGCCGTAGCCGATGGCGCGCACCGCCACATCCTCGATATTCATCTGCTTTTCCTGCCCCACCGAGATGGCGTAGCGGTTGTTCTCGCAAAGGAAGATGACCGGGCACTTCCAGATCGAGGCGAAGTTGATCCCCTCGTGGAAGTCCCCCTTGGAGGAGCCGCCCTCGCCGAACGACACGTAGGTGACGGCGTCCTCGCCACGCAGCATGCTCGCGTAGGCGGCACCGGCGGCTTGCGGAATCTGGGTGGAAACGGGGCTGCTCTGGGTGAAGACATTGAGCTTGCGGTGCCCGAAGTGCGCGGGCATCTGTCGCCCGCCGGAAGCGGGGTCGTCCCGCTTGGCGAAGAGGGCCAACGCCAACTCGCGGGGGCTCACCCCAACGGTGAGCAGCACGCCAAAATCACGGTAGTAGGGGAAAAACCAATCTTTGCCGGGCTGCATCGCGTAGGCCGCGCCCACCTGGGTGGCCTCCTGGCCCCGGCAGCTAATGTAAAAAGGGGACTTGCCCTGCCGCTGAACCTGCTCGCTCCGCTCGTCCAGGCGGCGCGTGAGCAGCATGAGCCGAAACATGTCCAGCACATCCTCGTCGGTCAGGCCACTGTCGCGGTGATCCAAGGTAGAGCCGGCGACGACTTCATCCACGCCGACACGCTCTACATCCTTCATTCATTCCTCCTCATCATCGAGAATCCCGCCACCACGGGCAGGGTATGTTCATTTTTTAGCGGCGATCCGCGCAGGGGTAGCCCGGCACAGGGGCGGTGCCAGGCAACTGGCTCCGTGCGGGCACCCGATTTGTTTGAAAAGCCGTACCAATCATAGCAATTTGTAGGGAAGAGACAAGCCCGAGAGCCCTGCATGGGTCAGGCCAAAGGCAGGAAACGACAATCGACAGGGCAATCTCGCGGGGTTGCCCGCCCGCAAGAATGGCGGGCTTTCAGGAATCTGGTATGCTAGCTCCCTATTAGAGTGGCTAACTTTCTGTCCCTTGTGAAACCACAGCTCCTCCCTTGTCAGAAAGGATTTTTTATGCCTAAACGTTTGACCCCCTCCCTCGCCCCCCTGCTGGCGTTGTGCCTGGCGAGCGCCCTGCTGTTCATCGCCGCCGCGCTGCTGCGCCCGACGCTGGCCGCCACGCAGCCAGGCACCCTGCTCACCGCACAGCCCGAAACTCTGGCGCAAGGCGCGCAGCCGCTCGATCAGGTCGAGCGGCTGGTGATGCCCGCTGTGGACGCCAAAGCGCTCATGGCCGAGGATCAGCAGCGATTGCGCGACGGCCTGCCGTCGCGCTTCGCGCAGCCCATCCCCGTCCGCATCACCCCGGCCACCCATGGCACGTGGGAAGCGCTGCCCGATGGCACACAGCTGTGGCGGCTGCGCCTCGCCGCGCCGGGCGCGCTCTCGCTCAACCTGGGCTTCACCCGCTACACGATGCCCGCCGATGGCGCGCTCTACCTGTACACCCTCGACTACGGCACCGTGCGCGGCCCCTTTACCGCCGCCGACAACGAGGCGCACGGGCAACTCTGGTCACCGCTGCTGCTCGCCGACGAGATCGTGGTCGAGGTGCGGCTGCCCGCCAGCCAGGTCGGGCAGCTTGGGTTGGAGCTAACCTCGGTCAACCACGGCTACCGCGCCTTTGGCGAGCCGCACGTGCCCGATTCCGGCTCCTGCAACCTGGACGTGGTCTGCTCCGCCGCCGATGGCTACCCGCAGGTGGAGCCGTGGCGCGACCCGATCCGCTCCGTGGCGGTCATCTCGACCGGCGGCAGCACCTTCTGCACCGGCTTTTTGGTCAACAATGTGGAAGAGGATTTGAGCCCCTTCTTCATGACCGCGAACCACTGCGGTATCAATTCCGGCAACGCGCCCTCGCTCGTTGCCTACTGGAACTTTGAAAACTCCTACTGCCGCGAGCCGGGCAGCGCGGCCAGCGGTGGCCCCGGCGATGGCTCGCTGGACCAGTACACCACCGGCGCGCTCTTCCGCGCTGGCTACAGCCCCTCCGACTTCACGCTCGTCGAGTTTGACGATCCGATCCCGTCGGAGTTCAACGTGCACTGGGCGGGGTGGGACGCCACGAGCGGCGACTTCCCCGGCGCGGTCGCCATCCACCACCCGGACACCGACGAGAAGCGCATCAGCTTCGAGGACGATCCGGTAGTCACAACCTCTTACCTGGGGAACAACATCCCGGGCGATGGCACGCACATCCGTGTCTTCGATTGGGATTTGGGCACCACCGAGCCCGGCTCCTCCGGCTCGCCGCTCTTCAACCCCGCCTACCGTGTGGTGGGTCAGCTGCACGGCGGCTACGCGGCCTGCGGCAACGATGACCCCGACTGGTACGGGCGCTTTTCCGTCTCGTGGGTGGGCGGCGGCAACAGCGCCAACAGCCTGCGCCCCTGGCTCGACCCCGACAACACTGGCTCGCTGCTGCTGGACGGGCGCGACGAGGTGATGGCCCCCGACTTCACGCTGGAGGCCACGCCGGACAGCATCGCGCTCTGCACCCCCGCCCAGAGCAGCTTTGCCATTACCATCGGCTCACAAAATGGCTACACCGATCCGGTGAGCCTTTCCGTCGAGGGGCTACCGAGCGACACCGAGGCCACCTTCGAGCCGGACACGGTGATCGCACCCGGCTCGTCCGTTCTGACGCTGGACATCATGGCCGCCGTCGAGGGGCACTATGACCTTGAGATCAGCGGGATCGCCCCGACGAGCACCCACACGACCACAGTGGGGCTGGATCTGTTCGCCGAGAACCCCGACGTGGTGACGCTGCTCGCGCCCGCCGACGAGGCGACCGATCAGCCCACCACCCCCACCTTCCAGTGGGAACCCGCCGCCGCTGGCACGACCTACACCTTCGAGCTGGCGACCGACCCGAGCTTCAACAACGTGGTGGACAGCGCGTCGGGCCTGACCGACGCGAGCTACACCCCGACCGAGGCGCTTGAGCCCGCGACCGCCTACTACTGGCGCGTGCAGGCCGAGAACGTTTGCGGCGCGGGCGAGCTCTCCGAAACCTTCGCCTTCATCACGGGGCAGATCGCCTGCGCGGCCTACGCCTCGACGGACGTGCCGAAGCCCATCGGGCCGAATGGGGGCACCAACAGCTACTCGGAACTGACCCTTAGCCTTGCTGGCGCGGTCAACGATGTGGACGTGATCAACCTGGCCGGCACGCACAGTTGGGTCGGCGACCTCTCCTTCTTCCTGGAAAGCCCGTCGGGGACGGAAATCCAGCTGCGCGACCAGACGTGCGGCAGCGATGCCAACTTCAACATCGGCTACGATGACGAGGCCGCGTCGGGCGAGCCGCCCTGCCCGCCAACCGACGGGAACAGCTACCAGCCGCTTGAGCCGCTCGCCACCTTCGACGGCGAGGAGGCGGGGGGTACCTGGACGCTGCGCATCCTCGACAACGCCAACGGTGATTCGGGGCAGCTGCAAAGCTGGGGGCTGAACCTTTGCTACATCGCGGGCACCGGCGGCGATGGCACCCTGTCCGGCACCATCACCGCAGAAAATCGAGGCGGGCCCATCGCGGGCGCGACGATCACCGTGGTGCAGGGGGGCACGAGCTACACCGCCACCAGCGATGCGAACGGCGAGTACAGCCTGGACGTTCCCGAGGGCTTCTACGACATCACCGTGAGCGCCGATGGCTACGGCACGCGCGGTGCCTTCGATGTGCCGGTGATCGCGGGGCAGACAACCGTGCGAGACTTTGCCCTGGGCGCACCGACCGCGCTCACCGTGGGCACCCTGTCCGCGAGCGAGACCCGCGGCGGGCTCAACGGTCTGGCCCTGATGATGGGCACCCTGCTGCTCGGCGTGGGTGGCGCGTGGTGGTATCGCCGCCAGCCCTAGTCGGCTACCCCTGACCCAGCCGTACAGCGAGGGCGCTTCCGTAGGGAAGCGCCCTCGTTGTGTGTCGGCCCTGCAACCACGCGAGCTTGAGCGGTAGCGGAGCTGGGTTACGCGATGAGACGGGTGATGCACTACTTGTAAGGCGGGCATCCTGCCTGCCGTGCATTCTTGAGCCTTGTCCGTAGGCAGGGGGGTGGGGTACAATTCCCCCGCACGCGGCAAACAGATGTGGAGGCACGGTGACGCAGGGGCAGGTAGAAATGCGACGCTGGACGAGCGAGAGGCTTCACGCTGTTGGGTCGCTGCGCCCCCGCCGCCTTTCATTCACCGCCTTCCGCCGCCTTCCACCGCCCCACGCCTCCCACCCTTGACCCCTATTAACCACCGAACTCCAAAGCCGATAGCCTGACTCTCATACAACTCAAAGGAAAGCGCATGTTCGATTCGGTTGACAGTTTAAAACGGGCGCTTCGCAAGTCGCGCTACCTTGTAAATGATGACACCGCCACCGTGGTCTTTTTGGCGGACAAACTGGGCAAGCCGCTGCTGGTCGAGGGGCCTGCGGGGGTCGGCAAGACGGAGATGGCAAAGGCGCTCGCCAGCGCCATGAACACCGAGCTGATCCGCCTGCAATGCTACGAAGGGCTGGACGAGGCGAAGGCGCTCTACGAGTGGCAGTACGCCAAGCAGATGCTTTACACGCAGGTGCTGCGCGACCGCGTCAGTGCCCTGCTCGCCGACACCACCACGCTGCAAGAAGCGTTCGCGCGCATCGCGGACGAGGAAGATTTGTTTTTCTCCGAAAACTTTTTGCTGCCACGCCCGCTGCTGCGCGCCCTCCTCGCCGAGCAGCGGCCCGTGCTGCTGATCGACGAGATCGACAAGACCGACCCCGAGTTTGAAGCGTTTCTGCTGGAAGTGCTCTCCGACTTCCAGGTGAGCGTGCCGGAGCTTGGCACCGTCAAGGCGAAGAGCCAGCCGCTCGTGATCCTCACCTCCAACCAGCAGCGAGATTTGTCCGACGCGCTCAAGCGGCGCTGCCTGCACCTTTTCATCAATTACCCGACCCTCAAGGAAGAGTTGGCCGTGGTCAAGGTGCGCGCGCCCGAGGTGCCGGAAAAGCTCGCCAAAGAGGTGGTCGCGTTCGTCCACGAGGTGCGCCAACTCGCGCTCAAAAAGACCCCTGGCCTTTCCGAGACGATCGAGTGGGCGCGGGCGCTGACGATGCTCAACGCGGAGAACCTGGGCCGCGAGAACGTGGCGCAGACGCTGGGGGTGTTCGTCAAGTATGAATCGGACGCCCAACGCGTGCGCGGCGACCTGACGACCCTGCTCCGCAAGACGAATTTGAAGCTGGAGAACTGGAAGAACTGAGGGGAAGGCAAAAGGCAAAAGGCAAAAGTATGGGGTGGGTAGCCGACGAATTCAGGGAGACCAAGCGGATGGAGAACGCACTCAACAGGCGAGTACTCTTACGACCCATTGAAGATGGGTGGTGGCTGGCCGAGGTTCCTAGTCTGCCCGGATGTCTCACGCAGGGTGAAACACGCGACGACGCAATGGACAACATTCGGGAAGCAATCGAGCTTTATCTGGAGTCACTCGCAGAGGAAGGTAGAGAAATTCCTGCTGACGAGTATCAGGCGGCGGAATTGGCGGTCGTGTGACACGCTTGCCGCGTACTATTTCAGGCGCGGAGTGCGTGAAGGCGCTCGAACGAGCAGGGTTTGTTGCGACGCGTCAACGTGGTAGTCACGTTCGGATGCGTCGCGATGATCCCTATGCCTCCATCACTGTGCCCTTGCACAAAGAAATCAAACCGGGCACCCTGCGAAGCATCCTCCAACAAGCCGATCTCACCGTTGAGGAATTTGTGCACTTGTTGTGAGCAACACGGTACGTCCTCACAAACAAGCAGCGACACAGGGCGTACCCACCAACGCGTGCGCGGCGACCTGACGACCCTGCTCCGCAAAACGAATTTGAAGCTGGAGAACTGGAAGAATTGAGGAAGGTAAGGAGGGTACAGAGATGCAAGCAGATGCCACCGTTGTCACGCGTGATCCTGAAGTGATGAATGGGGTATTGGTCTTTGCGGGGACGCGCGTCCCTGTCGAGAGCTTGATCCAACACCTAGCTGCGGGTGACACGTTAGACAAATTTCTCGACGACTTCCCATCTGTTTCGCGCAGCCAGGCAGTCGCCTTCCTTCATATGACCTTAGAGGCAGTGGATGCGCGTGCTGCTTGACGAGAATCTTCCGCGCAAGCTGGTTCACCGATTGAAGGAAAGATAGAGCAGATGAAGATTAAAGTCATCATCCATGAGGCCGAAGAAGGTGGATATTGGACCGAGGCACCGTCCCTACCTGGCTGTGCAACCGAGGGCGAAACGTTTGACGAGTTGCTCCAAAATCTTTATGAGGTTATCGAGGGCTGTCTGGCCGTAGATTTAGACACCGTTGGAGGGATAGATGGATGACGTACTGGTCAACTTTATCCAGATTTTGCGGCGCTGCGGGCTGCGCGTCTCGGTGAGCGAGTCGCTGGACGGGGCGCGGGCGGCGGCGCTGCTCGGCCTGGGGGACCGCCCGACGTTCAAGGCGGCGCTGCGCGCCTCGCTCGTGAAGCGCACCAAGGACATTCCCCTTTTCGACGAGATCTTCGACGCCTACTTCACCGACACGCCGAGCGAGATCCCGCTTGAAGAGCTGTTCGGCCACGGGCTGCCCCAGCCGGGCGAAAGCGGCGATGACGCCTACGACGAGGCGATGCGCCGCGCGCTGGAAGAGATGGGCGGCATGAGCGATCTGACGCAGGCGCTGCTCCAGGGCAACGTGCAATTTATCACCGAAGAGATGCTCCAGCGCATGAGCCCGGAAGAACTGGCCGAGCTAAGCTCGATGTTCCAGCGCGGGCAGGTGGTGCGCATCATGCTCGACCGCCTGGGCTGGGAAGCGATGCAGCGCGAGATCATGAAGCTCATCCAGCAACTGCGCTGGCAGGGCGATTACGAAAGCGCCCAGCGCGTGCGCGAGCGGCTCCACGATTTGCAGGAGCTGTTCCCCAAATGGGTGGATAGCGAGATCACGGAGATGGCCGAGGAGCAGGCGAAGCAGTTCCAAACGCAGCGCCCGCCCGCGCCGCGAGCCAGCGACCTTCAGCACAAGGACTTTGCCCACTACACCGACGCCGAGGTGGACGCAATGGAGGATGTGGTGGAGCAGCTAGCGAAGCGGCTGCGCCGCGATTGGTCGCGGCGCGCCAAGCAGGGCGGGCGGCGGCGCTTGGATGTGCCGCGCACCCTGCGCCACGCGATGGGCACCTTCGGGGTGCCGCTGGAGCTACGCTTCAAGCAGAAGCGGCGCAACCGGCTCAACATTGCCGTGCTCTGCGATGTCTCCTCCTCGGTGCGCACCGCGAGCCGCTTCATGCTCCAACTGGTCTACTCGCTGCAACAGCAGCGGGGGCGCGTGCGCTCCTTCGTGTTTATCAGCGATCTGGACGAGGTGACGCAGACCTTCGAGCGCAACAACATCGACGAGGCGGTACGCATCGCCACCAGCCAGGCCAACATCACCTACTGGGCGCACTCCGATTTTGGCAACGCGTTCCGCGATTTTCTGGACAAAAGCGGCGACGCGCTGGGCTCGCGCACGACGGTGATCGTGCTGGGCGACGGTCGCTCCAACTTCAACGACCCCCAAATCGAGGCGGTGCAGGAAATCCACGAGCGCGCGCGCAAGTTTATCTGGCTCAATCCGGAGCACGAGAGCGGCTGGGGCTGGGGCGATTCCATCGCGCCGCTCTACGCGCGCCACTGCGACCTGATGCTGGAGTGCCGCAACCTCGCCCAGCTCACCGAGGCCATCGAGTATCTGATGGAGTCGGTGTAGCGGGGGATTTCGGATTTCGGATTTCGGATTTCGGGTTGAAGGTTGCAGGTTGAAGGTTGAAGGTTGAAGACAACATGCCCTGTGGGTGTGAGAGCAGATTGTCGATTGTGGGTTGACCCCTCAAGTAAGGATGCCTTTTTTGTTCTCCTCGCACGCTGCGGGTAGACGCGCGCGGGGGGGCATGTTATACTCGCACCACTTCTTTTCTGGAGGCGAGCGACGATGCAACATTTAGATGACCCCTGGTTTATTGCGCTGACTGTGATCCTTGTGCTGGGCGCGCTGCTGGCGGGCTTCGCCACGCGCGAGTATGTGAAAGAATGGATCATCCTGGCGATGGCGCTTCCCCCTGCCATCTTCCGCAAGGTGTTTGGCCCCCCTCGGCACTAAACGCAGAGGCACGGCGCGGCGAGGCAGGGTCTTTCCTTAGGACCTTGCCTCGTTTGTGTTTCCCGCGCCCTCCAGTCAGATGGGGGTACGCCGCCTGAGTCTGTTCTCTGTTCTCTTCCCACCGCCTCGGAACCCGACGCTTATAGAGAAATCAGATTGAGACAGGAGAAACGGCGGGGATTTTCTCCCTTCTCCTCTCTATCTCTATCTCTATCTCTATCTCCCATCTCTATCTGCCGTTTCTATTAGGTTGACCGATTGCAGAAAGCGAGCCCGCATCGTGAAACGTTACATCACCCTTTTTTTGCTCCTGCTGGCTCCGTTAGCTTTCTTGCTGGCGGCGCGCCCGTCCCCCACCCAGGCGGCGGATGGCCCGCTGGCGCTTGCGTTTTACTACGCGTGGTTTGACGAGAGCTCGTGGGGGGCGGACAAGGTGCCCGACTTCCCGGTGCCGCGCTACGCCTCGCGCGACCGCGCGGCGATCGAGCGCCACGTGAGCCAGGCGCAGGGCGCGGGGATCGACGCGCTCGTGCAGAGTTGGTGGGGGCCGGGCAACCCGACCGAGGAAAATTTCGTAACGCTTCTGGATGTGGCGCAGGGCAAGGGCTTTCGCGCGGCGGTGGACTTTGAGGTGACCTCGCCCTTCTACACGGACCGCGCGGCGATGGTGGCGGGGCTGCGCTACCTGATCCAGAGCCACACCGCCCACCCCGCCTATCTGCGCTGGAACGGGAAGCCCGTGATTTTCTTTTGGCGGCAGCAGCAGTACAGCGTCGCCGACTGGGCGGCGATCCGCGCCGAGGTGGACCCCGCGCGCAGCACGCTCTGGATTGCCGAGGGGATCGACCCCGGCTACCTGGCGCAATTCGACGGCCTGCACCTCTACTCGGTAGCCTGGGACCCTACCCCCGCCGACCAGTTGGTGAAGTGGGGCAACCAGGTGCGCGCCAGTGAGGCGCAGGGGGGCGACAAAGTGTGGGTGGCAACGGTCATGCCGGGCTACGACGACACGCGGCTCGGGCGGCCCGATGGCTTCCGGCGCGAGCGGGCGGGTGGGGCGTACTACCGCGAAACCTTTCGCGGCGCGCGGGAAAGCGGGGCTGACTGGATCATCATCACCTCGTTCAACGAGTGGCCGGAGGGCAGCTACATCGAGCCAAGCGAGCTGTACGGAGATTTCTACCTCACTCTCACGCGCGAGTTGATCGCTGAGTGGAAGGGAGGAACCCCGAGCATCCCGCCCCCCGCCCCGCCACCGAGTGCCACCTCCTGGGCGATTCCGGGCGGCTACTTTTTTACCGAGACGGCCAACGGGCAGGGTGGCTTCCGCGTGCTGGACGACGCGCAGGCGCGCTTCTGGTCGGAGTTTCAGCGGCTCGGCGGCCTTCAAACAGTGGGCTACCCGATCTCGCAGCGCTTTTTGTACGATGGATTTGTGACGCAGGCTTTCCAAAAGCTGATCCTGCAATGGCGACCGGAGGCGGGGCAGGCGTGGCCGGTCAATATTTTCGACGAGTTGAGCAGCGCGGGCCACGACGCGACCCTGCTGGAGCGGCGGCAGACCCCGCTGCCCGTCACCGCCTTTGACGCGCCCGGTGCCAGCTGGGACGAGATCGTCCGCGCGCGGCAGGCGCTGCTCGGCCCGTATCCGACCCTGCGCAGCCGCTACTTTTCCGTCAGCGACCCGCTCAGCGTGTTCGGGCTACCCACCTCGCGCGTGGAAGACATGGGCAACCACTTTGCCCTGCGCACGCAGCGCGCGGTGTTCCAACAGTGGAAGGAAACGGTGCCCTGGGCCGCGGTCAACGAGATCACGATCGCGAACGGGGGCGACATCGCCAAGGAACTCGGGTGGCTGCCCGCGAGCGCCCTCGCGCCGGAGCCGCGCCCCTGATGTTAACAACAGCTGTTTTACCACAGAGACACGGAGACCACGGAGAGAACAAATGTCCGCCGTTCTCCGTGCCCTCCGTGCCTCCGTGGTAAATAGTTATTACCCAATCGGTACCCTGAAATTCGGATTCTCGTATCCCTGTTTCCTGCAACCCATGCGCCGCCGTACAGGAAATCAAAAATGGTTCAACGCACACGCCCTACCTCTCCCCCGTGGAGCCTGACAACCAAGCTAATTGTCGGGCTCAGCGCCGCCGCCGTTTTTTTTATAGTGATCGGGCAGCTACAAAAGCTGCTCATCCCGTTACTGCTCGCCTCCATCCTGATCTACGTGCTGCACCCCATCGTGCGCCTGCTGTCGCGCTCCACGCGCCTCAGTTGGCGCATGTCGGTGACGGTGTTCTACCTTGCGGTGATCCTGCTGGCGGGCCTGGGCATCTTCCAACTGAGCCTGACGGTGGCGGAGCAGGCAATTGATCTGTTCCTGCTCGCCGAGAATGCGTTGGCCGAACTCCCAACCTTGATCACCTCCTTCCCGACCATCCTACCCGCCAACTTCCCCTTCCAGATCCCGGAAATCAACGCGGAGCAGATCGCGCAGCAGCTGCTGGGGGTGTTGCAGCCGATCATCGGGCAGGCGGGGGACGTGGTGCGCCTCGTCGCCGGAACCACTGCCTCCGGTGTGGGGTGGATGCTTTTCATCCTGCTCCTCTCCTTCTTCGTCATGCTGGACCTGGAGCCGGGCTCCAGCCCCTCGCTGTTGCGCGGGGTGCCTGTCTCCTATCAGGACGACGTAACGCGGCTCACGCAGCGCATCAGCCAGGTGTGGCGCGGCTTCCTGTACGGGCAGGGGTTGCTCTTCGCGCTGACCGTGGCGATTTCCTTTGTGCTGCTCTCGGTGCTCGGCGTGCGTACCGCCCTGGCCCTCGCGGTGCTTGCGGGCTTTGCGCGCTTCGTGCCCTATGTGGGGCCTGCCATCGTTTGGCTCCTTTCCGCCATCGTCGCCTACTTCCAGGACGGAAACTACTTTGGGATGGCACCGCTCACCTACGCGCTCACCGTCGTCGGGAGCGAGGTCGTGCTGGATCAGCTTTTCGACAACGTGATCTCGCCGCGCGTGCTGGGGCAGGTGCTGGGGGTTCACCCCGCCGCCGTCCTGATCGCCGCCATCGCCGCGCTGACCCTGCTGGGGCCGGTCGGGTTGGTGCTCGCGGCCCCGCTGCTGGCAACGGTGACGGTGATCGGGCGCTACGTGCTCCAAAAACTCTTTGATTTGAGCTACTACCCCCCGCCCGAGCCGCCCCTCAACGCGGAGGCCACCGACGGGGCCACTGCCGAGCCGGTCGAGCGCTGAGGCCCGCCGATCCTTCAAAAAGTTTTTTCAGTTGGTGCTATAATTAGCCACCCTAACAAAACCCAATGTGGAGAAAGAAATGAGTCAAGCAACCGTGCAAGATGCTCCATCGCCCGCCGCCACGCGTGGCGAGGAGGTTACCCACCTGGCGCTGATCGGCTGCGGCAAGATGGCGCGCCATCACGTGAAGGTGATCCTGCCCAACTTCCCGGACACCCTGATCCCGGTGGTCTGCGAGCCGTCGAGCCAGGCCTACGAGGAGATGGCGGCGCTCTTCGAGGAGTTGGGCCGCGAGGCACCGCCGAACCAGCCCGACCTCGCGCGCCTGCTGGACGAGTACGGCGAGGAACTCGACGCCGCCTTTATCATCACCCCGCACGCCATGCACCACGATCAGGCCAAGGCGTGCATGGAGGCGGGGCTGGATGTGCTGCTGGAAAAGCCGATGGTGATGAACGCCGCCGAGGCCGCGAGCCTGATCGAGACGCAGGCGCGCACCGGACGGCACCTGGTGGTCGCCTTCCAGGGGAGCCTTTCCCCGCAGGTGCGCGCCGCCGCCTCGCTGCTTCGCTCCGGCGAGGCCGGGCAGCTTCAGAGCATCAGCGCCACGGTGTGGCAAAACTGGCACGAGTTGTCGGTGGGCACCTGGCGTCAACAGGCCGACGTCGCGGGCGGTGGCTTCTTGTTCGATACGGGCGCACACATGTTGAACACCGTGGCGGACCTGGCGGGCGAGGAGTTCACGGAGGTGGCGGCGTGGCTCACCAACCGGGGCCAGACCGTTGAGACGCTGGGCGCGGTCATCGCGCGGCTAGAGTCGGGCGCGCTCGTCACCCTGAATGGCTGCGGCGAGACCATCCCCTCCTGCACCTCCGACGTGCTGATTTTTGGCAGCGACGCGATCATCCGCACCTGCATCTGGGGGCGGCAGCTTGAGGTGCAGCGGCGCGGCGAGAGCGCGTTCACCCCGCTGGAGGTCCCCCCCTCGCTGGGGGTGTGGGAGCAGTTCCTGGCGGTGCGCCGTGGCGACATCGAGAACCCGTGCCCGCCCGAGGTGGGGCAGCGCATGGCTCGCCTGTGGGACGCGATCCGCGCCTCGACCGCCCAAGGCGGGGCACCGGTAAAAATTTAGGCAGATCGGCCCACGCGCCGCCCGCTGTCCATCGAAGAGGGAGCCTCCTACGCCTGGGAGGCTCCCTCTTTTTGTATGCAACACACCCGTAAGCGAGCTTCCTGCGTCATGTAAGGAAGGGGTCGGGGGCCGGGGGACAAGGGGACAAGGGGACAAGGGGACAAGGGGACAAGGGGGACCAATGTGTGGTCGTCGGTCGTCGCGCCCAGAGGGCACCCGTCGGTCGTCGGTCGTCGGTCGTCCGTCGTCGGTCGTCGGTCGTCCGTCGTCCGTCGTCGGTCGTCCGTCGTCGAATGTTAAGAGTTACTTAAGGTTTTTCTCATTCTATGCTCATCTGCGCTTTCTAAACTTCATCTTACACACAAAAAAGGGTAACGCTGTGCCGAGGCACCGACATGGTTCCTGCTCCCCTGGGGAACCAACCCGCGCATCTTCCATCCCACCGGGCCGGTTCCGACTCGTGACCTGCCGCAGACGCAAGGAGAACTGGGTGATAACTGACAGCGATATTTTGGATCGTACCAAGCAGCACACCGGCAGCCTGGAAGAGATGGACACCGACAACCTGGTAGCTATGTACCTGCGCGAGGGGGGCCAGCACGACCTGCTCGCCAAGCAGGAAGAGTTGGAACTCGGCACGATGTGGCGCAACGCCATGAGCGCCCGCGACGCCCTGCCCGGGGTCGCCGATGAGGAAGAGCAGCAGCGGCTGGGCCGCATCATCCGGCGCGGTGACATTGCGCGCCAGCGCCTGATCCGCGCCAACCTGCGGTTGGTGGTCAGCGTGGCGACGCGCTACCAGGGCTACGGGGTGCCCCTCTCCGACCTGATCCAGGAGGGGAACATGGGGCTGATGCACGCCATCGACAAGTTCGAGCCGGAGCGCGGCAACAAGTTCAGCACCTACGCGACGTGGTGGATTCGCCACGCGGTGGGCCGCGCCATCGCGGACCAGGGGCGCACGATTCGCTTGCCGGTCCACATGGCGGAAAAGATTCGCAAGGTCAAAGAGGCGGCGCACCGCGTCTCGCAGCGCACCGGCAACGATGCCACCATCGTCCAGATCGCGCAGGAGATGGAGCTGCCCGAAAGCAAGGTGGAAGAACTTATGCAGTTCGCGCAGTTCCCCGTCTCCTTCGAGGCACCGCTCAGCGACGAGGACGGTAGCGCCACGGTGGGCGACTTTTTGCCCGACCAGGAAACCATCTCCCCCTATGAGTCGGCGATGGACCGTGGGGTACACGAGGACATCGGCGAGGCGCTCGCCTCGCTGACCCCGCGCGAGGCAAAGATTATCAACCTGCGCTACGGGCTGCGCGACGGGCGCGAGCACACGCTGGAAGAGGTCGGCCAAAAGTATGGGCTGACCCGCGAGCGCATCCGCCAGATCGAAAAAGATGCGCTGCGCAAGCTGCGCCACCCCAGCCGCAGCCGCAAGCTCAAAGCTTTCCTGAGCTGACACGTATACCGACTTTGCTCGTCGGAGAAAACAAAAAGCCGCCCGGTATCGGGCGGCTTTTTGCTTGGGGGCAGGGGTGTTTTAGCGGGAGCGATTGCTGGCAAAGGATTCTTCCGCAATGGAGAAGGCATCGAGCGCCCCCTCGCGCAGCAGGATGGTGGTGGAGGGCATGCGAAAGCGCGGGTAGTGGGTAGCCACCAGCGAGGCGTCGGTCACGGGGATGAACAAATCTCCCTCGCGCACCAGGCTGGTGGTCGATTCCTGCTTCTGCTTCAGGTGCAGGTCGCCATCAATCTTGAAGCCCCCCACGAACAGCGTGGCGGGCCGCCGCTCCTTCGGCACGAAGGCGTAGAGCCGCTGGGTCATCGCGCTCCGCTCCTCTTTCAGGAGGGCGTACAGGTTGAACTGCTGCTTCCGCAAATAAAACTCATCCGTGGTAAAGACCGGCTGCGCCAGGTCGCCCAGGCGGTAAATGTTCACATCAAGAATCTTGAAGGTGAGCGAGAGCCGGTCGTTTAAAATATCGGAAAAGCGGCGTGCTCCCGTCACAACCACCCCTCGAAAAAGGTAGTTGTTGTTGATAGCCGCAATGTGCGCGCGATTCAATGTCAGCGACATACAGGGTGGACCTCACACAGGTGGCACTCAAGACAAATTTAGCTTAACGCGCCGTTTTATCAAGTCAAGCATTGTGAAGAAACTGATAACTCATGGGCGGGCCGCATGGCGGCGCTCGTCGGCCAGGCGGAGCCGCTCGAAGGTGACCACCATGATAAGAATAAGCACCACACCGAGGTAGGCGAAAAACGGGGTGCTGTCCCGCACTACACGCTGCATGGTGGGGTTGATCACCATGTAGAGCAGGGCGATACAGGGCAGCAACCAGGTAATCACCACCACAAAGCCGCAGCCCAGCGTGCGCCCCGCCTGGGCCAGCCGCGCGCCAACCCGCAGCAGCACGAAGCTGCCGCCGCCCACCCACAGCAGGATCGACTCGCTCCACAGCCGCCCCTGCGTCACCCGCTCCACCAGCAGGCCGACCCCCGCCAGCAGGAGCGCCACCAACAGATCCGCCATCCAGCCGGGAAATCGCTCGCTCAAAATAGGTTCCTCACGCGGCCCGTTGGCTCGTCGAGTGGCAGCCAGCGCCTCGGCGTCCGCGCCTGAAGCGCCTTCGGGCTAGCCATCAGTTGGTCTGCACCAGTCGTTCCCACATGCGCCGCTGGATCGTCAGCCCATCGCTGTCGTCCTCGCCCAGCCCCATCATGGCGAACAACTCCTGCTCGGGGCTAATGTACTCCATCAGCGCCCGGTCGTCCTCCTCCAGCGCTTCCAGCGGCTTGTGGGCGGACAGGATGTCTGGCCCGCGCGTGGCGCGAAAGTGAAGGGTGATCTGCTCAAAACCAGCCTCGCCCAGCAGGGCGCGCATCTGCTCCAGCGTGAAGGTGTTGCCCAGCAGGTGGAAGAGCGCCGCGTCGCGCGGGCCATTCAGGTCATCGTCCAGCAGGAAGCTCTGCACGATCAGCAGCCCGCCGGGGCGGAGCGCCTCGTGGGCACGCATCAGGTAGGTGAGCGCCTGCGCCTCCACCCCCACCAGCACCTCGCTGAGCAGCAGTGCCTCGTACTTGCCCTTGCCCCACGCCCCTTGCTCCCACTCCCCCTCCTCCAGGGTGATGCGCTCCCGTTCCGTGAAGGGCTGCAAGACCTCCGTGGCAAGGGCCAGGGCGTCCGCGCTGTCGAGCAGGGTCACGCGCAGGGCGGGGTGGCGCTGGCACAGCGCGAGGCTGTAGCTGCCAGGCGCACCACCGACGTCCAGCAGGGAGCGCCGCGCGCCCACCGCCGACACCAGCCGCGCCAGCCGCTGCGCCTGCCCGGCGAGCGCCAGGGCGTGCAGCGCCCGCATGTGACCCTCGCCGCGCCCCAGAAGCGCCCCCTGCAAGCGCTGAAAGCGCTCGCCCGCTGCGCCCTCGCGCAGGAGTTGCTCCAAATGATGGTACGCCTCCCAGCTGTCCGCTGCCCGCTCGATGTCGTCGCCCTGGTAGAGCGGCTGCCCGCGCACCAGATGCAGCGAGGCCGCCAGCCGATTGCGCCAGCGCCCCTCGTCCTGCATCACGAGGCCCAGGGCTGCCAGGGCAACCAGCAGGCGCTCGGTCATCTCAGGGTCAGTGGCGAGCGTTGACGCGAGGCGGACGCTGCTCTGCGCCCGCTCGTCGAGCGCGTCAAAGAGGCGCAGCCGCACCGCCACCTGGAGGATGCGCGCCTCGCGGAAGGACCAGGCCACCTCGTTGGGCAGGTGCTCAGGGTGGCTCGGCTCCAGATCGAACAGGTTCATCTACGAGCGCCCCCTGTCGTCCCGCTTGCGCTCCTTGCGCCCGCCTCCCCCCGACGGTTTGTCGGGTTTCTTGCCTCCCCCTCGTCGGCGCTTTTTCCTTTTGGGGTGAGCTTCCTGCGCCGCCGGTGGCGGCGCGGCCTCCGTCGTTGCCTCGTGGGGCTCGGCGCGCTCCTCGCGCGCGGGCTTGCGGCGCTGCCTCGGCGGGCGGGGCTCCTGCTTCGGGCTCGCCGGGGGCGGCTCGGCAGGGTCGTCGCTCCCTTGCAGGTGGTCGCGCACCTCCTCCGACAGGGCGCGCCGCATCGCCCCCTGAGACAGTTGGAAGGCAGCGAACGCATCGCCCACACGCTGCGGCGGCACGATCTCGGCGGGTTCTTCCGCAAAGCGGACAGCTTCTTCCGGCATCGGGAGCTGCCAGAGCGGGAAAAGCAGGCGCTGCAGGCGGAACACACTCTCGCGCGTGCGCGCGGCCACGTAGGCGCGCATCGTCGGGGAAAGGGCGCGCAGGCGGCTCGTCGTGGAGCCGCCCGCCGCCCCACTTGGAGGTGTAGTCGGCGGGGAGGTTGCGCGGCAGCGCGGCGCTGCGCCCGGTCAGCGCGCCCAGGGCAATCGCCCACAGGCGTGCCGACACGTCCGCGCTGGAGCCGCCGCCGCCCAGCAGCAGCAAGCGCCGCGCGAGCCGCGTGACGCGCTCGATCAGTGCCTGATAGCCGATGGTGGTGAGGCGCAGGTGGGCGAGCGGCTCCGCCACATGCGCGGAACTCCCCGCGAGGAGTACCACGATGTCGGGGGCAAAGCGCGTCAGGAGCGGCTCCACCACCTGCTCGAAGACCCACCCATACTCGGCATCGCCCGCGCCGGGTGGCAGCGGCACGTTGACGTTGAACCCCTTGCCGCGCCCCTCGCCAACCTCGCCCCACGCGCCGGTGCCGGGGTAGTGGAACTGCGGCCCCTCGTGCAGGGACAGGAAGAGCAGGTCGGGGTCATCATAAAAATGCTGCTGGATGATGACCGGGTGCTCCGCTTCCAGGTTGAGGAAGGCCACCCTTTTGCCCGCGCTGCGCGCATCCATCAGGGTGAAGAGCACATCGTTGAAAATGTCGCCGCTGTCGGCGCGCGCTGCGTGCGCGTGGGGCTGCCCCCCTGCGAGCGAGAAGGCGCGCGTCGCCTCGCCCGCGAGCAGGGTCTGCATCGCACAGCGCGCCGACGCGACGTACCAGCGCGCGACCTCTGCCATGCCTGGAAAGGAGGGAGCCGCCGTTTCCGAGAAGCCGAACGCATCCACCGCCCAGACGCTGGCCTGCTCCTCGCTCAGCGCCTGGACCGCCTGCAGGTAAGGATCTTTGTGGAAGCGTTGCAGTGCCCCGGTGCTCCCCAACGCGGCATCGGGCTTGATCACCTTGACCTCGCGCCACAGGAGCGCGCCCACGGTTTCCAGCAAGCGATAGCCGCGCAGCAGGCGGTCCCGCCACAGCCTGTCAGCGATCACCGCGCGATTCAAAATATCGTCGGACCAGACCACCGCCACCGAGTGCGGCTCCACCTCCGGCAGCGGGGCCACGGGGGGTATCTCCCTCGGCTCGCTTTCCGGCTCCCCCTCGATAATCGCTGGTGCGTTGGGCAACCGATCGCTCGTTGTCGGCATCCGTATCCTTGTCCTCACTTTGGGAAAATCTGCGCTGCGCCTCGACCTGCTGCCCTGTACCACGTCTAGCTGCTTTTACGGGAAGCTGCGCGCCACCCACTCGTCGGGGTCCACAAACACCGCGCCGATGCGCACCTCCCAATGCAGGTGCGCGCCGGTGCTCAGCCCCGTGGTACCGATCAACCCGATCAACTCGCCCCGCTCGACACGCTGGCCGGGCACCACGTTGCTCTGCGAGAGGTGGAAGTAGAGGGAGTACACCCCCGCGCCATGATCCAGAATGATGGTGTTGCCGCGCACGTAGAGCGGCTCGGCCATGACGACGACACCCGCAGCCGGGGCAAAGACACCGGTGCCTTCCGGCGCGGCAAAATCCAGCCCACCGTGGTAGCTCGTGACCGGCCCCCCCGCGTAGGCGCGCTGCGCCCCGTAGGGACTGGTGCGAATCCCCTCGGCGGGGATACCGAAGGGACCATCCCAGAGCCGCAGCGGCGACATCGGCTGCAAGGTGGCCGCCAGGTACGCGTCCTCGGTGGGGCGCAGGCCAGTGGCAAGCAGAAATTCCTGCTCGGGGGACACGTCGATCGCTTGAAGCTCGAAGGCGGTGGCCCGCACCGCGACAGGCTGGCTCGCCCGCGCCACCGCTCCCTCGGGCGCGACCACCTCCACGGCGAGCGGGCGCTCGCCCAGCGCGCTCCACGGCGGCACCCCCACCAGCGCCCACGCCTCGGTGGGCGAGTCGTACAGGAAGGTGAGCGGCTGCCCGTCAAAATCCCCGCTCACCGTGGCCGCGCGCCCCAGCGACACCCGCACGACCACCGTCTGCCCCTGCGCGGGGCTGGCAGGCTGCACCACGAGCGCGACGCTCGGCGGGGGCAGCGGGGTGGCGGTGGGGGTCGCCGTCGGCAGCGGGGTGGCGGTCGCGGTGGCGGTGGGCGACGGGGTGGCGGTCGCGGTCGCAGTGGGCGGAACGCTCGGGGTGGGCGAGGCGAGCAGGCCACGCAGGCCGCCGCGCGCGCCCTCGCAACTCAAAAGGAGCAGGCACAGGAGCAACACCAGGGCGGAAAGGACCAGCACTCGCCTGGGCACGGCTACCATTCTTCCTGGCTGTCCTCTCGACCGTGCATGTGGTCAACCGCTATCAGGTAGCCGCGCGCCCGCTCCGTCAGCGGGTAGCGGTCGCACAGCGCCCAGAAGGCGGCGGAGTGGTTCGGCTGCTCCAGATGCGCCATCTCGTGGACGAGCACGTAGTCGCGGACCCACGCGGGCAAGGTTTTCAGCCGCGACGAGAGGCGAATGGTGCCGTTGGTAGAGGTGCAGGAGCCCCACTGCTTTTCCTGGTTGTCCACATAGCGGATGCTCGCCCAGCGCAACCGCCCGCCGAACAGCTCCTGATTGAGTTCTTGGGCACGCTGTTCCAGCGCCGACTCGCTGCCCGCCTCCGCCGCCCGCTCCGCGCGCCGCTCGATGCGCGCCCGCAGCCGCGCCACCATCTCATCCAGTTCCTTCTTGGAGATCGTATGCGGCGCGCGCACCTCCAGCACCCCGTCGCCCACAAGTTTCGCACTCACGGTTTTGCTACGGTTTTTGCTGCGAATGATCCTCACATCCTTGACTTTCATGCGCGGGATTATACGGGTAGGAGAACGAGCTAACAACTTTTCGGGCAGATGAGCGGATCGCCCGTGTCTTGCGCGGGGTAGCGCCGACGAGGTTTCCCGCCACCTGGGCGCGGTGGGGCATTCAACCTCTTGCAGTGTACTCTTGTAGCAGGGCCTGTGATATAATCTGCTCTTACCGCTCGGACTTACGATAGAGGAGCAAGCGCGTGCCACCCAGTGATTCACACGTTCCATCTTCCGGGGAAAGCGTCCAGCCGCCCACCCCTGCGGTGCCCCTCCCCCCCCCGCACGAGGAGCCAGACGCCGAGGCGGGCACCACCCTCGCGCGCCTGCGACGGCTGCACTGGTACAAAGTGCCACTTTTTATCCTGAGCCTGTTTCTCTTCGTCGTCGCCATCACGCTGCTGAAAGACGGGGCGAAAGATTTTGGTCCCTTTGTGAGGGATCGCCTGAATGTTACCAGCTTCATCGATGCGCTCGGCTTCGGTTGGCTCTTTTCTTACCTCATCATGAGCGGCTCGCCGGTTGCCGCCACCGCCCTGGCCTTTCTGGACGCGGGCATCGTGGACCGCCTGGGCGCATACGGGATGATCGTGGGCAGCCGCATGGGGGCGAGCTTCATCGTGCTCTTCATCGGCTTCCTGTACGTGCTGCGCGGGCGCAACCGCGCGACGAGCCTGTCAATGGGCCTGCTCTCACTGGCTGTCGCAGGCTCGATCCAGATTCTGGCGGTTGGCATCGGCATCTACCTGCTGCAGAGTGGCGTTGTGGATCACTGGCAGCTCAGCACCGGCGCTGCCCTGACCAGCGTCACCGACCTCTTCCTCGACCCAATCAGCGCTGCCTTCAAGGCGCGCTTCCCCGGCTGGATTATCTTCATTTTCGGGCTGGGCATCATCATGGTCAGCTTCAACCTTTTCGACAAGAGCCTGCCCGAGATGTCGGTCAAGGGCGGGGTGAGCACGATCTCGCAATTCATCTTTCGCCCCTGGGTCATGTTCCTGCTGGGCAGCGCCATCACGCTCATCTCGATGTCGGTGAGCATCTCGCTGAGCATCCTGGTCCCGCTCAGCCAGCGTGGGCTGGTGCGACGCGAGAACATCATCCCCTACATCATGGGGGCGAACATCAGCACCTTCATCGACACGCTGCTGGCGGCGGTGCTGCTGCAAAATCCGGAAGCGTTCACGGTGGTGCTGGCGGAGATGCTCTCGCTGTCCATCGTGTGCGCGCTGATCCTGCTGATCAATTACAACGCTTACAAAGATGCCCTGCTCGCGTTCATCGAGTGGACCATCGCCGCCCCGCGCCACCTGACCCTCTTCATGGTCACGATTTTTGTGGTGCCGCTGCTGATGCTCCTCCTTTAGGCGAGGCATAGGGCGCTGTCAGCGCGGCACCGGTGCCGCGCCATCGCCCGCAACGGCTACCCATCGAGTCGTCCGGTGTCCCAAAGCAACGTCGCATCGAACGGGAGGAAAAAGATGCATATTCTTGTAGCAACGGGTGGGTCGGCGCATTCCACCCTGGCCCTTACCTTTGCCGCTCACATTGCCCGCCTGTGCCACGCCACACTCACCGTGCTGAGCGTGGTGAAGCAGGAGCAGGAGCGCGACAAGGGGCAAACGATTCTCGACAATGCGTGCTTCATCCTGGACCCGCTGCTGGAACAGAGCCAGTATAAGACGCTGCTGCGCGTGGGGCACCCCGCCGAGGAGATTATCGCCGAGGCGGAGGAGGGGAATTACCAGTTGGTGGCGGTGGGGGAAAAGCAGCATCACGGGCTGCTCACGCGCTTCGTGCTGGGCTCCACCGCCCTGCGGGTGATCGAGCACTCGCCCTGCCCGGTGGTGCTGGTGAAGGGACAGGTTGGCCCCGTCAAACGGTTGCTGCTGTGCGACAGCGGGGTGGAGGAGGGGAATCTGGTGAACCGCGTGACGCAGCAACTCCCCGCCCTGCTCGACCAAGCCAGCACGATTGTGGTGCTGCATGTGATGTCGCAGATCGGAGCAGGCCCCGGGGTGGACGGTCACATCCTCCGCGCCAACGCAGAGCAGCTTATCGAGGAGCAGACCTTCGAGGGCGAGGTGCTCGACCGCGATGTGGAACTGCTCGCCGAGACCGGCTATCGCGAGATGCCCAAGGTGCGCCACGGGCAGGTGGTCAACGAGATTCTGGCCGAGGCGCAGGAAGGCAACCACGATCTGGTCATCATCGGGGCCCATCGCGGCACGGGGTGGCGGCGCATCCTGCTGGACGACATCTCGCACCAGCTCGTGGTAGCGCTGGATCGGCCCCTTCTAGTGGTGCGGTAGCGCCCTACCCTGCGCAAAATCCGCCACCCGAACGGGACATGCGACGTGAGTCGGCACGGCCCCTTCTTTGCTCGACGGTCAACCATGCAAAGTCACACGTTGGGCTGCCCGCACCCCGCATGAGCAGCCGGGCAGGCGACTTCGCTGCGCCCCTCGGCGCGCGCGTGCGGATGCTCCCGCCCGTATACCAGCGCTTTTGCCTTCTTTTTTGAGCCCTGAACCGCCCTTGCCCGCCCCGCGCGGTATCGTCGCACTCATGGGCATAGAAAGCGGGCAGGGTTGAACCCGCGCGGCACAGGGCGAAAATTCAGGGAGGAAGCCATGGGCAACGATCTCGGAATAACGATTCGGGCGGCCACGGAAGCGGACGCGGCGGCGCTCGCGCGCCTCTTCACCGCGTTCACCGGCCTGGAAACGAGCGCCGCCCAGCTGCGCGAGCGGCTCCGGCGGAGCCAGGGGGTGGAGCATCCCATCGTCGCGGAGCAGGGCGGGGAGGTGGTGGCCGTCGCGAGCCTGCGCCTCCACGCTTACCTGGGCGAAGAGGCACCCTATGCGGAGCTGTCGGAGCTTTTCGTGCGGGCTGACCACCGCCGCCAGGGCATCGCGCGGGCGCTGGTGCTGCGGTTGGAGCAGCAGGCTCGCGACGCGGGAGCCACCGGCTGGTCGGTTCTCACCGGCGAGGAGAACGAGGCCGCACGGGCCTTCTACGCAGCGCTCGGCTTTCGCCCCTTTTCCGTAGCACTCCAAAAGTGGTTCAGCGACGAGCGCCCCTACCGCGAAGCGGGCGAGCCGCCGCCGGAAGAAAGCTAAGCCGTTCTCCGAGCAAGCCCCCTCGCCTTTAACAACGCTGCCCACCCCACACACCTCAGAGAGGAACGCCACATGATCCGCAAGCTTTTCAAATGGGGGGTCGGTGCTGCCCTACTACTCTTTCTCCTCATCCAGTTGGTGCCGTATGGCCGTGCCCACAACAACCCGCCGGTGCGCCAAGAGCCGACATGGGACAGCCCGCAAACCCAGGCCCTGGCCGAGCGCGCCTGCTACGATTGCCACAGCAACGAGACCGAGTGGCCCTGGTACAGCAACGTCGCGCCGGTTTCCTGGCTGCTCCAGCACGATGTGATAGAGGGCCGCTCGAAGTTCAACGTGTCGGAGTGGGGCCGCGAGCAGGATGACGCGGAGGAGGCAGCGAAAACCGTGGCGGAGGGAGAAATGCCGCCCCCCACCTATTTGCTCTCCCACCCCACCGCGCGGCTCACAGAAAGCGAGCGCGCGGCGCTGGTGCAGGGGCTCCAGGCCACGTTTGGCGGCGAGCTAGAGGATGGGGACTGAGCGGGGAAGGCGGCGAACGGATGGCAGGCGGCAGGCGGCAGGCGGCAGGCGGCAAACGGATAGCAGGCGGCAGGCGGCAGGCGGCAGGCGGCAGGCGGCAGGCGGCAGGCAGCTCATTTTATGGGTTATCTATGAATAAATCCCTGAGATGTCCCCTGTCTCCTTGTCCCTTTCCCCTTCTCCCCTTGTCCCCCTGTCCCCCTGTCCCCCTGTCCCCTTGTCCCCTTGTCCCCTTGTCCCCTTGTCCCCTGTCCCCTGACAGACATCCGGCTCAGGCGCGGGTGAGGCGCGCGAAGAGGGTGCGCCACCCCACCAGCATCAGCAGGGTGAAGAGGCCCGCCACGAGGACGAACGAGATGTGCGACAGACGCCCGACGATGGGGATGCGGAGCAGCAGGCCGAGCGGGAAAGCGACGAGCCAGGTGAGGGCGCTTCGCTGCGCCGCCGTTTTCGGGGTTTGGGTTGCGCCTGCGCCGTAAGCCCCCGTAAAGGGCGCAACGATGAACCAGGCAAGCAGGAAGGGCAGCGCTGTGGCAATCAGGTCGTCCAGCGCGTTGCCCATCGAGTGGGCGCGGCGACCCAACGCGGCAAAAGCCAGGAAGGTTAGCACGTCGCCGATGGCAAGCGACACGCGGTGACGGTTGGACAGGATGGGGGTCAACATAGCATCTCCTCTGTGGTGGCGGGGCGCAATGGTACCACGCACGCCGCGTGACTCCCAAGGCAGCCGCGCAGCGCACCCTCGGGCAATGCCAGTGGGAACAGGGGCATTGCCGTAGCGGGGGCGGCTGTAACAGGGTGACTAACCCAATTTGCTCCCCTACCACACCCGCGACGAGAAGTCGCAGGCGTGGTAGGGCTGGAAACTGCATCTCGCCTGTACGGTGATGCCGATGTGGATTCCGCTGGCAGTATAGGTCACCCCCGCCCATGAGGCGGATCACACGCTACATTTCAATTCCAGATGTCTCTTGGCGAGTTGTAAGGGACGGGCTATTACAGCCAGCGCGCGAACCAGTCGAGGTAGCGGTCCAACCGGAAGACACGGTGCCAGGGTCGCCCCGAGCGGGATAGCTCGTGGCTCTCGTTCGGGAAGCGCACCAGCTCGGTGGGCACGTTCAGCCGCTTCAACGCCATGTAGAGCTGTTCCCCCTGCTCGACCGGGCAGCGATGATCCTGCTCGGAGTGCACCACGAGGGTCGGGGTCTGGATGCTGCCGACATGAGTGAGAGGCGACCACGCGACGTAGCGATCTGGCACCTCCCACGGGTATTGTCGGTCGAACTCCACCCGATCAAGGAGGAAGCCCATGTCGCTGGTTCCGTTGAAGGAGTAGCGGTTGAAGAGGCAGCGATCCACCACCGCCGCCTTGAAGTGCGGCTCGCGCTCGATGACCCGAATCGTCGAGAAGCCCCCGTAGCTCCCGCCCGCCACGGCCAGCCGCTCGGGGTCGAGAAAATCGAACTGCGCCAGGGCGGCGCGCACGCCCGCCATGTTGTCGCGAAAGTCCAACTCCCCCCACTCGCCGCGAATCGCCTTCGAGAAGTCCTCGCCGTAGCCGTGGTTGCCCCGCGTGTTGCAGTGCACGACCGCGTAGCCGTGGGAGGCATAGAGCAGGAACTCGTGGCAGAAGACGCTCGCGCGCATGCTGCCCGGTCCGCCGCCTGGGTAGAGGATCAGCGGGTAGCGCTTGCCCGGTTCGCGCTCCACTGGCGGCACGAGCCAGCCGTCCACCAGGTTACCGTCCGATTCGAATTGGAAGCGGATCGAGGCGGGGAGATTCAACTCGGCCAGTAACGCCTCGTTGACGGCGCTCAAGCGTCGCAGCGAGCCCTCTTCATCGCTCCGATCCAGCAGGAAGAGGTCGGCCGGGTTGAGATCCTCGGCGACCAGCAGCGCGATTTGCCCCGCGCTCTCATCGGGAGAGAAGGCGGTCACGCAGAAGTCGCCCTCGGTGAGCGGCGTCAGCGAGCCGTCGTCGAGCGAGAACCGATTCAGGTGGACATTGCCCCCCTTGTTGACCAGCAGGAGCAGCCCCCGACCATCCGCGAGCCAGCGGGGTCCGTCCTCCCCGCCATAGCGGCGCATGTCCGAGTTGCGGGAGTAGTCACCGAAGGTAAAGTCCAGATGCTCGGTCACGCACTCGCCCTCGCCGCTCTCCACCGAGACCAGCCACAAGCGCTGATTCCCGTAGTGGCCCATGTGCGGGTCGTCATGCCCGCACACCGCGAGCGTCCCGCCGTCAGGCGACCACGCGAGGTCGCTGCTGCGCATCTCTTCGAGGCCAAAGAGTTGTTGGGGCTGAAGGGGTGCCTCGCCCGCTAGATCCAGCAGGTAGATGTAGCCCTTGCGCGCCTCCTCCCCATCGGGGTCCAGGTTTCCCACCACGGCGAGCCGCTTGCCATCGGGGGAGAAGGTGGGCGAGTGGAGGTCGAACTCCCCCTGTGTGAGCAGGGTCGGCTCGGCCTGGGAAGCGCCGGTCTCGTCGAAGGGGAGCCAGGCGACGTGGCGGCGGTAGTTTCCCACCAGCCCCGCCGCATCCGATTTCCAGCGCAGCCGGTTGACCACGAGCACGTCACGGTTGAACTGCTCGTAGGGGTCGTCGGAGGGCTGAGCGTCGGGGAGGGCGAGGCCGCTTAAGGGGTGGGCATAGGTGGTAAAGACAAGCCCGCGCCCGTCGGGGGACCAGGTTGGCTCGCTCGCGCCGCTTTCCAGCGCGGTAAGTTGGCGCGCCTCGCCACCGGATGCGGGGATGACGAAGAGCTGTGCCCCCCGGCCCACAATGGAGACCGACGGCCCAACCGGCGCGTCGGACGGTGCGTTGGGGGGTGACGCAGGAGCCAGATAGGCCACAAAGCGGCCATCGGGTGACCAGCGGGGATGGGTCTCAAGGGCATCGCCCGCGGTCAGATTCTGCGTGTCGCCATCCTCAAGGGAGGTAACGCAGATTTGGGAGCGATAGCCGTTGCGCTCGGGGTCGATCCAGGTGCGGACCCAGGCCACCCGTTTGCCATCCGGCGACAGTTGGGGGTCATCGGCCATGTGAAACTTCATGAGGTCTAACGAGGTAAGCAATCGTCGTTCTTGGACGGCAGCCGTCATAGGGGGACTCCTTAGGGAACAATGGGTGAAGAGGGGGACGACCTCAGGCTCAGTCGAGCCAGCGGGCGAACCACTCCAGGTAGCGATCCAGGCGATAAACCCGATGCCAGGGGCGACCGGTGCGGGAGAGGCCGTGGCTCTCGTTGGGGAAGCGCACCAACTCGGTGGGAACGCCCAGCCGTTTGAGGGCGAGGTAAAGCTGCTCCCCCTGCTCGATGGGGCAGCGCAGGTCCAACGCCGAGTGGACCACCAGGGTGGGCGTGCGAGCCTCCCCCAGGAAGGTCAAGGGGGATTGGCGCAGGTAGGCGGCGGGGGTTTCCCACGGGGGGCCATCGTCAAACTCGAACTCGCGCAGAAAGCCGATGTCGCTGGTGCCGTAGGAGGAGAAGCGGTTAAAGACGCTGCGGTCGGAGACCGCCGCCTTGAAGCGATGGTCGTGGCCGAGAATCCAGTTAACCTGATAGCCGCCGTAGCTCCCGCCTGCGGTGAGGAGCCGCTGCGGGTCGATCCAGGCAAAGCGCTGGCAGGCGACATCCAGCCCCCGCATGTTGTCCGCATGGTCGGCCCCGCCCCAATCGCCCAGGATGGCAGTGCAAAACGCCTCGCCGTAGCCCTGGCAGCCGCGGGTATTGATGTAGAGCACGCCATAGCCCTGAGCGGCGTACAGTTGGTACTCGAAGATGAAGTTGCCTGCGCGCATTCCCCCAGGCCCGCCCCCGTGGTAGAGGATGGTCGGGTAGCGCTCGCCCGTCTCGGCGTGAACGGGTGGGATGACCCAGCCCTCGATCGTCTCGCCGCCCGACTCGAAGGCAAAGCGCTCGGGTGCGGAGAGTTGGAGCGATCGAAGCAGTGCCTCGTTGGGATCGAGTAGCGGGCACAGATCCTGTTGCTCACCATCGAGCCCCATCGTGAAGAGGGCAGCGGGGACGAGCGCTTCCCACACGAGCAGGGCCGCGCGTTCGCCCCGCGCGTCTACCGTGAAGGCGGCGACGACCGTGTCTGGCGGGGTGAGCGCGTCCACGCGGCCATCCTCGCTGTCCACGCGGCAGAGGCGTACCGCGCCGTCGCTGCTCAGCAGGCCGAAGAGGTGGCGGCCATCGGCCGACCAATACGGCCCCTCGCCGCCACCGTAGCGACCCACATCGGTCCACACCGCGTTGGCCCACGTGCGGTCGAGGTGGCGGGTCAGGCATCGCCCTTCGCCGCTGGCGGCATCGACGATCCAAAGTTGCTGGTTGCCATAGTGACCCACTGTCGGGTCGTTGTGACCGTAGAGGGCCAACCGGCTGCCATCGGGCGACCAGGCAAGGGCGGAGTGGCGGACATCTTCGAGGCAAAAGAGGGGCTCCGGCGCGGCGGTGGGCGCAGGCGCGTCGGGGTCGAGCAGAAAGATCGCGCGGCGGCGCGAGGGGATAGCCTCCACCAGGCTGCCGACCGCCGCGAGGGTCGCCCCGTCGGGCGACCAGGCGAGGGCGGCGACATCGAACTCGCCGCAGGTAAGCAGGGTGACGGGAGGAGGCGACGGCTCGGCGCTTGGCTCGAAGGGAACCCATGCGGCCATCCGGCGATAGTCGCCGACGTAGCCTGTGCCGTCCATCTTCCAGTCGACCCGCCGCGCGATCAGCACGTCCCGGTTGAAGCGCTCGTAGGGGGTGTCGGGAAGCGGCTCGTCCAACGCTTCGAGCCCCCTGCTCGGGTCCACAAAGCTGAGGAAGGCGAGGCGGCTGCCGTCGGGGGACCAGACAGGGGCCTGCACCCCGCCCGCCAGCGCAGTGAGCTGTCGGGGCTCGCCGCCCGACGCGGCAGCGACGAACAGCTGCATCCCTTTGCCCACCACCGAAACGGCCCGCTCCGCCGCCCCGTTACTGGGGGAAGGCTGGCCCTCTGGCGGCGCGAGAAAGGCTATAAAGCGGCCATCGGGCGACCAACGCGGCTGGATTTCCAGGCCCCTACCGGGGGTGAGGGCGCGTGTGGCCCCACCATCGAGCGTGGTCAGACAGATTTCGGAGCGGTAGCGGTTCGCGGCAGCATCGACCCAGGTGCGAACCCATGCCGCCTCCGTGCCATCGGGCGAAAGTTGGGGGTCGTCCGCCATCTCGAAGCGGAGCAGGTCCCGCGAGGTCAGTCGCTCCCTGGGCTCCGTCCCGCTCACGGCTTCGCTCCGGGGGGCCAATGGCAGGGCGGCATCGCCCGCCGCGCTCGCGTCGAGATTAGCATCGCCGGAACTTGTAACGCTCATAGACCAGGGTTGTCCCATCGTCGGTGTGGTGGAACTCGGCGGTGAGCCGTCGCCCGCCGCTCAGGGCGACGAAGCGTGCCTCTTTCTCGCCGAGGTAAAGTGGCATCAGGGGAACCTTGCGATCCTCGTGGTGGAAGTGGAGCACGAGCTCCGCCATCTCGCCGAGGGGGCGAAGCTCCGCCTGGATGGTGCCGCGAAAGGCCTCGTAGCGCCCGAGCAGGCGGCGCATCAAGCGCTGCCGCCGCAGGAACGGTAGCTGTTCGGGCTCCCTGCCCAGCAGGGTGGCCAGGGCGATGAGTGCCAGTTGCCCCATCGGGTAGCCGTGGCCGTTCGAGAGGAGCACCACGCCCACCTGCGCTTCCGGGCTGAAGGCGATGTAGGTGGTTCCCCCCATGACGCCGCCGCCGTGGGCAAGGAGCTGTAGCCCCGCGAACTCCTCCTGAATCTGGAGCCCGCAGCCGAAAAAGGCGGCCGGGCCGGACAGCGCTTCCACCCCCTCGACCACGCCCGCCTCGCGTTCCTGGGGCATGGCCACCCGAGGCTGGGCCATCTGCGCGAGGGATTCCTGGCTAACGACGCGGGTTCCATCGGCGGCGACGCCCCCATGGAGGAACATGAGGAGGAAGCGGCTCATGTCTGGCACGTTGCTCACGAGCCCGCCGCCCGCAGGCAGATCGCTGATCAGGTTCGCCCCTATTCGGTGCTGACCCGCGCGATCCAGCATGTAAGGGGTCGCGGCATCGGGGTCGGCGGCGATTTCCTCGGCCCCCCAGACGGTGCGGCTCATGCCCAGCGGGGCGAGGATGTGCTCGTTCACATACTCCCGGTAGCCCTGCCCGGAAAGCTTCTCGATGAGCAGGCCGAGGAGCATGTAGCCCTCGTTCAGGTAGAACCAGCGCTCGCCCGGCGGAAACGCCGCCCACGATGCGGCCCCCTCCAGAAAGACCATCAGGTCGTCCCCGTCGGCGACGGGAAAGCCGGTCATGAACCACTGCGTCCGACATCTTGCTCTCGGAAAGGCCCAGGGCGGGGAGCCCGCTGGAGTGGCTCAGCAGGTGCCAGAGCCGTACCGGCTCCTCGAAATGGGAGAGCGAGACGGGGAAGTAGTCGCTGAGGGGGTCCTCCAGCGTGAGCAGCCCCCGCTCCTGAAGTTGCAGGATGGCCAGCGCGGTGAAGACCTTGGTGACGCTCCCCAGCCCGAAGAGCGTGGCGGGGGTCGCGGGCAGGCGCGGCTCGATGCTGCGAAAGCCCAGCCCGCGCTGGTGGACGAGCTCGCCGCCCTGGATCAAGCCGAAGGAAAGGGCCGGGAGCTTGCTCTCGACCATGCGGTCGAGGAAGAAGCTTTCCAGCCATGAAAATTGATCGTTGCTGCTCACGCGGCCTCGTCGCTCTCAGGCTGGTTGGCAAAATGCTGGAAGAAGGCGGCGGCGACCTCGATCCCCTCCAGGTAATCGACCAGCCGGATATTCTCGTTGGGCGCGTGGTTGGCGGAGCCGTAGTAGCCGGTCCCGAAGCCGACCGCCGGGATGCCAAAGTGGGCCGTCACGGGGTGCATCGGGCCGGTGGCCGCCATGTGCGGCCAGAGGACGGGCTCGACGCCCGTCACCGACTCGACCGCTGCCAGCGCCGATTGCACCACGGCGCTCGTGACCTGGCCCTGCACCGGATGCTCGGAGGAGTAGGGGATAATCTCGATGTCCCCAAAGCCGTGGCGGTCAAGGTGCTCGCGCAGCACGTTGCGACCAGCTCGGGCGTCAGATCGGGGACGAGGCGAAAGTCCAGCTTGGCGGAGGCAAGGTGGGGCAGCACGGTCTTGGAGCCGGGGCCGGTGTAGCCGCTCTCGATGCCGCAGATGGTGCAGGTGGGCTGATACAGGTGCCGCTCGAGCGCGTCGCGCCCCGTGACGCCGGTGACAAAGCGCTCCACCCCGTGGGTAGCGTGGAGCGCCTCGTCGTCAAAGGGGATCGCATCCAGAAAGCGCCCCTCCGCCTCGGTTGGCCCCGCGACCCGCTCCATCAGCCCCTCGATCTGGATTCGCTCGTCGGCATCCTTCAGGGTGCTGAGCGCCCAGACGAGCCGCCACGCAGGGTTGGGCAGCAGCGTGGCGAGGGCGGAGTGCTTGTCCTCGTCGGCACCCTTCACCCGAAGCTCGAAAGTAGGCGATCCCCTTCAGCCCCGAGTAGAGGGTCATGCGCCCCTGCTCGTCCTTGTAGCCCGCCTCCCACAAACAGCCGTCCGAGTCAGCCCAGCGCTGGCCCTCGGCCTCGCAGAAGGCTGCCAGGTGCTCGCTGCCCGCCTCCTCTTCCCCCTCGATGATCCAGCGGATGCGCAGGGGCAGCTCGCCCGAGGTCGCCAGGAGGGCTTCAAGGGCCTGCACGCGGCTCAAAAAGTTGGCCTTGTTGTCGGCGACGCCGCGCGCGTACAGGTGGCCCTCCCGCTCGGTGAGGGAGAAGGGGGGGCTCTCCCACGGCGTCCAGGGGGTCGGGCGGCTGGACGTCATAGTGGTTGTAGATCAGGAGGGTGCGCGCGGCGTCCTCGGGGCCAAGCTCGGCGTAGACCACTGGCGCGCCCTCGGTGGCAACCACCGTCACGCTGGCGCCGATGGCTTCGAGGCGCTCTGTTACCCAGGCGGCACCCTCCTGCAGCTGGCTTCCCGTCATCGCGAGGCTGGGGATGGCGCAGTAGGCGGCAAGCTCCTGCAAGAGGCGGTCCTGGTTCTGCTCGACAAAGGGTCGGATCGACATTTATGGGGCTCCCTTGAGGTCGTAGCGGGGCGGCTCAGAGCGAGAAGGCGGCGTGTTGGAGCGCCATGCGGCGAATCTGCGGCTCGTCCACCTCGACCCCGATGCCCGGGCCGGTGGGAACGGAAAGGGTGCTGTCCGCGTTCAGCACGAAGGGGGCGACACGATATCCTCCGCATAGTAGCGGTCGCTGGCGGAGATGTCGCCGGGCAGGACGAAGCCGGGCAGGCTCGCCAGGGCGACGCTGTGCGCGCGCCCGATGCCGCTTTCCAGCATCCCCCCGTGCCAGACCGGCACGTTCTGGCTCAGGCAGAGATCGTGAATCTGTTTGGAGGCAGTGTGCCCGCCCACGCGGCCCGGCTTGATGTTGATGTTGCGGCAGCTACCCAACTCTAGCGCTGCCTGGCATCGGCTAGGGAGTGGATGCTCTCGTCCAGGCAGATCGCCGTCTGGAGGCGCTGCTGGAGCTTGTGGTGCTCGTAGATGTCGTAGTCGGCGAGCGGCTGCTCGATGAGGAGCAGGTCGAGATCGTCCATCGCCTCGAAGGTCGCGGCATCCTTGAGCCGGTAGGCGGAGTTGGCGTCCACCTGGAGGGGCAGGTCCGGGTAGTCGCGGCGCAGCGTCTGCGCCACCTCGACATCCCACCCCGGCTTGATCTTGATCTTGATGCGCCCGTACCCCTGCTGCACGAACTCGCTCACGCGCTCCCGCAACGTGTCCAGCGTCGGTTGGATACCGACGCTAACCCCGACCGCCACGCGCTCGCGCGTGCCGCCCAGGCGAGCGGCGAGCGAGAGCCCCTGCTGCTTGGCGTCCAGATCCCACAGGGCCATCTCCAGCGCGGCCTTGGCCATGTTGTGGCCGCGCACCGGCTGAAAGAGTCCGAGCACCTCTTCGGGGCTCGGGCTATCCGCCCGCTCCAGCAGGGGGATCAGGAAGGAGGTGAGGACGTGCCAGGCGGTGCCGGTGGTTTCCGAGGAATACCAGGGGCCCATGCTGGCCACGCACTCGCCCCAGCCGACGGTGCCATCCCCCTCCACCCGGACGAGGATGCAGTCACGATCCTGCTCGACGCCAAAGCTGGTTTCAAAGGGCTGGCGGAGCCGCATCTGGATGTGAAATAGCTCGATGTTATTAAGATTCATGCTTTCTCCAGCGAAAAATGTAGGACGATCATCGGGCTAGGCGCGCTGCGGTGGGAGCGAACTTGTGGGCTCCAGGACGTAGAAGCAGCGATCGCTCCCCTCCGCCTGATGGCGGATCAGGTTGGTCACCGTCCAGCCCGCCGCAAAGTACCCCTCAAAAAGCTCGCGCGTCAGGTTGCGCCAGGCCTTAGCAACCTCGAAGGAGCGACTTTTCACCTCCTGGAAGTGCGCGGGGACCTCGACGAGCGCCATCGTGCACTCGGCCAAGCGCCAGCCCTGCGGCTCGGGCAAACCATCGTGCAGGGTGACGGGGTTGACGATCTCGGCGCCCCGCGCGAGGGCGTCTTCCAGCGTGCGGGGCGTGGGGGTGTTGCCCTGTTGCGCGTCGCTGACCCGCTGCGATTCCAGCCACCAATCCACCTGGAAGCGGTCGGTGGGGAGCCCCTTGTTGAGCGCGTCGTGGAGCTCGCCGTAGACGTTTCGCAGGTAGGTTCGGCAGACGGCACCCAGCTTGACGATGTTCAGGTACCCATTGACCGTTTCGAGCGGGTCATAGGTCCAGGTGATCCAGCGAAGCCCCTGTTGCAGCACCCGCTGGCGCTGGGCCCATTTCAGGCTCTGGCCCACCCCACGGCTCTGGTAGGCGGGCAGGGTTCCCATCTGGTGCGAGCAGTGCTTGACGGTGCCCTCCTCGGTGCGACCGATAAAGCCACAAAGGAAGCCCACCATCGTCTCACCCTCGAAAGCGCCCAGGACGAGGCCGCCGTTCTTCTGCATCGTCACCAGCAGGTGCAGGGGGGCAACCTCCAGATCGTCATCCATGTTCCAGGCTAGGCGCTGCACGTGCTCAGCCTGATGGTACTCCTCGATCGCGTGTAGCGGGCGAATCTCGATGTTAGGCATGCTCATTCTTCGGCTCTCCCGTGAGGGAAGGGTGGGAGATGGGCCGCGCCAGCCGCCCATCCCCACGCGCCCCGACGATCTCCCCATCCTGATAGATCACCTTGCCCCCGACGATCGTCGCATACACTTTCCCCTGAACCTCCATGCCATCATAGAGGCGGTTGCATTCGGCGGCGTTGCTTTTCCACTCGGAGCGTTTGATGCGGCGGCTCTCTCGCGGGTCGTAAATCAGGATGTCCGCGTCGGCCCCAGCCTCCAGGCTTCCTTTTTGGGGAAGAGGTTGAACAGCTGGGCGGGACGCCTGCTGATCAGATCGATGGCCCGCTCCAGCGTCCATTTGCCTGTCAGGGCGCGGGACAGGGCGACCGGAACGAGTGCTTCCACCCCAGGGTGGCCGGGAGGGGCATCCAGGATGTTGCCCCACGCCGCCTCTTTTTCCTGGGGGGTGAAGGGGGCGTGATCGGAGGCAATCACATCGAACACCCCCTCGTCTAACGCTTCCCAGAGGGCCAGCCGATCCTCCTCCGCGCGGAGGGGCGGGTTGATCTTGCCATATGGCCCCACCGTGGCAAGCGCCTCCTCGGTGAAGTACAGGTAGTGGAAGCAGGTTTCGGCGGTGACCGGCGCCCCAATCGCGCGCGCGTGCCGGATCAGCTCGGCAGCACTACCGGTGCTGACGTGCGCGATGTGGATCGGCACCTTCAACTCCCAGGCGATGGCCAGCAGGGCGGCGACAGCGGCCGATTCGACAACGGGGGGCCTGGACAGGTTGTGGCGCAGGTAGTCTGGCCCCGTGCTCCGGAGGGCACGCGCTGTAAAGTAGTCGAGCAGACTCTGATCTTCCGCGTGGAAGACGCAGCGCAGCCCGGTGGGGCGGATCAACTCCAGGGCATGGGCGACCATCGCCATATTTTCGGCGATCAGCCCCTCGAACTCATCCTCGCGCCCCTCGGGGGCCTGGGTCAGGAAGAATTTAAAACCGATAGCCCCCGCCTCGGCCATCCCTTCAATCTCTTCGGCTCGGAGAAGGCCCGGGCGAGCCGTACAGCCCCACGTTGACGTACGCATCCCGCTCCACGAGCCGCCGCCGCTGCTCCCAGATCGCCGTGGTGGAAGCCCCCGGTTTGGAGATGGGCATCTCGAAGACGGTGGTCACCCCACCCGCCGCCGCGGCGCGGGTTTCCGTGGCAAAGTCACCCCGTTCGGGGAAGGCGGGCGCGCGGCAGTGAAAATGAATGTCAATCGCCCCAGGGAGAACCAGCATCCCTTCGGCGTCGATGACCTGTGTGGCCTCAACCGGCTCAGCGGGGTCGAGCAGCCCGACGATGCGCCCCTGCTGGATGGCGAGGGTTGCCCGATAGGTTTCGTTGCCCTGGTCAACGAATGTCCCATTGAGGATGGCGAGGTCTAACATCGTAGATCCTTTGACTGATAGCGATCATGCAGGCTCTGCCCCCAGCATGGCAGGTAATAGAGCAACGGGGTAGAGTGACGGGACACCCTATACGGGGTGCCAGGAAGAAGATCGATGGTTGAGCCTGGCTGGAGTCGCTCTGTTACGTCGTGTCCAGCCAGCACAGCGCTGGATCGCCTCGATGCGGAGGGATTCGGGCGTGGCATCTGTCACCAGTCCATAAAGGTCTCGGGCTTTTTCCAGGGTGACATAGCCCCAGGCGGAGGTCTTCCCACACCAACTCCCGCTCTCGCTCCAGGGGGTCACCGAAGCCGCCCCCGCCCGGCACCTGGAGCACGATCTCGTCCCCCGGTTTCCAGCTGATCGGGGTGAAGCGTTCGACCTTGACCCCGTTCAGGAGCACGTTCCCGCGCAGCCCATCGGCACCGCCCTCCAGGCCGGGGGCCGGAAATTTCATCAGGTCGGGCCGGATCGTCAGCATGACCGGCTCCTTCGCGATGCAGCGCAGCGGCGATCTCCTGGCCGAAGCCGCCGCGCCGCCGCCCCGCCCCGCCCGAATCAGGGATGAGCATCTTGCGGAGCATCAGCGCTGGGCAGAGCCGCTCGATAATCTCCGTCGGGGTGACCGTGCTGTTGTGGGGATAGGCGGCGGGCAGCAGCCCATCCGCCGCCTCCGTCGCGCCCAGGCCGCCGTGGGGCAGCATGTGGACGGCGTAGCGCCCGTGCTTCTCGTCCTGCCCGACGATGTGGAAGGGGAAGATTCCGCCTGCGGCGGCTATCGTTTCCTGCGGCAGCAGCGGCGTAAAGGCACCGAAGATCAGCGGCGGGATATGCTTGATGACCTTGGCGCGGGCCTTGACCGGCGCCGGGAAAGGTGCAGTTGACGATGGAGCCCTCGGGGGCCGTGATGTGGATCGGGCGCACGAGGCCGTCGTTGTTCGGAATCGAGGCGGCCAGCATGCACTTGATAGGATAGACGGCGGTCGAGTAAGTAATGTTGAAGGCGGCGTTGATGGCCGAGTGATTCTGCTGGGGGGAGCTTCCGTCAAAATCAATGTACAGGTCCGAGCCGCGAATCTCGATGCGGGCACGGAGCGTGAAGGATTCAAGGTAGCCATCGGCGGTCACCTCGTAGGTGGACACCCCGTCGGGGAGCGCCTCGATCGCGCGGCGCAGTGCGTTTTCCGACCGATGCTGGATGGCATAGGAAAGGTTGCTCAGATCATCCAGATCGTAATCCTGCAAAAACTCGCGGATACGCCGGATGCCGACACGGTGGGTCCCGACGATGGCGTGAAGGTCGCCCAGCACCATCTCGGGCACGCGGCAGTTGGCGCCGATAAACTCCTCCACCATCGGGTTGACCTTGCCCGCCTCGTAGAACTTGTTGGGCATCAGGCGCGTGCCCTCCATGAACATGTCGGAGGCTTCCAGGTCGCCCAGGTGCCCCCCCACGTCGGAGACGTGCGCGACAGTGCCGAGGAAGGCTACGATCTTGCCCTTGTAGAACACCGGCGAGACCAGGTTGTAGTCGGGCAGGTGGGTGCTGCCGATCCACGGATCGTTGGTGGCGAGGACGTCCCCTTCCTGGAGGCTCTCGGGCGGAAACTTTTGGAGCATCGCCTTCGTGGTGCGGGGCAGCATGGTGCAGAACTGCGGGGGGCTCCAGTGCGCCTGCGCGAGGCCCGAGCCCTCCCCATCCATGAGGATGCAACCAAAGTCATGGCTCTCGCCGACGATGGTCGAGAAGGAGGTGCGGATCGTCGCCGTGTCAATCTCGTCGGCGATGGCGATGAGCCGCTGCCACTGGATTTCTAGACTGATGGGATCAAGCTCGGTCATGGTGCTCCTCATGGGATAAGTCTGTCCCGCTACTATCAATTCCGTAATCCTCTCTGGCCCCGCGGCTCGTGATAAAGCCCGCCTCCAGATCGCGCCGTACCAGGGCGGGGTCCCGCTCGGCGACGGGCCCAAAGCCCGCGCCGCCGGGCATGCGCATCTCCAACTCGTCGCCGGGCTGGAACTCGATAGGGGGGAAGCGCGTGACCGACTCGCCGTTCAGCAGGACCTCGCCCGTACGGCCGGGCATCCCGCCCTCGATGCCGGGTGGGGCGCAAACGATCTTGTCGGGGCGAATACGGGCGGTCATTGGCCCCTTGGCAATGCTGCGGAAGGTCATCACCTGGCCGGGGCCCCCGCGATGGCGGCCCGGCCCGGCAGAGTCGGGCAGCAGTTCTTTCTTGACGATCAAGATCGGCGCCTGCGTCTCCATGATCTCGGTCGGGGTGACCGCGCTGTTGTGGGGGAAGGCGATGGGGACCAGCCCGTCCATCCCCTGCATGGCCCCGCGCCCGCCGTGGGGCAGGACATGCACGGAAAAGGTGCCGTACCCCTCCTCCTGCCCCTTGATGCTGAAGGGCCAGATCGAGCCGCTACCCGCCTGCGCGTGCTCGCCCAGAAGGGGCCAGACTGCGCCAAAAAGTACCTGGTTGATGTTGTTGGTCACTTTGGCTCGGGCCTGCACCGGGTGGGGGAAAGTGGTGTTCAGGATGCAGCCTTCCGGGGCCGTGACGTGGATGGGGCGAAACAGCCCCTCGTTGTTTGGAACTGCGGCGCGAGCGCGCACTTGAAGGGATAGATGGACGAGGCGTAGGTGGTGTTGTAACACAGTTGATGGCCCCCTTGCGCGTCTGGGGGGAGGTGCCGCTGTAATCAATGTAGATGTCCGAGCCCCGCACCTCCACAGTCGCGTGCAGGTGCGCGATGTCAATGTAGCCATCAATGTCCAGCCCGAACTCGTAGACCCCATCCGGCAGGGCGCTGATCCGCTCCCGCATCAGCGCCTCGGAGCGCGTGTGAATGACGTCGGAAAGGTCAACCAGATCGCTCATCTCATAATCGGCGAGGAACTCGCGTAGCTGGCGCGAGCCGACCTGGTGGGTGCCCACGATGGCGCGCAGGTCGCCGAGGACCAGGTTGGGCACGCGGCAGTTGTTGCCGATGACCTCGAAGAGCAGCGGGTTTTCCTTGCCGCCCTCGTACAGCTTGCTCGGCGGGATGCGGATTCCCTCGGTGAAGAGGTCATAGGCCTCGACATCCCCACGGTGGCCGCCGACGTCCGCGAGGTGCGCGACCGTGCCCATGAAGGCTACCGGTTTGCCCCGCCGAAAGACTGGGGTAATCACCACATAGTCGGGGAGATGGCCGGTGCCCAGCCAGGGATCGTTGGTGACCAGCAACGTCCCCCTCGCGGAGCGTCTCCAGGGGGTACACATCGAGCAGGGCGCGCGTGGTGCGGGGCAGCACGACGCAGAAGTTCGGGGGGCTGAAGCTCGACTGGCAGAGGGACGAGCCATCCTGATCCACCAGGATACAGGCGAAGTCGCGGCTCTCCCCGACGATGGTCGAGAAGGAGGTGCGAACCGTCGCGTTGTCCACCTCATCCATGATGGCGATGAGCCGCTGCCATTGGATTTCAAGGGCGATCGCGTCCACGTTGGTTGTACTCACGGGCTTGTTCATCGCTTTCCTTCTACTTGGGTTGAACACGTCATCGGGTAGCCTCGGCTGTCTCGGCGGACAGATGCACCTCAGCCTCCGACGAGCCCCCGGTGGGCGAGCTTACGCTCACGCGCAGGCGAGGCGGGGCGCGGGGCGCGCACGAGCCATTCGACCAGGCGAGCGGGCTCTCCCCAGGGGCGTCGCCAGGCGTCGTAGGGCATCTGCCGCTCCTCCCGCCCCGCCAGGCTCTCGATTTGCACGGTGCGCTCCCCCATGAGGAGCTCCGCCCCCGCCTCGCACTCCAGCGAAACCTGGATGGGCCGCGTGAGGCCGATGGCCTGGGCGCGGCTAGTCAGGTGGGTGGGGAGAAAGCCCAGGTTTTCGACCACGGCCCGCACCTGATAGAAGCCTGCATCCAAGTGCCTGGCCTCCACGCTGCGAATCGAAAGCTGGGGCGAGGCCAACGCGTGGCGAATCGTGAAGAGGCAGTTCGGATGGGCCACCTCGCGAATAAAGCGGGGCGGGGGGTTACGATGGATCAAAAAGGGATCCCACCCACCGATCTCGACCGGCCCGAGTTGCGGGTGGACAAAGGGGGTCCAGTCGCTGAAGGCAGTGGGGCTGTGCGCCTCCGCCCAGCGCAGAAGCGCGACATGCTCGGACTCCCCAAGCGGGCGCGTGGAAAAGTGCTGACTTTTTTCCAGCCCCGCCGCGCGCTCGACGTCCCACAACTCGTTGGAAAAGGCGGGGATGCCGAGGTGATCGTACAGCCAGTCGGTAAAGACCCCGTGGCGCGGGGAGCGCAGGTTGGGGGTGAAATCTTCAAAGGTTGAAATCACGGGATAGCCAGTCAGTTGGCTGCCCACCTCGCCAAGCCGCTTGAACAGGGCGACGTCTTCGGGCGGAAGCTCCGCGTCCCGCTTAAAGGCGGAGGGGCGCAGGATCAGGTTACCGTGGCTGTGGTAGGCCTGGGCACCCGTGATGTTGGGGTGCGCCAAGCACGAAGCGCGCGATCGCCGCGGCCTCCGGCTCGTTCAGCGGCAGGTCGCCCGCTCCATACTCTCCATACTCGGGCAGCCAGTTGATGGGAAACTGTCGGTTGAGGTTGCCATGGCGCGGCTTGTGGATCGGAAGGGTGACCCCATCCCATCCCCGCAGGTGCCCCTCCGGCAGCAGGCGATAGTAGTCGCCGCCTGATCTCCCCCGGCTCGCGCAGGGTGAGAAGCCGCGGCTCCTCCTCCGAGCGCTTCCATTCGCCCTTCGGATCGGGGATTCGCATCTCCAGGATGCGCCCGTCGCCATTCACGTCCTCGATGTGCAGCCCCGTCGTCTGCTCCTCCCACGGGGGGTAGTGACCGTTGCCCACGGTTCGGTACGGGGTGGTCAGGCTGATCTCCGCCCCATCCGGGTTCACGCGCGGCAGGAGGTAGAGGCAACGCGTGTCGAGGAGCTCGGTCACGCGGCATCCTGCCCGTAGTTGGCAAGCAGAAAATCGATAGTGTACAGCACCACGGCGGAGGTAATGACCTCCTCGCCGTGGTTGTTGCCGTCGATGTAAAAGGCTGGCTTCTGCGCGGGTGCGCCGGTCGCCTGGTTGGTGCAGGGTGAGCGCCCAGATCTCGCGCCCCTGGTGGCTCTGCCCTATCGATTCTATCGTGGCGAGATGGGGGGCTTGACTGACCAACTCCTGCAGATCGCGGGTTAGCTCCTCGTAGGAGCGATAAGCGTTGTGAGCTAGCCTCATCACTCCTCGCCCGCGAACACGGCGTCATCGCTCGGCCAGCTCTCGCAGATGCGCTCGCCCGCCTCCAGAATGTGATTGCGCAGCAAATCCATGGCGAGCTGCGCGTCGCGCGCGGCGATGGCCTCCACGAGGGAGGGGTGCGAGCCGACTACCTCGTCCAGGGAAACGTAGATGCGATGCCGCGTGTGCAGGCAACGTTGGACCCCGATTTCCAGCGGCTTCCACATCTTGAGAAGCAGCTCGTGCCGCGCCATTTGTACGATAAAGGCGTGAAAGTCCAGGTCCAGCAGTACGAGGCGAGGCGCATCTTTGGCCTCCGCCGCGAGCCGCATCTCCTCGACAATTTCTTCCAAATGGACGAGCTCTTCCGGCTCCATGTGCTCGATCCAGCGTCCGACCGCAAAACTCTCCAACGCACTCCGCAGGGAGTACAACTCTTCAACATAAGTTCGGGTGAGCGGCGTGATATAGACGCCCTTGTAGGCAATGTTTCGGATCAGCCCTTCCTGCTCCAATTGGCCCAACGCCTCTCGCAGGGGGCCACGACTAATTCCTAGTTGCTCGGCAAGCTGCGCCTGGTTCAGCTCCGAGCCTGCGGGCAGGGTGCCATCGACGATGGCCTCCCTCAGGACCTCGGTGACGTTCGTGCGCAGGGTACGGGGCTTCATGCGGTCAATGTTGATGGTCATCCTTTGCTCCTCGTTGAGTGGCCTTGCCTGACGATCCGTAGGCACCCGCCGGTGCGACTATCCGGTGGCGCGGGGGCAGCACGCCCCGCGCCACCGATCCCACATTCAGGCGGGTGCCCGTCTTTTGGCGCTCTGCAGAATCTATACCGTAACTGGCTGCTGTTGAGTGGCGAAAACCGACTCATGATCGGGATGGTGGAGGGTGACGAGCAGGTTGGTGTAGCGATCGACGGTGACAGTGGCATCGGGGCCGATGACGGCGGTGGAGTCGCGCTCCTCGACGATGGCGGGCCCTCGAAGCTCATCCCAGCGGTGAGGGCGGTAGCGGTCGTAGACGGGGGTCTCGACAAAGCCGCCGCGCTCGGCAAAGTAGGCGGGACGGTGACCCTTGAGAGCATCGCGCTGCCGCGCCGCCTTGGGCGTCACGCTGCTGAAGGGCGATGGCCGGGCGCGGGCCGCTGGCGGTGAGGCGACAGGTGGTGATCTCCAGGCCGAGATGGTAGTCAGCGTGCCCGTAAATCTCCTCGTAGCGCTCGTAGAAGCGCGGTCGCAGCTCCTCGTCCAGGTCGACCTGGGCGAGCGGGTGGCGGGGAGGGTGACCACGATCTCGTGCCCCTGGCCGACGTGGCGCAGATCCGCCTGACGCGTGAAGCGCATCTCCTCCGCCGGGATGCCCGCCTCGGTGAGGGTGGCGCGCCCTTCGGCCTTCCATTGCCTCGAAGAGGCTCGTCCAGCTCGCCGAGGGTGTCGGGGGTGAGCTTGGCGATGAAGGTGCGCGCGAACTCGAAGGCGGTCGGGGCGGTCAGGAAGCCCA
>CAWJTI010000002.1:0-466074 GCA_963845765.1 uncultured Chloroflexia bacterium
GCACTTCGCTATGTGACCGCCCAGCTGAAAGCCCATCGCCCCGAGCTGGCCTTTGTTGGCTCCGGCTACTCGTACCTACAGGAGTGGCTGCCCAACGTGGCGCAGCGTGCCGTGCGCGACGGCGCACCGACTTCGTGGGCCTGGGCCGCATGGTGCTCTCCTACCCGCAGCTCCCCGCCGACACGCTGGCGGGCGTGCCCCTGCGCCGCAAGCACATTTGCCGCACCTTCAGCGATTGCACCACCGCCCCGCGCGGCGGGTTGCCCTCCGGCTGCTACCCGCTTGATGACTTTTACAAGCAGATGCCCGAAGCCGAGGCGCTGCTCGAACTCAAGAAAACCTTAAAGGTTTAGGGCATGATGGTTACTGCCTCGCCCTTAAGGATGCCCGGTGCCACCCTGATGACGCGCCTCAAGGTGTATGACACGGTGGCACCGGATGGTCAACGTGGGGGGACCCCCCACGTGCACCTGCTGTGCAGCGAGATGTACCTGGTGCTAGCGGGCCAGGGTGCTGTCGAGATGATCGACGAGGGCGGGTTTCGCTCGGTTTGCCTCAACCCGCATGATGCCCTGCTTTTTAGCCCCGGCACGATCCACCGGCTGATCAACCCGCATGGGACCTCGGAAATTTTGGTGATCATGGCGAACAGTGGCCTGCCAGAGCGCGGGGACAACGTGGTGTGCTTCGCGCCGGAGTGGATGGGCGATCAGGCGCGCTACGATGAGGCGATGCGCGTCGCCTCGCTCGCGGAGGCGTACCAGCGGCGGGACCGGGGGGTCCAGGGCTTCCTCGCGCTAAAAGCCGCCTTTGACGCGAGCGAGGAAGCGGGGGGGCAGGCGCTACACGATTTTTACGCGCGTGCGGCCCAACGCACGCACGCCCAGCATGCGGCGTGGGAGCAGATCATTCGCGAGAGCGTGCAGGAGGAGGCGCGTGCCACCGAGCGCCATCTCCAGGCGCTTTACGCGGGGGAGCTTGGTTATCTGTCAGCGGCGCGGCAGCACCTCATGCCAGCGGGCCGCTACCGCACCACTGGCTTTTGCGGCCACCTTGACCGCTATTTTGACCCCGGCCAGCCTTACCCCAGAAGGAGTCGCCCACCCATGACCCCCTATCGCACAGCTATTATCGGCACCGGTCAGTCGGTGAACAACCATATCGAAGCGGTCAGATACGCGGGCGAGCGGGTGCACAGGAGGGCGGCGGTGGACCTGGACCCCGCGCGGGTGGAGGCGATCTGCCAGGCGCACGACATCCCGCGCGGCTATACCGATGTGGGGCCGGCATGTTGGACGAGGCGAAGCCCGATCTGGTACAAATTGTCACACCGCACCACACCCATTTCCCGCTGACCCGCCAATGTCTGGAAGCGGGGGCGTGGGTCTACTGCGAGAAGCCGCTCTGCGGCTCGCTAGCCGAGTTTGATCGCCTGTCAGCGGTGGAGGCTGAAACGGGGCGCTATGTGAGCACCGTCTCGCAGTGGCGCTTCGGCTCGGCGGCCCAGCACGTGAAGCGGCTCATGCAGAATGGCGCGCTGGGGCACATGCTGCTCGGCCACTGCCAGACCCTCTGGTTTCGCGAGATGCCGTACTATCAGGTGCCCGGGCGCGGCAAGCGGGGGGCACACCTCGGCGGCGTCACCACGACACTGGGCATCCACCTGATGGATCTTTTCCTCTGGCTAATGATGGAAGAGTGGGAGGAGATCAGCGCCCTCACTGCGACGCTGGATCGCGAGATCGAAACCGAAAACGTCTCGCTGGCGCTGGTGCGCTTTGGCAGCGGCGCGCTCGCGAGCATCAGCAACAGCGCGGTGTCGCCGCGCCAGGAAACCCACCTGCGCCTCGATTTCCAGCGCGCGACGGTGGAGGTCAACGCCCTCTACCGCTACAGCAACGCGAACTGGCGCTTTACGCTGCCGGAAAGCCACGCCGACGAGGGGGAACTGGCCCGCTTGCAGGCCATCGAGAGCGACCTCATGGGCACACACGGGGTGCAACTCCTTGCGCTGCTGGACAGCATGGAGCGCGCGGAGCGACCGCTGGTCAGTGGCGACGAGGCGCGGCGCATCCTGGAGTTTTGCAGCAGCCTGTTCAAGTCGGCGCGCACGGGGGAGCCGGTGCGGCGCGGCTCCATCACCCCCGACGACCCGTTCTACCATGCGATGACGGGCATCCCCCAGGAGCAAATCGGATGATGAGTATTGGTTTCGCGGCGGTTGGCTTCGCGCACAACCACATTTACAGCCAGACCGATGCCCTGCTGGCGGCGGGTGCCACGTTGCTCTGGTATTTGGACGACGGGGAGCCGGAGCAGGTCACCGCGTTCGAGCAGCGCTACCCGCAGGCACGGCCCGCGCGCGTGCTGGCCGAGATTTTGGAAGATCCGCGCGTCGCGCTTGTTGTCAGCGCGGCGGTGCCGGACGAACGTGCGCCGCTCGGCATCGAAACGATGCGGCATGGCAAAGATTTTCTGTGTGCCAAGCCCGGCTTTACCACGCTCCAGCAGCTGGCAGAGGCGAGGGAGGTGCAGGCGGCCAGCGCCCGCCACTACGCCATCTATTTTGGCGAGCGCTTCGGCAATGCGGCGACGGTGCACGCGGGCGAGTTGGTCCACGCAGGGGCCATCGGCGAGGTGATCCAGACCGTCGGTTTTGGGCCGCACCGTCTGGGCCACGTGAGCCGCCCCGCCTGGACCTTCGAGCGCGCGCGCTACGGCGGCATCCTCAACGATCTGGCGAGCCACCAGATTGACCAATTCCTCTATTTTGCTGGCAAGCAGGACGCCGAGATCGTTACGGCACGCACCGCCAACCTCAGCCACCCTCACTTTCCCACCTTTGAAGATTTTGGCGAGCTGCTCCTGCAAAGTGGCAGGGCCAGCGGTTACGTGCGCGTGGACTGGTTCACGCCGGACGGGCTGAACACGTGGGGGGATGTCCGCCTTTTCATCCAGGGGACGGAGGGCTACATTGAGGTGCGCAAAAATTGCGACATTGGGGGGCGCGCGGGCGACAACCACCTGTTTCTGGTGGATGGCGCGGGGGTGCGCTACCTGGATTGCAGCGCCCACGCCCTGCCCTTCGCCGCGCACTTCCTGGACGATGTGGCGACCCGCTCCGAGACGGCGGTGACCCAGGCGCACACCTTTACCGTGTCGGAGCTGGCGCTGCGCGCCCAAGCGGTGGCGCGGGGGTGACGGAGGACGATGGGGCCACCATTTCGGAATTCGGAATTCGGAATTCGGAATTCGGATTTCGGACTTTGGACTTTGGTTCGTCGTATCACCCTGACACGGTTCCTGGACCCAAATGAATCGCCCAAACCCGATCCGCTTTGACATCACGCGCCGCGCGCCCCCGCGCGACGATCTGCTCGCCATCATGGGGGCCGCGCTTGCAGCGGTGGACCCCTACGAGGCGGTGCGGCGTGCGCTGCGCCGCGAGGGGACGCGCCTCGTCGTGGGGGAGCAACCCTACGAGTTGGAGCGCTTCGCGCGCATCTGGGTGGTGGGCGGTGGCAAGGCGGGTGCCCCGATGGCTCAGGCGGTGGAGGAGGTGCTCGGCGAGCGGCTAACCGGCGGCACGGTGGTCGTGAAGGCGGGGCACCTTGCGCCCACCCAGCGAATCGACCTGCGCGAGGCTGCTCACCCGGTGCCGGATGCGCGCGGCCTTGCGGCGGGCGAGGCACTGCTGGCGGTGGCGCGCGCTGCGACCGCCGACGACCTCGTGATTTGCCTCCTCTCCGGCGGCGGCTCTGCGCTGCTGGAAGCGCTGCCTGCTCCCCTCACCTTGGACGACCTGCAACGCACCACCAGCGCCCTGCTGGCGAGCGGCGCGACGATCAACGAGATGAACGCGGTGCGCAAGCACCTCTCCGGAATCAAGGGCGGGCAGCTGGCGCGCGCCGTCGCACCTGCCACGCTGGTGAGCTTGGTGCTCTCCGATGTTGTCGGCTCCCCGCTGGACGTGATCGCGAGCGGCCCCACGGTGCCCGACCGCTCCACCTGGCAGGAGGCGAACGCGGTCATCGAGCGCTACGGGCTGGGCGAGCAGTTGCCTCGTGCGGTGGTGGAGCGCCTGGCGCAGGGCGCACGCGGCGTGCTCGCCGAGACCCCCAAAGCGGGCGACCCGCTCTTTCAGCACAATCAACTTGTCCTGGTCGGCGACAACGCGCGCGCGGCGACGGCGGCGGCGCAGGCGGCAGAGGCGCGCGGCTACCATGCCCTGATCCTTACCACCTTTTTGGAGGGCGAGGCGCGCGAGGTGGCAAAGCTGCTCGTCGCCCTGGCCCGCGAGCTTCAAACCCACCATCGCCCTGCATCCCCCCCCGCCTGCCTGATCCTGGGCGGCGAGACGACCGTGACGCTGCATGCGACATCGGGGAAGGGGGGCCGCAACCAGGAGATAGCGCTGGCAGCCGCCCTCCTGCTAGCGGGCACGCGTGGCATCACCATCGCCACCCTTGCTACCGACGGGGGCGACGGCCCCACCGACGCGGCGGGCGGCATCGTAGATGGCGAGAGTGCGGCACTCATGACAGCGCTCGGGCTGGAGCCCGCCGAGGCCCTGGCCCAGCACAACGCCTACCCCCTGTTGGCTGCGTCGGGCGACCTGCTGCGCACAGGGCCCACGCAGACCAACGTCAATGACTTGCTCTTCGTGATGGTAGAGGGCTGACTGCCGCTACCCCAGCCCTATCGGCCCCCCGCGCCACCTTGCGGTAGTTTCTTACGGGTATTCCCTGCTTGAGTAATTGACATCTGTAATGACAATGCATTACTATGGTCACAACTTGTAGTAGGCCTTTGGTCCCCTCGTCCTTATCCATTAGCAGTTACGCCCCTCAGCCTGACGGCTGATCCTAAGGCGGAAAAAAATTGATGCCCTATCCGATAGTAAGGCTTTGGTAGGAGGCAGCGGCTTCAGCCGCTTCTCCAAACTGAAGGCGGCTGTGCTGACCTAGACGGTGCAGGACGAGGAGTCCGCGTGAGTGGACGGGGGCTGGCAGAGGCAACTTCTCGTTGCCGCCCGCAGCACTGCCGGTTTGCACACTTGTTCTCCCAAAGCGATATGAGCAGAAAGAGAGAAGGTTTTCTTTCCAACTGCGTAACTCCTGATCCATTCATTTTTCGCCACAGCAGGAGACGATCATGGAGCTTGGTTTTTTGACGATTGTGACACTTTGCTTTATTGGGTTTGTAGCGTGGAGGGCGAGTCGCAACAATCCTACCTGGTAGGCGCTTCCAAACCTAGGGATAGCTCCGACAGAAGATTTTTTGCAAAGTAGGGGCTAAGAAGAAAACGGAGCTTTCGGTCATCCCTTCCCAAATAGGGATTTTCGTCCGTGCCTCATTCCCGACTGCTATTTCACTCAAGCCCCTGCCTGGCAATCGTCAGGGCACCGCGCAGGGCGGTGTCGTACCCCAACTTGCTGAGGCGCAACTCCGGTGCGGGCACGAGGGTGAGGTGGCTTTCCATGACGTGCCGCGCCCCAGCCAGCAGCCGCTCCCCCCGCCCCACGGCCACCCCGCCCCCTATCACGATGACCTCTGGCGCGTAGAGGGTGGCGATGTTCCGTAACCCCTGCCCAAGGTTGTAGGCTACCTCGTCCCACTCCGCATCGCTCAGCTGCTCCGCTGGCTTGCCGTAAATTCGGCGAATCCCATTGCCCGAGATCAGGGCTTCCAGGCAATCGGGCGCGCCGCACGCACAGGCCACACGCTCCGGAAACGTTACGCGATAGGGGATCGCCTGATGGCCCACCTCTGGGTGGGCTCCCCCGGCCCCACGATAGATTTTCCCGTCTATCAACAACCCTCCCCCCATGCCAGTGCTGATCGTCAGGTAGAGGAAGCGGCTCGCCGCGTGCGTGGCCGCCGCATACTCACCTATGGCGGCCACGTTGGTATCCACATCCACGAAAAACCGGCACCCCCAGCGAGTCTCCATCAACTCCTTGAGCGGCACATTGCGCCACTGCGGCTGATGCAGGGGCGAGACCACGCCGCGCGCGGCATCGAGGGGACCGCCAATCGCTGCGCCCATCCCCGCGATAGGCTCCCCCTCGGCGACCTCAGCGATCATGCGGTGCAGCCGCTCCAAGCCCTCCTCAAGGCCAATCGGGGTGGGCTCGCGCAGACGGTACAGGATTTCTCCTGTTTCATCGCTTGATGCCACCATCAGTTTGGTGCCGCCGATATCCAGGCCGATGTAGCGTGGCATGGTTGTGTTCCTCAAGCTGGGGACAAAGTGGGAGTGAGGTCGCCAAAGCGCGGGGAGTATAAAAGAGGGGGCGGCGCTTTGTCTAGCGTGTGGCGCGCGCCCTGACTTGCGGGGAAAGGTGGGGAAGAGGGGGCCGTTACCCCGCTTCGTCCAGCCACGCGAGCAGCGCCGGGGCCACATCGGTCAGCGCATGGAGGCGGGCAGCGACCTGAGCGTGGCGTTGCCCCCACACGGTGACGAGCGCCGGGTTGCGCGTGTGCTCGGAGTGCTCCTGCGCCTCGAAGTTGCCGTGGTCGGCGGCGAGCAGCAGCAGGTCGCGCGTGGGGTCCAACTGGGCGAGGATGCCCGCCAAAAAATCGTCCAGCCGCTGAAGGGTGTCGTGCGCCTTCGCCATGTCGGGGCGATGGCCGCGATGGTCGGTGTGGAAGTACTCGAAGAGGGTAAGATCGTGCTGCCGCGCCATCCGCGCAAGATTTTCGCCTGCCTGGAAGGGGGAAAGGGTAGGCACCCCCGCCGCCATGCGCGCCCAATGCTCGTTGGTGATCCAGGAAGAGAGGGCGTTGCCTGCCAGCAGGTCATCAAAGGTGCGTAGCGCCAGCCCCGCGCCGAGCGCGGCCTGCGTGCTGGTGGTGCGCCGCGCCTTGCCGCGCTCCAGCCGCTCGAAGTAGAAGGGCGGGAAGGCGTTGGCAAAGGCTACGCGGCGGCCCCGCGCGCGCGCCTGCGTGAGCAGGTTTTCCGCTTGGAGGAGCTCGCGAATCTCGTTTGGCGGGTAGGGGCCACGGTGCTGGCCGAGGAGCGCGGGCACGTTCACCCCCGTCAGCAGCGCCGTCGTCCCCGTGCCGGACTGGGGCAACCCCGCGACCCCCAGCGTCGCGTCCGCGCCCAGGATCGTCGCGTGCTCGCTGCGGCGGGGCGCGGCATCGCCCAGGGTCGGCCACGCGCCACCGGCGAGCGCCCGCCACGTCGGGATTGCCGCGCCCACAAAGGGATTCACCGCCGCGTCCGCCTCGCCAATCCCCACCCCATCATGAAAAACAAAAAGGATCATCCGCCCCCCGCTTTTTGGCATGCAGGGGCCGAGTATAGGCGCGGCGGGTGCAATTGGGAAGAGCGACGACGGACGACGACGACCGACGACCGACGACGGACAACGGACGACCGACGACCGACGACGGACGACGAGACAGAGCCGACAGACCAGGACGAACGGAGGCCGGCCAACGGGCAACGGACAACAAAACAAATGATAACCGCCAAGGACGCCAAGGACGCCAAGGATTTTTTTAGATGAGGTACGTATAGAGGTGGAGCCAGCAAGCAATCTCTGCTTGTGTCGTCTTTCATCTCCCCCGACTCTTCCCCCGACTTTGTCGTTTCTGGAAAATTCTTGGCGCTCTTGGCGTCCTTGGCGGTTAATCCGTTTTCCGTCCGTCCTCCGTCGTCGGTCGTCGGTCGTCCGTCGTCGGTTACTTGCCCTGGCTAACAACCTCGTTATACTTTGCCTGTGTAGATTGATAGTGGAGCGATAGGCGAAATGGAAGTGCTTTGTCGAAGCGATGAGGGCGCGTGGGACGCGCTCGCAGGCGCGTGGCGGGCGCTGTGGCAACGCAGCGGGACCGCTACGATTTTTAATAGTGTGGATTACGCGCGCCTCTGGTGGCAGCATTTTGGCACCCCCGGCCAGCTTCATGTGTGGTCGGTCTGGGATGAGGGTGCGCTGGTGGGCCTTGCCCCCCTGTACGAGACGGTGGATGAGCATGGCGAGCCGCTGCTGCGCTTTGTGGGCGGCGTCGAGGTCAGCGATTATTTGGATGTGGTAACCGAGCCCGGTCAGGAAGCAGCGGTCGTGGCCGCCCTGCTGGAAGGGTGGGCCGATGCGCCCTGTAGCTGTCCTATCGACCTTCATGCCTTGCCCCATGCCTCGCCGACGCGCGAGGCTTTTTTGCGCCACGCGGCGGCGCGTGGCTTCCTCGCCCGCGAGAGCCGCGAGGAGGTGTGCCCGGTCATCACCCTGTCCGACTCGTGGGAGGGGTACCTGGCGGGGCTGGAGGGCAAGCAGCGCCACGAGATTCGCCGCAAGATGCGCAAGGCGGGCGAGGAGGCGTTGGTCACCTGGTACCGCGTCACGCCGCCCTTGGTTGAGGAGGAGATGGAGCACTTTTTCCGCCTCCATGCGCTCAGCGACCCCGCCAAGGCTGCCTTCATGACCCCCGCCATGCGCGTGTTCTTTCAGGAACTGGCGCTGCTAGCGAGCGAGCGAGGCTGGCTGGACCTCAGCTTCCTGCTCGTCAATGGCGAGCGTGCCGCCGCCTCGCTGGCCTTTAGGTTTCGCAGCGAGGTGTGGCTGTACAACTCCGGCTTCGACCCCGCCATCGGCGAGGCGCTGAGCCCCGGCTGGGCCTTGCTCTGCTATGGTATCGAGAGCGCCATCGCCGAGGGCTACACGCGCTACGACTTCCTCCAGGGGGATGAGGAATACAAATTCCGCTTCGGCGCGCGCTCGGAGCCGGTGTACCAGATGGTGATAGAGCGGGAGTGAGAGGATGGGGAACGGGGACAGGGGACGGGGAACAGGGACGAAAGACGAAGGACGAAGGACAGGCTGACGGATAACGTAGGGGATTGACGCGCAAACTGCCGTCAATCTGTAATTTTCCAATCTGCAATCTGCAATCTGCAACCCTACCCACTTAAGGCAGGAAACTTGCAACAATTGTGGAAGCGGCGTCGATGGTTGAGCCGATATGGTATCGATAGAGCGAGGAATCATGAGTACGAAAACCCTGTGTTGTGACCAGGACGCGTGTCACGACTATTTGCAGTTGGGGTGGCGCGCCCCGCGCGGGCGCATCGCCATCATCTCGATGCACACCTGCCCGCTGGCGATGCTCGGCGGCAAGAATACCGGCGGCATGAATGTGTACGTGCGCGAGCTGAGCCGCGAGCTGGGGCGGCGCGGCTGGGCTGTGGATATTTTCACCCACGCGCAGAGCCTGGAGCGCCCCGCCGTGATCCACATGGCGCGCAACGTGCGCGTGATTCACGTGCAGGCGGGGCCGGTCGAGCACATCGACAAGAATGAGCTTTACCAGTATGTGCCAGAGTTTTCCGACAACATTATCGAGATGGCCGCCGAGGCGGGCATCTACTATAACGCCATCTACGCCCATTATTGGCTGAGCGGGTTGGTGGCGGAGCGGCTGCGCCAGGCGTGGAGCGTGCCCTTCATCCAGATGTTCCACACTCTGGGCAAGATGAAAAACCGTGTGGCTCAGCGCGCCGAGGAGCGCGAGCTGGATCTGCGCATCACCAGCGAGGCGCGGCTGATGCAGAGCGCCGACCGCCTGATCGCCGCCAACCCGATTGACCGCCAGCACATGCTCGATTTGTACGGGGCGAACCCTGGCACTATCGAGATTGTGCCCTGCGGCGTGGACCTCTCGCTGTTCCGCCCCATCCCCCGCGACGAGGCGCGCGAGGAGTTGGGGATTCCGGAGGAGCGCAAGCTGATCGCCTTTGTGGGGCGCATCGAGCCGCTCAAGGGGATCGACACGCTGCTGCGCGCCATCGCGCTGCTGCTGCAGGAGGAGCCCGCGTGGCGGCGGCAGCTGATGCTGGCGATCATCGGCGGGAGCGCGGAAGATGATGTGGAAAGCATGACCGCCGAGATGCGCCGCCTGCGCGACCTGCGCGAGGAGCTAGGTATCCGCGATGTGGTGTGCTTCCTGGGCGCTCAGGGGCAGGAAACCTTGCCCTACTTTTATGCGGGCGCGGAGATGGTGGTCGTGCCGAGCCACTACGAGAGCTTCGGCATGGTCGCGCTGGAGGCGTCGGCGTGCGGGACGCCGGTCATCGCGAGCGAGGTGGGCGGGCTGACCTACACGATTCACGACGGGGAGAACGGCTTTTTGGTGCCGCCCAAGCGCCCCGACCTGCTCGCCGAAAAGATCAAGGAGCTGCTCGCCGCCCCGCTGCGGCGCGACCAGATGGGAGAGCGGGGGGCGGAGCGCGCCATCCGCTTCGGCTGGCCCACGGTGGTCGATCAAATTTTGGCGTCGGTGCGCCACCTGCAACACGCACGCGCCGCGTAGCGCGTGGCCTCACGGCGCAGCGGCGTCGGTAATCAGGGCGAGCACGTCCGGCGGCCACTTGCGCACGACCCCCTGATGATCGGTCAGGATGTGACGCGAGAAGCCGCTCACCAGGAGCTCCGCCGTCGTGGCGTGGCGCACCTCGTAATCGAAGCGCGCGGCGCGGCTCTTGACCTCGCTCACCCAGGTGCGAATAAAGACGGGGTCGCCGTAGCGCGCGGGTCGCAGGTAGCGTGCGCCGATCTCGGCAACCACCAGGTAAAAGCCGCGCCGCTCAAAGTCAGCATAGTGGTAGCCGAGCGAGGCCAGCCACTCGGTGCGCCCCACCTCGAACCAGATCACGTAGCTAGCATGGTGGACCATGCCCATCGCGTCGGTTTCCGCGTAGCGAATGGGGATGGGCGCGTCGTGGATGTGCATAGGGTCCCTTCTTTGGCTCTTTCAGAGTTTGCTATACTTTAACGGTAGGGGCTGCATTCAGGGTTGAGTGCCGCACGGAACGGGAACCCCATCCGGCCCGTGTTGGCAGCAGGGCGCGCCATCGGGCGCGGGGCAGGGTCGGTTTCCCGCTGGGTTCATCGGGTGGGTTGGCCTGTGCCGGAGCGCAGCGTGCCCCATTGTGGCGGCTGCGCCAAAACGCGCAAGAATCGCTCCCGCACAGGCGGGCCCCCTCACAAAAAAGGAGAAGCGTATGTCCGTAGAAATCACGATTAACCGCTCCACCAAGACCATGGTGATGCCACAGGGCGAGGCGGAGCATATCAAAGAGATAGTAGGGGGGCGTATACGCAAGGTGGGTGCCCTGACGAGCGCGGGTGGTACCAATCGCTGGGTGGCGGGGGGCAACCTGGAGGAACTCGCCGACATTCTGCGCGGGGCGGGGTACGACGTGCATCTGGTGGGGCAGCCCATCGAGTACGAGGAAGACGACGATCAGTGGTGGTAGCGGGTCGCTTGCGAACCGACCCGTGAGCCCCACGCTTCCAACCTGTAACAGGCGAAGAGGTACCGTAAGGTGCCTCTTTTTGCTTGGCCGCGCCGCGCGGGCACAGCAAAGCGCCGCCCGGGGCGCGGCGCTTGGGGTAGAAAAGGGGGCAGGCTCCAGGTCGCTAGGGGCGGGGGTGCGCCTCGTCCAGCGCGAAGCGTATGACGCCGAGTAGCTCGTCCAGCTCAAAGGGCTTGAGCACCACATGAACCCCCATCGTATGCAAAGCCGCTTCTTGCTTCTGCACCTCGTCCACCATCGTCGTGCACAGGATTACCGGCAAGGCAGCGGTGGCAGGGTCATTTTTGATACCGTGTAGCGCCCTCTGCCCCCTGTCCTCGATCCCAAACAGATAATCCAGCAGGATCAGGTCGGGCTCGGCGCTGTCGATGGTGGATGCGCTCAACTGGTCGAGCGGGTAGAAGCTCGTCCTGTACGCATCGAGGGACAAAATATCCTGGTACAGCTCGCACATTTCAAGGGAATCGTTGGCAACCAGGATTTTAGAGGGCATGGGGTTAATCCAATTTCTTCATGCTGGATTCGGGGTCGAGAGTGGCGGCGTTAAGTTGTAAGGAGGCTGCCAGCTTGTCCGGAAAGTCTTCCAGTGGCTCGGAGTGCCAGAGGGTCAAGGGCGCAGATTCGTAACGGTCGGCGATGGGCGAGCACTGCTGGTGCGCGTAAAAAAGCTGCCCCCCGTTGTGTAGCTGGCCTTCCCGCGTCAAGAGCCACTCGTAGCGGGCGTCCTTGGCATCCTCGATTTGTTTGCCGCACCAATCGCAGTAAATGACCAATTCAAACGCAGCGTCTCTCTGTTCGATCTTGAGCATCCCATTTTCCTTGATACGGGTGATTTTTACGGGTTAAGGGGAACCGACTCGGCCAGCGGGCGGCCCATGGGGTCGTAGGCCACCGCTCGGGTGCCCGAAACGCGCTCCCCCTCCCCACGAACACTCAGAAACGAACGGTGCACCACATCCACCTGTTGCTCGACCTTATCGGTCCAGCTCACGGTTACCTGGTTCGCGCGCTCGTCAAAAATTTGGCCGTAGGCGACGGGGAAGGGTAGACCATCGTCGGGGCCGATGGTGTAAGAGGCTATTCCCCCCGGGGCCGCCTCCATCGCCTGCCCGAAGGAGGGTGGATGCAAGAGCCACCGCCCCCCCGTGCGCTCCACGACGAACAGGGAGAGAGCGGGGCGCTCGTGCGTCCATCCCTCGGGGCGAAGCGAGGCGAGCACCAGGGCGTAGCCGTTGTCCAGAGCCGCGACCTGCCAGATGACAAACGAATTGATCACGGCGGGCGGTTGCTGGTTGGCCCATTCAAACACAGCATCTTCTGGTGCGTCATAACGACCCTTGGGGGCCTCATCGGCCTTCACGGTTATGCAGGCGCTGAGGAGGGCACTCAGCAGGAGCAGTAACACCAACGGCCTCAACGGGGTGCTCCAGTCTAGCGGAGGAGTGAGGGGGACTGGCATGGGGAGCCACCCACAGGGGGGGTGCCATCTCCCTGGTCAATGCCTGCCACGGTGCCTCCAGCACGCTACAACAGGGGTCGCACAACCAATCATCCCACCTTGCCACATGGGTACGGCACCGGGCGCACAGCCTGTCTCGCTCTGTCCAGATCACGAGAGAGAAGGGGCAGGCCATCGTATTCTCACTCCATGGGGGGTGCAAGCAGCAAGGCGGGGATACGCTGTGGGGTAAGGCAGATCAGACGGTCCACGATCACGCGGCTGAACCAGGAAAAACCCTGCATCACCGTGCGGATCGCATCGGCCAGGGTGGTGGCAGCCTCGTCGCTGAGCACGACGCCCGCTGCCCCCGCCGAGAGGGCCCCGATCGTGTAGGCATCATCGCTGACAGCGGTCAGCATGATGACCCTCGTGTGGGGGCACCGCTCGTGAAGGTCCTTCATTAGGGGGGTGAAGGAGGTGGCGTTCATGGATAAACTGAGCAGGAGAATATCGGGGTGGAGGGTGGCGCAGAGGCGTACCACTTCCGCGCCCTCCGTCGCCTCTGCCACGACCATGAACTCCTGGCTCGCTGCCAACAGCTGCCGAAGACCTTGGCGAACCAGAAAATGGCTTTCTGCAATCAGGATACGGACCTGCTTCGGCATGTGGCTATTCCTTGGAAGTCCACCGTCACGAACGGGGCTTCACGCGCCCGGCTACCGATGGCCGGGTGAGGCTGCACACGAAGGGCTTTATCAAGGATGATAAAGCCCTTCGTGTTTGGGAGAGCAACACTTATAATTTAAGCAGAGCCACTAGCGAATAGATAGATATGGGGGTACTGGCTTTAAAAGTACGCTCGTACTTAGCACGACGTTGAATAACGCGTCACTGAGGTCAGCCGACCCTGCTAGAGCGAGCTGACTCTCCGATGCGCGTTACGAGTCACCCCGCCCCATCGAGCTTTTGGGGAATGTGAAGCCATGCTCGATGGCCCAGACCACCGCCTCCGGGCGCGAGCCTACCCCGATCTTGTCGTAGATGCGGCTCGCATAGTTGCGAATGGTTTGTTCCGCCAGGTGCAGGGTCTTGGCGATCTGGGCGTTGTCCTGCCCCTGCCCGATCAGCGCCAGCACGTCACTCTCGCGCGCCGTGAAAAGCGAGCGCACCGTGGGAGCAGGCGGCTGGAGCAGGGTTTGCAACACCTGCTTGCTGAACCACGTCCCCCCCGACATGACCGCGCGGATCGCCACGAGCACCATCTCGGTGGCTTCATCTTTCATTACATAGCCCGCGGCCCCCGCCGATACGGTGCCGCGAATGTAGGCGTCATCGTCGTAGGCGGTCAGCACGATGACTTTGGTGTCTGGGCACACCGCCCGCACACGCTTGATGAGGTCCACCGGGTTAAGGCCCGGCATGCTCATGTCCAACAGGAGGATGTCGGGGCTGTGTCTGGTGCATAGTGCCAGCGCGTCCGCTCCATCTTCCGATTCTGCCACCACTTCCATGTCGGATGCATTGCTTAAAATGGTGCGAATCCCCATCCGTACCAACGGATGATCGTCTGCCAGTAGCACACGTATGGTTTGACTCATGGTAATCGTTCAGGGGCGGCGCGTTCCCGCCGACTGGAAGTCGGGGCTGAGGGGCCTACGGCCAATGCGTCCGCCTGCGCGGACGGATGACGGCTAGGTAGGTCAGGACAGGCAGCGCCTGAACGATTACGACTCATGGTACTCTCCTTCATGAAAGCAACGCCTCTGCTTTCTATGCCGTCACATAGCTCCTTATTGTAGTGGCTCAAATGGTAGCATAACTTTAAGCTGTGTGCCATGGCCAGGGGCGGAGTGAAGCACAAGTTCTCCCCCTAGCAGCCTTACACGCTCGGCCACTCGGATCCACCCAAACTGATTGTTGGCGATCAACGCGGCCACTTCCTGCGGCTGCTGAAAGCCGATCCCGTCATCCTCAATTTCTAGAATGATGGTGTCCCGCTCCTGGGCGAGGGTGACGCGCACCTGCTGCGCGCGCGCATGGTGTATCACGTTACGCAACGTTTCCTGCGCCACGCGGAACAGGCAGCTTTGCATCGCCTGGGAAAGGGTTTCCCCGCTCAAGCGCAGGTCAAGATGAACGTGCGGCGGCGCGTCGGTGCTTTCGTGCAGCAGCTGCGAGACGCAGCCTTCCAGCGCCACGGCAAGGCCAAACTCTTCCAGGCCAGCGGGGCGCAGCTCGCGAATGACCGCACGCAGCTGGTTGAGGATCGCCAGAATCCCCTCGTCCACCGTGTGGAAGGTTTGTTGGAGGGGATGCGGCAGCTTCCCCTCCGCCGTCGGGTCGGTCGCCAGCCCCTGCTGGGCCTGGATCATCTGGTAGTGCAACCCAACGAGGTGCTGCACCACAAAATCATGTAGGTCTCGTGCCAGGCGTGAGTGCTCTGCCTCGCGCGCCTGGGCGAGATGCAGCCGCGTTTGGGTGAGCTCCGTCTCTTCCCGGGGCGCGTACAGTTCCATGAGGCAGCGCTCCCCTGTTTCTGGGTCGAGCAGGGGCACTTGGGTCAGGCGCACTGCCTTGAGGCTCCCATCCTTGGCAGCGCGCTGGGTGTCGGCGGCGCACGGCAGGCCCGCAGGCTGGTCGCCTGCCTGGGGATACTCGGGCCAGGGACCGTGCGGCTTGCCCACCACGTCCGCCGCGCGCCAGCCAAACAGGGTTTCCGCCGCGCGATTCCACAGCGCCACGCGCGGCGGCGGCTCCCACACGACGAGGGCTATCGGGATGTGGTCGAAAAGGGTTTGTAGCCACCGCGCGGGCTCGGGGTGTCTGTCAGGGGGAAGCGGCGTGGGAGGGGTAGTCGCGCCGGATAGCTGTGCCTGCGCCCGGTGAAGCTCGTCCAACGCGCGGCGCAGCGTGTCGAGCGCGGCCTGGCGGCGCGCGGCTTCTTCGGGTGGCTCCCCGCTCTGCTGCTCCAACGAGCGGATCAGTGCCCCGACTTGCTTGATCTGGACGTTCAGTGCGTTCAAGGGTCTATCAGGAATCATGGGCTAGCCAGCCTGTCGGCGCGGTCGTGGCGCGGTCGGACGGGGGTCCGGTCAGCGGTGAAGCAGGGGGAGCAGCGCGCGGAGGCTCCACCCCTCGCTGCTCGTCTGGATGATAAGCAGGCGCAAGGGGGTAGCGCCCGCATTGACAACCCCGCGCACACTGTCACGCGGGGCGACAAAACAATCGCCCTCATGGCAGGGCGATTCCGACTCGTCTAGCAGGAAGACCCCCTCGCCCTCCAGGCAGTAGAGCAACTCGCCGCACTTGGGCGCGTGCGGCAAAATGCGCCCCCCCGCCTTCACCTCCGTGTAGAGCAGCACGAGCCCCTCCGCGTGCCCCACCTCCTTGTAGCGCGCCGCCACATGGAAGGCACTGCTGCGCCAGGGTAGCCCCTCGTCCTTCACACTGGATTTTACAATCATGAGCGCACCCTCGGTAGACGGCCACGGACTAGAAGTCCGTGCTGATGGGCCTGTCGGCCAATCGTCCGCCTTCGCGGACGCGGTCACGGACTAGAAGTCCGTGCTGATGGGCCTGTCGGCCAATCGTCCGCCTTCGCGGACGCGGTCACGGACTAGAAGTCCGTGCTGATGGGCCTGTCGGCCAATCGTCCGCCTTCGCGGACGCTGACGACTCTCTCGCATGTGTCAGGCCACGCTTGGCTGAGCCTAGGAACGCTTGGGAACTCGAGTGTTTCGTTGAGCGACGCGGTCACGGACTAGAAGTCCGTGCTGATGGGCCTGTCGGCCAATCGTCCGCCTTCGCGGACGCTGACGACTCTCTCGCATGTGTCAGGCCACGCTTGCCTGAGACCTAGGAATTCGTAGGAATTCTGGCAACTGCCAAGTTTACCTAACCATTAACTAATCCGAAATCCGCAATCCACCGCCTGCCGCCGTTCGTTCTGCGTTCTGCTGCCTGCCGCCTTACCCGCTTTGCGGGAACCGCACTGCCACCTGCCACCTGCCGCCTGCCGCCTGCTGCCTGCTGCCTGCTATCCGTTTGCTGCCTGCCGCCTGCCGCCTGCCGCCTGCCATCCGTTTCCCGCCTTACCCTTCCGGTGCGGGTCGGTGGTTGGTCTCGCCGCGCGCGGCAAGGTAGATGCCCAGAAGGATCAGCACCCCCCCTTGGAGGGTAGCGGGGTCGGGGCGCTCGTGGAGGATGAAGAGCGCCAGCAGGGTCGAGCCGATGGGCTCGCCCAGCAGGGTCACGGCGATGAATGAGGCGCTGAACCAGCCGAGCGCCCAGTTGTAGCTGGAGTGGCCGATCAGCTGCGGGATCAGGGCGAGCGCTAGCAGCCAGAAATAGGTCTCGCGGCTGTAGCCGGTCAGCGGCAGCCCCAGCAGCAACACAATCGCCAGCAGGATGAGCGCCGCCGCCCCGTAGCACAGCACCACATAGGTCAGCAGCGACACCCCTTGCCGCAACCGCCGCCCGATCAGCAGGTAGAAGGTGACGGTAATCGCGCCCAACAGCGCCAGCCCGTCGCCCAGCAGCGTTTGCCCGCCGATGCGAAAGTCGCCCGCGCCGATGACGATGCCCCCCACCACGCTGATCGCGATGCCGAGCACGGTGAGTCGCGTCAGGCGGTCGCTCGACAGAAAGGGGGTGAGCAGCCCCACCCACAGCGGGTTGGTGTTCACAAGGAGCACGCTGGACGCCACGGTGGTGTAGTCCAGCGAGGAGATCCACGCGGCAAAATGGAGCGCGAGAAAGAAGCCGGACACCAGCGCCAGCCCCCACTCGCGGCGAGACAGGCGGCGCAGCTCTTCCCTGGAGCGCATCCAGGCCAGCGGGGCCAGCAGCAGGGTAGCCAGGGTGCAGCGATACGCCGCAATCACGAGCGCGGGGGCGTCGGCCAGCCGCACAAAGATCGCGCCCGTCGAGACCGCAAAGATTCCCACCACCAGGATCAGCAGGGGCGAAATGGTTGGTTTGCTGTTCTGCATCTGCCCATGATATGGCAGAACGGGGAATCTTCAAATTGGAGAATGGAGAATGGAGAATGGAGATTTCGGATTTCGGACACCGTGCCCTTTGGGTATTTCGGATTCCACGGATTACACGGCTGATGGAAGTTCATTTTCCATTTTCCATTTTCCATTCTCCATTCACCATTCAGGCGGAAAGCCGCTGCCGATAGCCGTGCCGAGGGTGAGGACGAGGGCGTTGGGGGTGCCCGCGTAGGCCAGGGCGGCGGCGCTGCCGTCGTGAAGCAGGCGCAGCGGCGGCTCGGTGCCCAGGCGGGCGCGGAGGCTCTGTCGGGTGAAGCTTTCGAGATGCTCACACAGGAGCTGCAAGCGTCCGTAGCTGCCCCAATCGTGGGGCGCGGGGTGCCCATCGAAGAGGTAGCAGGCGAGGGCGATGCCCACGGCGGCCTGAGCGTGCTGCGCGGGTGGTACGAGCGCGTGGCTGGCCGCGATCACGTCCAGCATCTGCTCCCACTGCGCGCGCACTGCCTGCTCCGACGGAGAGGGCTGGGCAAGCGCCTCGCCCACCGAGGGAAGAGACGGTAGCACGTGCAGGTGTACGAGTTGGCCCGCGCGGTACGTCGCCACGCCCCGCTTGATGGCGCTTTGCCCAAAATCCAGCACAAGCTGGTGCGATACCCCGGGCGGGGCCGACCGCGCCATGCCGAGCAGCGGCAGGTAGCCCGCGTGGGGGGAGAGGGCGAGGGTTAGCCCGCCGTGCCCCTGCGCGGCCAACAGCTCGCGCGCGGCGTCCGTCGCATGTGGCCCCACCCGCCCAGCCAGCACCCCGCCGCCCAGCCAGATGCTCTGCACCGTGCGCCAGAAGGCCCAGTGTGCCTCCGACCACTCCGGGCGGGCGGCGCGACTCGCGGGGTCGCCCCGCCGCAGCATCAGGAGCAGAAAGCCGAGGCGTTGCCCGTAGGCGCGTGCAATCTGCTGCGCCAGTGCCGCCTGCTGGGGGCTCTCAAAGCAGCGATTGAAGTGGCGTAGCAGATCAGGGTGCGCGGGGTCAAGGCCCAGCTCGGCTGCTCGCGCCGCCACCATCTTGCGCAGGGCCGCCGCCGCGAGCAGCTCGTAGCCGCTTTTGCCGAGTACCGCCTCGGCCCCTGCCACCCCTGGCAGCGCCACGATGCGCGCGCGGTTGAGCGAGCGCACGCTGCCATCCGCCGCCAAAAAGGGGTGCGTGGGGCGCGGGCGCAGCTTTTGATCCGGCGCTGTCGCCCGTGCCGCCTCGTTTCCCCCTCCTTGCTCCATGCTGGCCTCCCGCGCCCTGCTCTTTGACCCTGCTAGGCTAACGCTATACTATATTCGCGGCTACTTATAAGGTGAGCAGGTGCGCGCTTTCCCCCTGGCGTTCTTGCCCGCGCGTGCCTGCCCCGACGAGGCTTGAAAGGTACTTCTTTGATGGAACATCACGACCTTATACTTTTCCTGTTGCAGGTGGCGATCATGCTCTTCGTGGCGCTGGGCGCGGGGCAGGTGATGCGCCGCCTGGGGCAGCCAGCGGTGGTGGGGGAACTGATCGGGGGCATCCTGTTGGGGCCTACCCTGTTTGGCGCGCTTGCCCCCTCGGCATATGGCTGGCTGTTCCCTCCCCTTCCTTCCCTTACCGTCGCGTTGGATGCGGTCATCAAGCTGGGAATGCTTTTTTTCCTTTTCTCGGCGGGGTTGGAGGTCAATCTGGCGCGCCTGAAGGGGCGCGGGATTACCACGATCGTCACAAGCGTGAGCGGTATCGTGGTGCCCTTTTGCCTGGGCTTTGGCGCGGTCTGGCTGTTCCCGTCCCTGTGGGGGGGCGCGCCCTCCCTGACGCTGGCGCTATTCATGGGGGCGGCGCTCTCCATCACCGCGCTGCCGGTCATCGCGCGCATCCTGGTGGATTTGAAGCTGATCCAGGCAGAGTTGGGGGCGCTCATCATGGCCTCGGCGATGATCAACGACCTGCTGGGGTGGACCCTGTTTGCGCTGATCTTGAGCCGCGTTGCGCCCACCACGCTCGCCTCGCACGGGCCGTGGGTGACGGTGCTGCTCGTCTGTTTGTATTGTGTGGCGGTGGTGGGGGGGGGCCGTTGGGCCACAGGCAGCGTGCTCCCCTGGCTGGAAGAGCGATTGGAATGGCCGAGCGGCTTTATCGCGGCGACCGCCATCGCCATGCTTGCGGTGGGCATCGTAGCCGAGCTGGTGGGCATCCACGCTTTTTTCGGGGCTTTTTTGCTGGGGGTCGGGCTGGCGCAGGGGCAGGACGAGCATCACGAGGCCTACGAGACGATCTACCAGTTTGCGGCGAGCCTGCTGGCCCCGCTTTACTTTGTCTCGATCGGGCTGAAGGCCAACTTTTTAGCCAATTTTGACCCGATGCTGGTGCTGCTCGTCCTGCTGGTGGCGTCCCTGGGCAAGGTGGTAGGGGTGAGCGTGGCGGCGCGCGCCAGCGGCCTGCCCACGCGCGAGGCGCTGGCGGTGGGTTTCGGGATGAACGCGCGCGGCGCGATGGAAATCATCCTCGCCTCGATGGCGCTGGAGTTTGGGCTGATCGACCAGCGGATTTTCGTCGCGCTGGTCATCATGGCGGTCGTCACCTCGATGATCAGCGGCCCGGCCATCAAGTGGCTGCTGTCACCAACCCCCGCCATGATGCCCGCCGAGGACGCGACCGCCACGCCGCCGGTTACCGCCGCAGGCTGATGTGGTCGTAGTCCACGGTGCTGTACTTCATGAGCTTGTCCCAGCGGTGGTTCGCCTCGATGTAGCGAATCGTGCCGGAGCGGGAGCGCATGACGAGCGAGTGAGTCTGTGCGCCCCCGCTGAAGTAGCGAACCCCTTTGAGTAGCTCGCCATCGGTGATGCCGGTCGCCGAGAAGAAGACGTTGTTGCCCGAGCACAGGTCGTCGGTGCCGTAGACGCGCTCCAAATCCATCCCGTTCTCGATGGCCCACTGGCGCTCCTCGTCGTTGCGCGGCCACATCTTGCCCTCGATCTCGCCGCCGAGGCATTTCAGCGCGCAGGCGGAGATGACCCCCTCGGGGGTGCCGCCGATGCCGTAGAGCATGTCCACGCCGGTTCCATCCATTGACGCCATGATGGAGCCCGCCACATCGCCATCGGTGATCAGCCGGATGCGCGCGCCCGCCTCGCGAATGTCGCGGATAAACTGCTCGTGGCGCGGGCGGTCGAGGATGACCACTGTCAGGTCGTCAATGTCCATGCCCTGCGCCTTGGCGACGCGGCGCAGGTTCTCGCGGATGGGCGCGTTGATGTCGATCACCCCTTTGGCGGCGGGGCCAACGGCGATCTTGTGCATGTAGACCAGCTTGCCCGGGTTGAACATCGTGCCGCGCTCCGAGAGGGCGACGACGGAAAGCGCGTTGGAGCGCCCCAGCGAGAGCAGGCGCGTCCCGTCAATAGGGTCCACCGCGATGTCCACCTGCGGCGGCTGCCCGTTGCCGATCTGCTCCCCGTTGTAGAGCATCGGCGCTTCATCCTTTTCCCCCTCGCCGATCACCACCACCCCATCCATCTCGATGGTACCGAGCATCAGGCGCATGGCATCCACCGCCGCCTGGTCGGAGGCTTCCTTGTCCCCGCGCCCCATCCAGCGGGCCGCCGCCATCGCCGCCGCCTCGGTCACGCGGCCCAGTTCCATCGCCAGGTTTCGGTCGGGCTGGAGATCCCTATCTTTGTTCATCGTAACAACCTCCTTGTTGTTTGTGTTCTTTTGGATCGGTGGGGCACGCTCCCAGGAAACGGCCCCCCGACAAGTCTATAATGCTTTAGCGAAGTTGGAAAACGTTTGAACGGCTGGCTGGGAGCGCGTGCGAGCTTGGCTGGGAGTGTGGGCGTCTCGCCCGCGCACACAGGGCGCAGGGCGACTGCCCGTTCGTCACTCACCATTCACTACATCGTCATCGAAGGTGATTCACCAGACGCGACGCGTCACAGCCGATACTCGAAGAAGACCGCGATGTCGCCGTTGGTGTAGTAGCGGTCGTTGAAGCCGCAAAACTCGGCCCCGAGCTTGTGGAAAAAGTGGAGCGCTGGCCCGTTTTTGGTGGGCGCTTCCAGGATCAGGCGGCGCAGCGATTCCGAGCGCGCCCAGCGGGCCGAAGCGCGGAGCAGGGCGCTGCCGATGCCCCGCTTGCGGAGCGGCGCGGCCACCACAAGGTTTTGCACCCAGCCCGCGCGCTGCCAGCGCTGCTCGTGCAGGTCGATGTAGCCGACGATCTGCTCGACCTCCTCCTCCTCGCCCGTGTCCGGGTTCAGCTCTTGCGAGGGCAGGACCGCCACCAGAAAGCAATCCTGCTGCTGCCAGTTGCCGCGTAGCTCCTCGCGGCTGCGCGGGTACTCGGCCTGCATCGGGCGCGGCAGGCGGGTGGCACGGAAGCTCGCGGCGACCCCCTGCAACCCCGCGTCCGGCTCGATGTACATCTGCCAGACCATCTCGCTGCTGTAGGAGGCGTCCAATTCAAGGCATCGATCCAAATCTTCCAATTCCGCCGGACGAATCCGAATCCCAACGGGTTTACCACTCATCACGTTTCCAGTCATCAGGCGTGGCTCGATCTTTTAGGGCGCTTGTCCGCTACTCGTGGCGGGGGCAGGAAACAAAGGAAAAGGAGTAGACGCGCAGGCCGGGCGCGGTGGGCTCCAGCATGATCTCGTGCAGGCCAAAGTCCAGGTTGATGACGAGGTTGTACAGGCGCGGGGTGCTCACCGTGAGGTAGGAGCCAAGCTCGCTGTCCACCACCACGTCCTCGCCCATCTCGCCCATGCCGAGCGGCTGCCGGTCCTGCCGCACAAAAAGGCGCAGCGGCGCGCCGTCCGCGCTGGCGAGCACCGCGTTCAACTCGGCGGCGCGGTAGGGCACGTGCAGCACGCTCGCCGCGCCGCGCGCCTCCGAAAACTCCTGCGCGGCAAGCCATGGCCCCTCAAAATACAGCTTGCCCTCGTCGCGCGCGGCGGCGGGCGCAAAGTCGCGCGGGGCGAGCTCGCCCCAGGGCTCGGGGTTGCCCAGGCGGCCATGCGCAAAGCCCGCGAACAGCTCCGGGGTGGTGGGGTAGCAGACGGCCCCGGGCGCGTCGGTCGGGCGCAGCGGCTCCATGAGCGGCGGCAGCGCCAGCCCGTCGCCGTGCAGCTCGCGCAGCAGGGTCTGGATCGCGGCTTCCGTCTCGCGGTAGTGCCCCTCGCCCGCCGTCACAAAGCGGATAACGCGCGCCGCGTCGATCAGGTATTTTGTGGGCCAGGCGCGGTTGGCAAAGCCATACCAGTTTGTTTGATCGTTGTCGAGCAATACCGGGTAGGGGATCCCGAAGCGCTCGACCGCAGCCGCCACCTGCTCGCGCTGCTGGGCAAAGGCGAATTCCGGCGTGTGGATGCCGACGATGGTCAGGCCAAGCGGCGCGTAGCGCTCGTGCCACTCGATCAGGTAGGGCAGGGTGCGGATGCAATTGATGCAGGTGTAATCCCAAAAATCCACCAACACGATGCCAGCGCCGACCCGCACCTCCCCGCCCGGCGCGCCCTCGCGGTTGAGCCACGCCTCCGCGTTACCGGTCAGCTGCGGCGCGCGTATGCGATTTTGCTGCCAGCCCATCTCGCTGCGTTGCATAAACGTTCCACCCCCTGTCGCCCTGCCAGGGTGACGATTCTATCAGCACTTGCCCCGCGCTCACAATTGCCTGAGCGGGACGCGTGGTGGGTGATGAAGGTGAGGGGGTGATGAAGGTGAGGGGGTGATGAAGGTGAGGGGGTGATGAAGGTGAGGGTTGGGAGCGCGGTAGGTTCCCTCTGGGCGGCGTATCGCTCGCTGAGGGGACAGGGGGACAGGGGGACAGGGGGATGCAACACTTCCATTCTCCATTCTCTATTCTCCATCTTCCCTCCTCTGTGTTCTCAGTGTTCTCTGTGGTAAGTTGCCGTCCCTCGTCGGCAAAAGCATTTGGTCCTGGCCCGCGCGCGTGCTACCATGCGCTGTTGCCTGGTGTGGGGGCGTGGCCTTGCCCCGCCAGGCGTTGCCGTTTCTGCCTACAAACGTTGGATACACGATGGACCGAGCTTCGAAATTACCTGTGCTGGGCCGCCGACAGCGGCGGCGACGACAGGCACAATCGCCCGTGCTGCGTATTTGGCTGGGGCTGCTGGCGTTCTTGGTAGTGACGAGCTTCCTGCTCGTGGCGATCCCGAGCAGCGCCCTCGCGGTCGGTGGCTTTTACCTGACCGAACGCACCCCGCCCTGGATGGACCGCATCATCGAGGGGGTGGTGGTGCAGGGGGTGGCCTTCTACGCCGAGCATGTCTACGAGGGCGAGCTGCCCGGCCCCGAGACGGTGGCCGAGAGCACCGCGCGCGAGTTCAAAACGACCAAGGTGTACGACCGCACCGGCCAGTACCTGCTCTGGGAGGTGTACGACCCGCGCGGCGGCAACCGCCAGGTGGTCTCGCTGGATAACATCTCGCCGCACCTGATCAACGCGACCATCGCGCTGGAAGACAAAACCTTCTATGCCAACCCCGGCATCGACCTACGCGGCATCGCCATCGCGGCGTACCGTAACGTGCGCTCCGGCTCGATCCAGGGCGGCGGCTCCTCGATCACGCAGCAGCTCATCAAGCTGGTGGCGATTGACCCGGAGGAGCGCTTCACGCAGAGCTACGAGCGCAAGGTCAAAGAGGTCATCCTCGCAGTCGAGCTGTCCCGCCTGTACAACAAGGATACCATCCTGGAGTGGTACCTCAACACTATCAACTATGGGCGCTTGGCCTACGGCGCGGAGGCGGCGGCGAACGAGTATTTTGGCAAGAACGCCAAAGACCTGACCCTGGACGAGGCGGCGCTGCTCGCCATGCTGCCGAACCAGCCCGCCACCTACGACCCCTATGTTGACCCCGACGCGGCCCTGGAGCGCCAGCACATCGTGCTGCGCCGCATGTGGGAAGAAAAGTTTATCACCTACGACATCTACCAGGAGGCGATGAAGGTGCCGGTGCTGGAAAAGCTGGCAAAGCCTATCATCTCCGATAAATTCAAGGCCCCGCACTTTACGCTTTACGCCGTGCAGCAGCTGGAAAAGTTGCTCCAAAACCAGTATGGCAACTCCGACCTGCTTTACAACGGGGGGCTGACCGTCTACACCACGCTGGACTATGATCAATTTTTGAAGCAGCAGGAGATTGCGCGCGCGCACATCGGCATGATCCAGACGGAGGGGGTTGACGCGTCCAACGCGGCCAGCGTGACGATCAACCCGCGCACCGGCGAGATCGTCACGATGATAGGCTCGCTGGATTACAACAACGAGGAGATCGACGGCGAGATCAACATGGCGCTCTCGCCGCGCCAGCCGGGCTCCAGCATCAAGCCCTACACCTACCTGACCGCGCTTGCCAACGGGTACACCCCTTCCTCGATTCTGTGGGACGTGCGTAGCGTTTTCGACGATTACCCCAACCCACCCTACGTGCCGGAAAACTACGACCGCAGCTATCGCGGCCCGGTGCTGCTGCGCGACGCGCTGGCGCTCTCGCTGAACATCCCGGCGGTCAAGTTGATGGATCAGTTGGGGCTGGACCGCGTGATCGACCAGATGCACCATATGGGCATCAACACGCTGCGCAAGGAGGATGTGGGGCTCTCGCTCACCCTGGGCGGCGGCGATGTGACCCTGCTCGATCACGCCTACGCGTTTTCCGTCATGGCGAACAACGGGGTGATGGTGGGCGCGCCGGTGCCGCCGCTGGAGCAGCGCCCCGGCTACCGCGAGCTGAATCCCGCCTCGATCCTGATGGTCGTGGACGCGAAGGGCAACGAGTTGTTCCGCTACGAGCCGCAGACGCGCCAAATCGTTTCGCCGCAGCTTGCCTACCTGATGCAGAGCATCATGAGCGACAACGAGTCGCGCATCCCCGCGTTTGGGGCGGAAAACAAACTGGTGCTGCCCGATCGTCCGGTCGCCGCCAAGTCGGGGACCACCAATGATTTCCGCGATGGCTGGACCCTGGGCTACACGCCGCAGTACGTCACAGGCGTGTGGGTGGGCAACGCCGACTACCGCGTGATGACCACCGACGACGTGGCACCGGGCTCCCGCGTGGCGGCCCCCATCTGGCAGCAATCCATGATGGCGCTGCATGAGGGGCTGCCGGTCGAGCCCTTCGCCGCCCCGCCGGGGATCGTGCAGGTGCAGGTCTGCGCGAAGAGTGGGATGCTGCCCACCGCCAACTGCCCCGAGGTCAAAAACGAACTTTTTATCGAGGGCACGCAGCCGACGCAGCCCGATACCCTGTTCCAGACGGCGCGCATCTGCGGCGACGGCGGTCGCCTGGCGACCGTCTACTGCCCGCCCGATCTGGTGCGGACGCAGGTTTTCATGATGATCCCGCCCGAGGCGGAGGATTGGGCGCGCGCCAACGACATTCCGCTCTCGCCCACCGCCTACGATTCATCGTTTGGGCCGACGGTCGGTGGGCCGGTCTCCATCCTGAGCCCCGCCCCCTACGGGTACGTGGGTGGCACCGTCGAGATTCAGGGCAACGCCTACTTCCCGTCGCAGACCGTGGTCGAGACGACACAGGTGATCAGCGGCACCGAAATCATCACGCAGACGCAAAGCTCGGAGGTGAGCAACTTCCGGCTGTACCGCGTGCAGGTGGGCGAGGGGCTCGACCCGACCTCGTGGACGCAGATCGGCCCGGACCACACCGGCCCGCGCTCCAACACGACGCTGGAATATTGGAACACCGCCGGCTTTGAGGATGGGCTATACACCCTGCAACTTGCTGCGGTCGGGTGGGACAACAGCGTGCAATACTCGACGGTGCAGGTTTACGTGGACAACGTAGCACCGGAGGTGGAGATCACCTACCCCTACCCTGACTCCGTTCAGGAGCTGGGGGGCGACTCTTGGCTCAACATCCAGGCCGAGGCCACCGACAATATCACGATGGACCGCGTCGAGTTCTACATCAACGGGCGCATGATCGAGAGCAGTAGCTCGACTTTCAACGTGCGCTGGACCCGCGAGCAAGCCGAACTGACCGACGGCGAGGAGCGCGAGGTCGAGATCTACGCCATCGCCTTTGACGCCGCTGGCAACCGCAGGCAGAGCGAGCCGATCCGCATCCGCATCCGCGCGCGCTAGCGCGGACAGGGGACGGGTAGGTTGCAGGGTACAGGTTGTAGGTTGCAGGTTACAGCAGTGCCCCGAATGGGGTATCGCAGACACTGTGACCTTGGGTATTACAGATTGTTGATCTGTGTTTTGCATCGTTGTGCCATGCTGTCGTCCGCGGTCGTCGGTCGTCGGTCGTCGGTCGTCGCGCCCAGAGGGCACCCGTCGGTCGTCGGTCTTTCATGCTAAAGGAATCGTCCCATGCGCCCCCAAATTCTGGTAACCAATGACGATGGCATCGACTCGACGGGGCTGCACGCGCTGGCGGCAGCGCTGCGTGAGGTCGGCGATGTGACGGTGGTCGCCCCGAACCGCAACTGGTCGATTTCGGGGCACCAAAAGGCAATCGGGCGCTTTTTGCGCGCCGATCCGGTGCCCTTCCCGCACGAGGACATCCCCGCCTTCGCCTCCGATGGCTCGCCCGCGGATTGCGTGGCGATTGCGACTTTGGGGCTGCTGCCGCGCAAGCCGGACATGGTGGTCAGCGGGATCAACAAGGGGCCGAACCTGGGTCAGGACATTACCTATTCCGGCACGGTGGCGGCCACCTTCGAGGCAGCGATCTTCGGCATTCCCGCTGTGGCGGTCTCGCTGGACAGCCGCGACCCCGACGCTCCCTTTGAGGAGGCGGCGCAGGTGGCGGCGCGCATCGCGCGGCGCGTGGGGGAGCAGGGGCTACCGCCGCACACCCTGATCAACGTGAATGTCCCCTCGATCCCCGCCGCTCAGTGGCAGGGGATCGCTGTCACGCGGCTGGGCGTGCGCGAGTACACCGATTACCTGGTGGTGGGCGATGACCCGTCGGGCCGTCCCTTCTACTGGATCGCGGGGATCGAGCCGGGCGGCCAGGTCGATGCGGAGGGCACCGACATCTGGGCGGTGCATCACGGCTTTGTGTCCGTCACGCCGATACGCCTGGACATGACCGACGAGGCGCTTCGCCGGCAGGTGGCGGGGTGGGGGTTTGATGAATGGTGAATTGTTTTGCTTTGGGTCGCCCCTTGCATGACACTTCGCGCAAACAAAAAAGAGGCGCGCTCGCGAGCGCGCCTCTTTTTTGTTTGCTGGAATCGGTTAAAGCATCTGGCGGAAAACGAAACAGACCTTGCCGCTGATCTGCACTTCCGAGGCGGGGAAGGTGAAATCCTTCTTGATTTGCTCCTCGGTGAACATGGCGCGGTTGGCCGGGCGCAGCACGACGCGGTCCCCCTGCTGGTAGAAGCGCTTGAGGGTGGCCTCCTCGCGGCTTTTGATCCACGCCGCCACCATGTCCCCGTTGTCCGCCGTTTCCTGCGAGGAGAGAATGACCACGTCGCCATCGTCCACCAGCGCGTCGATCATGGACTGCCCCTCGACCCGCAGCGCGAACAGCTTGCGGCCAGCGGGGGCGCGCAGGTGCTTCTTGGCAATCTCGATGAAGTCCTCGGGGACACTTTCCTCGGGCAGCGGGATCGGCGTACCCGCAGCGATCTTTCCGCAGAGCGGCACGTTGTACGCTTCCTCGGTTTCCAGCATCGGGCCGTTGGGCCGCAGCACCTGGATACCGCGCGACACGTTGCTCATCCGCGAGATGTACCCCTTTTCCTCCATGCGCTTCAAATTGTAATCGGCGACGGAGGTGGAACTGATGTCGCAGTGATCACAAATCTCACGGATGGACGGCGGCTGGCTCCGATCCACAATACATTGCTCGATAAACAGCAAGATGCGCTGTTGGCGCTTGCTCAACCCAGTTTTATTTTTTGCCGCCATCATGAGACTCCTTGGCAGTATCGTGTCTCCCCTTAGTATAAGAGAACAATAGTTCGATGTCAACCCACAAAAGTACAAATGTTCTGCTTTAGACGACCGACGACACGACGACGGACGACCGACGACGGACGTACCCGCAAGGCGGGAACCCACCTCTGGGCGTTCTTGGCGTCTCGCCTAAAGCGCCTACTGTTGATGGCAGTTATCCTTGCCGTTCCCAGTCGTCGGTCGTCGGTCGTCCTCGTCGGTCGTCGTCCGTTACACCTCGATGCTGGACGCGATATCGTCGGGCAGGCGCTCGAATTCCTCGTCGATCTGGCGCGCGGGGACGAGGATGAAGAACAGGTTGAGCAGGATGCCGACGACCGACGCCGTCGCGATGGCGGGGAACTGGGTGCCGAACGCCGGAATCATCCCGCCCGGGTAGCCGATGCTGCCGCCGATGCCGATCACGAGCACCACGGCGATGATCGCCAGCTTGCGGGGGTCGAAGAGGTTGACCTGCTGCGCGATCTGCAGCGCGATGCCCTGCGCGCCGATCACGCCGAACAGGTAGATTGAGAGACCACCCGTCACGGCAACCGGCAGCGTGCCCACGATGGCGGCTAGCTTGCCGACAAAGCCGAGCATGATGGCGATGACCCCTGCCGCCATCAGGACCGGCCCGGAGTAGTTGCGCGTGATCGCCATCAGGGAGTTGTTTTCCCCGTAGTTGGTGCCCGCGCTCGCGCCGAGCATCCCGTTGATCATGTCGCCGATCCCGTCAGCTATCAGGTTGATGCCGATGAAGCGGCTCAGCTTGACCGGCGGGCGGCGCAGCTCTGCCGCCAACTGGTCCACGTACAGGCTGATCTGGTAGAGGTGCGCCGTGCTTTCCGGGATCGTCGCGATGGCGATGGGCGCGATGGCGAGGATGGCCGGCAGCGTGAAGAGGGGGAAACTGAACTGCGGCGAGCGCAGCCACGCAGCTTGGCCGACCGGCGTGAAATCCACCAGGCCGAGCGCCATCGAGGCGAGGTAGCCGACCAGCACGCCGAGCAGCACCGGCAGCATCCCGATAAAGCCGCGCCCGCGCAGGTAAACCGAGAACAAAATCGTCGCGATCATCGTCAGCATCGCGACCCCCCAGTTAGCCGACGCCATGTCGAGCGCCGCGTAGGCCAGGGCGATGCCGATCACCACCGCCACCGAGCCGGTGATCTCGGCGGGCAGCAGGCGGTCAATATTCTCTTTGCCCACGTAGCGGGCGACGATGCCCACCAGAACGTTGAGCAGGCCGGTCATCACTACCCCACCCTGGGCCAGCCGGATTCGCGTCAGTGGGTCGTCGATCCCGTAGATATTCGTCATCGTGATAGCGATGACCGGCGCGAGGTAGGAAAAGCTCGATCCGTAGTAGAGCGGGATGTAGGTGCCGGTCGCGCGTGAGGTGAAGAACAGCGCCACGATGGTGGCGATGCCCGACGCAAACAGCGTCACGCCCACATCGAAGCCGGTCAGGATGGCGACGAGCACGGTCGCGGGGAACATCGTCAGCACGTGTTGGATCGCCAAGCCAATCAGCGGCCCAATTTCCGGCTTGTCATTGGGCAAAAAGCCGATAAACGTCTGTTGGGGGGAAGTGGGAGCGTGTGCCATAGCAAACAATGACTCCTGTAAAGGGGGAGGGAGAATCAAGTCGCGTTATTATCTAACGACGCAGCTATTTGGCAAGCGGTTAGGCAACAGGTGGGAGGGGGTCGGGGGACAGGGGGACAAGGGGACAAGGGGACAAGGGGACAAGGGGACAAGGGGACAGGGGAAGGGGACAGGGGGACGGAGGGGGAGTTAGGAGTTGTCGGTCGTCGCACCGAAAGTATACCTGTCAGTCGTCGCACACAAAGGTGGAGTTCCCGCCTTGCGGGTACGTCGGTCGTCGGTCGTCGGTTGTCGGTCGTCGGTCGTCAGTCGTCTACGTTCGCTGGGGAAGGGCGACGGTGCGCGCGGCGGGGGCGTAGCTTTGTAGGATGGTGTCGGCCACGCGCAGCGCGCCGAGGGTGACCCCCGCGGTGCTCTGGCCGGGGAAGATCGAGTCGCCGACCATCCACAGCCCCTCGACGGGGAGGCGCGGGCTCTGCGCGTTCAGGATCGAGTGCTGCGGGAAGCCGCCGACATAGCCGAGATGGCGGCGGGTGAAGCGCTCGAAGGTGATGGGGGTGCCGGGCAGTTGCAGCCGAATGTGGGAGCGCAGGTCGGGGAGCACCCGCTGCGCCGCGTTGAGCAGCGTCTCGCTGTAGCGCCCGACCCGCTCCTCGTAGGCTGCCTTGCCACCGTGCTTCTCGTGGAGTGCCCACCAGGGGGCGACGCGCGTGTGCGTGCTCAGGGTGAGCGCGCGCTGCCCGGACGGGGCGCGCGTCTCGTCCCACGCTGGGCTGAGGCTCAGGAAGACGCTGTTCCCCTCGCCCAGCGGCAGCGCGGGCCGCTGCACGATCTGGTGGTGATCGGCCAGCGCGGGCGGGATGGCCTCGGCGTCCACGCCCAGGTAGAGCGTGAAGGCTCCCCATTCCGGCGGGAGCGCCTGCACCCGCCGCCGCATCGCGGGGGGCGCGTCGCCGCCGAGCAGATCAACGATGTTCCACGGGGTCAGGTTGGCGACGACCAGGTCCGCCTCAAAGGTTCCTTTTTTGCGGGTGTGAACGCGCCGCGCGCGCCCATCCGGTGCCTCGATGCGCGTGACCTCCGCGCGGTAGAGCAACTGCCCGCCCTGCGCCCGCAGCGCGTCGGCCAGTGTCTCAGCGATGCCGCCCACCCCGCCGCGCACGTGGAAGACCCCTGCCCGCGCCAGGTCCAGCGCGACCGCGCCGAAGAGCGCCGCCGCGTTGCTCGCGCGGCTCTGCGCGGAAATCAGCAGCTGCGCGTCCACAAACTGTTGGAGCAGCGCGCCCCGCGCGCCAAGCGCGTCCATCCAGCCCTGCACGTCGGCGAAGAGAAGCGGCGCGAGCGCGGCGAGCGATGGCTGGTGCAGCGCGCGCCACGCCAGCGCACCCAGGTCGCGCGGGCCGTCGGGGGGCCAGGGCGGCAGCGAGGCCGCGAAGCGCCACACCTGATCGGCCACCCACTCCTGCGAGCGCCAAAAGCGCTCGGCGGCGGGGCCAAAGGCGCGAAGGCGCTCCGCCCGCCAAGCGTCGTCGTCGCCCCAGCGCGTCACCGTGCCGTCCGGCGAGTGAAAGACCATGGCGGGCTCGGCGCGGCGCACCGGCCACGTGATGCCGAGCCGCTGCGCCGCCAGGTCGTGGGGGCCACCGGGCTGAAAGCCGCCGACGAGGGTAGCCCCCGCGTCAAAATGGTAATTTTTGTAAAAGTAGGTGGCCGCGCAGCCGCCGGGGTCCACATGCGCTTCGAGTACCGTCACCTCGTGCCCCGCCTTGGCGAGCAGCGCCGCCGTGGTCAGCCCCGCGACCCCCGCGCCGATAACCACCGTTCGCGTCTTGCTCATCGTCGGTTCCTTGCTGCCAGCGCCGTGGCGCGACCGATGCCGCCAGTCGCGCCGCTGATCAGAATAACCTGCTCTTTCATCTTTATACGCTCCAGCTATGCTTCCATGTAATGTGGCGCTCGGCCCTGAAGGTACATGGATAGGTGAACCAGCACGGTGCTTGGCCGACGACCCCTCAGCATGGGCTTCCAGGCAGTGGCTTTCTTGGAGATGCCATTGTCGCCAAAGGGGGCTTCGGGGGATATGACTGTGCTCACAGAAAAGGGAAAAGGCAAAGGGCAAAAGGCAAAAAGCAAAAGGCAAGAGACGAGGGTTAAGTGGGGTGCGGTTCTTGTTGTACAATTCGGGAAACACGCTATCGAGATGAGGAAACGCTATGTCCCAGATTACGATTGTTGGCCTTGGCCCCGGCGAGTGGGGCCAGTTGACGTTGGAGGCGGGCGCGGCGCTGACGAGCCACAGCGAGGTGTGGCTGCGCACTCGCCACCACCCGCTCGTCGCGCAGATGCCCGCGCACCTTGCGGTCCACTCGTTTGACGAGTGGTACGACGAGTCGGAGGAGTTCGCCGCGCTGTACCAGCGCGTCGCGGAAGAGGTGGTGCGGCTGGGCCAGCGCCCCGAGGGGGTGCTCTACGCGGTGCCGGGCCATCCCTGGGTGGGCGAGAGCACGGTCCCGCAGATCGTCGCCCTGGCGCGCGCGGCGGGGGTAACGCTGCGCTTGATCGAGGGGATGAGCTTCATCGAGCCGGTGCTGACGATGATCGAGGCGGACGCGCTGCAAGGCTTGCAGATCGCCAACGCCAGCAGCGTGGCGCAGCGCTACGCGCCGCCCTTTGACGCGGACCGCCCCGCGCTTGTCGCGCAACTGTACAGCCGGATGCTCGCCGCCGACCTGAAGCGGGTGCTGCTGGAACTCTACCCCGCCGAGCACCCCGTAACCCTGCTCAACCGGGCGGGCACCGCCGAGGCGCGCGCCGCGAGCATGCCGCTGTACCGGCTCGACGAGCAGAGCGACTTCGCCTTGGGGTCGAGTTTGTGGGTGCCGCCGCTGGCCCACCCCGCCTCGCTGCCCCACTTTCAAAACATCATCGCGCACCTGCGCTCGCCCGAGGGCTGCCCGTGGGACCAGGAGCAGGAGCACGAGACGCTGCGCACCGCACTGCTCGAGGAAGCCTACGAGGCGGCGGCGGCGATCGATCAGGAAGATTGGGGCAATCTGAGCGAGGAGTTGGGCGACCTGCTGCTGCTCGTCGCGATGCACGCGCAGATCGCCAGCGAGCGGGGGGCGTTCAACCTTGCCGATGTGCTCGCTACTGTCTCGGCCAAGCTGGTCCGTCGCCACCCGCATGTCTTTGGCACCACCGAGGTAGAGGGCACCGAGCAGGTGCTGGAAAACTGGGAGGCGATCAAGGCGACGGAGCGCGCGGGCAAGCCGCGCCCGCCGCAGGATGGCTTTGACGAGGTGGCGCTGGCGCTCCCCGCGCTGACCCGCGCGCAAAAGATCGCCAAGCGCGCCGTGACCAGTGGCTGGCACCCCGCCGACCCCGCCGCCGCCCTCGCCGCGTGGCAGCGCGCGCCGCAAAGCGAGGCCGCGCTCGGCACCCTGCTGCTCGCCATTGCGGCCCAGGCGCGCACCCACCACCTCGACGCCGAAGAAAGCTTGCGCCAGGCCACCGCGCGCCTCGTCGCGCAGCAGCGCGGCACGGAAAACGTAGAACGCAGAAGGTAAAGGGCAAAGACGCAAAAGGGCAAAGGGCAAGAAGCAGGATGAGCCTTGTGGTTGCCCTCGTCGGTCGTCGGTCGTCGGTCGTCGCACCCGGGGGGTCTCCGTCGGTCGTCGTTTTGCAATGGGGCGGGGTCTGACTCAAGATTGGGGCATGATGAATTGGAAGAGTAGTGTGTTTTTTGTGGCGAGCCTGCTCGTCATCCTGGTGGCGGCGCGGCTACGCTGGGAGCCGTCGCTGGGCGTTGAGGTACCGCTGGAACCGGCGAGCACGCCGTCGCTGCAACTGCGCGTGGCAGCGGGCGAGGCGGCAGCGGTGCCGCCGGAGTTGGCGGCGCTGATGGCGCAGTGGCCGGAGCGCAACGCGCCGCCCGCCGCCCCCGACGAGATCGAGTTGGGGCGGCTCCTCTTTTTTGACCCGATCTTGAGCGGGAACAAGGCGATCAGCTGCGCCACTTGCCACCACCCCGACCACGGCCTCAGCGATGGGCTGGCTCACTCGGTGGGGGTGTCGGGGGTGGCATTGCCGCGCAGTGCCCCCTCGCTGTGGAACGTGGTGTTTCGCGAGCACTTTACCTGGGACGGGCGCGCCACCTCGTTGGCGTCGCAGATGCTCGACGGGCCAATCTTCCACCCGGACGAGATGGCGGCGGACCCCGATCAGTTGCTCGCGGACCTGCAGGCGACCCCGGAGTACGCGCGCCGCTTCGGGGAGGTCTACGGGGATGCTTACCCTGGAAAACGCGGCTAGCGCGATCGCCGCCTTCCAGGGGACGCTTGTCAGCCGCAACTCGCCCTTTGATCGCTTTGCGGCGGGTGATTTCTACGCGCTCACCGGCGCGCAGCGGCGCGGCTTCGAGGTGTTTCGCAGCCCCCAGACCAACTGCATTGAGTGCCATGAATTGCCCACCTTTCGCACCGACGAGTTCAAGGTGATCGGGGTGCGCGACGACACGGGCACCTTCGACCCGGGGCGCGGTGGCATCACGGCGCGCGCGGAAGAGGTGGGGGCTTTCGCGGTGCCGACCCTGCGCAATGTGGCGCTCAGCGCGCCCTACATGCACAACGGGATCGAGCCGGACCTGAACGGGGCGATCTCCTTTTACCTGAATGGCGGCGGGGACAATCTCAACGTCCCCCATTCGCGCCTTGACCCCAAGCTGCGCTCCTTTAACCTTCCCACGCGCGACCTGGCCGACCTGGAAGCGTTTCTGCTCGCGCTGACCGACGAGAGCGCGTCGCCCGCCATCCCCGACGAGGTGCCAAGCGGCCTCGCGCCGGTCACGCCGCGCGTCAACCCCGCGCGCGCGGCGGTGGCAGCGGCCTCGGCATTGCCCGAGGCCGCGCCGCGCACCCACCATGTTGCGCCCGGCGAGTCGATCCAAGACGCCATCGACCTCGCGCGGTCCGGCGACACGATCCTCGTGGAGCCGGGCAAGTACTACGAGGCGCTCGACATTGACGTGTCCGACCTGACGATTCGTGGCGACGGCGCTACGCTGCTGGGCCGCCGCTTCACCCCGACCGGCATCCTCGTTCGCAACAACGATGTCACGCTGGAGGGGCTGGCGATCGAGGGCTTCGGGCAGTACACCATCGACGTGCAGGGCGCACGCGGCACGCGCCTGGAGCGGGTGACGCTCAACGGGGCGACGGTGTCGGGGCTGGTGGAGCAGATAGCAGAGGAAAATTCTTAGAAAGTCGTCGGACGGATCAACAAAGGCTCTAGAAACTTCTAGGGGTAGGAGCCTCCTCTACCTTTTGAGGATGCGTGTTGGAAAAGCAAAGAGCCGCCACGGTACCGTGGCGGCTCTTTGCTTGTGCGGGCACTACCGTCGTCGCCAGAGCGCCAGGGCGAGCATGCCAAAGAGCGGGGCCGCGATGAGGGCGAGGGACCATGGCGGACCGTGGAGGCGCGCCTCCATGACAGTGAGTGTGAGCGCCGTCGGGTTGCCTGGCGTGATGGCAAAGACGCGCTCCGCCCCGTCTGATGTGTTTTGGAAGCGCAGGTCGCGGGCGATTACCCGTACGCGCACCTCGTCCAGGGCGGCGTTGGGCGCGTTGTCCCACGCAAAGCTCGTCGCGTCGGCGGGTAGCTCCTCGGCGATGAGTTGCCATGTCTGGCCGCCGTCGTAGGAGGCTTGGATGTCGAAGGAGCGCAGCGCCTCATCGTCGGACGCGCTCCAACTGATCGGGATGGGCGAGCCTGACAGGAAGGTTTCGCCCCCTTGCGGCGTGAGCATCGTTACGCTGGGTGGCGCGTCACCCAGGCGCGGGTCGGGGCGGATGGCGAAAGACTCGCTGAAGAACCAGCGGAAGCGATTCGCCGCGCCATAGATGCGCACCCCAACGCGCGCCGAGTCTGTGCTCACGAAGGGCATCCGAATTTCGCCCGACAGGCAATTGGTGGTGGTGCCACCCAGGGCAACCGAGCTCCGGTCGCCCTCCAGGAAGAGCCACGCGTCCACGATGTCGCCCTCGGTGAAGCAGATTTGCTCCCGCTCATCCATCAGGTAGACATCTTGAAAGTCAGTGGTGAATTGAATCTCGCCCGGCAGATCCTGGAAGGTGGGTATGTCCACCCTGATCTCGTCCCAGCCGATCTGGCCGCTGCTGTCCACCGCCTCGATGCGCACGTAGGGGGAGGGCGAGCTAGAGCCGATCACGCCCACATCCGGCACGGTCCACTGGTAGGAATGTTGCGAGGCGGGCAGCCCGTCCACGATGATTTCGTCAAAGGTGTAATTGCCCCAATCGGAGAAGAGGAGGCGCTGCTCGACGATCTCGTCATCGTCCTCCGCGCTCCACTGGAGGATGAGCTTGTCGCCCGGCTCGACATAAAAGTAGGGCTCGACGGCGCGCACGACCGGTGGCTGGTTGTCGAAGTTGGGCGGCTCGGTGAGGAAGGGGAGCACCTGGACCGCCCCGAAGCCGGTAACGGGGTCGCCCTGCCCGTCAGGGTTGTCGGGGTGCTGCGGGCCGCTCGGGTGGCCCCACCAGTTCAGGCGCGCATCCGAGTTGTTGTCCGCGTTGACCGCCGCGTCGTTCCCCTCGAAGGCGTTGGGGTTGCTGGGGTGGTAGAGGCGCGCCGTCGAGGTCTCGGTGACGTTGATGCCGATAGCGTTGTCGAGGAAGCGCGACTTTTCAACTTCCAAAATCCCGTAGGTAGAGGCCGAGCCGCCGCGCAGGTTGTTTTGGAAGAGCCCGTTCGTCACCTTGACTATCGAATCCGAGGCGACGATCCCCGCCTCCGAGCCCTTCACCGTCACATAGTCGAGCCGTGGCCCGCTACCGAGCGAGCCGTACAGGATGCTGATCCAGCGTTGGCCGGGCACAAGCGGCTCAAAGGTGATCGGCGCGCCGGGCTGCCCCTCCACGTTCAAGCTTTGGTAGGCGAGCGAGACGCCCGGCGCGAGCTTGACCGTGACCCCCGGCTTGATTTCCAGCGTGCCACCCTCCAGCGTCACCCCATCCACCACGTAGGGCAGCCCCAAATTGCCCCAAATTTTCGAGTCGTTGAAGCCCGCGCCGTCGCCCGCGTACAGGTAGTTGTTGAGGTTGCCGGTCGAGCGGCACGCTGCTGCCGGGCAGCAGGCCGCCCTCCACGTGCACGGGGTACAAATTGTTTTGGAGCACCGTGTTGGGGCCGATGAAGTAATTTCCCTGCTCGACGAAGAGCCCGCCGCCCTGGGTGAAGTTGCGCACCTCTACATTGTCTATGTAGAGCGACTGTGCGGCGTTCTCGCGGTACAGCGAGATTTGCCCGCTGTCCACCTCTACATTTTCCATCAGAGTGTAGCCACGGAACAGATTGGGGCCCACCCCGTTGAAGGTGGAGTTGCGCAGGAGCAGCGTGCTGTCGGCGGCAAACACCGTGCCCCCCTCGACCTGGCACCCCTCCACCTCGATAAATTTCGGCTCCTGGAAGGAATAGAAGGTCGCGGCTCCATACACCGCGCCACCCTCGTTGATCGTGCAGTTTGAGACGGTAATGGTGCTTCCCGAATCCGCTACGAGGGCACCGTTGATCGTGATGAAATCCAGCGCGGCGCTGCCAAACACGAGAATGGGCGGGGTGTAAAAGGAATATTGCCCGTTGAAGACGATTGGGTTGCCCGCCGTGCCCGCGCCCTGCAACGTCCCGTTGACGGTCAGCGTCTCGCCATCGTGAACCAAGATCTCCACCCCTGGCTCGACAACCACCGTGCCCCCCGCCGGAATCGTCACGCTGGTGCAAATCTCGACAAAGCTGTTCGCGCTCCATGTCACCGTCTCGCCCGAGGCGGGCAAGGGCGGCACGCAGGGGGGTGGCGGGGGCGGTACATTCAGCCCCACCGCATCAAGGCCGATGTAGGTAGAGTTATTGCCCCAGATGCCGCCGTCCTGCACAAAGTAGCGAAACGCTACGCGCCCGTCGCCCGGCAGCGCAAGCTCATGGTGCAGCCAACCGTTCTCGTCGGCGTTCGGATCGTTGTAGTTGGGAACGGGGTCCAAGTCGAGGAGCACTGTGGAAAAGTCGCCCGTGTCGAACGCGCCGCTCCCCGTGTCGGTGCCCCCGCTCGGCGAGTAGCGCACCTGGAGGCGGTCGGGTTTGCCCGTTGACGCGGAGGTCGTCCAAATCGAGAGCACATCGCCCTCGCCCATGCCCTCCACCTCGGGCATGATCGCCCAGTTGCTGATGGTGCCGCGTTGGTCGGTGCTGTCAAAGTTGGCAGCAAGGTAGCCGCTGCCCTCCTGTGGGGGAAGATACCCTATGGAGCCATCAAACCAGTCGGTGGGCCCAACCGGCTCGCTCTGGTTGCTGAAGAGCCAGCCTGCCTGGATCAAGTTGGTGGGGCCATCGTCGCCCGGCAAGGTTGGCCCGTTGTTGTTGAAGCCCTCGAACCAGTCGGCCCCTTCGGAACGAAAGGGCGCGCTATCGTCAGCCACGGCGGGGGCGCGGCTAGCGACGGCGGCAACGGGCCGCAGGGCGATCAGCATCAGGGCCAGCAGGCAGAGCAGCAGTAACGCTTTTGGATTGTAACGATGTGGCATGATGGGTACTCCTGGGGAGATGCACGGGAGGGCCGAGGAGGCGTGGGGCTTGTCTCAGCCCTCCGCCTAGCTCGTGGGAGACGTCGCGTCCTGCTACGAGGAGGCTCAACCTGGCTGGAAAAATACAAGGATTCGCTGAATACCCAAACAAGACCCAACGTGTCTCCATTCTCGATTCTCCATTGTCCATTCTCCACCCTCCATCTTCCCTCCTCTGTCGTTGCTTTGGACCTTGGACTTCTCTGTATTTGGTGCTATAGTCGCGTGTTTGGCTGTGGAAGCTGACAGCCTTCTCCGGGAACCAACATACTTTGCTGACTAAAAAGCTATGTCGTCACAACTGATCCTCTGGCCGGTGCTTGCCTATCTGGGGGCCTCGCTGCTCGTGCCGCGCCTGCGCGGCTGGATGAGCGAGCAGACGTACCGCTTCCTGATCCTGCTGAGCAGCGTGCTCGCCTTTTTGCTGACCCTCCTGGCGATACACAAGGGGGGCGCAGCCTCGACCCCGTGGGTCCTGGCCGACTGGGAAGCGCTGGCGGGGCCCAGCGGCGCGCTGAGCTTTCGGGTTGATCCCTTTGCCGCCTCCTTCTTGCTCCTGACCGGTCTGGTCGCGCTTGGCGTGCTGGTGGGCAGCCTGGACGAGCAGGAGGTGGTGGCGAGCGACGATTACCAGGCGGGGCTGCTAAGCCTGTTTGCGGGGCTGTCGGCGCTTGCCCTGGCCGACAACCTGCTGACCCTACTCGTTGCCAACCTGCTGGTGGATGCCGCCCTGATTTTTGGCATTGGCCTAACCGGCCGCCCGCGCTGGCTGCTTGTGACGTTCCTGCACGCGCTGGCCGCGCAGGGGGCCGCGCTGGCCGCGCTCCTCCTGCTGTGGCGTGACACCGGCAGCCTCGACCTGGCGGGCGCGAGCGCGCCTGCTGTGCTCCTGCTCGTCGCGGTGGCCGTGCTCCGCATGGCACCGCTCCCCTTTTCGCTCTTTCCCGTAGCCTTTGAAGCGCTGCCGCAGCGCGTGATGGCGCTCTTGCCGCTGGTGACCCTGGGCGCGGGCAGCGTCTGGCTGGGGCGCGTGGCACAGGCGGTCGCGGTATCGCAGATGCCGGAGCTTGGCGGGCTGGCGGGCATGGCAGCCCTGGGGGTTGCGCTCGCTGGCTGGGTGGCCTGGCGGCGCGAGGAGCCCACCGTGCGCCTGATCATGCTGGGCGCGGTGCAGGCCGCGTGGAGCCTGTGGGCCTTTGCGTGGGGGCTGCCCGCAGCGGCGGTGGCGGTGGCGTGGGGAGGGGCGCTAGCCCTGGCCGCGCTCGCCATCCACGGCGGGCGGCTCGACTTTCGCCACGGCGCGCAGCTGCTCGGGCTGATCGCGGCATTGGTGCTCGTTGGCTTTCCGGGGAGCGCCCTGTGGGGCGTGGCAACCGCCCTGAGCGGTCAGGCGTTGGTGCGCGACGAGAGCTGGCTGCTGGCGCTCGGCGTCATCGGTATCATGACCAACACCGCCGCGCTGACCCACTGGCTCATCCCCGACACCACCGAGCCGTACCGACGCGCGCGCTGGCCGGGGGCGATCCTGCTCTCCCTGCTCAGCGTGCCGGTGCTGGCGCTCCTGTGGGGGATTCGGGTCCCCGCGTGGGAGCAGTTGCCCCTGCCGGTGGCCCCGCTGGTTGCCCAGCTCGCCCTGCTCGTGATTGGCTGGTCGGGCGGGTTGCTGCTTTGGCGAGACCGGCAGCGCTTCCACTCGCTGCAACCGCTGCTCGACTCGGCGGGGGCCCTGTTCTCCTTTGCCTGGCTGTGGCGCATCGTTGGCTGGCTGGGCTGGCTGCTACTGAGCGGCGTCCGTGGCATGATGCTCGTGCTGGAGGGGGAAAACTACGGCTGGCTTCTCCTCTTCCTCTTTTTGACCTTCATCTTTTTGTTGCCGAGGTAGGCGCACCATGGATTCCATGTGGACCCTTCTCGCCTCGCTCTCGACGGTGCAGTTGGGCGTTGGCCTCGCCGTGACCGCAGCGGTAGTCGCCATCGTGATCGATTGGCGGCTGGCCCTGCTGAGCGTCCTGCTGCAATACCTTTTCCTCGCCCTGCTGCTCAACACCGCGCTGCCGGGCGGGCTCGCCATGGTGAAACTGGTGGCCGGGGCCTTTGCCGCGGCCACCATGTACTGGACGGCGCGGCGCGTGGAGGTGGAACTGGCGCGCGTGGAAGAAGGGCGCGCGTGGTTCCAGGGCAATCGCGACATCTACCCGATGGGCCTTCCCTTTCGCTTTTTGGCGCTGATCTTCACGGCGCTGGTGCTCTTTACCATGCCACGGGAGCTGTCGCTGCTTTCCGTCTTCCCCTATCCCTTCGTGATCCCTGCCGCCTGGCTGCTGGCGATGGGGTTGCTCACCATCATCCTCACGCGTGACCCGCTCAAGACCGGCATGGGGCTGCTCACCTTTCAAAATGGCTTTGAGCTGCTCTACACCCTGGTGGAGCCGGGGCTGCTGGTGCTGGGGCTGCTCGGCATCGGGACGATTTTGGTGGGGCTCGTCGCCTCGTACCTGGCGGTCGCGCGCCACCTGCCCCTGATCGAGGAGCGGCTCGCCGCCCAACGCGCCCCCGACCCCCACAGCGCGCAGGCGCTGGCGGAGGCGGTGGCGGCGCTTGAAAAAAAGGCGGCTGCCCCCGATGTCGAGATCGTGGTGCACGAAGAAGTTCCCATCTAAAGAGAGCCTATGGACACTTTTTTTCAAGGGGTGGGGGGTGCCCTGCTCCCCGCGTGGCTGCCGATTCTCGCCGCGCCTGTCATCTACCTGCTGCGGCGGCAGGCGCTGCTGGCCGGGCTCTTCGCTTCCACAGTGATGGGGGCAAGCGCATGGTGGCTCGTCCGCCGCGCGCCGGGCGACGATCTGTCTGTGCTGGGGCGCAGCCTGTCGCTGACCCCGCTCGGGCAGGCGCTGCTGGTGGCGCTCGCCATCTGGCTGCTGTTTGCCTTTTTGTACTCGTGGCGCATCTCGCAGGGGTGGAGCGTGTTCCCCTTCTTGCTGGTGGTGTATGGCTTGATTGCAGCGGCGCTCTTTTTTGAGGAGTTGGTGCTGCGCGTGCTCCTCCTCAAGATTGCGTGGCTGGTGGTCATCCTGCTGGTCCAGGGCGGATCGGTGGCAAACGCCCGCGCCGCCACGCGCCTGCTGATCCTGTCGGTGCTCGCGCTCCCCCCCTTCCTGCTCGCCGCTACCCTCCTCAGCCGCAGCCTCTTTCAGCCGGATGTGGCCCCGCCGGTCGGGCTCATCGTGGTGGCGCTGGGGATGGGCTTCGCGCTCATGCTGGCGGTGATTCCCTTCCACGCGTGGCTGCCGCAGGCCGCCGAGGATGGGCCGCCGCTCATCGCCGCGTGGCTGGTGGCGGGCATGGGCAGCAGCTACCTGATCCTCCTGCTTGACCTGCTCGCCAAGTACAACTGGCTGGCGCAGGACCTGCAGATGCAGCACCTGCTGTTCAGCGGCGGCCTGCTGCTGGCGGTGATGGGCGGGGTGCTTGCCGTGACCGAGCGCCACCTGGGGCGACTCTGGGCCTACGCGGTGCTGGCGGACCTCGGCTATATCCTGCTTGCGCTCAGCTTCACGTCGCAGGTGGGGCGGGTGGCCGTGCTGCTGCTGCTGGGCAGCCGCCTGGTGAGCCTGCTGCTGGCGGGCAGCGCCCTCGCCACGATTCGCCACCGCGCCACCTCGCTCGACTTTGACCGACTGGTGGGGGTGGGGGTGCGACTTCCGCTTTCCCTGCTCGCCTTTGCGGTGGGCGGCATGGCGATGCTCGGTGCGCCGCTGACCGCGGGGTTTCCGGGCCATTGGGCGGTGCTGCGCCTGCTCGCCGAGGCGAATAGCGCCTGGCTCTGGGTGCTCATCTTCACATCGGTCCTCGGCATGGTGGGCTTTATTCGCGCGTTTGCCGTCATGGTCTCGCGCGCGGATGCGGCGCAACTGGCCCTGGTCGAGCACGAGCCGCGCCTCGCAACCACCTTCCTCCTCGGCCTGGGGGCGCTCTCGGTGCTGCTGGGCCTTGCCCCGCACCTGCTCAACCCGCTGCTGACCCACCTGCTGGGGAGCCCCATTTTTTAGGCGTTGCCACCTTGTAGGGGACAAAAAAACGGCTACCACACTGCTGCAAGTTGTCCTTCTTTTGTACCATTTTATGGACAATATTTAGCACAAGTACTTTTCTGTTTATGGTAAAAAGCATAGAAAACCCTTGACGCCTCTCGCAAAGCTGTGCTATGATGCTACGAGCGAGGAGTGTTGACAACGAGGAGGAGAAGAGATGAATCGTATTGCGCGGCTGTCGCTGTTGAGTGTGTTGCTCTTGGCCCTGTTGTTGACGGGCTGCGTGCAAGAAAGAGAAGATGTCCTCTCGCCCGAGGGGCAACCTACGGGCGAGGTAGCGGTCGGCGAGCAGCCGACTACCGAGGTGGGTGCTGCCGGGGCGGAGGCAACCCCAGGCGGCGAGGTAGCGGTGCCGGCTGAGGGAACCGTTACCGAGGGCGGCAGCACCGAGGGTGGCGCGGTTACCAGCGGCGGCGGCATTGGCGAGGCGGCGACCGAGGGAACCCCGGGCGCGGTGCCCAGCACCCCCGCCCCGGGTGAAGAAGTGACCGGTGAGAGCGCGGGCGAGCAGCCCGCCACCGAGGGGACGACGGTGGCGGTCGAGGGCCAGGAGCCGGTCGCCACGCCGGAAGCCGCGACCGGCGGCGAAGCGCCGGTTGAGGCGCAGGGCGGGCAGGAGGGCGCAGCCCCCACGGAGCAGGGGACGACCAGCTATACCATCCAGGCAGGCGACACCCTCTACTCTATCGCGACGAGCTACGGCACCACGGTCGAGCAGCTGCGCTCCATGAACGCCCTGCAAACCGACTCGATCACCGTGGGGCAGGTGCTGTCGGTGCCGACCCAGGCCGCCGCCGAGACGCCGGGTGCGGTGCCTGGTGCTGAGCCGACCCAGGGGACGGACGGTCAAGTGATCCACACCGTACAGAACGGTGAGTGGCTCTACGCCATCGCGCGGCAGTACAACGTTACGCCGCAATCCATCCTGGACGCGAACAACCTGAGCAACCCCAACCTGATCTACGCGGGCCAGCAGTTGCTGATCCCGACCGGCGCGGAGACCGCTGATCGCACGGCCCCGGAAACCCCCACCGACAGCGCGCCGCGCGCCCACACCGTGCGCGCGGGCGACACGCTGATCGGCATCGCGGGCCAGTACGGGACGACGGTAGATGCGCTCAAGGCAGCCAACGGGCTGACGGACAACCTGATCTACGCGGGCCAGCAGCTTACCATTCCCTGATCTGTCCCCTGCTTGTTGCTTAAAAAGAGGGCGGGCCATCGCGGCCCGCCCTCTTTTTTTCGGTCCAAGAGTTGCTCTGCTGCGCCTTGCAACTTGACCGATAGCATCGCAACAAGAGAGGGGAGATGGCAGATATAAGATCGCAGACGCGCGCCTTTGATGGCGATTGGATCCAGGTGGATGTGCTGGACGTGGCGCAGGAGGAGGGGGAGCCGGAGCGCCACGAGGTGGTGCGGCACCGGCCCGGCGTGGCAATCGTGCTTCTTCAGGAGCAGAGCGACGTGGTAGCCTACGGCAATCAGGTGATCCTGGTCAACCATTATCGCGTGCCAATCGAGCGCAAACTGCTTGAACTGGTGGCGGGCATCATGGACGAGGGCGAAAGCCCGCTCCAGGCGGCGCAGCGTGAGGTGCGGGAAGAGCTAGGCATGGCGGCGGATCGCTGGGACGAGCTTGGCACCCTTTTCAGCTCGGCTGGCTTCACCGACGAGAAGATCACCCTCTTTCTGGCGCGCGGGGCGCGACCGATCGACACCGAGCGCGACGAGGGCGAGGCGCTTTCTCCCCACATGGTGCCCTTCTCGCTCGCGCTGGAGCAGGTGCGGAAGGGGGAGATCATGGATATGAAAACGGCGCTGGGCCTGATGTGGGCCGCTGCCTTCATGCAGGCCGAGCAGGCACAGTAGCGTGGCCCCGCCTGTCCGCCCTTTCCCCTGCTTTCCTCGAGCGCGCTACGAGCGGCAGGGGGATTGCCCAAACAAAAAGGTGGCGGTACAATCGCTCCAGCATAGCCGATGACGGCATTTCCCCAGGGCGGCTGAAGGCTGCCTTTTTTTTTCCAACGGTTGTCGCCCAACGTCATGCTGCGAGGTTGGACTCTGGATTCGACAAGGAGGAGCGGTGGCTGAGTTAAAACGCACCCCGTTGTACGACAAGCATCGGGCGTCGGGTGCCCGCATGGTGGATTTTGGTGGGTGGGAGATGCCGGTGCAGTATCGCGGCATCCTGGACGAGCACAAGGCGGTGCGTAGCGCCGTCGGGCTCTTCGATGTGAGCCACATGGGGGAGTTCGAGGTGCGCGGCCCCGACCTCATTCCCTTTTTGAACTATCTGTGCGCCAACGATGCCAGCAAGCTGGGCATCGGTCAGGCGCAGTACACAATGCTGCTGAACGAGCAGGGCGGCACGATCGACGACCTGATCATCTACCGCCTGGACGAGGAGCGCGCGCTGATGGTGGTCAACGCCTCCAACATCGACAAGGACTGGGCGCAGGTTGCCCAGGTGGCGGCGGGGCGGGACGGGGTTTCGGTGGCGAACCGGAGCGACGAGTTCGCCCTGCTCGCCGTGCAGGGGCCGCGGGCCGCCGCGCTGGTAAATGAGCTGGCGGACGTGGACGTGAGTGAGATGGGGTACTACAGCGTGCGCGAGGGCAAGATTGGCGAGCACGAGGTGGTCCTGGCGCGCACCGGCTACACCGGCGAGGATGGCTTCGAGATTTTCGTGGCGAGCGAGGCCGCGCCCGACTTGTGGGAGCGCCTGATGGTGGCGGGCGAGCCCTACGGCATCCAGCCCGCCGGGCTCGGCGCGCGCGACAGCCTGCGCCTGGAAGCGTCCATGCCGCTGTACGGGCACGAACTGAACGAGGACATCTCGCCGCTGGAAGCGGGGCTGGGCTACTTTGTGGCAAAAGAGGGCGACTTTATCGGCGCGGCGCGGCAGCGCGAGCTGCGCGAGGGCGGGCTGAGCCGCAAACTGGTCATGCTCAAGCTGATGGAGCGCGGCATCGCCCGCCAGGGCTACAAGGTGGTGGCGGGCGACGACAGCGTCGTCGGCGAGGTGACGAGCGGCTCCATGGCCCCGCACCTGGGCGAGGCCATCGCGATGGCCCTGGTGGATGCGGAGCACGCCAAAGTGGGCACCACGCTCAGCATCGATGTGCGCGGGCGGCATGTGCTGGCAGAAGTGGTAAAGCGCCCCTTTTACAAGCGCGAGTCGTAGGCGGCAACACGGTGCCGCTTTCTCTATCCTTTAGGACTTACGCAGTTGTCGGTCGTCGGTCGTCGGTCGTCTTCCCAACAAGTGCGTAAGCCCTATCCTTTCAACCTGTGAGAGCAATCCTGGAGGAACCTTTTTATGGCGAACGTACCGGCGGAGCTGAAATACACCGAGGAGCATGAGTGGGCCAAGCGCGACGGCGAGCTAGTAGTCGTCGGCATCACCGACTACGCGCAGGACACCCTGGGCGACGTGGTCTATGTGGAGCTTGGCGAGGTGGGTGAGACCCTCACGGCGGGCAAACCGTTCGGCGTGGTGGAATCGGTCAAGGCGGCCAGCGACCTGTACGCGCCCCTCACCGGCACCATTGCCGAGGTGAACGAGGCGCTTTTTGCGACACCGGAACTGCTCAACAGCGACCCCTACGGCGAGGCGTGGCTGGTAAAGATCCAGCCGAGCGACGAGAGCGAATGGGACAGCCTGCTCGACGCGGGCAAGTACGAATCGCTGCTCGGCTGACCGGCGCGGTTCCATAGCAATCCGAGAGGAAATCTTTGTGAGATACACCCCCCACACCGATGAGGACCGCCGCGAGATGCTGGCGGCGATTGGCGTCGCCGATGGCGATGACCTGTTCCACGATGTGCCCGAGGCGCATCGCTTCCCCGACCTGGACCTTCCCTCCGGGCTGAGCGAGCTGGAGGCGCGCCGCCACTTCGAGCGGATGGCGGGCCGCAACGCCACGCTCGCCACGCACCCCTGCTTTTTGGGCGCGGGTGCGTACCATCATTACACCCCCGCCGTCGTGCCGCATCTTCTGTTCCGGGGCGAGATCTACACCGCCTACACGCCCGTACCAGCCCGAGGTCGCGCAGGGCACCCTCCAGATCATCTACGAGTTCCAGACGATGATCGCGGAGCTGACCGGCATGGATGTGGCGAACGCCTCGATGTACGACGGCTCCACCGCCGTGGCCGAGGCGGCGCTGATGGCGGTGCGGGTCAGCCGCGGGCGGCGCAACAAGCTGGTCATCTCGAACGGCGTTCATCCCGAGTACTCGCCACGTGCTGGAGACCTACAACCACGGGCTCGGACATCGAGGAGGTGTACCTGGACGTCGATACGGCGACCGGCGACCACCGCCGCTCGACGCGATCCGCGCGGCGGTGGACAAGAACACGGCCGCGGTCATGATCCAGTACCCCAACTTCTTCGGCTCCATCGAGGATGTGGCCGCCATCGGCGAGATCGCGCACGCGGCGGGCGCGCTGCTCTGTGTCAGCGCCGACCCCATCGCCATCACGCTGCTCCGCTCGCCCGGCGAGCTCGGGCGCCGACATCGTCACGGGCGAGGGGCAATCGCTGGGCATCCCCGTCTGGCTCGGCGGGCCCATACGTGGGCCTCTTCGCCACGCAGGAAAAGCTGATGCGCCAGATGCCGGGCGCGTCGTGCGGGCGCGACGGTGGACACCGAGGGGCGCACCGGCTACGTGCTCACCCTCCAGGCGCGCGAGCAGCACATCCGCCGCGAGAAGGCGACCTCCAACATCTGCACCAACGAGGCGCTCGTCGCGACCGCGGTTACCATGTACCTCGCCGCCGTCGGCAAGGGCGGGCTCCAGCAGGTGGCGAACCTCTGCTATCAGCGCAGCCACTTTCTGGCCGAGCAACTGAGCCACCTCGACGGCTACGAGATGCTCTTTGACGCGCCCTTTTTCCGCGAGTTCGCCGTGCGCACCCCCGTCGCGCCCTCGGAGCTGAACCGTCGACTCTGGGAGGAGCACGGCATCATCGGCGGCTACGACCTGAGCCGCGACTTCCCCGCGCTCGGCAACGCCTGGCTCCTCACCGCCACCGAGATGACCTCGCGCGAGGAGATCGACCGGCTGGTAGGCGCGTTGCGCGAGATTAGGTATTAGGTATTGGGTAATTAGATATTGGAGAGCACAGGTATATCTACTACCCAATATCCAATATCTATCTACCCAATATCTTCTTCTATAAGGAGTTTCATGAATCGCAAATTGTTGATGATCCCAGGCCCTATCGAGTTTGAGCCGGATGTGCTCAACGCGATGGGGTGGAAGACGGAAAGCCACGTAGCGCCCACCTTTATCGAGCGCTTCGGGCGCGTGCTGCGTGGCACGCGCGAGGTGTTCCGCGCGCCGAGCGGGCAGCCCTTCATCGTGGCGGGCAGCGGCACGCTGGCGATGGAGATGGCGGCGGCCAACCTGGTCGAGCCGGGCGACCGCGTGCTGCTCGTCAACACCGGCTACTTTGGCGACCGCTACGCGCGCATGCTGGAGCGCTACGGCGCGGATTTGGTGCAACTCGGCGCGCCGGTGGGCGGTGCCCCCACGCTGGACGAGGTGGACGCCGCGCTGGAAGAGGGCGCGTTCAAGCTGCTGGTGGCGACCCATGTGGACACCTCGACCGGGGTGCGCACCGACGTGCAGGGGCTGGCGCAGCTGGCGAACAAGCATGGGGTGCTCAGCATCTTCGATGGGGTCTGCGCCACGGCGGGCGAGCGTTTCGAGCAGGAAGAGTGGGGGGCCGATGTCTACCTGACCGCCTCGCAAAAGGCGATTGGGGTGCCGCCCGGCCTCGCGCTGCTGGTGGCGAGCCCGCGCGCCTTGGAGCGGTGGGAGGCGCGGCAGCAGCCAGTCGCCTCGCTCTACCTGGATTGGGGCGAGTGGCTGCCGATCATGCGCGCCTACGAGGCGGAGCGCCCCGCCTATTTTGGCACCCCGCCGATCAATTTGATCTACGCGCTCGACGTGAGCCTGGGGCACATTTTGGGCGCGGGGATGGAAGCGGTGTGGGCGCGCCACGAGCGGATCGGCGGGGCCTTCCGCGCCGCGTGGGACGCGATGGGGCTGCCAAACTGTTCCCACCTCGCCCGATCTTGCGGCGAATACCCTGAGTGCGCTCTATTTCCCGGACGGGGTGGACGCGGGGGTGCTGGGGCGGGTCAGCGAGCAGGGGATCATCTTGGCAGGTGGGCTGCACCCCGAGATTCGCGCGCGGTATTTCCGCGTCGGCCACATGGGCTCGATCACGCCGGGCGATGCGGTCGCGACGATCAGCGCCATCGAGCGCAGCCTGCGCGCGGCGGGCGCGGCCATCGAGACGGGCGCGGGGGTGGCGGCGGCGCAGCGGGCGTTGGGGTAGCGTAGGGGTCACAGAAATGAAGGATGGCACGGAGGGAAGCGATGCGAAACGAATTCACAGCGATTGTTGAGCAAGACGAAAACTGGTTCATTGCCTACAGCCCAGAAATGCCAGGTGCAAATGGGCAGGGGCGAACCCAAGAGGAATCACTTGAGAGCCTTGTTGAGGCGATAGCCCTGCTCCTGCAAGATCGGCGGGAAGATGGCCTACGGGACGCGCCAAAAGATGCAACTCGGACAATGGTAACGTTGTCGTGAGGCGTAACACGCTTCTTCGACATTTGCGCCAGCACGGCTGCATTCTCAAACGTGAGGGTCGTTCTCACTCGCTATGGGTCAACCCCCATACAGGTGAGGTAGAAACTGTGCCTCGCCATACTGAGATATCGGAGCGGTTGGGGCGCAAGATTTGTAGAGGACTCTCTGTACCAGAAATTGGGAAAGAAAATAGATAGCGGCATTCTGGCCAGGTTAGTGAGTGGATAACGCTGACAGCAAGAAAATATTTTGAGGGAGCAGTGATGCAGACAGACACACATGGATTTGTGCCCGAGGCGGGGCTGATCTTCGAGCGGAGCGAGCCGGGGCGGCGGGGGGTCGAGTTCCCCGCGCTGGATGTGCCAGAAACCCCGCTGCCCGACGGCTGGGCGCGCACCGACTCGCTCAACCTGCCGGAGGTGTCGGAGCTAGAGATGGTGCGCCACTTTACGCGCCTGTCGCAAAAGAACTTTGCGATTGACATCGGCTTTTATCCGCTCGGCTCCTGCACGATGAAGTATAACCCCAAGATCAACGATGCCATCGCCAACCTGTCGGGCTTCCAGGATCTGCACCCGTACCAGGAGCCCGCCACGATCCAGGGCGCGCTGGAGTTGATGTGGGAGCTTCAGGAGTGGCTCGGCGAGATGGCGGGGCTGCCCGGCGTAACGCTCCAGCCGAGCGCGGGCGCGCATGGCGAGCTGACCGGCGCGCTGATCATCCGTGCCTACCACGAGGCGCAGGGGCTACCGCGCAAGACGATCCTGGTGCCCGATTCGGCGCACGGGACGAACCCCGCGACGGCGGCGATGGTTGGCTACGACACGCGCGAGATTCCCACCGACGCGCATGGCAACGTGGACCTGGACGCGCTACGCGAGGCGATGAGCGAGGACGTGGCGGGGCTCATGATCACCAACCCGTCCACGCTCGGCGTCTTCGAGGAGAATATCCTGGAGGTGGCGGAGATCATCCACGCGCAGGGCGGGCTGATCTACATGGACGGGGCGAACATGAACGCGATGGTCGGCATCGCGCGCCCGGGCGACCTGGGGATGGACATCCTGCACTATAATTTACATAAAACCTTCACCGTGCCGCACGGTGGCGGCGGGCCGGGCGCGGGCGCGACGGCGGTGCGCGCCGACTTGGCAAAGTTCCTACCTGTGCCCCACGTGGCGAAGGGGGAGGATGGCGCATTCTTTTTCGACTATGATCGCCCGGAAAGCATCGGGCGGGTGCGCGCGTTCTACGGCAACTTCAACAACATGGTGCGCGCCTTTGTGTACATGCGCGTCCTGGGTAAAGAGGGGCTGGTGGACATGAGCAAGAGCGCGGTGCTCAACGCGAACTATCTCAAGGAGCAACTGCGCGGCGTCTACCACCTGCCCTTCGACCGCACCTGCAAGCACGAGGTCATCTTTACCTCGAAGTGGCTCAAGGAGCAGACGAGCGACCAGCCGCACCCGGTCCGCACCCTCGACGTGGCGAAGCGGCTGCTGGATTACGGGATCCACGCGCCGACCATCTACTTCCCGCTGACCGTGGAAGAGTGCATGCTGATCGAGCCGACCGAGACCGAGTCGAAGCGCACCCTCGACCGCTTTGTCGAGGTGATGAAGCAGATCGCGGAGGAAGCGGTGACGACCCCCGAGTTGGTCACCTCTGCGCCGCACAACGCGCCGCTCACGCGGCTGGACGAGGCCCGCGCCGCCCGCCAGCCCGATCTGCGCTGGCGGCCCGCCCCGTAACGGACGACCGACGGGTGCCCTCTGGGCGCGACGACCGACAGTCGCGGCCACGGACTGAAAGTCCGTGCTGATGGGCCTTCGGCCAATCGTCCGCCTTCGCGGACGATCTGCGCTCTAGCCTTCAGCCCTGACATTGTCCTTGATACAGCACTAGGCGCACGGCAGGCGCAGTGTGGCCCGTCGGTCGTCGGTCGTCGGTCGTCGGTCGTCCGTCATCCGTTGTCCCACTGAACCGTCGCGGCGTGAGTGCGGTATAGGAACCAAGAGGAGAAAGAGGCGCACAAAACCTTCATGACACCACCCAGCGATGTGGAGCTTGTTGACAGAGCGTTGAAGGGGGACCTGAGTGCGTTTGAGGCGCTCTATGCCCGCCATTCGGAAAGCGTTTTTCGCACCATCCAGTCGGTAGTGCGCGATCGCGGCGTGGCCGAAGATTTGCTGCAAGAGTGTTTTGTGCGTGCCTATCGCAACTTAAATCGCGTGGATCAGAGCGTCACCACGCTGGCCCCGTGGCTGCACCGCATCGGCCTCAACCTCTCGTACAATCGGGTGAGCCGACGGAGCGCCTTTTTGCCGGGGCTGGAATTCATGGCAAACCTCCTCGCCTCGCCGCGCCTTGCCCCCGAGTGGCAGGCGGAGCGGGCCGAGCTGAAGCGTGCGGTGCAGGATGCCATCCTGCATCTGGAGCCCAAATATCGCCTCGTCATCGTGATGTACTATTTGCAGGAATTGTCCTTGCAGGAGATTGCCGCGCGGTTGGACATTCCCAAGGGAACGGTGAAGTCGCGTCTGTTCTACGCTCGGCAGCAATTGCGGCGCGTGTTGGAAGACGACCAGCGCGTGGCCCATCTGGTGGCTTATGGAACCTCGTGATCGGTACAACGACCCGCTGGAGCAACTCATCACGGAGGCACTGCATGAGCAGGTGGGGCCGCCCCCCAGCGCGGTCGTGTGGGAGCGCATCCTCGGCGAAATCGCGCCGTCCCCCAAAGCACCGCCGTGGCAGCGCCTGCACGCCACGCTGCTGAGCCTCTTTCGCGCCCCCCTGGCCCAGAGTGCCCTGGTGCTGACGCTGATGGTGATCATTTTTGTGCAGCCCGCCTACTACTGGATGAACCAGGAGTACAGCGTCTCCACCACGACATCGCCCAGCGCCCCACCGCCGACGAGTCACAAGGAGCGTTTCTTGCCGGACAGCGAGGCCAACGATGAGCCAATCGTGCCATCCCCCAGCGAGAACGAGCCGCCGCTGCTGGAGCTTCAAGCGTCCGGGCTGGGCGGGGTACAGCAGTAGCGCTATCGCAGCAAAACCCTTCAAAGAAGCGGGCATCCCCCGCTTCTTTTTTTGTCCTGTCTTGGGTTTGTGAGCTGCCATGCGTATCATCTAGTTTGGAGAATGGTGCATGGTGAAGGAGCTATGCCCCTGGAAGGCCCATGCACCATGTACTATCACCCACACTCACGACCCTAAAGAGGAGCTTGTTTTGATGCGACTGGCTGTGTTATGGCGCGTGGGCGTTCTGCTTTGCCTGTGCCTGTTGGTGGCGTGCAGGGGCAGCGACGCGCCAGATGAGAGCGAGGCGGCAGCCGTGCAGCCGCTCAAGCCGATGGTACTCGACTATAACTTTGGCGATGCGCCGCTCACCCTGGACCCCGCCTTCGCTAGCAATCCCACCTCGCAGCGGCTTGTCGCGCAGCTGTTTGAGGGGCTGACCACCTTCGACCCGGCGAGCGCGGAGCCGCGCCCCGCACTCGCGACCGCGTGGGACATCAGCGGTGACGGGCTTACCTACACCTTTCGGATGCGGCAGGATGCCTTTTGGGTCAACCGCGACGGCGAGCCACAGCGGCCCGTGACCGCGGAGGACGTTGCCTTCGCCATCAAGCGGGTCTGCCACCCGGACACCAACGCGCCCATGAAAGCCATCCTGTTCATCCTCAAGGGTTGCGAGGAGGTTAACCTGACCGAGGGTATCCCCGACATCGACAGCGTTGGGGTGCGCGCCGTCGAGAGCTACACCGTTGAGTTCACCCTGGACGAGCCCGCTGCCTATCTTCCCGCGATCCTGGGGATCCCCATCGCGTGGCCGGTGCCGAGCGACGAGGTGGAGCAGTTCGGGGAGGCGTGGAGCACGCCCGAGCATCTGCTCACCGACGGACCCTATCTTCCCACCTCGCTCGTGCCGGGCGGGTCGCTCGTGCTTGACAAGAACCCGAGCTACTACGACGCCGCCTCGGTGGCGATCGTCCGCGTGCAGGGGCGCTCGCTGGCGGCGGCGGACGCGCTCGACCTGTACCGCGCGGGGGGGCTGGACAGCGTTGATGTGCCGACCGAGCAGATCGCGCGTACCCTGGCCGACCCAACGCTGGCCACGCAGCGCGCGCGCGTCCCCGAGTCGTGCAGCCTCGGCTACGGTTTTACCACCATCAAGCCGCCGCTGGACAACCCGCGCGTCCGCCGCGCGCTTTCCTACGCCATCGACCGTGAGTGGCTGGCAGACAACGTGTTCGCGCGCGGGCAACTGCCCTCGTATCATTTTCTTCCGCCCTCGGTTTTCGGCACGCCGCCGCGCGGTACCGTCGGCATCGTCAGCGACGCGGCGCGGGCGCAGCGTTTGATGGCGGAGGCAGGCTACCCGAACGGGCAGGGGTTCCCCTCCATCACCCTGCTCTACCCCTCCGGCGAGGAGCAGGCGCGCCTGGCCGCCGCCGTGAGCGAGATGTGGCGCGTGACCTTGAACCTGACAGTCGAACTGCGCGAGGAACCGCGCGACCTGTATCTGCGCACCATCAAGAGCACCACCCCGCTGGAAGAGGTGCCGCACGTGTGGGTGCTCGGCTGGTGCGGCCACTACCCCGACGCCCACGATTGGCTGTACGCGCTCTTTCATGTCGAGCAGGCGGGCGTGGTTGGGCAGGCGCGCCCCGAGACCGACGAGCGTGTCACGGTGCAACTTGGCATGAACCATGTGCGCCGCGCCCCCGGCGACCTGGACGAGCTGCTGGAGCAGGCCGCGCGCAACCCCGATCCCGATCAGCGGCGCGAGCTGTACGCCCAAGTGGAGCAACTTCTCACCGTGGACGAGGCGATCTACGCGCCGATCTTCTACGAGAGCACCACCGTGTTGACGCAGCCCTGGCTTAGCCGCACGTTTTTCGCCCCGACACCGCTTTCTTTCAAGGGCTGGCAGATCGATATGGCTGCCAAAGAGCCGCTATCCCCCGCTGCCACCCGCTCACCCACCCCATAAGAAAGAGCCAAAGGGGTTTCACAATTCATCTTTCTCTATGCTATAGTTCCGCAATTCACAGACGGATCGTCGCACAAGGAGAAGGACAGGCAATATGGAAGAAAATCGAACAAAGTGGCTCATCGCGCTCGGGGCGCTGGTAGGTCTGTGTGTGGTCTCCCTGCTCTGCGTGGTGGCGGTGGGGGGCTACTCCTTGTGGTCACGCAGCGATCAGTCGGGGGTCCCGCTGCCGGAGGGCGGCGTGGAGCAGCCCTCGCCGGACGTTGACACGCCGAGCGATGGCACGCAGGGAGGGAATGAGCCGGTCGGCAGCAAGCCGAGTAACACCCTGGTGCTGCTGGGTGCGGACCCGCCCACCCTCGATCCGGCGCTGGCGAGCGACAGCACCTCTGCCAACTACATAGTTGAGCTGTTTAGCGGCCTCGTCGCGCTGGACACCGAGTTGAAGATCGTGCCGGACATTGCCGCCTCGTGGGACATCTCGCAGGATGGGACCCTGTACACCTTCACGCTGCGCGACGACGTGACCTTTGCGAAAGGGCGCGCGGTCACTGCCGATGATTTTAAATATTCGATGGAGCGCGCCTGTGACCCGACCACCCAATCGCCCGTCGCGGATACCTATCTGGGCGATATCGTGGGCTGCCGCGACAAGCTGCGTGGCACGACCGCCGATGTGAGCGGGGTGCGCGTGGCGGGGCCGCAAACGCTGGAGATCCAGATCGACGCGCCCAAAGTGTACTTTCTTGCCAAGCTCACCTACCCCACCGCCTTTGTGGTGGACCGCGAGACGGTCGAGCGCGAGGGGCGGCTGTGGGCCTCGACCGACCCGAATGGTACCGGCCCCTTCACCCTGGACAGCTACAACTTTGGCGAGAGCATGGTGCTCGTCCCGAACGAGAACTACTATGGCACCCCCAAGCCATCGCTTGACCAGGTGACCTACATCCTGTCCGGCGGCAGCGGCATGACGATGTACGAGACCGGCGAGGTGGATGCGGTAGGGGTGGGGCTCGCGGACCTGGACCGCGTGCTCGACCCGGCCAACCCGCTCAACAAGGAGCTACAGGAAGTCGAGAGCTTCAGCATCGGCTACATCGGGCTGAACACGCAGCAGGCCCCCTTCGATGACCCGCTCGTGCGGCAGGCCTTCAACCTCGCTGTCAACAAGGAGGCGCTGGCGGAGGTGGTGCTCAACAACACCGTTACCCCCGCCTACGGGATCATCCCGCCGGGGATGCCGGGCTACAACCCCGACATCCAGGGGCTGCGCCACGACGCGGAGCGGGCCAAGGAACTGTTGGCCCAGTCGAGCTACGGTGGGCCGGAGGGGCTGCCCGACATCACGCTGCATGTGAGCGGCGCGGGCGGCGCGGCGGGGCCGCAGGTCGAGGCGATTGTCGAGATGTGGAAGCAGAACCTGGGCGTGGATGTCGCCATTGAGCAGACCGAGTGGGCGACCTTCCTCTTCGACGTGAGCCGCAGGCCGAACCCCTATCAGGCGTTCAGCATCGGCTGGATCGCGGATTACCCCGACCCGCAAAACTTCCTCGATATCCTTTTCCACTGCGAGAGCCTGGACAACCGCACCAGCTATTGCAACCCGGAGGTGGATGCGCTGCTGGAAGCGGCGCGCATCGAGCAGGACGAGACAGCCCGCATGGAGCTGTATCGCCAGGCGGAAGAGCTCATCGTGCAGGACGCCACCTGGGTGCCGCTTTGGTTCAACAAGGGGTACGTGCTGATCAAGCCCTACGTGCGCGACTACCTCTTCCCGCCGACGATTGTCCCCACCCTGAAATACATCTCGGTACAGCCGTAATCCAACCGCACCGGCCCGCGCGCGGGCCGGTGCGTCCCCTTTGTGGATCCCGACACCCATGCTCAAATACCTAGTTCGCCGCCTGCTCTGGTTCCCCTTTCTGCTGCTGACGATTAGCCTGCTCACCTTTGCCCTTGGTTTTTACGGGCCGGGCGACCCCGTGCAGCAGCGCCTGGGCCAACACGCCAACCCGGAAGCGGTGGCACGCGTGCGCGAGGAGCTTGGGCTGAACCGTCCCTTCCTCGTCCAGTGGGCCGATTACGTGGGGAGCGCGGTGCAGGGCGACTTTGGCGAGAGCATCACCCTGTTTCCGGGCAAGCCGGTGGGGGAGCTGCTCACCAAGGGGCTCTGGATCACCGTGCAACTGAACGTGGCGGCCCTGCTCCTCGGGGCGCTGATCGGGGTGCCGCTCGGCATCATCGCCGCGCTCTTCCGCAATACCATCCTGGACTACCTGACCATGGCGGGCGCGGTGGCAGGCATTTCCTTCCCCTCCTTCGTGCTGCTTCCCATCCTCATGTGGCTCATGATCGAGCAGTTGGGACTGGTAGGCATCGGGTGGGATGGGCTGCTGAGCCCCAAAGCGCTGCTGCCCATCGCGGTTCTGGCGACGGGGCCGCTCGCGGTGTACGCGCGCCAAACGCGCGCCAACCTGAGCGAGGTGTTGGAAGCCGATTATGTGCGTGTAGCCCGTGCCAAGGGGCTACACGAGCACACCGTCATCCTGACCCACGCCATGCGCAACGCGATGATCCCGCTGCTGACCATCTTTGGGCTGATGCTGGGCGGCTTGGTGAGCGGCGCGTTCATCACCGAGACCCTGTACGGCATCCCGGGCATCGGGCGGCTGGGGGTGGATGCTTTCTACGCGCGCGACTACCCCGTCATCATGGGGCTGACCCTCCTCATCGCCACCGCCTACGCCCTGGCAAACCTGCTCGTAGATCTGGTTTACGGCTTTCTTGACCCGCGCATCCGCTACCGCTAGGGTTGCACATTGCAGGTTACAGATTGCAGGTTGCAGGCTATGTGCCCCGAATGGGGTATTGCAGATTTTTCTGCGTGACAAGCAAAACGATTGTAGTGAACGGGATTATAGGGAATAGCTCCGTTCCCATGCCCCATTCACTATTCCCCACTCGGAACACCTGACATGAGCGACATTTCCCTGACCGCACCCACCACACTGCTCGATCAACCCCTCAAGCCGCGCCGCGCGCCCTGGCTGGCGTTTTGGCGGCGCTTCAGCCGCAACGTGCTAGCGGTGGGTGGCTTGCTCATCATCCTCGTGTTTGTGTTTGTGGGGCTCTTTGCCTCCTGGCTCGCCCCCTATTCCTACACCGAGCAGGACCTCGCCAACGTGGAGGCGTCGCCCAGCTTGGCGCACCCGCTTGGCACCGACCGCCTGGGGCGCGACCAGTTCAGCCGCCTGATCTGGGGGGCGCGCACCGCCATCATCGTTGCGCCCGCGACGGTGGCGGTGGGCCTCGTGCTGGGGCTGCTGCTCGGCAGCGCGGCGGGTTTTTTCGGCGGGTGGGTGGATACGCTGGTGATGCGCGTCAGCGATGTGCTCTTTGCCTTTCCGGGCCTCCTCTTTGCCATCCTGATTGCCGCGACCATCCAGCCACGCATCGAGGCGTGGCTGCTGGGCTACGACGCGCTGCGCCCCTTTGTGCGCAGCGGCTACGCGGAATTCTTCGTCGTCATCATGGCGCTCAGCCTGGTGGGCTGGCCGGGTTTGGCGCGCCTGATTCGCGGGCAAATCCTGTCGCTGCGCGAGCAGCCCTTCATCGAGGCGGCCTACGCCATCGGGGTGCCGCCCTGGCGCATCCTCACACGCCACCTGCTCCCGAACGCACTGACGCCGGTGGTGGTTTCCCTCAGCATGGGGCTGGGCGGGGCGATCCTCGCCGAATCCACCTTGAGCTTTTTCGGTATCGGCATCCAGCCGCCGACCGCCAGTTGGGGCGCGATGATCTTCGCCAACTTTTCCTACTGGCGCTCTGGCTCCGCCCCCTGGCTGGTCTGGGCTCCGGGCATCGTGGTGGGGGTGCTCGTGTTCGCGTTCAACTTTGTGGGGGACGGGCTGAATGAGGCGCTGAACCGCTAGCCCGGGCGGGCGCGGGTATGCCGCGAGCGACGCGTTGCTCCTTGTCTCCCCGATAACGGGTATTTTTGGCTTGAATGTTGCTACGCTGAACTACCAACGCGGACAATGTTTCGCGCGCGGCGGGGACAGCACCGCTGCCAGCCCCTTCTTACAAATTGCGTCTTCTGTCCGAGCCCACACCCCTGTTGTATCCTTTGGTTTGCGCTATGTTGCTGGCTTGATCCCTTGTTCCCTGAACAGAAAGCTGAGTGGGACAAGAGCGCTTGACGGCATCGAACAAAGCTGCGAAGATAGCATGCATGACTATTGTGTCTCCGTTACCTCTTTGATGAGGAGATTTGTATGGCAAAACTGCTGGAAGTAGACGATTTGGAGGTGCGCTTCTTCACCGAAGGAGGCATTGTCAAAGCGGTCAATGGCGTAAGCTTTCATGTAAACGAGGGTGAAACCCTGGGCGTGGTGGGGGAGTCGGGCTCTGGCAAGAGCGTGACGATGCTGTCCCTCATGAAGTTGATCCCTCAGCCGCCGGGCAAGATTATCGGCGGCAAGGTGTTGTTCCAGGGGCGCGACCTTGTCACATTGAGCCAGGATGAGATGCGCGAGATTCGCGGCAACAACATGGCGATGATTTTTCAGGACCCGATGACCTCGCTGAACCCGGTCCTGACGATCAAGCGACAAATCACCGAGGCGCTGGAGCTTCACCTGAAGCTGAACAAGCGGGAATCGCACGACCGCGCGGTGGAGTTGCTGCGCATGGTGGGCATTCCGGCGGCGGCGGATCGTATCAACGATTACCCGCACCAGTTTTCCGGCGGGATGCGCCAGCGCGTGATGATCGCCATCGGCCTGGCCTGCGTGCCGCAACTGCTGATCGCGGACGAGCCGACCACCGCCCTCGATGTCACGATCCAGGCGCAAATTGTCGATCTGGTCAAAAATCTGCGCGAAGAGATCGGCATGGCGATCATCTGGATCACCCACGACATGGCGCTGCTCGCCAGCCTGGCCCATCGCGTCATGGTCATGTACGCCGGGCAGATCGTGGAGGTTGGCCCCCTGATGCCCCTCTACAAAAACCCGCGCCACCCCTACACCATCGGCCTGTTGCGGAGCATCCCCCGCCTGGACGAGCGTATCCGCGAGCGCTTGCAGCCGGTGGAGGGCTTACCCCCCGATCTGGTGGATTACCCTACCGGCTGCCCTTTCATGCCTCGCTGCCCCTTCGCCATCGAAAAATGTAACGAGGACCCGCCCCTGGAGGCGGTTGGCCCCGAGCACTTCGTGGCATGCTGGGTGAAACCTGAGGGACAAAAAGTGCTCGCAGCCCACCATGCGTCGGGTGCGATGGATGGAGGACACCATGGCTGAGGTAGTCGAAACAAACGGTACCCAACCGGCCCACGACGAGGTACTGGTTCGCGTGGATGACCTGCGCATGTATTTCCCGATCACGAAGGGGGTACTGGTGCAGCGGCACGTGGCGGACGTGAAGGCGGTGGATGGCATCTCGTTCGCCATCAAGCGGGGCGAGACACTGGGGCTGGTGGGCGAGTCCGGCTGCGGCAAAAGCACCACGGGTCGGGCGATCCTTCAACTGCTATCGCCCGACGTCCGGCGAGCGTCTACTTCCGGGGCAAGGACCTGACCGAGCTGGGCGGCAACGAGCTGCGCCTGATGCGGCGCCACATGCAGATGATCTTTCAGGACCCCTACGCCTCGCTGAACCCGCGCATGACGGTGGGCGACATTATCGGCGAGCCGCTGGAGGTTCACGGGATCGCGCACGGCAAGGAGAAGCGGGAGCGGGTGCAGGAACTGCTGCAAAGTGGTGGGGCTCAACCCCTATTTTGTCAACCGTTACCCGCACGAGTTTTCCGGCGGGCAGCGCCAGCGCATCGGCATCGCCCGCGCGCTGACCGCCAACCCCGACTTTATCGTGTGCGGACGAGCCGATCTCCGCGCTCGACGTCTCCATCCAGGCGCAGGTCATCAACCTGCTGGAAGACTTGCAGCGGGAGTTCGATCTGACCTACCTGTTCATCGCCCACGATCTGAGCGTGGTGCGCCACATCTCCGACCGCGTGGCCGTGATGTACCTGGGCAAGATCGTCGAGTTGGCCGACCGTGTGGAGCTGTACGATAACCCCCTGCATCCCTACACCCAGGCGCTGCTGTCCGCGATCCCCATCCCGGACCCGGAAATCGAGCAGGTGCGCGAGCGGGTCATCCTGAAGGGGGACGTGCCGAGCCCGGTCAACCCGCCCCCTGGCTGCAACTTCAACACCCGCTGCCCCGTCGCCATCGACATCTGCAAGGAAGTGGACCCCGAATTCCGCGAGGTGGGACCGGACCACTGGGTGGCTTGCCACCTGGTAGAGTAAGCGCGGCAAGCCGCATTGAACCGCCCTCGCGGCTCGTTTGTATTAGTTAGTGCAACGGTGCCTTGCGCGATCTGTGACTCTGTGCCATGATTAGATGGTACCCTGCTCCTACTCGGAGCGTGCGCCACGACCTTCCCCGGTTGTCGCAAGAGTTTAAGGCCGTGGGGCATGTGGTGCGTCGTACACCTCGAGAACAAACCATGAGAAGGAGGTGACGCTGATCTCAATTTGTTCTGTAGGTACCCTTCCATTCATTCTGGACGTACTATTCAAACCCTGTAATTCTGGAGGAGAAGAGTGAGAAAGATATTAGTAGTTGTGGCGCTTTTTGCGCTCACGCTCGTGTTGCTGGCCTGTGGTGGAGCCACCGAGGCCGAGCCGCAGGTGATCCGAGAGGTCGTAACCCAAGTGGTCGAAGTTACCGTAGAGGGTGAAGATCGTGTGGTCACCCAGGTCGTCGAGCAGGAAGTCGAGCGCGTCGTAACGGCCACGCCGAGCGCGGAAGAAGCCGCCCAGATGGAAGAGGATGAAGCAGCGGCCAACCTCGTTACCCTCGACATCCCTGTCACCGGTGAGCCGCCCAGCCTTGATCCCTCGCTGGCGACCGATACCACCTCCGTCAACGTGATTACCAACATCATGTGCGGTCTGGGTCGCTTTGACGAGAACGCGAATGTCGAGCCGTGGGTTGCGAAGGATTGGACCGTCTCGGAAGATGGTCGCACCTACACCTTCAACCTGCGCGACGACGTGTCCTGGGTTGCCTACAACCCGCAGTCGGGTGAGGTCGAGCAGGTCGAGGTTGAGGATGCGGATGGCAACATGGCCGCCCGCATGGTCACCGCGCAGGATTTCGCCTATGGCATCATGCGCACCCTGGACCCCGCCACCGCCTCTGAGTACGCCTACGTGCTCTACTTCATCGACGGTGCGGAAGCCTTCAACACCGCTGACCCCGCCGCCGAGGATTTTGAAACCCTCCGCGAGGGCCTAGGTGTGAACGTCGTTGACGACCAGACGCTGGAAATCACCTTCGTGGATCCGATTGGCTACGGTCCGTCGATCGCGAGCATGTGGATTACCTACGCTCAGCCCGAAGAAAACATCGCCGAGTGGGGCGAGGGCTGGACGGAAGCCGGTCGTATGTGGAACTGCGGTGCCTTTGCCCTGGACGAGTGGGTCCACAACGCCCAACTTGGCCTGACGAAGAACCCCTTCTACTTCAATGCCGACGAAGTGCAGATCGACCGCATCAATGCGCCGATCATCCAGGAAGAGTCCACCGCCATGTCCCTGTACGAGGCGGGCGACCTGGACTTCACCGCTGCCCCGATCGCTGACCTCGACCGCATCCGCTCCGACCCTGAGTTGAGCGAGCAGTTGAACGTCGAGCCGACCACCTGCACCTACTACTACGGCTTCGTCACGCAGAAGGATGGCCCGGTGAACAACCCGGCGGTCCGCAAGGCCCTCTCGGCGGCCATCGACCGCACGAGCCTGATCGAGAACGTGACCAAGGGTGGTCAGATTCCGGCCCACAGCTTTGCCCCTCCTGGCATCTTCGGCAACGTCGCGGATAACATGGAGATCGGCTCGTGGATGGTCATGGAAGACTACGGCGAGCAGCTTGCCCAGGCGCAGACATGGATGGAAGAGGCCGGTTACGCAAATGGCGCGGGCCTGGACATCCTGCTGATGCACAACACCTCGGAAGCTCACGCCCAGATCGCGCAGGCGGTCCAGGCCATGTGGCAGCAGGCGTTCCCGGAGGCCAACTTCATCCTGGAAAACCAGGAGTGGGGCACCTACCTCCAGACCCTGTCGCCCGATGCGCCGATCGAGGAGAAGCCCGACGTCTACCGCCTTGGCTGGTGCGCGGACTACCCCGACCAGTCCAACTGGATGAGCGTCTTCGTGCCGGAGTCCGGCAACAACAGCGCCATGTACAACAACGAGGAGTTTGCCGCGTTGGTGGAGCAGGCGTCGGTTGAGCAGGACCCTGCTACCCGCCAGGAACTGTACGCCCAGGCTGAGACGCTGCTGGTGGACACGGATGCCGCGATTGCGCCCATCTATTACTACACCACCGTCAACATGCAGAAGCCGTACATGACGAACGTTGTCATCGCCCCGGCGGGTGGCAACCCCTGGTACCTGTGGTCGCTTGATGCCGATGCCAAGCGCGAGATGATGGGTCAGTAAGATCATCTTTCTGGCCTAAAGCATAAACCACACAACCACCGCCCTGGCGTACCATCCAGGGCGGTGGTTCTATCCCTCTCGTTCCTTTTTTCGTCCCCACGTTTTGGAATACTTTCTGCTTTTCAGGTTTACTCGGCCCTGGCGTTCATGATTGCTTGAAGCGGCTTTCATCCCTCGTTGCCCCATCTTTCTGTCTGTGTGACCTGTTCCCCTCACTATGGGAGAAGCTTCCGATGCTTGCCTACATCATCCGTCGTATCATCTGGTCCATCCCCGTCATCGTCCTCCTCACCTTTGCCGTCTTCGCCCTGATCCGTGCGGTGCCTGCTGGCCCCTTCGATTTTGTGGGGGACCGCAGCCTGCCCGCCAGCGTGCGCGAAAATTTGGAGCGCCGCAACCATCTGGACTGGCCGATGATGTGGCAATTCAGCTCCTACCTGCTGGGCGATGACGTCTCCGGAGCGGTCTGCCGCACGGTGGGGGTGATCCCCGGTTGTGATGCGGTGCTGGAGAGCTACCAACTTGGTGTCTCGCGCGGGCTGATCCGTGGTGATCTTGGCCCCTCGCTGAAGCTGCGCGGGCGTAGCGTCAACGATATCGTCGCTGCCTCTTTCCCGGTCTCGCTGCAACTTGGCCTCATGGCCCTGCTCTTGGCGCTGGTGATCGGCATCCCAGCGGGCATCATCGCCGCGCTCAAGCAGAACACCTGGATGGATTACCTTGCCAGCTTCGTTGCGGTCCTGGGGCTTTCCGTCCCCAGCATGGTCATCGGGCCGCTGCTCATCTGGGTCTTCGCGGTCGAGCTAGGCTGGCTGCCGGTGGCCCAGTGGGTGCGTCGCCCCCGTACTTCCTCGGCTTCATCCCCCCGCTCAACGGTGAATTTTTTAGCCACGCGGTCCTGCCCGTGGTCGCGCTCGGTACCGGTATGTCAGCCAGTATCGCGCGCCTGACACGCGGTAGCCTGCTCCAGGTGATCCGCGAGGATTACATCCGCACCGCGCGCGCCAAAGGGCTGCACGAGCGTGTGGTCATCGTGCGACACGCGCTGAAAAACAGCCTGATTCCCGTTGTCACGATCCTCGGCCCCCTGCTCGCCGCCGTCGTGACCGGCACCTTCGTCATCGAGTTGATCTTCGCCATCCCTGGCATGGGCAAATTTTTCGTCGAGAGTATCACCAACCGTGACTATACCGTGATCACGGGGGTGTCGGTCGTGTATGGCGTGCTCCTCGTCGCAGCCAACCTGCTCGTGGACATGGCCTACGGCTGGCTCGACCCCCGCATCCGCTTTGACTAGAAGGTAACGGTCAGACCAAGCAAGCCTCGCTGGCAACCCGTTGCTGGCCTCGGACAATTGCTCAAGAATAAGGAGAGCGACATGGCTGTTGCCGAACAATCTGTCAAAATCATGCCGACTACCAAGGCGCGCAGCCCGTGGATGGACGCGACACGCCGCCTTTTCAAGAACCCTATAGCGGTAATCAGCATGATTTTCATCCTTTTCCTGCTGATGGTGGCAATCCTCGCGGAGGTGGTCAACCCGTTCGTGCTTCAGGGCTACGGCGAGCAGGTCGAGCGGGTTCCTGCCTACGCGTACCAAACCTTGCAGGATAACTATGCGGGCATAGGGGAACCGTCGGACAACCCAGTCCTGGAGGGCTTCACCTACTGGATGGGTGCGGATGGCCTGGGTCGTGACATCCTGTCCCGTGTGATCTACGGGGCGCGCGTCTCGTTGGCGGTGGCCTTCATCGCCTCCTTTGTCAGCCTGATCATTGGCCTGGTGTACGGGCTGGTCGCGGGCTACGCGGGCGGGCGCACGGATGAACTGATGATGCGCATCGTGGACTTTTTGTACGGGCTGCCCATCATCATCATCGTGATCCTGCTGCAGGTCTACTTCAAAGCGGTGAGCCGCCAGGGCGACGCGACCGGCCTCGTGGCGGTCGTGCTCGACATCAACCGCGCGATGGGTGGACTTTTCTTCCTCTTTATTGCGCTGGGTGCGCTAAACTGGCTCGGCATGGCGCGTATCGCGCGCGGGCAAACCCTCGCCTACAAGCGGCAGGAATTTGTCGAGGCGGCCCAGGCGGTCGGTGCCAAGCCCGACCGGATCATCTTCAAACACCTGCTGCCCAACATCCTCGGCCCCTGCATCGTCGCGGAAACCCTTGCCATTCCGGGCTATATCCTCACCGAGGCGTTTCTTAGCTTTATCGGTCTGGGGGTGGACGCACCGACCGCCAGTTGGGGCATCATGCTCCAGGAAGGGTACAAGGCTCTGCGCTCTGCGCCCCATGTGATCTTTGGGCCAGCGTTGGCGCTTACCCTTACCGTGCTGGCCTTCAACTTCCTGGGCGATGGCCTGCGCGATGTGTTCGACCCGCGCATGAAAGAGTAAGCCCACACACATCGTCTCTACCCAGCACGCACAAAGGACGGACCCAGTCACGGGTCCGTCCTTTGTGTTTCATGGGGCTGCCAGGGGAAGCGTAAACAAAAGCCGTTGCCTGCCATGTCCGCTTTGCGGGAACCCACTGCTGCCTTACCCGCTCTGCGGGAACCCACTGCTGCCTGCTAGCCGTTTGCCGCCTGCCGCCTGCTGCCTGCTGCCTGCTAGCCGTTTGCCGCCCGCCTGACCAACGCTTGCGTTGCAGGCCGATGCTGGCTATAAATTGAAGGCAATCATTGATGGTTGATGAATGAGCGAGTGTGATGCTAGCAACCCTTCTTTCCTTTTTGCCCGGCCCCCTGCTGCGCTGGCTGATGCCCCATGTCCGCTTGGCCGACCTGCGCCACGGTGTGGAAAGCCTGATCGTGGAGGCGTGGCTGCACGATATGGCGAAAAATCGGCGCATCCTGGTGGTGGGCAGCGATCCGTTGCTGCACCTGCCGCTTGTGCGCGACGGGGCGACGCTGGTGGGCCTCGCGACGAGCGCCGCCACCGTGGAGCAAGCGCATCGCTTGGCGCGGCGCATGGGGGTCGCGGACCGCGTTCACTTCCACGTTTCCGACCTGTTGCACCTGCCCTTCGCGGCGGGCCACTTCGACGCGGTGCTTTGCGGGCCAGCGCTGGCCCGCTCCTCCAACGACCTCTTCATCCTGCGCGAGATGGCGCGCGTTTTGAAAAGCGGCGGCGTGCTCGGGTTGACCCTGCCTTCCTGCGAGGCGGCGGGCATCGTCGGGCGCTACGTGCCGCGTCCCTGGCTGTTGGATGAGGTGGGGCGCGAGCCGGTTAGCGCGACCGGTGGGGCCGCGCCGCGCCCCACGGTGACGACCCTCGTCCAGGATGCCATGCGCGAGCGCGAGGGGCTGCGCCGCCTGTATCGCTTCTCGCAGATGAGCACGCGCCTGGAACTGCTGGGGCTGGAAATTGCCGATCACGGCCCCTACCTGACGCAGGTTGGGGCTATGTTTTACGAGGCATTCCACATCCTCCACGCGCTGGATCGGCGGCGGGGGCTGGGGCGCGTGCTGTACGCTTTGCTGTCCCCGCTGTTTCTGGGGCCGGTCCTGATCCTCGATGCGGCCTCTCAGGAGTCCAAGGGCTACGGGCTGCGTCTGGCCGCCATCAAGCGCAGCGACCACGGGAACACCCCCCGTTTCGAGGACGAGGGGGGCGGCCTGGAAATTCGCTGGCGCAGCCCGGAGCGCCAGCGTGTGCCCACGACCCTTCGACGCTAGTGCTGCCCTTGCCCTGCTCCCTCCCATGCACGCCGCGCCTTCCCTGTGCCTGAGCCCCGTTTTTCCCCTTCGCCGCGCATGTCGGCGTTAGGGCGGGCCGTGGATCGCTGGGGGGTGCGGCTTCTGCTTCTCCTCTTTGTGCTGCTGGCCTCCCTCAGCAGCGTCGTGACCCCCCCCTTCGAGACCCCGGACGAGCTGTGGCACTACGCCTACATCCAGCATCTGGCAGAGGGGAACGGGCTGCCGGTTTCCGGGATGCAGACCGAGGCACTGTGGAAGCAGGAAGGGGGGCAGGCCCCCGCCTACTACCTCGCTGCCGCCGCGCTGACCTTCTGGATTGACCAGAGCGATTTCCCCGCGCGCTACGAGCGCATCAACCCCCACGCTGCGTTGGGCCTGCCGGGCACCCTCGGCAATGTCAATTACCTGCTGCATTATCCGGATGAGCGGTGGCCCTGGCGCGGCTCGATCCTGGCGCTGCACCTGGTGCGCTTTTTCTCCGTCTTCCTCGGTGTTGTGACGCTTTTTGCGATTTTTCGTACCCTCTGCCTGCTGCGCGCGCGGCGCGAGGCACTGCTTGGCACGGCGCTGGTCGCGTTTATCCCGCAGTTCATCTTTATAAGCGGCTCAGCCAGCAACGACAACGCCATCACCGCCGCCGCCGCGCTGCTGCTCTGGCGGCTCGTCCTTTTGCTGCGGGCGACTTCTACAACCGCTACCCCGCAGGCGCGCGACTTTCTCGTGATCGGCTTCCTGCTCGGTGTGGCGCTGCTCTCCAAGCTGACCGGGCTGGCGCTGCTGCCGCTCGTCGCGCTGACGCTGGTGCTCGTGGCGTGGCGCGCGCGCTCCTGGCGCGTGCTGCTGCGTGGGGGCACGCTGGTCGGGGCGAGCGCGCTGCTCGTGGCGGGCTGGTGGTACGGGCGGAATGTCTGGCTGTACGGGGATTGGCTGGCGCTGAACGTGTGGGAAAGCAACGTCGAGGCGCGGCCCGCCATCGGTGGCCCGCTGACCCTTGTCGGGGAGCTGCGCGGGCTGGAGTTTTCTTTTTGGGGGCTGTTTGGCTGGTTCAACCTGCCCTATCCCGCGTGGGTCTACACCGGCTTTCGCCTGTTGGAGGGGCTGGTCGTCGGGGGGCTGCTGGCGCGCGCGCTGGGCGCGGTGCGGCGGCGCGGGCTGAGCCCAAAGGGGCTGGGCTGGCGCGGCTGGGCCGGGATCGTCCTGCTGGGCTGGCTGCTGCTCGTCTTGGCCGCGTGGGCCTCGTTTATGCGCATCACCTTTGCCGCGCAGGGGCGGCTTTTTTTCCCCGCCCTGCCCACCGTCGCCCTGCTGATGCTGCGGGGCCTCTCGGCGTGGCGCGTGCGCCCTGGCGGAGCCCCCTGGCTCGGCATCGCGGCGGTCGTGGCGCTGCTGGGGCTTAGCGTGGCCACCCCCTGGTGGATCAGTTGGCCCGCCTACCAGCCGAGCAAGCCGCTGCAGGCGCTGCCCAGCGGGGTCCAACCGTTAGACGAGGTGCGCTTCGGCGAGCGCATCGCGCTGGAGGGCTATACGATCACCCCCTCGCCGGTCGCGCCGGGCACGCTGCTGGAGCTGACCCTGTACTGGCGCGCGCTCCAGCCGCTGGATGAACCCTATTCGGTGGCGATCAAGGTGTTTGGGCGCGGGGGCCAGATTGTGGCGGCGAGCGATGCCTACCCCGACGGGGGGCGCTGGCCGACCCCGCTCTGGCAGCCGGGGCAGATCATCGCGGATCGCCGCCAACTGCGCCTGGCGGAGGGGATGGAGGTGCCCACGGTGGGGCGCGTCACGGTGGACCTGTACCGCTTCGACACCCTCCAGATGCTGCCCGCCACCGTCGCGGGGCAAGCGGCCTCGCTGCCGCTCGCGCTGCATGATCTGGTGATTCGCCGCGATGGGGCCGCGCCCGCTCCGATGGACTTCGCGGTGCGCCCTGTCGGGCCGGAAGTGACGCTGGGGCGGGACGAGTTGCTGCTTGATTTTGCGTGGGAGGTCGGGCAGCCGCTTGCGCAATCGTATCAGGCGCTCTTCCACCTGGTGCCCGCGCGCGAGCAGCCGCCGGTGCAGCAGGCGGATTTTGAGCCGCTCGGCGGCGATTTCCCCACCCCGTACTGGCAGCCGGGCGACCGCCTGCCCGATCACGCGCGCATGGCCCTGCCGAACGATCTTCCGCGCGGCGAGTACCTGCTGCTGCTGGGGTTGTACGATCTGGCGAGCGGCACCCGCCTGGAGGGGGAGCCGGGGCAGACGAGTTGGGTCGTTGCGCGCCTCCAGTGGGATGGCACGCGCTGGCAGGTAGCCGCTCGCTAGCCCGCCGCGCCCCGCTCCTACACCAGATCGTCATGGGGGAGCCGCAGGAACCCCTCGACCACCCGAGGATCAAACTGCCGCCCGCTTTGGCGCTGGATCTCGCTGACCGCTTCCGCCACCGGCCACGCTTTTTTGTACGGGCGGTCGTGGGTTAGCGCATCGAACACATCGGCCACCGCCAGGATGCGCCCTTCCAGCGGGATTTGCTCGCCTGCCAGCCCTCTTGGATAGCCGCTCCCGTCCCACCGCTCGTGGTGGGTGTGGGCGATCTGCTCCGCCAGTTGCACCAGCTCCGAGTTGCCCCCCGACAGGAGCGCCGCGCCCATGGTGGTGTGCTGCTGCATCGTCGCGAACTCTTCTTCCGATAGCTTGCCCGGCTTCAACAGGATATGGTCCGACACCCCGATCTTGCCGACATCGTGCAGCGCGGCTACCTGCTGGATCAGGCGCACGCGCGGCTCGGGCAGGGCCAATTGCTGCGCCAGCAGCGCGGTAATGTGGGCGACACGTTGGGTGTGCTGGCCGGTGTCATCGTCGCGAAACTCCGCGGCCCGTGCCAGCCGCTGAAGAATCTCGCGCTGCGCCTGCGCCAGTTCCGCGGTGCGCTCGCGCACGCGGCTGTCAAGCCGCGCGTTTTCGTCGCGTAGCTGGAGGTAGAAGCGGCGCGTCGCCAGCAGGTTCCGAATGCGAAGCACCGCCTCGGTGTGGTCAAAGGGTTTGGTAAGAAAATCGGTGGCTTCCCCCGCCAGCGCGCGGCGCTTGGCCTCCACGGTGACATCGGCGGTGAGGATCAGGATGGGGAGGTAGTTGTCCTCGCCCGTCAGCACTGCGATCCGCTCCATCACCTCGTAGCCGCTCATTTCTGGCATCATCAGGTCGAGCAGGATCAGGTCCGGCTCGGCCTCGGCGTAGAAGGCGAAGAGGGTGCGAGGGTCGGTGGTGCTTCGAAGATTGGTGTAGCCCTGGCGTCGCAGGATGGCTTCCAAAAGGTAGACGTTGCTTTCCTCATCGTCTACGATCAGGATGCGGGCGTCGGGGAAGGTGGATTTGCTCATCGCGCAGCAGGCTCCAGATTCGGGATAGTAGCGGCCCTTCAAACAACAAGGAGTGGTGACACGTCCATTGTCACCCCTCCTCGGTAAGGCGCGGGCGCGTCTCGCCCGCGTGCGTCGGTTTTACGGTACAGCGAGGGTGATGGGGATCACGCCGTCTCCTCATGCAAGTGTTCAGCCAACAATTGCATCAATCGCTTGAGATTGAGCGGTTTGGTCAGGTAGTCCACAGCGCCCGCGTCGCGGACGCGCTCGGTTTGGCCGTGCGTGGCGTCGGCGCTCAGCACGACAACCGGAATGTCGCGGGTTGCGGGCTCGCCCTGCAGGTGTTGCAGCACCGTGAGGCCGGTAATGTCCGGCAGGTGCAGGTCCAGCAGGATCAGATCGGGTTTGTACTCGCGCGCCAACTCCAGGCCGAAGCGGCCCTGCATCGCGGTGAGCAGTTGTGTGCTCGGAAAGCGGCCCAACAATCGTTCCATCAATTCCAGGTTGGACACGTTGTCCTCGATGTAGAGCACCGTGCGCTTGGGGTCCGACGAGCCGGGCGCGCCCTGCTCGACAGGCTCCTCCACCTCCGAGACGTCCTGCGCCTGCGGCAGTTGGAACCAGAAGGTACTCCCCTCACCGTGCGTGCTGGTCGCGCCGATCGTCCCGCCCATCGCCTCGATCAGGTGGCGGGACAGCGCGAGGCCAAGGCCCGTGCCCTCAATCCGGCTCTGCTCTGCGCCCAGCCGGTCGAAGGGCACGAAGAGCCGCGCGATCTTTTCCTCGGCGATGCCAAGCCCGCTGTCTTGGACCTCGATGACTAGCCACGGCGTGGCGTCGTCCGGGTGGGGAATTGGCTCGCAGGAAAGAATCACCTTCCCCCCCTCGCGGTTGTACTTGATGGCGTTGCCCATCAGGTTCAACAACACCTGCTTCAACCGCTGTCGATCGGCCTGTACGTAGATGTCGCAGGCCGTGCCCGCGCTCACCTTGATCTCGATGCGGCGCGGGGTAGCAAGCGGGCGGATCAGGTCGAGGCACTCCATCAACAGGTCGCGCACCTTTACCGGCTCAAGCGAGAGTTCCATCCGCCCCGCCTCGATGCGCGCGATATCGAGCACCTCGTTGATCAGGGCGAGCAGGTGCCGCCCGCCCTTCAAGATCATCTCGACGCTGCGCAGTTGCTCAGGCATGAGATCGTCCAACTCCAGCAGCTGGCTGAAGCCCAGAATCGCATTCAGCGGGGTTCGCAGCTCGTGGCTCATGCGCGACAAAAATTCGCTTTTGGCAAGGTTCGCGCGCTCGGCTTCGGCCCTGGCGCGCGCGGCCTCGGCCTCGCTTTCGCGCAGGGCCGCCTCGGCCAGCTTGCGCTGGCTAATATCGCGCGCCGACAGCAGCAGGTTGGGGCTGCCATCCGCCCCGGTGACGCGCGACACGTACATCTCAACGGTGAGCCAGTTGCCCTGCTTGTGGAGGAGCGGCGCTTCAACACGAATGCTGCCCCCCTCTCCCACCAACTGTTGCAGGGCGGCCTGGGCTGGCGCGTGATGGGTCGGATGGATAATTGCCAAAATATTGTGGTGGAGCAACTCGGCGGGGTCGTAGCCCAGTACCTGAAAGTGCGAGGGGGAGGCATAGAGCACAGTGCCCTGCGCGTCAACCAGCCCAATCAGGTCCAGCGAGTTGTCCGCGATCAGCCGGTAGCGCTCCTCGCTCTCGCGCAGCTTTTCTTCGGCCTGCACCCGCGCGGTCACGTCGGTCTGGAGCCCAACAAAACGCAGCAGCGTCCCTTCCGCGTCAAAGACCGGGCTGATGGTCAGATCATTCCAGAAGGGGGTACCATCCTTGCGATAGTTCAGCAGGATGTCCTGGAAGACGCGGCGCTCGGCGATAGCCTCGCGAATCGCTCGCACCGTAGCGGGGTTGGTGTCCGGTCCTTGCAAAAAGCGACAGTTGCGCAGCATCACATCCTCAGCCGTGTAGCCAGTCATCTTGGTGAAGGCCGGGTTGGTGAAGATGATCGGGTTGTCCGGCAGCGCGGGATCGGTGATCGCCACGCCCGCGGCAAAGGTGTTGACGGCGGCGGTCAGCTGGTTGTTTTCGCGCAGGATCTGGCGGAGCGCGGTTTCGCTTTCCCGCAGCTCGCGCGCGGTGCGGCGCAGTTCCATCTCATCGACCACGATGGCTGCTAGGTCGCTCAACAGCGTGCATTGATTCGCGCTAAAGTCGCGCGGCTTCGTGTCGATCACGCACAGGCTGCCCAGGTTGTGGCCGCTCGGCGTCCGCAGCGGCGCACCGGCGTAAAAGCGAATGTGCGGTGGCCCCGTCACCAGGCTGTTGTCCTTGAAGCGAGGGTCGAGCAGGGCGTCGGTTACCACAAACACGTCATCGTGCAGGATGGCGTGGGCGCAAAAGGAGAGCTCGCGCCCCGTTTGGCGAATGTCCAGGCCAAAACAGGCTTTGAACCACTGCCGATCCATGTCTACCAGCGAGACGAGAGCGATGGGGACATTGAATAGTTGGGTAGCCAGGGCGATGATGCGATCGAAGGCTTCCTCGGGAGGGCTGTCCAGGATTCCGTACTCCTGGAGGGTCTGAAGGCGTGCCGCCTCGTCGGGCGGGAGGGTAGCGTTCATGCAGGGATGCTCCAAGCTTTTGCAAAGCAGTTGAGCAGGAATTGTAGTGCATAATTTCTATTCGCGTCAGTGATATCCATACCTAATTTTGCGATGGGAGGCTCGGGTGGCACGCTAGGTCGGATCGAGCCAGCTAGCAGGTTTTGAGCCGCCCCGCGCCTTGCCTATAATCGCCCCCTGCGGCGGCCTTCGGGGCTACGCCGCCGCCCGCCCCGCGAAGCCCCACCGAGAGGGGAGACCCCACATTTTCCAAGCTACTTGCTCCCGTTCGGCGTCGGTCGCCTCGTTTGCTCCCCCACACGCTGCGTTGACACGCGCGGCAGCGGCTGCGCGCCCTTGCAGGGGATGGACACGTTGACCCGACCACGGTTTGTGCCCGCGCTCGTGCTCCTGCTTTACCTGCTGCTGGCAACCCTCTACGCCGTCGTGACCCCGCTCTTCGAGAAGCCGGACGAAAACTGGCACTTTGCGTTCGCCATGTATCTGGTGGAGAGCGGCGATTTGCCCGTGCAGCGGCTGGCGGGGCGCGACCACCTGGCCGAGCAGGAGGGGAGCCAGCCGCCGCTTTACTACGCGCTGCTGGCGGGGGTGCTGAAGGGGGCGGGGCTGGATGAGTTGAGCGCGGGCTACTCGCGGCTGACCGTGCTCAATCCCTACTACGGTGGGCGCGCGGGCGCGTGGTTGGACAACGCGAACCAATTCGTGCACGGCCCCTGCGTCGGGGCGTGCCGCGCCACCGCGCGAGCGGTTCGGCTGGGGCGCGCGTTGAGCATCCTCTGCGGGCTCGCCGCACTGCTCGCCGCCGCCGCCGCGCTCCGCCTCGCCTTCCCCGACGAGCCCGCGCTGCTCTGGGCGCTGCTCGGGATGATGGCCTTTAACCCCCAATTTCTGCACATCAGCTCCTCGGTCTCCAACGACGCGCTCACCGTCGCGACGGTGAGCGCCACCCTCGCGCTCGCCCTTTGGTGGCGGCAGCGCCCGGGCAGCGCGCAGCGCGCGGTGGCGCTCGGGGTGGCGGCGGGGCTGGCGGCGCTTTCCAAGCCGAGCGGGCTGAGTGCCGTGGCGGTGGCGGGGCTGTTCCTGCTCGTCGCGGGCGGGCTGGGCTGGCAGCGTCGGCTGCGCCAGATCGTCCTGTACGGGGCCACCTTCCTGCTGGTGAGCGGCTGGTGGTTCCTGCGCAACCTGCGCCTGTACGGCGAGCCGACTGCTACCGCCATTCACCTGCAAATCTATGGCACCCCTGCGCCCGCCGCCAGCCTGCAGCGTTTCGTCGCCGAGTGGACGGCGGTCACTAACTCCTACTGGGCCTCCTTTGGGTGGGGTGGGGTCAACCTTGCCGATGGGCTCTACGATGCCGTGCGCTGGCTGGCGATGCTGCTTGCGCTCAGCTTCGTGGTGGCGCTGTGGCGGCGGTGGCGCGCGTGGGACGACGCGCAGCGCTCGCTCGTGGCGCTGCTGCTCCTTCATCTGTTTCTGGTCGGCGCGCTGCTGGTGCGCTGGATGCGCCTGACGGTGGCCCCGCTGGGGCGGCTCCTGTTCCCCGCCTCGCTCTCGATAGCCTTCGTGCTGGCGCTGGGGCTGTGCACCTGGCTGCCGCGCCGCTGGCAGCGCCCGCTCGTGGTGACCTACAGCGCGGGCTGGGCGCTCGCCGCGCTGGCGATTGCGCTGCTGTGGGTCCAGCCGCGCTACGCGCCCGCGCCGCTACGGGCGGCGCTCCCCGCCGACGCGATCCCGCTCGACGTGCGCTTTGGCGACGCGATTCGCCTCGTGGGCTACGCGCTGCCGGACCCCGTCGCGCAGCCGGGCGAGGCGCTGCCGCTCACGCTCTACTGGCAGGCGCTGCGCCCGCTGGAAGAAAATTTCTCGCTGTCGGTCAAGGGCTTCGGGCGCGGGGGCCAGCTGCTCGCCCAGGCGGATTCCTACCCGGACGCGGGACGCTGGCCGACAAGCGCTTGGCCGGTCGGCCCACTCATCCCCGACCGCACCACCCTGCTGCTCGCCCCCGACGCCGAGGTGCCCACGCTGGGCCGTGTCGAGATCGATGTGTTTCGCCTGGCGGATCTGTCGGTGCTGCCCGCCACGGTGGGCGGGCAGGCGGTGCGCCCCGTGCGCCCTTTTGCGCTGGTGGTGCGCGGCGCGGAGCCCGCTTCCACCCCAAGCACCGCGTTCCGCGTGCGGCCCGTTGCCCCGGAGGTGAGCTTGGCTGATGGAAGCGCGACCGTGGAATTCGTCTGGGAGGTGGGCCAGCCGCTGGACCAGTCCTATCAGGCATTTCTGCACCTGACCCCCGCGCCCGACCAGCCGCCGCTCGCGCAGCGCGACTTTGAGCCGCTCGGCGGCGACTTCCCGACCGCCTACTGGCAGCCGGGTGACCGGCTGCGCGACCGCTCCGCGCCGCTGCCGCTGCCCACCGACGCGGCGCCGGGGGAGTACGAGTTGCTCATGGGGCTGTACGATCTGGAAAGCGGGCAGCGCGTCGAGGGGGAGCCGGGCCAAAGTGCGTGGGTGGTCGGGGAGCTTCGCTGGGATGGAACCGAGTGGCATGTCGCGAGCAAGTAAGCGGGCGGGCGGGCGGCGGGCGCTGCTCTTCTGGTTCCTGCTGCTCACCCTCACCCTTGCCCTGCGGCTGCTGCGGCTGGAGCCGCTCGGCATCTGGCAGGATGAGGGGTTGACCCTCTACCAGGTGCGCCTCCCCTTTGGCGAGATTTTGGCGAATCGCATCCCGGTGGCGCAGTTTATCACGCAGAACACCGTGCCACCGCTCTACTTTTTGCTGCTCGGCGCGTGGGGCCGCCTGCTCGGCTTTGGGCTCTGGTCGCTGCGCCTCTTCGGTGTCTTCTCGTCGCTGCTCGTCTCCGTGCTGCTCTACCGCGCCGGCGCGTGGATGGGCAGCCGCCGCACCGGTTTTCTGGCCGCGCTGCTCGGCGCGCTGTCGCCGCTCTACCTGTGGTACGCGCAGGAATTGCGCATGTACACCTTCCTGCTGCTGCCCGCCACGCTTTCCTTCGGGCTGCTCTGGAAGTGGTACGAGCGGGGGCGGCGCGGGGCGCGGGCATGGCCGTGGGCGCTCGGCTACGCGCTCGCGGCGGGCACGATGGCGTGGACCCACTACCTCGCCTTTTTCCTGATCGCCGCGCAGGGGCTCTGGCTGGCCGTTGTGTTGCTGCGCCACCGCCCGCGCCTGCTGCTCGGCACCGGCGCGGTGCTGCTGCTCGTCGCGCTTCCGCTGATCCCCTTCGGCGTGGAACGCTTCCTCGGCGGGGCGGAGCGCGACTTTTTCTTTCGCCCCGCTGGCTTTATCGTCAACAACCTGCTGCACTCCTTCAGCTTCGGGGTGCCCATCTTCATGAGCGACCCGGCGCAGGTGCTCCCGCTTTTCCCACTGGCGTGGGCGCTGCTGGCGCTCGGCGGCTGGCAGGCGTGGCGGCGCGGGGGCTGGCCGCTCCTGCTGCTGCTGGCGGGCGGGCTGGCGCTGCCGGTGCTTGCGCTGTACGCAGCCTCCTACGTCAAGCCGCTCTACCAGAACGCGCGCCACCTGATCTTTGTCAGCCCCGCTTTTTACCTGCTCTGGGCCTTCGGGCTGGAGCGGCTCGCGGCGTGGCGACGCTGGCTGCCGCTGCTGGTTTTGCCCTTCCTGCTCTATGGCTGGCTGCCCGCCATCACCCACTACTTTGCCAAGCCGGAAACGGTGAAAAACGACGTGCGCCCGCTCTTCGAGTATCTGGCCGAGGAGGTCGCGCGCGGCGACGTGGTGGCGCTCAACGATCCGGTGCTCCAGCACGCGCTGGAGTATTTTGCGCCGGGGGTGCCCTGGGTGGTGCTCCCGCCCTACGGCACCCCCATCGACGAGGCGACGGCGCTCCCCGCCTACGAGCAGGTGGCGCGCGAAAACGAGCGCGTCTGGTTCGTGTACGGCCCGCCCGATTCGAGCTTCGACACCGCCGATCATGTGTATCAGTGGTTCGACACGCACTACACGCGCATGGGCTACATCGAGTTTCCGGGGCAAACGGTGGTCGGCGCGGCGGAGTTTGACACGCAGGGGCCGCTCTACGGGGGCGAGGTGCTGCCCGCCGCGCTGCCGATGGAGGCTACCTTTGCCGAGACGATCCATTTTCGCGGCCTGTTCGAGGCGCTGCCAGCGGTGCCTGCTGGCGAGCGCGCGGTCATCGAGACGCTGTGGGCGGTGGGGGAGCGGCAGCCAGCAGAGGATTGGCAGGTGGTGCTGCGCCTGAGCGACGCGGCGGGGCGCGGCTGGTACCAGCAACAGATCAACCCGTACCAGGGGCTGCACCGCACGAGCCACTGGCAGCCCGCGCAGCAGTTGCGCCTGCCGCTCTCGCTGCGCCTGCCCGCCACCCTGCCGCCCGCCCGCTACCGATTGGAATTGTTTTGGGTGGATGCGGCGGGCCACCCGCTCTTCCCGCTGGGGAGCGAGAGCCCGCTGCTCCTCTCCGATGCGTTCGAGGTAACGCGCGCGGCGGAGCCTGCGGTGTTGGGGGGAGTGTCTTTTGGCGGGGCACTGCGTGTCGAGCCCGCGCCGCTGCCCGCCGCCCTGCCGCCCGCGCCGACCTTTACCCTCTCGCTGCTCGTCACGGTGGCGCAGCCCGGGGCAATGCCGGACCGTTGGGAGTTGGTAGCCGAGACGGTGGAGGGGGAAGTGGTGTGGACGCTGCCGTTGCCGCTGGAAGCGGGGCTGCCCGCCGCGCCGGACGGCACGCCGCAGCTGCCGACCGGCGGCTGGCAGCGCGGCGACGCGCTGGAGCTACGCTACGAGGTGCCGCTCCCGCCTGAGTTCGAGGGTGGGTACCGCTTTCTCCTGCGGGCGAAACGGGGTGAGGCGACGCTGGATGTGCCACGCTGGGGCGGGCTGCTGCACGATTCCGAGATGTTGCTGGGGAGGTACAAATCGCGGCGCGCGAGGTGCGGAGCGAGGTGCCCGCGCTGGCGCACGAGGTGGCGGGGGAGTGGAGTGAGCAGGTGCGCTTGCTCGGCTACAACATCGAGCCCGTGCCCGCCCGTGCCAGCGAGCCGCTGTACCTGGAGCTATACTGGCGCGCGCTCGCCCCCACCGACCGCCCCTACAAGGTGTTTCTGCACGTGGTCGACGAGCAGGGCACCGTCGTGGCGGGGGCCGACGCCTTCTTTGATGTACCCAGCATCGCGTGGCGGGCGGGCGAGGTGCTGGTGAGCGCGCACGAGTTCCCTGCCGGGCAACTCGCGCCGGGCCGCTACACCCTTCTGGTTGGCCTGTACCACGAGGGCAGCGGCGAGCGCCTCCCCAACGGCACCCCCGACAGCGCCCTCCCCCTCGGCACCCTCGACATCAGCCCGTAGCGAACGGCAGCGTGGAATGCGGAATGCGGAATGGGGAATGCGGAATGAACGGCAACGACAGGGCACTGCGCGAGGGGTAAGGGCAGTCCGTGGTGCTCGGACATTTTACCACGGAGGCACGGAGAGCACGGAGAACGGCGAGCAGAAGACGAACGCACAACGCACAACGCACAACGCACGACACCACGATCTGAATCTGTACGATCTGTAATCTGCAACCTGCAATCGAACCACGCCATGTAGAATGTTAGGCAGGCTGTTTGGCGCGCAGCCCGCCGACGCGCTGAAAGGCGGTCTCGAAGGATTCCGCGCGCTGCCAGTAGCTCTCAAAGGCGGTTTTCATCACATGGGCCAGCTGCTCGTTCTCGATCACCATGATCGTGAGTTCGGTGCGCCCCGCGATGGGGTCTTCCATGGCGAACATCACGATCTCGCTGTCCACGATGACCAATTTGAGGGGCAGTTGCTCGGTGAAGCGCGCCTCTTCCCCCTGCTCGATGAAGGCGGCGATGGCGGACGCCATGCCCGGCTCGGCCAGGGCGCTGTACTCGTAGAGCGAGCAGGCGCGCACGTGGCGGCTCAGCATTTCCAGCCCCTCGACATTTTCCTCGGCGACGGTGGCGTAGGGCGGCTTGGTGAAGATCAAAATCTCCTCCTTGACCCCGCTCTGAATCTCGGCGAAGCGCTGCGCGATGGCAGTGGAGCCACGCAGCACCTGGATGTACTCCAGCGGGCTGTTTTCCTCCTGACCCGCCTGGAATTGCTGGCTCAACTCGCTGATCAGCGATTCGGTGGTGCGTTCCAGCGAGGCGAGCCGCGCCTGCTCCTGCTCCAGCAGGGCGCTGAGCGACCCTTTGGGGGAGACGGCGCTGTACTTTTGCCCGCGCTTGCCGGGGCGGCTGATCGCCAGCCCACGCTCCACCAGGCTCGCCAAAATATCATAGATGCGCTGGCGCGGCACCCCAGACAAATCCGCCACCTGCGTCGCCGAAAAGGTGTCCTTGCCCAGCAGCGCAAGGTAAGCCTTCGCCTCGTAGCTGTTCAGCCCCAACTCGGCAAGCCGCTCCACCTGTTTGTCATCCATCCCTGGTGCTCCCAAAGCGTTGTGTCACCACCCCTCGTGGTTGATTGTAACGGAGAGCCGCAGGCGTGGCAATCCCCCTAAAAGTAGCTGAGGCAGCACTTACTTGGCGGCGTTGACCAGCCAGTTCACCGTTTGCGGGAACGCGATGACGATGAGCAGTGCCACCCCTTGCAGCACCATGAAGGGCAGCGCGCCCTTGTGGATATCGATTGTTTTGACCTCTGGCGGGGCGACGCTTTGCAGGTAAAAGAGCGAGAAACCCACGGGCGGCGAGATAAACGCCATGTTGAGGTTGATCGCCATCATCACGCCGAACCAGACAAGGTCCACGTTCAGGGCGCGCGCGGCGGGGACGAAGAGCGGCATCACAATAAAGCTGATTTCCAGAAATTCCAGGTTGATGCCGAGCAGGAAGACCGCGATGTTGGCAACAATGATAAAGGTCCAGAAGCCGCCGGGCAGCTGCGTGAGCAGGTCGGTTACCAAGCGCTGCCCGCCCAGCCCGTCAAAGACGAGGCTAAAAAAGGTGGAGGAGAAGAGGATCATCAGCACCAGCGCCGTGATGTTGGCGGTGGTGCGCGCCGCGTCGGTAAGCACCGACCAGCTCAGATGGCGGTTGAGCGCCGCCAGCAGGCACGCGCCCACCGCGCCCACCGTGCCCGCCTCGGTTGGGGTGGCGATGCCGAAAAAGATGCTGCCGAGCACCGCGAAGATCAGCAGGATCGGCGGTACGACGACGATCAAGGTGCGGCGGAACAGCGGCCACCCGCTCAGGGTGCGTGCTTCCGGCGGCAGGGCGGGGGCGAGCTCCGGCTTCAGGTAGGCGATGACGAGCACGTACAGCGCGTAGAGGCCCGACAGCATCAGCCCTGGAACGACCGCGCCCAGAAACAGGTCGCCCACCGAGACCCCTAGCTGGTCGCTCAGCACCACGAGCACGATGCTCGGCGGGAGCAGCTGCGCCATCGTCCCCGAGGCGACGATGATGCCGCTGGCGAGCTTGTGGTCGTAGCCGTAGCGAATCATGACGGGCAGCGAGAGCAAGCCCATCACGATCACCGTAGCGGCCACCACGCCGGTCGCGGCGGCGAGCAGGGTTCCCACGATGACCACCGCCAGCGCCAGCCCGCCACGAATCGGCCCCAGCAGGATGCCGATGGTTTCCAACAGGCTTTCCGCCAGCCCCGACTTCTCGAACACCGCCCCCATGAACACAAAATAGATGATGGCGAGCAGGGTAAAGTCCGACATGGTGTCGAACCAGCGGTTGGGCAGCAGGCGCAGCAGGTTGAGGTCGAACGCCCCGACGCTCAAGCCGATCAGGACGAAGATGACGGAGGTGCCCGCAAACGAGAAGGCGACCGGGTAGCCATACAGGATCATGACGAAGAAGATAACGAACATCAAGAGAGCCAGCCACTCGAATCCCATGAAAAATCTCCGTTGATGGGGGTGCCGCTGTCGTAGCGGGGGTGGGGACGGGGACTGCTTACTCGATTCGTAGGGGTTGGTCCGGGCCGTGTTTGTCGAGGGCCAAGGTCTCGTCTTTACCCTGGATGATCACCCACAGCTTGACCAACTCGGAAAGGGTTTGCAGGAGCAGCATCGTAAAGGCGAAGATGATCACACTTTTGAGCGGGGCGCGCGGCAGGCCGCCGGGGTCGGGGGAAAGCTCCCACGGCCCCCAGGCCCCCGACGGTAGCTGCCCCCACGAGCGGAGCACGGGGCTCACGGTGACGTAGATAGCGAGGAGGCAGAAGGGGATGAGGAAGAGCAGGTGGCCCCAAAAATCGAGGAGTGCCTTGCGGCGGACGGGCCATGTGGTGTAAAGGAAATCCACGCGCACGTTGATCTCGTGCTTCAGGATGTAGGCAAAGCCGAGGAGGAAAACGAGCGAGTACAGGTACCACTGAAGCTCGATAAAGACGTTTGAGGAGAGCTGGACCCCGATGAAGCGGCCCACGTAGCGCGCCACCACGTTGTAGAAGCCGACAGCCAGGGTAACGAGCACGAGCCATTTGGCAAGCTCCCCCAGCCAGTCTGACACTCGATCCACCAAGCGCGAAAGATTTAGCAGAGCCCGCATCGCTCCTCCTGTTCGCTTGTATCGGGGCTGAACGCCGAACGCAGGCGCAGAACACCGACGGACGGGTCTGCCCCTATGCATCTGCTATAGTAACAAATTTTGGCGAAATGACGAATGGCCGCGCCGCCCGCCGCCGTGCGTTGGGCACAGCGGGGCAGGACGGATATAATCGCCGCGCTACGGGTTGGTTCAGGAGGCAGAAACGGGCAGCGATGACCTATCAAGTATCGTATGTGATTCGGGGCGAGCGGGGCGCGGGGAAGATCGCGGCGGCAGATCATTACCCGGAGATTGGCGAAGAAGTGGAGCTTGCGGGTCGCCGCTATCGTATCATCGAGGTGGAAGATTTGATCCCGCCGCGCGCCGAGGTGTGCTACGTCCATGTCCTCTGCGAACCTGCCTGAGCGCGTCCGCGACAAGCTGGCCGCCAGCGCGGCGGACCGCACGAGCGGGGAGACCCAACGGGTTTAACGCGCCTCGTGGGGAGGTTTGGGGGAGACCCTAAGGGTTTAACCCTCATGGTGGGGGGTGGCGGGGGGTTGTGCCGCAGCACCTAAATGGCCGGCCAACAGGGTGGTCAAACCCTTAGGGTCTTGCCACCCGCGCCAAACCAGAAAAAGCTGCACCATGTGGTGCAGCTTTTTTGTGAGAGAGCCTCCGCCGAGATTTGAACTCGGGACCTCGCCCTTACCAAGGGAGCGCTCTACCCCTGAGCTACGGAGGCACGTATAAGGTGGGCCCGGCAGGACTCGAACCTGCGAAGCTTACGCAGCTGATTTACAGTCAGCCCCCTTTGCCGCTCGGGACACGGACCCACGATTGAACTACCGGAAGGATTATACAGATTTTGGACGACTTGTCAAAAACGTTCGTTCTAACTTTGCAGAAGAAGAGAGCCGGTGGCGAGAATCGAACTCGCACTCTACCGCTTACAAGGCGGTTGCTTTGCCTTTAAGCTACACCGGCCTGCCAGCCACATTTTTAACGGACAGCGAGGGCTAGTATATCATCCAGGAGCGAAAAGTCAAACATTGGCACCCCTCGTGCAAGGCTGTTGCTGACCTTCGCAGAGGGTCAATCTTACGCTTCAGGCATCTCTATCCCCATACGGAGGAATCAATTATGAAAGCGATAGTCACCGGCATGAATGGCACCGTGGCCCCCGCCCTGGCGCGCGTGCTCCGCGCGGCGGGGCACGAGGTGGTGGCGTGGGATCGCAGCGTCGTCCCGACGGACGACCCCGAGGCGGGCCGCGCATGGATCCAGCGGGAGCGGCCCGATTGGTTCTTCCACATCGCGACCGGTAGCCCCGACTGGGCCGAGCACGTTGCCCGCGTCTGCGCCGAGGAGGGGATCGGTTTCCTCTTTACCGGCTCGGTTTCTGTCTATTCCGATGCTCAGGAAGGGCCTTTCACCGTCGGGGACGAGCCGCACCCGAACGACGAGTACGGGCGCTACAAGCTGGAGTGCGAGCGTCGGGTGCGCGGGGCCAACCCCGATGCGCGGGTGGTGCGCATCGGCTGGCAGATCGGCACGGAGGTGGGGGGCAACCACATGGTGAGCTATCTGGACAAGACCTTCCACGCCGAGGGGCCGATCAGCGCGAGCACTACTTGGTTTCCTGCCTGCTCCTTCCTGCCCGACACGGGGCAGGGGCTGCTCTACGCCATCCAGCACTTGCCGGGGGGGCTGTACCATCTGGACAGCAACCCAGGGCTGTCGTTCTACCAGATCGCGGAGGGGTTGAATCAGTTGCAGGGCTCACCGTGGACGGTCAACCCCGCGCCGGAGCCCACCTGGAACAAGCGCATGGTGGACGAGCGCCTGCCGGTGAGGTCGCTAACAGAGTGGTTTGAGGGCTAAAGTAGCTGTAGGATGAGGTAGGGAAAATCAAAAACCACGGAGACACGGAGAGCACGGAGGGATCGCCTCCGTGCTCTCCGTGTCTCCGTGGTGAATCCGTCAGTTACCCCCGCTGGCGCAGGGCCTCGTAGAGGAGGATGCCGCCCGCCACGCTCGCGTTGAGGGAGTCAATCGCGCCGCGCATGGGCAGCCGCACGAGGAAATCACAGGTTTCGGCGACGAGGCGGCCCAAGCCGCGCCCCTCCGCGCCGACGACGATGCCCAGCCCGCCCTTGAGGTTGGCCTGGTGGTACATCTGCTCGCCCGCCATGTCCAGGCCGACGAACCAGATCCCTTGCTGCTTTAGCTCGTTCATCGTCTGCGTCAGGTTCGTCACCTGGGCGATGCGGAGGTGGTGCACCGCGCCCGCGCTGCTCTTGTAGACGGTCGGGGTCACCCCCACCGCGCGCCGCTCCGGGATGATGACCCCGTGCACCCCCGCCGCCTCCGCCGTGCGCAGCAGTGCCCCAAAGTTGTGCACATCCTGGATACCGTCCAGCAGCAGGATAAACGGAGCCTCGCCGCTCGCCCCCGCCGCCGCCAAAACATCGTCCACAGAACTGTAGCGGAAAGGGGGAAGCTCGGCGACGACCCCCTGGTGGTTGGCCTCCGCCTCGGTGATCTGGTCGAGGCGCTTGCGCGCCACCCACTCGATCCGCACGCCGCGCCGCGTGGCCTCCTCGACGATCTCGGCGACCACGCCCCCCTCCTTCTGCCCCTCGGCGAGCAGCACCTTGCGGACCGCCGCGTCCGCCTTCAACGCTTCTAGCACGGGGTGTCGCCCGTAGATGCGATCGGTGGTCGCCATGAGTGGACTCCTGGGATGATGAGGGAGTAGGGGAATTTTGATACAGCTAGGTCAAACAGAAGGATGAAGCGTGATCACACGCAAGCCAGGCGCGCGGTGGATCGGTTTCGTGAGCTTCTCGGTAGTGACCAATTCGAGTGCACCAACCTGGAGCGCAGCGGCCACATGCAGGGCATCCATCGCGGCGAGTCCCACGGTTGCAGCCAAACGCATCGCGTGCTGGATCAAAGCGATGTCTCAGAGGCATGCGCTTCTACCGCTGCAAGATACTTCTGATAAAAGCCCGCCTCTTTGTTGCGCCCAAAGTAGATAGCTTGTGAGAGTACCACTAGTTCAACGTAATCGCTGGAAGCAAAGATGCGGTCGGGGTTGGAACACTATGGTGCGAGCAGCGGCAGCGGCAGGATGGGTTCCTCTTGCGGCGTCACTCGATCATCGGAACCTGAGACACCACGATGTCATCGAATGCGCGCTTCGCTAGCGACTTGGCGGATGTTTGCGATGTCTTCATGGTTCCCATCCTGTGAGATTCGGCTATCCGTTGGCCTTGCGCTGAAAGATGATCTTCAGCCGCGGCGACCAGTTCCTTGCGCCGAGCTTGACTTACGTCTTGATATCTTCGTTGCGGCGTAGCTGCGGATCATTGAAAAAGCCTCCACGAGCGCCTCAACGCTAGTGTCCCTGTTCGGCGGCGCGGGCGGAAACTCGTTTGTGAAGTTCATCGGGAAGCGTGATGGTGTTCATCTTGCGTGTCTGCTTTCTCCTACTCCACCTTCCACACCGTGCCCTGCGGCGTGTCCTCCAGGGTGACGCCGAGCGCTGCCATGCGGTCGCGCACGCTGTCGGCGAGCGCCCACTGCTTTGCCTTGCGTAGCTCGCTGCGCAGCTCGATGAGCAGCTCGATGAAGGGTTCGGCGCTCGTGTCGATGCCCTCGTCGCCCGCGTCCAGGCGGAAGCCGAGCACCCCAAGCAGCGCCCGCAAGCGTTTGCTGCGCGGGCACAAAATCAGCAACCGCCACGCCCCGGTCGCGCGCGCCGTTGAGCGCCCGCGCCAGCTCAAAGAGCGCGCCGAGGGCAAGCGCCGTGTTGAAATCATCGTCCATCGCTGCGTGGAACTTGGCTTCGGTTTCCCCCGCAAGCGTTCGGAGCGCGCTGTCCGCCTCGCTCGCGTCGGCGCGCGGCGGTTGCAGCGCTGCCAGAAAGCGCTCCATGGCGCGCTCGGCGGCGGCAAAGCTTTCCTCGGTGTAGCTCACGGGGCGGCGGTAGTGGCTCGACAGCACGAAGAGGCGCAGCGCGTCCGCCGAGTGTTTTTCCAGAAAATCGTGGATGCGGAAAAAGTTTTTCAGGCTCTTCGACATCTTCTCGCCGGTCACCTGGAGCAGCCCGTTGTGCATCCAGTACTTCACGAAGGGCACTTTGCCGGTGAAGCTCTCGCTCTGCGCGATCTCGTTCTCGTGGTGCGGGAAGATCAGGTCGTGGCCGCCGCCGTGAATGTCGATCTGCTCGCCCAGGTAGCGCAGGCTCATCTCCGAGCACTCGATGTGCCAGCCTGGTCGCCCGTTGCCCCAGGGGCTTTCCCAGCTTGGCTCGTCCGGCTTGGCCGCCTTCCACAGCGCAAAATCCTGCGCGTGCTCCTTGCGCTCGCGCTCCTCGTCGCTGACGCGCGTGCCCGCCTGCTGCTCGTCCAGCTTGCGGTTGGACAGCTTGCCATAATCCTCATCGCGCTGCACGCGGAAGTACACGTCGCCCTGCGACTCGTAGGCATAGCCCTTCGCGATCAGCCCCTGGATCATCTCGACGATGCCCGCGATCTCCTGGCTGGCGAGCGGGTACACGTCGGCGCGCTTCACGTTGAGCGCCGCCATGTCTGCCAGAAACTCGTCGATGTAGCGCGTCGTGATGCTATCCCACGCCTCGCCCGTCTCCTTGGAGCGGTTGATGATCTTGTCTTCCACATCGGTGAAGTTTTGCACGTGCTTCACCGTGTAGTCACGGTACTCCAGGTAGCGGCGCACCATGTCAAAGACCAAGTAACTCATCCCGTGGCCGATGTGCGTGCTGTCGTACACCGTCGGCCCGCACACATAAAACTTCACGTTCGACTCCTCATGCGGCACAAAAGGTTCCTTTTGCCGCGTGAGCGTATTATAAATTTGAATCACCACTCTCGATCCTTTGTGAGGTTGCAGGTTATAGGTTGCAGGTTATAGACAAGTTCTAGGCTGCAACAATGTTGTTTTAAACTATTTTGCTATGGTTGGATAGCACCTTGCACGCTCTGAACTATCATAAGTGGAACAACTTGCAACCTGCAAACATTCAACCTGCAACCTTTGTTGTTTTAAACTATTTTGCTATGGTTGGATAGCACCTTGCACGCTCTGAACTATCATAAGTGGAACAACTTGCAACCTGCAAACATTCAACCTGCAACCTTTCCGTCCTACCGTTGCCCGTTGCTGGTCGGGGGAGGGTCCACCATCTGCGCGAAGATCATGCGCCCGGCGACGGTTTGGAGGATGCGCGTCACCTCCACCTCGCGCTTCTGGCCGATAACCCGCTCGCCCTGCTCGACCACGACCATCGTGCCGTCGTCCAGGTAGCCGACCCCCTGCCCGTGCTCGCGCCCACTCTGGATGATCTCGACGCGCAGCGCCTCGCCGGGCAGTAGCAGCGTCTTGATGGCGTTGGCTAGCTCGTTGATGTTCAGCACCTTGACCCCCTGAAGCTCGGCCACTTTGTTCAGGTTGTAATCGGTGGTGAGCACGCTGGCGTCCAGGTCGCGCGCGAGCGCGACCAGTTTGGCGTCCACCTCCTGAAACTCGGGGCGGTCCACCTGCCGAATTTCCAGTGGGGTCACGCTTTCTTTTTGCAGCCGATTGAGGATGTCCAGCCCGCGCTTGCCGCGATTGCGCCGCAGCGTGTCCTTGGAATCGGCAATGTGCTGCAACTCGTTGAGCACGAACTGGGGCACCACCATCGTGCCGTCAATGAAGCCGGTCTGCGCGATGTCCGCGATGCGCCCGTCAATGATGACGCTCGTGTCGAGCAGCACGTAGCGCGTGGCCGCGTGCTCCTGGCGGCTCAGCCGCGCCTGGACGAGGCTGAGCAGGTCGCGCTCGCGCTGCACCATCACCTGCACCCCCGCGTAGCCAAGCACGCACGCCGCCCCGAAGGGCATGATTTGACCCAAAAAGGAGGGAAGCTGGGCGAGGGGAGGGGTCAGCAGGGCGGCGAGCAGCAGCCCCATGGCGAGCCCGATGGTGCCCGCGAGGATCTGGTTGGCGGGCAACTGGCGAATTCGGCGCTGAATCCAGATAAACGGGCGGATCGTCAGGTAGGGCGTGATCAGCAGGCCCAGCGCCGCCCCCGCGAGGGCCAGCGACAGGATGCCGCGTAGCACCTCTACCTCGGTAACGCTGTCGCCTGCCAGGCTCGCGCCGAGCTTCCAGCCAGCCACAGCAAGGATGACCATGCCTAGCAGGCGCAGGAAAAACTCGAAGCTCATCGCTGCTGTACCTACCGTTCCCGTTGCAACGTCGCTAATGAGTGGATGAGCCAATCATAGCATACAAGCAGGGGCGTGCCTAGCGACCCCCGCGCCTTGCTGTATGGCAGAAACGTGTGGGTAGTGTGACTGAAAAAGTGATCTGGGGGCGCGGTGGTTTCCCGTAGGGACGCCCCGCTCGCGGGCGAGACGCCCGCGCTACGAGGTGCGCCTTGCCCCACAACCACACGCGGGCCAGAGGCCCGCGCTCCCAGCCTTCCCCTTGTCCCCGTCCCCTGTCCCCGATCCCTGACCCCCGCCGTTTCACCCCTTCAGCGCCAGGTGCAGCGCCTCCACCAGCGTGCGCACGGGGATTGCCTCGATTCCCTCCGACTGGATCGGGCGGCGGCCACTTTTCGGCACGATGCAGCGCGTGAAGCCCAGCTTGGCCGCCTCGTTGAGCCGCTTTTCCGGCTGGGAGACCGCGCGCAGCTCGCCGCCCAGGCCGATCTCGCCGACCAGCGCCAGGTCGCGCGGCACCGGCTTCTCGCGGAAGCTCGACGCGATGGCCGCCGCAATCGCAAGGTCCGCCGCAGGCTCGTTGATGCGCAGCCCGCCGACCACGTTCACAAAAATGTCCTGATTGTGCAATGGTAGCCCTATCCTCTTGCCCAGCACGGCCAGCAGCAGGTGCAGGCGGTTCAGGTCGATGCCGGTCGCGGTGCGGCGCGGCTGGCTAAAGGCGCTCTGCGTCACCAGCGACTGCATCTCGATGAGCAGCGGGCGCGTGCCCTCCAGCGTCACCGCGATGGCGGTGCCGGTCGCGCCTACTTGGTGCTCGCTCAGGAACGCCTCGCTGGGGTTCGCCACCTCGACCATGCCGCCCTCCACCATCTCGAAGACCCCCACCTCGTTGGTGGAGCCGAAGCGGTTTTTTTGCGCGCGCAGCAGGCGGAAGGTGTTGAAGCGGTCCCCCTCCAGGTAAAGCACCGTGTCCACGATGTGCTCCAGCACGCGCGGCCCGGCGATGGCCCCCTCCTTGGTCACGTGGCCGACCAGGAAGATCGGCAGATTTTCCCCCTTGGCGAGCTGCATCAGCCGCGCCGCGCACTCGCGCACCTGCGAGACGCTGCCCGCGCTGGAGGTTAAATCTTGCAGGTAGACCGTTTGGATCGAGTCGATGATGACCGCTTTGGGCCGCACCGTGTTGATATGCTCGATGGCGATGTCCAGGTTCGTCTCGCTGAGCAGGTACAGGTCTTTGTCCGCGACCCCCAGCCGCTCGGCGCGCATCTTCACCTGGTAGACGCTCTCCTCGCCCGACAGGTAGAGGATCGACCCCATGCTGTCCGCCATCATGCCCGCCACCTGTGTCAGCAGGGTGGTCTTGCCGATGCCCGGATCGCCACCGACCAGCACGAGCGAGCCCGGCACCACCCCGCCGCCGAGCACGCGGGTAAACTCCGGCATCGGCAGGGGGAAGCGCTCGTAGGCGTTCGCCTGAATCTCGCTGATCTTTTGCGGGGGGTTGTTGCTAGCGACGAGCGTGCCGGTGCGCGCCTGCCGCCCGAAGCCAAAGGAGCCCGACGCGCTCTCGACCGCCTCTTCCAGGGTGTTCCACTCGCCGCACTCGCCGCAGCGCCCCGACCACTTGTGATGCTCTTTGCCACACTCATTGCAGATATAAACCGTGCGCGCTTTTGCCATGCGTTCTCCACTTTTGTACGCGGTTCAACAACGTTTCTGCCCAAGTATAGCACAGGGGCGCGTCAGGACACAGCTTGTCGCACCCTTCTGCTACAATTGTTAGGGTAAAGAAGTGAGAATAGAGGGGGTAGCAAGATGGACGAGACCCAAGAGATTACCACCGGCGCGCCGCCGTACTACGCATATCTGGAGCACCCCGACGGCTCCTGGTACATGGTGTGGATCACCCGCACCTTCCCGAAAACCTCGCGCGGGCACCCGTGGCACGTTCACATGCGCTGGAATAAGTGGGGCGGTGGCAAGCCGGGCCGCGATTGGAAGTGGTGGGAGCGCCTGTGGGGGACCGCCAACCGCGACTTTCACGACCCAAACGCCGCCGTCAACGAGTTCTACTTCAACCGCTACCTGCCCCGCCTGCAACATGGCTACCGGCTGGTAGAGGGGCACCTGGCACCGGGCTGGCCCCGGAAGCAGGAGCAGGCGGCGGCACTCGCGAGTGCGGCGTGAGCGGCACGCGCTCATACAGGATCATCGGCGAGCCGACGTGGCTCGGAAATTCCGCGACGGGGCGGTAGCGATCGGCAAAGCGCGGGTCGTTGACGATCTCCCCCAGTGCCCAATCGTAGGCGGGATGGTGGAGCAGAAAATCCGGCTCGGCCTGCCAGAAGTTGGCGGCAAGGTCGAGCCGGCTCGCGTTGCCCGTAAAGGCCGGGTTCGTCAGGCCCGCCAGATCGACTATCGGGAAATCGGAGAAAAAGCCGAGATAGCCGATCTCCACAAACGCGACGGTGCTGCCCGGCGTCGCGTTCGCGTCGAGCCACGCGGCTACCGCAAGGTAGGTGTCGGCGCGCGCGTCGCCCCGCTCGCTGCGCGCGGCAAGCAGGGCGCGCTGAAACGAAATCGCAAAGAAAAGAGCGAGCACGAGCACGCCTGTCAGTTGGATGGTTCGCCTGCGATGCGTCAGCAGCGAGGCTCCGCCGAGTGTGGCGAACAGTTTTAATGCGAAAAGCAGCGGCAGCATGTACCACCAGTAGCCTGGAGCGTGGAGCAGGCTGTACCCCGCCGCGAACAGCCCCACCCACGCCGCCAGCAGCAGCGTCCCGTGGGCGCGCCGCGCCGCGTGGAAGAGGCCGAGCGCCAGCAGCGGCCAGAGCAGCGAGAGCCAGGGGGTGACCCCGTACGCTTTGGCAAAGGGCGGGAGCCACTCGTGGAGGAAGCGCGTCCAAAAGAGCTCCCCCGGCCAGCCGATGCCCTGCCCCAGTTTGGCCGACGCGCTCGTGGGGAGGACCGTCCCGAAGGTCGCCAGGGCGTAGCTGCCCCACCCAAGCAGCGGCAGCGCTGCCCCCAGCAAAAACCTGCCCAGCACCGCGCGCCGTTTTCCCCGCGCCTGCCAGAGCAGCCACGCCCCGGCCACGGGCAGCATCGCGACCCCCTCCGGGCGCACCAGGTACAGGAGCGCGGCCAGCAGGCCGCTGCGCGCCGCGCGGCCCGTCGCGGCGAGCCAGGCAGCCCCCACCAGCCCGAAGAGCAGCATCAAGCTTTCCATCCCCAGCGCGGCATAGGCCCAGCCCCCCAGCGTCAGCACGCTGAGCGCGAGCAGCCACCCTTCCACGCGCCGCAGCCCGAAGCCGCGATAGCCCAGGGCGAAAAGCCACGCCGTGCCCAGCCAGCATGCGCTGCTCAGCGCCACCGCGAGATGGTCCATCGGGAGGGCAGGCAGCAGCCGCGCCAGCCCCGCAACCAGCAGCGCAAAAAGCGGGGTGGTCGTGCCGAGCGCCTCCACCCCGCCGTTGTAGCGCCACCCGTTGCCCGCCGCCAGCGACTTGGCGTAGGTCAGCGTGATGTACGTGTCATCGTTGAGCCGCTCCAGGTGGCGCGAGGCGGCCAGCAGCGGTAGCAGGGACACCGCTATCAGAAGTAGGAGCGGTAGCAGGGTCAGTGCCCATTCCCACCCGATCCGTCTGGGCTGGGCGCGCGTGCGCGCAAGGCTAAAAAGGTCTTGTTCCACGGGTGTGATTTCGGAGTAAAGATTGAAGATTTCAGATCGAAGATTTTCAGATTACAGACAGGGTGCCCCAGATGGGAAGTGGACGATGTCCGAAGGTAAAGGGTGAGCATCCTTCACCGCACCGCTGAGTCTACTGCGGAGGGGAAGAGTTCCAAAATTGGCGGATTGCGTCATCGTCGTTTCCCGTACCCCAGCCCTTTCCTGCCCCAAAATTCCCATATTCCCGCCTAACACCACGGGTGGTGGTACAAAATTCGCTTGTAAGCAGGGTTATAGCTATGTGTCAGCCTGATGAGCAGCAATCTCTGGATTAGCGTAGGGAAAAGCGGGGGAAAGCAGAGAGGGATCGCACTCCCTCCTGTTCTCCGCTTTGCTGGTTTATTCCCACCGACCCAGTGAGCCGCCTCCTTCCTGGCTCCTTTCAACGTACCAAAGCCGATTCGTGCAACGTCATTGGCGAGGCCGGAGGCACTCCCGCATCGCCTATGTGTCGTGAGTGTCGTTCCCCTTTCTTTACCCATCGTTGGTCGCGCTACATCTCATTGCTGAAAGGAGCGTACGATGTCACGTAGGGTTTTATTGGTCCTGACCATCCTGATGGTCACGTCGCTGCTGTTGCCCCTCACCACTCGCCAAACCGCGTCGGCGCAGGGGTTGGGGCCGCAGGTGGTGGACATCCCCGAGTTGGAGCAATTGCACGAGGCGTTGCCTGACTTTGACGCGCGCACGATGGTGCTCGCCCCCACGGCAGGGCAACTCAGCCAGGTGAGCGCGCTTGGCGCGCATGCGAGTTGGAACCGCTTCGGCACCCCCAAGTCGCTCATCAAGTATGGGGATTTTCTTGCCACCGGCTTGAGCGGCGATGCGCCCACCGCCGCCCGCGAGTGGATCCGTAGCAACCGCTCGCTGTTCCGCCTTTCCAACCAAGCGGTTACCAACCTGGAAATGCTCAGCGATGTCACGCTGACCGATAGCAGCGCGCACGTCGTGCTCTTCCGCCAACTGTTTGGGGGCATCCCCGCCGTGCAGGACGGGATGATCTCGGTAGCCATCCAGGATGGTAACCTGGTCTACGTGAGTTCCTCGGCGGTGGGCGATTCCACCGCGCCGGGCAGCGCCACGCTCACCCCGGAGGCGGCGTGGCTGGCCGCCGCCACAAACGTGGAGTTGGCGGTGAGCGCCAATTTGATCTCGAACGTGCGCAGCGAGTATGACTGGACCCTCTTCGATGTGGCGGGCTTCTCGCACCCGCAGCGTGCGCGCCTGCGCGTGCTGCCGATGCCAGGCGAGGCGGCGCGTTTGGTCTACGAGGTCAACGTGCTGAACGTGCAGGCCATTGACAATGTGGCCTACACCCTGTACGTGGACGCGCAGAGCGGCGCGATTCTGTTTCGCCAGAGCCGCCTCTACCATCTGGACCATGAGACAGATGTGGAAACGGCGCGCGTGCAGGTGCCCATCACCGACACCTTTTCGGGCTCCTACGTGGCACCCGCCTGCGGGCAGCGCCACACCTTTGATGTGCCCCAGGGTACCACGCGCATCCTCGTATCCGCCACGACCCTTGTCGTCGCCAACGACATTGTCCTCAACCTGTACCGCGAGAGCGACGGGCAATTGGTGGCTGCCAACGACACGCTGACCAGCCCGGAAGCCATCGTGTACGCGCCGGTCCTCGGGGTGGAGGCCGGGCTGTACAGCGTCGAGGTGTGCCCCTTCGAGGGGCAGGCCACCGTGCCCCGCACCGACTACACCGGCACTTTCACCGCTGACGATACGCCGCTCGTCGAGGCCGACCTGTACAACCCGAAGTGGCGCTTCTTCACCTCCAACCCGCCGCTGGACTACTCCAGCACCGATACCCGCATTCTCGGCTGCTGGAACACGGTAGTCTACACCGAGGAGGGACCGCAGCCAGTCGAGGGGTGTGACCTGCAACTCCGCAACGCCTCCTCGCCCGCCCCGTGGGATTACGAGGTGCGCGCCAACGTCTCGACCGAGACGACGATTGGCAACAACGCGCTTTCTGCTACCGCGTGGTTCAGCCCGCTCACCCCATCCGAGCAGTATCGTCCGATCAGCGTCGAGCGCGAGTACGATTTTCCGTGGACGAACCAGTGGAGCAATAACCGCTGCGCCCCGACGGTTTTCGTCACCCCGCAGGCGGTGGACCGCGATGCCGCCGTGACCAACCTGTTCGTCGCGCACAACAACATGCACGATTGGTCCTACAAGCTCGGCTTCCAGGAAGAAACCTACAACGCGCAGTCGAGCAACTTTGGGCGGACCCCGCCCATCCGGGAGAATGATGCCGAGGTTGGAAACGTGCAAGCGGGCGCGGTGGACGGTGGCTACCCGAGCTACCTGGGGCGTGACAACGCGAACCAGATCACCCTTCAGGATGGGATCCCGCCCATCACCAACATGTATCTCTGGCAGCCGATTGCCGGGGTCTTCTACGCGCCCTGCGTGGATGGTGACTACGACATGTCGGTCATCGGCCACGAGTACACGCACCTGATCTCGAACCGCATGGTCGGTGGCCCCGACTCGAACCTGACCGGCTTGCAGGCGGGCGCGATGGGCGAAAGCTGGGCGGACCAGGCGGCGGTCGAGTACCTGAACGAGTACAGCTACGTCCCGCTCAACCAGCCGAACAGCTTTGCGGTCGGTGGCTACGTGACGGGCAACGCCAACACCGGCATCCGCAACTACAACATGTCCAGCAGCCCGCTAAACTACAGCGATGTGGGCTACGACCTGGTCGGGCCGCAGGTCCACGCGGACGGCGAGATTTGGAGCGCTACCAACTACGACATCCGCCAGATGCTCGTCGCCAAGTACAACAGCCGCTACAACGCGTCGGACGCGGATTTGCAGCGCCAGTGCGCCAACGGCTTCTCGGTACAGCATTGCCCTGGCAACCGCCGCTGGATCCAGATAGTCTTTGATGCGTGGCTGCTGATGCCGCCGGGCGTGAGCATGCTCGACGCGCGCGACGCCTACCTCGCCGCCGACATGATGCGCTTTGGCGGCGCGAACCAGGGCGAGCTGTGGCTGGCCTTCGCGCGACGCGGCATGGGCGTCAACGCCTCCAGCAATGGCTCGGACGACAGCGAGCCAACCCCCAACTTCGAGTCACCGCTGCACAGTGCGCGGCAGCTCACCTTCGAGTTGGTTGCGGGCCGCCGTGGCGGTACGCCCATCGAGAATGCCAAGATTTTCGTGGGCCGCTACGAGGCGCGTGCCACCGAGGCGGCGGACACCGACCCCGCCACGGCGCTCAGCAACACGATATCGCTGGTGCCCGGCAGCTACGAGTTGTTGATCCAGGCTCCGGGCTTCGGCCATCAGCGCCTCACCCTCAATGTGACGCGCAGCCGCACCTACAGCCTCGTGTTGCAGTCCAACTGGGCCTCCGAGGTCTACGGCTCGACGGCGACCGGTAACGGTCTGCCCTCCGGCGACGTGGACCGCGACCGCAACCTCCAAGCGCTGATCGACGACACCGAGGAGACGAACTGGGCGCGCAGCGGTCGCGTGCAGGGGGCCAATGGCAGCGAGGTTACGGTGGATCTGAACGCACGCCGCACCATCCGGCGCGTGCAGGTTAGCGCGATGCTCCGCCCCGAGGATCCGAACGATCCGGGTGGGGACGTGGCCGCGCAGAATCGCTTCACGGCGCTGCGCAGCTTCGAGATCCTGGCTTGCAACGAGACGGTGCCTGGCTTCTGCGATCTGCCCGCCAACTTCACCTCAATCTACACGAGCGCCGCCGATGCCTTCCCCGGCACCGCCCCGAGGCCGCTCGCCCCGCAGCTGATCATCCGCTCCTTCGATGTGCCCCTCACCCAGGCCACGCATGTGAGGCTGCGCGTGCTCAGCAACCAGTGCACGGGCAACCCTGCCTTCCACGGGGAGCAGGACAACGACCCGCTTAACCCGACCGATTGCCCGAGTGGCTCCACCGCCGACGAGACGGTGCGCGCCGCCGAGCTACAACTCTTCTCGCGGTAGCCGTCCGGGGGCGAACGCAGGAGGGCACCCACGCGTGGGTGCCCTCTTTTTGTGTGAGGGGCGCAGCGGCGCAAAAAAAGCGGTACGGAGTCACCTCCGTACCGCTTGATGTGACGTTTGGTCGGGTTAGGCGCTCTTGCGCTCCCCGTTGGGCGAGGTGGCGATCACGAAGTGACCGTTTTTGCCGAGCGCGACGTGCTCCGGCCCAAGGCCGAAGGGCAGCAGCTTGGCCTCCTGGATGGCGCGCTCCAGCGCCTCGTTGTTTTCCAGGCCGACCGCGTTGAGCACCGGGTTGTGAATCTCGTACAGGTGCTTGTCCGCGTTGTGCAGGTTGGTGCGCAGCACCGAGCGGACGAACTCGCGGCGATTCGGGATCAGGCGCAGCGAGGGCATGTTGAAGCCGCTGAACACCTCTTCCATCTTTTCCAGCGTCTGCTCCGGGAAGTAGCGCAGGTTAATCTGCACGACCTTCAGGAAGATGGCATGGTGCGCGATCTCGTCCACCGAGACAACGCGGAACGCTTCCGCCGCCCCTACTTCCTTGCCGCGCTGGCGCTCTTCCGGCGTGGTGCGCTCCGGCAGCCCGTACTCCTCGCGGATGCGGTGGCGCACCTGCTCGTAGTTGTAATAGGTGGCGCGCTCCTGCATCATGGCGTAGACCGAGACGCCGAGCGGGTCCTGCAAGCCCTTGTGGTTGCGCGTCGTCCAGCGGTTTTCGGCCACTTTGTCGCAGTAGGCTTTCAGCTGCTCCTCGGTGCGGGCACCGGAGTGGAGCAGAACCTGCTCCCACGCCACCCCGTGCTTCATCTCCTCCGCGCCCCACTGCAACTGAAGGTTGCGGCGGGTGCGGTTGCTGCGGAACATTTCCAGCCCTTCGAGGACGTAATCGCCCACGTATTCCTCGATGCCGAGGAACCCTTCGATCAGGTTGATCGTGTCCTCGCTCAGCTTGTGGCCGTGCTCCCGCATCTCGTCGATGGGGAGGTCGTGCCAGGGGGACCAGCGGCGGTACTGCATGGCGCGGCCAAAGTAGTCGATGAACGCCTCCAGGCTTTCCTGCTCGACTGCTTTCTCGCGTGCCTCGCGCGTCCACGGACCCTGGATGATCTCGGGCGTTTCAAACACATCGCTCTTTGCCGTCATGTTAACTGCACACTCCTTTTGAGTTGCGGGAATCTCTTTACTATTTATGAAAGGGGACGCCTCTACAGAGTGCGACCCCTCAGAGGTTTATAAACACAATTTGTGCCATCGCGTAGGACCTGCGATTATGGTGCGTTGTTCCCTATACTATGCCTGTTAAAGCCTTTTACGTCAAATAAAATAACCCTTTTCCGCTGCAAAAGTTGCGTTTTTGCCAACAATATGGGGCAATGGTCCCACAGCGGGGGCGCGTCGAAACCCGTAGCCCCCATGGCGGGGGTTGCGTGGTTTTTTGCTCTGCCTGGTTGCGCGTGGCAGCACTTATGGTAGGATAGGGCGAGCGCCGGAGCGCTTGTGGCGATAACGTCTTTTGGGTCTTTTTTTGATCAAATTCTTGTAAAAGGGAAAGGGCACTCCTTTTGGTTCTTTTGTCGGCACATAGGTGGGAGGGCGCTGCCTGTGCTCTGACAAGGGAGCAATGGGCGTGGTAAATTAGGAATCGTCCGTGGCAGACGCTATTGAATCGTTGAAGACACAGTTGGAACGGATTACAAGCCTGGGGCACGCCACCTCGTTGATGGGGTGGGACCAGGAAACCTACATGCCGCAGGGTGGCGCGCCGAGCCGCGCCCGCGCCTTGGGTCAGGTGAGCCGCATCGCGCACGAGATGGGCACCTCGGCGGAGTTTGGCAGGCTGCTGGAGGCGGCGGAGGCGGAGGGCGCGGCGCGCGGGCTGGACCCCGACAGCGACACGGCGCGGCTGCTCTGGTGGGTGCGCCGCGATTGGGAGTACGCCACCAAGCTGCCCGCCGCCTTTGTGGCGGAGCTGCGCCAGACCCATTCGCAGGCGACCCAGGTGTGGCAGGCGGCGCGGCGCGACAACGATTGGCCACGCTTCGCGCCGCACCTGGCTGAGGTGGTGCGCCTCCAGCGGCAGATGGCCGCGTACCTTGGCTATGACGCCCACCCCTACGATGCACTGCTCGACCGCTACGAGCCCGAGATGCGCACCGCCGAGGTGCAGCGCATTTTCGGCGAATTGCGGGAAAAGACGGTGCCGCTGGTGCGTGCCATCGCCGAGCGGCAGGAGACGGTGGACAACAGTTTCCTGTACCAATCCTTTCCGGAAGCGGTGCAGTGGGCGCTCGCCGAAGAGGCCACGGCGCTTTTTGGCTACGATTATCAGCACGGGCGCATGGATCGCACCACGCACCCCTTCTGCCAGACCATCGCCTCGGACGATGTGCGCATCACCGTGCGCGTGGAGGAAGATTTCTTTAGCCCGCTCTTTTTCGCCGCGCTGCACGAGTGCGGCCACGCGCTGTACAACCAGGGCATCCCCGATCGTTTCGAGGGGACACCGCTGCGGCGCGGCGCGTCCGCTGCCATGCACGAGTCGCAATCCCGCCTGTGGGAAAACGTGGTGGGGCGCGGGCGCGATTTTTGGCAAGGCTACTACCCGCAGGTGCAGGCGCGCTTCCCGGAGCAGTTGGGCGCGGTCACCGGCGAGCAATTTTATCGCGCGATCAACCGCGTGGAGCCCTCGCTGAACCGCGTGGAGGCGGACGAGGTGACCTACAACCTCCACATCATGCTTCGCTTCGATCTGGAGCTTGCGCTTTTCGAGGGGCGGGTGGAGGTGCACGAGCTTCCGGCGCGCTGGAACGAGAAGATGGAAGAGTTTCTGGGCGTCGTGCCGGAGCGGGACGCCGAGGGGGTCATGCAGGACACGCATTGGGCCAGCGGCCTTTTCGCCTACTTCCCGACCTACACGCTCGGCAACGTCATTGCGCTCCAACTGTGGGAGGCGGCGCTCGCTGCGCATCCCGACCTGCCGGAGCAGATCGAGCGGGGCGAACTCGGCACCGTGCTCGCCTGGATGCGCGCCAATGTCCACGAGTACGGGCGCAAGTTTCTGCCCCAGGAGTTGATCCGGCGCGCGACTGGGCGCACGCTAGACGCGGAGCCCTACGTGCGATATCTTTACCAAAAGTTTGGCGACATCTACCAGTTGGACCCTGTCAAAGAGAATTGAGGAAATCAAGGAAAGATCGTGGCAAAAAAAGGACGTGTGGTGTTTTCGACCGACCCGGAGTGGGAGCCGGAACCGGTGGTGCGCAGCTTATGGCGGAACGTGCCGCCCGCCCAGCAGACGGTGTACGTCGCGCGCGACCGCAAGGGGCGCGGCGGCAAAACAGTGACAGTCATGAGCGGCTTTCAGCATGACCCGAATACGCTCAAAAAGATGCTCAAAGAGTTCAAAAACTTTTGCGGTGCGGGCGGTACGCTCAAAGAGGATGAGATGGAAATCCAGGGCGACCACCGCGACAAGCTGATGGACAAGTTACGCGCGATGGGGTACGGGGTCAAGCAGAAGGGGGGCTGAACCTTCTGGTGTGGCGCTTGCTTTGCCTCCCGTGACGGAGTTCAATCGAACAACACGGGAGGTACCGTCGTGCAACTTTTTCGATACGCGCAGCGCACCGTGCGTCGCATTTCGTTTGGTGGTGGGCGCGGGGCTGCTGCTCCTGCTGTTGCCCGCCTGGGTCGTGCCGGAGGGGACCGCGCCCGACCTTGTCATCTCGGGCATTTTGGAGGCAGGGGATGAGGTGGCGCAGGCAGGCGAGCGGGTGACGGTGGAACACAGCGTCACGAATGCCGGCGATAGCGACGCGGACGAGACGGACGTCGGACTCTACATCGCCAGGGCGCAGCGACCCCTGCGGCCCTTCTTTCTGGAAGATGCCAACATAGGCGATCTGGAAGCGGGCGAGTCGGATGGGGAAAGCGAGCAGGTTGCGCTTCCCGCCTCGGTACCGCCCGGCAGGTACGTCATCGTCCTCTACGTGGACTACCAGGACAGCGTCTTCGAGTCGGACGAGCGGAACAACCTGCACATGATTCCGATCCGCATCGAGTAGAGAGTTTGAAGCAACCGAAAGCGCCCCGACCTTGACCAGGGTCGGGGCGCTTTCGGTTTTAGTGGGAGAAGAGCCAGTCGCCGTTTAGCTGCTGGCCGACAAACGGAGAGAAACGATCTACAAGTATTTGGAGTAACAGCTAAACGAGATGCGGCAATTGCAGCCTCCAATATCTAAAAGAAGCCGTCGAAGTCGCTCTCAATCTAGATCGAGAGAGGCATATAACCAAGCACTACCCAGCAGGACTATAGTTCCCATACCCATCATGGTACTCCATAAAAACATGTTGTTAAATAACTGATACTTATCTGCCACTGTGGGCAAAGTGACGAGTCCAAGTGCAATCAAGATTACAGTCCTTGATCCAATGGATCGCTGAGATGAAAGCTGCGTGGTTCCATAATCACGTCTATAGGACTTTATGCTAGTCAACATGATTCCACCGCCTATTCCTACTCCCACCAAACTACCAACAAAAACCTGAAGGGAGGGAACTAAGATGATGGTTGCAACGAATCCCCCTAGAGCTATAAGCCCTGTGGAGAGCATCAATATTACACGTTTTCTTCGTTCCTGTTTAGCTCGGCTCACCGTTTGTTCCCTCACACTCGCAGCCGACGGGATGGAAACCGTCGCTCCACAGAGCGCTACCCGCAGCTTGCGCGGCAGGCAGCCAACCGCCACGGAGCGCATGGATGAAAGTGCCCGCTGCCGAGGTGCTTGATTCCCCCTCAAAGCTACTCGGATCCACCAGATTGAGCACATCATTGTAGACGTAGGCGTAGGCGTTCCACGCCTGCCCGTTGCTCACGTCCGGCACGATGCTGTCAGGCGTGAGGAAGCGACCGAGCGCGGGATGGTAGTAGCGTGCGCGCAGGTAGGTCAGGTCGCTGGCGGACTGCTGCGGCTCACCCGTGCCCTAAAGGATGCTTCGCAAAAACCGAGGAAGGGCAGCGCGCCCGTGCTCTCGACGCGCTCGCCGAAGGGGGAATAGCGCAGCGTGCCAAGCACGTTGCCCGCCGCCCCCGTGACGTGGCGCACCGCGCCGAGTGCGTCGCCGTGGTAGTAGAGCCAGTCACCGTTCAACTGCTGGCCGACGCCAGGTAGGAAGAGGCTCTGGCTGCCGCCACCCTGTGCAGCCAGCACCTGTGCCAGTGCGCTGTTCAGGTCGAGCGTGAAGGTGGTCGTGACGCCATGGGTCGCCTGCGCGATGCGGTCGCCGTCGCCGGTGTAGGCGAAGGTGGTGGTCGTCAGGCCGCTCGTCACACCGATCAGCCGGTCCAGGCTATCATAGCGGTAGCTGCTCGTGCCATACGTGATGGAAAAGATGCCCGATCAGTTCGAAGAGTTGAGAGTATGTGCCCATTCCAGTAGTTCTGCCACGCTATCTATTCCTTTTGGCACTGGTCGCCAACCACTAACGTGCTCGCCATACTCATACGCAACTTGCTCCCTGGCCTCGGAGTGAGTTGCGTGCCAAGTATCGCCAGCGAACTCCCCCTTCTCGGTCAGACGGAGGAGAAAGACTCCGCCCGATTCTTCATGAAGAATGAGATAGCGGGGAGGGGGCAACAGTACTCGAGTGTCGAGTTGTCCCTGTGAAGGGGGAAATCCTATGTAGTGGGCTACGGTGCGCGTATCGGCAGGCGGCTCAACCATGGAAAGAAGCATCGGAGGGCTTGTACCGTTGCTCAACGGTATTTGGTGCGGTTCTCCCCATAAGCTGCTCTCGGTTATCGTGTGTCCGCTATTTGCGAGCCGTTCTAGATGATAGTGGCTGGTGCGGAGATTCGGGGCATCCGCTGGGGTCATGCGGAACTGTCGGGAATTGTCTCTTGACCGCTCAATATAGGGAGTAATACTGCACGAATGTCGGCCGATAAAACGCTCTAGTCGTCTTTGATTCTTGACGCCACGAATCGCTTCGGATATTCCCCTTAGGAGTCCAAACAACACCCCTAGCATGGTAGTAAGAACAAGCCAGGCTGTAGAGGTTCTCACATCCCGCGTTAGCAAAAATATTAAGAGGTACAGGACTCCTCCTACAGTTAGGCCTACAACGATACCTGCTATTACGAAGCGGAAGTTGAAAACAAACAGCTCTAGATAATCCGTGGCTTTTGCTCGCATTATGCGTTAGATCGATGCTGAATGAAGGTCGGATATATTGTATAAGCGGGCTCGCATAGAATGGAAGACCTCGCTCAATTTCTATCAGTCAAATTTCTCACCCGCACCCACATAGCACGGGCGCAGCCGGAGCTTCCCACCAAGGCGTCTGTAGATTACGCGGCCAAGGAAGCCATTGGTCCAAGGCTGGAGCGGAATTGGATAGGGGAAATCCGACGCTAGCACCAAACAGAGCGCCTCGTTCCGGTACTTTCAGTCGCTCGCTGGTACGTGGTTCAGTTAGCATTCTGCTTGGTGAGCGTCGAACGAGGTCCCGCATATCCATCCATTCCGCCATAGACCTAGCCGTACTCGAAAGCAGATCATCAAGGAAGGTAGCAAGTCCCGCTAGTACACCGCCAGCCACTGCACTCCTGGCAACGCCTTGTCTCAGATCATTACCGCGATACACGTTTAGGAGAACCGTACCGCCACCACTAATCATTCCACTACCCACACTGTTACCGAGGATTCTTCCTACTCCTGTACCGAAAAAGGAGCGAATTGGGCTAGCTAAAGGATGGGCAGATCCAATACTCGCAAGCCTGCCTCCCCACCAACCACCCAAGCCACCCACAGCCGCACTGATTACCACCTGATCCCAGTTAATACATTCCCAGCGTCCCCCATTGGCGAGAAGCTGGGCGGCGAGATCAATGCCGCCGCCCAGCAGAATTCCCACAACAATCGGGTTTTCGCCGCTAGGATCAGTGAGGTTCAGCGGGTCACTCAGGACGTAAGAGTACGGGTGCAAGGTGGCAGGAAGCTCAAGGTAGCCAGGGAAGGGATCAACCGTGAGGAAGCGACCGAGGGCGGGATGGTAGTAGCGAGCGCGTAGGTAGGTCAGGTCGCTGGCGGGCTGCTGCGGCTCACCCGTAAAGCCGAGGAAGGGGAGGACGCCCGTGCTCTCCACACGCTCACCGAAGGGGGAGTAACTCATACTCCCCAGCAGCTCGCCCGCCGCGCTGGTCACGTGGCGCACCGAGCCGAGGGCGTCGCCATGGGGGAAGAGCCAGTCGCCGTTGAGCTGCTGGCCGACGCCTGGCAGGAAGAGGCTCTGGCTACCGCCGCCCTGCGCGGCCAGCACCTGTGCTAGGGCGCTGTTCAAGTCGAGCGTGAAGGTGGGGCTGAGACTGTTGGTCCCCATTGGCAGCCGACCGCTAATTCCTGTATAGGCGAAGGAGCCAGTTATCAGGCTATCACTAATCACTTGAGTTTAGAGCCTGAAGGGGTGCTGTGGTGTAGGGAAAGGGGGAGGATGGTCAAAAAAAAGGAATCGGTGAGAATAGGGTTGGTTCAATCACGTCAAAGGAGACCCTATGCTCGCCCGATTCCGCGAAGAAGTATATCACAGTTTTGAGAAGCGCGCCGATGCAGGGCTGGACTTGATAGATGCGCTGACGAGTGCCGCGCAGGTGGGGTCGCCGGTGGAGTTGAGTGAGTCGCTCTTGTTTCGGCGCAAGTTCAGTAGCATCTTCGACTGCTTGACGGAAGGGCGACTGAACGAGGCTCATCTGCGGAGGGTGTTGGCACAGCTTCATCCGCCGCAGGCCGAGACGATAGCAGGCTTGGAGGGCTACGCAGTCGATTGTACGGATGATCCGGCGGCGGCGGCGGCGACGCTGGCCGATCGCACGCTGAGTAAGCGGGGAGCACAGGGGGCGCTGACGATTGGGCACCGCTACTCGTGGTTGGTACGGCTGATGGAGGAGGGCAGCTCGTGGGTCCTGCCGCAGGATGTGGCGCGGGTGGCTAGCCACAGCAGCGATGGGCAGGTGGCGGCGGCGCAGGTGGAAGCGCTCGCGGCACAGCGCTCCCAGCCCAAAGTGATCACCGCCGACACGCTCTACGCGACCGTCCTGTTTCTGAAGTCCTTTGTAGGAGCGGAACTGACCTACGCGCTAGTGCGCCTGCGCCGCAATCAACTGCTGTATGAGGCACCGCCTCCGCGTGCGCCGGGTCAGCGCGGGCGGCCCAACTTGCATGGGGCGCGCTTCGCGCTGGCCGCGCCGCCACGACTGCCCGATCAGGAAGTCAAGACGACGCTGCGGGGGCAAGCGGTCCGTCTGCGCGCCTGGCACGGCTTGCATTTGCGCCGCTTGGCGGCTCTGGACGGGACGCTGGTGCAGGTGGAGTTCCTCAAGGCCGATGGCACGCCGCGTTTTGCGCGCCCGTTGTATCTCTTCTGGAGCGGCCCTTTGGCGGTGCCGCTGGAAGCGCTGGCGCGTATGTATCTGGGGCGCTTCGCGATTGAACACGCCTTCCGCTTCCTTAAACAACATCTCGCTCTCAACCAGGTGCGCTCGACCAATCTGGCCGCGCGCCAGCGTTGGCTCTGGTGTTGTGCGTTGGCCTACTGCCAGTTGCTCTTCCTGCGCGATCAGGTCGCGTCGGTGCGCCCTGCCTGGTACCCGCGCCGCGCTACCCAGCCGGTCGCCCTCACCCCCAGACAGGTCCAACGCCAAGCGCTGCCCTTTTTGCTCACCTTTGGTACCCCCGCGCGGCCGACCCAACCCGCCGGTAAAGGCCCCGGACGCGCGCCGGGCTTCCGTCCCGCCCCCAGACCGCGCCATAAGCCGCTCAAAAAGGGTCCCAAGCGGCGCAAAGCCGCCTGATAGCGCCTTCTTGGTCATCTTTTAGCGTCCTTTGTCGCTCCTGCGCCCACGCGCAGGCGCTTCTCGCTGGCTGTTGCTCATGTAGCGGCTCTAAACTCAAGTAATCAGTGTGGATATCGTCAAAGTTGTGTATACTGGATTAGAAATGGACGTAGCCCCCCGCCTCTTCTACATATCGCTTTACTTCATTCATAACATAAGCGGGGTTCTTGAAGAGCCAAAGGTATATTTTAACAACACGGGACTGCGTCCACAATCTTAAAGCAAATCTATTTTTGTCTACGTGTCTAATTTCATGCCACTCAATAAACGTGGAATCACCTATCAAGCGAGGACGCTTCAAACCACGAGTCGTAAACACGGTTAGAATATCGAGCAGCCACGCCTCAAACAAGCCTAGACCTACCAACGCAAGAAGGAGGAAGGCCGATATGAGGAGTAGGTATGGTAGTTGTACCTTGCCTGTGGTCGAGTAGGCGAACAGCACTACATAGACTATAGCACCTAACGATATAACAGTAGCGGTCACTATTCCACCAAGAGCAAAAATGCCCCGTCGCAAATCGCGTTCGAAAGGAACGGTTTCCGGACCACTTAGTTTATTAGTCATCTTATCTCGGCTTACGAATGCCTTTGATGGAAGACTCGGGACGGATGTAACAGCAAGCTTGGCTGATACCTCTGCCACAACAACTGCAAACAACAAAATCGAGGATAAACACATCAGGGCGCTTTGTGGACGTAGCAGGAATTCTGCCCCAAGATGTTTAAGACCGTAAATAACTCCTATTATAATGCCTAGTGTCTGAATAATAGCACCTTCGAGAAAAACCCGACCTTTTCCCTTACCATAGATCACTCGAACCCAGCTTGGCATATTTAACGGGTACTTCTTTGCTACATCGAAATAGCCCACGAGCCATAGGACGATGGATGTGCCTAGCACGACAAATAGCGCGGAATAATCTGGCGTATTCATTCTTTTCCCGTGGGTAGCCAGCCTGTAGCAGAACGCCTAGTTGGCAGAGCAAGGGCCGCACTGCTTGTCTCCTTGAAATGGAGTATTAAGGAGATCAGGCAAGTCTGTGTTGGTGAAGATTCCTGCTCCAAAAGCGCGAACGCTAGTCCCTGTCACGAATCGGAAAGTTTGGAACTTGTTTTGTCTTATGAACTCAGGATAAGTGCGTAGCATCCGGCTAAAGGGATAGTTTGTATCGAATATCGGTTCAAGCGGTTGATAACTGCCTGCGATCCAACCGCCGATGCCACCAAGGATGGCACTGCCTGTCAGACCACCCCCCGTTGGTTGCTCCCCTCTCGCCCACTGTGTCAGTGCGTATTGGGCCGTGTTGGTCAATCCGCCAAGCGTTACAGCTCCTCTGATGCTGGTTGCGAATACCGGTGTAAGGAATCCAGCTGTTGCGCCTACTGCACCAGCAATAAAAGCCGAGCCCCAGTCAATGCACGCCCAACTGTGCCAGCCGTCAGCCACTACTTGCCCAATAATATTGCCTCCAAAACCTGCTAGGAAACCGAGTGCGACAAGGGCGAGAGGGTTGTTCCCACCAGGGTCCGTCAAATTGAGCGGATCGTTTAGCACGTAAACATAAGGGTGCAAGGTGGCAGGAAGCTCAAGGTAGCCAGGGAAGGGATCAACCGTGAGGAAGCGACCGAGCGCGGGATGGTAGTAGCGGGCACGCAGGTAGGTCAGGTCGCTGGCGGGCTGTTGTGGCTCACCCGTGAAGCCGAGGAAGGGCAGCACCCCCGTGCTCTCGACGCGCTCACCGAAGGGGGAGTAACTCATACTCCCCAACAGTTCGCCCGCCGCACCCGTCACATGGCGCACCGAGCCAAGCGCGTCGCCGTGGGAGAAGAGCCAGTCGCCATTCACCTGCTGGCCGACGCCAGGCAGGAAGAGGCTCTGGCTGCCGCCACCCTGCGCGGCCAGCAACTGCGCCAGGGCGCTGTTCAGGTCAAGCGTGAAGGTGGTCGTGACGCCATTGGTATTGGTGGCCTTCTGCACGCAGTCGCCATCTCAATTAGCGGTTGTCCGCCCCTATGTTAGCTCGATCAGCGATCCGATTTGGCGGAGCATTGTCTTTGGAAGTAGCTGATCAGAAATCATGAGCCGGGAACTTTATGCTAGTGCTTGATCAAGCCTTAATTTTCGGGAGTAACGCTGGGAAAAATCCGAATTCTTAGCGTTGATGATGCACTAGCGCTATTTGCTAATGAAAAAAGCAGCGGCTAAGAAGAAGGTAGGCAAGAGGCCAGCAGAAATGCCTAAAGGAATCGATACCATAATAGCAGGAAGCTTCTGCATAGCAGGGATCCCAAAGACAACCGCTGTAGCAACAAATAGCGCCAATGCAATACTGGCACGTCCCCCTCCGAGAGTCTGCCTATAGCCCTGAATTGATTAGATTCTACCGTCCACCAATATGCAGTCCCTACTCCCACTACTGCTCCATAGACAAAACTTATATTGAAGGTTGCCGGGTCCTTTGCAATAGCCCAAGCCATTAAACTTAGGCCAGAAAACCCGAAAGCACTTGTGATTAATTGTTTCACGGTGTCAGAACGTTTCACAGCTTTTCCCTCCACCAAAACCCTGCTACTGCAAACTGGCAATGGTTCCATACAGTGCGAAAAGGAGCACTACCAGACTTATTATGATTAAGAACACATCTATTACCATGCCACAGCCGATAGTTGGTCTGTTCGAGCCGCTGTAAACACGAAGGTAGAACAGCAACAACGAAATTGCCAGTACTGCCAAACCTAAGAATACCGCAGCGTCTCTGTACTTGAGCTATAGATGACTCCGTGTAGTTCCAACTTTTATGGAGGTGGCTTTGAGAAGGTTTACATAAGAGGTTAGATGGAAAATGGTATCTGCTGACAGATGAGAGGCGCTCTAGCGGGATGACCATAAATCGCTTAGGTCCTTTGCAAGCGGAAATAAGACCTCACTATTGACGTGATACAACACTACACTTGATAGCGTGATTCCTGTCAAGGCAAGTCCAATATCCTAGAGGCTCACCCACAGGAATGGTAGCGATTAACATGGCGACTGCTGCTGATTCAAGTCCAGCTATCCCGCTACGTAGGAGTTGCTCCGGGAGAGGCAAAGAACAACTAAACGCCCACCGGCTTTAGCCGGTGGGTTTGGTCTCCGCCTGAAAGGCGGCTCAAGCAGGACAACGTTTCGCTAAGTCGTCTGTGTTGTTACGACATCTTTGATGCTGCGTTGCTGAACGACCTGTTAAAGCTGTTCGCCTAAAGGCGAAGGATTTAAACCTGCCAACTGGAATTAAAATGACACGTGTTCTCCGCTCTTGGAGTTGATTCATTGCTCCGCTTCGGCTAGCTCCTGCTCCACCCGCTCGATCTCCTTCTCAATGTGAATCCGGCGCTTGTGCATGTTCGGAATCTTGTTGATCAGGTTGAAGATGCTGATCTGCTCGTTGATCTTCGGGAGCGCCGCCTCGACTTGGCGCACCGCCCACTGCCAATCCGCCTCGGCCTGCTGGCGCAGCCCCTCCTGCGCGCTCTCCTCGCTCGCTGCCTCTGCCGCTGCGAGCAGGCGACGGCGGCGCAGGGCGTAGCGCAGCAGCAGGCTACGCTGCTTGTCCAGCATCTCGTCAATCTCGCGCTTCTTCATGATGAAATCCGGCGCGTAGCCACTGTTCTTCAACATCTTGTGCGCCATCGCGCGGTCGCCCTCGAAGACCTCGGTGCTGCTCTCGCGCAGCTTTTTTCCCTTCAGGCTCGAGTAATCGAACTCCCCCTGTTCGACCGCCTTTTGGATGATTTCGTCTACATAATGTTGCCAGCGATCGCGATCTTCCATGGTGTCTCCTTCTACCTACCTCCATTTTCCGCCGATTTGATGAGTGCCAGCTCTGCTGCTACTAATCCCCGACCAGGATGGGCACGCGTGCCAGTCGGTAGGAGCGCGAGCGGCTATGCCGCCACAAAAACAGGCACTCGACCGCCAGCGAGAGGGTCAGGGCCGACGCGGCGAGCACCGCGCCCGGTACCTCGACGATGTGCGGGCCGAGCGCCATAACCCCCAGCAATATCCCCATGTTGATCGCCACCGCGAGGCTGATGGGGCCGGTGTTCTTGTCATGCACGAGCACCCCGCGTTGCCAGGAAATCAGCGCGTTCAGCCCCGGCACCAGCGCCAAAATAGCGGTAGGCAGGATGGCAAGCTCCGCCAGCTCGGGGGTCAGCCCGGACACCTCGCGGTACCAGAAGCGTGCGCCCGGCGTGAGCACGAGCAGGAAGAAGAGCCCCGTCGCCACGCCGGTCAGGACAAAGGCGAAGCGGCGCAGCATCTCGTAAGATTGCTCATCCTTGAGCAGCGCAATTACCACCTCCTGGTAGGCGATGCCCAGGCTGCGCCCGATAAAGACGAGCGCCATGACCACCGGCCAGATGGCGAGCGAGCGGAGCGGCAGCGGCGCGTTCGCCAAGCCGAAGGCGAGGATCGGCTGGCCCACCATCGTGATCAGCGAGGTCAGGGCGAGCGGCCCGTAAAAGTTAGACAGCTCCGACCAGGAAAGCAACTCATCGCCCGCGCCGACCTCGCTCAGGTGCTCCTGGATGATGGGACGCACGAGCCAGCCCGCCATCGCCGCGCCCACCGTGACGCCCACGCTCAGCGCCATCGCGCCCACATACGCGCCCGCCCACCGCCCCGCGAGCAGGCCGATGGCGAGCACGATAACCGTCGCGACGATGCGCGCCGTGATCACCTTGGTCACGCGCCCGGGGCGGCCAAAGCGAATCATGACCCCCTCCCACAGGCGGCGGTAGGCGATCATTGCGGTCCATGGGGCCATCAGTAGGAAGGCGACGCGGCTCGTCTCGATGATCTCGGGCGGCGCGCCGACCCACTCGCGCAGCATGTAGCCGTAAAGCGGGGTGAGCGCGAGCAGCAGGTGGAGGGCCGTCAGCACGATTGCCATCCCGTGCGTGAAGTGGAGCAGCCGCCTGTATGATTGTGCGTGGGTCGCCAGCGCGGTGCCCGCCGTCAGCATCATGATCACCGGGCTCTCGATGATCAGCGCAAAGGAAAAGGTGAGCCCCCACGCCGCCAGGTTGTTGGTGGCGTCAGGCAGGCGCGAGACGATGGCCGTGAGTGAGGGTTGTTCCGCCGACATGATGAGCCACATCGCGGCCAGCGGCACCCAAAACCAGAAGATTTTTTGGTATGTAAGAGATCCTTGCTTAGTCATGCTAACAATCCTACTCAATCGCTAAAATCAATCAAATTTAGAACGCTTCCGCGGCGCGGCTCTGGTATCGAGCCCGCCGCCGCGCCGCAAAAAAGCGCGCAAAAGTTGATTGACCAGTTGTTGCAATTCGTGTTATAGTTGATAGGTCGATTGTTTCCTGAGCCAGCCACAACGCTGCTTGTGATGCTCGGCCTCCCTTGTTTGGAGCAGAGGGGGAAGGTCGCCCCGCTGACCTTTTTGCTCCGCCACCCCAACCAGCCGAGCCTTCTCACCCTCCACCACATGTAGTTGGGCAACGTTTTACTCGTTCTTGCTATTCTTCCAATGAAGGAGACCCCCATGCAACGAAAGCTTCTGGCAGCGGTGACGCTGCTCTTTGTCGTGGCGCTGGCGCTGGCTACAGCGCGGCCTGGCGGCGCTTACCCGCTACAAGAAGCAGCGTTTGTTCCATCGCTTGCCCCCACCGGCGGGATCGTCGTGGATGGCACCGTTGACGCGGCGTATGGCGACCCGGTCGCCAGCGACAGCGCGGGCGATGGCAACGGCAATGCCAACATGGACCTGCTCGACCTGTACATTGCCGACGACGATGAGTATTTTTACTTTGCCTACACCGTCAACGCGGACATCGCGGCGGCGAACTGGGGCAAGTATATGCTCTACATCGACACCACCAACGATGGCGAGGGCGCGACCTCCGACGCGTGGGGTCGCAACGTGGTGGCGGAAAACCCGCACCAGCCGGAGTTCAGCATCAACAGCTACGTGGACGCCGCGCCTTACGGAGCGGAAGATGTGCAGTTCTGGGCGTGGAACGGTGGTTGGAGCCAGGGAGCCAATATCCAGGCCGCCGCGCTCGGCGCGGGTGCCACCTCGGTCATCGAGTGGCAGGTGAGCAAGGCCGCGCTCGGCAACCCGAGCGTCATCTGGGCGGAGGTGTGGAACACCGGTGGCGGCGACACCGACAACGCGCAGGATACGATCAATGCGCCTGCCGAAGACTGGAACGCGTCCGATTGGTCCACCCAGGCCAGCCTGGACGTTTCCACCATGTACGAGAGCGACGACACCACCATCGAGGTGGATGGCACCATTGACGCGGCCTACGGCGCGCCGGTCGCCAGCGACCCGGCGGGCGATGGCAACGGCAACGCCAACATGGACCTGCTCGACCTGTACGTGGCCGAGGACGAGGAAAATATCTACTTTGCCTACAGCGTCAACGCGGACCTCGCGGCGGCGAACTGGGGCAAGTACATGCTGTATATCGACACCACCAACGACGGCCAGGGCGCGACCTCGGACGCGTGGGGCCGCAACGTGGTAGCCGAGGCTCCGCACCAGCCGGAGTACAGCATCAACACCTACGTGGATGCCGCGCCGTATGGCGCGGAAGATGTGCAGTTCTGGGCGTGGAACGGTGGCTGGAGCCAGGGAGCCAACATCGAGGCTGCCGCGCTCGGCGCAGGCGACGACCTCGGTGATCGAGTGGCAGGTGAGCAAGGAAGCGCTCGGCAACCCGGACATGATCTGGGTGGAAGTGTGGAGCACCGGCGGCGGCGACACCGACAACGCGCAGGACACCATCAACGAGCCTGCCGACGATTGGAACGCGTCCGATTGGTCCACCCAGGCCAGCCTGGACGTTTCCACCGAGGTGGACGTGACCCCCGGCCCGGGTGGCGGCGACGATGGCGCGAGCCACGACAACAACATCTGGTGGGACGATCTGGGCCACGATAGCCGCGACGCGCAGTACCGCACCCCGTGGGGCGCGGTGCCCACGGGCAGCCCCGTGCTGCTGCGCCTGCGCGCCGCCAGCGGCGACCTGACCGAGGCGCGCGTGCGCGTCTGGGACGACCGCAACGACACCCAACTGCTGCTCGACATGGCGCGCGTCGCCGACGATGGCACCTACGAGTGGTGGCAGGCGACCGTCCCCGCCAGTGACATCCCGACGATCTACTGGTACCGTTTTGTCGCCATTGACGGCACGGCGACCGCCTACTACGAGGACGACGCCGCGCGCACCGGCGGCTGGGGGCAAACCTTCGGCGAGAGCCCGGACAACGCCTGGCAGCTGACCGTCTACGACGAGAACTTCCATACCCCCGATTGGGTCAAGAACGCGGTCATCTACCAGATTTTCGTGGATCGCTTCCGCGACGGCGAAAGCTCCAACAACACCCCCGCCGGTAGCTTCTTCTACGACGAGCCGGAAGGCACCATTTTCCGCTCGCTTCAGGACGAGTGGAACGAGACGGTCTGCGACCCGCGCGGGGATGACGCGTGCGCGGGCAGCTACAGCAAGAACTTCTACGGCGGCGACCTTCAGGGCATCCAGGAGCAGCTAGATTACCTGGAAGCGCTTGGGGTGACGACTATCTACTTCAACCCCATCTTCGAGTCGCCCTCCAACCACAAGTACGATACCAGCGACTTCAGCGTCATCGACGACAACTTTGGCGTTATCAATGACCATCAGGCGAGCCTGGAGCTGTTCCAGGCGCTGAGCGCGGAGATGGAGGCGCGCGGGATGCATGCAGTGCTGGACGGGGTGTTCAACCACACCTCCTCCGACAGCATCTACTTCGACCGCTACGGGCGCTACGAGAGCGACGGCGCGTGCGAGAGCACGGACAGCCCCTACCGCGCCTGGTACTACTTCCAGGATGTGCCCGCGGGCACCGGCCCCTGCGTGGGCTCCGATGGCACCCCCAACGCAGCCAACTACACGAGTTGGTTCGGCTTCGACTCGCTGCCCAAGCTGAACGCCACCAACCAGGAAGTGCGCGACCTGATCTGGGAGGGCGGCCCGACCGCCATCGCGCGCTACTGGATGCAGTGGGCCGACGGCTGGCGGCTCGATGTGGCGGGCGACGTGGACGCGGGCTGGACGAACCAGCCCGACAACTACTACTGGGAAGGGTTCCGCGACGCGGTTCACGAGACCAACCCCGACACCTACATCGTCGGCGAGGAGTGGAACATCGCCACGGCATGGACGCTGGGCGAGGAGTGGGACGCGACGATGAACTACCAGTTCAGCTCGGCGCTGCTCAGCTTCTTCCGGGACGAGCCGTTCACCGACAACGATCACAACTCGGCGAGCTCGGCGGGGGTGCTGAACCCCATCTCGCCCAGCCAGCTGAACGAGCGGCTGCTCAACCTCCAAGAGCGCTACCCGCCCGAGGCGTGGTACGCGATGATGAACCTGCTCGGCAGCCACGATACCAGCCGCCCGCTCTTCATGCTGGACGAGAACGCCGACCTGAACGACCAAAGCCTGTACGCGGACCCCAACTACGATTGGAGCAACGCGATCGATCGGCAGATGGGCGTGGCGCTGCTCCAGCTGACGATGCCGGGCGCGCCGACGATCTACTACGGCGACGAGGTGGGTCTGGTGGGGCCGGTGACTTACGACGGCTCGACCTGGCAGGACGACCCGTACAACCGCCAGCCCTTCCCCTGGCTCGACGAGAGCGGCACCCCGTTCTACTCGCACCTCCAGGCGGGCGGCGCGGGCTGGACCGAGCTACAGCCCTACTACCAGCTGCTCATCGCCACGCGCAACGCGCACCCCGCGCTGCGCACCGGCGAGTTTGATCCGAAGATCACCGATGACCTGAACCAGATTTACGCCTACGGGCGCAAGATGGCCGACCACAGCGACGCCGCGCTGGTCATCGTCAATCGCTCGGCCACGCGCGCGCAGAGCGTGACCGTGGACCTGAACCATTACCTGCCCTACGGCCTCGTGCTGGAAAACGTGCTGGAAGATGGCACGACGCTACACCGTGGGCGCGGACGGCATGATTTCCGTGGAGGTGCCCGCGGGCGGCGGGGCGCTGCTGGTCACGACCGGCGCGTTCGCCCAGTCGCCGGACGCGGTGAGCGACCTTGCAGTGGTCAGCGAGCAGCCGAACGAGATAGGGCTCGCGTGGAGCGCCGCGGCGGGCGCGGACAGCTACAACGTGTTCCGCAGCCTGGTCAGTGGCGGCGGCTACACGCTCGTCGCGAACACGACCGACACCAGCTACACCGACAGCGGGCTGACCAACGCGCAGCGCTACTACTACATCGTCGTCAGCGTGGATGACGAGAGCGGCCTGTTCAGCGAGCCCTCCAACGAGGCGACCGGTATGCCGCAGTGGGATCTGACGAGCGCCTGGTACAACCTTCAGTGGCCGCCGGAAATCACCCACACGATCAGCACCATCACCCCGACCGCTAGCATCTACGGTCAGCTGTACATCGCGGGTGGCACGGAAGCGCCCGGCCCCGCCGATGGGATTGTCGCGCAGGTGGGCTTCGGCCCGCTGGGCAGCGAGCCGGGCGGCGAGAGCTGGAGCTGGAGCGACATGAGCTTCAACGCCCAGGCGGGCAACAACGACGAGTACGTTGGCACCCTGCTGCCGGACCAGGTGGGCGAGTTCGTCTACGCGACCCGCTACAGCGCCGACAATGGCGAGACGTGGTTCTACGCGGACCTCGGTGGCCCCGGCTACAACGAGGAGGAAGCGGGGCAGCTGCACGTTGTCCCGAGCGATGACACCACCGCGCCCGCCGCGCCGCAGGCGTTGATCGTCACCGGTGCCACCGTCAGCAGCATCTCGCTGGCGTGGGAGGCCAACGGCGAGCCGGATCTGGCGGGCTACGAGATTTACCGCAGCCTGGTAAACCGTGGCAACTTCGAGCTGATCGCGCGCGTGCCCGCCGATAGCACGAGCTACACCGACCTGGACGTGGCGACCGGCGCGACGTACGAGTACTACCTCGTCGCCTACGACACCAGTTGGAACCGCTCCGACGCCTCCAACTTCGTGCAGGCTACCGCCGAGGCGCGCATGGTGGCGCTGACCATCGACGTGACCGTGCCCGCGTGGACCCCCGGCACCGTCTACATCGTCGGCAACAACCCGGCGATTGGCAACTGGGATCCGGGGGCCATCCCGCTGACGCAGGTGGACGCCGACACGTGGCGCTTCACCACCGACATCCTGGACGGCACGATGCTGGAGTACAAGTTCACGCGCGGCGACTGGGAGCGGGTGGAAAAGGAAGCCGATGGCAACACCGAGGTTCCGAACCGCCAACTCACCGTCTCCTACGGCAGCGGCGGCACGCAGCTGGTCGAGGTGAGCATCGCCAACTGGCGCGACCCGGTCGTGGTGGCGCACGTCCCCGGCGAGGACGCGACTGAGGTGCCGATCAACAGCACCATCAGCGTCACGTGGAGCCAGGCGATGGCCGATGACACCGACTTCACCGTCACCGGCCCGAGCGGCCCCGTCGCGGGCACCTTCGCCTACGACGCCGCCAGCTACACCGTCACCTTCACCCCCGACGAGCCGTTGGCGGAGGGCACCGATTACGCCGTGACCGTGGTCGGCCAGATCGACGTGGCGGGCGACGTGCAGCAGGCACCCGAGGAGTGGGTCTTCACCACCAAGGGCACCGCCTCCGCCATCCAGCTAGCGAACCTGGGCTCGACCAGCGGCGGCTTCGCCTGGCCGCTGGCCCTGCTCGGCGCGACGCTCGCGCTTGGCCTGGGCCTTGCCCTTCAGCGGCGGCGCAACGCGTAGCACCGTTGGCTGACCCATAAAAAGCAGAGCGGCTGGCTTTCTTGCAGGAAAGCCAGCCGCTCTGCTTTTTAACGGTCCCGACCGCTCTTCAAGTTCCCCTCATCGGAAACTTCAAAGGGAGAACGGAGAAACAGACGTTTTCTTCTCTCTCTATCTCTATCTCTCGTCTCTATCTGACGTTTCGATAAGCTTCCCCAAATTCCTGCGACTCCTACCCCTCCACGCGCCGCAACCAGTACCACCCCCGCGCCCAGCCGCCGCCCGTGTCCTTGCCAACCTCTTGCCGCTCGATGGCGAAGTGGGGAGCGAAGAGTGCCGCCACGCGCTCGGGCGTGATGCCGATTTGCCCCGTCGGGTGCTCGCGCGGGAGCCCCGCGTAGAGCATGTAGCGCGCACCCGGCGCGGCGAGGCGGGCAAGCTGCGCCGCGTAGCGCGCCTGACCTTCCTCGGTCAGGCTGTGCATGCAGCCAATGTCCAGCAAATAATCGAATGGGCCAGCGAGCGGCAGCGCCTCCAGGTGCGTCACGTCGCCCTGAAAAAACGTTGCCTGCGCGCCCTGCGCCGCCGCCTTCTCCCGCGCCGCCTTGACCGCCTGCGCCACGTAATCCACCCCCGTCGCCTGCCAGCCATGCTCCACCAAAAAGAGCACGTTGGTGCCGGTGCCGCAGCCCAGGTCCAGCGCGCGCCCTGGCGTGGCGTCGCGCACAAAGGCCCTGACCTCCGGCGGGGTCTCGTTGGTGTCCCACGGCGTCTCGCCGCGCAGGTAGCGCCACGCAAAGTTCAGGCGACGGTGCGTCGCGCGCGGTAGCAGGCGGAGAATGGTGTCGAGCATAGTGATGAGTGATGAATGATGAATGATGAGTGATGAATGGGAACGGCGGGTTCAGGTTGCTTGATTCAGCTATGGCTTGTCGTTCTCTGTGTTCTCTGTGTTCTCTGTGGTTCAAGCCGTCGCCGTTCGTTCTGCGTTCTACGTTTCGCGCACCGCGTCGGCGTAGAAGCCGCGATAGGAGTCGGGGAGGAGACGCGCGAGGCCGTGCATGATGCGGCGGGTTCCGGCGGCGAGGTTTTCCTGGCGGCTCAGCGCGGGGTCGCTCGTGAGCTTGAAGGGCTCGCCGACGCGCACGAAGACTTTGGGGCGGCGCAGGCGCTTCCACTGCGCGGGCGCGTTCTCGTGGCCCCACACCGCGACCGGCATCACCCACGCATCGCTTTGCAGCGCGAGGTAGGCGGTGCCCTCCTTGGCCTCCATCAGCTTGCCGGTTTTGGAGCGGGTGCCCTCCGGCGCGATGCCGAAGGCCGTACCCTGCTTCAGCCGCTTCAGGGTTTCCTTGAGCGCGGTGCGGTCAATCTCGCCGCGTGTCACGTAGATGGCATCCAGCACATCCATCAACTTGCCGATGGGGGTGCCCTGCCACTCCTGCTTCGCGAAGACCGAGATGGGCACGCGGGGGATAAAGGCGAAGACGATGGGGGCCTCCCACAGCGCTGTGTGGTTTGCCGCGATCAGCAGCGGCCCCTCCATCGGGGTCTGCTCGAAGCCCTTCACGTCGAGGTCCATCGTGAGGCGTAACGCCGCGCGGAACAGGGTGCGAATGACCTTGTACGAAAGGGAAACCGGTTGCTCACTCATGGGGTTGTAGGGGCTCTTCATTGCGGGCGAAAAGTTCGGCAAACAGGATGTCGGTTTGGCGCTGAAGGAGCGCCTCCAGGATGATCTCCGACACGTGGTCGGCGTGGGACGCGTCGAGCGCGCCGCGGCGTGCCTCGTCATCCAGCGCCATCCAGCGGTCAATCGCCTCGCGCAGCACCGCGTCCAACCGCTCGCGCCCCGGCTCCTGCACGAACAGCACGCGGATGGCGCGTAGCAGCAGGGTTTGAAGCTCGGCATCGGTCAGGTGGCCCGCCTGCATCATCAGCACCGTATACGGCACCCCCAGCGAGGGGGCCATGCGGCGGAGCACATCGGGCGTGGGCGGGTTGCGCCGCCCCGTCTCGATCTGGGACACGTAGGCGCTGGAAATCTGCGCTTCCTCCGCGAGCGACTCCTGCGACAGCCCCGCGCGCTCGCGCAAAACTTTCAAATATTCCCCGAAAGGCGTCATGACCACTCCTTGTCGCTTGTTGCATCCCACGATTATAGGGAAAAAGGGAAAATGGAGAAGGGAAAATGGAGAAGGGAAACGGAAAGGCAAAAGGCAAAAGGAACGGCGAAGGCAAGTTCAAGCAGGTGGCAGGCGGCAGTGGGTTCTCGCAAAACCGGTAAGGCAGCAGGTGGAAGAGCAACGGACGGATTCACCACAGAGAACACAGAGAGCACCGAGGAAAACCTTTAGTCTCTTTTCTGTCAGAATCTCCAATACCCAATCTCCAATCTCCAATCTCCAATCTCCAATCTCCATTCTCTCACGGTGGCGTGAGGCGGCTGATGGCGAGGGTGGCGGCTGACATCAATTCGTTGGCCTCCGCCAATTGAGCGGGGTTGCGCCCGTCGATGGCGCTCTCGAAGAGGATCATCGCGTTTTCGTAGGACTGGGCGGCGCTGGACAACTCTTGGTGGAACCCTTGCACGCTTTCGGGCGGGACTTCCTCAAAAACCTTACGATCGACAAATTGGACCAGGGCGATGTTGCTGCTCATCTCCAGCCGCCACGCGCTGTCCTCCAACAGGGCGGGGTTGTCGCGCGCGGCGCTGACAAGCTCCCGCAGCCGTTGGAGCGCGGGGGTGTACTGCGCCTGAACCTCTGCCAGAAAATCGCGGTAGCCCTGCTGCGCCGCCGCGGTCGGCTCCAGGGTGGCGGTGAGAGCGGGCGGCGGGGTGCGCGTGGCGCGCGCGGGGAGGGTCGGACGCGGGGTGAAGGTGGGGCGCGGGGTCCAGGTGGCAATCAGCGTCGGGCTCTCGGTTGGCAGGGGCGGCACCACCGTTTCTGCCGCGTCCCCCTCGCTGCTGCCTCCCCCCAGCGAGTTGTTAAAGAAGCGGGCCGCGCCCGCACAGATCGCAACGCCGAACAGCAGCAGGGCGAGCACGATCAGGAGGCGACGCTTGTTGACCCGCCGGCCGGAAACCGACGGGGGCGGATCGTCCCCGATCCGCTCGCGCATGTGGTGCATCCAATCGGTGTGCTCCTCTGACGACCCTATGTCGTCCGGCTCCTCTTCCCCCGCCAGAGCTAGCTCTTGATCCAGCAGCTCGGGCTCCTCCTCCGTCGGCATGTCGGTGGCGCGCTCCCGCATGGCAAGGAGCCAGTCGGGGTGGGACTCCTCGTTGGGGGGGGCGCTCGGCGCGGGGGGCGAATCGTCGGGAGCGGGCTCAGGCGGGCGAACGGGCGGCGGGGGCGCAGGGGCTGGGGTCGGGGCAAACGCCTGGAGGGCTGCCTGCGCCTCGTCCAGCGTGGGGTCCAGGCGCAGGGCGCGCTCGTAGCACTCCTTTGCCTCGCGGGTCGCGCCCTCTATAGCCAGCATCGCGCCCAGGTCAAGCCATGCTTGCGGGTCGGCAGGGTTACGTTTGACGGCGGCCATCGCCTCGTTACGGTTCATGCGCAGGTGCCTCAACAAACCATGTGGGTGTTGCTACATTGTACAAAGGTTGAGGGATTTTACCATGATTGCCGTAAGCTGGTGTATGGGAAGCCAGTTCTGGCAGAGGACGGTGAGGCGCGAGCCGTTGCATCTCCTTGGAGGCGATGGTATTATCCCGAAAAGGTGCTTAACCGCCAAGGGGAGAGTCGCGATGGATGAACGGGTAGCCACACTGGTTCGACAGGGTCAACAGGCGTTGCAGCGGGGCAGTCCGGACCGGGCAAAAGAGTACTTGGCTGCGGCGCTCGACCTGGACCCCGACAATACCACCGCGCTGTTGTGGATTTCTGGGGTGCAGGCAGACCCCCACGAGGCGCGTCGCTCGCTGGAGCGCGTCCTGGAACTGGAACCCGACAATTTGCGCGCGCAGCAGGGGCTGATGCAGCTTCAGGCGCGGCTCGGTGAGGCGCTGCCGCCCAACGAGGACGAGTGGGGTGAGGCGGACGACACGATCATCACGGTGCCGCCGCCGCGTCGTGGCACCGGCACCCTCAGCATCGAGCAGGAACTGCGCGCGGCCCTTCGCGTGAGCGAGGTGGACACCGCCAGCGGGGCGGGGGAGTTCGCTGCGGAGGCGGAGCAGGCGGAGCGGGGCGGGGTGCGCTCTTTCCTCCAGGGCAAGGGGGACGACATGCCATACCGCATAGCGGTGGCGACCCTCGCGCTCCTGCTGGTGGTGGGCGCTGTCTTCCTGCTCCTGCTGCTGATCGGGGTGGGGCCCTTTGTGCCGCGCGTGTAGCGCGGGGCCGCGCTATTTGTCGAGGCGGCACGAGCTTCTATACTCCCCTCCGTGATCGGCACAACCGAAAATAACCATGCAAAGACGCCGCCCCGCTTGTGGGCGGTGCTGTTTTTTGGAGGAAAAATGAACAAGATACCGGTAGGGGTTTTGGGGGCGACCGGCTTGGTGGGGCAGCGCCTGGTGCGCCGTCTGGCAAGCCATCCCTGGTTCGAGCTGAGCGCCATCACGGGCTCGGATCGTAGCGTGGGGCGGCCCTACGGCGAGGCGGTGCGCTGGCGCTTGCCCGGCGACCCGCCGCCAGAAGTGGCGGAGATGATCGTGCAGGCGAGCGCGCCCGGGCTGGACGCGCGCCTGCTCTTTTCCGCGCTGCCGAGCAACATCGCGCGCGAGGTGGAGCCGATGCTGGCCGAGGCGGGCTACATCCTGTCGAGCAACGCGAGCACCCACCGCGACGTGCGCGATGTGCCGCTGATCCTGCCAGAGGTGAACGCGGATCACCTGGAACTGGTGCGCTACCAGGCCAAGGCGCGCGGCTGGAAGGGCTTCATCATCACCAACGCCAACTGCGTGGCGATCCCGACCACCCTCTCGCTCAAGCCGCTGTACGATGCGTTCGGGCTGGAAAAGGTCTTTCTGGTGACGATGCAGGCGATTTCCGGCGCGGGCTACCCTGGCGTCGCCGCGCTCGACATCGTGGACAACGTGATCCCCTACATCGGCGGCGAGGAGTCGAAGATCGAGGCGGAGCCGCGCAAGATGCTGGGCACCCTGGGGGACGGGGAAATCCAGTACGCCGATTTTGTCGTCAGCGCCCAGGCGAACCGCGTCGCCAGCCGCGACGGGCACATGATCTGCGCGAGCGTCAAGCTGCGCGACCGCGCCACGCCCGAAGAGGCGATGGCGGTGATGCGCGAGTATCGCGGGGTGCCGCAGCAGTTGGGGCTGCCCACCGCCGCCCCGCAGCCGATCATCGTCCGCACCGAGGCGGATCGCCCGCAGCCGATCCGCGACCGCGACGCGGCGGGTGGCATGGCGGTCACCGTCGGGCGCGTCCGCGAGTGCCCGCTCTTCGATCTGCGCTACGTGGCCCTCGGCCACAACACCGAGGGTGGCGCGGCGGGCGCGGCGCTGCTCAACGGGGAACTGCTGGCGGCGAAAGGGTTTTTGGGCTAACCATGGCTGAGTTACCTCGCAAGACGGTGCGCCTCCCGCGTCTCCAGGCAGAGGCGATGATCTCGCACGCGCGTAGCGGCAAGCCGGAAGAGGTGTGTGGGCTGGTGGCGCGGGACGAGGCGGGTACCATCGTCTCGACCCTGCCGGTCGAGAACGGCGCGCGCGACAAGCGCATCACCTACCACATGGAGCCGCTCGCGCAGCACCGCGCCTTTATGGAGATAGAGCGCAAGGGATGGGAGCTGGCCGGGCTGTACCACAGCCACCCCGCCTCGCCCGCCTACCCCTCGATGACCGATCAAGGACTGGCCTTCGACCCCTTCGACGAGCAGCCGCTTTACCCGGACACCCTGTACTTCATAGTTTCCCTCGCCGACGACGAGCAGCCGGTGATCCGCGCCTTTCTCCTCCCCGACCCCGCTACCATCGAGGAGGTGGCGGTGCGGGTGGGGTAGATGCGACGGAGGACGGAGGACGGAGGACGAGGAAAAGGCAAAAGGCAAAAGGCAAAAGGCAAAAGGCAAAAGGCAAAAGTTTACGACAAGTTTTCGCCATGACGGACCAACATTGTATGGTGCGTGGCAATGTTGGTCCGTCATCTTTCGTCCTTCGTCCCTCCTCCGCTTTGGCCTGCCGTTGCGGCGTGCTACAATCGCGCTCTTGTGCAAGTTAACAGAGGATAATATCAAGGTGCAAGGATGACAGTCGTCGCACTGTGGTACAGTGTGGCGGCGATCGGGTTGGCACTCTACGGAGCAAATGCGCTGCTTTTGACAGCGCTTTTTTTGCGCCAGCGCGCGGGGCGGGAACGTCCTCGCACGCCGCTGGCAGTAGGGGCCGACCTGCCGCTCGTCACCGTACAACTTCCCATTTTCAACGAAAAATATGTAGCGACGAGGCTGATTGATGCGGTGTGCGCGCTGGATTACCCGCGCACGCGGCTCCAGGTGCAGGTGCTGGACGATTCGACCGACGAGACGGTGCGGCTGATCGCGCGGCGCGTGCGCCACTGGCAGCGGCAGGGGGTTGCCATCAAGCAGGTGCGCCGCCCCACGCGCGAGGAGTACAAAGCGGGCGCGCTGCGCTACGGGCTGAGCCGCGCGTCGGGGGAGTTCGTGGCGATCTTCGATGCGGATTTTGTGCCGCAGCCCGATTGGCTGCGCCGCACCGTTGCTCCCTTTTGCCAGCCGGGGAGCGAGCGGATCGGGCTGGTGCAAACGCGCTGGTGCCACCTGAACGCGGGCTACTCGCCGCTGACGCGGGCGCAGGCGCTCGCGCTGGACGGGCACTTTGGGGTGGAGCAGGCGGCGCGCGCGGGCGCGGGGCTGCTCTTCAACTTCAACGGCACGGCAGGGCTGTGGCGGCGCGCCTGCATCGAGTCGGTCGGCGGCTGGTCGGGGCAGACCCTATCGGAAGACCTGGACCTCTCCTACCGCGCGCAGTTGGCGGGCTGGACCCTCCACTACGATCCCTCCATCGCCGCGCCCGCCGAGATTCCGGCGCAGATCGCCGCCTTCAAGCGGCAGCAGTTTCGCTGGGCGAAGGGCTCGATGCAGGTCGCCCGGCGGCTCGCCGGGCGGGTGCTGGTCGGGCCGCTTTCCCCCTTTCAAAAGGTGGAAGCGCTGCTCCACCTGACCGCCTACAGCGTCCACCCCCTGATGGTGCTGCTGCTCCTGCTGACCGTGCCACTGCTCTGGTGGGGGTGGCCCACCTCCTTCACCACGCAGCAGAGCCTGCTGGCCTGGGCGAGCGGCGCGGGGCTGGGCGCGCCGCTGCTGTACGGGGTCGCGCAGGCGACGCTGTATGGCAGCGCCGAGGGGCTGCGCCGCTACCGCTGGATGCCGCTGCTCGTGCTGCTCGGCTCGGGGGTCGCGCTGAGCAACAGCCGCGCGGTGCTGGAGGGGCTGCTGGGGCACGCCGGCGGCGAGTTCCGTCGCACCCCCAAGTTTCGCCTGGAGGGGCACAGCGGGGCGTGGCAGGGCAGTGATTACGCCCTGGCGCTCGACTGGACGATGGTGGGGGAGCTTGGCCTGGCTGCCTACGCGCTGCTCGGCTGCGCGCTCGCGGCGTGGCAGGGGCAATGGTTCGCGCTGCCCTTTTTGCTGCTCTACGCGCTCGCCTTCGGCTGGGTGGGCACTCTCTCGCTCTGGCAGGGGCTGGGCAGCGGGCGGGCGCTGTTCGCGCGCCGCCGCGCGCGGCCCCTCGTGGCGGATCGGTAGCCGCCGCTTTTCAACTTGGCATCGCTTTTGCAACACGTGGGTGGTTGGCCTATAGTAAACTGGGTACTTGTCGCGAGTACCCATTCTGGTATGGTCCATGCTGACAGCCGCACTGGCATGGAATTCTGCCGCCGGATGGTGTTGCTGCTTTGTCGTTTTACAGGAGAAAGAGATGATGAGCCGAAAAATTTTGACGTTGTTGTGCGTGCTGTTGCTGGCGGTGTCGATTGCCGCCTGTGGTGGCACCGCCGCTACCCCCGCTACCGCTACGGAAAGTGTGGCGGAGGATACGTCCCCGGACCCCACCGAAGAGATGATGGACGAGGCTTCCCCGGAAGCCACGGAAATGATGGAAGAGGCCACCCCTGAGGCCACCGCCGAGGCGATGACCGAGGGCTCCGCCGACGCGATCGTCATGAGCTTCGTCCCCTCGGGGACACGCAGGAGATCATTTCCAGCGGCGAGGCGATTGCCTCGATGCTTTCGGAAGGTACAGGTCTCGATGTCGAGGCCAATGTGGCGACCAGCTATGCGGCTGTGGTCGAGGCGATCTGCGCGGGCAATGCCGACGTGGGCTGGTTGAACACCTTCAGCTACGTGCTGGCCGCCGAGCGCTGTGGCACCGACGTGGCGCTCGCCACGGTGCGCTTCGGCAACCCGTACTACACCGGCCAGATCATCGCCAGCGCCGAGTCGGGCATTACCTCGCTGGCCGACATTGACGCGGACACCACCGTCTGCTGGGTGGACCCGCTGAGCACCTCGGGCTACATCATCCCGAGCATCATGATGGCGGCGGCGGGCATCGACGTGGCGAGCCTGGAATCCCAGGAAGCGGGTAGCCACCCGAACGTGGTCACCGCCGTGTACAACGGCGACTGCGAGGTGGGTGCCACCTATGTGGATGCGCGCACCGCCGTCGAGGAAGAGTTCCCGGACGTGATGGAAAAGGTGATCATCATCGCCGAGTCGCCGGAAATCCCGAACGACACCGTTGCCTTCGGCCCGGACGTGCCGCAGGAGGTGCGCGATCAGATAGTGAGCGGGCTCACTGATCTGGCGGCGACGGAGCTGGGCGCGGCGGCGCTGGAGCAGGTGTACGAGATTGAGGGCTTCGCAGGAGGTGGACGATTCCTTCTACGATGCCTTCCGCACCGAGCTTGACGCGTCGGGGATCAACATCGAAGATCTCGCGGGCCAGTAAGCCGTGTAGGGGAGAGCTGTGGGGTGGGTGCTTGCATCCACCCCTTTTTTCTAATAGAAACGTCAGATAGAGAGGAGAGATAGAGATAGATAGGAGAAGGGAGAAAATCCCCGCTGGGTCTCCTGTCTCAATCTGATTTCTCTATAACGTCGCAAGGACTACCCGCTTCCTCACGGTTCATCGACGCAATCAGCTTTCCCACAAAAAGGAACGGGGACCGCGCGGGACCCTGTCGGACCTCACGGGCGCGCAAGCCACCCTTCGCCATTTACCTTTCGCTGCTTCCCCTGAGAGGCACCCCTACCCATCGAGGAGTCGCGCGTGCTGGAAATCATCAACCTGAGCAAGCGTTACGATGATGGCACCCGAGCGTTACACAATGTGTCGTTTACGGTGGACGATGGCGAGTTCCTGGTGATTATCGGCCTGTCGGGATCGGGCAAATCCACCCTGCTGCGCTGCATCAACCGCCTGATCGAACCAAGCTCGGGGCGCATCGTGTATCAGGGGCAGGATGTCACGGCGGCCAACCCCGCCGAGTTGCGCCGCATCCGGCGGCAGATCGGCATGGTCTTTCAGCATTTCAACCTGGTGCGCCGCTCGTCGGTGCTGCGCAACGTGCTGTCCGGGCGCTTGGGCTATGTTAGCACCTGGCGCAGCATGCTCGGCCTCTGGGCCAGCGAGGACACGCGGCGGGCGATGGAAAACTTGACCCTCGTCGGCATCGCCAACAAGGCGGCCAACCGCGCCGACGAGCTGTCGGGCGGGCAGCAGCAGCGCGTCGGCATCGCGCGCGCCCTGATGCAGAACCCGACGCTGATGCTCGCCGACGAGCCGGTCGCCTCGCTGGACCCCGCGCTGTCCGACTCGGTGATGCACTACTTCGAGCGGCTGAACCAGGAGCGCGGCACGACCGTGCTCTGCTCGCTGCACGTGCTCGGGCTGGCGCGCCGCTACGCCACGCGCATCATCGCGCTCAAGGCGGGCGAGCTTGTCTACGATGGCGACCCGCAGGGGATCGACGAGCAGCGCTTCCGCGAGATTTATGGGGACGAGGCGGTCGAGCACTCGCTGCGATGAGCCGCCCGCGCCCTCCCGTTTGACCCGGTTCGCTATCGGTACCATGCTATCCTCCCACAGCATCCAGTTAACCCAAACTTCTATGCGCCACCGCCCCACCCATGACTGATCGTTCTGTCCCGCTGGCCGCGCTTCTCTCGCTCGTCGTGCCGGGCCTCGGCCAGGCGTGGCGGGGGCGGCGCACGCGCGGCGCGCTGATCCTGCTCGCCCTCGCGCTGCCAGGGTTGCTTCTCTTCTGGTTGGAGCTTTCGCCGCTGAGTTGGCTCGCCCTGCTGCCCTTTTGGGCGATCAACGTGGCCGACGCCTCTGCGCTCGCGGGCGGGCAGCGCCCCAACACGGCACTCCTGCTGCTGCTGGGCGTGCTGCCCTTTTACGTCATCGGCTGGCAGGTCACCACCATCAACGTTGAGCGCTTTTTGACGAACGCGAGCCGCGTCACGCCGCTGGTACGCGGGCTGCTCCAGCCGGATATCGTGGAGCAGGAGCGCACGATCGCGGTGGCTGCCAACACCTTCTTTTTGCCCTGCCCCGCCCCCGCCGCCCCCCCGCCGAGTCGGCGGCCACCGGCGGCACCCTCGCGCTGGGTGAGGTATGTGGGCAGCCGGGCGCGCCGCTCGTCGTCACGGGGAGCGGCTTTCCGGTGGGGGAACGGGTCTCGATCTGGTGGGTGAACACGGTAGGCGCGGCGAGCCGCCTGCGCACCTTTGGCAATTTTGATGACTTCACCATCGGGCCGGACGGCTCCTTTACCGTCGAGCTGACGGTGCCGCTCCAGCGCGCCACTGAGGAGCCGCGCCCCAACCGCGTCGAGGCGCGCTACATCGCTGCCGAGGGGGGCTGGTCCATCACGCGGACCGCGTGGCTGGTGCTCGAACGCATGGGCGAGACGCTGGCGCAGGCGCTCATGGCGACGATAGTCGGCGGGCTGATCGCGGTGCCCTTCTCCTTCTTCGCCGCGCGCAACCTGATGGCGGGCAACCCGCTCCTGATCCTGCTTTACTACCTGTCGCGCTCGATCATGAACATCCTCCGCTCCGTCGAGCCGCTCATCATGGCAATCGTCTTTGTGGTCTGGGTGGGGCTCGGTCCCTTCGCGGGGGTGCTCGCGCTGACGGTGCACACCGTCGCCGCGCTCGGCAAGCTGTACTCCGAGTCAATCGAGAGCATCGACCCTGGACCTATCGAGGCGATCCGCGCGACCGGCGCTACCCCGTTGCAGGTGATCGCCTACGGGGTGCTGCCGCAGGTCACGCCCCCCTGGATCGCCTTCACCGTCTACCGCTGGGACATCAACGTGCGCATGTCTACGATCATCGGCTTTGTGGGCGGCGGCGGCATCGGCTTCCTGCTGGCGCAGTGGATCCGCCTGTCCGATTTCAGGGCGGCGGGCGCGGCCATCTGGGGCATCGCCCTCATCGTGATCGTCCTGGATTCTCTGAGCGCCCGCGTCCGCGCGCGGCTGCTGTGAAAAGATTGCAGATTGCAGATTGCAGATTGCAGAGCGATGGGCTCGGCCCGGTACCCTATCGTTTCGTGACCCTGGACGTTGGACTTCAGAGCTCGGATTGTCGTTGATCTATGCAACTACCTGACCCGCCACCCCTGATCGAGCGCTTCCGGCGCTATGGCTGGCTGCTCCTGCTCCTGCCCGTGCTGGCCTGGTCGTGGCAAGCCACCGATGTGGACCTCGCGCGCCTGCTGAGGGACCGTTACAAGGTGCTGAGCTACAATGAGGAGGCGGGGCGGTACGAGGGCATCGTGCTGGAGCTGCTCCAACCATCGCTTTTGACGCGCGGCGCGGAAAGCCAGGAGGCGTTCGCGCGCGTCGAGGTGCCCTGCCGGACGGGGAGCGGGCCGGTGCCGGGGGACGGGGGCGGGCCAACCCTCACCCTCTCCTCCTACTGCCTGACCGCGCGCGAGGCGGTGACGATCACGGGGAGCGGCTTTCGCCCCGACACCAAGGGGCGCATCTACTGGCAGCCGCCCGAAAGCGCCGGTCGCCTGCGCGACGAGCGCTTTACCACCGACGCGCAGGGCAACTTTACGGTGGAGACCGACATCCCGCCGCTGCTGGAAGAGCAGGGGGGCGAGTCGGGGGTCCAGGCGCTTTTGAGCTGGGAATCGGGCAGTTTGCGCCCCAGTAGCGCGCTCGACACGACGATCCGCGCGATCATCGAGACGGTCTTTTTGGCGCTGATGGCGACGACCCTCGGCGCGGCCCTGGCGGTGCCGATCTCCTTTTTTGGCGCGCGCAACCTGATGCCGCGTACCCCGCTGGGCAACGTGGTCTACGGGGTCACGCGCACGCTGCTGAACGCCACGCGCGCCGTCGAGCCGCTTATCCTTGCCACGATCTTTGCCATCTGGGTCGGCTTTGGCCCCTTCGCGGGGGTGCTCGCGCTTTCCATCAGCACCATCGCCAACATCGGCAAGCTCTACGCCGAGGCAGCGGAAAGCATCGACCCCGGGCCGGTGGAGGCGATCCGCGCCACCGGAGCCAACGAGGTGGAGGTGATCCTGTACGCGGTCGTCCCGCAGATCGTCCCGCCCTACCTTTCCTTTACCATCTACTACTGGGACATCAACGTGCGCATGTCTACCATCATCGGCTTTGTCGGCGGCGGCGGCATCGGGTTGGAGCTATCGCGCTGGATCAACCAGCTTCAGTGGAACAACGCGGCGACGGGGGTGTGGGCCATCGTCCTCGTGGTGATGATCATGGACTACGCGAGCGCGGTGGTGCGCGAAAAGTTGATTTGATTTCGGATTTCGGATTTGTGTAGTGTGCAAGCCTCTTTGCCGGATGCAGATTTAATCATGCTGCGCCCACTTGCCGGAAAATCGAAAATCCCAAATCAAAAATCGCAAATCGGGAGGGGTCATGGGGGCGACGAGCGAGGGGTTGGAACGGTCGGTGTTGGTCATCGGGAGCGCGGCGCTTGACGCGAAGGCGCGCGTGCGGGAGCCGCTGACCCGTGGCAGCAGCGTGCCGGGGCAGATCCGCATCAGCGTCGGTGGGGTGGCGCGCAACGTGGCGGAGTGCCTGGCGCGCTTCGAGGTGCCGACGCAACTGCTGACCGTGGTGGGCGACGATACGCTGGGGGCGTATATCCTGGATGTTACCGCGCGGGCGGGGGTGGACGTCTCGCCCACCCTGTGCGTGCCGGGCGCGCGCAGCGGGGCGTTCTTTGCCATGATCGAGCCGGAAGGGGGGCGCGCGTGGTCCATCGATGACATGGCGGGGCTGGCGTACCTGACGCCGGAGCGCATCCTTCAGGCGCGCTCGCTGATCCAGCAGGCACGCACCGTCTTTCTCGACAGCAACATCCCAACCGATACGCTGGAAACGATCATCCAGATATGCCAGGAAAACGGGGTGTCGCTCTGCGCCGACCCCACCTCCCCCTACCTCGCGCCGCGCCTGCTGCCCTTCGTCTCCTCGCTCAACCTGATTACCCCCAACCAGGCGGAAGCCGCGATCTTGTGCGATTGCGAGATCAACGACCTGGACGACGCGCTGAAGGCCGCCAAGCAGCTGGTGCGGATGGGGGTCAAGATGGCGCTGATTACGATGGGGGACATGGGGGTTGTCTATGCCACAGCCAACGAGAGCGGCCACGTGGAGGCCCCGGATGTGGACGTGGTGGACCTCACCGGCGCGAGCGACGCAGTGACCGCCACCGTCGTCTTTGCCCTGATCCACGATTTCCCCGTGGACGAGGCGGTGCGCCTCGCCGTCACGGCGGCGGCGCTCACCATCACCACGCAGGACACCGTGCGCAGCGATCTGTCGCTGGAATTGCTCTACGATTCAATGTTAGTCTAAGGACCCACGCAAAATGTCACACACACCGCTACAACACTATTTGCAACTGTCTGACGAGGTGGAGAGCGCGCTCGCGGCCAAGCAGCCGGTCGTCGCGCTGGAAAGCACCGTCATCTCCCACGGGCTGCCCTACCCCGATAACTTGACGCTCGCGCGGCGGCTGGAAGCGATCGTGCGCGAGAACGGGGCGATTCCGGCCACCGTCGCGCTGGCGGATGGGCGCGTGCGGGTCGGGATAGACGCGCCGCTGCTGGAGCGCCTCGCCACCACGCAGAAGGTGGCAAAGGTGGGGCTGCGCGACATGGGGCTGGTGCTGGCGGAGCGCAGCCTGGGCGCGACCACCGTCGCGGGCACGATGTGGGCCGCGGCGGAGGCGGGCATCCAGGTGTTTTCCACGGGTGGGATCGGTGGGGTGCACCCCGGCGAGGGCTGGGACGTGAGCGGCGACCTGCCCGCGCTCGCGACGATCCCGGTGTGCGTGGTCAGCAGTGGGGCCAAGGCGATCCTCGACCTGCCGCGCACGCGCGAGTGGCTGGAAACGTGGGGGGTGCCGATCCTGGGGCTGCGCACCGACCAGTTCCCCGCCTTTTACTCGCTGGAAAGCGGGCTGCCGGTGGACCGCCGCGTGGAGGACGAGGCGGAGGTCGCGCGCTACATCCGCGCGCATCTGGGGCTGGGGCGCGGCGGGATGCTGCTGGGGGTGCCGGTCCCCGCAGAGGAGGCGCTGCCGACCGAGCAGGTGCTGCGCTGGATTCGCGGCGCACAGGCCAAGGCGGACGAGCAGGGGATCAGCGGCTACGCGCTAACCCCCTTCCTGCTCAGCGATCTCGCGGCGCGCAGCGAGGGGCAAACCCTGCGCGCCAACCTCGCCCTGCTAGAAAACAACGCAGCCGTCGCCGCCCGCGTCGCGGGTGCCCTGGCGGCGGGCGCATAATTCAAAACGGGGGATGAGGGGCGTCTCACCCCTCATCCCCCGTGCTACATGAAACCGGATCCAAATCAAATCTGGATGCCGTAAGCCCCTGGTGGGCCATGCATTCCTACTGCGGTTCCGCCTGCTCCCTTACTCATCATGCATCGGCCTGCGGTAGGTGCAACTGCCCCGGAGCACGCGGAAGCCTACCGACTCGTACAGGTGCACGAGATTGTCGGGGTCCTGGGAATCCACCCCCATCAGCACCGCGTGGATGCCCAGGGTCCGCAGGCCGTGCAGCGCCGAGATAAGCAGCGCCTTGCCGATGCCGCGCCCGCGCCACCCTTCCAGCACCCCCAGGTCGGTGATCCACCCTTCCTGCGGGTCGCCCACGTCCGGCGCGATGTCTGCGATTTCCGTCAGCGCGATCCCCACGATCTCGTCGCTCGCCTCGTCAATGGCGATGCGCCACAGCCCAAAGTCCATCTGGCGCGAGGACTGGTACAGGTCGCTCCACTCGCGTAGCGAGAGGGGTACAAAGCTCTCGTCGGTGCTGAACGCCTCGTTCAGCGCCTGCCACAGCTCGAACTCGCGCTCGGACGATCCCGGCTCGATGCGAATGCCGGGGATCGAGGGCATAGCGGGAATCCGCTCCGTGCCGTCGTACAGCAGCGTGAAGCCGCAATGCACGTACTGGAAACCATGCGCGAGCAGCCACTCGTGCTTCCAGGTATCATTTGCCGAGGCCCAGGCGCGCAAAAAGTATCGCTTGCCCGCCAGGCGGGGCTGCAAGTGGGCGTGCTCGATAGCCTGCTCGAAAAGCGTCTCCATCAGCTCGCTGTACGTGGCTCGGTAGGAGGGGTGCATCGTGAAGCCGATGTGGCGTATGATTTCCGCGTGCTCGGCGTCCAGATCGTCCTCGAACCAGACCTCCGTGGCGGCAACGTACTCACCGCGCTCGGTCACCGCTACCTGCGTGTCGCGCGCCAGATTCAGGCGGGAGTCGAGCCACTCGTCACGGATCAGGTCCACCGTGACGGTCATGCCCTCCTCCTCGCCGCGGCTCGCGTTTACCAGCGCCGCCATGCGCTCCTCTTCTCCATACTGGTAGCAACGAAGGGCTAGCTTTTCTGCAAACGTGTCGGCCATTTTGAAATTTTCTCACTTGTTTGGGGCGGTCTAGCCGCATTTTTTGTCGATCTCAGTATAATCGATTGTGGGGGATGACCAAAAGGGGTACCCCTCCCAGAGCAAGCGTTGCGCCAGAATGCCGCCGCGAGTGGGCCGCTGCTCCGTTCGCTATCAAGAAAGAAAGCCATGCCGAAGCCGGTTTCCCTGATTCTGACCCTCCTCAACGAGGGGGAGGCGCTCGTCCCCCTGCTCGCTTCTATCCTGGCGCAGCGCCGCCCGCCGGACGAGGTGGTGGTGGTGGATGGCGGCTCCACGGACAGCACCCTCGCCGTGCTGGATCGCTACCGCGCGCGGCTGCCGCTACGCGTCCTGGTGGAGCCGGGGGCGAACATCTCGCGGGGGCGCAACCTTGCCATCGCCGCTGCCCGCCACGATCTGATCGCCGTCACCGATGCGGGGGTGCGGCTGGAGCCTGAGTGGCTGGAGCGGCTCGTTGCTCCCTTTGAGGGCGACGAGCCGCCGGATTTTGTGAGCGGCTTCTTTTTGCCTGACCCGCAGGGCCTCTTCGAGCACGCCCTGGCGATGACCACCCTGCCCGCGCCGGACGAGATGGGGCGTGGGCGCTTTTTGCCATCGTCGCGCTCTGTCGCCTTCACGCGCGACGCCTGGGCGCGCGTGGGCGGCTACCCGGAGTGGATGCGCTGGAGCGAGGATGTGCTCTTCGATCTGGCGCTTTTTCAGGCGGGGGCCCGCGTGCACTATCAGCCGGAGGCGCGGGTCTGGTTCCGCCCGCGCGGCTCGCTGCGCGCCTTCATGACGCAGTATCGCAACTACGCCTACGGGGACGCGCAGGGGCTGCTCTGGCCCAAGCGCCACGCGATCCGCTACGCCACCTACGGGCTGGCGCTCCCGCTGGCGCTCATCCTGCTCAAGCAAAAAACGGCGTGGGGCGCGGGCGTGCTGCTGGCGGGCGGCGCGGCGATGGTTGCCACCCCGCTCAAACGCCACTGGCGCAGCGGGCGCTACCGCTGGCGGGCGTTGCCCCTCATCCCCCTGATCCGCGTGGCGGGCGACCTTGCCAAGATGTGGGGCTTTCCCCAGGGGCTGCGCGAGGGGGGGCGGCAGCGGTCCCGCACGCGGCGCTACCTGCGCAAGGGCTAGCGTCTGGCGTTCCAGAGCGCTTTTGACACAACAACGGGTGAGACACGGTGGACACGATTGATCTGGGGCATGGGATTTTCTTGCCCCTTTCCGAGCTTGAGTTTTCCTTTGCGCGCTCCAGCGGGCCGGGCGGGCAGCACGTGAACCGCGCCGAAACCAAGGTGGAGCTGCGCTGGGACGTGGCGGCCTCCCCAACCCTTGACGAGCGCCAGCGTGCCGCGTTGCACGAGCGCCTCGCCTCCTACCTCACCAGCGAGGGGGTGCTGCTGCTCACTTCCGGCGAGACGCGCAGCCAGCTACGCAACCGCGAGTCGGTCATCGCGCGCCTGCAGGCGCTGGTGCGCGACGCCCTGCGCCCGCGCCGCTCGCGCCGCGCCACCAAGCCCAGCGCGGGGGCGCGGGCGCAGCGGCTGGAGCACAAGCGCCAAGCCAGCGAGAAGAAGAGCCGCCGCCGTCGCCCCAACCCGCGCGATTTCTAATCGCGATTTGACAGGCACGCGGCTTCGTATATAATCTTACTTGTTGCGCGCGCACGTGGCGGAATCGGTAGACGCGCTAGCTTGAGGGGCTAGTGACCGTTAAGGTCGTGGGGGTTCGAGTCCCTCCGTGCGCATCCCTGACCCTTGTGGGGTCAAATGTGGAAAGGCACCACCCAGTCGTACAACGAGTTAGTGCCAAAAGCAAGCAAACAAAAAAAGCCAGCCAATGCTCCTTACGGGAGCGTTGGCTGGCTTTTTGTTGGCGTTCGGGCTTGGTCTTTGGGGGGTCGTCAGGGCAGCTCGCAGGGCGAGCTTATCTCCCTTCTTAGCGTTCTGTTAAGGCTCACTTCTCGATGCGGGTCCAGTGATAAGTCTAACGCCGCTTGTTTCCTGTATCCCGCTTCTGTTTCTAGGCGATTGTTGGCTCTTGATGGGGGGAAGGCAACTCCCACCCGGCATCCTCATAGCTTTCGACGACTAACTGCAAGGCGATCTGTACCTCGTGTAGGGCTTCCTCGGCGGTGTCCCCGTGGGCAGATACCCCCTCGAACCCCGGTACGATGGCGATATAGGCGTCATCCTCGTCACTCCAAAAGACGTGAAAGCCATATCGATACATGGATCATTCTCCTTGTGTCTTGGCGATGTACTGGAGCATCTGCTTCACCTGATATGCTTTAGCTTGCCCGTTCTTGTCAGGTTGTAGCGCCACGGCTACTCGCACTCCATCATGGCGATAAATGCGGTGGCTGCCCTGCTGGCGATCAAGATAAAAGTTGTGACACTCCGCCAACCGTTCCAATTCCTGGAAGCGCAACCCACGTGGGTTGCGCTGTGCTTTTTCCAGCAGCTTCTGGCAGCGATCCATCAGGCGAGCAACTCCCCTCGTGCCGAATCTCACTCCAACAGGTGCAATGTGTTTCGATGTTGCTTGCAGCTGACTGAAGATTGTGATGTTATTTGTTCTGACTGGCAAGCATACCCACTTACCTGCCGCTGCGGTTTTTTGTTGGCTGGAGCGGAGGTGCCACCATAGAAGTGCGCCCATGTATCGTCGTAGGGGCGCTTTCTTACAGTTACTCCCACGCTGATAGCCCTGCCAAAAGCCAGCCAACAAAAAGCCAGCCAATGCCCCCATACAGGAGCGTTGGCTGGCTTTTTGTTGGCTTGGGCTACTTGTGGACGATCGGCATGAACAATTGATGGTCCAGGTTCGGCGGTGGGAAGCCCTCCGCAAAGCGCGCCACCACAAAATCACTCGTCCCGAACGGCCCCACCCCGCCGCCGGTTACCCACTTGTTATCGGCTGTGTGAACGAGCGTGCGAAAAGTGTTGATCGTCTCATTCACATCGGTCACGATGGCCCCGCCCGTGCCGAAGGTCTCATCCAGCGTACCGTCTGGTAGGTAGCGGGCCAGCAACCCATCTATATCGTCGAGCGTGAACGTTTCCAGGCTACCCGCGATCACGAGCGAGTCATCCACCCCCACCTCCAGCGCGAAGGCGCGGCTCGCCCCCTTGCCAAAGCTGCTCATCACCAGCCCCGCCTCGCCAAAGCTCGTGTCGAGGGTGCCATCGGGGTGGTAGCGGGCTAGCGCGGTGGTAAACTCGGTAAGACCCGCGACTACAATCTTGCCATCCGACTGAAGCTCAATGTCGAAGGCAACGTCGAAGTGCTTGGTGAACGAGGTTTGCACGATGCCGCCGCTCCCGAATGACCCGTCCAGCGAGCCATCCTCGTTGAAGCGAACCAGCAGGAAATCCCAACCGGAGTAGAGGCCGGTCGTGCCCGCGACGAGCAGCTTGCCATCTTCCTGGCGCTTGACCGAGACCCCAAAATCCTCGTCCGCCACATTCAGGATCACCTTTCCTTCCTCGCCAAAGCTCGTGTCGAGGGTGCCATCCGCATTGTAGCGCGTCATCGCGAGGTCGGTCATGGGGCGCTCCCCCGTATAGCCAACCAGCACGAACTTGCCATCGGGCTGGACGAGCATGTCCTGCGCCGAGTCGTAGCCTCCGAAATCTGTGGTCATCGTGCCGCTGATGCCGAAGGTCGCGTCAATCATGCCATCGGGCAGGTAGCGGGCAATCCTGAAATCGGAGGAGGGGGAGGTGCCCGACGATCCCGCTGCCATGATCCCCCCCGCCGAGTCCAGCGCCAGGGCGGTCAGCGTGTCATTGTCCCCCCCGAAATCGCTCAGTACCACCCCGTCTATCCCGAAACTGCTATCCAGGCTGCCATCGGTGTTGTGGCGCAGCAGCGCAAAGTTCAGATTCGCCTCCTCCCCCGCCGAGCCGCCCGCCACTAGCTTGCCATCCGCCTGCTCGACCACCTCGGCCACCGATTCGTTGGATCCCAGATCGGTAATGGCCGTGCCGCCGTTCCCAAATGTGGGGTCCAGGCCCAACTGGGCGGCTCGTAGTACCGTTCCTGCCCCCAGCGAGAGTAGCCCCAAACATGCTATAAAGAGTAACTGACGCATCGAACGCTTCATGAACTCTCCCTTTCTAACCTTCCCAGGATGCATCGTTGCTTGTGGCGTAAAGCAAGGAGAGCGCCTCCAATCCCACGGTTTCCCCCGATTTCCCCGCCCTGCCGCGCCGCCCCAAACAAAAAAGCCACCCGGCGGGTGTCGCCGGATGGCTCTGGAACGCGGAACAGAAGGGATCAGGGAGCAGCGCACCCTCGCTAAAAAACCAGGATGCGCCCGCAATTTCCGCAGGTGAACAACTCCGCTTTGTCCACGCGCTCCACATTGTCGCGCTTGGCGGCGCTGACCTGGATGTGACAGGTCCCGCACACCCCCTCTTCCAGCACCGCGACCGCGTGCGTATCATTTTTGAGCCGCTGCACGTAACGGTATTGATCCAGGTCGGAGGGGTTGATCTCTTTCAAGAGCTCTTCCCGCTCGCGCTTGCGCTTGCTGATGTAGCGCTTGAGCTGCTCGGCCTGCGCTTCCAGGGCTTCCTGCCGCTGGCGCGTGTCCTCGGCGATCTGCTCGTACTCCCCCTTCGCCTCGTTGGTCTGCTGGGTGAGCTTGTCCACCTGCTCGATCAACTGGATCGCCCGCTCCTCCAGGGTGGCGCGCCGCCGCTTGAGGTGCACGACCTCCATTTCCAGCGCTTCCAACTCTTTTGGGCTCTTGATCGCGCCGCTGTACAGCAGCTTTTCTTCCTCGTCCGCCTTCTGGATAATCCCCTGCCATTCCAGGTTGATGTCCTGCTGCTGGGCACGAATTTCCCGTTCGCTGCTCTGTGCTTCCTCAAACGTCTGGCGCGCCTGACGCGCGGGCGAGGCAACGGTCAGATGTTTTTGAATCTGCTTGTAGGCGGCAATTTTGTCACGTAGGTCATTTTCGACATCCTGCAATCCAAGCAGCTTTGCTCCGCGACTCATCATAGTGTTATATCCTTCCAATTTGGCTCGAACGGGGATGTGATGCGTTGTGACGGGTACACGGGGATCCCCAGTGGTGCCAGCCAGTCGACCACACGCTGCAACACAGGCCGCTCACTGTAAAAGTGGCCCGCTTCGATCAACGTCAGTCCGGCTCGTGACGCGTCCTGCGCCTCGTGATACTTGAGCTCGCCGGTCACAAACAGCGTGCAGCCCGCGCGCAGTGCCTCGCCAATCATCGAGGCACCGCTGCCGCCCAGCAGCGCGATCCGTGTGTGCGAGGCTGGCGCGTCCACGCCGAGTGTCACGCGGGGCTGTGGGGTGCCGAGCGCCTCCGCCACGCGCTGCGCCATCGCGCGCGTGCCCACCCCCTCGTCCTCGCAGATCGCCCCGAAGCCCCAACCGTCGGGCGCGCCCGGACACGGGCTGGAGCGGTGCCACCTGCCGCAGGCCGAGCGCCGCCGCCAGCGCGCCGTTCACCCCGTCGCGTACCGCATCCAGGTTGGTGTGCGCGGCAAACAGGTGAATCTCCTCGCAGAGCAGGCGGCGCAGCAAGCGCCCCTGATAATCGGCGGGGTTGATGCGCTTCAGCCCGCGAAAGAGCAGCGGGTGGTGAGCCACAATCAGGTTTGCCCCGCGCGCGGCGGCCTCAGCCACCACCTCTTGATCCGCATCGAGGCACACCAGGATAGCATGGATCGCCGCGCCATCATGGCCGACCTGCCACCCCACATTGTCCCATGTCTCCGCCAGTGCGGGGGGGGCCAACGCTTCCAAGCGTTGGCGCACCTCACCCGCCCACACCTTCTCCCTATTCTCGCTTGTCATATGATTAATTGTAGGGCAACCCCGCGCCCTTCGCAATCCTGTATGGACGACGGGGGCGGGGTGAGGGGGACAAGGGGACAAGGGGACAAGGGGACAAGGGGACAAGGGGACAAGGGGAAGGGGAGCGGCAACGTCAAAGTGTTTCCTGAAAACTCCTCCGTGTTCTCTGTGTTCTCTGTGGTGATAGGTCGTCGGTAGTCGCACCCAGAGGGTACCCGTCGGTCGTCAGTCGCCCGTTGACTTTGGACTTTGTCCTATCCCGCCTGTACAATGGACCCATTGCGCAAGACGGAGCCACCTTTGTGAAGAGTGCGGTTATCATCCCGACCTATAACGAGCGGGAAAATATTGTCGATCTAACCCAGATGATTCTGGCGCTGCCGCACGATCTTCATGTGATCATTGTGGATGACAACTCGCCGGACGGGACCGGTGAGGCGGCGGATGCCCTGGCTGCCCGCGAGCCGCGTGTCTGCGTGATCCATCGCGCGGGGAAATTGGGGCTGGGCACCGCCTACCTCGCGGGCTTTCGCGCGGCCTTCGCGCGGGACATGAGCCACATCATGACGATGGACGCCGATTTCTCCCACCACCCGCGCTACATCCCTGACCTGCTGCGGCGCGGGGCCGAGTGCGACATGGTGATCGGCTCGCGCTACGTGCCCGGCGGGGGGACGCGCCACTGGCACTGGCAGCGCGTCCTGCTCTCGTGGGGCGCGAACCGCATCGCCCGTTGGAGCCTGGGGCTGGAGCCGACCGATTGCACGGCGGGCTTCCGCCTTTATCGGCGCGAGGTGCTGGAATCCATAGCGCTCGACAGCATCTTCTCGAATGGCTACTCTTTCCTGCTGGAGCTGCTCTTCAAGGTTCAGCGCCAGGGGTGGACGATCGGGGAAACCCCCATCCTCTTCGCGGACCGGCGGCGGGGCGCATCGAAAATCTCCAAAAATGAAATTGTCAAGGCGGCCTACACCGTGTTTCGGCTGCGCTGGGAAAGCTTGCTGGGGGCGTAGGTGGAGGAGAGCCACCCCGCGCGGCGACGCGTGCCCGCCACCCCGGAACTGGCGGAAACACCCAAAGCGCTTCGGACGATCCTGCTTGCGCTCTTCCTCGCCACCCTCGTGATCCGCGCGCTTACCGCGTGGAGCCTGGAGCACGCGGGTTACTTCGACGCTTTTTACTACTACCACCTCGCGCTCAACATGGCGGAGGGGCGCGGCCTCACCGAGTCGGTGATCTGGAACTACCTGGATCACCCGCAGGCGCTGCCCCGCCCGGGCAACCAATATTGGATGCCGCTGACCACCTTTTGGGGCTGGTTGGGCATTCGCGTGGCTGGGGGCTGGCTGGGGACGTGGCGGGCGGCGCAGCTTCCCTTCGTGCTGGGCAGCGCGCTGCTGCCGCCGCTCGCGGCGTGGCTCTGCTGGCAGGGCTGGCAGCGGCGTGGCTGGGCGCTCGGCGCGGGGGTGCTGACGATCTTTTCGGGCTTCTACTTCACCTACTGGGTGGTTACCGACAATTATACCCCCTTCGCGCTCGCCGTCGCCCTGGCGCTGCTGGGGGTGTGGCAGGGGCGCGCGACCGGCCGCGCGCGGTGGTGGGCGCTCGCGGGGGCGGGGGCGGGGCTGAGCCACCTGGCACGCGTGGACGGCGCGCTGCTGGTGCCGCTGATCGCGGGCTTCCTCTTTTGGGATACACTGCGCGGCCCGCAGCGTGCGCCCGCGAGCTTCGCCCGCTGCGCGCTCGCGGCGGCGGGCGGCTACCTGCTCTTCATGGCCCCGTGGTGGCTGCGTAACTGGCTGGTCGTGGGCACCCCCTTTCCAGGCGGGGGCACGCAGACCCTCTGGCTGCGCCAGTACAACGAGATTTTCACCTACGATATCGCCCTGACCCCGCAGCGCTACCTCGCTTGGGGCCTCGGGCCGATCCTCGCCTCGAAGGGGAGCAGCGTGCTCTGGGGGTCGCTGATCGTGCTGGGCAGCATGCAATTTTTCCTCGCCCCCTTCGTCCTCGCGGCGCTGCGCGCCGCCGCCCGCCGCCCGCTCTTTCAACCTTTTCTGCTTTACACCCTGCTGCTCCTCACCGCCATGCCGCTCGTCTTCACCTTCCCGTCGCGCCACGGTAGCCTGCTGCACTCGGCGGCGGCGCTGCTCCCCTGGATGATGGCGCTCGCGCCCCCAGGCATGGATCGGCTGGTGCGCGCGCTCGCCGCGCGCCGCCCACGCTGGGACGTGGCGCAGGCGACGCGATATCCTGGGCGGTGGCTTTGTGGCGCTCGCCGCCGTGATCACCCTGTACATCTACGCGGGCGGGGTCTGGTTGGAGCCCGCGCCGAACGCCATCAACCCGCGCTGGGGCGAGCGGACGCGGCTCTTCGAGGAGGCGGAGACGTGGCTGGTGGGGCAGGGGGTGCCGCTGGACGAGCGCATCTTCGTGGGCGACCCGCCCGCCTACTTTGTCACCACGGGCCGCGCCGCCCTCGTCATCCCGACCGATGGCCCGCGCACCCTGGCCCGCGCCGCGCGCGAGTGGTCGGCCCCGTGGCTCCTGCTCGATGGCGGCTACGGCGACACCTCCGGCTACGCGCGCATGTACGAGGCGGAGCAGCCGATGGAAGGGTGGGAGCCCGCCGCCACCTTCACCGACCCGCTCGGGCGGCGCGCGGTGCTGTTCCACTTTCGCGGCGACCCATGAGCCGCGCCGCGCGCCTCGCCCCGCTTGCGGCGCTGCTGGCGCTGGCGCTCTACCTGCTGGCGGCACGCGGGCTGGCGGGCACCCTCGCCTTCCCGCTCGATGACGCGTGGATTCACCAGAGCTACGCGCGCACCGTGGCGCAGCAGGGCGCGTGGGCCTTTCTGCCCGGCGCGCCGAGCAGCGGCAGCACCTCGCCCCTGTGGACCCTGCTGCTCGTGCCGGGCCACTGGCTGCCCGTTTCCCCTGTGTGGTGGAGCCACGCGTTGGGGGTGCTGCTTTGGGCGGGGGTGATCGGCCTGGGGGCGCGGCTGGCGCTGTGCCTCTTTGACGACCGGCAGATCGCGGGCTGGTGCGCGCTCGCCCTGGCAGCCGAGTGGCACCTGGCCTGGGCCGCGCTCAGCGGGATGGAGATCGGGCTGTACAGCGCGCTCGCGCTGCTGCTCCTGCTGCTCTACCTGGAGGGCAGGGGCGGGCCCTGGCTGTGGGGGATCGTCGGGGGGGCGCTGACGCTGGCTCGCCCCGAGGGGCTGCTGTTGCTGGCGCTGATCGGTGCGCACCAGCTGTGGCGCGCGCGGCGCGCGGCCCCGCGCGCGTTGGGGGCGATGGGGCTGGGCTGGCTGCTGCTCGTGCTGCCCTATGCGCTTTTCAACTGGCGGGTGAGCGGGGTGCTCTTTCCGAACACCTTTTACGCCAAGCAGCAGGAGTATGGCCTCCTGCTCGCCACCGTCCCGCTCTGGCGGCGCGCGGCGGCTCTGGCGTGGCAGCCGTGGCTCGGCGGGCAGGCGCTGCTGCTGCTCGCGCTGCCAAGTTTCCCCTGGCGGCGGCTGCGGTCGGAGCAGTGGCTACCGCTGCTGTGGGCGCTGGGCATCGTCCTGCTCTACGCCCTGCGCCTGCCGGTCAGCTACCAGCACGGGCGTTACCTGATGCCAACCATCCCCGTTTTTGTGATCTACGGGGTGGCGGCGCTGCTTTTTGCCCTGCGGCGCGTGGCCCCGCGCGTGCGGCGCGCGCTCGGGGCGAGCGTGCTGGCGGGCTTTGCGAGCTTTCTGCTTTTGGGCGCGCTCGCCTACGGGCAGGATGTGGCGTGGATCGAGTGCGAGATGGGCGCGAGCGCGCGCTGGGTCGCCGCGCACAGCGCGCCCGACGACTTGATAGCCGCGCACGACATTGGGCGGCTCGGCTACCTCGCCCGCCGCCCGATCCTCGACTTTGCGGGGCTGATCTCGCCCGAAACCATCCCCATCCTGCGCGACGAGCGCGCCCTGCTCGACCTCGCGCAGCAGCGGGGCGCGCGCTACCTCGTTACCTTCGCTGACTGGTACCCCACCCTGCCGCGCGACCCGCGCCTGACCCCCCGCCATGCCACCGCCTGCGCGGCCACACCTGCGCGCGGGCCACCTTCCGATGACCATCTACCAGATCGCGCCACGTTGACCAAGCAGACAGCGAGAGCGGTCGGCCCGCTCAGGGCTACAACTTGTTGCTACCTGCGTCGCAGGTTCTCCCGCGCTGAAGCATGGTCGGCGTGCTTACGTGCCAGGAGTATCCTTACCTGCCGCCTGCTGCCTTACCCGCTTTGCGGGAACCCACTGCCGCCTGCTGCCTGCTGCCTGCTGCCTGCCGCCTGCCGCCTGCTGCCTGCCGCCGTCAAAACGTCATCTTATAGAGCATGTAGTAGATCACCCAGCCGCTCGCCGCGACGAAGAGCCAGATGGGCAGGGTGTAGCGCGCGATGCGGCGGTGCTGGCGGAAGTTGCGCGCCTTGAGCGCCAGCCAGATGAGGTAGAGCGCCAGCGGGCCGACCGCGATGGCGAGGATGATGTGCGGCACCAGGATCACAAAGTAGAGCAGCCGCCACACCCCCTCGCCCTCGAAGGGCTTGGAGCCGAAGATGGCCCAGCGCGACACGTAGGCCACAAGGAAAAGCGCCGCGAAGAGCGTGGCGATGAGCATCGTGTTGCGGTGCCACTGGATTTTTTTGCGCCAGCGGATAAAGTACCAGCCCAGCAGCAGGCTCAAGCCGCTGAGGACGATGAAGGTGGTGCTGAGGAAGGTCAATTGTTCGACGGTCATGGGGCGGAGTGGCCTCTTTATTAAGGATAGGACTTACGCACTTGGGAAGACGACCGACGACGGACGACCGACGACCGACAGTCACAACTGCTCTGTCTCCAGTCTTCGGTCTTTGGGCTTCGGTCAACTGCGTAAGTCATAAAGGATAAGGATGGGGGTCGCCGATGCGCAACCGCGACCCCCTGTGATCTTTTTCACGAGCACTCCAATCATACCCATAACGTCAGCCAAAGTGAAGCGACGAGAAGGGGACAAGGGGACAAGGGGACAGGGAGAAGAGGGGACAAGGGGACAGGGGGACAGGGGACAAGGGGACAAGGGGACAAGGGGACAAGGGGACAAGGCTTTGCCGTTCCATTCACCATTCACCACGCGCAGCGACCGTTTCGCTCATCACTCATCACTCATCACTCATCGCTCATCGCTTCCCTCATTCCGCGTTCCGCCCTCGCTCTGCTACAATCCCGCGTTGATTTTGAAAAAAGTACAAGGGTGCCATGATAAGGCGCGACAAAAGCTTGAACATGTGGCTGGTCCTGCTGCTGGGGATTGTGGCGGGCGGGATCGGGGGGGCGCTGGTGGGTGGCATGACCGCCCTGTCGGTGGTGCGCGGTTACGAGCCGCCGCTACTCAGCGCCTTGCTCCCCACCCTCACCCCCACCGTGACCCTCACCCCAAGCCCCACCGTGACCCCCACGCCGTTGCCCACCGCCACGGCCACGCCGCTCCCCACCGTGACCCCCACCCCCACGCCGCTGCCTACCGTCACCGCCGTCCCGACCCCGACGCTGGAAGAGGTGGTGCGGCGCGTCGGCCCCTCCGTGGTGACGATTGCGGTCGCGGATGCGCCCAACGAGGAGCCCTTTGGCTTTGGCAGCGGGGTGGCGCTGCTGGAGCCGGGGGTCGTGCTGACCAACTTTCATGTGGTGGAACTGGCGACCCGCGTCGTCGTGATCACCTCGGACGGGCGCGAGTTTGAGGCGGAGGTGATCGGCAGTGACTTTTTCACCGATCTTGCCCTGCTGCGCGTGCGCGACGAGGCGGCGCTGGTGCCGCTGCACCTTGCCACGAGCGAGGTGCTCCAGGTGGGTGAAAGTGTCTTTGCGATTGGCAGCACGCTCGGTGATTTTCGCAACTCGGTCACGGGCGGGATCGTGAGCGGCTTGGGGCGCATGGTCGTCGTGGACGAGGTGGGTTTCGCTTACGAGCAGTTGATCCAGACCGACGCCGCGATCAATCGTGGCAACAGCGGCGGCCCGCTGCTGGACAGCGACGGCAACGTGGTGGGGATCAATACCCTTGTGGTGCGTGGCACCTACGAGGTGGGCGAGGTGGAAGGATTGGGTTTTGCGATCCCCGCCGATGTGGTGGCGACTACCGCCCAAGCATTGCTCACCTATGGCAAGATCGAGCGTCCCGCCTTCGGCATCGGGCACCGCCTGCTGACCCCCACCCTCGCGCGCAGCTTCAACATCACCGCGCAGCGCGAGGGCGAGGTGGTGGTCAACGTGGTGCCAAATTCCCCCGCCGCCCTGGCGGGCATCCGGGTGGGCGATCTGCTCCTCGCCCTCAATAATGAAGCGATCAACTGGGACCGCCCCTTTATCAACCTGTTGATGACCCACCTGGTTGGCGACACCGTCGAGGTGCTGCTGCTGCGCGACGGGCAGGAAGTGCGGCTCCCCGTCATCCTGGGTGCGGGGGAGCCTTGAGCGACGACGGACGACCGACGACCGACGACCGACGGGTACCCCTTGGGTGCGACGACCGACGACGGAGTTGCGGATCGGGTTCAGTGAATGAAACTTGATTGCGGATGATGAGCGAGACGGTTTGTAGTGCGCGCAAGCGCTGGAAGCCCACCCTCAATCGTCGCACTCTGTGGATTCTTGCCTAGTGAGTACGTCCGTTGTCGGTCGTCGGTCGTCGGTCGTCGGTCGTCTAATCTGTCGTCCAACAAGGAGATACCTCTATTTTTGACCCGCTACTAGCCCTCTTTGAAGGGCAACGGGGCACGCTGCTGGCGCTGCTCCTGCTGCCCCTGCTGCTAGGGCTGGCGCTCTGGCTACCGCCGGTCTCGCTCGTCGAGCGCGTGCGCGATCAGGGCTACACCGTGGTGCCTGCCAGCGGCGGCACGTTCTACGATGTGGACGGCAGCACCCTGTCGATTCCGGCGGCGGCCCTGCGCGCGCGGGTCCGCGTACAATTTACCAGTGCCTCGCGCCAGTCGTTTTTGGATGGGACGGCGGGCAGTCGGCTCCAGGGCGCGGCTGCGGTGCTGCCCCCTTCCCTCACCCTTGCCAGCCCGCTGTATCTGGCGGAGACACACGGCGAGATGCCGCGCTACAGCCGCTGGACCCTCATGCTGCCGCGCGACAGCGAGTCGCCCCACCTGTTGGACCTGTACCGCTGGACGGGGACGCGCTGGGAGTGGATGCCGAGCGAGCAGCTACCCGATAGCGGATGGATCGAGGGGGTGGGGGCGGGGGTGCCGCGCGCGGTGGCGGTGATGCGGGCCGAGCGGGTCCCGCCCCTCGTGCGAGCGGAGGCAGGCGAGAGTGTCGAATTTGTGGGCCAGAGCGGCAGCGCCCTGACCGCGCTTTCCCCCCGCCTCTACCTGTTGCAGCCGCAGGGGCGCATCGGGCAACTTTTTGCCGAGCAGCCCGCGCCCCAAGCGAGCGGCTTGCCGCTTGTGCCGGTCCTGCACAACGTGGAGCCGCCCGGCACGCTGCGCAGCGATCTGGTCAACGATCTGCTGCTCGACCCCGCCGCCTGGGGCGAGCATGTGGACCAGATTTCCGCCTTGGTCGCCGAGCGCCAATACGATGGCCTGGTCATTGACTATCGCGGGGTGGACCCCGCGCTGCGCGACGCGTTCACCGCCTTTATCACTGCCCTCGGCAAGCGGCTCGCCGCCACCAACAAGATGCTGGTGGTGCGCGTGGGCGAGCCCACGTTGGGCGAGGACTCGCAGATCGAGACGGGTGGCTACGATTGGCAGCTGCTCGGCGAGGCGGCGAGCCGCGTGCAATTGCCGGTGCCCGCCACGGCAACCCCCGCCCAGGTGGACGCCCTGCTGGCCCAGGCCACGCGGCGCATCAACCGCTACAAAATCGAGGTGGAGCTGTCGGCGGCTTCCTACCGGCTGCTAGACGGGGCGGCGCAGCCGGTACCCTTTAGCGAGGTGGCAGAGAGCCTGCGCCGCGCGGCGCAGCTCAGCGAGGAGGACGCCCCCTCGGTGGAGCCGTTGGAGCAGCTACGGCCCGCCCTGGAGGGATCGGGGCAACTGAGCCAGGACCCCGTGAGCGGGGTATATCGACTGGACAGCGACAGCGTCCCGCTCTTTTTGGAGACGCGGGAAAGCGTGGCGCGCCGCCTCGCGCGCTTCGACTCCTACCATGTCGGCGGCGTCCTGTTGCGCGACGCCAATTTGATGGCTCCCAGCATCTGGGAGCTGCTCGCCACCTATCGGGACGTGGGCCTCTCGCCATGAGGCGCGCCGCTCACGCTTCACAATTCCATCCAATTTCGCTAAGCTGCTCCCCATATGGGTTAAAAACTAGGCATGGCACCCGTAAGGCACAGGGCACCCGCAAAGGGTGACCCTGGACGGCGCATCCATTCGTGCCGCCCCCTTTTCTCTTCAACCCCGACCAACCTAAAAGGTAACATTCTATGAAAAAAGTGACCCTTGTTGTTGTCTTGCTTCTTCTTCTGCTGACCGCCTGCGGCGGGAGTGGTGCGGAAACCACGCCGCCCGCGACCGCTGCAGGCCACCGCCACGACCAACCCGACCTTTACCCCCGCCGCGCCGCCCACCGAGGCAGCTACACCCACCGAGGAGCCGGAGGTTGCCGCCGAGAGCGCCCCGCCGACCGCCACGGTGGTGCCGGTGACCGAGCCCGAGCAAAGCGCTAGCGGCCCCTTCGCCTCGCCCGAATACGGGATGCAGGCGTTCATGTGGTGGCGACCCGAGGTCGCGGACCGCGACCTGAATCTTCTGGTGGACGCGGGGTTCAACTGGGTCAAGCAGGATTTCCCCTGGCGCGAGATCGAGGGGGCGGGCAAGGGTGCGTTTGACTGGAGCCGTACCGACGTCATCGTCGAGATGGCGCATGATCGCTTCGGGGTCAAAATCCTCGCACGTGTGGATCGCCAGCCCGCGTGGGCGACCGGCGGGCGCTGCGGCGAGGGGGTCGAGATGGGGCCGCCGGACAATCTTCAGGATTACGCCGACTTTTTGACGGCCCTGGCGACTCGCTACAAGGGCAAGATTGGCGCGTACGCAGTTTGGAATGAGCCGAATCTGGCGCGCGAGTGGTGCGGTGACCCGCCCAGCCCGGAAGAGTACGCCGTGCTGCTCCAGGTGGCCTACAATGCTATCAAGGCGGCGGACCCCGACGCCATCGTGATCAGCGGCGGGCTCTCGCCCACCGGCGGGCCGATGCCCGTGGCGATGGAAGACACCGAGTTTCTGGATCGCCTGTATGAGGCGGCGGGCGGCTCGCTGGACGGCTACGCCGATGTGGTCGGGATGCATGCGCCCGGCTTCAAGGCCCCGCCCGAGCTGAGCGCGGACGAGGTCATGGCGGATCAGGAGACCTTTGGGCGGGGGCGCTACTTCACCTTCCGCCGCGTCGAGGATCTGCGTGCCGTCATGGTCGAGCATGGGGACAGCGAGCGCCAGGCGGCGATCCTGGAAATGGGGTGGACGACCGACCCGCGCCCTGAATCGCCCTACAACTGGCACGCGGTGACGGAGGAGGAGAAGGCGGACTACCTCGTGCGCGCCTTCCAGTACGCCGAGGAGAACTGGTCGCCCTGGATCGGCCTGATGAACGTGATCTACCTGTGCAACTACGACTGGACCCCAGCGGACGAGCAGTATTACTGGTGCATCACCCACCCCGACTACCCGAACACCATCACCTACCCCGCCTATGACGCCCTGAAAGCTATGCCAAAAGATTCCAACTGAGGGGCGACGCCGAAGGGGGCCGTGGTGCCAATGCACCACGGCCCCCTTTTTTGTTACTCCGGCTGCTCTTCCCGTTCGAGTACGTAGACCGTGAAGGCGAGCAGCAGCAGGCTGGCGAGCAGGTACCCCGGCAGCACCCACGAGCCGAGGAGTTTGGTGTAAACGCGGGCCACGGGCAGCCCGAAGATCAGGGGCATCGCCACGAACACGAAGCAGCCGATCCGCTCGGGCAGGGTGGGCGGCTCATCCCCCGCGTTGGGTGGGCGCTGGCGCGTCACGGCTCACTCGAAGAATTCGGCGAGAATCGGATTGATGTTTTCCCATCGGGGTCGGAGCACCTGCGCCCCAAGGTCGGTCACAAACTCCTCGACCGCATCCGGCCCAATCGTGCGCCGCACGATCTCCGAGCGCACAAGAATCACCGACAGGGCCACCCACTCGCTCTGCGGGATGTCGGTGTCCACGGCGCTGACCGCCGCCGCGTAGAGGCTCGGCGCGCGAAGCCAGGTGCCCGGCTGGGCGAGCTTGTCGCGCACCGCGCTGATGATCTGTTGCTGGCGCAGCGCGCGGTCAAAATCGCTGGTGCTGTAGCGCGAGCGTGCGTAGATCAGCGCGGTCGCGCCATCCATCTGCTGCGTGCCCGCCGGAATGTCAATCGTCGTGATCCCATAGTCGGGCGTGGGATAGCTCTCGTCGTGCAGCGGTTCCTGCACGTCCACCGTGATGCCGCCCAACGCGTCGATCAGCGAGACGAAGCCATTGAAATTCAGCTCGACATAATAATGTAGCGAGATGTCAAATTCGCTCTGGATTGTTTGCATGGCGAGGGGCGGGCCGCCGTAAAAGTGGGCGGTGTTGATCCGATTTTCCCCGAAGCCCGGCACGCTCACCCAGAGGTCGCGCGGGATCGAGAGCAGGGCCACGCGGCGCTCGCGCGGGGCAAAGCCCGCGAGGATCATCGTGTCGCTGCGGAACGCGTCCCCCTCGTTGGGGCGCTCGTCAATGCCGAGCAGCAGCACGTTGACCTGCCCGCGCTGCTCGATCTGTCGCCAGTACATAAAGGTGGTCAGCAGCGCGCAGAGCCCTAAAAAGAGCACGCCGCCCAGCAGCAGCCCGAGGCAGCCCACGCAGCCACGGCCCTGCCCCGACGAGCGCCGCCTGCGCGGGTGGGGGTCGGCAGCAGGGATGGGGGGGACGTACCCCTGGTAGCCCCGTGCGGGCTCATACGGCTCTGCCGCGCGCGCGGGCGGGGCGCTGGGGCGGCGCGCCGGAGGTTCCGCGTCGCGCTCGCGTTGCGCCCGCTCCGTTTCGCGCTGCTTTTTCCAACGTTCGTAATCGCTCATGGGTGTAGTCCAAAGTCCAAAGTCTGGAAATGGCAGTCCGAGGTCTGTGGTCAACGGATGACGAAGGACGGATGACGAAAGCAAAAGGCAAAAGGCAAAGGGCAAAAGGCAAAAATATGCTCAGCCTTAACCTCGGATCTTGAACAAGGGGGCAATCCTTGTAGTTGAATCTACGATTTCTTCGTCCCTCGTCCCTCGTCCCTCAAATCCCCTGCCCGAACCGATCGAGGATGAGCCCCCAAAAGCGGCTCTCGCGCGAGGCCATGCGGAGCACGCGGGAGCTGAGCCGCTCCAGCTCGTCGCCGCGCCGGAGGCGAGCGGCCACGTCCAGCCACTCGTCAGCGATTTCTACCAGAAGCGCGCGCGGCGTGGCCAGCCCGTCAAAATAAAGCGACGCGCGATCCAGGAAGGGGGTGTAGCTGCGTCGGTAGAGCCCGTCGCTCGTCTCGATGAGCGACGCGGTTGCCGCGACGCTTCCCTCCCACCCTTCCAGCATCGGCCAGCGTGACAACTCCTCGCCCCACTTCTCGATGGCATCCAGCCCGTGCCAGTCGCCGGTGCAGATCATCACCCCGTAGCCATTGCCCGCCAGCGCGGCGGCAATCGCATCCCGCTCCGGCATGGCGAGCCGCTCCGCCAAGCGCTGCTCGAAGGAGGGCGGCACGACATGCAGCAGGTGCGGCGGGCGCTCGTGCGCGCGGCGGCTGTAAAACAGGTTCAGCCCTTCGCCCAGCCCAAAGGCTAGGCCCGGCTCCACCGCGTGGCGCGCCGCCGCTGCTTCGACTTCCCCTGGAAACGCTACCCTCATCGGCCCTCCCCTTGCGCATCGCGTCGAGTATAGCCACAAACCCGCTTCCGCGAAATGGGGCAGCGCGCAACCCTCACCTTCATCACCCCCTCACCTTCATCACCTTCATCACCCCCTCACCCCCTCACCTTCATCACCCCCTCACCTTCATCACCCCCTCACCTTCATCACCTTCATCACCTTCATCACCGCTGGGGCGTTTGACTTTCCCCTCCCTTCCCGTACAATTCGGACGCAGTGCCCGCCCTGGCGGGCTTCTTTTTTGTAGCAGGCGGGCACGCGCGTCGTGGCCTGCCCCGATCCGCAATGAGGTGTGAGGGAACAGGTGAGTCAGAAACGAGTGATGGTGGTAGGGGGCGCGCTCATCAGCCTCCTTTTTCTCTGGTTTGCGTTTCGCGGTCAGGAATGGCGCGAGATCGCGGTGGCGTTCCAACAGGTCAACTACCTGTGGCTGCTCCCCGCCGCGCTGCTGATTTTGGCGGATTACCTGTTTCGCGCCATACGGTGGGGGATCATCCTGCAGCCCGCCGCGCAGCAGCGCTTGCCCCTGAGCATCCTCTTCCCGGTGCTGCTGCTCGGCTTTGCGGCCAACAATGTGCTTGCCCGCGCGCGCCGGGGAAATCTGGCGCATGTGGGGGCTCGCGCAGCGCACCGCCGTCCGCAAGACCGTCGCCCTGAGCACCCTCGTCGTCGAGCGCGTCTTTGACGGCTTCACCCTGCTCTTTTTGCTCGCCATCGCGGGGGTCATCCACCCGCTGCCCGGGCAGGCCAAAGGGATCGAGTATCGCGATGACAGCGCTGTTTGGCCTGGTGTTTCTCGGCCTGCTCCTTTTCCTCTTTTTTGAAGAGTGGACCCTGCGCCTCGCCACGCGCCTGATGTGGCCGATCCCCGACGAATTGCGGGCGCGGCTGCTTTCCCTGCTGAGCCGCTTCGCGGCGGGGCTGCACGCGCTGCGCCAGCCGCGCGCCCTGCTCGGCATCATCGGCACCTCGCTGCTGGCGTGGATCAGCCAGGGGGTGAGCTACACCGTGATCCTCCTCGCCTTTGGGCTGCTGCTCCCCCCCGCGCAACTCCTCAGCGTCTCTATCCTCATGCTCGCGCTGATCAACCTGCTCATCCTGATCCCCGCTGGCCCCGGCAACGTTGGCACCTACGAGGCGGCGGGGCTGCTCGCCCTGACCATCGCGGGGGTCCTCGTGGGCGAGGGGGAGCGCGCCACCGCCATCATCCTCGTGACCCACATGCTCCAATGGCTCCTCGTTACCGGACTCGGTCTCCTCATCGCCACCCAGGAAGGGCTAACCTTCGCCGGGCTGCGCGCCGGACCGGAACTGACGGAGGGGTGAGGTGAGGGGGTGAGGGGGTGATGAAGGTGATGAAGGTGAGGGGGTGAGAGCTTCCCGCCCGCCTAATGATACCAGGGACTCGCTCTCACTTCTTCTCTCTCCTCCGTGCCCTCCGTGCCTCCGTGGTTCTTCTTTCGTTCTGCGTTGTCGTTCGTTCTGCGTTGCCGTTCATTCCGCATTCCGCATTCCGCATTCCCTCCTTCCCCTGTTGCCCCCATATCTAACTGACAGTACAATCCTTGCTTGTGCTAAGAAAGCACAACTTGAAAGGTAAAAGGAGGTACCCGTGAAATTACACGAATATCAGTCCAAGCGGCTCTTTGGCGAGTACGGCATCCCCGTACCGGAGGGGGAGGTTGCCACGACGCCGGAGGAGGCGCGCGCGATCGCCGAGAAGATGGGTGGCGTGGTGGTCGTCAAGGCGCAGGTGCTCGTCGGCGGGCGCGGCAAGGCGGGCGGCGTGAAGGTCGCCAAGTCCCCCGATGAGGTGGAGGAAAAGGCAGCGCAGATTTTGGGGATGGACATCAAGGGGCTGACCGTCGAGAAGGTGCTGATCGACCCCGCCGCCGACATCAAGGACGAGGTGTACCTGGCGGTAACCCTGGATCGCGCGGCGCGGCAGATCGCGGTGATCGCCTCGGCGGCGGGCGGCGTGGACATCGAGGAGGTGGCCGCGACGACCCCGGAGAAGATCATCACCGTGCGCGTGGACCCCGCGATTGGCCTCTCCGATTTTCAGAAGCGGCAGCTTGCCTACGGCATCGGGCTGGAGGGCAAGCAGCAGCAGCGCCAGTTCACCGACATCGTCGGGAAGCTGTACGAGCTGTACACCTCGGTGGATGCCAACCTCGCCGAGATCAACCCGCTCGCCATCGTGGGCGACGAGCGCAAGCTGATGGCGCTCGATGGCAAGATCGACCTGGACGACAACGCCCTCTTCCGCAACCCCGCGCTCGCCGAGAAGCGCGATGTGGCCGAGGAAACCCCGGCGGAGCGCGAGGCGCGCGAGGCGGGGCTGACCTACATCGACCTGGACGGGACGATTGGCTGCATGGTCAACGGCGCGGGGCTCGCGATGGCGACGATGGACGTTATCAAACTGTACGGCGGCGAGCCCGCGAACTTCCTCGACATCGGTGGCGGCGCGAAGGCGGACAAGGTGGCGAAGGCCATCGAGATCATCCTGAGCGACCCCCGCGTGAATGTGATTCTTTTTAACATTTTTGGCGGCATCACGCGCGGCGACGAGGTGGCAAAGGGGATCCTGGAAGCGCTGGATCAGATCCAGACTGACGTGCCGATGGTCGCGCGCATTGTGGGCACCAACGCGGAAGAGGGGCGCGCCCTGCTCAAGGATGCCAACATGGAAACCGCCGAGACGCTGGCCGAGGCCGCGCAAAAGGCGGTCCGGCTGAGCAAGGGGGCTTAGAACAGGATGGGCAGGATTAGCGGATTAACGGAAGAGAAAGATTTGTGAACGAGCTACAAGAAATTAACTGGGAAGAGTTGGCGCAGGAGGTGGTGGCGGACTTGCAGGCGCTGCTGCGCTTGGACACTACCAATTTGCCGGGCAACGAGATCATCGCGGCGCGCTTTCTGGCGGAGCGGCTAGCGGAGGCGGGCATCGAGGCGCAGGTTTTGGAAAGCGCGCCGACGCGGGCCAACCTGGTGGCGCGGCTGCGCGGCACCGGCGAGGAGGAGCCGCTGCTGCTCATGTCGCACACCGATGTGGTGCCCGCCGAGCCGGAAAAGTGGGAGCACCCGCCCTTCAGCGGCGAGATTCATGATGGCTACATCTGGGGGCGCGGCGCGCTCGACATGAAGCACATCGTCGCGCAGCACCTGACGCTGATGCGCCTCTTTGCCAAGCTGGCTGAGCAGGGGGTGCGCCTCAAGCGCGACCTGATCATGATGGCGGCGGCGGACGAGGAGCGCAGCGGCGTGTTTGGCGCGCAGTGGGTGGTCGCGAACCATCCCGAGCTGATCCGTGCCGAGTACGCGCTGAACGAGGGCGGCGGCAACACCAGCAAGGTGGGGGACGCGCTGCTTCATGAGCGTGCAGACCGGCGAGAAGGGGCTGGCGCGCTTCAAGCTCGACCGCGCGTGCCGAGGTGGGCCACGCGAGCGTCCCGCGCGAGGACAACGCGGTGGTTGCACTGGCCGAGGCGGTCGCAGCGATTGGGCGCGCGGCGTTGCCTGCGCACGTGGTCCCCACCGTGCGCGCCTTCTTCGAGGCGATGGCCTCGCAGCAGCCGCCCGAGGTGGCACAGCTGATGCGGCAACTGGGCAGCGACGAGGAGCACGTTGACGAGATTCTGGCCGAGCTCCCGATTGACGAGGGCAAGCGACGCTACTTCCACGCGATGACCCACAACACCGCCGCGCCGACGATTCTCAGCGCGGGCTCGAAGATCAACGTCTTCCCCAGCGAGGCGGTCGCGCGGGTGGACGGGCGCACCCTGCCGGGCTGGAACAACGAGGCGTTCCGCAAAGAGCTAGAGCCCTTCCTGCCGGAGGGGATCGAATTGGAGTTTGAGGAGGAGGGCCCCGCGCTGGAGGCCGAGCTGGATTCCCCGCTCTACGAGGCGATCCAGGCCAGCATCGCGCAGCACTACCCCGACGTGACCCTCGTGCCGACGATGCTGACCGGCGCGACCGACGCCAAGGCGGTAGTGAAGCTGGGCAACGGCATCAAGATCTACGGTTTCAGCCCGCAGTATTACGAGGCAGAGATGGAGGGGCTGAGCCTCGTCCACGGCCACAACGAGCGCATCTCCATCAAGAGCCTCGTTTTCGGGCTGCGCGTGCTGGCGGATGTGGTGTGGCGCTTTTGCGGTTGAATGACGGTAACGGGTTAGCAGGTTGTAGGTTACAGGTTGAATGTTGTTTAGCAATGAAAAGCGCTCTGCAACTTCAGAGATAACCTGCAACCTGCAACCTGCCAACCTGCAACCTAACAAGGAGGAACAATGAGCGTATTTGTCGATAAGGATACCAAGGTCGTCGTCTCGGGCATTACCGGGCGCGAGGGCGGCTTTCACACCGAGCAGATGATCGAGTACGGCACCAGCGTGGTCGCGGGGGTGACGCCGGGCAAGGGGGGGCAGGAGCACCTTGGCGTGCCGGTGTTTAACACGGTCAAAGACGCGGTGGAGCAGACCGGTGCGAACACGAGCCTGATCTTCGTGCCCGCGCCCTTCGCCGCCGACGCGATCCTGGAAGCGGCGGATAGTGGCGTGAGCCTCGTCATCTGCATCACCGAGGGGGTGCCGGTGCAGGACATGATCCCCGTGAAGGAGTATGTGGACCGCAAGGGGATCAAGCTGCTCGGCCCCAACTGCCCCGGCATGCTGACGCCGAATCAGGCGAAGGTGGGCATCATCCCCGGCTCCATCGCCAAGCCGGGCAACGTGGGCATCGTGTCGCGCTCCGGCACGCTGACCTACGAGGTGAGCTACGAGCTGCTCCAGCGCGACATCGGCGTGACGACCATCGTCGGCATCGGTGGCGACCCGGTGCCGGGCATGACCTTCGTGGACGTGCTGCGCGCCTTCCAGGACGATGACGAGACGGAGGCCATCGTCATGATCGGCGAGATCGGCGGCACCGACGAGGAGTTGGCGGCGCAGTTCATCAAAGAAAACGTGACGAAGCCAGTCTTTATCTTCATCGCCGGGCGCACCGCGCCGCCGGGCCGCCGCATGGGCCACGCGGGCGCGATCATCGGTGGCGGCGGCGAGGGCACCGCGCAGGGCAAGATCGAGGCGCTGCGAGGCCGCAGGCGCGCAGGTTGGCAACCACCCCGGCGAGGTGGCGGAGCTGGTGGCGGCGCACTTCGCCAATCAGTAGTTTCCGGCGGGCCAAGCAAAAACCGTTGCCATGCATCAAGCATGGCAACGGTTTTTATTTGGTGCTATTCTTTTACGTGAAAGGAGAAGCGGGATGAAACGAGATCATGTTCTGCAACTGCTTCGCCAACATCTGAGCGATTTCACGCGCTTAGGCGTTACATCGCTGGCACTCTTCGGCTCCACAGCACGCGATGAAAGCCATGCAGAAAGCGATGTGGATATCCTGGTCGAGTTCGAGGGGCCTGCGACCTTTGATCGCTATGTCGATCTGCACTTCTATCTCGAAGAGCTGTTAGGTTGCAAAGTAGACCTACTGACACGAAACGCGCTTCGGGAGCAGATTAGACCTTTTGTTGAAGAGGAACTCATCCCTGTCGCGTGGCTATCGACTGTTTCTTGAAGATATCCGGGCAGCTTGCGGCAAAGTCTTGTGCTATGAGGGGCTGTAACAATTCTTTCTTACAGGATCATAAAAGGAAATTTTTTATGGTGTTGCCTCTGTGGTGTTCCTGGTTGAGTGTAGCAGCACTTCTGCTGCTGAGCGGCTGTGGCGCGCCTAATGCGACCGCACCGGCAATGACGACGCCGTCCGTACTCGCTGAGACCGTTCCCACTCTTGCTACTGTCACGGACCCTAGCCCATCACCTCCGGCAGTGCCTACAACCTCCCTACCAACCGAGACCGTTCCTCCTCTTGCTCCTGTCACAGAGACAGCTAGTGCATCCCCGACACCGGCATCAACGGCAACTACGGGGTCGAGCGAAGCGGACAACCCGCTAGCCGGTAGCATGGATCGCTCTCAAATCTGCTTGTATGTCTCCGATCAAGAGGGTAAGGCGCGTATCGCAGAGGAGTTGCGTGCAGCCCTGGTACAGGTGCGCCACCATCCTGATTGGGGAACCGTTGTTGGTGCCACGGATGACCTGGGGATAGCTGGGGAGTGTGAGGTGCGCCTGCCGGATGGACCCTTGCAACGTATGGCATCCATTGGGCCTGGTATGGTAGAGGCACCTGGTCCGTGGCGCACAGTCGTGGTCGTTCTAGGGGAACCGCAAGCCACCCAAATACTGGGGGAAAACAACCTCGTACGCGCTTCCTATGAGATGGTAAAGATAAGCGAGGGGGAGGCTGTTGAAGCCACCAGCGCATTGGTTGTACGTGAAGGATTTCTTCAAAGCGCCGAGTTTATCACTTCCCTCGCTGCTTCCATTGGCTTAAACCCGGACACCCTGCCACGCTAACACACTGTATTTTCGGCGCTTTGCGCTCATAGGTTGAGCTTCTTTCTATCATAAAACCGCTGCCATGCATCGCATGGCAGCGGTTTTATGTTCCGAACTTTGGACTTCAAACTTCGGACCTCAGACCCTTCAGGCTGAGCCTCAGGGCGAAGCCTCGGACCATCGTTACGGGTACATTTTTTCCAGCATGCGCGGGAAGGCTCCAGTCTCGCGGACATGGGGGAGGCCGCAGAGCCAGGCCACGGTGCGCTCCACGCCAAGGCCGAAGCCGCTGTGCGGCACCGAGCCGTAGCGGCGCAGGTCCAGGTACCACTCGTAGGGCTCGCGCGGCAGCCCGTGCTCCTCGATGCGCTGCTCCAGCAGCGCCACGCTGGTAGCGCGCTGGCCGCCGCCGATGATCTCCCCGTAGCCCTCGGGCGCGAGCAGGTCCACCGAGCGGCTCAGGCGCGGCTCTCCTTCGACCTCTTCCATGTAGAAGGCCTTGACCTGCGCAGGGTAGTGGTAGACGAAGACCGGCTTGTCATAAAATTGCGAGATGGCTGTCTCGTGCGGCGCGCCGAAGTCGTCGTCCTCTTCCAGGAAGAGTAGCGCCTTCTTGTCCGGGTCGCTCTCCTGCTCGTACAGCTCGCGCAGCTTCGCGGCGGCCTCGTCGTAGGCGATGCGGGGGAAGGGAGCCTCGATCTTTTCCAGCGCCGAGACGTCGCGCTCCAGCACGTTGACCAACTCGTCGCGGTGCTTGGCGAGCACCTGCTGCACGATGTAGCTGACGAACTGCTCCTCGACCTCCATCAGATCTTCCAGCGTGGCGAAGGGGATCTCCGGCTCGACCATCCAGAATTCGGTCAGGTGGCGGCGCGTCTTCGACTTTTCGGCGCGAAAGGTCGGACCGAAGCAGTAGACCGGGCCGAGCGCCATGATGTTCGCCTCGTTGTACAGCTGCCCGGACTGCGCCAGGTAGCCCGGCTCCCCAAAGTAGTCCACCTCGAACAGAGTGCTCGTCCCCTCGACGGCGGCGGGGGTCAGGATCGGCGTGTCCACCAGCGTGAAGCCATGGTTGTCCAGCCAGTCGCGGATCGCCTTGACAATCGTGGCGCGGATGCGCAGGATCGCGGTCTGGCGTGGCGTGCGAATCCACAGATGGCGGTGATCCATCAAGAAGCCGGTGCCATGCTCCTTGAGCTGGATCGGGTAGCCCTCCTCCGCAAAGTGGACCACCTTCATGTCGCTCACCCCCATCTCGTAGCCGCCCGGCGCGCGCTCGTCGGCGCGGACCTCGCCGGTCAGCTCGATGGCGCTTTCCTGGGTGAGCTTTTCCGCTGCCGCCCACACCTCTTCGGAGACCCCCTTCTTGAAAATAACGGCCTGAATCAGGCCGCTCCCATCACGCAGCTGCAAAAACTTCAGCTTCCCCTTGTCGGTGCGGTTGTGCAGCCACCCCTTGACCGTGACCGTCTCACCCGCATGGTTGCCAATCTTGTTGAGTCGTACCCACTCAGCCATTTGTTGTTTTACCCTCGTTCACCCATTGTTGTTGCGCCGATTATAGCATGGTCGGCACGGGTGGGTAGTGGTGAGGGGGTGAGGGGGTGATGAAGGTGAGGGGGTGATGAAGGTGAGGGGGTGATGAAGGTGACGGAAGGGTGACAAGGGGACAAGGGGACAAGGGGACAAGGGGTCAAGCCGTCGTTAGATCTCCGTCGTTCGTCCTCCGTCGTTCGTCCTCCGTGTCCTCCGTGTCTCCGTGGTTCTTCTGTTGTTCCGCATTCCGCATTCCGCATTCCGCATTCCACCTGGCACCCGCTTTGCTTTGCCTGGAAGCTGGCACTGCGCGCAGAGGATAGGCTCATGGCAGAGGAAAACGAGCGGAAAAACGCTGAATTAGAGGTCCATCGGTACGAGATTCTGGCACAGATAGAAGAGTGGCTCGACGTGCCGATGCTCGTGTTGAGCTTCGTGTGGCTCGGGCTCGTCATCGTGGAGATGGTGGGCGAGCTGAGCCCGCTGCTTGACCTGCTCATCACCGGCATCTGGCTGCTCTTCATCCTGGAATTTCTACTGGAACTTTTGCTCGCGCCCGACCGGCTTGCGTACCTGAAGCGCAACTGGCTGGTGGCGCTTTCCCTGATAGCGCCTGCCTTCCGCGTGCTGAGGCTGGCGCGCGTGCTCAGCGCGGCGCGGGCGGCGCGCACTCTGACGCTGGTGCGCGTGTTTGGCTCCCTCAACTACAACCTGCGCGCCCTGCGCAACGCGATGCGGCGGCGCGGCTTTGGCTACGTGGTCATGATCACGCTGCTGGTGGTCGCGCTCGGCGCGGCGGGCATGTACTTTTTCGAGAACAACACGGCAGATGCTGCGCGCATGCCCAGCTATGGCTACGCGGTGTGGTGGACCGCGATGCTCATGACGACGATTGGCGCGGACTACTCGGCGCACAGCGCGGCGGGACGCCTCCTCACCTTCCTGCTCGCGCTCTACGCGACCGGGGTCTTTGGCTACATCACCGCCTCGCTCGCCACCCTCTTCATCGGGCGCGAGGCAGCGGACAAGAAGGGCGCGGTCGCGGGGGAGCAAAGCGTGCAGGCGCTCCACAGCGAGGTTCAGGCGCTGCGGGCCGAGATCGCGGCGCTGCGCCGCGATCTTTCCGATGGGTGATGGGGGCGAGTGCATGCAAGTTGCTTTTTGCAGGTGGGAGGTAGGCTCTCTCGAATGAGTGAGAGGCGCGTCTCACCCCACAGGTCAGTTATCTGTTCAAGCAACGAACGAGGAAATCATGCCGAACGCAAGTGGAGAAAAAGACAAAGAGCAGACGTTGCCGCCCCAGCATCAGGCGGAGCAGCCGGGGCGCGAGTATATGATGGAGCCGCAGCCCGAGGCCATCGAGTCGAGCTACAAGGGCAGCGGCAAACTCAAGGACAAGGTGGCGCTGATTACCGGTGGTGACAGCGGGATTGGCCGCGCGGTGGCCCTGCACTTCGCACGCGAGGGCGCAGACGTGGCGATTGTCTACCTGGAGGAGGATCGCGACGCGGAAGAGACCCAAAAGATGGTGGAAGCGGAGGGCCGCCGCTGCCTGCTCGTTCGCGGCGACATCGGCGACGAGGGGTTTTGCCAGCAATCGGTGCAGCGGACGGTAGACGAGCTGGGCGGGCTGGACATTCTGGTGAACAACGCCGCTGAGCAGCATCCCAAGGAAAGCATCGAGGAGATTAGCCAGGAGCAGTTGGAACAGACTTTCCGCACCAACATCTTCGCGATGTTCTATCTCGCCAAGGCGGCGCTGAAGCACCTGAAGAAGGGGAGCTCGATTATCAACACCACCTCCGTCACCGCCTACCGGGGCAGCCCGCACCTGCTGGACTACTCGGCCACCAAGGGCGCGATCGTGGCCTTCACGCGCTCGCTCTCGGGGCAACTGGCGGAAAAGGGAATCCGCGTCAACGCGGTAGCGCCCGGCCCCATCTGGACCCCGCTCATCCCGGCGACCTTCGACGCCGAGAAAGTGAGAACCTTCGGCTCCGACGTGCCGATGGGTCGCCCCGGCCAGCCGGAGGAGGTAGCGCCCTCCTTCGTCTTCCTCGCCTCCGATGATGCCTCGTACATCACGGGGCAGGTGCTCCACCCGAATGGCGGCGAGATCATCAACGGCTAGGTGCGTTGCAGCCTCATATATTGCAAGAGGCGGAGGGGAGCCAAGGGCTACGGGCTCCTCTCCGCCTCTTTTGCTTCAACGGCTCGCCGTCAGGCATGGAGGCAGTTTCGTCTTGGACCCGCCTGCGGTTAAAATTGAGCCATCTTAGAACGAGAATGAGGAGCGAACATGCGGCCTGTTCTGTCGGTGGTTGCGCCAGTGTGGAATGAAGAGGAAACCGTTCCAGAATTTTATCGCCAGATGACGGCGGTATTGGAAGGGATTGGCGAGCCGTACGAGATCATCCTGGTGAACGATGGCAGCAGTGATCACTCCGGGGAGATCATGCGTGCCCTCCATGTGCGCGACCCGCGCGTGTCCGTGTTGAACTTCGCGCGCAATTTTGGGCATCAGGTGGCGATCACGGCGGGGATGGATTACGCGCGGGGGGACGCGGTGGTTGTCATCGACAGCGACCTGCAAGACCCGCCCGAGGTGATCGCGGAGATGGTTGCCAAGTGGCGCGAGGGCTATCAGATGGTGTACGGGGTGCGGACCGAGCGGGTCGGGGAAAGTTGGTTCAAGTTGGTGACGGCGAATCTGTTTTACCGTCTCATCAACCAGATCACGAACGTGGACATTCCGCTCGATGCGGGGGATTTTCGCCTGATGGACCGCGCCGTGATCGAGACGATGCGCTCCATGCGGGAAAAGCATCGCTACATGCGCGGCCTGTCGGCGTGGGTGGGGTTCCGGCAACTGCCGCTGCCGTATCGCCGCCACGCGCGCTTTGCGGGCGAGACCAAGTATCCGCTCAAAAAGATGCTCAAGTTTGCGACCGACGCGGTGACCAACTTTTCCTACCTGCCGCTCCAATTCGCCACCTGGATGGGCTTCATCTCGGCGATGCTGGCGCTGGTGGGTCTCTTCATCTCGGTGGTGGGGCGGCTCTTCTGGCCGGGCGCGCTCCAGGGGCAGGCGACGACCCTCGTCGCGGTGCTCTTCATCGGCGGGGTGCAGCTGATCTCGCTCGGCATCATTGGGGAATACCTGGGGCGCATCTACGAGGAGGTCAAGGGGCGACCGCTGTACGTCATCGCGGAGGCGTGGGGCTATGAGCAGGACAACCCGCTCCCCCCCGACGCGCCAAAGGGGAGCCACCCCGTCGCGGTTGGGCGGGGCGAAAGGGTGGGGTATTAGAGATTGGGGATTGGAGATTAGAGATTGGAGATTGGGTGGTGGTGGGATAGAAGGGTGAACCACGGAGGCACGGAGGACACGGAGAACGACAGTTTTTTGTGTTTTCTCCCTGTCCCCTTGTCCCCCTGTCTCCCTGTCTCCCTGTCCCCTTGTCCCCTCTTCTCCCTGTCTCCTAGTCCCCAACTCACCCCCCTTTCGTCTCAGCGGGGGACACGGTGACGGGAGCGAGGTCGTAGCCGAGGGTCTGCATCTGTTCCCAGATGGCGAGGTTGACATCGTTGGTGACGGGGGTGGCTTGCGGGATGCTTTCGGCCCAAAAGACGATTTTGAAGGTCATCGCGCCCTGGCTGAAGCTGTCGAGGGCGATGAGCGGCGCGGGGGTGGCGCGGATGGCGGCGTGTGCGCCCAGAATTTCCAGGATCGTTTCTTCGATGCGCCGCGCGTTCGCGTTGATGCCAACCGGGATCATCAGCGTGACCTTGACGGGGCGGCTTGACTGGCTCAGGTTGAGCACCGGCGAGGAGGCGAGGGTCGCGTTGGGGATGACGATCTGCGTGCCATCCAGCGCCTCGATGACGGTGTTGCGAACGCCGATGCGTCGGATCATCCCGCGCTCCTCCGTTACCTCGATCATATCGCCCACGTTGAGGATCGGGTCGAGCATGATGAGGAAGCCGCTCATCATGTTGTTGATCGTGTCTTGCAGGCCAAAGCCGATGCCCACCGCGAGCGCGCTGGACACGACGGTCAGCGTCGTCAGGTCGATGCCGAGCGCGGCCATCGCGGCGAGCAGCCCGATGATCAACAGCAGGTAGCTGAGCAGCGTACCGGTCGCGTAGGCGCGCGAGGGGCCCAGCCCCGCGTTCGGCAAAAAGTCCTCGACCAGTAGCGTGCGTAGCCCCTGTGTTACCACGTAGATCAGGATCAGGGTCAGGGGGCCAAAGATGAGCAGCGAGAGCGTGACAGTGAAAGCCGTGTCGCCCGCGCCGATGGTGAACAGCTTCGCGTTGTTGAGCAGCGTGAGCAGGATGCCAAGCTGCCCCGCCAGGCGCAACACCACGAAGAGCAGCGCCAGCGGGATCAGGATGCGCCGCTGGATCAGGGGCGCGTTGGTCGGCGAGACGCGATGCACGAAGGCAACGGCCCCCCGGTAAAAAAGCAGCACCCAGAAAAGCGCGTACAGGCGGTTAAAAATCGCCGATTCCCACTCCGCGCGCAGCAAAAGCTGGCTGATGAAGCGACCGCCGAGCAGGCCGAAAAGCGGGAGGTAAAAGTGTCCCAACACCCCCTGCCAGCGCCAGCCGGGGAGCGCGTGATCGACCCGCCGCAGCCAACGTGCCAGCAAGAGCGTGCTGCTGGCGAGGGCTACAAAGAGCAGCAATTGGACGTAAAAGCTGGGGTCGGACAGGTAGATGCGTAGAATCGCTCGGATTAGCTCGTTCATGACCCTCCTGAACCCTTACGCATCGCTCAGCACGCGGCCCACGCGCCGCCGCTGCGCCGCCCCGCCACGCTGAGTCGCCCCTGGCCCCACGATCCCCGCCATCTGCCAGACATACCTGTACCCCATACTCCCCACACCAGTCGAGCGGCGAGTAGGTGCCCTCCACCGCCGAGAGGTGCGGGCCGAGGAACTCAAAAAGGTGGAGGTGAAGCGATGGCAGACCGGCCAGTTGCTCCTCGACGAGACGGGTGGCGACGTCCACAATCACGTGAAAGTCGCCACGGCCCGCCTCCTCCACCTCCACTTGGCGGGCAGGAAAGCAAAAACGCAGCCAGCTAGCGGGCAGGACGGGGGGCACTCAGGCCCAGCGCGACAAAAAGACCCCGATCAGGTAAAGCACGAAGAGCGGCCCCATGACCACCGCCATGTTGAGGGGGTCGGGGGTTGGGGTGAGCACGGCGGCGAGGATGGCAGTCACCAGAAAGGCCCAGCGAATGTTCCCCTTGAGGGTCTGGTAGCTGACGATCTTCAGCTTGGCGATGAAGAAGATGACCAGTGGGGTTTGGAAGCCGATGCCGAGCGCGAGCAGCAGGGTGGTCACAAAGGACACGTACTCGCTGAGGCGGTACAAATCCTGCGCGAAGGAGTCGCCAAAGCTTTGCAGCCAGTTGAGCGAGAGCGGAAGCGCCACCCAGACCCCGAACGAGATGCCCAGAATAAACAGAAAGGTGCCCGCTGGCAGGAAAATGAAGAGGTAGCGCTTTTCGCGGCGGGTGAGCGCGGGCAGCATGAAGGCGATCACCTGGTACAGGATGATCGGCATGGCGAGCGCGATGCCGCTGACAAACGCCACGCGCATCCATTGAACGATCTTGTCGGTAGGGGTGAGCGCTATCGGCTTCTGGTTCAGCGGCGAGATCAAAATCTGCATCGCGCGGTCCGCGAAGGGCATGGATAGGGTCATGCCGATCACCAGGCCGATGATGGCTTTGATCATCCGGTCGCGCAGCTCGCGCAGGTGTTCGAGGAGGGGAGTTGCCTCGCCCTCATAAATCTCATTCGTTGTCATCGACTACCTCGCCGCGCGCTACCGGCTTGTACGCCTGCGGTTCCCGAATCTGGCCGTTGGTCGGGGTGCTCTCTTCGGGGAGCGCTACCTCGATCTGGGGCGAGGCCTCCGCCTGGGCGGTGGCCTCGACGCGCGGCGCGGTGGGGGTGCGCGGCTTGAAGGGCTGCTTCACCGCCTCGATCTGCTTGTCGAGCTCGCGCTTCCCCTGCCTGAGCGGGTTGGCCGTGGCCTCGATCTGCTCGCGCACGTCGGTCAACGGCTTGACGGTGCTCTGAAGCTCCCGCTGCGTTTCTTCAAAGGTTTTCCGCAGCGGTTGGGTCTCGCTCAGCAGCGCGCGTTGAATCTCATCGGTAGCACCGCGCACCTGTGACACCACCTTGGCGACTTGGCGGGCCAGCTCGGGCAGACGCTCCGGCCCGAAGATCAGCAGCGCGATAATAAAGATGAATAGCAGTTCGCCTATACCGACATTCAGTATTTCCATAAATGCTCTCGGCTTCTCGTATGACCGGAAGGGATGCGCCCTCGTGCGGCGACAGGAATTATTGACACACAACGCGTTTCAGACAAAAAAGCGGCCCCCAGTGGGCCGCCTGCTCCATCCGTGCGTTGCGGTCAGGTGGGACGGATGGGGGCTAGCTGTCGCGCGGGGGCGTGTACTCTTTGGCAAAGGTGCCGAGCGCCCCGTTGATGAAGCGGCGCGAGCTTTCGCTGCCAAATTCCCGCGCCAGCTCGACCGCCTCGTTGATGGCGACCCGCAGCGGGGTGTCCGGCTGGTAGAGCAACTCGTAGATCGCGACGCGCAGGATGTTGCGATCCACCGCCGCCATCTGCTCCACCGGCCACTCCGGAGCCACCTTGTGGATGTACTCGTCGAGCTCGGCGGCGTGCTGCTTCACGCCGAGCACCATCCCGCGCACAAAACGCTCCGCCGCCTCCTCAAACTCTGCTTCTTCAAGATGATCCGCCAGCACCTGTGCCGTCTCATGATGGGCGACATCGATCTCGTAAAGAATTTGCAGGATGAGCGCGCGCGCCGCGCGGCGTTCCGCTTTGCTACTTTGTGCCACTACTAGGTTCCTGTTCCGTGGGTTGGTCGCTTTAAGGGAGGGGGCTGCTGTGCCAGAGCCCACCAATTTGTTCTGGTGGATTGTAGCACATCCCCCCTGTGCGAGTACTCAGCAAGCCGCGCGCCCGCGCTTGGCCCTGTGCGTTACTGGCCCTCGCCCGCCGCGTCGTGGCTCGCATACTTCCCCTCGATGGGTAGCCCCGCCACTGCCCAGCCGCTGAAGCCCCCGCGCAGGCTCTGCACGTTGGAAAAGCCCTGCTCGATCAACCATGCCACCCCATCCTGGCTGGTGTAGCCGTGGTAGCAGGAGAGCACGTAGCGTTTGTCGCGGTCCAACTCGCTCAGGCGCGCGGGTAGCTCGTTCAGCGGCAGCGAGCGCGCGCCCGACGGGTGCTGCGCCTGAAAGTCCCACGCCTGCCGCACATCGAGCAGGGTCACGTCTTCGCCCGCCTGCATCGCCTCAATTAGCTCCTCGCAGGAGGTTTCGGGGATGATGAACGGCTCGGGCGACGCTTCCACGGGCTGCGGGGGCGGGGCGGGTGCCGCGCGCAGCGGCTCCGGCTCCCCCGCGATGCCCAGGCGCTTCTTCAAGCTATCAAACATGCTCATGTCGATGGTCCTCTCTGTCTAGTCTGACGCAGCAACGCGGTCCAGGGATGTGTCAACGGCGGCAAACGGCAGCAGGCGGCAGGCGGCAGGCGGCAGGCGGCAGTGGGTTCCCACGGAGTGGGTAAGGCGGCAGGCAGCGGCAGGCCCCGCGACGGAGGCGCTAGCCTTCCAGGTTCGTGTGGAACCAGGCGAGGGTGCGGCTCCACGCGTCGGTGGCGGCGTCGGGCACGTAGTTGCTGCTGGTATCGTTGAAGAAGGCGTGGCCCGCGCCCTCGTAGATGTGAAATTCGTTGGGAACCCCCGCGCTGTCGAGCGCGGCTTCCATCGCCTGTACCTGGCTCGCCGGGATGCCGCTGTCCTGCGCGCCATACAGCCCCAGGATCGGCGCTTTTACCTGCGTCGCCTGCCCTTCCGCGAGCGGGCGACCATAAAAGGCTACCGCCGCGCCCAATCCTTTTTCTGCCAGGGCGGTTTGCAGCGCGAGCCCGCCCCCCATGCAGAAGCCGACCACCCCCACCTTCTGGGAGCCCACGGAGGGCTGCGCCTGGAGAAACGCAATCGCCTGGCGGATTTCCTCCACCGCCGCTGCCATATCCAACTCCATCACCAGCTTGCGCGCCTCGTCCGGCTCGCTCGCCACCGCCCCGTGGTACAGGTCCGGTGCGAGCGCGACGAAGCCCTCGCGGGCAAAGCGGCGCGTCACATCCTTGATGTGCTCGTTCAGCCCCCACCACTCCTGGATGACGACGACGGCGGGATGCGTCCCCTCGCCCGGGTGCGCGAGATAGCCGGTCAGCGTCTCGCCCTCGCCCGGGTACTCGATGCTGCTCGTGACCAGCCCGTCCGCTGTGGTCTGCTCCGGCTCGACTGGCTGCGTGCCCTGGACCACCGGCGCGGACGGCGCGGTGTCGGGGGTGGCGGCGCAGGCGGCGAGCAGCAGGTTGGCGGCGGCCATGCTGCCCAGGGCGGCACCGCTGCGCCGCAAAAAGTCGCGCCGCGTGATCTTCCCGAAGCGGTACGCGTGGGCCAACTCCATCACGTGAATTCTATCCATCCTACTCTCCTTTTTTAGCGTTGGGGCACATCACCCGTCGCGCGACGGGTGATGTGCCCGGCTCGGCTTTGCTCCTAGCGTCGCAGCGCGAGTAGCACCTCGCGCCCGTCCACCTCCACCGTCGTGCGCGCGCTGACTTCCTCCGGCGGGGGGGCCTGGTGCAGCGCGGTCGCCAGGGTTTCCTGCTTGAGATACTCGCCAAACTGCTCGACCACCACGTGCACCTCGCCGCTGATCCACACCTCGATGCGGTCGGTCAGCTCCAGCCCGCTGTCCTTGCGAAGCTGATTGAGTTGGCGCGCCAACTCGCGCGCGAGCCCCTCCTGCTTGAGCGCCTCGCTCAGCTCGGTAGTCACGCCCACGGTGTACGAGCCCTCCTGCACCACCGCGTAGCCCGCGCGCGGCTCCGGCACGATGAGCACCGTGTCGGGGGTCAGGGTGACCGTCTCGCCCTCCACCTCGACTGTCGCGTTCTCGCCGCGCAGCAGTTGCAGGGCGAGCGGGGTCTGGTCCATTCCTTCCAGCGTGCGGCGCAGGGTCGGGAAGCGCTTGCCGAGCTTTTTGCCGTAGACCGCCGGGTCCGGGCCGACGCGGTAGCGTGCCAGAGCCTCGCCGGTGACCACTTCCAGCGCCTTGACGTTCAGCTCGTCGAGGAGCAGCGGCTCCAGCCTCTCAAGCCCCTCTACCTCGTGCGGCGGGAGCGCCACGACCACCGCTTGCAGCGGCTGGCGCACCTTGAGTTGCGCCTGCTGCCGCGCCGCGTGGCCGAGCGAGGCCACCTTCTGCGCGGTCGTCATCGCCTGCGACAGGCGCGCGTCGATCAGCGCCTCGTCCGCCTGCGGGAAAAACGCAAGGTGGACCGAGTCGGCGTCGCCCTCGCCGCGCAGGTTTTGCCAGAGGGTCTCGGCGAAAAAGGGGGTGTAGGGCGCGACGAGCAGCGCCAGCGTCTTCAGCGTGGTGTGCAGGGTCGTGAGCGCCGCCTCGTCCCCCTGCCAGAAGCGCTCGCGGCTGCGGCGCACGTACCAATTCGACAGGTTATCCACAAACGCGGCGATCGCGCGGCTCGTCCCCGTCGCGTCGTAGGCGTCCAGCCCCTGATCCACCGTCCGCACCAACTGGTTCAACTCCGAAAGCAACCAGCGGTCCATCAGGGAGATTTGGGATTTGGGATTTGGGATTTCCGATTGCTCGGCTGATGCTCCCTCGGTCGTCGGTCGTCGGTCGTCGGTCGTCGCGCTTTGGAGATCGGACCCCGGCTGCCAGCCTTCGATGTTGGCGTAGGTGACGAAGAAGGAATAGGTGTTCCACAGGGTCAGCATGAACTTGCGGACCACCTCGCCCACGAGGTCCACGCTGAAGCGGGTGTTGTTCCAGGGCGGGCTCGCGCTGAAAAAGTACCAGCGGATCGCGTCCGCGCCATGCTCGTTGAGCACCTCGTAGGGGTCCACGACGTTGCCCAGCGATTTGGATTGCTTTTTGCCCTCCTCGTCCAGGACGTGGCCGAGCACTATCACATTTTTAAAGGCGGGCCGGTCGTAGAGCAGGGTCGAGATGGCGTGGAGCGAGTAGAACCAGCCGCGCGTCTGGTCAATCGCCTCGCAGATGAAATCTGCCGGGTACTGCTCCTCCCAGATTTCCTGGTTCTCGAAAGGGTAGTGCCACTGCGCGTAGGGCATGGAGCCTGAGTCGAACCAGACGTCGATCACCTCCGGCACGCGCCGCATGGTGCCGCGCTCGCAGGCGGTGCAGGCCCAGGTGACCTCGTCCACGTAGGGGCGATGCAGGTCAAGCTCGCTCAGGTCGCGCCCCGCCTTGTCGGACAGCTCCGCCACCGAGCCAATCGCGTCGCTGTGGCCGCACTCGTCGCAGAGCCAGACCGGCAGCGGGGTGGCCCAGTAGCGCTCGCGGCCCAGCGCCCAATCCACGTTGTTCGACAGCCAGTCGCCAAAGCGGCCGGTGCGGATGTGGTCGGGCATCCAGTTGATCTTGTTGTTGTTGTCGAGCAACTGCTGCTTGTAGCGCGTCGTCTCGATGAACCACGTCGCGCGGGCGTAGTAGAGCAGCGGGGTCTTGCAGCGCCAGCAGAACGGGTAGGAGTGGACATAGGTGGTCACATGATGGACCAGCCCGCGCTCCGCCAGGTCGCGCACGATCTCGGGGTCCGCGTCCTTGACGAACATGCCCGCATAGGGGCGTACCTCCGGCACGAAGGTGCCGTCCGGCCCCACGGTGAGCAGCACTGGCAGGTTGTGCTGTCGCCCCACGGCCATGTCGTCCGCGCCAAAGGCGGGGGCCATGTGGACGATGCCGGTGCCATCCTCGGTCGAGACGAAATCCGCCGTGACCACGTAGTGCGCCTTTTCCTCGAAGGGGAGGAAGCGGAAGAGCGGCTGGTAGCGCTTGCCCGCCAGCTCCTTGCCCTTGGCTTCCTGCACAACGGTCCACTCAGTGTCGGCCCCGGCAAGCGGGAGCACCTTTGCCACAAGCTCCTTCGCCACCCAGAGCCGCTCCGTGACCGCCTCGTCGCCGCCCTGGCGGACCTCCACCAGTTGGTAGGGAACCTCCTCGCCCACGGCGAGCGCCACGTTGCCCGGTAGGGTCCAGGGGGTGGTGGTCCAGACGAGGAAATAGGTGCCCGGCTCGTCGGCGAGCGGGAACTTCACATAAAACGAGGGGTCGGCGGTGTCCGCGTAGCCCTGCGAGACCTCGTGCGAGGAGAGCGGGGTGCCGCAGCGCGGGCAGTAGGGGACCACCTTGTAGCCCTGGTAGAGCAGGTCGCGCTCCCATAAGCGCTTGAGGATGTTCCACACCGACTCGATGTACTCGTTGCGCATCGTCACGTAGGCGTCGTCCAGGTTGACCCAGTAGGCGAGCCGCTCGGTCTGCTCTTCCCACACGTCCACGTTCTTCCAGACCGACTGGCGGCACAACTCGTTGAACTTCGCCACGCCGAACGCCTCGATCTGATCCTTGCCGCTCAGCCCAAGCTGCTTTTCCACCTCGATCTCGACCGGCAACCCATGGGTGTCCCAGCCCGCCTTGCGGCGCACGTAGCGCCCCTTCATCGTGTGGTAGCGGGGGAAGATGTCCTTGTACACGCGCGTGATCACGTGCCCGATGTGCGGGCGACCGTTCGCGGTGGGCGGCCCCTCATAGAAGACCCACGGCTTGCCCGTCGCGGCGCTCCTCCATCGAGCGCTCGAACACATCGTGCTCCTTCCAAAACCCCAGCACCTCGCGCTCGTTTTGCAGGAAGTTGACCTGCGACGAGACCGGTTTGAAATGCGCTGTCTTTTCGTCAGCCATGGTTTGTCCCTTATCTTTTGTATGGTTGCAGGTTGCAAGTTGCAGGTTAGAAGGTTGCAGGTTGACGGCTGTTCTGGAAGCGATGTGTAGCGGTTTTATAAGCCTCTGCCACCACTGGTTGCACGCCGTGCATACATTGCTTCTTCCACTCTGTTAACCTGTAACCTGCAACCTTCTAACCTGCAACCCCTCTCAATGTCCCAGCGCCGCCACGCTGTAGCTGCGGTCGTGGTGGGTCAGGGTAAAGTGCCCAAAATCGAGGAGCAGCCCGCGCACGCGGTCGCGGTAGGCGGCCATGCGCTCGTCCTTGGCTTTCCACTCGCCGGTCACCTGCTTGATCACCAACATCGAGTCGCCGCGCAGGTCCAGCGAATAATCCTTGGGGTTCTTGCCATGCTCGCGAATCTTGCTGGCAAGGGTGGTGAGGGCGGAGATCAGCGTCTCGTACTCGGCCTCGTTGTTGGTCATGCTGCCCGAAAATTCCAGCTTTTCCGTGCGGCTCTTGCCGCTGCGCAGGGCGGTCAGTTGGTAGGAGCCGTAGCCCTTGCCAGGGTTCCCCTTCGAGCCACCATCCCAGATGATCCGGTAATCCGACTCGCCCTCTGGCGAGGGGAGCAGGTCGCTGGCGACGGGCGCGGGCTCGTTCCCTTCCAACTGCCGCCGCAGCAGGGGGCGCTCGCGAATCAGCCCAAAGAGCCGCGCCCGCTGCGCCTCGTTCAGCAACATGATTTCTTCAAGCAATTCTTCAACAGTCACGGGTTTTCCTCTCCTCTTCCTTGTTGGCGCGCTCCGGCTTTCTTTCGTCCAGAGCGGTGCTTTCCCTTGCCTCGTTGGCGCGGCGCTACCCAAAGGTCATCCACTCGACGAGCCGCGCCTCCCACCCCTGCTCCCCCTCCTCGACGCGCCAGAGCAGGCAGTTCCCGTTGCGATCAAACCATCCCTCCTGCACGGGCAGCCCTGGCACCTCCATGCGCCAGCCGCGCCCGCGCAGCGGGTTTCCTTGCACCTCAAACCCTTGCAGGCCGAGCGGGGTGTAACCGAATTTAACCGCGCGGCCCCGCACCGTCCCCGCGCGCAGCCGGAGCCGCATCCCGTAGACCATGCCCACCTCGCGCTGCTCGCTCGCCAGATCGAAGGGGAAGGCGAAGCGCGCCAGCGAGGGGGGCGGGGCAAAGAGTCCGTAGCCAGGGGGAAGCGCGAGCTCCTCCATCGTTTCCCCATCGTTGACGAGCACGCTGTCCGGCATCGGCGTTACCGTGAGCTGCTGCGCGGGGCGGCCCGGCAGCAGCAGGCGCAGTTTCAGCCGCTCCAAACCGTCCGGGCTGACAACCGTGTGCGAGAGCAGGGCGAACCGCTGCCCTGCCTGCTCGCCGCTCCACTCGCTGCGCCACGTCTGCACCGGCGAGCCCTCGTTGCGGTAGCGCTCCCACCCCTCCGAGCCCCACACCGCCCCCGCCGCGCTCACAAACTCATAGCGCCCGCGCACCACCAACTCTTCCACCCCCGACGGGCGATACAGATAGCGCATCCCGCTCGATCTTTCTTTTCTGAAATCCTTGCTTTACTCGTCTATATCCCGCCGCGCCACGCTGTCCTCGCGGCTAAACCCTTCCGGGTAGCGCTGGCGCAGCTTGTCGATGTTCTGCGTGGCAATCTGCCCCAGGTCCAGCTCGTACAGCGTCGCGACCGCTGCCACGTACCAGAGCGCGTCGCCCAATTCCTTGGCAATCGCCTCGTCGCTCACCGCGTGCCCGTGGCCGATCTGCTTTTTGACCAGCTCCGCCACCTCGCCCGCCTCGCCTGCCAGGCCCAGCGCCGCGATCAGACGCTGCTTTTCCACATCCCCCGCGCGGCTCGCCGTGCGAAACGCGCGTTGCTGATACTCCGAGAAATTCATCCTTCTTTTCTGAAATCCTTGCTCTAATTTATTGCTCTACCCGTCCAACTCCACGTAGATGCGCTTGTTGATCGCGCCCTTCGACTTGTAGCCGGTCACGCGGATGCGCCCCACCTCGGAGGTGTTCGCCACGTGGGTGCCGCCATCAGCCTGCAAGTCCAGCCCCACCAGTTCCACCGTGCGCACCTCCGCGATCTGCGGCGGGAGGAGGTTGATCTTGGTGCGGATCAGGTCGGGGATGGCGAACGCCTCCTCGCGCGGTAAAATCTGCACGCGGATGTCGCGCGCCGCGTCGATCTCCGCGTTGATCTTCTGCTCGATCTCCGCTACCAGTTCTTTTTGCATGCGCTCAAACTCGAAGTCCATGCGCCCGCTGCCCGGCTCCATCTCGCCGCCGGTCACCGACGCACCGTAGTCGCGCCAAACTACCCCGCAGAGCACGTGCATCGCCGTGTGCGTGCGCATCAGCTTGTAGCGGCGCTCCCACTCCACCTCGCCCCGTACTGTCGCCCCCACCGCAGGGCGCGCCTCGCCCGCTAGCAGGTGAACCAGTTTGCCGTCGAGCCGCTTCAGCCCCGTGACCCCGTACTCGTTGCCCGCCGCGTCGCGCAGCGTCCCCTGGTCGGCGGGCTGGCCGCCCCCGCCCGGATAGAACACCGTGCGATCCAGCACCACCCCCTTCTCTGTCACCTCTGTTACCGTCGCCTCCATCTCGCGGAGGTAGCTGTTGGTTTGATAGAGTAGGTCGGTCATGGCGGTTCCTGTTTGGAGATTGGAGATTGGAGATTAGAGATTGGAGATTGGAGATTGGGGATTGGAGATTGGAGATTGGATTGGCAACAAAAAACGCCCGTCCCACCCAAGGGACGAGCGTTGAGGCTCGCGGTACCACCCTCGTTGCTCACACGCGGCGAGCCACTCGGTTCCACATCAGAGCAATGTGGCGCGCGGGTAACGGGGCGCGACCCCGACCCAACCTAGTAGGAAGGCAAAGGAGGAAGGCAGAAAAGGCGAAGACGAACTGTGTAGTCCTTTTGCCTTGTTCTTTTTACCTTTTACCTTTTGACTTTCCGTTCAGCGGGTAGCTCCGGAAGGATTTTCGGGGAACGTTTCATGCGGCGCTCGCACCATCCGCCGCTCGCTGGAATGAGGGAGGTTCCCTTACTCGTTTCCATCATAGCTATGTTTAAATTTTAGATTGTCAGAAGTATAGGGGGTGCTCCCTATTTGTCAAGCACTTGCCGCTTGAAACTCGTTGTACAGCTTGATCATGTTTGCCAGGTGCAACTGCCGCACCAGCCCGTCGAGCGGGATCGCCGACATGCCGCACTCCTCGATTGCCACGCTTTGCAACTCTTCCACGCTACCATGCGCCTCGACCAGTGCGCTCACGATCTCTTCCACACAGTCGATGTAGGCCAACTGGCGCTCCAGTGTGTCCTCGATCTCCCCGCGCAACAGCGTCTCGCCATGCCCCTGCACGATGTTTTCCGGCTCCAATTCCAGGATGCGCCGCAGCGTCTGGCGCATGACCTCGTGGTCGCCGGAGCCGAAAAAGGGTACCGGCATGACCGCATCGCCCGAAAAGAGGATTTTGTCGCCGTCCACATACACGCCGATCCCGTCGTCGGAGTGGCCGGGCAGGTGCATCAGCCGCAGCAGCCGCTCGCCCATGTGCAGCCCCATCTCGTTATCGAAAACGATGGTCGGCTCGACGAGGACCACCTCTTCCAGCGCGGGGGTTTCCGCCTTGGCGCGCTGCAATTGGGCGCGGCTCAGCTTCAGCAGCGACTCGCGGCACTTGCGGTGGCCGATGACCCGCGCCTCGGGGAAAAACGAGTTCCCGTACACGTGGTCGGCGTGAAAGTGAGTGTTGATCACATAGCGAGCGCCGCGCGGGTGGCGGCGATGGACAAAGTCCGCCATCTCGCGGCTTTCCACGGGGAAGGGGAGGGTGTCGATTACGATGGCCCCCTCCTCTGTCAGGATGACGCTGGCCGTGACCTGCGCGTACATCTCGCTGGTAAAAATGTAGATATCTTCCGAAACGCGTTCCCGTCGCATGACTCTCCCTATCGCCCTACAAAGCTGATCTGGTGGCACACCCTTCCTTTATGGGGGTACGGGCGCGGCTAAGGTTGCTCTTTGCTATTTTGCCTTGGAAGCATATCACGCGCCAGCCGCGTGTCAACACAAAACGTCGCTGTCGGACTGTCCGACAGCGACGCTTGATCAGGTATCGTTCCTCCGCAAGAACCGTGTGCTCTAGAAGCTCGTGCGTTCCTGGATAGGGAGGTGGGGGTCTACCCGGAGTTTTGCCCTTCCTCGCCGCAGGAGGTCGAGCGCCACCCCTAAATGGAGATTGACACCCTCTGCACGAGTGTTGCCGCAGAGGTTCTAAAATCCATCACGTATTTCGTAGAGGAACTTGTTGCTAAGTATACCGGCGCTTGGCGCAGCACGCAAGTGTGCTTAGCTATCGCTTTCTGTCACCTTGAAGCGCACGACATCGGAAGCGGAGCGTTTGAACTCGATAGCAATGTTAAGATCCTCGGCAGCTCGCTTTAAACGATTCTTGACCGTGATCTTCTTTTCATCTTGCAACTGCAACTCGCCGCCTTCGCCCCCATCTAAGCCTTCCAAATACCCTTTGTACTCATCACGTGTACGCTTGCGTTCGCCAGTCAAGGAGCCTCGCTGTTTTGCTAATTCATCCGACGATAATCTGCGGAACTTCACCATTTGTTTGCCTCGTAAAAACAAAGTTTGGTAGGTACATACGCACGTTCATAGCATTCTACTGGACAGCTTGTATAAAGTCAACTCTATGATTCACGCGATGAGGACAAGGGTGCATCTGGCGTGCACGTTATCAATTGAATAGTGGTACTCTTGGTAAAGATAGCTGCTGTGTCAGATGGTTATGTTTTGGGAGGAAAGTGCTTTTGCTAACACCTCCTTACTTTTGCAGGAGCGGCACCAGTGAAAGATAAACGTCAATGGCGGCTTTACCTTACACGTTCACGATCAGGCTTCTTGCTTTTTGATCAACTGGGCTAGCGCGGCGAGGTGTTGGGGCGAACTGCCGCAGCATCCCCCGACGACGCGCACCTGGGAGGTTTTGGCCGCAACGACGCGCGTTGCCCACGTCATGGGGGCGAGTGGGTAGCGCCAGCCACCCTCGGTCCGCTCCGGCAGCCCAGCGTTGGGCTTCAGGACGAGCGGAAGCGAGGTGGCGGCGGCCATCTCCGCCAGCCGCCCCGCGATCCCTTCCAGCCCGTGCCCGCAGTTGAGCCCTACCGCCGTTACCCCCTGCTCCGTCAGTGCCCGCGCGACCGCGTGGGCGCTCTCCCCATTCTGGGTCAGCCCGTCCTCGCGGTGAAAGGAGAAGCTGACAAAAAGGGGCAGCGCCGCGACCCGCTGGCAGGCCGCGACGCTGCGTAGCGCCTCGTCCAGGCTCAGCTGCGTCTCGATCCAGAAGAGGTCCACGCCCGCCGCCGCCAGGGCCAGGGCCTGCGCCTCGCCCGCGCCGGGCCCCATCGAGCCCGCCACCCAGCGTGCCCCGCTCGCCCGCGCCGCGCGTACCGCCGCCGCGTTGATCTGCTCGACCCGCTCCGGCGAAAAGTGCTGCGCGTTGGCGCTCAGCGTGTTGGTCAGCACCATCTCGCTACCCGCCGCACCATACGCTGCGTGAATCTCGGTCACCAGGTCAGCGTGGGTCACGCCCCACTCGTCGCTGCGCGTGCCGATGGGCAGGCCGCGCTGTTGCAGCATCGTGCCCATCGCCCCATCCGCCAGGAGCGGTGGGCCCTGCGCGAGTCGCTGCTCTATGGATTGTGTCATGGGCTCTCCAGAACGCAGAACGAACGGCAGCAGGCAGCAGGCAGCAGGCAGCAGGCAGCAGTGGGTTCCCGCAAAGCGGGTAAGGCAGCAGAACGCAGAGTGCAGAACGCAGAACGAACGGACAACGCAGAGCGCAGAACAACGGAAGGCGAGAAGCGAAGGTACTCACGTTGCATTCACCCGGAGCACGGGTCAAAGGCCCGCGCCTGCCTAATCGACCTACTGTCTATCGCTCTCGCGCCCCAAAAAAAAGGACGCAAAGATCGTTGGATAATCTTTGCGCCCTCTTTTTTGGTTGCTGCGTCCTACATTTTTGCTAGGCGATGATGGGGATCAGTAGCTCGCCGACTTCCTCGTGCGTGGGCACGGGGAGATCGGTGGGCACCCCCTGGAGCGACCAGGGGCCGGTGTAGGTGATCTGCACCTTGACCACCTCGCCCTTGCGGTCGCGCGCGTCCTCGAAGAAGACCAACTTGTTGGTGCGCGTGCGCCCCTTCCACTTGCCTCGGTGTTGCTCTTCGACCAGCACTTCCTGCGTGGTGTCCAGGTAGCGCTCGTTGATCTCCGTGGAGATTTCCAGCATCAAGTCGTCGAGCATCTTGTGGCGGCGATCTTTTTCTTCCGGCGGCACATCGTCCTCCATCCGCGCGGCGGGGGTGTTCGGGCGCGGGCTGAACTTGGCGAGGTGCTGCTTGTCGGGGCGAATCTCGGCCATCAGGTTGTAGGTGTCCATGAACTGCGCCTCCGTCTCGCCCGGAAAACCCACGATCAGGTCGCCATGGATCGCCGCGCCCGGCACCTTCTCGCGGATGCGCTGCACCAACTCGCGGTACTGCTCGACCGTGTAGTCGCGCCGCATGCGCGCCAGCACCTCGTTGTTGCCCGCCTGCACCGGAATCTCGATCTGCTCCATCACCTTGGGCAGGCTCGCGACCGCCTCCAAAATTCCGTCGTCCATGTAGTTCGGGTGCGAGGTAAGGAAGCGGATGCGCTCCAACCCGTTGACCTCGTTCAGTTGGGCGAGCAGGTCTTGCAGGCGCGGGCCATCGGCCACATCATAGCCGTAGCGATCCACGATCTGCCCCAGCAGCATCACCTCTTTTACCCCCTGATCGACCAGCGAGCGCACCTCGCCCACCACATCGCCCACGCGGCGTGAGCGCTCCACCCCCCGACGGTAGGGGATGATACAGAAGGTGCACATGTGGTTGCAGCCGTAGATGATCGGCACGTGCGCCGTGACCAGCTTGCCCCGCTCGTGCGCGGGCAGGATCACGTTGCTGGTCGTCGTCTCGTCGATCAGCGTGTTGAGCATCCGCCGCGCCTTGACCTCCTGGAAGTAGGCATCGGCGTCCCACGCCTCGCCGTCCAGCAGGGCGAGCAGCGGGCCCGGCTCGCTGGGGGGCAAAAAGGCATCTACCCACGGAAACTGCTTGCGCAGCGGCGCGGGGTTGCGCACCCCGACCATGCAGCCCATCAGCCCGATGATCGGCCCGCTGCCATCCTTCTTCTTGAACTGCTTCAACCAGCCCAGGTGGCCGACCGCCTTGTCCTCCGCCTGCTGGCGCACCACGCAGGTGTTCACGACGAGGATGTCCGCCTCGCTCTCGTCATGGGTGAAGTGGTAGCCGCGCTTTTCCAACGCGGAGCCGAGGCGCTGCGAATCCGCCACGTTCATCTGGCAACCGATCGTCCAGATATGATACTTTTTTTCTGCCATACGCCCCCCGCCGCTAAAAATGAAAGAAGCGCCCAGCGTGCGGGTTGCCCCGCGCGGCTCTTCCCTCTTCTGCTACACTGTGACAAACACTATTACAATAGAAGCGTCGGCCCCCACGGAGCGCGACGCTACGGTTTATTATATGCAACATCGGTCCCACGGTCAAAGCAAGCGCTATTTTTGGCGAGACGACGGACGACGACCGACGACCGACGACCGACGACCGACCACGAACTACCGACGACGGATAGTTGAACCGCCACCAACGGGAGGCGCTTTAGGCGGGACGCCAAGAATCTTTTGTTTTAGATCGTGCGAGGCGATCCGAGGGGATGAGGCGTAGGAAAAGATAGTAGAACACTGCTAAAATAGCAGCTTTGCATCCTGCCCCCTCTCAGCGCTCATAAACACTTCTAAGCGTCGTTGCACCAAATTGGCGACTCATACCAATTCGGGATGTTAACCGAATAGCGATGTCATTCCGAATGGAGCGTAGCGGAAATTAGCAATGCTATTTCAAGGCCAGATTCCTCCCTTTGGTCGGAATGACATAGTCTTTTCATTGCCACTCTTTCAATCGGAATTGGTATCACACGACACCATACACTTGCACACTTAAAAAAACCTTGGCGTCCTTGGCGGTTCAACCTGCCGTCCTCGGTCGTCGGTCGTCCGTCGTCGGTCGTCGTCCAACAGGAGCCAGCCTCATGATCAACTATGCCATTCGCTACCAACCCATCCTGCGGGAGGTAGCGCGGCGGCAGCCTGCGTTCGTGCTCGATGTGGGGAGCGGGCCGGAGGGGTTGGGGATGTTTTGGCGCGGGACGGTCATCGGCAGCGACCTCGCGTTCAAGCGTCGCCCGCTGCATCGCGGCGTGGTGGCATCGGGGGAAGCGCTGCCCTTTGCCGCGCGGGGCTGCCCAGTCGTGGTCAGCTGCGACATGCTGGAGCATGTGCCGCCGCCCGCGCGCCACGCGGCGGTGGTGGAGATGGCGCGTGTGGCGGGGGAGGCGCTGCTGCTCACCTTCCCCAGCGGGCAGGCCGCGGCGCGCGTCTACGAGGAACTGGCGCGCGCGTGGGGCAGCACCAGCCCGCCCTGGCTCCTGGAGCATTTGGAACACGGGCTGCCGGAGGGCGAGCAGGTGGCGGGCTGGCTGCGCGACGGCGGCTGGCAGGTAACGGTGACCCACTTTGAATCCGCCGCCGCGCACGCCGCGCTGCTGCGCTGGGAGCGACGCGGGCCGGTCAAGCTACTCACCTACAGCCTGATGCGCCTGGCCGGCCCCTGGCTCGCCCCCCGCTGGCCGATCCCCTCCGAGGGGCCAACGCTACGCGTTTTCATCCGTGCAGAGCGGCGACCGACGACACGTACGTCCGACGACGTACCCTTTAGGTGCGACGACCGACGGATAAACGCCAAGACGCCAAGGACTCTTCTTCTTTTAAGAAAAAGGTGTGAGTGAGTTGTGGATTAGGTTGCAGCAACAAGGAAAAGTGTTTGTGACCGCTGAGGGAGGCTTGACTTGCTTTAGCTCAATTCTCACTTCACCTATCTTTTGCCTCACACTCCTAAAATCAAAACTCCTTGGCGTTCTTGGCGTCTTGGCGGTTATTCGTGCTTGCTTTAGCTATCCTCGGTCGTCGGTCGTCGCACCCAAGGGGTACCCGTCAGTCCTCGGTCGTCGGTCGTCGGTCGTCGGTCCCCGACTTCTAGCCGCCGCCCACGTAGGTCGAGGAAAGCATCTCGTAGTAACGGGGCTCGATATCTTGGGTGCAGAGCGACTGAATCTCGTTCCACAGGTCGGCCACTGCCGGATGATTCCAGGCCTCATCCGGGCCATCCTCGCTTTTCCACTCGAAGACCTCCACGAAGCGGCTCGACTCGTCCGCATCGCGCATCACGAACGCGGGGTGATCGGTGGCGAGCCCCTCCTTGTGGAGAAGCTCCCAATTGCTGGCAATCAGGGCGGCCACCTGCTCGCTATGCTCCGCTTTGGCGTGGTAGGTCGTGACAACTGGGACAGACATAGTGGTTCCTCCGTAATCTGGACAGGGTACGCTCCTACGCTAGAATAGGAGCATGAGTGATAGAATAGCAACTCCTACACCACTGTTGCCCTCGGACGATGAGGGGCCGCTCGCGGGGAGCGTCAAGCCCTACCAGCAGCACCTTGCGGTTTGCACGGGCGGCCCACCAGAACTGTGGGCCGCTCGTGTGGAAGAGAGGGAGGGGCTCTTTGCTGCCTTGCAGGGCGCGTTGCAGAGCCGTGGCCTGCACAAGCAGATCAAAGTGACCGCGTGCGATGCCACAAGCAGCGGCGCGGAGGGCTTCGACATCTTTTTGATGCCCGACATGCTCGTCCTGCCGGAGATCACCGCCGAGAAGGTGGATGCCCTGGCCGACGCGCTGGCCGCGCGGTTCGAGCGCGGGCTCCCCTTCGATGTCAGGCCGATGGCGGGCGGCGATCACCTGTTTGTGTGCGTTCATGGCAACCGCGACGCGCGCTGCGGCGAGTGGGGCGAGCCCGTTTACCAGGCGCTGCGGCGCGAGATCGAGGAGCAGGGCGCGATTGCGACCTTGCACCGCACTAGCCACATCGGCGGGCATCGCTTCGCGGCGACCTGCATCATTTACCCGCTGGGGGTCTGGTATGGCAACCTGCGCCCCGACGATGCGCCGCGCCTGGTCGAGCAGCACCTCAACAACGAGCGCCTGCTGCCAGAGTTTTACCGGGGGCGGCTGGGGGTTTCCCCCTGCCAGCAGGTCGCGGAGGCGGAGGCGGCCCGCGTGCTGGCGGGCGCGTACCCCACCTACGAGCGCTTGACCGTCAAGGTGGAAGAGCAGGGCGGTGCGCGCCGCGCCGTTGCTGTGGCACGTGCCGTGGTGCCCGGCCCGGGCGGGGCGCGCACGGTCAGGGCAGAGTTTGCGCTCGCCTGCCCCATGGTCTGGTGGACAGCCGATGACGAGCCGATTTTCGAGTCTGACAGTCAACGTTAAGGAGGAAGGATGCAAGAGGCCATCAATGCCTTGAAAGCGGGCGATCGGGAGGGTGCGTTTGATCTGCTGCGCCGCCACCTGGCGAGCAACCCGCGCGATGCCGCAGCCTGGCTCTGGATCAGCGAGGCAGCCCCGCGCCCCGACATTCAGCGGGACGCGCTGGAGCGTGCGCTGCAACTCGCGCCCGATCACCCGCAGGCTGCCATGATTCGCACGCGGCTCGACTCGCTACGCGCGGGGGCCGCGCCTGCCCCGGCCGTCCCTGCCGCTGCCTCTGCGCCCGCGCCTGCTGCGGAGCCTTCCACCGACGAGGTGATGGCGCAACTGCGCGGCGAGTCGCTGCGCGCCCGCCCCAGCGAGCCGATCCCCCCGTTGCCCAGCGGGGAGGCGGATGCGGAGGTTGTCGCGATGGGCACCGCCAAGCCGCGCGCCCCGCTGCGCAGGGACGAGGGGCCATCATCGATCTTCGACACCGAGGACCCCGACCCGTGGGCCGACGACTCGGCTCCCCAGGACGCGGACGAGATCGTGCGCAACCTGCGCAACCAACTTGGCAGTGCCTACGAGTTGGAGGGGTCCGACGCGGACGACGCGTGGGATGTGCCCGACCACGCCGAGGACGAGCTGATGGACAAGACAGTGTCGCCGCTCGCGCCGCCGCAGCCCGCGACCGGCAAGGGCTCGCCCTGGTGGGTCTGGCTCATCATCCTGATCTCCATTGTCATTGTGGCAGTGGCGGTGTATCGTGCCCTCGGTATGATGTGACATGGCCGAGATCGTCGTGTTTGGCGCGACCGGCTACACCGGCACCCTGATCGCCCGCGCGCTGCACGAGCGGGGGTTGCCCTTTGCCATCGCGGGGCGTAGCCGCGCCAAATTGGAGCAGTTGAGCGAGCGAGTGGGCAACGCGCCGCTCATCGTGGCGGAGGTGGGGCAGCCACACACCCTCAACACGCTCCTGGCTGGCACGCGCGTGCTGATTAACACCGTTGGCCCCTTTTTGCGCTGGGGGGAGCCGGTGCTCAACGCGGCGGTGGAAAAGGGAGTCCATTACCTGGACACCACCGGCGAGCAGACATGGATGAAGCGGATGCTCAACCGCTATGATGGGGTGGCCCTGCGCAACGACGTTACCGTTGTCAACGCTATGGCTTTCGAGTATGCGGTGGGGGATTGGCTGGCCGCGCTCGCCGCCGAGAAGCTGGGGCGCGGCCAGCGGCTGGACTCGATCAGCGTGGGCTATTCGCTGGCGAACATGGCGGCCTCGACGGGAACGGCGCTCTCGATTGTAGAGATGCTGGGCGAGCAAGGGTGGAGCTATGAGGGCGGGCACTGGCAGCGACGCCCCGTTGGGTGGACCAGCCGCCGGATGCCCTTCCCCTTCGGCGAGCGCGAGGTGACGTGGCTCCCCTTTGGCGAAACGCTGTTGGTGCCGCGCCACGAGTCGGTGCAGACGGTGCTTACCTACAGCCGTGTGCCGCGTGTGGCGCGCCGCGTGTTGTCGCTGGCCGCCCCGGCTGGGGCAGCCATGCGGGCCGTGCTTCGACCGGTGGCGGCGCGTGCCCTGGCGCGCCGTGCGGACGGGCCAAGCGAGGCGGCGCGGCTGCGCTCCCGCTTCGCGCTCGTGGCCGAGGCGCGGCGCGCGGGCAGCGTGGCGCATGCCACCGCCACGGGCAGCGACCCCTACGGGCTAACCGCGCGCATCGCCGCGCTCGGGGCAGAGATTTTGCTCAACGAGGCGGTGCCGAGGGGGGTGCGCGCCCCCGCCCATCTTCCCATCGACCCGTCAGAGGCACTGGCTCGCCTGGGGGTGGGGCTAAGCCGCTAGGGCCGCTATCGTCCCGCGCCGATTACCGACTCATACCTTGACTCGATTTGTTGGGAAATCTGGAATGGCACAGCATATCACCCTTACCCACCTGGAAAGCGCGTACCTGCTCATGCTGGTCGGGCACAAGCGGAACGATGCCCTGGAACTGCTGCGCGTGATACGTCAGCAGCCCCGTCAGCTGTATAGCGCAGAGTTAACCCCCCATTCGCGAGCTTGAACTGCAAGCCACCATGTTGGAGGGGCTACTGCGTAAGCTGCTCCTCGCCAGCGGGGAAAACCCTTACAGCAGGGTGGGCAATGATTAACACAGAGGTGCGCCCCGCGTCCAGTCGTTTTGAGGGGTCGGGGCACATTCATGGAGGAACGATGAACCGTGAGATGAGGGCGAGCATTGCGGGGATGGCGGCGGCGATGGCAATGATGGGCTTCACGATGGCGAGCCGCAAGCTGGGTCTGGCGCAGGGCGAGATGCTGCCCAAACAGAGCGTCGAGCGGGCACTAGGCGCTGCCAATCTGGAGCAGGAGGTCGGCGAGAGCGGCACGATGGCCCTCGGCATGGGGGCGCATCTTGGCTACTCGATGAGCAGCGCCATGCTGTACGCGCGCCTGCGCGACCGCGTCTCGCTGCCCGGCCCGCTGGCGGGCGCGCTTTTTGGCGCGGGCATCTGGGGGGTCAACCTGGTGGGGGTCGCGCCCTTGCTCGGCATTCGCAAGGCCCCGTGGAAGCAGGAAGAGGCCAAGGCGCTGACTACGCTACTTTCTCACCTGCTATTTGGGGTCGTGCTCGGCTTCCTGTTCGACACCCTGGCAGCGCGTGAGGCGTAGCACGCCTCACAGCCCGCTTGAATTGCAGGGGCCTGGGAAAATATGGGGCACACTTTTGGTTTGCCCTACATTTCGTTACAATCTATCAAGGGACTACCTGCTAGCTTAGCAGCCTTCTCCCTACCTGGGTCGCAGCCACCTGGACCCTTTGGCGCGCTTTCCTTTTCTTCAAGGCCCGCGTTGTTTGCCCGTTGTAGCACCATTAAGGAAGCCACCTTGTTAATATTGATTGCTGAAGATGATCCGATCTCGCGTGAGTTGCTTCGTCGCCGCCTGGTTCGCATGGGCCATGACATCGTCGAGGCATCTGACGGGATGGAGGCGTGGAACAAAATCCAGCAGTCACCTGTCCAATGTGTGATCACCGACTGGATGATGCCCTCGATGGACGGGTTGGAAGTGGTGGGGCGCATCCGCGCGGCGGAGTTTCCCCGATACATCTATGTCATCCTGCTGACCGCGAAGACAGACATTGACGATGTCATCAAGGGGCTAGAATCGGGGGTGGATGACTATCTCGTCAAGCCTTTCAACGCGCGCGAGCTGCGCGCGCGCGTCGGTATCGCGGCGCGCATCGTCGAGTTGGAGCAAAGCTTGCGGGAAGCGCGCGACGAGATGGGGGTGTTGGCGACCCGCGATGGCCTGACGGGGCTGCTCAACCGCCGCACGATCATGGAACATCTGGCCGCCGAGTTGAATCGCGCGACGCGCGAGCAGGAATATCTCGGCTTGGCCCTGCTCGACCTGGATCACTTCAAGACGATCAATGATCGGTATGGGCACCTGAAGGGGGACGATGCGCTGCGCCTGGTGGCGAACAGCCTGAACGATTCGGTTCGACCCTATGATTGGGTGGGGCGCTGGGGCGGCGAGGAGTTTTTGATCATTTTGCCGCGCGCCAACCCGGAGCAGGCGCTTGCGATTGCCGAGCGGGTGCGCGAGCGCATCGCCCACTCGCCCCTGATCCTGGCCGACGGCTCCAGCACGACGTTGGGGGCCAGCATCGGGGCGGTGGTCGTCCAGCCCACCGTGCTGACCACGGTGGACGACCTGCTCCACCACGCCGACGAGGCGCTGTACCAGGCGAAGCGCGAGGGACGCGACCGCGTGCAGCTTGCGGTGGCGGTCCCCTGAGCGGCAATCTTGCCGCTCTTGCCGCGTTCGCACCCTGCGAGCAGCTGCTGGTGGTGGCGGCGCACGCCGACGATCTGGAAACCATGTGTGGCGGCACGCTGCTCCTGCTGCTGGAGCAGGGCAAGCGCGTGGACCTGCTGCTCGCCACGGACGGTGACCTGGGCACGAGCGATGCCAGCCTTAGCCGCCCCGCGCTGGCCGTGCAGCGCCGCGCCGAGGCCCAACGCGCCGCCGATTTCCTGGGGCTGGGCCGCGTCGAGTTTCTGGGCTACCACGATGGCGAGCTGATGAACACGCTGGAGCTTCGCCGCCGCGTGGCCCATGCCTACCGCCGCCTCCAGCCCGACACCGTTCTCACCTTCGACCCCCTCGCCGCGTACCGTGGCAACCTCCACCCCGATCACAACGCCATCGCCCAAGCCGCCATCGACGCCTTCATGCCCGCCAAGATGCCACTCTACCACCCCGAGCAACTCACGGATGGCGTGGCCCTGAGCCGCGTCCAGCACCTCTTCTGCTTCGCCACCCCCGAGCCGGACATCGTCGTGCCGATCGACACCGTCTACCCGCAAAAGCTCAGCGCCAGCCTGCTCCACCCCAGCCAGTTCCCCGACGGGGAGGCGAGCCTGGAGTGGATGAAAGCGCGCGACCGCGCCACCGCGCAACAGGCCGCGCTCCAGGGCGTCGAGTTCGCCGAGGGGTTCCGCCGCGTGGGCACGTATTGATAGAGATAGAGATAGAGATAGAGATAGAGATGGAGAGAGAAGGAGGGGGAAGATTCCCCTTTGCTCTCTATCTCCATCTGATTTCTCTATGAGGATGCAAGGATCCGTGTCTTGAAGCATCCAGGCGCGAGGTGGACAAAAACAGCGGCCCCGCGCGTTTGATTCGCGGGGCCGCTGTTTCTTTGCGTTAAACGTTCCAACGTTCCAACGTTTCAACGTTTCAACGTTCCAACGTTTATCACAGCCCAAAATTCGACAGGTCGAAGGGCAGCTTGGGGCCGCCGCGCTTGGAGCCGCGCCCCGTCATGCTGCCCTGCATGAAGGCGGGCAACTGCTTCACCATCTTTTGCATCTCGCGGAACTGCTTCACCAGTTGGTTGACCTCCTGCACCGTGCGCCCGGAGCCGGTGGCGATGCGCCGCTTGCGGCTCCCGTTGAGCAGGCGCGGGTTGCGTCGCTCCTTGGGGGTCATCGAGTAGATGATCGCCTCGACTACCTTTAGCTGCGCGTCCATCTGGTTCGGGTCCACCTGCTTTTGAAGCTCCTGCATGCCCGGCATCATGCCCATGATCTTGCTGATGGGGCCAAGGCGCTTCATCTGCTGCATCGCCGACAGGAAGTCCTCAAAGTCGAACTCGCCCTGCTCCAGCCGCGCGCTCATGCGCTCCGCCTCGTCCTCGTCAATCGCGGCTTCCGCCTTCTCGATCAGGGTCAAAATGTCGCCCATGCCGAGGATGCGACCGGCGAGGCGGTCCGGGTGGAAGAGCTCGATGGCTTCCAGCTTCTCGCCCACGCCGAGGAACTTGATGGGCACCCCCGTCACCTCGCGGATCGAGATCGCCGCACCGCCGCGCGCGTCACCGTCCACCTTGGTGAAGATCACGCCGGTCAGGTCCACGCGCTGGTTAAAGTCGCGCGCCACGTTGACCGCTTCCTGGCCGGTCATGGCGTCCGCCACGAAGAGCACCTCGGTCGGGTTGACGCGGGCCTTGACCTCCGCGAGCTCCTCCATCATCTGCTCGTCGATGTTCAGGCGGCCCGCCGTGTCCACGATCAGCACCGTGTAGCCGCCGCGCTTCGCTTCTTCCAGCGCGCGCGCCGCGATGTCGGGCGGGCTCGGCTCCACCCCCTCGCTGTGCACGGCGATGTTGAGCTGCTTGCCCAGCACCTCCAGCTGCGTCACGGCGGCGGGGCGGTAGGTGTCGCAGGCCACCATCATCGGTTTGTGGCCCTGCTTGCGCAGCCAATTCGCCAGTTTGCCCGCCGTCGTCGTCTTGCCGGAGCCTTGCAGGCCCACCATCATGATGACCGTCGGTTTTTTGGAAAACTCCAGGCGGCCCGGCTCGCCGAGCAGCTCGATCAGCTGCTCGTTGACAATCTTGACCACCATCTGCGCCGGTTGCAACGTCTTCAAAATTTCCTGGCCGATGGCACGCTCTTTTACCGTTTTTACAAAGTCGCGCACCACTTTGAAGTTCACATCTGCCTCCAGCAGTGCCAACTTCACGTCGCGCATCGCCACATCCACATCAGCCTCGGTCAAGCGCCCTTTTTGGCCCAGGCGCTGGAACGTTCCTTGTAGCTTTTCTGTTAAATCTTCAAACATGTTTTATGCTCGATTGCCCCTACGTGTGTTTTACCACTCACGGTGCCATTATAGCACAGTGCTCAGCGACCAAAGAACAGCCTGCTGAGTGTTGCCGCCCTTGCTGAAGGAAGCGGGCGAAGCTGGGGCTGGCGTGAGCCAGCTTAACCTTGCCGCCGCTGCGGCTGTCCGCTCGGTGGGGGTCGGATGCCCCAGCGGTCAGGCGAGGGGGAGCACCACGGGTGCTGTGGGGAAGATATGGCTAAGGAAATTTTGGGCGAGCGTTATCGACTGGACGAAAAGATATCGGAAAGCGCGAACGTGACAGTGTATCGGGCGTGGGATATGCGCCTGCGCCGCGTGGTGGCTGTCAAACGCTTCCGGCGCGGCGACACCCTGTCCGCCGAGGCGCGGGCCAGCTTTCAGCGCACCGCCCGCGCGCTAGCCCGCTTCGAGCACCCAAACGTGGTGATGGTGCACGATGGCGCGGTGGCCGACGATCTGCCCTACCTGGTGCTGGAGTGGCTGCCGGGCCGCACCCTGCGCGAGCGGCTCGCCCACGGGCCGCTGCCGGTGCCCGAAGCGGTAGCCACCGTGTGCGCGCTCGCCAGCGCGGTGGAGCGAGCCCAGAGCGCGGCGTTCCCCGCGCTGAACCTCGACGCGGGCACCATCCTGTTTGACCTGCACGGGCAGCCCAAGCTGACCCACTTTGAGTGGCAGCGCCCGCTGGGCACGGCATCGCCCCTGGCCCGCGCGTACGATGCGGTAAGCGCGGCGGAGCAGCAGGTTTTCGCCCTGTGCGTGCTTCTCCACGAGTTGCTGACCGGCCAAAGCCCTTTTTTGGCGGCGAGCAAGCTGTTCCGACCGTCCAAGTCGCGCCCGCCGCTGCTCCCGCGCGAGTTGGTTGCCATCCTGCTGCGCGCGCTCGCGCCCCAGCCCGAGGAGCGCTTCGACTCGCCGCGCCTGCTGGCCGCGGCCCTCGCCCCGTTTGCGCGCGCACGAGGCACCCACGCTGCGAGCCGTGGCGCGTGTTCCACCTCCCGCGCGCGCCGGTCGTACCGCCGCGCATCCAGGCGGCCTCCGCTAGCGTACCGTCGCAGGGGGTGGGGGTGTGGGCCGCGATGCTCGCGGTGCTGCTCCTGCTGTGTACCGGCGCGCTTTTCGTCACGGCCAGCGTGCGAGCTTCGCACGCTTTCTTCGGGGTCGGGATAGAGGGGCAGGCCAGCGCCCTCGATTTTGGCCCCGTGGCCCCCCTGGTTGTGAGGGAAGAGGCGACGCTCGCCACCATAGTGGTGGCGAGCACTACCCCGCTTCCCGCAAGCAGCGCTACCCCCAGCCCCCACCCCGACCCCGACCCGCGCACCGACCGCCTCGACGACCCCGACCCCCTCCGGCCAGAAGCCGCCCGCGCCGCCTTTGGGCATCAATGATCGCCTCTACACCGTCCAGGTGCCCGCGCAGAGCACCCTCGTGATTACCCTGCGCGACCTCGCCGCCGACGTTGACTACGACCTGTACCTGTACGATGCGGCCTCCGTCGAGGTCGGGCGCTCCACCGTGCCCAGCAACGCGCCGGAACAGATCGAGGTGCCGGTAACGGGCGGACGCTACACGGTGCGGGTCCACTTTTTCCAGGGCCTGCCCAATGTGCGCCACGATGTGCGGTGGCAGTGGCTCCCCCGCGCGGGCGGGTAGGGCTGCTCTGGCAAGCGAAATGCTATAGTCGTTGTCTGGAAAAAAGTTAATAGGATACTTGCTATCAGTGGAAGCTGAACTCTTGGACGGACGCTATCGGTTGGGCGAGCCGCTGGGCGAGGGGGGCATGGCCACGGTCTTTCAGGCGTGGGATATGAACCTGCAACGACCCGTTGCAGTGAAGCTCGTGCGCTCGACGGGCTCCCTCAACGAGTCGGAACAGCAGCGCTTTTTGCGGGAAGCGCGGATGCTGGCGCAGCTTCATCACCCGAACGTGGTGGCCGTGCACGATGTGGGCCTGGCCGAGGGGCGGCCCTACCTCATCATGGAACTGCTGACCGGACAGACCCTGCGCGAGCGGCTGCGGGGCGGGGCACTGCCGCTGGAGGAAGCGCTCCGCATTACCCATGTCGTCGCCTCGGCGCTCGGGGCGGCGCACCAGGCGGACATCCTCCACTTGGACGTGAAGCCCGAGAATATCATCTTCGATCAGGCGAACGAGCCGAAACTGTCCGATTTCGGGATCAGCCGCGCGATGGGCGATTCGTTCACGGAGACGCAGGGGCAGATCATGGGCACTGCCGCCTATATGTCGCCCGAACTGCTTTCGGGCGCGCCGCTGGACAGGCGGGCGGACGTGTACGGGTTGGGCGTGGTGCTCTACGAGATGCTGACGGGGCAGAAGCCTTTCTCCGGCGAGACGGCCATCGCGCAGGCCACGCAGCGCCTGCTGGCCGAGCCCGCGCCGCCCCATGCGTTCAACCCCGTCATCCCGCGCGGTCTGAGCCAAATCGTGTTGCGGGCGCTCGCCCGCGACCCGGAGGAGCGTTTCCCCAGCGCGCGCGCCCTGTCCGACGCGCTGCACGAGTACGAAGGGAACGCTGCCCAGTATACCACCGTGATCCCGCGCCCGGAGCAGCCCCTTCCGGTGGTTCCTCCCGCTGCTTCCGCTCCCCTGCCGCAGCGTGATGCTGACGAGGACGACGCCGCTGAGGCCGCGCTGCCCCAGCGACCCGCCCGCAGCAGGTCGTTGCCGCTGTTGCTGGGGGTCTTCCTGCTGGGGGGTCTTTTGTCCGGGCTGCTCTTTTTGGCGTTGACGCGCGCCGATGGGCCAGGGGAAAGCGCGACCGTCCCCACGCTCGCCCCTGTAGGCTTCGGCACCGTCGTTGCGACAGAGGCGGGGGCGCTGCTGCCGCCCGCCAGCGTCACGCCGCCCGTGCCCTCGCCCACCGTGGAGCCTGCCAGCGCGCCCGCGCTTGGGCCGAAGCCCTCACCCCCCCCGCTTCAGCCGTGAGAAAGGGCCCACGATGAAACGTCGAACCCTGCCATTCCACTGGCTACTTGGCATGAGCCTGATCGTGCTGCTTGGGTTGCTCTGGGTGGTAGCCTCGCGCCTCAGCGCGCCACAGGTGGCTGGCTCCCTTAGCGATGCCTTGGAGCCAAACAACCGCCTCCGTTTTTCCGGCGCGGCGTCACCCTGCCTGATGCAGGAAGCGGAGCCGAACGACGGGGTACGGGCCGCCACCGACCAGCCTCCCCTGTGCGAGAACCGCGCCATCCCTGCCACCCTGCCGGAAGGGGACAGCGATGATCTGTTCTGGATCGAGGTGGAGCGGGCAGGCACCGTCGAGATCGCGCTCAGCGAGATGATGCCGGAGCGCGACTATGACCTGTATCTGTACGACAGCGCCCAGCGCCTCCTTGCTTTCTCGAAGGAGCATGGGAACCTGCCCGAGCGGATCGTTTTGGGGGTGGATGAGGGGCGCTACCTGATCCGCGTTTACCCCTTCGCGGGGCGCAACGACGAGCGGTACATTTTGCGCTGGCATGCCGAGACTGCTGCACCCCTTGCCAGCCCCACGCTCGCCGCGCCCGCGCCGACCCTCCCCGCCCCGCCGGTCGAGCCGGAGCAGCAGGGCGCGCGCGGTCAAAAGGATGAAAAGGAAAAGGACGATAAGGAGGACGAGGGCGGGAAAGAGGAGAAGGACGAGAAGGATAAAGAGAACGAGGACGACTGAGCGGGGCAGCTAACAAGGAGAAGCAACAGTGGATGCGATGGATCGTTTGCAACTATGGTTTACCGAGCAGTCGCTCTCGGTTGCCGCTCGCATCCCCTTTTGAGGCAAAGCTCTATTTTTCGTTCTTGACTCGGCAATTGTCAGACGGCGACAACAGTGTTCCGCCGTTCCAGCGACACTGTGCCCTGTTCTTGAAGGTATGTTTTGAGCGCATCAATGGCCTTGATGCCGACCTCACGACGATTTTGGCCATATTTTTGTGGCACGCCCTGCACGGTGACAAAGGCGACCGTGTAAGTTTTATCTGTAGTGAGCCGCTCGCCTTCAGCGAAAAATTCCTGAATCCGCGCGCCTGCCGGATTCTCGAGTTTGAAATAGATATTCACGCCGCGGCAGCGTTTGACATAGCCTCCCATCTGTTGATAAGCGTCATCGGAAAAAGTTCTTTCGAGGTTCTCTTCCATCATTTCCCATAGTTCCGCCCCGGTCATCTCGACGGTTTCCACCGGCGGGTTGGTCGGAATGATGTTCCACAGGTCGTTCATCGTCACAGGCCCGGCAGGAATCGGTGCCCCGTATCGCCAACCGTTGGAAAAGGCGATCTCCGTTCCGGCGGCATCGGCAATCGCGTCGAGCAGCAGATGGTCCATCGTCGCTTCCAGAGTCGTGTAGCGGTTCAAATCGGTCACCGTTGCGCCGACTTTTTGCGATAGCATTTCCCGGTGCGGCGCGTAGATTTCATTGACCAGTTCTTGCATCTCCGCGTCCGGTTGGATGGAATGGTCGAGCGTGACGAGTTGATGTTTGATTTCTGAAACTGTATCACCCTTCATTTCGACATCGAGTCGTCCAACGAACGAGCCGTGGCAGCCCGATTGAATGATCGTCGCGCCGTTCACAACCACCGGCTGATCCATCCGGTTATGGGTGTGGCCGCTCAAAAGAATGTCAATGCCCGCAACCTCCGAAGCGAGCTTGCAATCCTGCGGGAAACCCAAGTGCGACAGAACGATGATAAGTTCCGCGCCTTCCTTTTCGCGTAGGTGCTCGATGTGGCGCGGCAATTCGTCTTTGCCGAGCGTGAAATACACCCCCGCGCTCACCCGTTTGGGAAAAGATTTATCAATAATGTAGGCGGCAATGCCGATAATGCCGATTTTGATGCCGCCGCGCTCGACGGTTAAAGTGGGCGGGAAGGGCAGCTCGTCTGTCCCTTCGCGGTGGCAGTTTGAGGCGAGCAGCGGGTGGTTCAGTTTTGCAGCGAGTTCCTGCATCTTTTCGGGACCGTAAACGAAATCCCAATGCACCGTCCACGCATCGAGCCCGAGACGATTGAGCGGCTCAATCAGCGCCTCGCCTTTGGAGTGCACCGCCGGGAACGTCCCGTGCAGCGTGTCACCGTTGTCGAATGCGACGACCGCATCCGCGCCGCGTTCGTCGCGCACCTGATTGAAATAGCCTTTAATGCGGGCGTAACCGCCGACTTTTTCATGCCTTGCGCCGCCTGCGTCCCAAAACAGTTCCTGATGCTCGTCCAAGTAGCCGTGCGTATCGTTGATTTGCAGGACGGTCAATTTTCTCGTGTCGCTCATTTCACCCTGTTTCGCTGTATCGTATCGCACGCGGCAACGCCGCGTGTGATGGCCTAACGATGGAGCCACCCATCGCCCCCATTCGTGCTAGCTGCACGGCGGGCGGAACGATTTGAGAGCGCGCACGCTGGACGAAGCTGCGCGAATTCATCTTTGTTTTGTCCCTTTCGCGGACGTCGCGGGCACGCTGCTTTGTTACCTCCAGATTTTCTCCATGGCCTTTCCTTTGGCCAGTTCGTCAATCAGTTTGTCCAAATAGCGTATCTTCTGCATCAGTGGGTCTTGTATCTCTTCAACTCGAATGCCACATATAAGGCCCTTGATGAGCGAGCTATTAGGGTGGAGTGCCGGCGCTTGGCTAAAAAAGGTCTCGAAATCCGTTTCCTGTTCGAGCTGCTCCTTTAGGCCCTCTGGCGTGTAGCCGGTCAGCCAGCAAATGATTTGGTCAACCTCTTCATTTGTACGACCCTTACGTTCCGCTTTTTTAACATAAAGTGGGTAGACATGGGCGAACTTCATGCCGAAAATTTTGTGCGATGCCATTGTTTTTCCTCAGTGTGTCAGGGCCATGAACGGATGCTGTCTGACGATGACGCGCTACCACGGCTTTCGCTCGTCTTGACACGGAAGTTCTGTCAATACGGGGGGTCTGCTGGCCCTGTGTAACCACACATCCCCAGGCGCGGCGAATTCACCAACTCGATAGGTTCGCCATAATCCTCATGCGGATGGGTTTGGGTATGCCGATCACACAGGGTGCCCGATCCCTGCTCTTCATACAAGCACTCGATACAAAGATGGGTGGCGGGCTGCTCACACTCCATACATGTGGCTTCTGGCATGAGGTTCCGGGCCATCAGGACGATCGGTCGCGCGCTTAACGGGACCCCCGTGCGCTGTGCTACCGCCTTGAGGCGCGTGTCTGATGAGCTTCCAAAATCGTAGATATGCGTCAGTTCCACGTCCGGTTGAAAGACCGCATCGACGCGGCGCGTTTTGGGGATCTTGCTCCCCTGCCAGCCGCCAATGGAGAATTGGCTGAGATGCCCACAGCATTCCAGCCAGATCTCACGCAAATAGGCATCAATCTTTTCCAAGGTGGCTGAACCGCGTACTTCAAGGTCTAGCCAAAAGTCGTTGTTGTAGGCATCCTGTATCCGCAGATGATAAAGGGGTTCCGCCTTGCGCTTGCCCTGTTCGGCACCGATCATCTGCTCTTGTCGTTGCGGGCAACTGGCCAAATGCCTGCTCATGCTGCCCTTGGTAGTCTCGTATCCGCAAAAGGCACACTGCCCCCGCGACTGTTTTCCCCGTGGCATGGATGGTTCCTCTCTAAAGTATGCTTCCCCGCTCCTTCACACTTGGGAGAGCATGATTTCTCGATCTGGTAGACGGTGCTGATCGTGCCGCCGGACGGTCTGGGGCTCAGCGGCGCGCGACGGCCATGGATAAATCGACAGAACTGGCTACGTGGGCTCCGATGCAACCGCTAGTCCGGCGGCGCGCTTTGGCGAGGCTCCGTCCTTTAAGATGGGTCGCTCGGTTGCGGTATCAATCCAACGACCAACGACGACGGCTGCGGATGTAGTCATGAAGCGCTCGAATTCGAGTGAGGCTGTCGAACGGCCTGGGGGTCCCCTGCGGCGAGCGCGTCCCAAGGGATGTACCCATCAGGATGCTTTTGGCGTGCCTGCATTGACCTCGCTGCGCAATCGCATATGCAACAACGGATACGGTTTGCCCATATTGTCATAGGCTGAACGTCCGACAACCGTAAACCCCATGTGTAAGTAGAACCCTACGGCTTGCGCATTTTGCTCATTCACATCGAGGAATGTCGCGCCAAACGATCGAATCGCGTGGTTCAGGAGGCATCGACCTCCACCCTGACCGCGCACGGTCCGGGTGCAGGAATAACATCTCGACCTTATTCTGTGCCACAGCGATAAAAGCGGTAACCTGTTCGGTTTTATCACGGAGACAGGCAAGGTGGGGTATATCGTGCAACCCATCATATACGAGCGGTCTGAAAAGCTGGATGTCAGTTTCGCTCACGAAGTCATGGGTTGCCCGGACTGACGCTTCCCAAACGTCTACGACGCGTGGAAAGTCATCTGTCAGGATGGGAAAGATATCAGGTTGGAGGTGCATCGTTGCGGGCGCTCTTTCGGGCTTGTTGGGTTGCGCTCGACCAGTTGTCCGCGATGGTCTCGAATGGTATACGCCGTTTGCCAGGGATTACCTGTTCGGGATATTTGCATTACAAGTATTATAGTTAAATTCCAATGTACCCAACCAGATTTTGGTTTCGTTGCCACCTTTCCACAGATGCCTATGGGGTGGCTCGTTACATTACGTTGGAATAGAAAAAGAAACACCACTCATTTGTCTGCTAACTGGGCAAGAATCGGCTGATGGCTGTGGCGTCTCATCCCGACCGTATTCGGTAGTGAAGATAGACCATGCCGTTGCCAAAACGGCGCGTCTCCAGTAGCTCGAGCGCCAAGGGGACATCGTTGGGGAGAGCCTGTTTGCCGCCTCCCACCACGACCGGCGCGAGGAACAGATGACACTCGTCAACCAACCCTGAACGAAAGGCGTGGGCAGCCAGTTCAGGACCACCTATGAGGATATCCTGTTCGACAGTGGCTTTCAGTTGTCGAATGGCTTCCGGGTCGAAGTTTCGCTCCAGTCGAGTCTTGCGGGTGGATGCAGCCTGCAACGTTTTGGAATACACGATCTTGTCAGCGGCTTGCCATATCTCCGCGAAGTCCCGCGTGATTGGAGAGTCGGCGGCTAAGGTGGGGTCGGTCTCCCACCCCATCATCGTTTCGTACATCCGGCGTCCGTAGAGATAGGTGCCCGCTGGTCGTTCGAGATCGTTGATGAAGCTGTGCACTTCCTCGTCCGGCATCGCCCAGTCGAACTTACCATCTTTGTCTTCTATATAGCCGTCGAATGACATAAGCGCAAAATAGATCAACGGGGCCATGCTGAACTCCTATGATGATAACTGGCACTGCTTTGGCGATAAAGGAAGAGTAGGGCATTCGTCGGGTTTCCATAAACTGGAGGCGGCGGGGCTGAACGGCCTGGGGGTTAGCCGCGCGGCCCCGCCGCCCCTCGGGATGCCATTGTTCGGCGCATTGGCCTCGGATAGCCCTAGTAGGTCAGCGCTTTGTCCGACTCTAGAAGGAGTCGAACCAGGACGTTGGGCATGGCGTACTCGGCTGGGCGGTTCTCGATAAGTTCATTGCCGTATCCGCGCGCCTTCGCAGACATGCCTGAAAGATAGAAGCGCCCCCCGTTATCGACTATCGCGTCGAAGTGCTCCTTGAGCTTGCCGGTTCCAGACCCTTCGACCCCTGCGAGCGCGTCAGCCCCCAGCAAATGCACTCCGTCACCTGCCAGGAACAGGGTCACGCTATGACCTTCAGCGAGAGCAGTCTTCGCAATCAGAAACGCGAGTGCTGCCTTTGTGGGGTTTTCTGGTCCAGTTGTAACATGAATGAGAATGTTGGCCATGGCTCCTCCTGTTCGTGGGCCTGTGTGATGTTGCTGTCCGATCCGAATCCAACAGCCCTATGGGGCTTCACTGAGCATGATTTGGTGTGGCCCATCCCGCCAAGTTACCCCGATCGCGCGTGCTGATTGCCCACAGGGGTCTCTTGCGCGCTATTCACGAAACGATACCACGACGAGTGCTTGAAAGATTTGCCTCTTCACTTTGCAAGCTCTGGGTAGGCTGCGTGGCTACGGCAGAGACCCGTCATGGTGCGGCCACGCTCGTTCGCTCGATCCATTGCCTTACAATTTTTGCGAACGCGGCACCCCTCGACTCGACGTCCTGCAAGTCAGAGAGGGTCGCGACACATCGGTCCTTGGCGGGCCAAGTGAGGATACCTTCTGGATCTTCAACCGCGACCGCGCCAGCGTTGGGTTTCACCTTGGCACCCGTGTGAAAGACTACCTGGATGGTGTTCGACGGATGGAGCTTGAAGGTGGCGAAGTGCTCGGTGATGAAGAAGCTGGGCGCGTTCCATTTCACCTCCTCGCGAATTCGGGGGTCTACATTGAGGATGACGGCACGGAGCGCCTCGATGGCCGCTTTGTGGGGGTGATCCAGCTTTGCGAGAAACGCATCGACTTTGGTCGAGCCGCTCCGAGCTGTCGAAGAAATGCTCTGCTTGTCTGCCATACTACCTCCACGTTGGACATAAAAGAAGCTACCGAACGCTCGGGTTCAGCGGCGGCGCGGAGCGTCGTCCGCTGCAAGCCGTTGTTAGAGCGGGGCGATGCATCGCATTCAGGGACATAGCTTCCGCTTCGCTGCTTTCTCGATGTACGACACCGCATAGGGCGTCTTGCAGCTAGTCTCACCATGATCTACCTCAACCTTGCCGATTCGCTTTGCGGCTTCGATAGCTTTCGTTTGTAGGGTCGGCTTGAAGACACCTATCGAGATGAGGGCACCGTTCATGGCGTAGCGCGCCCAATTTGGAGAGTGGTGAATCTCCTCCTCGATCGTCGCCATTATCTTCTCGGCGTCCGCATCGCTGATCGACTCCGGATCGTCCTTCAGGCGGATGCCGAGGATTCCGTACCCCATCTCGCGAGTTCCCTCCTCCTTCGACTGCATCCATGCGCGCATCGTCGCGTCAGCGATTGGGCCACGGGCCAAAAGATCGGATAGGTAGCAGCCGTGGAAACGGACCGATCCCTCCTCTACCAGCGCCTCAGCGTCGGCCTGTGAGAGTCTCGCAGGGTCGGCGATCAAGAGGGCAAGGATGCGCGCCTCGGCGTTTCCCGTGTTCCAGAGATCCATGGCGAGCGCGTGGTCAACTTTGATCTTCTTCTTGATCTTCGTAATCTCTGAGGTCAACACGCCGTATACGTTGTCGCCTGATCCATGGCGTTTGTAAATCGCAGCCGTTTGCGGTTTTCCGAGCGCCTTGAGCAGTGCGAGAATGTCTTCAACGTTCATATCGCCTCCTTTTGTCACCATGTTTGATGCGTCGCGAGGGACGCCTAACAGTCTCGGGTTCAACGTCGCGCGGGCTTGCCTGCCATCACCCCGCCGACGCCAAAAGGTGCGCTGATTAGCCGCCGCGTGCCCGAAGGGAGCGCACCCGCTGCACCCCTTGGTTAGTAGAATGAGCGGGCCGCTTTAAACGAATATAGGACTTACGCAGTTGAGCGCAGAGCGCAGAGCGAACGGCGTAACGCAACCAACAGTAGGCGCTCGAGATGCAAAGGCGCAGAGATGCAAAGGCGCAGAGGGCGAAATGCAGAACGCGTTAATGAAGAGGATAAGCCCCCGCCAGCCTTCGTTGGTCGTTCGTCCTCTTTCGTCTTTCTTCTTTCGTCCTTCGTCTTTGGTCCTTCGTCCGTTATCGGTCGTCGGTCGTCGGTCGTCGGTCGTCCCTCGTCTTCCCAACTGCGTAAGTCCTAGAATAGTTAGGCCGCCCCCGACGTGTCCGAGGTGGAATCGTTGTATTGAAGGAGGTCCCAGCGATTGCCATACAGATCCTCGAACACGGCCACCGTACCGTATGGCTCCTCACTCGGTGGCCGGACAAAGCGAACACCCGCACCAACCATGTGGTTGTAGTCTCGCCAGAAGTCGTCGGTTCGCAGGAAGAGGAATACACGGCCACCTGCCTGATTGCCAATGAACGCGTCTTGTTCGGGATTTGCAGCCCGCGCCAAGAGCAACGACGTCTCTGAAGTTCCAGGGGGTGAGATGACTACCCAGCGCTTGTTCTGCTCCGGCTGGAATTGATCTTCGACCACGCGAAAGCCAAGTTTGCCGACGTAGAAAGCGAGCGCCTCATCGTAGTCGCGGACTATGAGAGCGGTGTGGACAATGGATTGCTGCATAGCGTCCTTCCGGTAGAATGTTTGAGCTAACGGGGCACCAACAGCCGGTCGCACGGCTGCAAGAATAACCTTGCAGCCGCGCGCCCATCTGTTGGCCTCCGCTTCAGCGAAGGAGTTAGGCCGCGCCTTGCTCCCGAACCCAGACGTACTTGACGTCCTCGAGTTGCCAGAACGGTTCGAAGCCCCGCGCCGCGACTTTGAACCCATGGCGCTCGTAGAAGCGACAAGCACGCTCGTTCCTCGCGAAAGTGAATAGCCAGAGGCTACCCGATGACTCGGCTTGCGCCAAGCGGAGCAACCGCGTGCCGATCCCTTGGCCGACGTGCGAGACCTTGACATGGAGGAGGGTGATTGAATCGGGCGTGCTGGCCATAAACGCCACGAGCTCGCTATCGATCCATGCGAGGCGAACCCGGTTCTCCGGCACTACCTTTGCGCGGAAGTAATTCGCCTGTTCCTCGATGGGGTTCGAATCGATGATGCCGACACCGAACTCGAAGCTTGCGCGCCACATGGGCACCAGTTCTTCGGTGACACTGGGATCAAACTCCGTAATACGCATCGTGGAGGGCGAGTGGTTCATGTGCTGCCTAACTTGTTTCGTCAAGCGTGAAATGATAGGGTCGTAGTCCCGCCTTTAGGCGGGCGTTGAACGGCCACCGCCTGAAGGCGATACTACGAACACGGGGGCCTCTTTGGCCGCATGACTACAGGCCCAAGGTCCTGGCCCTCGATGAGGAGCGTTCGCGCGTCTGCTGCAACGATGTGTTAGACGTCGGCGCGGTATCCCAATCGGTGCGTCGTTGCCCGCAAGGGCAACTTCCCCCTACGCGGGGTCTCTGGGGCTGAGCTCTTCGGCAAGCCCGATCAGAAGTCCCTCCGGGCCGCGGATGTAGCAGAGCCGATACACCTCTTCGTACTGAACCACCTCGCCCACGAGCTGCGCGCCATGTCTGAGGAGCCTGACGAGCGTCTCGTCGAGGTCGTCGACCGTGAACATGACGCGCAGGTAGCCGAGCGCATTCACCGGGGCGTTGCGGTGATCGGCGACGACCGGCGGGGTGAGGAAGCGCGACAGCTCCAGCCGACTGTGACCGTCTGGGGTGACCAGCATCGCGATCTCGACGTGCTGGTTACCCAATCCCGTGACGCGCCCGGCCCACTCTCCTTCGATCGTGGCGCGCCCTTCGAGTCTCAGGCCGAGCTCGGCGAAAAAGGCGATGGCGGCATCGAGGGATTCTACCACGATGCCGACGTTATCCATGCGCTTGAGAGTCATGTCAGCCCCGCTTCTTCTTGGCCGAAGGGTCCGGCCTTGTGATTTCCATGGTGTCCTAACGGCGTGGGGTTCAGCGGCGCGCGGTCTCGCCTGGCTGTTAGAAGGTGCGTCGATTACCAAGCGTGTGACCGCAGGGAGCGCGTCCGCTGCCACCTTTGGTTCGGCCCAGGTCACTGGTACAACCATCTCGACTTCTGGATGAAGCACGCAACAAATTACCAGCGTACTCTTCGCCCTCAAACCTGTTAGCGACTGTTGTGTCCCGCAGGTAAGAGCAATCTGCGACTTTATCAGCGAGCGGCGTCCTCACTCCCCGTTTTACCAAAGAAGGAGGGTTCGGTGGCTCGCGTTACACGAATTAAGAAACGCAACGCTTCGTTTACCGCCGCCGCATTTGGGAACACGTCCGCCACATCTGGTGCTAACTGAACCAACTGCCTCCCAAAGCCGGTTCGCCCTGGGCCGACTTGTCGCACCCGTAGACTCCGCAGATCGTATTCTGCCTGAAGGTCGTCCTCCATCTCCTGTTCAACCTTCTTCATAAGCGTCTTTCTCCCTTTGCGTGGCAGCTCTGGCACTGATTAGGCGGCTTTTCTGCCCGCGTTCTGTGTATGATACCACCAACAAACGACCTTGTTGTGACTGCCGACGATGATATAGCGTTCCTCATCATCAGAATGGTCAGGATCATAGAAATCAACGTAGTGCATCTTCAACGCTAAAAATACGGGCATCCTGGTACACCCGAAAATTAAGGCTTGACAAGCAGTGAGCGGATCATCAAAAACGGTCTGAGCTTCGTCAAAGGAAACCTTGTGCTTTGACAAATTTGCTTGCGCCTTATTGTCATCCCACTCAAACTCGGTAGCCATAGCAGCATCCTACTTTGCAATGGAGGAAGCATAGAGTAGTCGTCGGTTCTCGAATGACTGGAGGCGGAGGGGTTGAACGGCTTGGTGTTCAGCAGCGCGCGGCTTCGCCTGCCACCACCCCCGCCGAAGCCAAAAAGGTGCGTCGACTAGCTCGCACGCATCGCCAGCAGCGGGTCGCGTGCAAGCGTGGGTTCGGCAGCGGCCGCAGCCGGACTTCGTACCTGCTACCCACTTCACGAACCTATTGGCACTTCTGTGTAACCGCCTGGGCCGATTTGATCGATTGCGGTGCGTACTGTTTCGACTTGGGCGCGGATGCGCGGCCACGAGGTTGAAAGTAAGACCACGATAGCAATCGTGCGCTCCTGCAAGTTCTGTTGGTACCGCAGGTTCTGATCCGTGGTAACGACCACTTGATAGGCGGCTGCTTCCGCCGCGCGTAGTAACTCCCCATTGGTCAACTCTGACCAACCTTCCTCATAGGCCGTCGTCACCTGATGTGTTGGTAGATGCCGCCGTAGGGGAAGTGGTGTGCCTTGATCAAACAAAATTCTCATCCCTACGCCATGGTTACCAAGCGTTGCAATTCATAATTGAGTACGTCCTCCACTTGGTGCCGGGTCACGCCGGGAAACCACTCCAAAAATTCATCGACGGTGGCTCCATCACGTAGGTTCTCAAACAGCGCCGCCACAGGTACCCGCGTTCCTCGAAATACCCATACGCCGCTGACCTTTTCCGGATCACGCTCGACTGCCTCGATTGCTTCCCACCCTTGCATCGCTATTACCCCTCTGATCGCCTTGCCGATTACAGAAAGTGTAGCAGAAAAATGAGGCGAGTATTTAGCCAGTTTGAGGCATTTCTTAACAAGAAACTCCTGGCAGCCGAACGGCGCGCGCATCACGCGCCCGCCGAGCTGACCAGAAGTTCCACAAGCTGACCAGCCACAATTACCAAGTTGCCGGGAGGCAGACCGCCACAGGCGGGTCGCGTGCATGCGCTTGTTCGGTGCGTTTCGGGTTGGCTAGTCTAGTTGCTTCCATTGAGGAGGCAAACTAGGAATGAGCCAGTCTTCGGGTGCTACCCAACGGTTCCAACTGCCATCAAAGGGAACGGCTTTAGATTGACTCTTGGCAAGCACCCGTTCGCCTTCTTCCCAAATCGCGCGCACTTGCCACGCTGTAAACAAACCGATAGTTTGTGCCCGCTTTAGATGCTCAACGTCTTTCCAGCGCCATGCTAGATTGGGTTCGACAATCAGATCCAGCTCCCGATCCAGAAAATCAAAGCCGACGCTTGTCCGCCTGATTGGCTCTTGCAAGTTGACGTACCATCCGACGAACTGCCCTCCTTCATCCCACATGACATGTACGGCATGAGCTTCGCCAGGGGCGATCAAGAAGACGTTATCACCGCGAGTCCAGGTAGCTTCTTCAAGGATCCACGGGCTTAAGTTAGCTTTGCATTCAATTAAGTCGGTATGAGGGGTAAAAGGAGCGCAAACTTTCCAAGATGTGCGGTTACGCAAGTACAAGGCTACAAGAGAAGGCGAATCTTGAATAACGACAACGGGGCGGGCTGTCCAAACCTGTCCATGGGTTACTTCTCGATACACGATCACATCACCAGATGACCACATTTGCTTTGTTCTTGTTATCTCCCGTGCGAACTGTATGCCTTCTTGCACCGAACTACTTATTATGACTCATCCGTGAGCCGCATCATCCCCCATCGCGTTAGCCTGAAACCATGCTTGCGCAGTACTCGATTGTAAGTCATAATCTTGCCCGCTGTACGCAACGACTCGCTTTTCACGCTTTCGCTGCCTATTAGGATGGTTTATAACTTCATGGCTGAGAAAAAACTGCTCGACCGCGCCCGCGATCGCATTCGTGTGAAGCATTATTCTCTTCGCACCGAGCAGACTTATCTCCACTGGATGAAGGAATTCATCCTCTTCCACGACAAACGCCATCCCACGGACATCGGCGTTCCTGAAGTCGAAGCCTATCTGACTCACCTGGCTGTCGAGCGCAACGTTGCCGCCAGCACCCAGAACGTGGCCTTGCAGGCGATCCTCTTTCTTTATAAGGAGGTGCTGGACGTCGAGCTTGCCGGTACAACGCCTTGCGCGCCAAAAAAGACAAACGCCTGCCTGTTGTGCTGACCAAAGTCGAGGTCCGGCTCGTTCTGGAACATCTCGAGATCCGCACCTTTCGCCTGCAAGCCAAGCTGCTTTATGGAGCGGGAATGCGCCTACTTGAATGCTTGCGCCTGCGTGTCAAAGACATCGACTTCGGCCAAAACCATATCGTGGTGCGGGACACGAAGGGCGACGAGGATCGGGTGACGTTGCTGCCAGCCCAATTGAACCCATCCTACAAGAACATTTGCAGCATGTCAAACGCGCTACACAAGTCTGATCTTCAGGCGGGCTATGGGGCTGTGTATTTACCTCATGCGCTGGAGCGCAAGTACCCCAACGCCAACAGGGAATGGGTCTGGCAATACGTCTTTCCGGCGGCCAAGTTGAGCGTCGATCCCCGCAGCGGCGTCACCCGCCGCCATCACGCGGACGACTCGACTCTGCAGCGCGCTGTCCGCGCAGCGGTCAAGGCCAGCGGCATCAACAAGCCAGCCACGCCCCACACCTTCCGCCACTCCTTCGCCACCCATCTGCTCGAAGCTGGCTACGACATCCGAAGCGACCGTGCAGGAGTTGCTCGGCCACAAGGATGTGAAGACGACCATGATCTAGACCCACGCCCTCCAACGCGGCGGCCTCGCCGTGCGCAGCCCGCTCGATTTTTGATTTGGGATTTCGGATTTTCGATTTTTCCTTCCCCTGCTCCTCTTCCCCCTCACGCCCTCACCCCCGTCACCCTCCTCACCCATGCCGCGCCTGCACACGCTGGGTGCGCTCCAGCTTCATCGGTAGCGAGGTGCGGCGCACGCCGTCCCACTGGTAGAGCGCGTTGGCGACGGCGGCGGCGGTGGGGACGAGGCCGATCTCGCCGACCCCCTTCGCCCCGTAGGGGCCGTAGGGGTCCGGCACCTCGACGCCGATGACCTCCATCTCCGGCATCTCCTTGGCGCGCAGGATGCCGCACTTGCGCAGCATCGTGCTTCGGGGTCGCCCGCCCTCCAGCGCCAGCTCCTCGCTGATCGCGTAGCCGAGCCCCATGTGGATCGAGCCCTCCAACTGCCCCTCGAAGAGGGTGGGGTTGAAGATCTTACCCGCGTCGTGCGCGGCGATGATCCGCTCGATGCGCCCCGCCTCGTCCAGCGTGACCACCTGCGTCGCGTAGCTGTAGGAGTAGTGGGTGTAGACCTTCTCGGTGGGCGCGCCCGGCTTGGTCGTCCAATCCACCACCCACTCGCCCTCGTACACCTTGCCCACCAGTCGCGTCCAGCCGCGTGCATGGCGAGATCGTCCCTGAACGCTGCCGCCGCGCGGATGATCGCGTTGCCGACCAGCGAGGTCGCGCGCGAGGCGGTCGTCATGCCGGTCACCTGCTCCGCTGCCGTGTCCACGCGCACCTCGATCACGCTCGGGTCCAGCCCCGTCTCCTCGCAGAGCACCTGCACCGCCATCGTGTGGACCCCCTGCCCCATCTCGGTCCAGCCGTGGTCCACACGCACGCGATCCGCCGCCTCGACGGTGATGCGCACCTTGGAGGCGTCGGGCATCCCGTTGCCGATGCCGGTGTTCTTGATGCCGCAGGCAATGCCCGCAAAGGGCGCGGCTTCAAAGGCGTCGCGCACGGCGAGCAGGGTGGCGCGCACCCCCGCGCCGCCCTCGATGACCTGCCCCGTCGCGGTCATGTGACCGTCCTGGAGCGCGTTGTCGTAGCGGAACTGCCAGCGGTCAAAGCCGCCGCGCTCGCACAGCTCGTCGATCAGACTTTCCAGCCCAAAGGTCGCCTGGTTCACCCCAAAGCCGCGCATCGCGCCGCAGGGCAGGTTGTTGGTGTAGACAGCGGTGGCCTTCACGTCGGTGACGGGGAAGAAGTACGCACCGGTCGCGTGGCCCGCCGAGCGCTCCAGCACCTTCGCGCCGACCGAGGCGTAGGCACCGGTGTCGCCCACGAAGCGCGCCTTGCAGAAGGTGAGTTGCCCCGCCTCGTCGCAGCCGAGCGTGTACTCCATCCAGATCGGGTGGCGCTTGGGGTGCATCAGGATCGACTCGTCGCGCGTGAGCCGCACCTTGACCGGCGCGCCGAGCTGCCACGCGAAGAGCGCGGCGTGCCCCTGCACGCTCAGATCCTCCTTGCCCCCAAAGCCGCCGCCATTCGGGACGAGCCGCACGCGCACCTGCTCCTCGGCCAGCCCCAGCAGCCGCGCCACCTGGATGCGGTCGTCAAAGACCCCCTGGCTCTGCGAGAGGAGGAGGAGGCTTGCCCTCTCCCCCGCCGCTTCGCGGCGACCCCTCTCCCCATTCAGGGAGAGGGGTGAGGGCATCGCGATGGCGCACTCCGGCTCCATGAAGCCATGCTCGATCATCTGCGTCTGGAAGGTGCCCGTCACCACATGCGCCGAGGCCGCGCGCGCCGCCGCCACGTCGCCCCGGCTCGTCACGCTTTGGGAGAGAATGTTGCCCCCCTCGTGCAGGGCGGGGGCGTCGGGCTGCATGGCAACGTGCGGGTCGGTGAGCGGCTCCAGCACCTCGTACTCAACCTGGATTTTGGAGAGCGCGGCGCGCGCCTGCTGCTCGCTCTCGGCGACCACCCCCGCCAGCACATCACCGACGTAGCGCGTTGTTTCCCCCTCGGCGACCATCAGCGGCCAATCGTTGCGGATCAGCCCGATAAAGCGCTCGCCCGGCACGTCCGCAGCCGTGAAGACGCGCACCACGCCCGGCATCGCCGCCGCCTCGCTCGTGTCGATTCGCAGCACGCGGGCGCGCGGGTGGTCGCTGAACCTCAGCGCCCCGTGCAGCATCCCCGGGATCTGGATGTCATCCACGTACTCATGCTGGCCGAGCACGAGCGCCGTCGCCTGATATTTGGGGTGGCGCGTGCCCACGCGCCCGTCGCTCTCGGGCAGGGGCACCTCTTCCTCGTGGCGGATCGCCTCTGCCGCGCACTGGATCGCCTCGACTATCTTTTTGTAGCCGGTGCAACGGCACAGGTGAGGGGTGAGCGCCTGCTCGATCTCCTCGCGGCTGGGGTCGGGCTGCTTGCTGACGAGGACGTTCGCCTGCATGACGATGCCGGGGATACAGAAGCCACATTGCACGCCGCCTTTTGAGACGAAGGCGTTGGCAAACACCTCCTGGCGGTACGCGCCGATTCCCTCGATGGTGGTCACCTGGCTGCCCGCAATTTTTGCCATGGGAGTCACGCAGGCAAGCACCGCGCGCTCGTCGAGTTGCACCACGCAGCAGCCGCAGGCGGCCTGGGGCGCGCAGCCATCCTTGGGGGAGGTGATCCCCTCGATCTCGCGCAGAAAGGTCAGCAGCGGCAGGTCGGGGTCGCCATCGTAGGCGCGGGGCTGACCGTTGAGGGAAAATTGCATGGGGCACCTCGTGGTGAGTGGTGAATGGGCGTTTGGTAGGGAGAGTTGGGTTGCTCAGACAGGGTGGCTGGCTTCTATAGTTGCTTCAATCATAGGCTCAGCACCCGCGAACGTCTATTTTGGGTGAGTGTGCCCTGGCCCATGCCTTGCTCCGTCGCGTGAGGGTGCTCAACCAGACATGGCGGATTCACTTTTTTGGCTGCCCGTGTTATACTTAGCCACGCTAAGTGTGAGGGCGCACTCACCGCATACCCGAATGCAGTGCCCATTGACCACGCGAAGCGACCATTGACCACGCGTAGCGACCAGATAGGGATAATAGGACGATCGAGGATGACACGAGAGAATGGAAACGTGACGCGGGCCAACCGCTCGGACGACCCGCGCCTCAAGATGGACGAGCGGGAGCGGCTGGACCGCGAAGAGCTGGAAAAGAAGATTGAAGAGTTGCTGCCAGACGATCAGGACGATGACGGGCTCGGCAAGGCGTACGACCCGCGCCTGGTGCGCCGCCTGGCCGCGTACATCAGCCCCTACCGCCGCCGCTTGATCGTGGCGATTATTTTGATGGCGGTCACCTCGCTGCTGAGCGTTTCCGGCCCGTGGATCGTGGGGCGCGCGGTGGACGCGGGGATTCGCGCGGGCTCGCTGGGCACCCTGCGCTTCTGGACGGTGCTGTTCGCGGGGGTGGCGATCCTGGAGTGGCTGACCAACCGCACCCGCATCGCGATCATGGCCTACGTCGGCACCAAGATCGTGGCGGATATCCGCTCGGCGCTTTTCAGCCACATGCACACGCTCACCCTCAGCTTTTACAACCAGTACAGCGTCGGGCGGCTGATGAGCCGCCTGATCTCGGACGTGGGGGTGTTGCAGGATTTTGTCACCTGGTCGATCACCGGTCTGGCGCGCGCGGGCTTCATCCTGATCGGCATCGTGGTGGCGATGGTGGCGATGAACTGGCAGTTGGCGCTCGTCACCTTTGCGGTGCTGCCGCTGATGCTGATCTTGACGAACTACTGGCGCGTGCGGGTCCGGCAGGCGTACCGCGCCACCCGCGAGCGGCTCGCGCTGATCAATGGCTACCTGAACGAGTCGATCTCGGGCATCCGCGTCACCAAAAGTTTTAGCCGCGAGAACGAGAATTTTCGCCACTTTGACGAGCTAAACCGCTCCTACTACTTGGCGAACCTGGACGCCACCAAGCTGTCGGCGCTTTTCTTCCCAGGGGTGGACTTTATGGGCTCGCTCGCGACGGCGCTGGTGGTCGGCGTGGGCGGCTGGCTCGTGCTGCGCGACGCGCTCACGGCGGGCACCCTGGTGGCCTTCGTGCTCTACATCGACCGCTTTTTCGAGCCGATTCGCGAGTTGGCGCAGCGCTACAACACTTTCCAGGCGGCGATGGCCGCCTCCGAGCGCATCTTTCAGCTGCTCGACACGGAGCCGGACATCCAGGACGTGCCGAACGCGCAGCCGCTCCCGCCGATCATGGGGCGGGTGGAGTACGACAACGTGCGCTTCGGCTACAAGCCGGACGAGCCGATCCTGAAGGGGATCACCCTGCACGCCGAGCCGGGCGAGATGGTGGCGTTTGTGGGGGAGACCGGCGCGGGCAAGAGCACGATCATCCGCCTGCTGGCTCGCTTCTTCGATGTCACCGACGGGACGATTCGCGTGGACGGGCACGACATTCGCGACGTGACGCGCGCCAGCCTGCGCAGCCAACTCGGCATCGTGTTGCAGGACACCTTTTTGTTTGGTGGCACCCTGGCGGACAACATCCGCTACGGGCGGCTCGACGCGACCGACGAGGAAATCATTGAGGCGGCCAAGGCGGTCGGCGCTCACGACTTTATCTCGCGCCTGCCGGAGGGGTACGACACCGAGGTGGGGGAAAACGGGGTCAACCTGAGCGTGGGCCAGCGGCAGATCATCTCGTTTGCGCGCGCGCTGCTGGCGAACCCGCGCCTGCTCATCCTGGACGAGGCGACGAGCAGCGTGGACACCACCGCGGAGCAGCAGATCCAGCAGGCGATGGACACGCTGCTGCGCGACCGCACCAGCTTCGTCATCGCGCACCGCCTTTCCACCATCACCGCCGCCGACAAGATCGTGGTGCTGGACAGCGGGGAAATCGTCGAGGTCGGCACGCACGAGGAGTTGCTCCAGCAGCAGGGGCGCTACTACCAGCTGTACACCATGCAGTGGGACAGCGGCAGGCGCGCGTTCAGCTTGAACTAACCACAGGGGCACGGGGGCACGGGGTAGTTTCTCCGTGCTCTCCGTGTCTCCGTGGTTTGCTTTTTCGTTACCCGTCGAAAAACCCTGATTCCTCTACAATGGTGTCGCTCGGCAAAAACGTTGCCTCCTCGATGCTCGTCCCCGTGCGGCGCAGGAACGCTTGCACCACGCGATAGCCAATCGCGTAGCCCCCATAAGCAGGCATCCCGATCTTTTCGAAGCCCCACTGCTCCGCCAGCGGGTCGCCAAAGATGTAGCCACGAATCACGTTGAAGCCGGTGCGCGCCAGCCCTTGCTGGACCACCCGCCGCGCGCTTTCCAACTCCGCCTCCTCGAAATCGGTCACGTAGTAGCCCACCACCTCCTCCCCGAAGAGCGCCGCCGCGAACGACTCCGCCAGCCCTTCCAGGATGATGTAGTCCGCCACGGTGGTGCGCCGCATGTCCCACGGGAAAACCCCCATGCGAACCAGGTGGTGCAGCTCGTGGACGACCGCGCCCGGCAGGCGGGGCAGGTTGTACGCGTTGGGGGTGTCGTACTGCACCACGAAGCGCGGCTCGGTCCAGTCGGTAGCGCCGGTGTAGCCGCGCCCGATCGGGTTGGAGCGGGCGGGATCGGCCACCACGAGCCAGCCGGACACCTTATCGAAGGGGAGGCGCGCCGCAAAGGGGGCAAAGCGCGCCGCGCCCAGAGCCAGCGCCTGCTCGCCCACCTGCCACGCGTTGGCCGCCTCCAGCGCGAGCAACGCGTCCGGCGCGCTGTGTAGCCCCTCGGGGAGCACCCAGCCCCAGCCGCGCGCCACCGCGAGGTCGTCCGACGGGTCGGCGTCAAACATCGGCCCGATGCGCGCCATCATGGGCTGCCAGGGCTGGATAAAGTGCTCGCGGTACAATCGCTCCTTCGCCGCCAAATCGGGCGCGGCGATGATCTGCCTGTAAAAGTCGTCGGTGGGGGCCCAAACCGTTTCCATTTTTTCCTCGATTCATGATAAGTTTCAGGGTCACCCCACTATAAAGCATCACGCCACGTCAGAGTCAAGCCCCAATCCTTACCGATGCGGTGCGCAGCTCCACCGTCGTTCAGCGGCGCGCAAACTTGACAAAAGCGCGGCGCATGCTATGATCTGCCACGTCGTAGGGGTGTGGTGTCAACGGCAGCACGTCGGTCTCCAAAACCGAAGGTTCGGGTTCGAATCCTGGCACCCCTGTCGTCGTTTTGCGGGCGTAGTTCAGTGGTAGAACGTCTCCTTGCCAAGGAGAAGGTCGTGAGTTCGAATCTCATCGCCCGCTCTCGTCCCTGATGGGGGATAGTATAAAGGCAGTACAGCGGTCTTTGGAACCGTGAGTCCAGGTTCGAATCCTGGTCCCCCAGCTCAAGAAGTAAAAATAAAGAGCAGCACTCACCGTTTGAGTGCTGCTCTTTTTGTTGGTCGCCACTCCTCGTGAGCGTCCCTACTCGGGTTGGGTGAGCGGCAGGAAGAGATGGTAGGGGATGAAGCCGCTGAGGGCGCTCTCGCAACCTGTGTCGCTGATGGAGGTGACCGCGTAGGCGTAGTGCGGGAGCAGGGCGGCCCCGCCTACGTGCAGGTAGGTGGGCGCGGAGACCGGCTCGTCGTTGAGGATGCTGCTCGCCTGAACGGAGCCGATATACACGTTGTAGCCCACCGCGTCGGGCACAGCCGACCAGGTTAGGCGCACATCGTTTCCTGTCACGGTATAGTCGAGTTGGTCGGGGGTGTCCAGGCACTGGATCGGCTTCATGTTGAGGGCCTGGATGGCGTCTATGTCGGAGCCAGGGTTGCCGGTGCCATTGGTTTTGGTGCTGAGGTCCACAATCCGAACGTAGCGCGCTACCTGTAGGCCGCTGTTGCGCAGATCGAATTCCGTGATAGCCGCCCCTCTGCCCAGGTAATGCCACGGGCCTGCGGGGTCGCTCGCCACGAACACATCGTGCTCCTCGTCCACCCCGCCGAGGGTGCTTCCAATCTCATAGACGCGCAGGTCGTTGCCCTGCCCATCCACGATTTCTTCGTTTGCGCCCATGTCCACGACAATCGAGTGGCCGGGGCCGCCCATGGAAACAAAGTCGTAGTTGTAGTCCCCATTCTTGTAGCGGGGCGGGCCCAAAATGTCGATCGGGTTCGGGTGGTCGTTCCCGCTCGCCAAAATGGTGGCCTCGATCAGGGCATCGGCGTAGGGGTCCGCGCCGTCTAGCGTGACGAGGACGTTGTCGAAGTAGCAGTCGCGGCTGGCCGAGGTTCCAACCCCTATCTTCCCGCTCGAAAAGGCGCTGTCTGACAGCGAAAAAAGCAACTCGTACTCGTAATACACAGCGATACTTGCGCCGCGCACGTCGATCTGCAGGTTGAGCCAATCCCCGTCGTATCCCTGGGGGGCCTCTGCTAGGGTGGTATAGGTACCATTCACCTTCTTTTCGACGCGGCGAAACCCTTCGGCCTCGTTCATCACAAAGCGGTAAAAATTGTTGTCGTCCCGATACCGAAAGAGCACGAACACGCTGTCATCATTGTCCGGGTTGATGTCCACATTCAGATGATAGTCGGTCCATGTGCTGTCGCCGGTGTAGGCATAGGTGCCCTCATCGTGCGAATCAGTGAAAATATTCGAGTCTTGCAGCAGGGTAAGGCTCCCTTTGGCCTGCACCACCGACCACTCGCTAGGCCCCTCATGGGCTCCGGGCGCATCGACGATGGTCCAGCCGTTAAAGTTGCCATCGGCGAAGGTGTCGCTGAACAGGGACGAGGTACCTTGCGGGGCGGTAGCGCTATGGGTGCTGCCCAGCACAAAGGTGCTCAACAGCAGCGGGAGCAGGGCCGCAAAAGAAGCCAACCATTTTATAAGTCTTGTGGGGCGCATGGCTGCTTTCCTTTCATCCAGTCTGGCTGACTGGCATGGTTAAGAGCCGTCGTCTATGACGGCGTGGGGCAAGGGGGAAAAAGGTTTGAGAGCTTTCTACAAAAAGGATCAAATCGAAACGGCTACAGGGCCTGAGCGGATTTTTTTGTGAGGTTCAGCATACCATAATCTCTTGCCAAATAATAGGGATATTGTTCCTACGAACGGTAAAATCGTCTTCCTCCCCTCGCCCCGGGTTGAGCAGCGGCGTGCTCCGAAAATCGGTTCGGCGATCAAGGAGGGAGTGGGTAGGAGCGGCGGAGAAGGAGCGTGGAAGTTCAGGAAGGGGGTCGATTATCCTGATCCAGAGCTGTACAGGCGTGAGGGGATGGCCCCGCATCGTGGGCATAGGGCCATCCCTTTTTGCTAGGCGAGGAGCTATTTTTTGGCCTTTATCGGGGTGCCCGACTCTGTTGCGTGCTCCGCAAGCGGCACCAATTCGAGGCGTGGCCCCTCTGCCGTGTCCCGCACGAGCCACCCCTGTGACTGGATCGCCCGGCGCAGGAGGTCCGCTCGTGCCCAATCGCGCTGCGTTCGAGCGGCGTGACGCTCCGCCGCCAAGTTGAGCACCTCTGCCGGGGCGTTCTGCTCCTGGGCGTGGGGTGGGGGTGCAGCAGAGTCGAACAGGGCGCGCGGCAGGGCAACCTCGGCGGTGGGGAGGCGGAATGGCCCCAGGTCGGTGAGCGCGATGCGGCTACCACTGGGGAAGCGCCGCACCTCTGATCCACGCTGCAGGGTGACATGCCCCTGGCCCATCACGTGGGCGACCCCGTCCGCGGGCTCCACCACTAGCGCCGTGCGCTCATCCAGCCCCACGATGGTGCAGTCGGGTGGCAGCATGGCGCAAAGCGCTTCAAAGCGGGCGCGGCCCAGGTAGCAACGGCTCGTGTCCAGCTTTTCTCCCCCATCGTTGTTGTTCCAGTGCGGGACGAACACCAGCGACAGGTTGTAGAGTGCAAAAAGATCGAGCCCCGCTTTCCAGTGCAACTCTTCCCCGACCTTGTAGATCTCGTAGACCGGCATGGCTTGCACGCTGGCGGCAACGGCCATCGCGCTGGCCAGCACCAGCACTGCCCCGCGCTGCTGCTGCACGACGAGCGCCTGCCAGGCCAACGAGCCTTGAAGCTGGCGGACGGCGTAGGTGGGGCTGCCCGGCCCGAGGAAGATCACGTTGGCATCCAGTAGCGGCTGGAGGAGGTCCGGGTTGTCGGGGCTGAGCAGGGTGCCACGTTTGCGCGCCGCGATGATCGTCACCTGCGGGTCGAAGTTTTGGAGCCGATGCGTGACAAAGTCGCCCACCTGCCCCGCCACCGCCGCCGAGTTTGGCTCGAAGCCCGCCGGGGTTTCCAGGATGGCTACCTGCGGCCGCTCTTCCAGCGACGCGAAGAGCCAGTCCCACACCTTGCGCCCACTGGTCGCGCTCTCGCCCGAGCCAAACAGTACAATCTTGCCTGCTGCTTGCATGATCCTTACGCCCAAACTCCCTCTTCCAGGGTGCTCAGGAAGAGGGTGGCCAGCGCGGTGGGGCGCTGAATGTGGATGTCGTGGTCGGTGTCGGGGAAGCGATGCACGGCAACCCGAGCCAGCCCTGCTTCGGCTGCCGCGATCAACGCCTCGCGGTTCGGGGGGCCGCCCTCGTTTTCAGCCACCGCGATGAGCACGGGTTCCCGTACCTGCGGGTAGAGCTCGGCGGGACGCTGCTCCCACATGGCGCGGAGAATCTTCATGTGATGGGGGATGGAGAGCCAGCGCTGCACCGTGCCATCCGGCAGGGTCTCGAAATTCGCGAGGGTTGCCTCGATCCCCTCCTCGCTCCAGTCGGGATGGTTCTGGCGAATGTAGCCCTGAAGCTGCGTGCGCGGCAGCCCGTCTATGTCAGGCGGGCGCAGCAGCTCGGCGCTCTGCTCCCAGCTATTGGAGCGGTTTGCCTGTAGATCGAGAAAGCCCCCATCAACGAATCCAAGCCCCCGCGCCTGGCCGGGGTAGCGGGCCGCGAAGTGGAGCACCACGTTTCCGCCCCATGATTGACCGATGACGATAGGGCGCGCGATGTCCAGATGGCTCAGGAGCCGCGCCAGATCGTCGGTCACCGTGTCGAAATCATAGCCCTGCTCTGGCTTGCTGCTGCGCCCATGTCCCCGCTGATCCACCCCTACCACGCGGTGCCCCGCGCTGGCAAGCTGCGCCGCGACCCCCTTCCACGTCTGCACGTTGCTGGAAAGCCCGTGGAGCAACACGACTGGTTGCTTTTTTCCAGGCCATTCCAGGCAGTGCAGCGTTACCTCGCCGACCGATACATACTCTGTTTTAGGTTCCATGGTGCTTTCCACGGCTGAGCGTCAAAGGGGGGCGGGTGCCGCGTCGTGCGGTTGCCCCCTTTCAGAATAGACGTTTTGGCGGGGTTGGAAGCGAGGCGGGTCACTTCAATTAGACAAAATCAGACGAAAGAGGTACGACTTGACGAAAGCAGAGGAGGCGGGGGTGCACGATAGGGGAGCGGTGCGTTCAGGCGGGCGGTGATGCGGGGTGCTTCAAGCCTTGGGGATCCTACCTGTTACCCGCTACGAGAGCTTCATGATATAGCCCTCGACGATCTGGTCGTCGATGACGGAGAACTCGGGCTCCTCCCCGACCAGCGTGAAGCCGCACTTTTCCAGCACCCGACGCGAGGCGTGATTGTGCTTGGCGACGTAGGCATGAAGGGGCCGGTCGGAAACCTGCTCCAGAAAACAGGCCAGGGCCCGCGTCGCGATCCCCTGGCCCCAAAAGGCTCGCCCCAGCCAGTAGCCGACTTCGCGGCTGCCCTCGTGCCAGAAGCACCCGATGTTGCCAGCGAGGTGGCCGTCAAAGAGGATGCTCTTCTTCTCGACCGTCTCATCGGCCAACAGGCGGCTCCAGTGTGCCAGAAAATCGTCCCACCCCCGCGCGGGGAAGGCGGCCACCCGGGTGGCCTCGGGGTCGAATTGCTGCTCGAAGAAGACGGGTAGATCGGCTTCTTCGACCGCGCGCAGGCAAACCTCTCCTGTCATAAAGCTATCTCCTTGAACTCGTGCACCTCTTTTGCGTAGCCGTTCAATGCCCGCCTAAAGGCGGGACTACGAACAGGGTGGTCTCTTCGGTCGTATCCCTCATTTTAGCCTTGACGAGATCTAGGCCAACATCCCGAATCGTTATCAGCGCTCGCAACGTCGGTCAAGGCGCGTCCTGCTGGCGCGTGACCGCACGCGCGGCAACCTGATCAACGAGGCCGCTGAAGATCAAGCCGTGAAAGGGATACAGCGCATACCAGTACAGCCAGCCGACCATCCCCTTGGGCGCAAAAAAGGCCGTCTGCGAGAGCAGGGTCTGGCCGCCCTCGTGCGGCTGGACCTGGAACTGCAGCCAGGCCTTGCCGGGCACCTTCATCTCCGCGCGCAGGCGCAGCAGGCGGCCTGGCTCCACCGCCTCCACGCGCCAGAAATCGAGCGCATCGCCCACCCGCAGCTTGTCCGGGTGGCGGCGACCGCGCCGCAGGCCCACCCCGCCGACCAGTCGGTCCATAAGCCCGCGAATCTGCCAGGCCCAGTTCATGTAGAGCCAGCCGCGCCGCGCCGCCCAGCCCGGTGAAGATCGCATAGATCTCTGCGGGTGAGGCGGGGACGACGCGCTGGCGATGCTCGACAATCATGCCTTCTTCGTCGGTCAGCGTCAGCGGCGGCACCTCGCCCTGGCTGGTGCTCAGCGCGTCGCTCCAGGTGGTCTCGATGTTGCTGGCGTGCAGCGCGGTGAGCGCCCGCTCGACCGACGTCCGATAGCCCACCGGCTGAATGTCGGGGAACAACTGGCGGGCAGCTGGGGTCCTGCACGATGTTCTCGTTGCGCAGCCCCTCGATCAGCGGGCGCGCGATGACCGCCGGAATCGGGGTGACGAGGTTCACCCAGTAGGACGAGAGGCGCGGCGTGAGCACCGGCACCGGCACCATCCACCGCTTCAGGCCGCGAACCTGCGCGTACTGGGTCATCATCTCGCCGTAGGTGACGACTTCCGCGCCGCCGATCTCGATGATCTGCTCCGCGCTCTCGGGGATGGAAAGCGCGGCCGTCAGGTACTCCAGCACCTCGCGGATGCCGATGGGCTGGGTGCGCGTGTAGACCCAGCGCGGGCAGATCATCACCGGCACGCGCTCGGTCAGGTAGCGCATCATCTCGAAGGAGAGACTGCCCGAGCCGACGATCACCCCGGCGCGAAACTCGGTCACCGGGACCCCGGCGCTGCGCAGGGCGTCGCCGGTCTGCTGGCGCGAGCGCAGATGTTCTGACAGGGTAGGGGAATCGTGCGGCCAGGCCGCCCAGGTAAACGATCCGCCAACGCCCGGCCTCACGGGCGGCATCGCTGAAGTGGCGCGCGGCGATCAAATCGCTGCTGGTGGAAATCGGAGCCGCCGCCCAGGCTGTGGATCAGGTAGTACGCTGCCTGCACCCCCTCCATCGCCGGCGCGAGGCTGTCAGGTTGCAGCACGTCGCCGGTCACGATCTCGACCTCGTTGTGCCAGGGGCGGCCCTGCAGGCGGACGGGGTCGCGCACCAGGCAGCGGACGCGATAGCCCGCCCTCCAGTAGGCGCGGGACCAGCCGCCCGCCGATGTAGCCGGTGGCACCCGTTACCAAAATCAGTCGGTCGGCCCTGTGCTCTGCTGACACGTTGTGCGCTCCTCTGAACTTGGTAAGGGCTCACCTGGAAGGGGAGCCTTATGGGCTCTGGCGTGGCCGGGGGCTTGCGCGCCCCTGGGTAGGCGATGAACGATAGCTGCATTCTACCTGTATGCAACCGAATAGCGTAATAAGATTCACGGGGTCGCTCCCCTTTTGGTTACCGGATGCTGCTTACTTGGATAACAACTACTTGCGCATCCACCATAATGCTTGATACTAAAGCACGGCGGGTAGTGCTCTTGAAAGGGCGCTGGGGCATGGTAAACAGGCGGCCCTTTTTTCTTTGCTGCCTGAGGGGAACAGTGCGGGCCAGGTGAAACCGAGCGGATCATGGATATGGGCAATCGAGGAGACTTTTTTATGGGTGCGCGACTCCGCTTTGGGGTGAATCGTCTGAGGGAGCGGCTGTGGGTTGGGCCCCTCGCCATCGGGATGTTGTCGATCCTGCTGGTGTTCCTCGCGCACGTGGCGGATTACACGGAACTGGGGAAGATCGTGCCGGACATTACCCCCGAGTCCATCAACACCCTCCTCACCATTATCTCCGCGAGCATGCTGGTGATTGCCACCTTTTCGGTGGCCTCGATGGTCTCCGCGTATGCGTCGGCCAGCAGCACGGCCACCCCGCGCACCTTCGTCCTGATCCTGGCCGACGACATGTCCCAAAACGCGCTCTCGACGTTTATCGGCGCTTTCATCTTTAGCGTGATCGCCCTGATCGCCATCGAGAACAGCTATTACGACAGGGCGGGCCGCTTTGCGCTCTTTGCGCTGACCGTCCTGCTCTTCTTCATAGTGATTCTGACCTTTGTGCGGTGGGTGGACAGCATCGCGCGGTTGGGGCGGTTGGGCAGCACGATCGACAAGGTGGAGGCGGCGACCGCCATGGCGCTAAAGCAACGACAGTGCGCCCCGACCCTGGGCGGATTGCCTGTGGGGCCGCACCGTGAGGGCGGTCGCTCTATCTTTGGTGAGACGATTGGCTACGTGCAGCGGATCGATATGGGCGCGCTCCAGGCTGTTGCCGCCCAGGCAGGGGTCCGGATCCGCGTGGACGCCTTGCCAGGAACCTTCAGCGCGCCGCGCCAGTCCCTTGCCTATGTGATGGGGGAGCCTGAGGCGGTGCGGGCCATCGACCCGACGCGGATCGCCCAGGCCTTCACCATTGACGTCCGCCGCATCTTTGACGAGGATCCACGCTTCGGTCTGATCGTCCTGTCCGAGATCGCCAGCCGCGCCCTGTCGCCCGCCGTGAACGATCCCGGTACGGCCATTGACGTGATCGGGCGCTTGGTGCGCCTGTTTGTGGGGTGGGCGGGGCCGTGTGACGAGGAGGGCGCGGGGGCTGTGGCCTATGATCGGGTAGAGGTGCCGGAATTGTCACTTTCGGACATGTTCGAGGATGCCTTCAACGCCATCGCCCGCGATGGGGCGGGGACAGTCGAGGTGGCCGTGCGGCTGCTAAAAGGGTTCGAGTCGCTGCTCATGGTGGGCGATGCCAGCGAGCGCCAGGTCGCCCTGCAACAGGCGCGGCTCGCGCTCGCCCGCGCGGAAAAGGCATTGGATTTCCCGGCTGATCTGGTGGCGGTGCGGGCGGCTGGCCGCTTCACGTCGGATAGCTGAGCCGCCCCCTCGTCGTGCTTTTCTGCCATCGGGCGCGGCGGTCGCTCTTGGGTTGATAGTTGCTTTATAGTTGGGGCTTTCCTGCTCCGCTTCTACGAGCAGGGGCTGAGTGCTTCCTGCCCGCCAAGCACGTGCGGCGTGGGGTGGAGGCGGCGTTTGTCTGCACCATCAACGTTGTTTTTCAAAGGGGGAGTTTATGGGCAAGCGAGTTCGTGTGATTATCAACCCTGCCGCGGGGCAGGATGAGCCGGTGCTGGGCATCTTGAACTCGGTCTTTCACCCAGCGGGGGTGGAGTGGGATGTCGCCATCACCTTGAAGGCGGGCGATGCGAAGCGCTTCGCGCAGCAGGCAGTGGAGGAGGGGATCGAGGTGGTGGCAGTGTATGGCGGCGACGGGACGGTGGCGGAGGTCGCGAGTGGTCTCATCGGCAGCGAGGTGCCACTCGCCATCTTTCCGGGCGGCACCGCCAACGTGATGTCGGTCGAGTTGGGGATCTCCCAGCGACCTGGCGGAAGCGTGCGCGCTGGCCTGTGGCGACGAGCAGGAGCCTGATCTCGGTAGACATGGGGCAGGTGGGCGAGCAATATTTTATCCTGCGGGTCGGGGTGGGGCTGGAGGCGGAGATGGTCGAGGGCGCGGACCGCACCTTGAAAGACAAGGTAGGCGCGCTGGCCTACGCGCTGTCGGGGATGAAGGCGCTCGGCGAGACCCCGGTCAGCCAGTACCGGCTCACCCTGGACGGCGAGCAGGTCGAGGTCCAGGGGCATCTCGTGCCTGGTGTGCAACTCCGGCAACCTGGGGCGACGCGGGCTCACCCTGGCGACCGACGTGTCGGTGCGCGACGGGAAACTGGATGTGTTCGTGCTGCGGCAGGCCAACGCGCGCCTCGCTGCTTTCCGCCATGCGGGAAGTGGTTCAAGGCGAGGCGGCGGAGGCGACGCGAACTGCTGCACTGGCAGGCGACGGAGGTGCGTGTCGAGGCCGACCCGCCGCAGGAGGTGCAGGCGGACGGCGAGGTGCTGGGGAGACCCCCGTGCGAGGCGCGCATCCTCCCCGCACGCGGTGCGGGTCATCGTCCCAGAAGGGATGACCGCAGACGCGGCGAGCGCAATGATGCGAGAGCGCGTCGCCGCAGGCGCCGCGTCGAATCCGATGCCCGTCGCGCGGGCGGCCAACATCGTCTCGCTGGTGTTCGTCGCTGCGATCCTGTACGTCGCGCGCGACCTGCTGATCCCGCATCGCCCTGGCCATCCTGCTGAGCTTCCTGCTCGCCCCGTTGGTGCTTCGCGTGCAGCGCCACGGTGTGCTCTCGCGGCCTCGTCGGTGGTGCTGGTAGCGGGCGCGCTCTTTTCTGATCCTGGGCCTGCTTCGCGTGGGTGACGATGGTTCAACTGATCGACCTGGCCACGGAGCCTACCCACCTACGAGAGCAATATCCGCCACAAGGCGGAATCGCTCCAGGGGACCGGCGCGCGTGCTGCTGGAGCGCGTGGGCACGCGGGTGGAGCAGCTCTCGGCCCTGCTTGCCATCCGCCTCGAAGCGTCGAGCAGCGAGCGATGCACCGCTGCGCGTGCAGGTCGGTGGAGCCCGCCCCGCAGCACGACCTGGAGGTCATCCAGGGCTGGATCGGGCCGGTGCTCGCCCCTCTGAGCATGGTGGGGCTGGTGGTCGTGATCGTGCTCTTCATGCTGCTTCAATGGTCGAACCTGCGCGACAGGATGCTGCGCGTGACCGGCGAGGGGCACCTGGGCATGACGACGGAGGCCTTCGACGACGCCGCGCGCGCGGATCAGCCACTACCTGCTGGCCCAGTTTATCATCAACGTGAGCAGCGGGCTCATGGTAGGGATCGGCCTCTTCCTGATTGGCATCCCCAATGCGCCGCTGTGGGGCCTGCTTCTCCATGGTGCTTCGCTACATCCCCTTCGTCGGGCCGTGGCTGGCCGCGCTGCCGCCGCTGACCGTCGCCGTGGTGGTGTCGCCAGGGTGGGCCGAGCCGCTGCTCGCTGCTGGCGCTCTTTCTCACCCTGGAGTTTGTCAGCAACACCTTTATCGAGCCGTGGGCCTACGGCAGCAGCACCGGCGTCTCCTCGCTGGGCATCCTCCTCTCGGCCATCGCGTGGAGCGCCATGTGGGGGCCGGTCGGGCTGATCCTGGCCACGCCGATGACCGTCTGCCTCGTGGTGCTGGGGCGCTACGTGCCCCAGCTCAGCCTCTTCTACGTGCTGCTGGGCGATCAGCCCGCGCTGCCGCCCGAGAGCGCGGCTCTACCATCGCCTGCTCGCGCTGGATGTCATGGACGCCGACCGAGGAGGTCGCCACCTTCCAGGGGGAGGGGGCGCTGCATGCGACCTGTTCGACCGCACCTGCTGCTGCCGACGGTCCTGATGGCGGAGCGGGATCGGCACGGTGGGCGAGCTGCAGGGCGCGCGCGAAGAGTTTGTCTACACCAACCTGCGCTGCTTTATCGAGGATGCGGCAGCCATGCCCGTCCCGGTCCTCACCATCGCGCAGGCCGACCCCGCCGGGCGCAGCCGCAGCCTGCCGCCGCACGTCGATCGTCTGCCTGCCGGCGAGCGACGCGGGCGACAGGCTGGGCTGCGCTGATGCTGGCGCGATCTCTTGGCGGTCGATCAGCAGCACGCCGTGATCGTGCTCGACGAGGCGATCACGCTGCAGGACAAGATCGACCTGGTCGGGGTGTGCGAGGCCGAGACGGTCTTCATCTCGGTCATGCCCCCCTACGCCCTCCGCCAGCCGCGCGACCTGTGCCGCGAGCTGCGCGCCCACTTTCCGCACCTCGAAATCATCGTAGTGTTCTGTGGACACGCGTTTCGCCCAAGAGCGAGGAGATGCTGCTGACAGGCCGGGGCGAGCCAGGTGGTCGGCACGCTGGCAGAGGTCACGCAGGTAGTCAGCGTGCGTCAAAATCCGCCCGACGCCCATCATCTTGCCGCGACCCTCAGCGAGACACTGCTCTCCTTCCAGAGTGGAGCCAGCCGAGGTGCTACTGCGCACGGCGATGCGGTCGTATAGTCTGGAAGACGTGCTGGGCGATGTGATTCAACCTGCCCTCTACCATATCGGCACTTTGTGGGCAACGGGGCAGGTGACCGTGGAGCAGGAGCACTTTGCCAGCGAGTTTATCCGCACGCACCTGCTCCGGCTAACCGAGCAGGGCTCGCCCATCTTGCCGGCACCATCGGCGCGCCATCGCTGCCTGTGCGCCCGAGGAGGAGCACGAGATCGGCCTGCTCTTGATCACGCTCCTGCTGCGGCAGCATGGCTGGTACGTCATCTATCTGGGGCAGCGTGTTCCGGGGGAGGGGCTGGCCGCGCTGGTTCGTACCGTCGATCCGCACCTGCTCCTCTTTTCCGCCAGCCAGCCCCGCACTGTTGCCCACGTGGCAGAGGTGGGAAGCCGCCTGCAGGAGGCGGGACTCGAAATCCCCCTGATCCTTTGGGGGGCAGGGCTTTGGCAGCGAGGGGAGCGAGCCGAATCAGTGCCGGGGGTCATCTTGCGCGGCGATGCGCGGCAGGCGATCCGCTACATCGACGAGCACTTCACGCGCTCCCGGCCGAGACCGCGTCCTAGCAGCGCCAGCCCGCGTAGCCGCCGCGCGGCTCGCTGCCCGTCGTCCGTCGTCAGTAGTCCGTCGTCGGTAGTCCGTCTCCACACCCTATCCACCTTTGCCCTGAACGAGCGCCCATGAGCCAGCCTTCCGAGACCATCGAAGAGCCGGAACTGATCCCAGCGTCTGGACGCGCCCCGTCGGTTGGCCGCGCTGACCAAACGCGGCTGCTGGACACGCCCGCCAGAGGAGTCGTTTGATCGCTTCACCCGTCTGGCGAGCAAGACTGTTGGGGGTGCCGGTCGCGCTCGTCTCGCTGGTGGATGAACAAGCGGCAATTTTTCAAGAGCCAGGTCGGGCTGCCGGAGCCGTGGGCCAGCGCAGCGGGAAACCCCGCTGACCCACTCCTTTTGCCAGTACGCGGTCAGCCACAAACAGCCCGCTGGTGGTGGCAGATGCCCGCGAGCACCCGATCCTGCGCGACAACCTGGCAATCGAGGAGCTGGGGGTCGTGGCCTACCTGGGCGTCCCGCTGCGCGTCACCGAACGGGGAGCCGATTGGCACCCTGTGCACGATCTCCGACGAGCCGCGCGAGTGGAGCGCGGCCGAGACGGAGATTTTGCAGGATCTGGCCGATCTGGTGATGACCGAGATCGAGCTGCGCGGCGTGCTGCAGGAAACGCACGAGCGCGAGCGCCAGGCGGAGGTCGATCGCAAGGAGCGGGAGGCGCTGCTGGAATCCACCCGCGAGGGCATCTACGGGATCAACACCGGAGGGGCAGTGCACCTTCATCAACAGCGCCGCGCTGGAAATTCTGGGCTTCACGCGCGACGAGGCTATCGGGATGGCCACCCACGACGTGCTCCATCACAGCTACCCGGACGGCTCGCCCTACCCGATGGAGGCGTGCCCCATCTACCAGGCATCGCTGACCGGGCTCGACCGAGCGCAACGACCTGGAAGTGTTCTGGCGCAAGGATGGCACCCCGATCCCCGTGGAATACTCCGCCTCGCCCATCGTGCAGGATGGGGAAATCACGGGCGCCGTGATCACCTTTATCGACATCACCGAGCGGCGCCAGAGTGTCCAGCGTCTGCATGGTCGAGCATGCGGTCAGCAGCGTGCTGGCGAAAAGAACACCATCGAGGAGGCGACCCTGCCGCTGCTTGCAGGGGCTGGGCGCGGCGCTCGATGCCAACGTTGGCCGCGCTCTGGCTTCGCCAGCCGGACGGACAGCGGCTTGACTGGGTGGCGTACCTGGCAGGCGGACCCGCTGCACGCAAGCCCCTTTTTGCAGGCGACCGCCCGCTCCGCCTGACGCGCGGGGAGGGGCTGCCCGGGCGCGTCTGGGCGGAGCGAGAAGAGCGTGCTCTGGGGCGAAAATCTCTTCCAGCAGAGCGACCTGCCACGCGCGGCCGCTGGCCCGCGCCGGAGCGGCTGACGTCGGGTATCCTCATCCCGCTCAAGAGCCGCCAGATGGTCTATGGGGTCATCGAGTTGTACGGGCCCGCGCTGGCGCGCCTGGACCTGGTGCTCACCCGCACCCTGTCCGCCCTGGGCATGCAGATCGGGCAGTTTGTGGAGCGGCAGCGGGCGGAGGAGGCGATGCGCGAAAGCGAGGTGCGCAAGGAAGCGATCCTCGCCACCGCGCTCGACGGGATCATCACGATCGATCACCAGGGCGACCGTGCTGGAATGGAACCCCGCCGCCGAGCGCATCTTCGGCTACGCGCGCGACGAGGTGGTGGGCCGCGAGATGGCCGCGCTGATCATCCCCGATGCGCAGCGCCACGCCCATCGGCGCGGCATGCACGGACGACCAGGCGACTGGCGAGGGGCCGATCCTCAACCAGCGCATCGAGGTGGTGGGGCGGCGCGCCGATGGGAGCGAGTTCCCGATGGAGCTCTCGGTCACCCACATCCCGCTGGATGGGCCGGACATCTTTACCGGCTTCGTGCGCGACATCACCGAGCGCAAGCAGGCCGAGGAGGAGCTTGAACCGCGCCAAAGAGGCAGCCGAGGTCGCCAACCAGGCCAAGAGCCAGTTTTTGGCGAACATGAGCCACGAGCTGCGCACCCCGCTGAACGCGGTCATCCTGTACAGCGAGCTGCTCATGGAGGAGGCGGAGGACGAGGGGGTGCAGGTGAGCGAGTTTGTGCCCGATCTGGCAGCGAATTCGGAACGCGGGCAAGCAGCTGCTCTCGCTCGTCAACGACGTGCTCGACCTGTCGAAGATCGAAGCGGGCAAGATGGAGCTTTACCTGGAAACCTTCGACCTGGCCAGCGTGATCCAGGAGGTGGTCACACACCGTCAGCCGCTCCTCGACAAGAACGACAACCGGCTGCAGGTGACGTACGCGGGGATCACTGGGCACCATGCACGCTGATGTGACGAAGGTTCGCCAATGCCTGTTGAACCTGCTTTCCAATGCCAGCAAGTTCACGACGCGAGGGCTGATCACGCGTAGCTGCCGAGCGGCTGCCCGCGCCCCGAGCGGCGCACCGGATCGTGGTGCGCGTGGCGCGACACGGGCATCGGGATGAGCGCGGAGCAGCAGCAGAAGCTCTTTCTCTCCTTTTCCCAGGTGGACGCGTCCACCACGCGGAAGTTCGGCGGGCACCGGGCTGGGGCTGGCCATCACGCGTCGTTTGATCGAGATGATGGGCGGCACGATCCGCGTGGAAAGCGAGCCGGGGGTGGGCACCACCTTCGTCCTGAGACTGCCCGCCACGCATCGAGCGCCCGACGCGGCGGAAAGCGAGGGGAGCCCGTGACTGCCCGCGGAGCGTGCCCCGCCCCGGCGGGCGCGAGCGGCCGCATGTGCTGGTGGTGGACGACGACGCGGCGGTGCGCGCGGTGATGCAGCGCTTTCTGAGCAAGGAGGGCTTCCACGTGACGACGGCGGGCTCCGCCGAGGAGGGGCTGGCGCTGGCCGGGTCGCTCCACCCGGATGTGATCACGCTGGACGTGCTGATGCCCGCGCATGGATGGCTGGGCCTTTCTTTCCCGGCTCAAGGCGCGACGAGGCGCATCTGCGATATCCCGGTCATCATGGTCACGCTGGTCGATGACAAGAACCTCGGCTATGCGCTGGGGGCCTCGGAGTACCTCACCAAGCCGGTCGAGCTGAGCCGCCTGACCGCGCTGCTGCACAAGTTCGCGGGCGAGCAGGCGCGCCGCTGGTGCTGGTCGTGGAGGATGACCCTGACGCGCGCCACCTGCATGCGCTCCCTGCTGGAGCGCGAGGGCTGGCGGGTGCGGGAGGCCGCGGCACGGGCGGGAAGCGCTGGAACAGCGTGGCGGAGGAGCGACCGCAGTGATCCTGCTGGATCTGATGATGCCGGAGATGGACGGCTTCGAGCTCATCTCGGCGCTGCGCCAGGACCCCGAGCTGCGACTCGCTTCCCGCTGCTGGTGATGACAGCCAAGGATCTGAGCCAGCGACGAGCGAGACGCAGTTGCGGGGGGTGGTGGATCGCGTGTTGCAGAAGGGCGGCTACAGCCGCGACCAGCTGCTCCAGGAAATCCGAGCTGATCGTGCGCTACGGGCGGCGCGCCCATCGGGCGGCGCGCTGGGGTAACTGCACCGAGCCTCAGCGTCACCTTTATCGTTGAAACAGACGGGTCCCGATCCAACGGGCCCGCTCTCGGAACCGCTACCCAGCGCGGAACCGCTCGGCAGGGGCATAGAAAGAGACAGAACATGGCAACCATTCTGGTGGTGGAAGACAACGAAGAAAACCGTGATGGGCTGCGGCGGCGCCTGGAGCGTCGGGATATACCATTCTGATCGCCGTCGGATGGGGCGCAGGGCATCGCGATGGCTCTCACCGATCCCCCCGACCTGATCCTGATGGACATGAACCTGCCGCTGGTCGATGGCTGGGAGGCGACGCGCCGCCTGCGCGAGCTTGGCACAGCTTCCCCGATCATCGCCCTCACCGCCCACGCCATGGCGGAGGATCGCGAAAAGACCCTCCAGGCGGGCTGCGACGATTACCACACCAAGCCGGTCGAGTTCACGCGCCTGCTGCAGCAGATCGAGCAGCTGTTGCAAAGCCCACGCGCCTAGCGCGGTCGCTGCGGGCGCGGCCCGCTACCGCCGTATCTTGTTGCCCACGACATAGCCGAGCAGCCCCGTGAGGAAGATCCCCAGCGAGCGCCTCGCTGGCGGTCAGCAGGTGGACCCACTCGTGGCTGGGCAGCAGGCGCACGGCCGGGCTGCCGGAGGTGGAGATGGCGAGCAGGCTGAAGGTTGCCAGGTCCGATAAAGTTTCGCGTCACCACCGGCTGCTGCCGCCGCCGTGTCGGTCGATCCGTACGACGCTGTCCGTGACCCCGTACAGCAGCGTGAAAGCCGAGGTAGACCAGCGGCCATCGAGGCGAGCACCCGCGGGATGCTCTCGCCGTAGTCGCAGAGCCACTCCACCACCTGATCGACCCGGCCGCGCGCGGCGTTCGCGCGGCTCGACCCCCCAGCGCCGCGTGCGCAGGCCCGCGCGGGCCTGCTGCCGCCTGCGCGAGTTTCTGCATCCGACGGCGCTTCAGGTACGCCCAGCTGGTCGCCTCGGTGTCGCCGAGCTGCGCCAAAGTTTCGCTCCAGCATCTGGTAGCCGCTGCACCGCTGCCGCGTACTCCCCCGCGTGCTCCTCGCCGATCGCGCCCGCCCAGCTGCTCCTGCCGCAGCATCGTCCGGTCCATCCAGGCGTCGGCCAGGTAGACGTGGGTGATATCACAGTCGTAGAGGACGAGCCCCTGCAGTCGGGCCTCGCTCAGGATCGCGCCGCGCAGCTTGGTGTGGTGACAGATTCGTGTCGCGCAGGTCGGCACCGCGCAGGTGAGCCCCGCTAAGCTGGCGTTCCAAAGGTCCGCCCCCCGAAGGCAGACGCGCTCCGCTTGCATGCCGGGAAAGGAGGCCTCGCGCAGGATCGCCTGGGAAAAATCCGCGTGCGCGCACAGCGTGCCCTCGCCGCTCGCCCCCCACAGATCGGCCCCGTTCAGGTGCGCATGTTCCAGCACCGCCCCATGCGAGCAGGGCGAAGCGCATCGACGCGCCGCGCAGGGAGCCTCCTCCAGGAGCGCGTCCCGCAGGTCGCCTCTTCCAGCGCGCTCCCGTCGAGGGTGGCGCCCAGCAGGTCCGCGCCCCGAAGGGTGGCGCGATTCAGGAGCGCGCCCGTCAAGCTGAATTTCCCCCAGGGCGCCGCCCGCGAGGTTCGCACCCCGCAGGTCGGCCCCCGGCAGGCACGCGCGCCGCAGGTGGACCCCCGGCAGCTGCACCTCGCGTAGCTCCATCGCCCCGCGCGCCTCGCTCCACCAGGCGGGCACCGCCTCCTGCTGCGCCAGATACCCTTCCAGCGCGGCGGCGGACAGGTCCACCTCGTCAAAGCGCGGCATCTCCTCCGACGCGGGAGCCGCGCCCTCGATCCACGCCAAAAACAGCGCGGTTTTCGGCGCAAGCAGGGCGCTGGCCGCTGCGGGGGAATCGTCTGGCGTGGGGGGCATGTGGGGCTCTGGTGAATGGTGGATGGTCAGCAGGCGGCAGGCGGCAGGCGGCAGGCGGCAGGCAGCAGGTGGGTGTCCCGCAAAGCGGGTAGCGGCAGGCGGCAGGCGGCAGGCGGCGGTGGGTTCCCAGGAAGTAGGTGGCGGGCGGCTTTGCTCTTCGTTTAAGTGGTTAGCCCTGGGTGATGACTCCCCGCTTGTCGCCCACGATTGTTTGGCGATAGGAGGGGGGCACTTCGAGGTGGGTGGCTACGCAGTTTCGCCCGCGCTCTTTGGCATAGTACACGGCGATGTCCGCCTCGTGCAGCAGCTGGGCAAGCGAGGTGTCCGGCGCGGGGTAGCTCGCCACCCCGATGCTCATCGTGATGCGGAGCGGCTGCGCCTCGGTCTCGACCGTGAAGAGCATGGTTTCCACAGCCTTCCGCAAGCGTCCGGCAATGGCCTGGGCTTCCGGCAGGGCGGTGTTGGGCAGCACGATGGCAAACTCTTCCCCGCCAAAGCGCCCGGCGATGTCGCCCTGGCGGATCGTGTCGCGGATCACCTTGCCGATCCCTTCCAGCACCACATCGCCCGCCAGGTGGCCGAAGCGGTTGTTGACCTCGCGCAGCAGGTCCAGGTCTGCCATCAAGATCGCCATCGGCTGGCGCTGGCGCTGCATGGCTGCTAGCTCGGCGGCGGCGCGGCGCATAAAGTGCTGGGCATTCAGTAGCCCCGTCTTGCTATCGGTCTGCGAGGCCTGCTCCAGGCGCGGCACCCACAGCGCGCGGTAGGCGAGGTAGAGCGGCGCGAGGGCGAGCAGGGTCAGCCACGGGTTGAGGGTCCAAAGAATCGCCAGGATGTAGCCGAGCAGGAAGAGCGCAAAGTCGGTCAGCACGATGTGGGGGTCGCGGCGAGCGATCTCGCGCAGCGGGCTACCCTGCGCCACGGTGACGACAGTGCCCAGCAGCAGATGGTTGACCACCACCATCACCAGGGCCGCACTGCCAACCGCGAGGGCCATCCCCGAGCTGTAAACCGAGGGGTCTAGCCTGCTGCCGATGAGCCACCTGCCCCACAGGAGGGCGGCAGAGGCAGAAATGATGGTCATCGAGAAGTTGAAGGCCACCTTGTACCACTCGAACAGGCCGCGCCGATCCTGCAGGCGCACCCGCCCCCAGGTGAAGAGCAGGGGAAGCGCCACCAACAGCATGAACAGCGGCGTGGGCAGCAGCAGCAAGCTGGCAAACTCCAACAGGGCCAGTGCCGAATGCGACACATCCCGCACTGGCTCTGAGCGGTAGACCTCGGTCAGGAGCGCGAGCCCCACCAGCACCGCAAAGGTAATCCAATCCGAGTGGCGCGGCACTGCCCCGTTTTCCATCCACAGGCTAAACAAAAAGCCCATGATGATAACGATAGCAACAAAAATTTGGGTGCGACGTGACATAAAGGCGTATAAGTCTTTAAAGATAGGCAGCTACCGCCCCCATAAATGGAAGCAGTAGGTGTTGGCAAATACGGGAAAGTCCGAGATTTTCTCGTGTGAAGGCTGAAGCGAAGGCGAATCAGGACCCCATCCTTCCACCGGATCGCGCGCTATTACCAGGCGCAAGCCAATTTCGCCACGGCTAGCCCGCTCGGGAGGGGACCACAGCAAATTGTAGCGAATTCGATGATCAGGTGGAAGAGTACTATAAGGGCATACGTTCCAAGGCGGATTTCGGACACCGTGCCCTTTGGGTATTTCGGATTTCGGGCGTGACCGTTGATTTTTGCGTAATCCTTCAGGCGCTGCCTGGCCTGACCGAGCTAGCCGTCATCCGTCCGCGCAGGCGGACGCATTGGCCGTAAGGCCCCTCAGCCCCGACTTCCAGTCGGCGGGAACGCGCCGCCCCTGAACGGTTACATTTTTGCAATGTGGGGCAAGGTCCGCGGAGTTCCGCTGAGTTTCCACGGGCGGGCGAGACACCCGCGCTCCCAGGGGTGAGGTCCAACCAAGTTCCCACCATTTTCCCGCCGCATCCCGCCAAAGCGCGGACAATGCCCCTTTGGCGGCGCGTGGGGAAAAGCTGTGGAGAAACGTGGTGCCTGCTGTGGAGAAGTTGGGGGAAAAGGTGGAGGGGGTGTGGGGCGAAGGTGGGAAAAGCAAGGCGGGCTACCATGGGCACCCATGCCGCCCATCCCGCCGTCTGGGTCGGGGGAAAGTTGGCGGCATTATGGCGGGAGCGCGGGGCGCGGCGGCTGCGCGAGGGAGGGTACCAGCTGCCCCTCGTCCACGACCACCTGCCCGCGCTTGATGACGCTCCGCACCAGGTTGACCCCCGCGTGGTAGGGCAGGTGCAGGTGGTTGGGCATGTCGAAGAGCACGAGGTCCGCCTGCTTGCCCGGCTGGAGGCTGCCCACACGGTCAGCGCGGCGCAGCGAGCAGGCCGCGTTGAAGGTGGCGGCGACGATGGCCTCGGCGGGGCCCATGCGCAGCTGCGCGCACGCGAGGCCGATGACCCACTGCATGGATTCGCTGTAGCAGCTGCCCGGGTTGAAATCGGTAGCCAGGGCCACCGCTGCGCCCGCGTCGATCAGGCGGCGCGCGTTGGGGTAGGGCTCGTTGAGGGTAAAAGCTACCCCTGGCACCAGGATCGCCACGGTGTTGCTTGCCGCCAGCAGCGGAATCTGCTCGTCCGGCAGCCGCTCCAGATGGTCCACACTGTCCGCGCCCATCTCGACGGCGAGCCGCGTGCCGCCGCCCGCGCCCAACTGGTTGGCGTGCAGGCGCAGGCGCAGCCCCAGCGCGCGCGCCCGCTCCAGGATGCGGCGCGACTGCTCGACGGAAAAGATGCCCTCGTCGCACCAGACATCGCAATACTCCGCGAGCCGCTCCGCCGCCACCTGCGGCAACATCTCGTCGAGCAGCAGGGTGACGTACTCGTCGGGGCGCGTCGCGGTACTCCGCTGGAATCAGGTGCGCGCCGAGGAAGGTGGACACGAGGTCGATGGGGTGCGCCCGATCCAACTGCTGGGCGACGCGCAGCAGCTTTAACTCGCTTGCCACGTCCAGCCCGTAGCCGCTCTTGGCCTCGACGGTGGTTGTGCCATGGCGCAGCATCTGGTTCAGCGGCTGCCACGCCGCCTCGAAGAGCGCCTCCTCGCTGGCGGCGCGCGTCAGGCGGGTGGTGTGGTTGATGCCCCCGCCCGCCCGCAAAATCTCCTCGTAGCTGGCCCCCGCCACGCGCAGCGCGTACTCCTGCTCGCGCGTGCCCGCAAAGACCAGATGGGTGTGGGGGTCCACAAAGCCGGGCAGCACCGTGCCGCCGCGCGCGTCCAGCACGCGCGTCTGCGGGCCGATCTCGACCGCCTGCCGCACCGCCGCGCGCGTGCCGACCGCCGCGATCTGCTCGCCCCGCACTGCCACCGCGCCGTCGCGCACGATGCCAAGCTCTTGCAGGGCGGCCCCGCGGCGCGGCGCGTGGCCCTCCCCCGCCAGCGTGACAAGCTCGCCGATATTCTCGACCAGGAGCGTGGCGGGCGAGTTGGGGTTCATGGGAGCGTCTCTACTTCTTGCTCGTGCTGCTGCTGGCGCTGCTGGCGCTGCTGGCGCTTTGCTTTGCGAGGAGGCCGCGCTGCTGGCGCTGCTTTGGCGCAGCGGGTCGCGCACGTCGCTGAAGCTGATCGGGCTGAGCACCTGGAGCAGGCTCTTGATCGCATTGTACAGCATCAGGACCACGGTGATCAGCAGCCCCGCCATCGCCGCGACCAGCGCGATCAGCAGGTAGTAGACCCCCTCGTACCAGCTGCTGGGGATGTTTTGCGCGTCCTGCAAGGGGACGCTGAGCAGCAGCAGGAGCAGCACGCTCCCCGACAGCGCGATGGTGGAGAGCAGGCTGATCCGCTCGATGCGCTTGTAAAACACCGTGTCAAAGTTGCTGTTCGCCTGGTTCGTCAGGCCGAGCAGGGTCAGCATCAGGGCCAGGATGGTGCCGGAGGCGGTGACGATGGAGCCGCCCGCCGAGCGAATGGAGGGGATCGTCGTGCCCAACATCTGCTGCGCCTCCACCCCCTGCAACACGCGCCCCACCAGAAGCTGCCCGCCGAGCGCCACCCCCGCCGCGAGCAGCCCGCCGAGGATCGCCCACTTTTCGCCCACAAAAAGCGAGTGCTGCCCCTTGCTTTGTTGCTCCTCTTGCGATTTGCTTTGGGATTTTTGGGTTGCCATGGCTGGTTCCTCGCTTTGTGAGACTTTCCGACATGGCCCACTCAGGGGACCGGGGCACCCCGCGCGGCGGTGAAGAGCGCGTACCACTCCTCGCGCGACAGGGTGATCCCGTCGGCCAGGGCGCTCTGGCGCACGCGCTCCGGCTTGGTGGTGCCGATGATCGGCTGGATGCCCGCCGGGTGGCGCAGCAGCCACGCCAGGGCGATGGCCTCCTTGCTCGTCCCCTTCTCGTCGGCCATGCGCGCGATCAGCGCGGCGGCGGCTTGGACGCGGGGCTCGCTGTCCGGCTTGGGGTTGAACAGATCGCCGCCCGCCACCGGCGACCACGCCTGGACCATCATGTTGTGGAGGCGGCAGTAATCCAGCGTCCCCTCCGCGTGCGCGAAGGGCCCCACCGTCTGGTTCACGATGATCCCGACGTCGATCAGGTGGGCGTGGAGCAGGCTCACCTCCAGTTGGTTGACGACGAGCGGCTGATCGACGGAAGCCTTTAGCAGGTCGATCTGGCGCGCGCTGTGGTTGCTGACCCCGAAGTGGCGCACCTTGCCGCTCGCCTGTAGCTCGTCAAAGGCGCGCGCCACCTCGTCCGGCTCGACGAGGGGGTCGGGGCGGTGCAGCAGCAGGATGTCGAGATAGTCGGTTTCCAGGCGGCTCAGGATGCCCTCGACCGAGCGCACAATGTGCTCGTAGCTGAAATCGAAGCGGTGCGGTGCCTCAGGGGTCGGATCGCCCCCGAAGCGGATGCCGCACTTGGATTGCAGCACCATCTTGTCGCGCAGGTCGGGCAGCTGCCGCCACACCTCGGCGAAGGCCTGTTCCGACTTGCCGCGCGCGTAGATATCGGCGTGGTCGAAGAGGGTGATCCCCGCCTCGTAGGCCGCCACGACCACCTCGACCGCCGCCGCTTTTTCCGCCTGGGTGAGCGGCTCCTGGTTCCAGCCGCCGCCAATGTTCATGCAGCCGTAGGCCAGCCGCGATACGTCAAGATCGGTGTTTGGGATGTGATAGCTTTGCATAGGGGCTCCAGCAGAGAGAAGAGAGAAGGGAGAACAGAGAAGAGAAAGTGAGAAAGTAGTGAACGACGGACGAGCAAGGCAAGTGCCTTGGCTTGCGGGGCCAACTCAGCGTTCTGCACACGCCGAGGGTTACGCCGCCAACGGCAGGCGGCTTCACCCCCGGCTACGGCTCAATCGCCACCCGCTGCGCGGGTTCTACGGTGCGCGGTTGACGTTCGTTCTGCGTTTTGTGCGCCCGCCGAGGGTTACGCGGCGAACGGCACGCCGCTCCACCCCCGGCTACCTCAATCGCCACCCGCTGCGCGGGTTCTACGGATACCGCTTCGCCCTCTGGGCATCTGGGCCTCTGCGTCTTTGCGTCTTTGCGTCTCGCCTAGAGCGCCTACCGTTGGTTGCGTTATGTCGTTCGTTCTGCGTTCTTCGTTCTACGTTCTCTCTTCTCTGTTTTCTCTAAAGTGTAATTATTTGGTCAGGCGGGTTCCCGCTCAGCGCGCCGTAGAGGTCGGGGAAGCAGCCGACGTGCACCCCCTCCACCGTGCCGGACACGCGGCAGTTGCCCGCCTCGCCCTCGGCCATGCCGCGCTCCAACGCGCACTGGTCGCACATCATCAGCAGGATGTTTTGCTCCTGCGCCACCTTGGACAGCCGCTCCCCGATGGGGTCGCCCTGCCGCAGCACGTAGTTGTTATCGTCAAAAAACATCATCCCCACGACCTCAACCCCGTGGGTGCCCGCCTCCAACTGCGGCAAAATCATCTTGCCCAATTTGTAGCTGGCCGTGTGGCCGGACGTGGAAAAAATGTAGGCAACTTTCATAGGACGAACTCCTTTTTCACAGATAAGGGTAAAGTATCGATCCGCATGCCGAAACTATAAACGCGAAGCGTGAAACGCAAAAACGCGGGAGTGTTTAGTCAAGGTTCGGGTGGCGGGTGGCGGACACGGACTGGAAGTCCGTACTGATGGGCCTTCGGCCAATCGTCCGCCTTCGCGGACGCTCTGCCACCGCTTATTTACCCGTCAAGCTTTCTTTGACTGAGCACTAGCGGTGCGGTGGTGGCGCACTGCGTCATAACTCATTTGACACAGTGCGTTATTGTTTCTATAATGGCAACCAAACAGTTGTTTGGTACGCTGTCTCACCGTCGAGAAAGGCGAAGCCATTGTCCTTCCCTTCTAAGCCGCGCCCTCTTTGCCCTCGTCTGGGCAGGCGCGGCTTTGTGTTTCCACAAGGAGCGATCCGATGAGCACCAACCCGTGGGTATCCCACTATGACCGGGGGGTTCCTGCCCTGGTTACCATCCCCGACATCACGTTGCCCGACCTGCTCACCGAGAGCGCCACGATCTTCCCTGACCACACGGCGCTCATCTTCTTCAACAACAAGATTGCCTACCGCGCGCTTGAGGAGGCTGTGACGGCGTTTGCGGCGGGGCTCCAGGGGCTGGGGCTGCAAAAGGGGGAGCGTGTCGCGCTCTACATGCCGAACATGCCGCAGTACGTCATCGCTTTTTATGGCATCCTCCGCGCGGGCGGCATCGTGGTTCCCTCCAACATCCAGTACGTCCCGCGCGAGTTGGCGCAGCAGTTCAAGGATAGCGGCGCGCGCTTTGTGGTCACCCTCTCCAAATTTTACCCCAACGTGAAGCAGGTGCGCGGCCAAAGCGGGGTCGAGCAGGTGATCGTCGCCAACATCAAAGAGTATTTCCCCCCGCTGACCAACGTGCTCTTCACCCTCTTGAAAGAAAAAAAGGACGGGCACCGCGTGAGCCTCGCGGCGGAGCAGGACACCCACTGGTTCCAGGAGGTGCTGGCGAGCGGGCGCGCTCGGGCGCTGGAGCCGGTCCCTGTCCGCAGCGAGGAGCTAGCGGTGCTTGGCTACACCGGCGGCACCACCGGCACCCCCAAGGGCGCGATGCTGACCCATCGCAACCTGGTGGCGAACGTCCAGCAGCTGAAAGCGTGGGACCCCGAGCTTCGCCCTGGCAGCGAGATCACGCTTGGCGCGCTCCCCTTCTTCCACTCCTACGGGATGACCACCGCCATGAACCTCGCGCTCGCCAGCGGCGGGGCGATCATCTTGATCCCCAACCCGCGCGACCTGAAGGACGTGCTCAAAAATATCGACAAGCACAAGCCCACCCTCTTCCCTGCCGTGCCCACGCTTTACACCGCGCTCAACCATTACCCCGAGGTCCATCGGTACGACATGGGCTCGCTGCGCGCCTGCATCAGCGGCGGCGCGGGGCTACCCGCCGAGGTCCAGAAGCAATTCGAGGCGCTGACCGGCGCGAAGCTGGTCGAGGGCTACGGGCTGACCGAGAGTAGCCCGGTGGCCTGCGCGACCCCGTTGCGCGGGACGCGCAAGATTGGCAAGATTGGCTTGCCGCTCCCCAGCACCGAGGTCAAAATCGTGGATGTGGACAGCGGCGCGCCGGTCGCCGTGGGCGAGCGCGGCGAGCTTTGCCTGCGCGGGCCGCAGGTGATGGCGGGCTATTGGAATCGCCCCGACGCCAGCGCCCGCGCCCTCGACGCGGAGGGCTGGCTCCACACTGGCGACATCGCCACGATGGACGAGGAGAGCTTTTTCGAGATCGTGGACCGTAAAAAGGACATGATTATCGCGAGCGGCTACAACATCTACCCGCGCGAGATCGAGGAGGTGCTCTACGAGCACCCCAAGGTGCTGGAGGCAGCGGTCGCGGGCATCCCCGACGCGTATCGTGGCGAGTCGGTGAAGGCCTACGTGGTGCTCAAAGAGGGGGAAGCCGCCACGGTGGAGGAGCTTCTTCGCTTCTGCGCCGAGCGGCTCGCCCCCTACAAGTGCCCCAAACAGGTGGAATTCCGCACCGAGCTTCCCAAATCCATGATCGGCAAAATCTTGCGCCGCGTCCTGGTTGAAGAGGAGCGGACGAAGCAGGCAGCCGAGGCGACCATTGCGTGAGGGATTGGAGATTAGAGATTGGAGATTGGAGATTGCAGTAGGACTTACGCGGTTGACCGAAGACCGAGGACAAAGAAATTGCACAAGGTACGACTGTCGGTCGTCGGTCGTCGGTCGTCGGTCGTCTTCCCAAGTGCGTAAGTCCTATCTTAATAAAGCCGCGTGTCAGGACGTGCCGCGTTCCGGCAACTCTGGTACACTCTGGGGGAGCAACCTTTTTTCTTTGGGAGGAGCCTTCATGCGCGTCGAATCAGGCTTAATGGTGGCGTTGGGCTACGGCAAGTACTTCCGGTCGGACGGGATTATGGGGTTGGAGCCCATCGAGGAGGGGCGGGGGCCCGGCAAGCGCACCCACGTCTACGTGGCAGGTGTGGCCCACCCGCTGGTCGCCTCCCGCTCGGAGGGGGCGATTCTGGGCGATATCGTGGCGGTGCCGACGGAGGTCACCCGCAGCCGCGAGCAGCAGCAATTGCTGGCAGACATTCTGGACAGTCTTGGGGATATCAATCCCATGCTGCGCTCCATCGTGAAGGATCAAGGAAAGTGGGACCTGAACCGCCTGGAAGAGCGGATCATGGAATTGCTTGGCCGTGACGAGGCGTAAAAGCAACCCAAGCGCGCCCATGCCACATAAATCCTTTGGGCGGCAACAACATGAAGCAGGCGGACGCGCCCCTGTCTGGTTCGCGCTCTTGCTATCCGCCTGCTTGCTCGTTGGCTGCACCCCACAAGCCAGACAGTCAGCGGCGATCCCCACTCCCTACGAGTCAACGGTTCGCCTCAGCGACCTGGATGTGACGACGGGACAGACGATCTACGTCCCCGCGTACTCTGAAATTTACTATTCGAGTGGTGGCCACACCATTGATCTGGCAGTGACCTTAAGCATCCACAACACGGATTTCGAACATCCCATCGTCCTGACCTCGGTCAAATATTACGACACGCACGGGCAGTTGCTGAAGGAGTATCTGGCGCAGCCCCGCTCGCTGGGGCCGTTGGCCTCCACAGATTTCTTTGTAGAGGCAAAGGAGCAGAGTGGTGGGATAGGAACCAACTTTGTTGTCGAGTGGGTCGCTGAGCAGCCGGTATATGAGCCAATTGTGGAAGCGCTGATGTTGAGCACCACGTCAACCCAGGGCATCTCGTTCAGTAGCCCAGGGCGCGTGGTCAGCCAGATTCCCCCCCAGAGAGATTGAGGACGACTCGGGAACATGGGTATAGCCGCAGATATCGCTATTATTGTCGTCGCGGGCTTGATCGGGGGCGTGATAGCCCAACGCTTTAAACAGCCGCTCCTGCTGGGCTACATTCTGGCGGGAATCCTTGGTTGGCCCTTTCACAGCGGGGCCAACGGTCTCCGATGTCCACGACATCGAACTGCTCGCCGAGATCGGTGTTGCCCTGCTGCTTTTCGCCCTTGGGCTGGAGTTTTCGCTCAAGGAGTTGCAGCCGGTTCGCCACATCGCCCTGCTCGGCACGCCGCTCCAGATTTTGCTGACGATGGCGCTGGGCTACGGCATCGGGCAGCTTTTGGGCTGGACGTGGTTTCTCTCCCTTTGGTTTGGCGGCCTGATCGCGCTTTCCAGCACGATGGTGACGCTCAAGACGCTGATGAGCCAGGGGCGCATGGGCACCCTTTCCAGCCGCGTCATGATCGGCATGTTGATAGTGCAGGACCTGGCGGTCGTTCCCCTGATGATCATCCTCCCCGAGCTGGATAACCCCGAGGCTGGCCTGTCGATTCTTGGGATCGCCGCGCTCAAGGCAGTCATTTTCCTGCTCCTGATGGTCATCGTCGGCACAAGAGTCCTGCCCCGCCTGGTGGCCTACATCGCCCGCTGGAACTCGCGCGAGCTTTTCCTGATAGCGATCACCGCCATCGGCTTGGGGGTAGGCTACGCCACCTATCTGTTCGGGTTGTCCTTCGCCTTTGGGGCGTTCGTGGCGGGCATGGTGTTGAGCGAGTCGGACCACGGGCACCAAGCGCTGAGCGACATTGTCCCGCTGCGCGACCTCTTCGGCCTGCTCTTCTTCGTCTCGGTGGGCATGCTGATCGACCCTGGCTTCCTCCTCGAAAATTGGCAGAGCGTGCTGTTGGTGGTGCTCCTCGTCGCGGCGGGCAAAGGGCTGATTTTTGGCACGCTGAGCAGCCTGTTTGGCTACGGCAACATCGTCCCGCTCGCGGTAGGGTTGGGGCTGTTCCAGGTGGGCGAGTTCTCCTTTGTGCTGGCGCGGGTTGGGGTCACGTCCGGCTCGATTAGCGAGGAGGTGTACGCCCTGATCCTTTCCGTCGCCGTCATCACGATGTTGATCACACCGCTTGTTTCCGGGCTGGCCAGCCCGCTGTACGCGCTCCGGCGGCGCTGGAGGCAGCACGAGCCGTTGGAAAGCATCAACCTGCCCAAGAGCGGCTTGCACGATCACATCGTCATCGCGGGGGGCGGGCGGGTTGGGCTCTATGTTGCGAACGTGGTGCAGCGCCTGGGGCTGGGGCTTGTCATCATCGAGCTGGATCAGCGGCAGGTGGAGCAGGCCAAGGAAGCGCAGTTGCCCATCATCTATGGGGATGCCAGCCAGCCGGTCGTGCTCGAAGCGGCGCACGTGGGGCAGGCGCGGCTGGTACTCATCACCACCCCCGCCATCGAGAGCACGCGCTCCATCGCCTTGCAGGTCCACCGCATGAACCCCAGCGTGCACATCGTCGCCAGGGCCGAGGGCATCGAGGCGGTGCGAGCGCTGCACGAGTGTGGGGTGTATGAGGTGGTGCAGCCGGAGTTTGAAGCCAGTTTAGAGATCACCCGCCAGGCCCTGCTGCACTTTGACATTCCCCCCACCGACATTCAGCGCTTTACCGACTCCATCCGTCAGAGCCTGTACGCACCGCTCTACCAGGGGCACCAGAGCTACCAGACGATCGCACAGCTGCAAAGTGCAACCCGCCTGCTGGAAGTCAGCTGGGCGACGCTCACGCCGGACAGCCCCCTCGTCGGGCAAAGTATCGAGGCAGCCCGGATACGCTCCCGAACGGGTGCCTCGGTGGTGGCAATCCTTCGTGAGGGGGAGTTATACCCGAATCCTGAAGGGTCCTATCGTCTTGCGGCGGGCGATCTGATCGCCGTGCTGGGTAGCGTCGAGCAGCATGCTTCCTTTGAAACGCTGGTTGCCCCACGGTAGGGGTAAGCGACAAGCTGGCTTCGCGCCATTCGGGATAAACATCTGCAACGCCGCCTCGCTCGCTTCCCCCCGCGCGTGCTTCTTGCATCCATCCTCCTCGTTGCCGCCCGTGGTGGTGGCTTACCCCTCGTGTGCCCCCTTCTGCTCCATCCCCCTTTCCTTCCCTCCAGAGTGACATAACTCCTTGTTGCGGCTACCATTCCCCCTTACCCTGAATACCCAGTCGTACCTCAGGGCACCAAAAACCCCGATACCGTCTAAAAATCCGAAATCCAAAATCTGAAATCTGAAATACCCAAAGGGCACGGTGTCCGAAATCCGAAATGAGAAGCACTTGATGGCAGGGCAAGCAGACAACCAGCGTCCCGCGCGGGTAGTCGTCATCGGCGCGGGCATGGGTGGCCTGGCGGCGGCGCTGCGCCTTGCCCACGCGGGGCACCAGCGTGACCGTCGTCGAAAAGAACGCGCGCCCTGGCGGCAAGGTCAACCTGCTGGAGCGGGACGGCTTTCGCTTCGACACGGGGCCGACCATCCTGACGATGCCGCAGGAAATTTTGCGCCTCTTCAGCGACCTGGGGCGCGATCCCGCTGACTACATCGAGCTGCACCAGTTCGAGCCGATCTACCGCGCCCACTTTCGCGACGGGACGCGCTTCGAGCTGCACACCGACGAGGCAGACACGCTGGAAGAAATTCGCCGCATCGCCCCGCGCGACGTGGACAACTATCGCCGCTTTATGCGCCGCACCGACCGCATCTGGCAGGCGATTGACGAGACCCTTTTCAACCAGCTTTTCCTCTCCTGGCGCGACTTTTTCCGGCCCGATGTCTTGCGCGCGGGCATGCAGGTGGACGCGCTGCGCTCGCTGTACAGCCGCGTGGACCGCCTGTTCGACGACCCGCACATCAAGCAGCTTTTCATGTTCCAGGCGATCTACGTCGGGGCCTCGCCGCGCCAAACCCCCGCTACCTACAGCGTGATCCCCTACCTGGAGCAGCAGCAGGGGGTCTGGTTCCCGAAGGGCGGCCTGTACAGCATCGTCGAGGGGGCCATGCGCCTCGCGGCGGAGCTGGGCGTGACGGTGCGCTGCTCCGCCCCCGTGGCGCAGATTCGCGTCGAGCAGGGGCGCGCGACCGGCGTGGAACTGGAAAGCGGCGACTTTTTGCCCGCCGACATCGTGCTCTCCAACGCGGACCTCGTCCACACCTACGGTGATCTCGTGCCTGCCGAGGCGCGCCACAAGTACGATGCCAAAAAGCTGGCGAGCTTCGACCCCTCCTCCAGCGCCTTCATCCTCTACCTTGCGGTGGGGCGCGAGTACCCGCAACTGGTTCACCACAACATCTACTTCAGCAGCGACTACGATCAGGAGATGCGCGAGATTTTCGAGGAGAAGCGGATGCCGCGCGACGGCTCCTGGTACATCTGCGCGCCCACCCGCACCGACCCGACCCTCGCCCCGCCCGGCTGCGAGGCGCTGTACGTGCTCGCGCTCGCGCCCGCGCTCGGCCCCGCCAGCCCCGACTGGGAGCGCGACAAGCAGGCCATCGCGCAGCGGCTGATCGACCGGATGGAAAGCGAGGCCGGGCTGAGCGACATCCGCGATCACATTCGCTGGCAGGAGTGCTTCACCCCGCGCGACTTCGAGACGGTGTTCAACGGCAATCGTGGCTCCATCTTCGGGCTGAGCGCCATCACGCAGCAGACCGCTTTTTTCCGCCCGCCCAACCGCTCCGAGGATGTGCGCGGCCTTTACCTCGTCGGCGGCTCCACGCAGCCGGGCGGCGGGGTGCCCATCGTGATGATCGGTGGGCGCTTGGTGGCGACGCTGATCGAGCAGGAGTGGCGGGCGGGGCGGGTATGAGAAGGCGAAAGGGAAAAGGCACATCGTGAGGGGAGGGCAAAGGGGAGAAGGAAAAGGCGCGCTGCTTGATGCGCTGTCGGCGGGGGCGCTGGCGATCTCGGGGGGACGCTGCTGCTCAACCTGCTGGGTTTTCGGCGGCCCGACGGGGTGCTGCCGCCCGACGCGCCCTTTGTCTCCGTGCTCGTGCCCGCGCGCAACGAGGCGCACAACATCGAGCGGTGCGTGCGCTCCCTGCTCGCCCAGCACTACCCCAGCTTCGAGGTACTGGTGCTCGACGACCACTCAGAGGACGGGACCGGCGAGCGGGTGCGGCGGCTCCAGCGCGAGCACCCTGGGGCGGCGCGGCTGCGCTTGCTCCACGGCGCGCCGCTGCCGGACGGCTGGGGCGGGAAGAATTGGGCGTGCCAGCAGCTTGCCGAGGCCGCCGACCCACGCAGCCGCTTTCTGCTCTTCACCGATGCGGACACCGAGCACCACCCAGCGGCGCTGCGCCGCACCGTCGCCGAGGCAGCGCGCGACAGCCTCGCGCTGCTTTCCCTGATGCCACAGCAGCGGGTCGAGAGCTGGGCGGAACGCGCGGTCGTGCCGCTGCTTCCCCTGCAAATTTTGGGCTACCTGCCGCTCCTTGCCGCCGAGCGGCTACCCTTTCCGACGCTCGCCGCCGCCAACGGGCAATATCTCCTCTTCGAGCGCGCCGCGTATGAGCGCTGCGGGGGCCACGCGGCCTTCCCCCTTGGCCTGGCGGAGGACGTGCTGCTGGCGCAGCGCGTCAAGGCGCACGGGGGGCGGGTGCGGCTGGCGAACGGGGCGGGGCTGGTGCGTTGCCGCATGTATCGTAGCGCGGGCGAGGTGCTCGCGGGCTTTCGGCGCAGCTTCGGCGCGGGCTTTCGCCTCGGTCCCTGGATCAGTGCGTGGATGCTGCTCTTCAACGGGCTCGCCTACCTGCTGCCCTTTTTGCGAGCGCCGGTTTCGCGGCGGGCGCGGCACAGCGCGGCGCTCGTGCTCGCCCTGCGCATAACACTTGCTTTGCCAACCCAGACCCCTCGGCACGCGGCCCTGCTTCACCCGCTGGGGATCGCCCTGCTGCTGTGGAGCCAGTTGCTCGCCGCCCACGACGCGTTCGTAGGTGGCGAGAGCGAGTGGAAGGGGCGGCGCTACCCGCATCGGGTTGGCAGGGAGACACGACCATGAGAGGCAAAAACGAATGAGCACAACAACGAGCGGGGCGGCGGGGGTGCAACACCCCCGCGTGTGGCGTGCGCTGGACATGTTGCTGTTCCTGATCATCATCGGGCCGGTGCTCGCGCCGCTTTTTGAGGGGTCGGGTATCTGGCTTTTCCAGAAAATCGCGGGGTGGATTATTTATCCGCTCGGTTTCTGGATTTGCCCACAGGATCAGCACATCCTCCACATTGGCCACAACCTGATGGCGGTCTGCTCGCGCTGCTACGCGGCGATTGGCGGGCTCTTCTTGGTGCGCCTCGCGCTAACGAGCGACCCCACCGGCGACGGGGTGCCCGCGCGGCTGGCGCGCTGGTGGGCCGCGCGCGCCTGGGCCACGCGCGCGCTCTTTATTGTGGGGGTGATCGCGCTCTGGCAGCTTGACGTGTGGGCGGAGCGGCTGGGCTGGTGGTCCTGGGGGCAGGGCATGTTGATCGCCACCGGGCCGATCGTCGGGCTGGCGATTGGCTTTCTGGTCTACGGGCTGCTCCTGGGGGTCACAGGGCGACGCGCCGCCTGGGAAAATTGAACTTTCTGCAATTTTCGCTACGCTTGTGCGTCGGAACTGCGACAATAACCTCAGCATGTTGCTGAGCAGCTTATTAGGAAACGATGGATCCAAACAAAGCTTTTGCCAATACCCTTATCATCGTGACGATCGTGCTGAGTGCCATAATTGGCATCGTCGCCGGTGGCGGTCTCAACTTTATCCGCAATGCCATCGGCGGGGGCATCGGTGCGTCAGAGCAAGCGGTGGCAGGGCAAAACCCACTTGTGCCTACCCCCACCACGGTGGGGTTGCCGAGTGCTACCGTCATCCCTCCTTCCCCGACCCGTGGTCCCACCGAGACCCTGCGCGCCACCCGCACGCCAACCCCCGAACCGACCCTTACCCCGTCGCGCACCCCCCAGCCAACCGCGACCCCGCCCGCCCCGCCGACGAGTATCGTAACGCCGGAACCGATTTTCCTCACCGTCATTGTGGAGGGGCGCTTGACCCTGCGCACCGCGCCAGACACCGAGGCCGACGTGGTGACTTTCCTCAACAAGGGGACGCAGGGGATCGTCGTTGGCAGGGATAGCGCGGGAGAGTGGGTCGAAATCGAGGTGGTCGGTTCCACCCTGCGCGGCTGGACGAGCGCCTCCCCCACCTATGTCACGCTGAGCGGGGACATCAGCGACCTCCCCGTGACGGAGCCCTAGCCACATCATGGAGCGACCAACCCAGACCCTTCGGGGCAAGACGGCGGTGGTGACCGGTAGCACGCGCGGCATCGGCCTGGTCATCGCCGCGTCGCTGGCGCAGGCGGGCGCACAGCTTGTCATCTGCGGGCGCTCGATGGCGAGCGTGGAGGCCGCCTACGCACAGTTTGATCGCATCCCGGGGGTCGAGGTGCTGGGTGTAGAGTGCGACGTGCGCGAGTGCGGAACAGGTGGAGGAGCTAGCGCAGCGCACCGTGGCGCGCTTTGGCAAGATCGACCTGTGGTTCAACAACGCGGGCATTTCCGGCCCCTACGGTCCCGTGGCAGCGATGCCCGCCGAGGCGTGGCGCGCGGTGATCGACACCAATGTCAACGGGACGTTTTATGGCACCCAGGTGGCGCTCCGCCAGATGCTGCCGCGCAACCGTGGCAAGATCGTCAACCTGATCGGCGCGGGGGCGCGCGAGAGCAAGCGCGAGCAGCCCTTTCTTTCCCCCTACCTCGCCTCGAAAGCCGCCGTGCTGCGCTTCACCCAGACCGCCGCCGCCGAGTACAAGCACACCCCGCTCTCGATCCTGGCCTGGTCGCCCGGCCTGGTGCGCACCGAGTTGGTGATGGGGGCGGAGCCGCTCACCCCGGACGCCGCCGCCAAGCTTCAGCAGTTGGAGCCGGTGCTCGACCGCATCGGCACCCCGCTGGCGAAGGTTGGCGAGGAGGCGCTGCGCCTCGCGGGGCCAGACACCGATGGGGTATCTGGCAAGGTGTACGAGACGAAACCCAGCGTCTGGCAGCTGCTGCGGCTGATCCTCAAGCGCTGAGCGCTGTCTTCCTTCATGATGGTTCCCCCGCTAGCTTTTATCTATCACGAGCGCTACGGTGGGCGCGGCACCGCGCACCATCGCCTTGCCGAGAGCTGGAAGCGCTACGAGGCAATCCGCGACCTGAGCGTCGCGCTAGGGCTGAACGTCCAATTTTATCGCCAGTCAGTCGCCTCCGATGCCGCGCTGGGGCGGGTGCACCCGCAATCCTACATCGATTGGGTGCGGCAGATGGACCTGCGCGGTGAGGGCTTCCTCGACCGCCGCGACACCCCGGCGTACAACGGGATCTTTCGGCGGGCGGCGGTGGCGGTGGGCGGCACCCTGCTCGGGGTGCGCCTGATCGCGGATGGGGCGGCGCGGCTCGCTTTCAACCCGGGCGGCGGGCTGCACCACGCCCGCGCCGAGGCGACCAGTGGCTTCTGTATCTTCAACGATCTGGCGGTGGCGGTGCGCTGGCTCATGGCCGAGCGCGGCATCCAGCGGCCCGCGATCATCGACGTGGACGGGCACCACGGCGACGGCACGCAGGACATCTTCTACCACGAGCCGATCCTGACCGTCTCGCTGCACCAGTACGACGGGCGCTTTTACCCTGGCAGCGGTGCGCTGGAAGAGCGCGGCGCGGGCGCGGGCGCAGGCTACGCGCTGAATCTGCCACTGCCGCGTCGCACCGGCACCGGCCCCTACTTTCGCGCGCTGGACGAGGTGGTGCTGCCAGTGGTGCGCGCCTACAACCCCGACTTTTTGCTGCTGCAATTTGGGGCGGACGCGCACTGGATGGATCGCCTCGTCAGCCTGCGGCTCACCGCGCAGGATTTTGGCGCGATGATGCAGCGCTTTATAACGCTCGCGGGGGAAACAGCGGCGGCGGGGCGCATGATGATCGCGGGCGGCGGCGGCTACACCCCCGACGGGGTGGTGCGCAGTTGGGGCATTGCCCTGGCGACCGCCACCGGCCAGCCGGAGCGGGCACGCCACCTGTACGATGACCTCACCCTCGCCAAGCCCGGCGACCCCGCGCGCGACGCCGAGGCCCACGCCATGATCGACCGCGCGCGGCACCTTTGGGGGAGGGTGGTAGATAGTGGGTATTAGGGGTTTCGGGTTGCAGATTACAAGTTGCAGAGTACAGATTGCAAATTGCCAATATCCACTATCAAATACCCCTCATAAGAGTGGAGTGTGACGATGCGTATCGAGATCGTAGAAAAGCTGTCCGCCCCGGGCGGCGGCGAGCCGCTACGTGTGGCGAGCGTGGCGCGACAGCGCGGGAGCGAGGTGTTGGCGGGGGCGGCGCTCTCGCCGGAGCGGGGCTTGTACCCGATTCAGGAGGGCATCTTGAACCTGCTGCCGCGCGGTTCTGGCGCGCTGTCCCCGGCGCAGCAGAGCAATCGCCTGGGGCTGGTGGCGCGCGGCTACGAGTGGCCGTGGCGGCTCAACAGCCTGTCGCTGCTCAGCGGCCAGCCGCTTGGCCCGCTGCGCGAGCGCGCCATCTTCCGCGAGATGCTGGGCGAGCCGCAGGAGCGGGCTGTGGCTGGACCTCGCGTCGAGCACGGCGCTGTACGGGCGCTGGCTCGCGCCGATGGTGGCCGCGCACGGGGGCGAGGTGTTGGCGCTGGATTATGCGTGGCCGATGCTGCGCGCGGCGCAGGCCAAAACGCGGCGCGAGGGGCACCCCAACCTTTCGTTTGTGCGGGCGCGCGCCGAGCAGTTGCCCTGTGCGAGCGGCACGCTGGCGGGGGTGCTCTGCGGCGGCTCGCTCAACGAGTTTGGCAGCCAGGGCGCGCCGCGCGTGCTGCACGAGGTGGCGCGGGCGCTGCAAGCGGGCGGGGTGGGGTTTTTCATGCACCTGCTGCGCGCCGAGCCGGGGGTGGGGCGCTGGGCACAGCGCACCCTGGCCGAGCCGGGCGGTGTGGCCTTCTGGGATCGCGAGGCAAGTCGGCGGCTCTTCGAGGCGGCAGGGCTAACGGTCGAGGCGGAGCAGGCGTTCGGGGTGGTTGCGTTTACGCGGGTGCGCAGGGGTTAAAAAGCAAAAGGGGCGATGCAACGTTGCATCGCCCTTTCGCAAGGAGGAGAAAAGAGAAGTTGACCGCAGTATAGGGCGCGGCCACCCCTGGCACTCGACGCCTACCCTACGTTTCTCATACGGTGTGGGGCATGGGGTATGGTGAATGAGGTTGGCAACCCTCCTTCCATGCTACGCTGCGCCTCTTTAGTTGCTCACCTCTGACCCCTGATCCCTATCCCCCGGCCCCTTTTCTTTTTGACATAATCTTGTAAAAACGTACAATAGCGCTACCATCTTCGGCGATGCGCGTGACGCCTTTAAATGAGCCTTCACCCACATTAAGAGTCAGGGAGCCGATCTCCACAGAGGCGGGGCCGCGTAAGACGCCCTCGGGCGCGGCGAAACTGCCGGGTAGGCACCCACCTGCGCGTTGCGCGGGATGAAGACTCTCCAGGCGCACGGCATGGCGGAAGATGCGAAAAATATAGCCTCCTAGGCAAAAAGGCAGCGACAAACACCCTTGTCGCTGCCTTTTTTTGCTCTCCACCCCTGCCGCCGTGCCGTTTCTCCGTGCCTCCGTGGTAAAATCCGTGCGGCCCGCCGCGTCCTCCCCTCTATTTGCTCTTGGCGGTACACTTCCTGCCGGGAAGCGGGCGACGCCGCGTTCCGTCATCAACAATTAAGGAGCAGCAAAGCACCATGAGCGAATCGGTTGAACTACGCGCGACCCCCCGCGCCGAGTTGGGGGAGGGGGCCATCTGGGACGAGACGGAGCAGGTGCTCTACTGGGTAGACATCAATGGGGGCAAGCTTTTTCGCTTCGACCCCGCCACCGACGAGAACCGCGCCTACCAGGTGAGCACCCTCGTCAGCACGGTGGTGCCGCGCCGACAGGGCGGGGTGCTCGTCGCGGTGGACGAGGGGGTCGCCACCTTCGATCTGGCGAGCGAGACCCTTTCGGTCATCGCCAATCCTGAGCCCCATCGCCCCGAGCAGCGCTTCAACGATGGCAAGTGCGACCCGGCGGGGCGCTTCTGGGTCGGGACGATGGCCCGCTCGCAGGAGGCGGGCGCGGGCAGCCTGTATCGCATTGACCCCGACGGGAGCAGCCGCGCGGTGCGGCGCGGCCTCACGCTGCCGAATGGCATCGCGTGGAGCCCGGACCAGCGCACGATGTATCACATCGACACGGTGCCGCGCACCGTCACCGCCTACCCCTACGATGGGGTGACCGGCGAGATCGGCGAGGGGCGGGTCGCGATCCAGATTCCAGATGGCATGGGCTACCCCGATGGGATGAGCATCGATGGCGATGGGATGCTCTGGATCGCCCACTACGGCGACTCGCGCGTGCGGCGCTGGCACCCTGAGCGCGGCGAGGTGCTCCAGACCATCGAATTGCCCGCCTCGAAAGTCACCTCCTGCGCCTTTGGCGGCACAACCTTCGAGACCCTCTACATTACCACCGCCACCGAAAACATGAGCGACGAAGAAAAGGCGCAGGAGCCCCTCGCAGGCTCCCTCTTTTCCGTCGAGCCAGGGGTGCGCGGCCTGCCCTTCGCCCCCTTTGCTGGGTGAAGGGGAGATTGGAGATTGGAGATTGGGTAACCTGGAATATGGTAGGAGCGAGCCTGTGCCCCTCTCTCAACGATATCGGGTGCGCCGCACCCTTTGGCCTCTGTGTTCTCTGTGTTCTCTGTGGTTCAATTCGTAAGCCGTAATCCGTCCTTGTTTGGAAGAGGGTGGCTTCTGCGTTATGCTTGGCGGTCGGTGAAATGAACGATGAGACAAGGATGGCAGGGGCATGGCGCAGCTTCGGGAGCTTGAGGCGATTGGCGGGGTGTGGGTGGCAGAATTGGTGGTACGCGAGGATGAGCGGGGGCGCTTTGTGGAAACCTTTCGGAAAGAATGGTTCCCGGAGCGTAGCTGGGATCGCATCCAGACCAACCGCTCCGACTCCAAGGCGGGGGTGCTGCGCGGCCTGCACTACCATTTCAACCAGGTGGATTACTGGTACGCGCCGCGCGGCCACATCCGCGTCGGCCTGGCTGACCTGCGCCCCGACTCGCCCACCTACCGCCACAGCGCCGTGATCGAGATGGGGGAAGAGCAGCCGATCGGGCTGTTTATTCCCATCGGGGTGGCGCATGGCTTTCTCACACTGAGCGATGCGACGCTGACCTACCTTGTGGATAACTACTACGACAGCAGCGACGAGCACGGGGTGCGCTGGGACGACCCCGACCTGCGCGTGCCCTGGGGGGTGGAAGCGCCTATCCTTTCCCAGCGCGACGCCCAGAACCCGCTCCTCGCTGAGCTTACCCCCGACCAACTGCCCGTGTAAAGGGGCATTGGATGCCGGGCGGTTGGCGGCACGTATTTTAACCGCTAAGACGCCAAGAACGCCAAGAGGTTTAGGCTTTTGCCTTGCCAAAGGTCGTAAGTTTAAGCCCTTCCGAATAGGAAGTGGCCTTATATCATCCCGCACCTGTTGACGCCTGCGGTCGAAAGAGCCCTTGGCGTGCTTGGCGTCTTGGCGGTTCCATCTCGGCCAGTCCGGTGGTTGCAAGCATGGTGACTGCGAGTGGCTACTTCAAAATGTAATACGTCCCCTTCCGCTCGCCGATTTTGAGCAGGATCGCGCGGTCCACCAGGTCCGCGAGGTCGCGGCGGAGGGTTTCAGGGGAGACGTCGGGCGCGAGGTCCTGAAAGTCGCGGTTGGTGATGCGCCCATCCTGGAGGATAAAGGCGAGCGCGTCCAACTGGCGCGGGTTCAGCCCCAGCCCGCGCCACTCGGCGAGCGGGTCCTCGGGGGCGGCGATCGGCGGCGCGGGCAGCACCTGGCGCATCTCGGTAAAACTCTCGCCCGGCCCGACGATGGTCAGGCGGAAGCCGTTGGCGCTTTCTTCGAGGCGCGGGCGGGGCAGGCCGTACTCCTCCGCGAGCTGGAGGATGCGGTCGATGCCGTAGCCGAGCCGCTCGATAAAGCCCAGATCGCTCAGCACCTGCACGATGATCTCGTTGCGGCTGAAGCGCTCGCTGAGGATGTTGGCGACGGTGACGTGGCCGGGCAGCTTGCCGGGGGAGTGGAACTCGATGCGATCCGCGAACATGAAGATCTGGATCTCCGCGCCGCGAATCGAGTAGTCGCGGTGCGCCACCGCATTGACGATGGCCTCGCGCACCGCGTCGCGCGGGTACTCCAGCCTCTCCGCGCGCTGGAGGCCGCGCATCACCACGCCACGCCGCATGTTCTCGATCAGAAAGGTCTCGGCTTTGGCGATCTGCTGCGGCAGCGGCCCGTCGATCTGCTGGCGCAGGAAAGTATCGCTCATTTCCGTGCCCGCGTAGCGCGCGACGAGGATCTGCGCGCTGGGTAGCCACTGCTGCGGCTCGCGCCCGAAGAGCAGCAGCCCCGCGTAGGTGGGGCGACCGTCCTCGGGGCGGAGCACCCCGCGCCGCCGCAGGCTGTCGCTGGCGCGCTGCATCGAGCCCGCCGCCATCGTGTCAAAGCTGGGCAGGTGGCCGAGGTACTGCTCAATGGCCGCGCGGCTCAGGTCGCGCGCCTCCACCCCGTCCGGCACCTGCCGCTCGAAGGGGGTTTCGCGCCGCTGCAAGATCAACTCGCGTAGCGCCTGCGTGCTCATCTCGCGGTTTTCCGCGCCCTGGCGTTGCAAAAAGCGCGAGCCGACGCGGAAGATATGGCCGAGCGGGCTCGGCACCTCGACCGTTACCAGCGAGTGCCCCTCGTACTCGACCATTTCCGGCAGGGCCAGGCCGCCGGTCATCGGCGGGTCGGTTTGCAGCAGGGCGAGCAGCGCCCGCTGCTCCATCTCGTCGGGGTCGGCTAAGCCTGTCACGACGCCGGTCGGGGTTACACCGAGCAGCAGCACCCCACCCGCACCGTTCGCCAGGGCGGCCAGCGTCTCCGTGAGGCGCTCGACGGGGCTGTGGTCCGGCAGAAAGGCGAGTGTCTCGTGCGGGGTTTGCTGGAGCAGGGCGGCGAGGTGCTCAGGGGACAAGCGCCACCCCTTCTAGCGGCCCCCCGCGTGGCAGCTGCTGCCCCAGGCCGGGGGTCACGTCCACTTGCAGCAATTGCGCCAGCCGCCACTCGCAATCCTCGACGCTCTTGCCCTCCTCCACAAAGCCGCGCACCAGCCAGGTGAGGCGGCGCGCGGGGAGGCGCTGGTTGTTCGCATCCACGGGGGCCACCACCACCGACACCTCGCGCTCCAGGTGGGTCAGCTCCGCCTCGCGGTCGGGGGTGTAGGTGATGCTGTAGATGAGCACACGGTTGAGGTCCGCGGGCCTGACGTCCAGCCCCCAGTCGGTATCGTCAAAGATGTTGCGCATGTCCTCGGTGAGCAGTTCCTTCGCCAGTTCGTTGTCCTCGCCGAGCGCGAGGAAGAAGGTGGCTACCGCTTTTTCGGGGTAGGGGGAATCGGCGGCGAGCTTGGGCATCCCGAACATAAAGGCGACGGTCTGCTCCTGCGGGGCGATCATCTTGCCATCGTCGCCGATAAAGCTTTCGCCCGCCGCCGTCACACGCGGGGCGTACAGGCTCTTGATGGCGAGTTGGCTGCGCTCGTAGAGGGTGCGCTGGTAGGTAGTGATTACCGTGGGGTCGCCACTTTCCGGGTCCGCCTCCCACTCGATGCGCCCGTTGGCGCGGAAAAAGCCGAGCAGGCTGTAGCCCTGCTGCGCCTCTTCGAGCGGCGCGCAGGGGTAGTTGGCCTGGTAGTTGTGGAAACGGTAGATCGAGAGGGTGTTGGCTGGCCCCTGCCCGTAAATGACCAACTCCTGCTCCCGCTCGCGGTTATCCGTGCTGCTCAGCCAATCCTCCATGAAGACGCGGTTTGTCTCGCCCTCGCCCAGGTAATCGCTGTCCGGCGTGGGCAGCTGCCAACTGTGGATGGCGGGCGGGTCGCAGGGGAGCACATCGTAGACGATGCCCTGAATCGGGGTGTTCGCCCACGCCGCTTCTTTGTAGGGATCGTAGCGGTAGAGCACCAGCCACTCTTCCTCGCCATCGTCGTCCGTATCCAGTTTTACCGTTTTTTCGAGTTTGTACTCATCCTCGTCCCCTCGATTCTCGAAGATGTCCTCGAAATCTATCGAGTTGGCATTGCTCGTGGGGAGTGCGCCACAACCGGCGAGCCCGAGGAGCATCAGCAACAGAAGGGCGACGAAAGGGCTTCGGAGCATGAACCGCCTCACCATCTTGTAACAGAAATTTGCATTTTAGTGTACCACATCTTGAATCATGCTAGCAAGGTCTTTTGCGCTTTTGAACGGCGGCAGGCAGCAGGCGGCAGGCGGCAGGCGGCAGGCGGCAGGCGGCAGGCGGCAGGCGGCAAACGGCAGCAGGCGGCAGGCAGACGCAGAACGCAGAACGAACGACAGCAGGCGGCGGGGGGCGGTGGGTTCCAGTGTTCGTCCATGCTTCACCCTGACACCCACATGAGCCCTTCTTGATTCCAGGGAACACAGAAAGGAGTAACACTCGATGCTTTCTCGTCTATCTCTCTTCCGGGCTCGATCTTTGGGGGGTCAGGCTCGCGCGTGGCGCTGGCTGCTCTTGCTCGTGCTACTTGCCAGCCTGCTCCTTCCGACCACCCTGCGCGCGCAGGACGCGCGCTTTTTCCCGCAGACTGGCTACCGCGTGGAGGATGATCTGATCTGGGAATATTTCCAGGCGCGCGGCGGGGTGGACACCTTCGGCTATCCGGTGAGCAACACCTTCCGCTTTCGCGGCCTGCCCGTGCAGCTTTTCCAGCGTCACATCGTCCAGGTGGTGGGCGACACGGCGCGGCCCGTCAACCTGCTCGACCCCGACCTGATGCCGCTGACCCTGCTCAACGGGTCGACCTTCCCCGCCTATGACAGTGCGGTCGCCATGGCGGCCCCCGCGCCCGACGCGCCGGATTACGGGGAAGCGGTCGCTCGCTTTCTGGACGCGCGCGTGCCGAACACATGGCAGAGCGAGCCGGTCGGCTTTCGCGACTACTTCCTGAGCGCCGCGCCCGACGCCCCGCCGGGGCTCGACACCCTGGTCGCGCTGGAGGTGTGGGGCTTCCCGACGAGCGCCCCGATGCGCGACCCGTCCAACGACAATTTCGTCTACCAGCGCTTTCAGCGCGGCATCATGCACTTTGATGCGAGCACGGGGGTCACGCGCGGCATCCTGCTGGGGGATGCCTTCAAGAGCCTGCTGAGCGGGGAAAACCTGCCCGCCGACCAGGAAAACGATCTGGCAGCCTCGCCCTTCCTGCGCCTGTACGCGCCCGACCAGCCCAACGGGCTCGCGCGGACCGACGAGACGGTGCAGCCGCCCATCACCCTGCAAAACACCGACCTGTCCGATGCGTTCACGCCGATGGAAAACCAGGGGAGCACCCCGCCGCCGAGCCGCGTCGCGCTGCAATCGGTAGCCACCGGCCTTGCCTCGCCAATTTTCCTGACGCAGTCGCCTGGGGATAACCGCCGCCTGTTCGTGGTGGACCAGATCGGCGTGATCCGCGTGATCCGCGACGGGCAACTGCTCGCCGAGCCCTTTCTTGATCTGCGCGCCCGGATGGTGAGCCTCAACCCGAGCTACGACGAGCGCGGCCTGCTGGGCCTCGCCTTTCACCCCGACTATGCTCAGAACGGGCGCTTTTTCGTGTATTACAGCGCCCCGCTCGCCGCCCTCGCGCCAAGTGGGTGGGACCACACGAGCCACCTTTCCGAGTTTCGCGTCTCGTCGGCCAGCGCCGACCGCGCCGACGCCGCGTCGGAGCAGGTGCTGCTGGCGGTGAATCAGCCGCAAGGGAACCACAACGGCGGCACCCTGGCCTTCGGGCCGGAGGGCTATCTGTACCTCTCGCTCGGCGATGGCGGCGGGGCGAACGACACGGGCCTGGGCCACCCGTCGCCGGGCAACGGGCAGAATCGCGAATCCCTGCTTGGCAGCATCCTGCGCCTCGACATGAACGGGGCGCGCCCCTACGCGGTGCCGAGTGACAACCCCTTCGCGGGGCAGCAGGCGGGGCTGGCCGAGGTGTGGGCCTATGGCTTCCGCAACCCCTACCGCTTCTCGTTTGACCGCCAAAGCGGCGCGCTCTACGCCGCCGACGCGGGGCAAAACTTGTGGGAAGAGGTCAGCCGCGTGGAGCGGGGTGGCAACTACGGGTGGAACCGCCGCGAGGCTACCCACTGCTTCAACCCCGCTGCGCCGAGCAACCCGCCCGCCACCTGCGCCACCCTTGGCCCCTGGGGCGAGCCGCTTCTTGCACCCGTCATCGAGTACCCTCACTCGGGTAGCGGGCCACACGGCCTGGCGGTGGTCGGCGGCTATGTCTATCGGGGTAGCGCGATCCCAGGGTTACAGGGGCAATACCTCTTTGGAGATTGGAGTCGCAGCTTTAGCCAGCCGCAGGGCCAGCTCTTCGCCAGCACACCACAGACGAGCGGGCTCTGGCCGGTGCGCGTGCTGAGCGTCGAGGGGAGCGAACCGCTCACCCACTTCGTGCTCGGCTTTGGCGAGGACAACAGCGGCGAGTTGTACCTGCTCGCCTCGCGCAGCACGGGGCCGAGCGGTACGAGCGGGCAGGTGTTCCGGATCGTGGCGGCTCCTTGAGAGGTGACGACGGACGACCGTCGACCGACGACGGACGACCGACGACCGACGACCGATCCCAAAGCGTTCTCCTTTGTAGATCCCCTGAAAATTTCTTGGAATCTTCGTCCGCGTCTTCGGTCGTCCGTCGTCGGTCGTCGGTCGTCCGTCGTCGCTTGTCCCTCAAAGCAACTCGCTGAAAAAGCAGGAGCGCGCGCCGGTGTGGCAGGCGGGGCCTGCGGGGTCCACCTCAATCAGCAACGTGTCCCCGTCGCAGTCGTAGCGGATGGCGCGCACGCGCAGCACGTTGCCGCTCGTCGCGCCCTTGTGCCAGATCTCCTGCCGCGAGCGGCTCCAAAACACCGCCTCGCCGCGCTGCTGTGTCAGGCGCAGCGATTCCTCGTTCATCCAGGCCATCATCAGCACCGTGCCATCCTCGACATCCTGCACGATGGCGGGGAGCAATCCGTCCGCGTTCCACGTTAGCCCTGGAAAGTGAGCCGGGGCGGTATCGGTATGGCTTGACATGCTTCCTCCTGTACGACGCGTCAAAAGTGGCCGGGTGGGCCGTCCCACCCGTAGCGCGTCAGGTCCACGCGCTCGTCCTCCCCGAATGTGACCCCCTCCGCTTCCAGCAACTCGCGCTGGTGGGCGGCGTGAAGGCGCGCGTTGGAGTTGGAGATGCGCCCGTGGGCGTTGATGACGCGCCACCACGGGACCTCCTGCGCCTCCTCGTCGCTCAGCGCGGCGAGCGCGTAGCCCACAGCGCGCGCCCCGCGAATCGAGCCCGAAATCAGCAGCGCGATTTGCCCGTAGGTGGTTACCTCACCCTCGGGAATCTGCCGAATCATCTCGATGGCGCGCGCGAAGAAGGAGGGAGTCGATTCACTCATAGCAGCGGCTCCGGATAACGGATTGAACCACGGAGGCACGGGAGAACGGCGACGACCGACGACCGACCACGGACGACAGATAACGGATTTGAACCACGGAGACACGGAGAGCACGGAGAACGACGGATAAATCTCCTTTCTCCCCTTGTCCCTCCCTGTCCCCTTGTCCTCCCTGTCCCCGTCACCCCCTCACCGCAACCCCCTCACCGCGTAGGTACGTCTTGACCTCGGCGATGGTGAGTTGTTTGTAGTGGAAGAGGGTGGCGGCGAGCGCGGCGTCGGCGTGGCCGAGGGTGAGCGCCTGCGCGAAGTGTTCGATGCGCCCCGCGCCGCCAGAGGCAATGACGGGGATGCCCACCGCCTGGGCCACGGCGCGGGTAAGCTCCAGGTCGTAGCCCTCGGTCGTGCCATCCCCGTCCATCGAGGTGAGGAGGATTTCCCCCGCGCCCCGTTGCTCCGCCTCGCGCGCCCAGGCCACGGCGTCCAGGCCAGTCGCGGTGCGCCCGCCCGAGACGTACACCTCCCAGCCCTCGCCGCTCGCCGTGCGCTTGGCGTCGATCGCCACGACGATGCACTGCGAGCCGAAACGTTGCGCGCCCTGCGTGATCAGCTCGGGGTGGCGCACGGCGGCGGAGTTGATCGAGATCTTGTCCGCCCCCGCGAGCAGCATCGCGTGCATGTCCTCCACGGTGGAGATGCCGCCGCCCACGGTGAAGGGAATGAACACCTGATCGGCGACGGCGCGCACGACCTCGCGCATCGTTTTGCGCCCCTCGTGCGTCGCGGAGATGTCCAAAAAGACCAACTCGTCCGCGCCCGCCGCATCGTAGAGCCGCGCCTGCTCCACGGGGTCGCCCGCGTCGCGCAGTTCTACAAAGTTGATGCCCTTGACCACGCGCCCCTCGGCCACGTCCAGGCAGGGAATGATTCGTTTCGCTAGCATGGGTTGGTCCAATCCTCGTGGGCTGCGGGTCAGGGAGAGGGGGCGAGAAAATCCAGGGCGGCGCGCAGGGTGAAGTTGCCCTCGTAGAGCGCGCGCCCCACGATCACCCCCTCGACCCCGAAGGGCTCGATCCAGCGCACCTGTTGCAGGTGGTCGAGCGAGCCGACCCCACCGGAAGCGATCACACGCAGGCCGCTTTTTTGCGCGAGCTCGCCGGTCTTCGCGATGTTCGGGCCGCTGTGCGTGCCGTCGCGCGCGATGTCGGTGTAAACGATGCGCTCGACGCCGAGCTGCTTCATGCTCTCGGCCAAGGTTAGCACGTCCACCTCGCTCGTCTCCTGCCAGCCCTCCACCGCGACCCGCCCGTCGCGCGCGTCGATGCCGACCACGACGCGCGCCGCACCGTGCCGCTCGATTGCGCCGCGCACCAGCTCCGGCTCGCGCAGCGCGACGGTGCCCAGGATGACGCGCGCCACCCCCCAGCCGAGCGCCGCGTCGATCCCTTCGCTCGTGCGCAGCCCGCCGCCGAACTGCACCGGCACCCCGCGTTCCGTCATCGCCGCGACGATGCGCCGCACTGCCTCGGGGTTCTGGCCCTGCTCGCCGAACGCACCATCCAGGTTGACGACGTGCAGCCACTCGGCTCCCTCGTCGGCCCAGCGCCGCGCCATCGCCACGGGGTCATCGGAAAAAACCGTTTCCTGCGCGGGGTCGCCCTGGTACAAGCGCACGCAGCGGCCCTGGCGCAGATCGATAGCTGGAAAAAGGATCATTAGCTCTCCTCAGGAGATGGCAAAGGCAAGAAAGGTAGCGCCCAGCAGGGAGAGCGCGCCCCAGAGTCGCGCCCAGCGCCGCCGCGAGTCGTCCAGCGGCGGGTACGCTTGAAAGATGAAGGGGAAGCGCGAGATGCGGATAAACCAATTGGGCAGTAGCAGCCCCAGCAGCCCCAAAAAGACGAGCAGGGTAATCACCGCCAGGGTGTAGGGATCGTTGGGGATCATCCTTCCCACTCCAGTTGCGCGAGCAGTGCGTCGCCGAGCGGCACAAAGCCAATCTTTTGGTAGACGCGCGCGGCGGGCACGTTGTCGCGCCGATAAAACAGGTAGGGTTCCTTGTGTTCCGCCAGCAGCGCCTGGCAGAGCGCGGCGGTGACCAGCGTGGCGAAGCCCTGACCCCGAAAGGCCGGGTGGGTCACGACCCCGCCAATCACCCCGATGTCGCGCCCCTCCGCGATGGTCTGCGCCGAGGCGACCAAATGTCCCTCGGCGTTGGCGGCGAGGTAAACGCGCCGCCAGCCATCGGTCATCGCCCCCTTGAGAGCGCGGCGGCGCGCGGCGTAGCTCAGGTGGTTGAACTGGTCCGGCGCGGCGATGTGGACCGCTGTCAGCGCGTCCAACTCCTCCACCGTCGCCAGGCGCGCCTCGCCCCCGGCGCTTTGTAGCGTGTTCGCGTTAAAGTGACCGAAGGGAAGCTTCGCCACGGTGCTCAACTCGTAGCGCTCCACCCTGCCGCGCGTGAGCTGCTCCAGCACCGGCCAGGTGGTGCGCTCCATGCCGGTCACAAATTCCACCGGCCGCTCGCTCCGCTCCAGCCGCGCGGCGATGCCCGCCGCCACCTGCTCGTCCGCGAAGCTCCACTGCGCGCTGATGCCGTAGATCATCAGGTAGCCGACGAGCGTGTGCCCGTCGAACCATCCCACAAACTCAAGCCGCTCGTCCTGCCAGCCCAGAAAGTCCAGGTCGGGGATGGCGAAGAGGTTGGCGTGCGGCTCGCGCGCCCAGAAGGCGCGTAGCTGCGCCTCATCGTGCGGGCCAAGCGGGCGCGAGGCGAGGGTGTGGCTCATGCGACCGGCTCGATTCCGGCCCAGCGGGCAAAGTTGCGCAGCATCGTCAGGCCGGTGTGCTGCGATTTTTCGGGGTGAAACTGGATGCCGAGCACGTTGTCGCGCCCGCAAACCGAGGGAAAGGGCGAGCCATAGTCGGTGGTCGCCAGGACGAGCGCGGGGTCGGCGGGCACCGCGTGGTAGGAGTGGACAAAGTAGGCGTACTCCCCCTCGTGGATCCCCTCGAAGAGCGGGTGTTCCTGGGTGGGGCAAAGTTGGTTCCAGCCGATGTGCGGCACCTTCAACCCTTCCACCTGGAAGCGCTTGACGCGCCCCGCGAAGATTCCCAGCCCCTCGTGCTCGCCCATCTCCTCGCCCACCTCAAAGAGCACCTGGAGGCCGACGCAGATCCCGAGCAGCGGCTTGCCCGCGTGCGCCGCCTCACGGATCGGCTCGACGAGCCCGCGCGCGTGGAGCGCGCCCATCATATCGCCAAACGCGCCCACGCCGGGCATGATCACCACCTCCGCCGCGCGTACCACCTCCGGCTCGGCGGTGCGCTGCGTTGCCACCCCCACCGCCTCGAACGCCTTTTCCACGTTGCGGATATTCCCCGCGCCGTAGTCGATGAGGACGACCGACGGGTTCACCATTGTTCCTCCAGTAAAGCGATTGCGTCCGTCGTGTCCCGATGCAGCCGTTGCCAGGCGGAGAGTTGCAGGAGTGGCCCGTCTGGATCAAGAGATTCAAGGAGCAGGCGGCGATGGTGACCGAAATTCTTCTCGAAACGTTCAAGTCTACGACCCTTCAACTCGCTGGCGCCGACTCAATACTTCCTTCAGCTTCTCTTTCGGCTGTCTTATCGCTTCTACCTGTGCAGGGCTTGGCAGGTCGAGAGGAAGGCGGCCACGGGGGTTTTGAGCGACGCGCCTAAGTTCCGCTTCATTCAAGAGAAGCCATGCCTCCGTTTCTTGGATCGGGACGACTGCCACATGGCGGATCGTGCAGTGGCTTGCTTGCACTGCCGCGCCTATCTCTTCATATCTGGGTTCTGGACTGGGATGGTCCGCGTCACGGTGAATAAACAGCAGATTGACCGACGGTTCATTTTTGATGAGTGCGCTTACGCGCGACTCGACATCTTTGCCTATCGTCTTGGGTAGCCGCGCGAAGTTCGGTACCAAGCTGCTCACCTCGTCTGCCCCACACCGGATGCACAATGCTTCCAGGGGGGTTATCAGAGCATGATCGGACGTACCCTCAGCCAGGAGGGCAAAGCGCACGCGCCGCGTCATCCGTGGCGTCTCGGCGCTAGCTCGAGGGGAAGCTGCAAGGTGGCTTCTTCGGGTGCTGTGAGGTAGGCCAAGATTGCCAACTTGCCCACGCAGGTGGCGGGGCTGGCGTCGCAACGCCAGGAGCCTTGCAAGGGCAGCGCCCGCAGGGTGCGCGCCATGCTCCCATCGGGGCGGCGGATGGAAGTCGGCTCGGCCAGCAGCAGATCATCCTCATCAAGCAATTGCACGAGGGCCGGAGAGTGAGTGGCAACGATGACTTGCCGCAATGGGTTTTCTTCTCCCGGCGCTCTGTCGGTATCCACCGCAATATCCTTCAGGAGGCTTACCATCGCATCCATTTTGTCCGGGTGAATCCCATTTTCAGGCTCTTCCATGCACAGCAGGCCATGAAACTCCGGGTCTTCGGCCAGCACAGTCAAGGTCAAAAAGCGCAGAGTGCCATCGGAGAGTGCGCGGGCAGGGAGCCATAGCCCTGAATTCTCCTGGACTTCCAGAGTAAGAAGTTGCCGGGTTTCCTCAACATCTACCCGCACATCTCGTACCGGAACCAAGTCAGCCAAACGACTTGCAATTTGGGAGTAAGTTTGCGCTTCTGATTTATCTCCATTCCCCTGTGTTGCCAGCCGGTAGAGGGTGGCAGGGAGGTGGTCCCCCGCCGCTGTCAGCTGCGACTCTGTATTAAAGCGATCCGCGCCGCGCATGGCGCGAGGCTCAAGGGCCAAGAACTTCCAGCTCTGCATTTCGCGGCGGGCCGCCAGGATGGTGGGGGTGTTAGAGGTGTTGGACGTCCCCACAATGGTGCGCGGGGCTTTAGCCGCAGGTGCTTTTTGGGGTTTACCTGAGCTTCCCCCATCCTGGTGAATGTAAATTTCTATCTGTCCGTCGGGTGCAGTATGGGTTGAGATAAAATCGCTGCCACGCCGCGCATTGTCGACTATGCCAGCTCGGAAATCCTTGGCGCTGTGCGGAAACAGCAGCTTTTTTCCTGCGTCGCCCTTGGTGAAATAAGCAAGCTTCTCATGAAGCAATACTATCCTCCCCAGCGTTCCTCGGTATTCAGGGGGCTCATAGCCGATCTTTACCTCGTAGCGAAGATAGGTGGAGGTTGCTTGGGCAGGCCGCCCAAAGTCATCTTCAACGGTGGGGTTCACAATCATCTCGGCAGCAATGGTGAGATGGTGCTGAGGATAGGGGTTTTTCCCGCGCCAGAACAGGTCGCGCGGGTCGGCGCTCTCTTCATCGCTCTCGCGCAGTTTCAGGGCGGCTTCGATGAGAGTATGGTCTGCCAGCAAGGAGAGAAAGCGAATAGCATCAAAGATATTCGACTTGCCTACGCCGTTAACCCCTGCGATGCACGTGAACGGGCCGAAGTCCACAGCGAAATCGAGCAGGTTTTTGAAACCATCCACTTCGAGACGGGTGAGCATCCTTTCCTCCTACTCCAACATTCCTTTTGTGCTCGGGACCTGGCCCGCGCGCCGCGCGTCCACCTCGACCGCCGCGCGCAGGGCGCGGCCCAGCGCCTTGAAGATGCCCTCGACGATGTGGTGGCGTTTTGCCCGGCGAGTACCTGGACGTGCAGGGTCATGCCCGCGTTGGCGGCGAGGGCGCGCAAAAATTCCGGCACGAGCTCGGTGTCGAAGGTGCCGATCTTCTGCGCGGGGATCGTGCCGTGAAAGCCGAGCAGCCCGCGCCCCGAAAAGTCCACCGCGCAGAGCACCAGTGCCTCGTCCATCGGCACCGTCGCGTCGCCATAGCGGCGGATGCCTGCCTTGTCGCCCAGCGCCTCCGCCAGCGCTTTGCCCAGCACGATGCCCACGTCCTCGACGGTGTGGTGGTCATCGATCTCGTAGTCGCCCGTCGCCTGGATGTCCAGGTCGAAGAGGCCATGCTTCGCCACATGGTCCAGCATGTGATCGAAGAAGGCGACCCCCGTGTGGCGCGTGCCTGCCCCGCTTCCATCCAGCCCCAGCGACAGGGTGATCTGCGTCTCGTTGGTGTGTCGTGTTAGGTGTGCGTGGCGCATTGAATGTCCCGATGGGTGGATCGTGGTAGGGGCGCACGGCTGTGCGCCCCTACCCAATTGAACTGGGTAACTCGCTTATCCCTTACCGGGCAGGATGATGCCTGGCCCTTCCTGCTGCTTGCGACGGCGCTCTTCCTCGGGGGTCAGGATGAGGCCGCTTGGCTTGGGTGCTTCCTCGAAGAGCTTCTCGATAGGCGGCGCAAAGTCCATCGTCGCGGCAAGCTCGCGCGCCTCGTCGGCGATGGTGTAGAGGCGGTCCAGGGTGGCGGCGTCGGCGCGCCCTGCGTCTTCCAGGTCGCCCGCAATCGCCTCGATCATCTCGATGAAGCCTGCGGGGTTGTAGATGTGAAGTTCCTGGCGCAGCCGCGCGCGGCGCGCTTCCGACGAGTCCATGCGCAGCAGCTCGTTCATGGCGCGCAGTTCGGGGCGCAGCCGCTTTTCCATAGCGAGCACCACGCGCTCGTAGATGCTGCGCAGCACGCTCGACGATCTCGTCGTACCCCTGCGCCTCCGCCTGCTCCAGATTGGCAGAGAGCACCACGAGGAACGCCTCGTCCAGATCGTTGTACATCTCCTGGATCTTCGCATCGATGTCCGGGGCCTGGAGCAGGGTTTGTAGCTGCTCGGCGGCCCTGCGCATTGCCTGCTCGGCGTGCCGGTCCATCTCGTCGGTCAGCTCCACGACCTGCTTGCGCAGCGCAAGCAACTGCTGCTTCGTCGGGGCGTCGGCGGCCTCGGCGCGCTGCGTCAGGTGCATAAAGAATTGATAGTCGAGCAGCGGGCGGTTGGTGGCTACCATGGTTTGCAGCCGCTCCGGCTCGGTGGCGAGCAGCGCCTCGATCAGGGCGTCGTACTGCTCCGCCGCGTCGAAGGTGGGCAGGTCGGACGCTTTGAGGTTCAGCTGCTGGACGAGCTTCTGTTGCAGGGTGCGGTAGCGCCGCACCGTCTCCTCGTCGCCCACCTCCTGCGCCTGCGCCATCGTCGCGGCGATGAGGGTCAGGAAATTCTTGTCCACCTCGCCTTGTTCTGCGCGATCAGCGTGCTCAGCCGCTCGTCGTTGCCCACCATCTGCGCCATGCTGCAGCAGCAGGCGAATCTTTTCTGTCTGCTTGCGCATCTGGTCCGGGCTGACCCCCTCCGCCTCCATGATCTTTTCCATCAGACCATCGTAGCTCATCACGCGCGTGGGGTTGAGCAGGTAGCCCTTGCGCTTTTCAGGCGGCGTGTTGTTGAGCACCATGTTGGTCAGCCGCCCGACCTCGCGCTCCTCCTGCTCCATCGTCAGCTGCATCTCGTTCGGCAGGAAGGCCAGCAGCAACTCGTGGCTCGGGTCGTGGTACACCAGCGGCAGCGCGATCGGCCCCTTGACCCCGCAGTGCGGGCAGCTGAGCACGTTCACCCGCCCGCGCAGCAGGCGGTCGCGCAGCGTGGGGTCCTCGCCCACGTCGATCACCTGCTGCGCCGTCATCGTCAGCGGCTGGCCGCATTGTGGGCAATGAATCGACAGTCGGTTGGTTGGATAAGCCATGTTTTCCTCGGATTCTTTTTTAGTCCAAAGTCCAAAACGACAGTCCGAAGTCGACGGCGACGACGGACGACCGACGACGGACGACCGACGACGGACGACCGACGACCGAGAGTAAAAAGCCCAGCCCTTTGCGCCTCTGCGCCTCTGCGCCTTTGCGTTACGCCGTACCTTCGTCCTTCGTCCTTCGTCATCCGTTCGACCTCGGCAGGGCAATCACAAGGGATTGCCCCTACTGCCGTCGATTATACCACCAACTCCCGCAGCCCCTGGATCAGCGCGTCGTTTTCGTGCGGCGCGCCGATGGAGAGGCGCAGGTACTGGCTCAGCCCTGGGTAGTGCGACACATCCCGAATGAGCACCCCGCGCGCCAGCAGGTGCTCGAAGAGGTGCTGGGGCGCGACCCCATCGAAGCGGGTCAGGATAAAGTTGGCGTCGCTGGGCAGCGGCTCCGCGAAGGGCAGGGCCTGGAGCGCCGCGAACACGCGGTCCCGCTCGCTGCGAATCAGGGCGATCTCGTCGCGGAACAGCGCCATGTGCTCCAGCGCCACCACCGCCGCCGCCTCCGAAAAGGCGTTGAGCGCGTAGGGCAGCTTGCCCTTGTGGATTTCCCGCGCCAGCGGCGCGCTCGTGATCGCGTAGCCGACGCGCATCCCGCCCAGCGCCATCGCCTTGGAAAAGGTGCGCAGCAGCACCACGTTCGGGAAGTCGTCTGACCAAGCCGATGAGGTTCTGCGACGAAAACTCCTGGTACGCCTCGTCCACCATCACGATGGCCCCGCTTTCCGCGCAGACGCGTCGGATATCGCCTACGGCATAGCTCTGCGCGGTCGGGTTGTTCGGGGTGCAGAGCACCACGATCTTCGCGCCGTGGCGCTGCGCCGTTCCAATCACCTCGTCGGCGGGCAGCGCAAAGCCGATCCTCGGCGCGCATCAGCGGCTCGTGGCTCTGTCGCCCCCATGACCGTCGCGATCAGCTTGTACACGCTGAAGGTCGGCACCGGAATCACCACGTGGTCGCCCTCGCCGAGCGTGACCGCCATGGTGTTGTAGATCATCTCGTTGGAGCCGTTGCCCACCAAGATCTGCTCGGGCGCGACCCCCACGTGGCGGGCAATCGCCCCAGAAATCTCGACCAGATCGAAATCCGGGTAGCGCGCCCAATCCCCCTGGCGCATCCGCTCGAAGACCTTTTCCTTGAGCACCTCCGGGTAGCCCAGGGGGTTCTCGTTTTGGTTCATCTTGTACTGGTACGCGTGCGGCGCGAGCGTATACGCCTTCATCGCGCGCACCTGCGGCTTGATATGGTCAAGCGGGTCAATCATCCAGCTTTCTCCTTGTAGGGTGCCGACTGAGTGTATCCCATGCGCAAGTTGTAACAAAATTCAGGCGGGGGGAGAGGCGAGGTAGAGAATTGAGGGCTATCGGCTAGGGGAGCGCACGTGTGTCGGACAGATGTGGCGCGGGGCAAGCGGAAAAGGGGGCGGCTTTAACTTCGAACTGCGGGTGCCTAGAGCCCCTACGGCGGGCGGTGCGGCGACGACCGGAACTTGTGCGGAGCGCCCTACCCGTTCGGGTTGAGCCGCCGCCGGATGGCCTCGGCGTGGGCGTGGAGCCCCTCGGCCTCGGCAACGCGGATAGCGTCGGGGCCGGTCTCCTGAAGGGTGCGACTCGCCCACGCCAAAGACCGAGATGATCTTTTGAAAGTCGCGCACGTTGACGGGGGAGTTGAAGCGCGCGGTGCGGCTGGTCGGCATGATGTGGCTTGGCCCGACGATGTAGTCGCCCAGCGCCTCGCACGCGGTTTCACCCACGAAGACCCCGCCCGCGCGCTCCACGCGCTCCAGCAGCGACCACGGGTCGCGGGTGAGCAGGCAGAGGTGCTCCGGCGCGTACTCGTTGGCAAGCGCCAACGCCTCGTCCAGGTCGCGCACCAGCACGATGGCACTCCCGCGCTCCAGCGAGCCCTCCACGATGGCGCGGCGCGGCAACTGCGCCAGTTGCGCCTCGACCTCCGCCGCGACGCGCGCCGCCAGCCCCTCGTCGGGGGTGAGCAGCAGCGCCGAGGCGAGCACGTCGTGCTCCGCCTGGGCGAGCAGGTCGGCGGCGACGAGCGCGGGGTCGGCGCTGTCGTCCGCGATGAGCAGGGTCTCCGTCGGCCCCGGTAGCCCCGCGATCCCTACCGCGCCGAAGACCTGGCGCATCGCCAGCACGGTGAAGAGCCCGCCCGGCCCCAAAATTTTGTCCACGCGCGGCACGCTTTCCGTGCCGTAGGCGAGCGCCGCGATCCCCTGCGCGCCGCCCACTTGGAAGACGCGCGTCGCCCCGCCGATCTTCGCGGCGGCCAGGATCACATCGGCGATGGCGCTTTGTCCCTCGTCGCCCGCCTGCTCCGTCAGCCGCTCGCGCGAGGGCGGGGAGATGACGATGATTTCCTTGACCCCCGCTACCTGTGCGGGTACCGCCGCCATCAGCAGGCTGGAGGGGTAGAGCGCCTGACCGCCCGGCGCGTAGACCCCGACCCGTTCCAGCGGGCGCACCAGTTGCCCCAGCCGCGAGCCGTCTTCCTCGACCATCCATCCTGCTACGGCTTCCAGCTGCCTCTCGTGGAAGCGGCGGATGCGCGCGGCGCTGGCTTCGAGGGCGTTGCGTAGCTCAGCGTCTACGCGCTGGTAGGCCGCGTCAATCGCCTCGGCGGAAACTTCCAGTGCGCCAAGCTCCTGCCCGTCGAGGACGCGCGAGTAGAAGCGCAGTGCCTCGTCGCCCTGCGCGCGGACGTCGGCGACGATGTGGGCAACGCCCTGGGCGGCGCTCTGCACGTCGCGGCCCGTGGCGGCGCGCAGGGTGTCGAGCGCGCTGTCGGGCACGCGGGCGTCGTCCAGGAGCGGGCGCTGGAGGACGGTGGCTTGGGCTTGGTCGCGGGACAGGATACGGAGCATAGAACAAGGATTTCCAGGAATCAAGGATCAACGACGGGTTGGGGTGGGGGTGGGTAGAGCAAGGATTTCAGAAATGAAGGATGACGGATACGGCGCAAGAGGGTTTAGAGGACACCGAGCTCGCGCAAGATCTGAAGCTCGTCGGCGAGCGGGTCGCTCCAGAGCCACGCGGGGCGCAGGTAGAAGCCCGGGATGGCGGCGGAGTGGAGTTTGCCGTCGGTGGGCATCACTAATTGGTAGCGCCCGTTGCCGCCAAGGTGGTAAAGCTCGATCTGTTGGCGCAGGGGGTCGATCAGCCAGTACTCGGTGATCCCTTCTGCCTCGTACTCGACAAATTTGTCGCCCCGGTCGCGCGCGATGCTTTCCGGGGAAACGATCTCGAAAACCGCATCGATGGGCCCCTCGACGTAGGTGTTGTGGATGCGCGCGCGGTTCGCTTCGGAGATAAACATCAGGTCGGGTTCGCGGCCTCTTGCGCTCGTCGAGAGCTTGAGGACACTGGGGGCCACTCTGATTTGCCCCACACCACGCTGTTTCGTCAGCAGTTGAAGGATGACGACGAGCCAGCGGGTGATCGCGTCATGTGTCTCGCTGATTGGCATCTGTTCGATCACCTCTCCATCTACCCATTCGGTCAGGCGCGAGTCGGGGGCCCAGGCGAGCCACTCGTCCCAGGTCATGGTGCGGGTTGTTTGGGTTGCTGTCAGCTCGGGTGCGTGGTCCATTGGGTCGCCTCCTTTTGTGCCGAGTGTAGCATAAAACGGGGGAGCGGTCATCTGGTCGCTCCCCCGAAATGTGCGCTTGGACGAACGGCTGCTAGCCGAGAGTGACCTCGCGGCGCAGGGTGCCCGCGCGCTCGGAGAGCAGGGTGAGGGTCACGGTGCTGCCCTCGGGTGCGTGGATGACCCACTCAGCCTTGGCGCGGTTGTCCGTCGCCGACAGTGCCTCCGAGCTCGACACGCTGAGCTTGTTGGAGCGTCCTTCCAGGTGGTCGATTTCCTGCTTCTGGGTGCCACTCTGAAGCGTGGCTCCCTCTGGCAGCACGAGCTCCACGCGCACGGGGCGCACCGCCTTCATCGTCTTGGCGCGGTTGGACACGTAGGTGGGCAGAAAGCCCTGGTTCTCGACAACGGCGAGCAGGTGAAAGTGCTCGTTGCCCAGCGGCGTGACCTCGACCGTGCGCCAGGCGAGCCTCGGGGCGAGCGCGGCAAACGAGAGGGCAAAGGCGGTTTGCGGGGCGATCTCCGCTTCCAGCAGGGAGGGCGGCGGGTTGCGCCAGGTGAACATGGAGTTCCAGCCGCCGATCTCGACCGGGCCGAGCTGCGGGTGCTCCCACGCCTTCCACTCAACGAGTTGGTCGGGCGCGTGCACGTTCACAAAGTCGAGCACCTTCAGATCGTCCTCCAGCGGGTGCTTGCGGAACCACTCGATCCACTTCTTTTCCTTTTGCTTCGACTCGACCCCCGCCGCGATTGCCAAATCCCACAGTTCCACGGTAAAGGCAAAGATCCCCTTGTGGTCGTAAAGCCAATCGTCGAACACCCCCGTGATCACCTCGTTGGGGTGATACTTGAAGTGGTGGAAGACCGAGATGCAGGGGTAGCCCGTGATCTCCTCGCCCCGCTCGCCGATGGCCTCGTAGACCCACAGGTCGTTGATGTCCATGGCCTCGTCGCTTTGCGTGCCGTAGGGGCGCAGGATCGCGCGGCTGTAGGTGTGAAAGGTGAGCGCCCCGAAGATGGTGGGGTGCTTCGCGAAGAAGGCGATCACCGCCATGATTTCCGGCTCGGAGCCGGGGAAGTCGCCTGCCCCCCTCTGCTCCCCCTCGGGCCGCCAGGAGCCGGGGAAGTTGCGGTTGAAGTCCAGCCCCTGCAAGGGCCGCGCGCTCTTGATGAGGTGCCCATCGTACTCTGCGAGCGTGCCCTCCGGGAAAAGGCGGTAGTAGCTGCCGCCCAGCTCGTCCACCCCCCGCTTGATCATCAGGCGCGGGTCGCGCTCCGACACCTTCCAATCGCCGCTGGGGTCGGGGAAGCGCATCTGGAGCACGCGGCCATCGCCGTCCACGTCCTCGACGTGCAGCCCCTCCTGCTTTTCCTCGATGGGGTAGGGGCGCGTGCCGGAGCGCAGGTAAACCGGCTTGTCCGCAAAGGCGAGCGCGGCCCCGTCGGGATTCAGGCGCGGCACCACATAGAAAACCTGCTCGTCCACCAGCTTGGTGATGGTGGCATCGCTGCCATAGCGGCTGGTCACCTCGTTGATGAAATACAGCGCCGCCATCGAGGCGGTTAGCTTCGGTCGCGTGGATGTTGCCATCGATCCAGAAACCCGGCTTCTCGCTGTGCGGCCCGGTTGCCAGGGTCGTGATCGTGACGAGCGGGATAGTGCGCCCCTCGTGGCTCTGCCCGAGCGAGCCCAGCGTCATGATCTGCGGGTGCTGCTCGGCCAGCCATTGAAGCCGCTCGTTCAGCTCGTCATTGTTGTAGTAGGTGTCGAATCGTATATCCATCAGGTTGCTCGTGTTGGTAGATTGCAGGTTGCAGACACCGTGCCCTTTGGGTATTACAGATTACAGATTTGCAGATTGCGGACCCACGACCAGGTGCGCGTGCCGTTCGTTCTGCGTTCTGCGTTCTACGTTCTCTGTGTTCTCTGTGTTCTCTGTGGTGAAAAGTCGTTCTCCGTCGGTCTACTCTAACGCGCCTACCAAGTCGCGCAGCAGCTGCCCCACCCGGAAAAGCGGTGCGCACTGCTCGGCTAGGAAGGCAGCGGGGGCAAGGGTGGCGAAGGCTTCCAGCGTTTCCTCGATGGTCGTTGTGCCCTGCGCGTACAGGTAGCTGGTGGCGAGGCGCAGCGACAGATCGTCGGGCCGCGCGCCGAAGACGGTGCCGGGCAGCGTGGCGATGCCGAACTCGTCGAGCAGCAGCGACGCCAGCTCCTCCGAGGTGTGGACCCCGTGCCGCTCGCGCAACGCTGCGCGCCAGGGGTCGAAGGAGGGGTACAGGTAGTAGCCGCCCGAGGGCGGCGCACAGGGAATGCCCGCCGCCGCAAGCTGCCCAAAGAGCGCCTGAGTCACGGTTTCGTGTAGCGACGTGCAGCGGTGGATGTAGGCGGCGATATCGGGATCGTCGCTGTACGCTACCATCGCCGCCTGTTGCACCGGCGCGGCGGGGGAGGACCAGAGGTGCCCCGCGACGCTGCTCATCGCGCCCATCAGCGCGTGCCCCGCCGCGTCGGGGGGCACCACTGCCAGCCCCAAGCGCCACCCACCGAGCGACAGGTGCTTGCTCAGCCCGCCTGTCACGATTGTTCCCTCCGGGTACTCGCGCGCGATGGAGTGGTGCGGGCGCTGGCTGAAGGCGAGGAGTGCGTAAATCTCGTCGCTGATCACCGTGAGCCCATTGGCCCGCGCCGCCGCCGCGAGCGCGGGCAGCGCCTCGGCGGGGTAGCCGACCCCCGTCGGGTTGCCGGGCGAGTTGAGGACGAGGATGCGCGGCTCCTGCCCCGCGCGCCGCGCCGCTTCTACCCCCGCGTGCAGCCGCTCGGGCGTGAGCAGGTACTCCTCCTCCAGCACCGTATCGATCCACGTCACCGCTTTGCCGGTGAGCCGCGCGTGCGGCTCGTAGCTCACCCAGGAGGGGCGCGGCAGCAGCAGGTCGCCGCGCAGCGACTGGATCGCCGCGAAGATCAGGCTCTTGCTGCCCGGCCCCACGATGACCTGGCCCGCCGCCACCTCCAGCCCGAACTCGCGCGCGTAAAAGCTCGCGATAGCCTCGCGCAGGGCAGGGTAGCCCGCCACCGGCGGGTAATCGCGGGCGGTGGCATGCTCGCGGAACGCTTCCAAAATTTTGGGGTGAACCGGAAAGCGCGACTCGCCAAAACCGAGATGGAGGATGGGACGCCCCTCCGCCTGCGCGCGGCGCACGCGCTCGTTGATCGCGAGCGTCGGCGACGGGGCGAGGGTTAGGGTAGGGGAGAGGTCAAGGGGCATGGTGGGCCACCGGTAGCGCGAGCGTCAAAGCACTATTGTGGCCCCGATTCGCGGGGGTGGCAAAGGGGGAGGGGGTGATGAAGGTGAGGGGGTGATGAAGGTGAGGGGGTGATGAAGGTGAGGGGGTGATGAAGGTGAGGGGGTGATGAAGGGTGATGAAGGTGAGGGGGTGACCCGTTGGCGGTGCGGGCCGTACCCAGAGGGAAGCCGCCGCTTTTTCACGCTCCGTTGTTACCCTTAACAGTTCGGGAAGTCGTTCTTTGATGGTTCCCAAGTATGAGCCGTAGAATAGCGCTCCGACGGTTGGCGAATGTGGGGTTGAGCTTTATACTGCTTTGCCTATTCAAAGATTGAGGGCGGCGGGGGCGGCCCTCACCCCCAGCCCCTCTCCCGAAGCCGGGGGAGGGGAGCCGGATGTCTCCCTGCGGGGACGCTACACTTCTATCGGCGTCGGCGTGGGCCGACGCTCGGCTGCAAGCCTCTAGCAGCGACTTTAGTCGCGCCCTCAGGGGCGGTAGCCTCGTCAAGCCAGTTGTTTTCTTTGGTTCCAGCCGCGCCCTACGAGCGTTGTTTTTTGGAAGGATGTGTGACATGGCAGCATCGAAGCGGCATCTGGTGTTGGAAGATATTCGGTTGGCGCAGGAGCCGGAGGGCTTGCGCCAATTGTGGAGCAAGTTGGGCTATGACGTGCTGCCCCATATGGAGCCGCTGCCCACCGAGCAGCTTGGCTTTGCGCCCGCCGACCTCGCCAACATCCAAAATCTTTATCTGCTGGCGGATCAGGAGGGGCAGCTGCAGGTGCTGTTTTTCCACCTGAATGAGATGGGGATGGGGCGGCTGCGCTCGCTGGCGACGAACTTTCTGGATCGCCGCGTGCGTTTGGGGGTTAAACAGGCGAGGGAGGCTACCATGCTAAAAAGGTTAAGAGCGGTCGGGTTGGGGCTGGGGGCACTGCTGCTCCTGGCGTGCGGCGCGGTGGGCACGACGGGCAGCGGCGCGGCGGCGTGGTCGGAGCTGTCGGGCAGCGAGTGGCTCCTGCGCTCACTGCGCGGCGAGCCGCCGCTGCCCGGCACGCAGGCAACGTTGACCTTTACCGAGTCGGGCATAGGTGGCTTCTCGGGATGCAATCAGTTTGGCGGAGCGCTGCCAGGCACAACGGTGGGAGAAGAATCTTCCTTTGAGATGACTGCGATGGCGTGCGGGGAGCCCGAGGGCGTGATGGAGCAGGAGACGGCCTACCTCCAGGCGCTGCAAGAGGCGGCAACTTTTAGAGTGGAGGAGGAAAGGCTAACATTGCTGGACGCGGGCGGCGTGCCCCTGCTGGAGTTCGAGGCGCGCCCCACCTATGCGGACGATCCGGCGGCGCTGCTGGGCAGCGCGTGGGTGCTCGTGTCGCTGAATGGCACAGCTATCGAGGCGGAGCCGCGCACGGTCACCCTTGCGTTTGTCGCGGAGGGGATCGCTGTCGGGCGCGCAGGTTGCCGCCACGTGATGGCAGGCTATGAGTCGGGGCAGGGCACGCTGCACGTCCTGAGCCTCGCCATGATGGACCCCGAGGGGTGCGAGGCGCGCGGCACCTTCTGGGCGCAGGAAGGCGATTTCACCGACGCGCTCGGGTGGAGCCGTCACTTTCAGCTCGCCGAGGGCGCGCTGGAGCTGATCTCCGAGCGGGGCGATCTGCTGCGCTTCGAACCTTTTCCCGAGACAGAGATGCCCGACCTTGAGGGCTCTCTGTGGCAACTCGCCGCGTTTGTGGAAGCATCGGCGGATACCTTCACCCCCGCCCAGATGGCGGAGCCGTTGCGCGAGAGCACGATTTCCCTCGCCTTTGACGCAGAAGGGGTCAGCGGCTCGGCGGGCTGCAACGCCTTTCGCGCGCCCGCCACCCGCGACGACGCAGCCCTGCACATCGGCACGCCCGCGCGCGAAAAGAAGCTGTGCGCCGCCCCCGATGGCATCATGGAGCAGGAAGCGCGCTTCCTCGACGCGCTCGCAGGCGTCAGCGGCTACCGCCGCGCGGGCAGCTACCTCTGGCTTGATACGCAGGGGGGCGGCGCGCTTTTGTTCACCCCCGAATGAACGCAGAACGCGCACGAACGACATAACGCAAAGGCGCAGAGGCGCAAAGGCGCAGAGGGACCGAACGAGGAACAAAAGAGTAGACTCCCTCGTAACCTGCAACCTGCAACCTGCACTCCTTTGACCTCGGACTTCGGACTGCCGTTGACTTTGGACTTTGGACTCACCGTGCCCTTTGGGTATCGGACTGCCGTCCCCGAAATTGGGTCTAGACGTGCGCTTGAGTTAGAGACTATAATGTTAACAAAGTTGGCTGAATGGAATTGGAGGTGTAACCGTGAGTGCTTCCCCTCGGCTTGACCTGATGGAAGTGCAGGCCCTGTCGGAGATATGCAAGCAGGAGACGGACAAATTCTTCGGCGATGAGGTGCACGACGAGCGCTATTGTTGGGAGTTGTTTCGGCGTGCCCTTGCCCTGCGCAACGATTATGCGTGGGAAACAATCTTTGAAACCTACGGGAAGTTGGTGCGCGGCTGGCTCCGGCAGTGTGGCGGGGTCGATATGCTCAACATCCCCATGGAGGAGTTGGAAACCCTCAGCTTTGAAAAGTTTTGGCACGCCACCTCCCATCGGCGCGCGTTCGAGCGCTTCTCCTCGCTCCGCTCGCTGCTGCAATATCTCCACACCTGCTGCTCCAGCACCGTCACCGATGCCCTGCGCCGCCGCACGCGTGACAGCCTGCTCACCGATATTGCGGTGGTCCCCTCCTTGCACAGCCACTCGCACACCGAGCGGGAGCTGGAGGAGCGCGAAAAGCAGGAGCACTTCTGGCAGCAGGTGTGCGCGCTCCTGCATGACGAGCAGGAAGAGCGGGTGCTGATCAGCTACTATGTGCTCGGGCTCAAGCCGCGCGAGATTTTGGACCAGTTCCCCGACGAGTTCCAGGACATTCAAGATGTCTACCGTGTCAAGCGCAACATCATGAACCGCCTGCGCCGCTCCGAAGAATTGCGCACCCTGTGGCCCCACGAGTAAGCGCCCGCCCGTACCGTTCAGCCTTTCGCCGTCCCGCTCATCCCCCACTTTCGATCCTCGGTTGCCGTACACGATGACACAGCCCTTTTTGTTGCACAGCAAGCTGACCCCGCCCCGCCTGCACCCGCGCGTGTTGCCGCGCCCTGCCCTGGTTGCCCGCCTGCGCGAGGCGTTGGAGGTGCGCCTGACGGTGGTGCAGGCAGGCACCGGCTACGGCAAAAGCACGGCGCTCGCCGCCCTCGCGCGCGAGGTGCCCGCGCTCGTCTGGTACAGCGTCGAGGCGGAGGACGCCGACCCGCAGCGCTTCCTCGCCTACCTGGTCGAGGGGGTAGAGCGCTGCCTGCCCGCCTTCTCAGAGACCCCGCGCGCCGTCCTGGCAGAGGTGGGCGGCGAGGGCAAGCGCGAGCGCTGGGAGCAGGTGGTGGACACCCTGCTGAACGCGCTCGTCGGCGCGCTGAGCGGGCCGCTCCTGCTGGTGCTGGACGACTTTCACTTTGTGGCGGACGCTGCCGAGATACACAACCTGACCGAGCGGCTGATCGGCTACGCGCCGCCCCACCTGCACATCGTCCTCGCCACGCGCCACCCGCTCCGTTACGCGAGCATGGTGCGCTGGCGGGCGCGCGGCGACCTGCTCGAACTGGGCCGACCGCAGCTCGCCTTCCAGCCCGCCGAGATCGACAGCCTGTTCCGCACCGCCTACGGCATCGAACTGAGCGCGGAGGAGGTCTGCGGGCTGGCCGAGCTGACCGAGGGCTGGCCCATCGCGCTGCAACTGGTCTGGCAGCGGTTGCGCGGCGCGCAGGGCCGCCGCGTCGCGGAGCTGCTGCGCCCCGCGCCCGCCGCCCCGTCGCTGGCCGCGCTCTTCGACTACCTTGCCTGCGAGGTGTACGACAACCAGCCTGCCGACATTCGCCGCTTTTTGAGCGAGACAGCGATCCTCCGCGAGCTGACCCCCGCCGCCTGCGACGCGCTCACCGAGCGCGACGACAGCGCCGCGCTGCTCGCCCACCTGCACAACCTCGACCTGTTCGTGATCGCCCTCGGCGCGCAGCACTTCCGCTACCACCATCTTTTCCACGATTTTCTGCGCCAATTCAGCGCCGACGACGAGGCGCTGCGCGCGCGGCACCGGCGCGCGGCGCGCTTCTTCCAGGCCGACGGGAAGCGCGCGGAAACGATCTTCCATCAACTCGCCGCGCGCGACTTTGCCGACGCCGCGACGACCATCGAGGCAGTCGGCGAGGCGAGCCTGCGCGCGGGGCAACTGGACAGCGTCGCAACCTGGATCGACAACCTGCCGCCCGACACTCTCGCCGAGCACCCGCTGCTCCAGGCGTTTCTGGGCGATCTGTACCGCCTGCGCAGCCGCTTCGAGGAGGCGCTCGCCTGGTACACCCAGGCGGAGCAGACGTGGCGCGCGCGCAACGACGGGGCGGGGATCAGCCGCGCCCTGCGCGGGCAGGCGCTGATTTTCCTGGACACCGTGCGCCCCGCGCGCGCCGAAAGTTTGCTGGAAGAGGCGCTGCGCGTCTCCGACGGGATCGCCGACCGCGCGGCGCGCGCCCGCCTGCTGGAACTGCTCGCCGAGAACAAGCTCAACATGGGCCAGCCGCAGGCGGCGGAGCGGCTGCGCCACGAGGCGCGTGCCCTGCGCGAGGAGGGGCCGGGCGAGGACGTGCTCAGCGTGCGCGTCAAGCTGCGCACCGGACGGCTGGCGGAGGCGCGGGGCATCCTGGAGCACTGGGTCGAGCGCGAGCGGCAGGAGTGGGAGCAGGGGCAGGTTCACCCGCCGCGCGCCCACCGCGAGAGCGTGCTGCTCCTCTCCCTCATCCACGCGCTGATGGGCGAGGTGGAGCGGGCGACCACCCTCGCCCGCGAGGGCATCGGCCTGGGCGAGCAGCTTGGCTCCCCCTTCGTCTCGGCGGTGGGGACCATGCGGCTGGGCCACGCGATCCAGCTCCAGCAGGCCACGCGCTGGCCCCCCGACGACCGCCAGGGGTGGGACGACGCCATCGCCTGCTACCAGCGCGCCATCTCCCTGGGCGACCAGCTAGCGGTGCGGCGCACCCGCCTGGAAGCGCACTGGGGGCTGACGCGCGCCTACGGCTTTGCGGGCGACCTGCCGGCCGCGCAGCGGGCGGCGGCGGAGGCGCGCGAGATCGGGCAGTGGGCGGGCGACAGTCTGGGTGGTGGCGTTGGCTGACCTTGCGCTCGGGGCGAGCTTCGTGCTGGCGGGCGAGCATCGGCGCGCGGTGGAGCTTCTCACCGCGCAGCTCGTCGCCTTCCGCGAGTGCGGCGACCGCTTCGGGCGCGCCGCGACGCGCCTCTGGCTCTGCATGGCCTACCTCCACGCCCCGCAGCGCGAGCGCTTCGACGCCTCGGTGCGAGCGCCTCTTCGCCCTGTGCGAGAGCGAGGGCTACGACTTTCTCTTCACGCGGCCCACCCTGCTCGGCCCGCCCGACCCGCACCAACTCCTGCCGCTGCTCCTTCAGGCGCGCGCCCTGCCGCGCTGGCGCGCCTACGCCGAGCGGTTGCTGGCGGAGCTTGGCATGGGCGAGTTGGCCGCGCACCCCGGCTACCAACTGCGCGTGCAAACCCTCGGCGGCTTCGGGGTGTGGCGCGGCCACGAGCCGGTGCGAGGCGGGCGATTGGAAGCGCGACAAGGCGCGCCAACTGTTCCAACTGCTGCTCACCGAGCAGGGGCGCGCGCTGCACCGCGAGGAAATCACCGAGCGGCTCTGGCCCGACCGTGCGCCGCAGGCGGCGGTGCGCGACTTCAAGGTGGCGCTCACCGCCCTGAACAAGGCGCTGGAGCCGCAACGCTCGCCCGACGCGCCCTACGCCTTCATCGTGCGCGAGGGCACCTGCTACGCGCTGCGCGCCGACGCTGACCTGTGGCTGGATGCGCGCGTCTTCGAGCAGGCGTGCGAGCGCGGCCAGCAGCGGCTAGCGCGCGGCGATCAGGCGGGGGGATCGCCGAGTTGCGCCGCGCGGTGAGCCTCTTCCACGGCCCCTACCTGCCCGACGCGCTTTACGAGGATTGGGCCAGCGAGCGGCGCGAGCAGCTGCTCTCCCTCTTCCTGCGCAGCGCCACGCAGCTCGCGGGCCTGCTGCACGCGAGCGGGGAGCACGAGGAATGTATCGCGCTCTGCCAGCGCCTCCTCGCCCACGACCCCTGCTGGGAGCACGCCTACCGCCTGAGCGTGCTGGCCCACGCCGCCCTGGGCAATCGCGCCCTCGCGCTGCGTAGCTACCACCAATGCGAGCAGGTGCTCCGCGAGCAACTCGGCGTCGCCCCCGCGCCCGCCACCGTCGCGCTTTACCAGCAGGTGATGACAGGTGGGGGAGAGTGAGGGCGTCCGCGAAGGCGGACGCTTGGCCGGAGGCCCTACAGCACGGACTTCTAGTCCGTGACTGCAACCCGCCAGACCCTTCTTGGCGAAACAACCTCTGCCTTACTATGTAGCTTCCCACAAACCCTAGCCTAAACTTAACGGTATTGACTTCCCATTCATTATTCACCACTCGCCATCCCTAACAAAGGCCCTCGACTATGATGGAATGGGAGATTCGTGACGATGACAGCCCGCTCCTGCTGCCGGAGGCAGCGTCTGCGGAGCAGCGCCCCTCGCGCGGCTGGCGCGGCTGGCTGCTGCTTTTTTTGCTGGGGATGCTGCTGGCGGGCGGGGCGCTGTGGCGCGAGGTCCACGAGAAGGAGCGCCTGCTGCGGCAGGCGCTGACCGAGACCATCGAGGCGGAAGCGCGCGTGCTGGCGGTGGGGGAGCGCGATCAGCTTGAAACGCTGCTCGACCCTGCCGCGCCCTTTGGCTGGCGGCACCGCTACCAGAGCCAACTCGTGGCCGAGCTGCCAGGGCTGCCGCGCCTGCAAACTGTGCGGTTGGACGCCGATGGTCGGCACGCACTCGTCGAGATTGTCTGGCCGCGCCCGGCAGGCGCGAGCGACGGACCTCGCCCCCACGGTGGAGCAGCGCGCCTATCGCTTGGTGGGGGTCCGCTGGCGGCGCACCCCGCTCGCCCTGGAGCCGGAGGCGCGGGCGCAGCGCCGCACCGCGCACTTTGTGCTGGAAGGGCCGCTCACCGACCTGGACGCGATTGGCGACGGGGGCACGCACGACCTGCGCCTCGAAGCGCTCTACGAGCAGCTGGACACGCATTGGCCGCGCGGGGTGCTCCGCCCGGAGAATGCGCGGCTGCACGTGCTGATCCAGCCACACGAGTTCGAGCCGGTCACCCTCGACCTGTTCGCCTTCAACACCCCCGACCAGGTGCTCGCCAACTCGCCACGGCTGGCGCAGAGTAACCTGGCGCTCCCGCTGTCAGCGGAAGCGCAGTACCGCTTGCAGCTAACGCAGGCGGTCGTCGCGCGCCTGCTCCCCGATTACCCCTATGGGCCCGGCCTGCCGCCCACCCTCACCCCCGAGCAGCGCCTTTCCTTTGATGAGCTGGCCTACCAACTGCGTGCCGCCATAGCGCGGCAGTGGGCGCTCACCCCCAGCGAGCGCGCCGCACTGCGCGATCAGTGGCGGGCCGCGCTGGGCGGTGCGTGGCAATCGCCCTTTGAGGGGAGCTATGCTCCCTGGCCCAACGCGCTCTGGCCCGCCACGCGCGACCTGGACGCTGCCCGCTTCGCGCGGAGCGAGGCGGGGCAGCGCGCCCTGGCGCTCAGCCTCCTGCTGGAGCACCTCAGCGAGCGTGAGGGGGACGCCATCCTCTACCGCCTCGCCGAGCGCCTGCCCGCCATCACCCCGCAAAGCACCCTTGCTGAGCTGCTCGCCAGCGTCACGGGCGACGCACCCGCCACGCTCGACGCATCGGCCCGCGCCTGGGCGCTCGCGCCGGAGCGGTGACGACGACCGACAGGTACCCTCTGGGACGACCGACGACCGACGACCGACGACCGACCTTCTCAGACTTTTCCTCTGTGCTCTCTGTGTTCTCTGTGGTGAGAATCGGTCGCCCGGGCTATTGACGTGCGCCTGCTAAGTTGTTACCCTCCAAGAAGTTACACAGCCAACACGCCCCCTCCAATCTCCAATACCCCATTCGGGGCACACAGTCTCCAATCTCCAATCTCCAATACTCAATACCCAATATCTAATACCCTATCTCTCCCATGCCCATCCCCAACCAATATTCCACCCTACATCTACGGCCTACACGAGCCAGGCGGCGAGGGGCTGATGCTGGACGCGGGCCGCCCCGGCTGGGTGCTCGCGCTTGCCGCGATTGGCATCGAGCCGGGCAGCGTGCCCACTGCCGATTACAGTGCCCTGCAAAGCCAAGGGCTCGGCGTGGTCGTGCGCATCAACCACGGCTACGGGACGACCGGCACGCTGCCACTCCCGCACCTGTACCCCGTTTTCGCCCAAACGTGCGCCGCGTTTGTCGCCCGCTCGCGCGGCTGCCACCTCTGGATCATCGGTAACGAACCCAACCACCGCCAGGAGTGGCCGCAGGGTCAGCCGATCTACCCTGACCTGTACGCGCGGGCCTACACCTTGTGCCGCCAGGCGATCCGAGCCGTACCGGGCCACGGGTCGGATCGGGTGCTGCTGGCAGGCCCCGCTCCCTGGAACCCGGAGCTTCGCTACCCGGCGAACCCCTTGGGCGACTGGGTCAAGTACTTCCAGCACCAGATCGCGCCTTTGGGCGAGGGTGCGTGCGACGGCTTCGCCCTTCACACCTACACCCACACCCTCGACGTGAACCAGATTCGTGGCGATTTTTACCACGGTGCGCCGGGCTACCAGCACCTCCGCAACGAGTTTCGCAGCTACCGCGACTGGATGGAAGCGATCCCACCGCGTTTCCGCCAGCTGCCCGTGCTCATCACCGAGACCGACCCCACCGAGGCGGGGCGCGGGTGGGAAGGCGGCCCCAACATCGGCTGGGTGCGCGCCGCCTATGACGAGATCGCCGCGTGGAACGCCGACCCCGCGCACCAGCCGATCCAGGCACTCTTGCTCTACCGCTGGCCGCCGCCGGAGCAGCACGGGCAATGGGAGTGGTCCATCGCCAATCGCCCCGGCATCATCGACGATTTTCGGCAGGCGCTACGCGCTACCCCCGCCGAGCGCTACCGCACGCGCGTGGCAGCCGAACCCGCCGCCTTCCCGGAACCCGAGCCGGAGCTGGCCCCCGCGCCCTTCACGAACCAGCAGCTGATTCGCGCCTTTGCGGCAGCGGCCAAGGAGCTGGGGTTGGGCAGTTGGGAGCTGATGCGACGCGCGGGCATTCGCCTGGGCGACCTCACGCGCGAGCGCAACGCCTCCTACCGGGGGGGGGCAATCGAGACGCTGCCGGGGCTGAGCGAGACGCAGCGGCAGCTGGTGTTGCACTACCTGCGCGAGCCGCGCCGCGTGCCCTACACCAACCAGCAGATCATCACCGCCCTGCACAACGCCTCGCTCAAGGCGGGGCTGGGCGCGTGGGTGCTGCTCTACCGTGCGGGGCTGGATTTGAACGAGCTGGCGCGCGACCGACAGGGCCCTTACCTCGGCCCTTCGGTGGACGAGCTACCCAACCTGACAGCGGCAGAGCGCGAATTAGTGCGGGACGAGCTGCCGGACCGTCAGGTGGTCAGCTTCGCGCGCGCCGCTCCCGCCGAGCATCTTCAGCAGGAGCCCGCGCTTGCCCTACCCGAGTTGGAGATGCCGGAGGCGGCTCACCTGCCACGCGCGGCGTCCGGAAACACGCTCGAAACGCGCGTGGTGCAGCTGTGGAACCGCTACGGCTGGCTGCTGCTCAACGTGGCGGACGTGCTGGGGCTGGACGAAGGGGTGGCGGTGGCGCTGCTCGCCAACGAGGGGGAACTGCGCGCCTTCGACAGCGCGGGCCACCTGCGCATCCGCTTCGAGGTGCCAATCTTTTGGGACGTGTGGGGCGAGGAGAATGCGGAGCTATTCGCGGCGCACTTCCGCTTTGACGAGGCGCGGCCTTGGCAGGGGCACCGCTGGCGCGCGGTGCCCGACGACAAGTGGCAGGACGTGCATCAGAGCCAGACCAGCGAGTGGGGCGCTTTTCGCCTCGCCGCGACGCTCAACCCGCAGGCGGCCGCCGCCGCGACGGCGCTGGGGCTGCCACAGATCATGGGCTTTGCCTACGACGTGCTCGGCTACCGCTCGCCCGCGCAGATGATGGAGCGCTTCGCGGCCAGCGAGCGCGAGCAGCTTCTTGCCTATTTTGAGCTGCTGGCAGGTACCCACGCGCCCCCGCGCCAAATCGAGGCATTGCGCGCGGGCGATTTCACTACCTTCGCCGCCCTCCACTTTGGCGCGAGCCGCGCGGCGCGCCAGGCCCACCTGCTGAGCCGCGCCTACGATCGCCTTCCACCAGCTGCGCGCGGGCGAGCGGACGGACGACGACGGACGACGGACGACCGACGACCGACGACCGATGACGGATGACGGATGACGAAGGACGAAGGGTGTTCGTAGTGCCGCCTTTAGGCGGGCGTCTCCTTCAAGGCCGCCTAAAGGCGGCACTACGAACGGGGGGTAGGGTGATTGATTTAGGTGTCAACCTTCTTTAGCGCCCATCAAAGAGCCGTAACGTGCTCTTCCCAAGCTCCTTGCCTATCTTTACCCGATCAGCGTTTGTCCTTCGTCTGTTCGTAGCGGTCGTCGCGCCGTCGGGGGTCACCCGTCTGCGTCGTCGGTCGTCAAAACATGAGCCCTACCCCGTTAAGTATGGGAATATCGACTTGCAAGAAACCAGGAGGTTAGCATGGCAGACGTGACGATGGATGCCGATACCCTGCTTTATTTCAATGGCGTCGATGGCTCGACGGGCGAGTACCTGCTGCCCCCGCTGAGCGCCGAGGTGGTGTCGAAGGTGGCGCGCGGCGCGCTCGACCAGATTGGCGAGGAGCAGCTGCGCGAGCTGAAGTGGTGGCACGCGCGCACCACGATGGAATCCATGGGGCCGGTGGAGGGGGTGGACCCCAAGAAGCTGGAGGAGGCAGGCTGGGGGGTCGATCTTCGCGAATGCGGATCAGGACAAGGTGCCCGCTCTCAAAGAAGCGTTGCAGCCGCTCCTTGATCTGCGCCGCGCGCAGGCCACCAAAAACGATCCCACTTTCTTCAAGATTTACGAGGGGGTGAACGCTTACCGCAGCGGCGAAGCGAAGCAGAAGTTTCTGGCGCGGCACGGCGCGGGCCCTGGCCCCGCCGACCCGGCCAAGGTGCCCTACTACCTGCTCCTTGTCGGTGATCCCGAGGCGATTCCCTACAGCTTCCAGTATCAGTTGGATGTGCAGTACGCGGTCGGGCGCATCCACTTTGACACGCTGGAGGAGTACGCGCGCTATGCACAGAGCGTGGTGGACAGCGAGACAGGCAAGGTCAAGCTGCCGCGCACCGCCTCGTTTTTCGGTGTGGCGAACGAGGGGGACCGCGCCACTAAAATGAGTGCCGAGCAGCTCGTCGCGCCGCTGGCCGAGAGCCTGAAGCGGGATCAGCCGGAGTGGGCCATCCAAACCTTTTTGCGCGAGGAGGCTACCAAGGAGCAGCTGTCGAAGCTGCTCGGCGGCGGCGACACCCCCGCCCTGCTCTTCTCCGCAAGCCACGGGCTCGGCCTGCCGCAGAGCGACCCGCGCCAGCTAGCGCACCAGGGCGCGCTCATCTGCCAGGAGTGGGTGGCACAGCGCGGCCCCATCCCTCAGGAGCAGTATTTTGCGTGGGACGATGTGACGAGCGACGCGCGGCTCCTCGGCCTGATGGCCTTCTTTTTCGCCTGCTACGGCGCGGGCACCCCGCAGATGGACGATTTTTCCCGCCAGGCGTTCAAGGCTCGTACCACCATCGCCCCGCACCCCTTTGTTGCCAACCTGCCGCGCCGCTTGCTGGGGCACCCCAACGGCGGGGCGCTGGCGGTGGTGGGGCACGTGGAGCGCGCGTGGGGCTACTCCTTCCTGTGGGAGGGGGCGGGCCGCCAGCTCTCCACGTTCGAGAGCACCCTCAAGCGGCTGATGGAGGGACACCCCATCGGCTCGGCCATCGAGTTCTTCAACGAGCGCTACGCCGAGCTTTCCTCCGACCTGAGCATGGAGTTGGAAGAGATTGACTTTGGGAAGACCCCGGACGACCGCGCCCTGTCTGGCATGTGGACCGCGAACAACGACGCGCGCAGCTACGTCATCATCGGCGACCCAGCGGTGCGCCTGCCGGTGAGCACCGACGCGCTAGCGGAAGCTGAGCGCCCCACCATTGCCACCGTCTCCGCAGGCAGCGCCACCCCCGTTGCCGCGCCTGCCAGCCCGGACGACGAGGTGGGCGCGATGTCGTCGGCCCTCGTCACCGATGGGAGTGCCGCACTGGAAGATGAGGTGGCCGCGGCCTCCTTCGGGCGCGTCAACTGGTGGGGCGAGAGCAGCACACCGCCCGAGGGCGAGAGCGCCACGCTGCGGGCGACGGGGACGGGGCTGTCCGAGTCGCTGCGCCAATTTACCGGAGCAGCTGGGCGTCACGCTCAAGCAGGCGCTGGAAGACGCCACGGGGCTGGAGGTCAAGACCTATGTGAGCAGCGACATGAGCCAGGTGGATTACAACAATGGGCAGTGGAGCGGCGACGTGCAACTGCGCGCCCTGACCCATATCAAGCTGGACGGCGACACCGTCGTCTGCGTGCCGGAGCGCGGCGGCGAGCTGGACGAGACCCTCTGGAAGCTCCACCTCGACATGGTGCAGCAGGCGCAGGCGCACCGCACCGAGTTGCTCCGCACGGCGGTATCCGCTGCCTCCAATCTGCTAAGCACGCTGCGCGGAACGTAGCAACGCAGAACGAACGACAGCAGGCGGCAGGCGGCAAACGGAAGCAGGCGGCAGGCGGCAGGCGGCAGGCAGCAGTGGGTTCCCACGGAGTGAGTAAGGCAGCAGGCAGCAGTGTCCGTAATCCGTCAATCTGAAATCTGAAATCTGAAATCCGAGAGCAGGCGGCAGTGGGTTCCCGCAAAGCGGGTAAGGCGGCAGAACACAGCAGAACGCAGAACGCAGAATAAGACTTCATGGCAGACGAGCCTTCTGCTTGGCCCTCTGTGTTCTCTGTGTTCTCTGTGGTAAGAAGCCGTTGTCGTCCTGCGTGACGGTAAAGGGAAGATGAACCGATGAGCGATTCTGGTACGCGCCGACCCACTGTTCGAGGTACACGATGCGGCCCTGTCGGATGCCGCGGTGGACCCCCTTGGCCTGTGGGTGGCGGCGGAGGTGGGGCCGTTTGCCTTCGGGGTGGATGCGATGGAGGAGTCGGTTCCCGTGTGGCGGGCCGACCTGCCCGCCGACCTTGAGGCGGCGCAGGCAAAGGTCGCCGACAGCGAGCGCCGCCTTCACCTTGCGGAGCAGGCGCTGCGCCAGGTGGATGAGCGGGTCGAGGCGTTCGTGCGTGTCCAGAGCGCCGCTGTCTCCTTCGACGTGGCAGCGGAGCCCGCCGCGCTGCCGGAGCGCGAGGCCGCGCGCTTCCTGGCGGGGCTACGGGGCGAGCCGCCCGCCTCCCCGTCCGACGAGGTAAGCAGTTTCGGGCTGGGCGACACGTTTGCGACCGCGCGCGAGCAGTGGCCCCAGGTGGCCGAAAACCTTCGGGCGCAGCTGCAACGGTTGATCCGCACCCTAACGCACTTTGCCTGGGTCGAGACGGCGCAGGGGGGACAAACCCTTGGTCGAACAGCGGTCCAGTTCCAGGGAGGCTTCGACACCATCTGGTTCCAGAGGGTCACGCCGCCGCAGAGCGTGCTCCACCAGCGCACGCTTCGCATTTCCCTGCTTTCCCGCACCACCACCCTGCGCCTCGTGATGCTGGTCATGGGGAACGCACCCAAGCTTGCGGCCCTTCTGGGAAGCGGCCCGCTCGGCACCGTCGCGGCGCTGCCAGTCGCCTGGAAGTTCGTCAACGACATCCTCGACGAGGTGCGCCGCCTGCAAGCCGCGACGACGGGTTGACGACGGACGACCGGGACGACCGACGACGGATAACGGCTTGAACCACGGAGAACACGGAGAACACGGAGAACGAACGACAACGCAGAACGTAGAACGCAGAACGCAGTAACGCAGATGACGTCAGAACGCAGAACGAACGACAACCAAAGGAGAAAGAATGGCTACTGACTTGGAAAATTCGCTACGCGCGGTTGGCGAGAAGCTGGCGCAGTATGTGGACGATATCTCGACTATGACCGTCGAGACGCAGTACGTTGAGATCGGTGCCACGGGGGACGCGGCGACCCCCCGCATGGCCGCGCGCACCATCATCCGCTTCGATGGCGACAGCGAGGTGGTCGTGCCGCTGACTACGCACCAGAGCACCGGCGCGCTGGAGGTGGACCGTGACCTGTTCGAGCTTCACGAGCGCAACGTGGCGCTGACCATCGACTACCGCGCCAAGATGCTCGCGTCGCTGGTGGGCGTGCTGCAAGAGGCGCGGCGGCGGTAGTCGAACAATTGGTGGAACGAGTGTCCTTTTCCACCTTTGCATTGAATGGAGCCGACTGATGGGGGACGCTCAGATCGTTTTAAACGGGATCAACGGGGCAACGGGCGATTATGCAATGACGTTCGACTCCCTGGAGGCGGTTGTGGCACTCATGCGAGGGGAGGCGGTGGCGCGCGAGGAGGATGAGCGCGAGAGGAGCCACGTACAGGCGTTGAAGAAGCGCAAGGAGGAGAGCGAGGGCGAGTATCTTGGTGTAAAGTATCCGAACGACCCCGAGGATTTGGCGCAGGCAGGCTGGGGCATCGTCTTCGCTGAGAATGAGGCGCGCACCGAGGAGATTCGAAAGGCGCTTCAACCCCTCATCGACTTGCGGGAGCGGGAAGCAGGCAAAGTGTGGCTGTACAGCGGCGAGCAAGGCTACAAGGCGGGCGAGACGACCACTCGCTTCCTGGCGCGCAACGGTATGACGATCACGGGACCTGTGGACCCAGGGAAGGGGCCGTACTATCTGCTCATTATTGGCAGCCCCTCGCAGATTCCATTCCGCTTTCAGTATGAACTCGATGCACACTATGCGGTAGGTCGCCTACACTTTGACTCGGTCGAGGCGTATGGGAACTATACACGGAGCGTGGTAGCGGCGGAGGCGGAGCCGCCCCGCCCGGCGCGCGCCGCCTTCTTCGGGGCCGAGCACCCAGATGACCCGGCTACCTTCCGCAGCAACAAGTACCTCGTCGAGCCGCTTTTGAAGAAGCTGCGTGCCGAGACAAGTTCGGGCGGGCAAGCGTGGCACTTCGACGAGAGCTTGCGTGGGGAGGCGACGTGGCAGCGCCTGCGGCAGTTGCTCGGCCAGGATGCGCCGGCTCTTTTGCTCACTGCAAGCCACGGGATGGAATTTTCGCCCGACCACGCCTTACAGGGCGACTATCAGGGCGCGCTGATGTGCAGCGATTGGCCTGGCCCCAAGCAGTGGCCCGAAGGGACGTTGATCCCGCCCGACGGCGAGTACTACTTCGGCGGCGCGCATCTGGACCCGAACGCGAGCATGCTGGGGATGATCGCCTTCCACTTCGCCTGCTTCGGCGCGGGCACCCCACAGAGCAATGACTTTGCCTACTACCAGGAGGTCGTGGAGTTGAGGAAGGCGCATCGCTCCCTCACCTCATCCCCCTTCCTGGCACGCCTACCCCAGGCACTGCTCGGCCACCCGAACGGTGGCGCGCTCGCCGTCATCGGCCATATCGATCGCGCATGGGAGTTCTCCTTCGCTTGGTTCGAGGACAAGCAGCGCTCGGAGCAGCTTGAAGCATTCGAGAGCACTTTCCTGCGTCTGATGCACGGGCAGCGCATCGGCAACGCGATGGAGGATTTCAACGACCGCTACGCGGGCCTTTCTACCCTTCTGACGGAAAGGATGCAGCCACTCTACTGGAACCTTGAGCTAGAGCAGGAAGTGCAAAAAGAGCTCGCCACGCTATGGGCGGCCAACAACGACGCGCGCAGCTATGTTATCCTGGGCGATCCGGCGGTGCGGCTCAACGTGCAGGGCGTGGGCCAGTAGAAGGAGGTATCAAGGGTGGAGGAGCGCTATACTGATCTCTTGCTCTATATTCGTTCTGCCGCAGGCGCTTCGTCCTTCCAAGTGACGGCTGACCTAGAGGATGGGAGCGGCTTCAGCGGGGGGGAGTTCCATTTCGAGGCGGGTAGCCTGCTGCTCGCCGAGGCGGACCCGCAAGCCTACGGGCTGCTCCTCTTCAACGCGCTCTTCCAGGGGCCGATTCGCGATGCGTACCACAAGGCGTTGGGCATTGCGGAGCAGCAGAGCGCGGGCCGCCTGCGCGTGCGGCTGTGGATTGATGAGGGGGCAGTCGAACTGCACGCGCTCCCGTGGGAGCGCCTTTACCACCTCTACCACGGACAATTGCTCCCCCTCGCTACCTCTACCCTGACCCCCTTCTCGCGCTACACGCGCCTGCCCATCGCGGAGCCCGCGCCGCTCGCGGCGCGCCCCGTGCGCCTGCTCGCCGCCTTCGCTAACCCGCGTGCCCTGCCGGGCGGCCTCCCCCCGATCCAAGTCGAGCAGGAAATCCTCACCCTGCGCGAGGCGCTGGGCGACCTGCGCGCGGGCGGGCAGGTCGAGGTGACATTGCTGCCCGGCGTGACCGGGGTCAGCCCTGAGCTTCGCGCGCAGTTGGAGGCAGAGGGCTACCGCATCGTGGCGGGCGAGAGCAGCCTGACAACCATCGCGCGCCTGCTGCCCGACCATCACATCCTGCACTTTTGGGGGCATGGGGCTTTTCGGCGCGGCGAGAGCGGTGGCAGTGCGCTGCTTTTTTTGGAGAAAGCCGATGGCTCGTGGGAGGGGGTGACTGACGACGCCATCGTGCAGCAGCTCGCGCCACTTAGCCCGCTGCCGCAGTTGATCTTCCTGGCCGCGTGCGAGAGCGCCAAGCGCGACGCGGGCGCGAGCAACCCCTTCGTCGGGCTCGCGCCGAAGTTGGTGCGCGCGGGGGTGCCGGTGGTCGTGGCGATGCAGGCGCTCGTCCCGATGACCGTCGCGCGGCAGCTTACCGGCGACTTTTACCGCAATCTCTTCGAGCATGGGGTGGCGGACCGCGCCATGAATGAGGCGCGCGCACTGCTTTTCAAAGCGAGCAGCAGCGATTGGGCGATCCCCGTGCTGTTTAGCCGCCTACGGGGCAACCGATTGTTTGCTGTGCCAGAGGGCGAGGCGAGTGCCTTCGAGCGCGCTTGGTTTGAGCCGGAAACCGTTTGGGTGCCAGCGGGCCGCTTCCTGATGGGCAGCGACGCGGGCGAGGGGGTGCCCGCCGAGGAGACGCCGCAGCACACCGTCACGCTCCCTGCGTTCCGCATCGGTAAATTCCCGGTGACAAACAGGGAGTACGCGGAATTTCTCAAGCGGGTGCCGAAGCAGGAGGTGCCGCGCAAGGCGGGCTGGTTCCTGCGCGAGCCGCCTGCCGACAAGCTGGATCATCCGGTGGTCGGGGTGAGCTGGCACGATGCTTGGCCTACTGCCATTGGCTCAGCGAGGCGACGGGCCGCCGCTACCGCTTGCCCACGGAGGCGGAGTGGGAGCGTGCGTCGCGCGGCAGCGACGGGCGGCGCTTCCCCTGGGGCAATGAGTGGGACGCGACGACCTGTCAGGTGGGGGCGATCGGTACCGCACCGGTCGGCGCGCACCCCACCGGCGCGAGCCCGAGCGGGTGCCTCGACATGGCGGGCAACGTGCAGGAGTGGGTGCAGAGCGCGTGGGGAAGCGGTCTCGCGACGAGCGATTTTCCCTACCCCTATGACGCGCGCGACGGGCGCGAGGAGACGGAAAGCGGGGTCGCCTACCGCGTGCATCGCGGCGGCTCCTTCCAACAGGGTGAGGCGCAGGTCCGCTGCGCCGCCCGCGACCGCTCCCGCGCGGAGAGCGCGACGATGGGCAGGGGCTTTCGCGCGGTGCTGGAGCGTTAACAGGAGAGGGAGGCAAGGGTGCCAAAGTTTCGCTTGGATGCTATCGGGACGATGCAGCAGGAGCAGAAAGGGTGGAAAGCAACCATCATCGACCGTATCGGCCAGGGGAAGGTGCTACCGTTCGTAGGGAACTCGCTGTGCGACGCGCTGGTCTTTGGGAGCCATGCCGAGTTAGTCGAGGCGTGGGCCGACTTTGTCGAGTACCCGCACGCGGAGGGACGCACCCTCACCCGTGTTGCGCAGTACCGAAGCATCATGAGCCGCGCAGATCCGGACCTGAAGGCGGACGATGTGTTCATCAAAGAGGTGTACCTGCGCGATTTTTTGCAACGGGTGCTTTTTTCCTTTGCCGAGCCCTCGCTGCTCGCGGAACTGCGCGAGGAGGCGGATTTTTCGCGCCTCTGCTTTTCCGACATCGCCGAGCGGCTGAACTGTTTGGAGTTTGACAAGCGCCAGGAAAACCCTTTCCTGCTGCTGGCCGATCTGCCCTTGAAGATCTACGTCACGACGAGCTACCACCGCTACCTGGAATTTGCCCTGACGCGCGCGGGCAAAAAGCCGCGCACCGAGATTTGTTACTGGAACGATCGGTTGAAGAGCATTCCCTCCGTATTCGCGCACGACGCCTACGAACCAAGCAAGGAGGAGCCGCTCGTGTACCACTTGCATGGGGTGGACACCGAGCCCGCCTCGCTCGTCCTCACCGAGGACGACCACCTGGACTTTATGGTGGCGGTCGCGCGCGACTGGAACAGCGGGGCCATCCCGCTGCGGGTGCGGCAGGCGCTCACCGAGTCCTCGCTGGTACTGCTTGGCTACACGCTGCGCGACTGGGATTTCCGCGTGCTTTTTCGCGGCATCATCAAGCCCAGCATGAGCGACCAACGCCCCAAAAGCGTGGCGATCCAGGTGGCGGACGACGAGAACGAGAAGGCGTACCTACAAAATTACCTTGCCAAAGAAGCCGACTTTGAGGTGTTCTGGGGCGATGCGCAGGCCTTCGTGCAGGATTTGTGGAAAGCGTACAATGTCTGAGCGACAGCAGGTAGGGGCAAACCTGTGATAGCAGGTCAGGAAGGGGAGTGCCATAGAGCCTCAGAGATGAAAATCCATATGTAGGGCCGCAACCTTTTTCGAGTAGCGAGAAAGATCAAAAGCTTTTCTTCGGGCGGGATGCCGAGGCGCGCAACCTCCTCTCGCTCGTCATCTCGGAGCGACTGGTGCTTTTTTACGCGCAATCGGGCGCGGGCAAAAGTTCGCTGCTGAACGCGCGGTTGATTCCCTGGCTCCGTGGCGAGGGGTTCATCGTGTTACCGACGGGGCGCGTGAGCGGGGACTTGCCGGAGGGGGTCAAGGATGTCAAGAATGTCTTTGTCTTCAACCTCCTCCTGAGCCTCATCCAGAAGCAACGGACAATTGCCTGGAACGCCATCGCCGAGATGGAGTTGAGCGCGTTTTTGGAGGATTTGGCGACCGATGACGGGGTAACCTACTACCTTGACCAGAGCGAGGAGGGGGAGGAGGAGGATACCTTCTACACGCCGCCGCATGTGCTGCTGATTGACCAATTTGAGGAGATTCTCAGAACTCACCCAGAGCGATGGGCGGACCGCGCCGATTTCTTTCGCCAGTTGGATCAGGCAATGGCCGATGACCCACGGTTGTGGGTGGTGCTGACCCTGCGCGAAGATTACGTCGCTGCCCTCGACCCCTTTGCCCCCTTACTAGCGGACAAATTGCGGGCGCGCTTTTACATGCAGCGCATGAAGGTGGGGACGGGCATGCAGGCTATCAAAGAGCCCGCTGCCCTGTACGGTCGGCCATTTGCGCGGGGTGGCGGGCCATCTGGTGGACGATTTGCGCCAGATTCGCGTGCGCGGCGAGGCGGAGACGAGGCCCGGCCAATATGTCGAGCCGGTGCAGCTTCAGGTGGTGTGCTGGCAGCTATGGGAAAAGGTGAAGGGGTCGCACCAGCGAGATCAGCGATGAGGACCTCAAAGCGGCGGGCAATGTGGACCTTGCCCTGTCCGCGTTTTACGACCAGGCGATCGGCAAGGTGGCGGCGGCGGGGGGTGTTTCCGAGCGCGAACTGCGCGCCTGGTTCGACGAGAAGCTCATCACCGAGGGGCGCACGCGCGCCTCGGTGTACCAGGGCAAGCGTGAAACGGCGGGGCTACCGAACGAGGCAGTGCGCCTGCTGACTGATCAACACATTATCCGCTCCGAGGAGCGCGCGGGCGCGAAGTGGTTCGAGTTGGTCCACGACCGCTTTGTCACCCCCATCAAAGAGTCAAACGCGCAGTGGCAATTGCACCGCGCCGAGCAGAACCCGCTGCTGCGCGCTGCGCAGGCGTGGCAGCAGGGCAGGGGGGAGCTGTACCGGAGCGAGCAGTTGCAGCAGGCGTTGGCGGTGGTCGCCACGCAGAAGGATGTTGAGCCGGTCGTGCACGATTTTCTCCGCGCGGTGAGGAGGCGCAGCAGCGGCACGAGCTGGAGGAGGCGAAACACGAGGCGGAGGCAGAAGCAAGAACTGCGCGTCTGCTCAAGCATCTGGTGGCCTGGTTGGTCGGGATGGTTCTTCTAGCGGGGCTCGCGAGTAGTTTCGCGTGGGAGCAACGGGGTGAGGCGCAGGAGGCCGAAGGTCGTGAGAAACAAGCAAGGCTTGAACTGCAAGAACAGTATGATCAAATTTCTATTGAGGTGGAACGGCGTCGTGAGTCGGAGAGTGGTCTTAAGACAGCCATGGCACCGCAACCCAAGAAATAGCTTTTCAACTTACTGCTACTGCTGCGAACCATGTAGTTGAGATAGCTGCAACACCCACAGGCGGAGGGTGTCGGCGACCCGGACGGAGTCGACGGGTTTCCTGAGGACCCAACAATCGGTTTAGCAAGCCGTACTCCACGACTGGAGTTTCTCCTTGCACAGGTTTAGAGCCACCCAGACCGCGATAGTTCGCGAGGAGAATCAGACAGTTACTGGAAGTGTAGTTTGGGATTTAACAGTTACCGACTTCACTGGACATGCACGCCTGGGAGGCATGGAATAGGTATGTGAAAGATAGTAGCAACATGGGATGGGAGCAATTTAGCGAGGAGGTCATCCAACACAATCCCGAGCTACAGGAGGATGGCTTTCTTTTTCATGCGGACAAGAGTTACCGATTCCCTCGTCAATTAGTAGAGATAAGACTGGATGTGCCTTATCTCTCCCAAGTAGATAAAAATACAGCGAGCTATGCTCCTGGAGATCCAGGTGCTGCTGCGGTAGCTATGTTAGTTAGGGCTGTGACTCAGCAAGAGGATGTTACAGTGGACGACGTTGCGCGTGCGACAGGTAAGCCAGCAGGGTATGTTTATGAAACTGATCGTGATCTACAAAGAGCGATTGCTCTTTTTGGATTGAGCTCAAGCTTGCAGTTGTCTCTGCTCAGGATATAACAGAGCAAATTGCTGGAGGTAGACCAGTGATCCTCCTTGTTCAGTACCCCCTATCTACCCCAAAAGTATTCTATTACCTTCCGCCACGGCCATTGGATCATCATTCATGGTGTAGTAGACAGCGAGTTTATATATCACGACCCCTACTGGCCAGATGAGAGAGGAGCGAACCTGCGCATTTCGCAGGATGAGCTTATGATTGCCGCAGAAAAAGTGGCTCAATCTAATAGTACACCAAATATCGCGTTGCTTCTTCGCGGTGGTGTAGTGCCAACTTTGGAATCGGCGCGTGATTGATCGCTTTATTCTAGCCTCGGTAGAACAAAGGCACGGTTACAACCGTGCCTTTGTTCTAGGTCGTAGTTGCAGCAATTGCTGCCATTAACTTTGCCGCCCGTTCTTCTTGTCTTTCGTTCTTCGTCTTTCGTCTCGTCCTTTGTCTCGCATTGCTCATTCTGGCCCGCTAATACGCCACATCCACTTGGACTTTTCTAGGTTTTTGTGGAGTTCCCACCAGCGGTAGGAGACGTTTTCGCCGTTGTAGCGCCCCTGGTTCATGTAGCCGTGGGGGTCGTTGATGATCCAGTGGTAAGCGTTGTGTGGCTCGTCGTACCAGTAACGTACCACGAGGATGTGCGCGTAGCCGAAGACGTTGCCACGAGGATGACAGGGTGTCCCTCGTCCAACGATTCTTGCTAAGTCTCGCCAGGAGGGCTCGTATACTTCCTTTACCATGTTGCCACGCGGCTCCAAAAAGTGGCGGAGCGTGGGGGTGATGCCCTTGCGCATCCCGTTGATAGGCGTGTTCACCTGACCGAGCTTGTTGTGGACCACAGCGCCGTAGAGGCCCTGCCCCACGTTGCCCTTATAGTCCCCCTGTGCCTTGGCGTTGAAGCTGCGCCCCGTGTGCTCGAACGACCTAGCGATATAGTAGCCGTAGTCGCTGGTGTGCGGGTAGGGCTTGGAACACTGCATCGGCTTCGGTTCCAGTACCCCATAGTAGGCAAGCACCATCGCGACGCTCGTCGGGCCACATGCCGCCTCACCATTGAAATCGTCCGGTGTGTCCCACAACTGGTGGATGTAGGGTACCTGCAGGTTTACCTGTGCCTCCGGAGGGGCGTCTGGCGTCGCGAAGCTGGCGGGGTCATTCTCCAACTCTTCCGCACTAGGCGAGGGCGCGTAGCCGCTGCTGTCCACCGCCTCCATCTCAGCCTGGAGGCGCTCGCTCTCCACCACCACCCCGCGCGCCTCCGTACCGCCGTCGTTTGCACCTCGTACTAGCATGTCCGTCATCGTATGCTCCTTTCAACTTTTCGACCTTTTAAGGGGTGACCAAGCCTGTCCCATAAGTGAGGCTTCAGTGCGACATCATTTCTCCCTCTAAACGATGCGTTAGGTGAAGTTCGCACAGTCGATAGGACGAAGCAGGGACTCCACCCCTCGCCTGCACCGCTGTAGAAAAAGGTGTCTCCCAACGTTCAATTACATGCTTACCGCTCTGTTTGGTAGCAAGCTATAACCAGCCCGGAGCCGGGTAGGCGGGAAGGGGAGGATGAGCATGGCAGATGATTTCACTGATCTGTTGATTCGCATCGGGGAGGCGACAAGTCAGGCGGAGGAGCGCTATCCAGTCGAGGCGATTCTGGAGGATGGTAGCTTCTTCGATGGTGACTTTCTGCTCCCGAAGGAGGCGCTACTCGAAAGTGGGGCAGATGCGTCCCGTTACGGCCTACACCTCTTCAACGCGCTGTTCGAGGGGCCAGGGCAGCTACACAGTGCCTATCGTACCGCGCTAACCTTGGCGAAGCCAGAGGCGGGGGGGCGGCTGCGGTTGCGCCTCTGGATCGATAGCAAGGCGGCTCACCTGCACGCGCTGCGCTGGGAGCGCCTGCTCCACGCCGAGGAGGGTGGCGTGCCGCTCGCTGCCCGTGAGGCTACTCCCTTCTCGCGCTACGTGGGATTGGACATCGCCGACCCCCTCCCTCTCACCGCACGCCCCATCAAGATGGTAGTGGCCATCGCGAACCCGGAGCGCCTGCCCCCTGACCTGAAGCCGCTTGATGTCGAGCAGGAGATCAGGAGCGTTGTCGACGGGGTGGGCTCGTTGCATGCGCAACGCCAAAAGCTTGATGTGACCATCCTCCACGGTCGCACGCCCCTCTCTGATGCGCTGCGTCACGAGGTGACGGACCTGGGCTACCGCCTTCTCGACGGGCCGACCCACCTGGATCGCGTGATGGAGCAGTTGCAGGGCTGTCACATTTTCCATTTCATCGGCCATGGCAGCTTCCGACGGCGCAGCGCGCAGGGCGAGGGGCAGGCCAGCCTCTTCTTGGAGGGGCCAAACGGGCGTGAGTGGGAGATCGTCTCGGACGAGGAGTTGGTGAAGCGGCTGAAGACCCTGGATCAGCTGCCCCATCTGCTCTACCTGAGCGCGTGCGAGAGCGCGGTGCGCGACGACGCGCCTGCCACACAGCCCGAGAGGCACTCGCCATTTGTCGGGTTGGCACCCAAGCTAGTGCGTGCGGGGGTTCCCGCCGTGCTCGCGATGCAGGACCTTGTCCCGATGACGAGCGCACGCGCTTTTGCCAGCGCTTTCTACGATAGCCTACAGGAGCACGGCATCGTGGATCGGGCGCTGAATGAGGCGCGCAGCCGGCTCTTTACCCTCAGCGACAGCCATTGGGATATCCCCGTCCTCTTTATGCGGTTGCGAACGGGCCACCTTCTCACCGCTGACCCTATCCAGGGGGTGCTGGAGTCAATCCTCCAACATAAAACGTATCGCTTTTTCAAGGAGTCTTTCCGCGCGCTTCCCACGGATGTGATCCATGTGGCGGGCTGCAAGGAGCGGCCGCCGCTTGAATGGCTGGACACCACTGCCACCGCCGCGCTCGATGTGGTGGATGCCAGCCTTTCCCTGCTCGCTCGCGCCGCGCCCGCAAGCGGGGGCGGCCACACAGCCGCAACTCCCGACGCGGCGCGGTTGATCCTTCTGGTAGGTGGGGAGGGTAGCAACGCTCCTATCCAACTCCGTCGCCTCGTTTACCACACCGCCAATGCCTCCCTCAGAGGGAAGGTGGAGGAGCGGATATTGCCGCTCCTCATCAACCTAGCCGATTTTCCGAAAGCCCAGGTTGCTCTCAGCAACCCCATCAAGACCCTCATCCTTCTGAGCCTCCAACCTTTCTGGCCTGGGTTGACAGCGGATGGGGTGGAGGATTTGCTCCACTCGCGGTCGGGAGGGCCACCGCTGCGAATGCTCTTCGATGGGAGTGACCTGCTGCCGGAGCGCATGCGCCATCAGGCGTGGCGGGCCATTCAGGAATTGATGGATGAGGCACCGCATCATCAATATATGATGGTAATTGACCCCGCTACGTTGAACCCCGCCCACTTCGTTATCCCGGATCTACACCTGCTTCTCGTTCAGCCGATGAGCCACGTCAAAATTCGTCGCTACCTGACACGGCTGGCAAAGCAGGAGCCCGAGATGGGGAAACTGCTGGCACGTCTGGAAGAGGGACAACTGTTTGATCTGGTAGAAATTCCCGCCTTTCTTCTCCGTGCCATGCAGATAGCGGGTCATGGGCAATACCCTGAATCACGCACCTCGGTGCTGCGCGCGCGTATCGATCGATGTATCGCTTCCATACCGGCGGACGATGGGATGCAGGCCTGTGTGGAAGCAACGCTCTGCGCGCTGGCGTGGCAGATGCAAGCTGGCTACCGTCCGACCCTCACGGTAAAAGAGGCGTTCGATACGATGGGTCGGCTGCGCGGCAATCGCGAGTACAACCTGGAGACCTTCCATCGTGCCCTGATCTCGTCGGAGTTGATCAGCCCTGTGGGGGTGAACGAGCTTCGTTTCACCTACCAACCCGTGCAAGCCTACTGCTGCGCCGAGGCGATCCTGGGGATGAATGGGCCGGAGCGCGAGCGAGTGCTGAACGACATCACCGCGATGTTGGGACGCATGAGCCGCCTGCGCTGGTGGCAGGAGGTTCTGGTATTTGTCAGCGGCATGGTAGCGGGCGACGAGGAGGCGCTGACCCGCCTTTTGCAGCGTATCATTTACGGGATGCGGCCAGTGGAAAGCGAGCCTATCTTTTTGGCGGCGCGCTGCCTGCTCGAAAGCCGTCAGCACAGCCTCGCACGCCATTCGTTCCCGATTTTCGATTATGAGGATCGGGCAGAGCAAGAAATTCTTGAGGCGCTACAAGGGCTACCCCCGGCGCAGCTGCTCGCTGTTCGCAAGCGCGAGGTAGAACTGGTACATCCGCGCACCGCGATAGTAGCCGCGATTGGGCGGCAGATGGAGCGACACAATGCACGCTTCGGCGAGCTGGAAGCGCGGCTGCGGGAGGCACTGGTATGGCGGATGAAAGCGACGCATGAGCCACGCCTTGCCCACCGCGTGCGTGCCGCCGAATTGCTGGGGCAGATTGGCGATACCTCGACGCTGGCAGAGCTCAGTGCCATTGCCGCTAGCAAGTCCCGCACCGACCTGCAAGCGCAGCAGGATTACGACTTTAGCAGCGTGCGGATGGCCGCCGCCCTTGCCCTGAACCGACTTTATCGCCACCTGGGGACAAAGGAGGCGCTGCAGATCCCGCAGCCGCTGCGTGCCATTCTTGGTTTTTGGGAGAGAGAGGATCTCCCGCGCCTGCTCCAATTTCTACGTGCGCAGGAACTCTCGATGACCCTCCAGGCGGAACAGGATAGCTCGGTCAAGCCGCAGCAGATAGACGCTCAAACGATTGCATCCTTTGCGTTGGTCGATATAGTGATGCAAGTGCGGGAGGTGGAAGAATCAGGATCGGCAGAGGTAGCAACGGTCCTTGAGGCGTTGAAGAAGTTGTTACTCGCCGCTGAAACGACGCAGCACACGCGCTGGGCGATCTCCCATAGCTTGGCGATGCTGGATTCGGCGGAGGTGACCGAGCAAATTATTCTTGACTTCTTTCGGCAAGATGCCCTTGCCCAGATGCCTCGCGAGCACCGGCTCCAGCTTGCCAAGTGCATGGTTTACCTGATCGGGCGCATCCGTTGCCAGCACCCCGACGCGCTCGCCTTTCTGCTCCGCTGCTACCTTGATGCTTCGCTTGCGGACGTACGGCTGTGGGGCTGCGTGTTGGACGCTGTGGGTCTTCTGGCGGATCAGCGCTATAAAAGTTGGCTGGAGCAGGTAGCACGGGGGCGTTGGGAGCGGGCAGTAGAGGCGCTTCGTCCCCTAGTCGAGCCGCTCCCTGCTCTTCGACTCACGCGCGAGGAGGAGGGGCGACTAGCCGGTGTGCTTTCCAGCCTTCAACCGGAGGAGGAAGTCTTTTTGCGTCAGCGGGCCATCGAGGCGCTCGCTAGCATTGGGGACCGTGACAGCATCCGGTACCTGCGCGAAGGCCGGACCGATTGGTCCCCCGATCTGCGCCCCGTCTTTTACTGGACCTGCGAGGAGATTTTTTGGCGACTCACCCGAAGCGGACTTGCCCCGACGTGAAGCATCAGAGGCGCGCCAACTCTCGTGTCAGGAGCAGGCCGCACGCGGCGAGTACCCCACCCACGACGATCAGCCAGGTGGCTTGGAAGGGCTGACCGCTAGTCGGCAGGTCGGCGGGCGGTGGGGTCACGAGGAGGGTGAAAGGCTCGGAAAGCGGCGCGCCCAGCACTTGAACCGGCACGTCGGGGCCGGGAAATTCATAGATGCCCAAACTCCCCATGTCCTCGTGAAGGGTCGCGTACAGGGTGGCACTGCCCGTCATCGGCGGGTCGAGCGGCACGGTCAGGGCGACGCTGTTGCCCGGCTGCACCGACGCTCGGCCCAAGGTCGTGACAAGGTCGATCAGCCCGTCCGCGCCGGTGGGGTGGATGAGCAGAAAGCCAGGCTGCGCGGCGATCACCTCCTGGATGAGCACGCTGCGCCCGTCGCTTTCTTGATCTGCGACCACGACCGCCGGGGTAAAGTTAGGCAAGGGAGTAGGGGTGGGCGGATCCTGAGCCGCGCCCGCCGCCGTCTCTTCTACCAGGATCGTCCCGGCCAGCCCGGTGCCATCCGCCTCGCCAAAGCCACGCGCGTAGTAGGGATAGACCCCCGGCTCGCTGAAGAAGCGCGTGTAGGAGGCATCGGGCGCGAGGGCTACCGCTTCCCATTCCCCATTGGCGGCTACCACCTCTTGCGCGATCAGCCCCTCGTTGCGCCATGTCACCGCCGCGCCTGCGGGAATCGTCAGGGTGGTGGGGGCGAAGGTTTGATCCTGGATGACGATGGTCGCACCGTCCTGCGCGGAGACCGGCATAGCCCACCATGCCATCAGGCACAGTGTTAGCAGCGCCAGCCCATGAAGTTTACGCATTTTCACCCTGAACCTCCCCAGCTTCAACCTGCGCGAGCTTAATCGCTGCGCCTGTTGGAGCTGTTGCAAGGTTGGTACCACTGAGGGACGACCGACGACGGACGACCGACGACGGACGACCGACGACCGACGACGGACGACCGACGACCGACGACGGCTTGAACCACAGAGAACACAGAGAACACAGAGGAGCATAGAGAATGGAGCTATTGTCCCCTTCTCCCCAGCCTCACCTTCATCACCCCCTCACCTTCATCACCCCCTCACCTTCATCACCCCCTCACCTTCATCACCCCCTCACCTTCATCACCCCCTCACCTTCATCACCCCGCTCCAGCCGCTCGCGCACCAATTGGGCGGCTTTGGATTGGGTGGGGGCGAGGCGCAGGTCGGGGTCGGTGAGGGAGACCCAGCGGTACGAGCGAATCTCGCCCTCCTGAAGCTCGGGCTCCTCGTCGGCCACGCGCAAATAGTAGATCAGGCTGATCATCGCCCCCTCGCCCTGCACCAGCAGCAACTCTACCAAGGTGGGGTTGAGCCCGGTCTCCTCGAAAATTTCCCGAACCACCCCCTCGGTCGGCTCCTCGCCATGTTTGAGCAGGCCGCCCGGGATGCCCCACGGATCGCCCTCGCGATAGCGGTGGTTGAGCAGCAGCATCTTTCCCTGCGGGTTCACGCAGACCGCCGCCACCGCTACGCGGAACGAGTCGGGGCCGTAGCGCGCCAGCAGCCCTTTGATCCAGTGCGGTAGCCGACGCCAGACCGGGGCCAGCCAGAGCTTCCAGTTTTTTACCTTGTCGAGGGTTTCTGTCATGGGGGTTTTCACCTTTGCCTTCAAAATAGGGGAGGTTGTTGGGGCGTGCAAGCAGGGTGCCACGGGGAATTGGCCTAATATCCTGCTCCCTTGAGACCATTGACCCAACAAGGAAACGAGGAACCATGAGTGGCTGCTCCCGCCCACCCCGTGACGGGCACGGCGGACACGTAGCGCTCGAGCACAACAAAAAACAGAGAACAGACCCTGACAGGTGGTCTGTTCTCTGTTCTCGCTAGAGCGGAAACCCCGTTCCCACCCTCACCGCTTTTGTCCGGTCAGCACGTGGTTGTAAACGATGACAATGCCCTGTGCGCGGGTAATCGATGCGGGGCGTGCCCGGTGCGGGGGAGACCCCCGGTAGGCGCGGCCCATCGCGCCAGTGGTTCAGTTTTACCAACTGAGAGGTTTTTTGTGCTCGCCCCGAACGCAAACGGCTACCGACTCCGCTCTAGTCGATCAGTTCCACTGTCCAGTTCGCCTGCTGCACGCGGGCGTCCAACTCGCGGTACGCGCGGGCCAGATCGTCCGCCTGCTGCTGAATGTCCGCCACATCCACCACGGTCGTAAAACGAATCTCCGAGCGGCTGAAGCGGTGCTGCGTGATTGTGGCAGCTTCGGCCACCTGACGGTAGATGTGCTGCCGCTTGGACAGCATGTCGCGTACCGCCAGCGCGTCGGTCAGCGTCATCTCGTCGTCCAGCCGCGTGACACTGTTGGTGTGGTTGATCTGCTGGATCAGCCGCGTCAGGGTGGCGGCAACCCGCTCGATCTCTTGCAGCAGGGCAGCAGGGTCCTCGGCGGGCGTGTCCCCCTCCTGCACCTTGATGTTGTTCAGCAGGCGCTGCTTGAGCTGCTCCAGGCGGGTCTGCTGGTCCGCGCGCAGGATCAGGGCCTCGGCTAATTTCATGCTGTTCCTCCCACTCAGTTGTTCGAGCGATTGCCTACCAACGTTGGCTCGCAGCGGGCCGCGCCGCTAGTCAATGAAAATTGTTGAATAAATGTTGATCAATCGTCGATACTATAGCGACTTTGTTTTTCCCTGTCAAGCCCCACTTCTCATCGCTTCGGCTTTTGGAGCCGCGCCGCGCTTCAGCCCTCAGCGCACAACTGACAACCCGACGGATTCGGGTATAATGGCGACGCTTATCAACGGTCGCTTGGCGCTGCCACCTTGCGCCACCAGACACGCGGCCCACAACCTATCCCACAAACCCCTCACAGGAGATAGCGGTACCATGCGTTCCTTTAACACCCTCACCATCGCCCTCATGCCCATCGCGATCGTGATTAATATCGCCCTGGGCTACATGGTCAATACCCTCAAGGTGCCTTTTCTTTACCTGGACAGCATCGGGACGATCCTCGTTGGCGTGCTGGCGGGTCCCCTTGCAGGGGGCATCACCGGAGCGCTTGCCAACGTGGTCTGGTCGCTGATCCTGGCCGACCGCTCCATTGTTGGTTTCGCGCCGGTGGCCTTCCTGATCGGGGTGCTGGCAGGGATCTTCGGGGCGCGCGCTTGGCTGCGCAAGTGGCACCTCGCCCTTCTGGCGGGTATCATCACGGGCCTGGTCGGGGCGATTATCAGCGCCCCCATCGCAACGTTTCTTTACGGTGGCGTGACTGGTGCGGGCACCGACCTGTTGGTTGCCACCTTCCTCCAGACCACCAACGACATCCTGAGCGCGAGCTTCCTTCAGGGCCTGATCACCGAGTTTGTGGACAAGCCGCTCAGCTACTTTTTGGTCTTTCTGATCCTTCGCAACCTGCCGCGCCGCCTGCTGGTACGCTTCCCGCAGGGCGAACGGTCGGCGGAGCCGCGCCGCCGCCCCTTGATCGGGCGCGTGGACTAGGCTGGCTTTCCCCACCCATGAACTCGCTTGGCCTGTACCTTCCCGGCGAGGGGCCGCTTCATCGCTGGCACCCTCTCACCAAAATCGCGCTCGTTGCGGCTACCTTTCTGGGGGCCTTTGCGGGGCTGGGGCTGGTAGGGGGGGTGCCGCTTTTCCCCTGGGTGCTGCTTGTGCTACTTGGTACGCTGGCCTGGCTAGATGGCGCGCCAACCGGGCGGCAGCTGCTTCGCCTGCTCTTGATCCTGCTGCTGCCCTTTGCTCTCTCGCTTTTTCTGGTACAGGGCTTCTTTTACCCTGACGCGCAGGAGATTTTGCTGCGGGTAGGGCCATTTGCCCTCAAGCAGGAGGGGCTGATCTTTGGGGCGCGCATCTTTTCACGCTTTGTGCCGGTCCTCGCCGCGACCCTTCTCTTTGTCCTCACCACGCACCCCGCCGACCTGACGCACGCGCTCACGCAGGTGGGGGTGCCGTACGAGATCGCCTACGTGATTTTGGCAGCGCTCCAACTGCTGCCGCGCATGCAGGCGCGGGCGCAGAGCATCCTCAGCGCGCAGCAGGCGCGCGGCCTGCGCACCGAGGGCAGTCTGTGGGTGCGGCTGCGCGCCCTCGTGCCGCTCATCGGGCCGCTCATCACGAGTGCCCTGCACGAGACCGAGGAGCGTGCCCTGGCGCTTGAGGCCCGCGCCTTTCGCGCGCCCGGCCCGAAAAGCGCGTGGCGGCAACTCCACGATTCCCCCGCGCAGCGCGTCGCGCGGTGGACGCTGCTGCTGGCGGGGGTAGCGCTTTTTGTGTGGGGCAGGTGGGGGTGAGGAGTCATGGAGTTTGGGGAGATTTTTCTCTGTATTCTCTGTGTTCTCTGTGGTAAACCCGTAGTTCTCCGTGCCCTCCGTGCCTCCGTGGTTAGCCGTCGTTCGTCCCCGCCACCAGCTCCGCCACCTCCTCGGCGCAGCCCCACGCCAACGTGAAGCCGGAGCCCCCGTGCCCGTAGTTATGGATCACCCAGCCCTCGCCCACTCGCTCAGCCTCCAGGCGGATCGTGGGGCGGCCCGGGCGTAGCCCGACGAGTACGTCGAGAATCTCCGCCTCGGCGAGGGCAGGGACCAGCGCATAGGCGCGGCGCAGGATCGCCTCGGTGGTGGCGGGGCGGATCGCGGTGTCCCAATCGCCGTGGAGCGTCGTCCCGCCCAGGATGATCCCGTCGCGGCGCGGGATCAGGTAGGTGGGATGATCGGCATCGTCCTCGTCGAACAGAAAGCGCTCCAGCGCTCCCGGTGCCACCTTGACGATCTGCCCTCGAATCGGCACCATGCTCTCGTCCCCCGCCAGCTCCCGCGCGCCCAGCCCGGTACAGTTGATCACCAGCGGCCACTCCGCCGCGACCTCCTCCAACGAGTGAACCGCGCGCGTCTCCAACGTGCCCCCCGCGCCAACCACTTCTTCGTGTAGCCACCCCATGTAGAGGGGGGTCTCGATGACTGGTAGCTCGAAGCGAAAACCACACATATAGGGCGTTTGCAGCTGCGCGCCCTCAAGTTTCTCGTAGCGCACCGACTTTCCCGCCCACACGGGCGGTTCTGTCTGTGCATGATGGAGCTGCCACCCCTCGGTAAGCCGCACCCCTGTTTCTGGCTGCTCGGCCAACTCTAGCAGCTTGTCCCGCGTGCGCAGCGCCCAGCGAATCCCTTCCGCGTGCTCCGCGTGAAAAGGATGCCACACCGCCGCCGCTACGCTCGACACAATGTTGGGGGCCCACTCCCGCGCCCACACCGTCACCTCATGGCCGCGCGCCAGCAGCACCCGCGCCGTCGTCAGCCCGATGACACCCCCACCGATGATGAGTATTTGCATCAGCCCCCTTTTTGGGATTGCAGATTGGCAGATTGCAGATTGCAGATTGACGACCGACGACCGACGACGACGTGCTGGACATCCACTGGATGAAACGATGGATTTTCCATAGCTAAACTATGAAAATTCGTGTGTCGTAGAATCTGAAATCTGAAATCTGAAATCTAAAATCAATCTACCAAATTGATTGCACGCGCCCGACCATAAACTTCAAATACCGTCCCTCCATGTGCTGCGCCATGATGGGGTGGTCGAGCGGGTGGCCCGCGTCGTGGATGAGTTGGAAGCGGCGACCCGCCTGGCGCGCGGCGTCGGCGAGGATGTCGCGCAGGGCGTCGGGGCTGACGTAGGTGGTGCAGGAGGCCGCCGCGTAGAGGCCGCCGGTCTCGACGACGCGCAGCCCCATCGCGTTAACGCGCGTGTAGGCCTTGATCGCCTGGGGCAACTGCTCCTTGTTGCGCGCGAAGCTGGGCGGGTCGCAGATGACCAGATCGAAGCGTTCCTTGCCGACGCGTTGCTGCTCCAAAAAGTCGAACACGTCAGCCACCACAAACTCGTGCAACTCCGGCTCGAAGCCATTGAGCGCAAAGTTTTCGCGCGCGTCCGCCGCCGCGCCGGGCGACACATCCACGCTGGTGATCTGGCTTGCCCCGCCGCGCGCCGCGTAGAGCGAGAACGCGCCAGAGTAGGAAAACAGGTTGAGCACCCGCTTGCCCGCCGCCATGCTTTCCACAAAGCGCCGATTCTCGCGGTGGTCGAGGAAGAGCCCCGTCTTTTGCCCCTCGTACAGGTCGGCGCGGAAGCGCAGCCCGTGCTCCGTGACGATCAGGTCGCGCGGCGGCAAGCGGCCCCACAAAAGCTCGATCTTCCCCGTCTCCTCGTCGCGCGCGCCGCGCACCCGCCGCACGATCCCTTGCAGCGGTGCCACCTCGCGCAGCGCGCTGACCACCCACGGCACGATGGCCTCCACGCTGTCCGCGTAGGTGGCGAGCACGGCATAGCCCCCATACAGGTCCACCGTCACCCCCGGCAGGTTGTCCCCCTCGCCAAAGAGCACACGAAAGGCGCTGGTGGCCTGCCCCTCACGAATCGGCGCGCGTAGCGCCCACGCTTCCTGCACGCGCGCCGCCACCCAGCCCGCGTCGGGTGCGCGCCGCTGCGAGAAGACGCGCAGCGCGATGGGCGACGTGGCGTCCCAGAGCGCATAGCCGCTCCACCCGCCCGCTGTGATCTGCACCCATGTGCCGGAGGGCGCAGCGAAATCACGCGGCACATGGTCGCGATACACCCAGGGATGCCCCTGCGCCAGCGCGGGCTTGAGGAAGTGAGGCAGCGTGATGGTGGGGAGAGAGGGCATGGTGAGTGGGTGAGTGGGTGAGTTGGGTGAGTGGGTGAGTGGGTGAGTGGGGGCTATGCTACGTGATTCGGGGAAGGGGGGCAAGTGGAGGCGGGCACAGGTCGCTGATTGACTTCTCGCCCCCCCATGCCTGTGCTACACTCGATGAGAAGAGCCTGAAAGGGCGCTGCCGAATCTATGACGGGCAAAACCGGGAATTTATCAGGCGAGCAGGATGTAATCCTGCGTTTTGCGTTCACCGTTCGCCATCCCTCATCTCGATTGAAAGGATCTCGTTTTGAGTACTGTGACCGAGTTGCGCGCCACCGCGCGCCGCCTTGAGGAGAATGTTGGGCGCGTGATCGTCGGGAAATCGGAGGTGGTGGAGCTTCTGCTGGTGGCGCTGCTGACCGAGGGGCACATCTTGTTGGAAGATGTGCCCGGTACCGGCAAGACTACCCTGGCCCGCACCCTCGCGGCCAGTTTGGGGGGCTCTTTTCGGCGCATCCAGTTCACGCCCGACCTGCTCCCCTCCGACGTGACCGGCTTGTACGTGTACAACCAGCGCGACCAGGAATTTCGCTTTCGCCCGGGGCCGATCCAGGCCAATATCGTGCTGGCCGACGAGATCAACCGCGCCACGCCGCGCACGCAGGCCGCGCTGCTGGAAGCGATGCAGGAGCGCCAGGTCACAGTCGAGGGGGAAACGAAGCCGTTGCCGCGCCCCTTCCTCGTGCTGGCGACGCAGAACCCGGTGGAGTTGGAAGGAACCTTCCCGCTGCCCGAAGCGCAGCTTGACCGTTTCCTGATGCGCCTTTCCATTGGTTACCCCTCGGCGGAAGAAGAGGAACAATTGCTGCTCCGCTTCGAGCGCACCGACCCCCTTGCGACTCTCACCGCCGTGTTGCCCATCAGCGAGATGTTACCGCTACGCGATGTGGTGCGCGCCATCAAGGTGGAAGAGAGCGTGCGCAAGTATGTCGTCGCCATCGCCCGCGCCACCCGCGCGCACGAGTCGCTGGAGGTTGGCGCGAGCCCCCGCGCCACGCTGGCCCTCTACGGGGCGGCGCAGGCGCTCGCCGCGTTGCGGGGCCGTGACTTTGTCATCCCCGACGACGTGAAATACCTTGCGCCCTTCGTCCTCACCCACCGCGTGCTGATTTCGCCCCAGACCCGCCTGCGTGGGCGCACCCCGCAAACCGTGATCGAGGAGGTGGTGGACAGCGTCCCTGCCCCCGTCGAGTCGGTGTGAGGAACGGAAAATCAAAAGGCAAAAGGCACATCGTCCCCGAAGGGGGAAAGGTAAAAGTGAATGAGCGCTTTTTGTGGCGAATGGCGAGCAACGACGGGCAATGGCAAGCCTCGCTTTGCCGCTTCTGTCTTTCGTCCTTCGTCCTTGGGTTCCCTAACTGATGTTTAAAGATAGCTGGGTAGTCATCGCGCTGGGGCTGGCGCTGCTGGGCGCGCTGACGCGGCAGGAGGCGCTGCTCTTCCTCGCGGCGCTCGTCGTGACGGTGGTGCCGCTGGCGCAGGGGTGGAACCGCTGGGCGCTGCGCCGCGTCAGCTACACCCGCACCCTCGACGAGACGCGCGCCTTTGTGGGCGAGACCATCGGGGTCACGCTGGAGGTGGCAAACAACAAGTGGCTCCCCCTGCTCTGGCTGCGGGCGGATGACCGCTTCCCCAAACGGCTGGCCCCGGTCGAGCGCGCCCTGCTCTCTTCGAGCGAGCCGGAGGTGGGGGTGCTCAGCCACGTGACCGCGCTCCTCTGGTTCGAGCGGGCCCGCTGGCGCTACCACATTCCCTGCCAGCAGCGCGGCTTTTATTTTCTAGGCCCCGCGCGCCTGCAATCCGGTGACATCTTCGGCCTGTTTGACAGCGAGCAGAGCGTCGAGGGGCTCACGCGCCTGATCGTGTACCCGCAGGTGCAGACGCTGGAGCGGCTCGGCTTGCCCGCCAAGGATCCCTTCGGCGGGCGGCGGGTCAACCTGCCGGTCTTCGAGGACCCGACACGTGTCATCGGCGTGCGCGATTACCACCCCGACGACCCCATGCGGCGCGTCCACTGGAAGGCCAGTGCGCGCGCGCAGTCGCTCCAGGTGCGCGTGTGGGAGCCCGCGCAGGAGCCGCAGTGGATGATCTTTTTGAACGTGGCGACCTTCGCGAAGCATTGGCAGGGGGTGAACCGCGAGCTGCTGGAGTGGGCCATCTCGGTGGCGGCGAGCATCTGCCAGCATGCCTTCAATGATCGCTACGCGGTCGGGCTTGTGGCGAACGCCAGCGTGCCGCAGAGCGACCAGCCGGTCAAAGTGCTGCCGAGCCGCACCCCCCACCAGATGCGCTACATCCTGGAGGCGCTCGCCGCCATCACCAGCTTTGCGACCGGCCCGCTGGAGCGGCTGCTGCGCGCCGAGAGCCCCAAGGCGGAGTGGGGCGCGACCCTCGTCATCGTCACGGCGGTCGTGACGGAGGCGCTTCAGGAGCAGATGGTGCGGCTGTACCGCGCCGGGCGCAAGGTGGCGCTCGTCTCGCTCGACAAAAGCTTCACGGAGGAGGACGCGACGCGCCTGGGCTTTCAGGGGATCGTGGTGCATCGGCTGCCGCACCGCCTGCTGGAAGCCGCGCCCCGCTCGCCGGAGGCGGAGGCCGAAGCGGAAGCCGTAGAATCCTGGATGCGCCCCGAGGGGTACGATCCTGATGCCCCGTGGAAGCCGCCAGCGGCACGGGGAGCGGCGCGGTGAGCGGGCGTCGCCTGCGCTACGAGGCGCTGCTGCTCGCCCTGCTCGGCTTCGAGGTGGGGGTGATCTCGCTGCTATCTTTCTCGCTGGGGCGTGGCGCGGCGGGCGGCGGGACCGGCTGGCTGCCGCTCTTCTTAGCGGGCGCGGCGATGCTCGCGTGGAATCGCTTTTTGATGGGGCGCAGCCTGTGGGGCGAGGCGCGGGGCTACGCGCTGTCCCTGGTGGGGGCGCTGAGCATCACCTCGCTACTCATGGCAACCACCGCGCCGGTCACCTTCTTCGCGGGGCCGCGCGCGTGGGGCGAGGCGCTGACCGGGCTGCTCTACCTGTTTGAAGAGCAGGTACCGCTTACCGTCGTCATGCTCGTGTCGCTGCTGCTCTGGTACCGCGCGGTGCTCGTCGCCCAGGGCGACGCGAGCCTGGGGGTAGCTATCTCGCGTTTCCGCTGGAGCCTGCTCGCCATCACCCTGTTGCTGGTGGAGGCGGCCAGCCGTGGGGTGCGCCCCCCCGCGTGGGGCGTGTTTCCGTTTTTTGCGTGCGCGCTGCTGGCCTTCGCCCTCGCGCGTGCCCACAGCGTGACCCTTCGCAGCGAGGCGGGGCTGCTGAGCGTGCCCTTCACGCCGCGCTGGCTGGGCACCCTGCTCGCGGCGGTGGCGGGGACGCTGAGCGTCGCGGGCGCTGCGACCCTGCTCTTCTCGCTGCGCGGGATGGGCCTCCTGTACGCGCTCACCGCGCCGCTACGCCTCGCGCTGGGGGTGATCTTTGCGATTTTTATCGGCATTCTCTCCTTCTTCACGGTGCCGATGATCAAGTTCATCGTGGAGCGCGGCGAGCCGCTGGAACTCAGCACCCCCCCGCCGCTCGCCACCCCGGCCCCCGCGCCCGAGGTGATAACCAGCGCCTCGGGGGAGTTTTGGGTGTCCCTGATCCTGTATCTGGGCCTCTTTTTTATCCTCGCGCTGATCGCCTTTTACCTGTACCGCCTGATGAAGCAGCAGCGCCGCAGCCGACTCGAAGAGTTGGAAGAGGTGGGGCCGGAGTTTGGGAGGGTCGAGGCGGAGTGGGGCGGCAACTGGCTGCGGCGCGCGGCGGACGCGCTGCGCGGGCGCTTCGGGGGCAGCCGACCCTCTTTTGGCAGCGATACCGTCGCTGATCTGTACAAAAACTTGCTGCTCTTCGGGGACGAGCACGGGCTGCCGCGCCCCACCGAGGACACCCCCTATGAGTACCTTGAGCCGCTCAGCGGGCGCTACCCACAGCGGCGCGAGGACTTTCTGGCGCTCACCGAGGCGTATGTCGCCGCACACTATGGCGAGCAAGTCTTCTCGCGCGCGGAGATCGAGCACCTCGCGCGCGCCTGGCAGCGCATCGACGACGAGCCTGCGCCTCTTCCGACAGAGACTGGTGAATAGGGCATGTTGCATGGAACTGTCCAGCCGTTCCCATTCCCCATTCCCCATTCCCCATGACCATTAGCCCCGAGGTGGGGTTGTCAATTCCTTATTCCTTGCAAAAATAACCTCAAGCCGAGACCCTACCACCGCTAGCAGAGGAACGCGCCCCATGGCTACATCCCGAACCGAGATGATGTTGGAGCAGTTGCGCGAGTTGCGCCGAAGTTCCCCCGATATCCAAGCCTCCGCCATCGTATCCATCGATGGGCTGCCCATCGTGTCGGACCTGCCGAGCGGCACCGAGGAGGACCGTGTGTCCGCCATGTCGGCGGCCATGCTTTCCCTGGGCGAGCGCATCGCCGAGGAGCTGCGGCGCGGCACGCTGGAGCGTGTCTACATCCGGGGCAACCAGGGTTATGTGATCCTGATGGCTGTCGGCGAGGAGGCGGTGCTGACCGTCATGTGCGGCGACCGTGCCAAGGAGGGCCTCGTCTTCCTCGACATGCGCCGCGCGGTAGACACCCTGCGCCGCCTCATTTGAACGGATGACGACGGGACGACCGACGACCGACGACCGACGGGTGCCCTCTGGGCGCGACGACCGACGGGTACCCCTGTTCTCTGTTCTCTCTCAGTTCCCTACCGCTGAGTAGCGTTGGATGCCAAAGTGCCAGACGACGCGCACCAGCACGGTGCCAATCACGATCCAGAGCCCCTGCATGAGCAGCCCGCCAAGCAGCGCCCGCGTCGAAAGCTCGCCGATGAGCGCCTCGATGGGGTAGCCGAAGGTCCACTGAAAGGGGAGAAAGCTCGCCAGCCGCTGCGCCCACTCGGGCAGCAGTGCCATCGGCACCAAGCGACCGGAGAGGAGCAGCTCCGCCGCAAAAAATAGCTCGTAGAGCGCGCTCACTCGCGTCGTCCAAAAGCTGATCATGCCGAGCACCCAGAGGAACATTGAGCGAATCCCGTACGCGCCCCAGATCGCTACGGCAAAAACCGCCACTTCCAGCGGCGTGGGGGCAAGGGTCGGTTTGAAGATGAAGGCGAGCAGGGCCGCGATCGGCAGCCACATCACGATGACCACAAACTTCCACCCGGCAAAGTAGGCGAGGTCGTAGTGGAGCGGGTGCACTGGCCGCAGCAGCTGCGCGGACAACTCGCCGCGCTGGATGCGCCACTCCCACCCGTAAGGGGTGAAGACGATATTCATGTTACGGACGAGGGTCCAAATGATGTAGTAGGCGGCAAATTCGCCCGCCGTGTAGCCCGCCACCGAGCCGCCCTGCTCCTGCGCCACGGTGGACCAGACCACCAGGTAGATCACCGGCTCCGCGATCATCCCGATCATGTAGAAGTAGTTGGCGACACGGTACTGGAACTGCTCGACTATCGAGATTTTCATGCTGGCGAGGTATAGATCAAGCAGGTATCGCATCATCCTGCTCCTGAAGCGCGCCCGCAAACACCTGCTCGATCACATCCTCGATGGGTGGCTCCTCAATCGTCAGGTCGAGCACCTCGTGCTCGGCAAGCAGCCGCCCCGTGATGCGCGATGTTTCCGCGCGGGGCACGCGCAGCGTCACCTTGGCGTTCTCCCGCGCGATCACTTCCCCGTAGCGCGACAGGTCCACCCCCACGCTGTCCAGCGTGACCCCGATCGTCTTGAACGCGCCGAAGCGGTCGGCCAGCTGGCTCAGCGCCCCATCGAAGAGGATGTGCCCGTGGTGGATGACGATGACGCGCTTGCACAGCGCCTCCACGTCCGCCATGTAATGGCTCGTTAGCAGCACGGTCGCCCCGTAGCGCTTGTTGTACTCGGCTATAAAGTGGCGGATGCGCTTCTGCATCGTCACGTCCAGCCCAATCGTCGGCTCGTCCAGAAAGAGCACGCGCGGTCGGTGGAGCAGCGCGCCCACAATTTCCATCTTCATGCGCTCGCCAAGCGACAGGTTGCGCACCGGCTTGTGTACCAACTCTTGCAGCTCCAGCAGCTCGATGAAATCGTCGCGGGTCTTCGCGAACTCCGCTTGCGGGATGTGGTAGATCGCGCGGTTCAGCTCGAAGGAGTCGAGCGCGGGGATGTCCCAGGCCAACTGGTTGCGGTTCCCCATCACGAGCGTGATCTGGCGCAGGTACTCCTTCTCGCGGCGCGAGGGCACGTGGCCGAGCACCGTGGCCTCGCCGCTGGTGGGGTAGAGCAGCCCGGAAAGCATCTTGAGGGTGGTGGTTTTCCCCGCGCCGTTCGGCCCCAAAAAGCCGACGACCTCCCCCGGCTCGACCTGGAAGGAAATGCCATCCACCGCCTTCACCTCGCGCGTCCGGCGGCGGACCAGGCTCTGCAACGAGGCGCGCAGCCCCGCCTCGCGCTCCGGCACCTGGTACGACTTCGACAGATTGTTGACCCGTATGGCAATGGGTTGTGCGGACAACGGTACGCTCCTTTTTTATATGATGGGGGTGAGGGGGTGAGGGGGTGAGGGGGTGATGAAGGTGAGGGGGTGATGAAGGTGATGAAGGTGAGGGGGTGAGGGGGTGAGGGGGTGATTGCGATGTTAAATCTCTGAGGAAGAGCAAGGCCACCATCCCCATACACGAGCAGGACGTCCCCCGTTTCGGGAGGCCACCTAGTTTCCACGAGTTCCCACCACGGGCGGGCGGGATCGCCCCCTCACCCACCTCACCCCCTCACCTTCATCACCCCCTCACCCTCTCACCCCCTCACCCTCACACCTCCCGCCCTGGACGCAGCTCCTTCTCGTAGGTGTCACCACGATAGGTGACGATCATCCCCGCGCGCTCGTACAGTTGGACCGCGCCGCTCGGGTTGCCCGCATCCACGCCCAGCCCGACACGCTTTTTGCCGCGCTCGTAGAAAACGTTGAAGGTGTGGAGCAGGAGTGCCTCGCCCAGCCCGCGCCGCCGCCAGGGGCGGCGCACCGCGAGCGTGTTGAGCCAGCCCATCTCGGGGTCCTCGCCGCGATGGGGTTTGCAGAGCGCTAGCCCTGCAATCTCGTCCCCCTCCACCGCCACAAAAAAGAGAGAGGGGTCAAAGTCCTCTACGGCAAGATAGCGATGTTTCCATCGCTCGAAGCTTTCCTGCTGGTAGCCCCAGTGATCCCGCCACGCCTCGTCTTTTGCGTGGTACAGGGCGAGCGCGTCGCGTTCCGGCTCGAAGGGGCGCAGCGTGATGCCGTCGGGCCAGGTCGGGGCGGGTGGTGGCGCGTCCAGCTCGCGCACCATGCGATAGGCATAGCGAATCGGCTGGAGCCCAAAGTCCTTGAAGAGAGCTTCAGTGGGCGAATGACCGTGCAGGGCCGAGGTCCGCAGAGTCACACGCAGCTCGTCCGGCACCTGCGTGATGAACTCGCGGGCACGCTGCTCGCCCCAGCCCAGCAGCGCCGTGCCGAGGCCGCGTCCCTCATGCTCGGGGTGAACGTAGCCCCAACTGAGGGGGTGGACTGGCGGCTCCTTCGGCGGGAGCACGTCCTGGTAGCCGACGATCTGCCCATCGGGGGAGATAATCACTCTCGTGTCGCGTTCCCACTCGACGCCCGGCATCTCGATGTCGCTGCGGTACTCTTCCACCGTGAATTCCGGTAGCCCCACCATCGCGATGGAGCAGAGATTGATCATGTCCACCACGGCGGGAATATCCGCTTCGCGCATGGGGCGCATGGTATAGCCCTCGGGGAGGGCGCTGTCGTCAGGCATGCTATCTCCTTTTTGGATTGCAGATTGCAAATTGCAGGTTCCAGATTAACGACATTGAAACATTGCTTGTCGGAGCACAGATTGTCGTTGACATGCAAAGCGTACAGATCGTGTTGCCTAAAACGTTTCTGACCGGCAGAGATACGCCGTTAATCTGAAATCTGAAATCTAAAATCTAAAATCCTACGCGGGTTGCTCTTCCTCATCGGCCCAGAGGTGCTGCATCTCCTCGGAGGTGGCGAGGAGGTGCGCGAGGCTGCCCTCGGCCTCGATGCGCCCATCCTTGAGCACGATGATGTGGTCGGCGCGGCGCAGCGCGGCGCGGCGGTGGGAGACGACGAGGCAGGTAGCCCCCTCCTGCGACCCGAAGAGCCTAGCCCAGAGTTGGCGCTCGGTGTCCACGTCGAGCGCGCTCGACAGGTCGTCGAAGAAGAGCAGCGCCGCCTCGCGCGCAAACATGCGGGCCGCCGCGCTGCGCTGGACCTGCCCGCCCGACAGCCTCACCCCGCGCGGCCCAACGAGCGTGTCCAGCCCCGCTTCCAGGGTAGCGATGTCCCCCTCCAGGACAGCCAGATGGAGCGCGCGCTCCAGGCTGGCGGGGGTGGCGGGCAGGCCCATCAGGATGTTGTCGCGCAGGGTGTCGCTGAACAGGCGCGGCACCTGTGGGGTGTAGGCGGTGCGCGGCGGCACCAGGAAGGTGGCGGGTTCGTCCACCAACGTGCCATTCCAGCGAATCTCGCCGCTGTCACGCGGCAGCAGGCCGAGCAGCACCCGCAGCAGCGTGGTTTTCCCCGAGCCGATGCGCCCCGTGACGACGGTGAGGGTGCCGCGCTCCAGGTGCAGGTTGATCCCCTCGATGCCGCGCCCCGACGAGGGAAAATGGTAGCTCAGGTCGCGCACCTCCAACCGCTCCAGCTGGCTTTCGGGCAGGCGGGCGGGCGGGGCGGGCGGGGGAATTTCCCCCGTCAGGTAAAGGCGCGCGGGGTGGGTGACCTGCTCCTCCGGCGCGTCATCCATCATCAGCAGGATGCGGTCGATGGAAACGGTCATGCGCTTGTGGCTCGCAATCATGTCGCCAAAAAACTGCATGATCTTGGTGATGCGCGGCAGGTAGGTCACAAAAAGCGCAAAATCGCCCACGGTGAAGCTGCCATCCTGGATCGAACTGCTCGCGAGCAGCAGGATGATGCCGGTGCCCACGTTGACCATGTTCGCGTTGATCGAGCGAAGCAACTCGCTCAACAGGCTGTCGGTGAGCGCCGCTTTGCGCCGCGTCTCGTTGAGGGTGCGAAAGTGGTTGACCACTTTTTCCTCCGCCGAGGCCACCTTGACCGCCTGCACCGCCCCGAACGTCTCGCCGATAAAGTCGGTCACGCGGCCCGTCGCCTCGCGGTTGGCGCGGCGGTAGCCGCGGATGCGCGTGGTCAGCTTGTTGGCGATGGCGACGATGGCGAGCAGCGGCAACAAAACGATCACGGTGATCAGCCAGTTGATGCGCGCCATGATGAGCAGCGCGATCAGCGCGAAGAGCGCCAAGCCCCCAAAATCCACCCACCCCTCGATGTAGTGCAGCACCTCCTCCACATCGTCGCGGAAGCGGCTAATCGCCTCGCCGGGCGAGTCGGGCAGGCGGCGCGTGCCGTTGCCCTCCACCAGCCACTCGAAGATATTGTGGCGCAGCAGCGATTCCAGCGTGAACCAGAGGGTGGTCCAAACGTAATACGAGACGAGAAAGGCGACGAGGCGGCCCACCCCCACGCCGCCCAGCAGCGCCACCAGCGTCCACTCGTTCCACCCCGCCGATGCCGTGCCCGACAGCGAGTCGAAAAGTTGCTTGGTGACCAGCCCCGCCAGCAGGGGGATGGTGTGCATCAGCCCCCAGCCCACGCAGTTGACCGCAAAAAGCCAGGGCCGATACCCGATCAGCCGCCCAATAAATCGCCAGGTTCTCATGCAAGGACTCCACCATAGGGACGACCGACGACCGACGACCGACGACCGACGTACCCGCAAGGCGGGAACCCACCCCTGGGTGCGACGACCGACGACGACCGACAACGGACGAAGGACGGAAGACGAAGGACGAAGGCAGGCCGCCAACGCACCTTCATCTCCAATCTCCAATCTCTAATACCCAATATCCAATATCCAATACCCATCTCCTCACGCCGCCTCGTCGAGGCCGGATTGGAGGAGGTGGCTGAAGCGCGAGGTGGGGTTGCTCGCCAGGGCGGCGCGCGGGCCGTGCTCGGCGATGCGACCAGCTTCCATGATGAGGATGCTGTCGGCGCGCTGCACGGTGGACAGGCGGTGCGCGATGATGATGGCGGTGCGCTCGTAGAGCAGCCGGTCCACGGCGCGCTCCAGCAGGCGCTCGGTCGCGGGGTCCAGGCGCGACGAGGGCTCGTCCAGGATAATGAGGCCGGGGTCCTGCAAGAAGACGCGCGTGAAGGCCAGCAACTGCGCCTCGCCCGCCGACAGGCCCGCGCCGCCCGCCGCGAGCTGCGGTGTCCAGCCCGTCGGGCAGGGTGCGGTACCACTCCTGCAAGCCCAACTCCTCGATTACCTCATGGATGCGCTCGTCGGAGATCGTCTCGTCGAAAAAGGTGAGGTTTTGGCGCAGGGTGGCGTGGAAAAGCTGGACTTCCTGCGTCACCATCCCGACGCGCTGGCGCAGCTCCCGCATGGGGGTGCGCTGCGAGTCCACGCCGCCCAGGCGAATCGTGCCGAGGGTGGGATCATAGAGGCGGAAAAGCAGGCGGGTGATCGTGCTCTTGCCGCTGCCGGTGCGCCCCAGCAGCCCCAGCACCTCGCCCGCTTGCAGCGAAAAGGAGAGATCGTGGAGCAGCGTGTCCTGCTCCCCATACCCGAAGGAGACGCGCTCGAAGGCGACCGACAGCGGCCCGTCGGGGAGCGGCTGCGTGCCCTTATCGGGGATGGAGCGCTGGAAGCCGCGCAGTTCGGTGATGCGCCCCACGCTCGCGCCCGCCTTTTGAAGCTCCTGCATCTGTTGGGTGAGCTGCTCCAGCGGGTCGCGCAGCAGCTCGGTGTACTGGAAAAAGAGGTAAACGGTGCCGAGCGTGATCGCCCCCGCGCGGAACAGGTAGACCCCCATGCCGAAGGCGAGCACGTCGCCGGTGGTGAACAGCCCGATGATTGCCACCCAGATCACCGAGCGGGTGAGCCACGCGCGGCGGCCCTTTTGGAAGAGACGGGCGAGCACCCCATGAAAGCGCTGCATGGTGTAGCCGCCCCCGCCGTTGGCGCGAATGTCTTCCAGCCCCGACAGCCGCTCCTCCAAAAAGCCAAACAGCTTGGCGGTCGCCTCGCGCTCCTCGATGGTGGCGGGCACCGCGATGTTGCGGCTGCGGCCCAGCACGAACAGGGCAAAGGAGGCGAAGAGCATCAGGGCTAGGCCCATGCGCCAGTCCTCGCGGTACAGCAGGACGAGCGCGCCGATGAGCAGCAGGCCGCTGCCCAGCACGCGGCTCACAAACTGCGCGAAAAAGGTGGAAAGCGCGGTCACGTCGCCGTCGATGCGCTCGATCAGTTCGCCCGGGGTGCGCTCGTTGTGGAAGGGCATGTCCAGCCGCAAACAGTGCAGCGCCAGGTCGGCGCGCATCAGGTTCGTCGCGCGCCAGCCCACATCGGTCCCGACATAGATGGCGAGCACGGCGAATAGCTGGTTGAGCAGGCCGACCCCCAAAAAGAGCAGCGCCGTGCGCAGCAGCGCCGAGGGCGAGCTGCCCCCTAGCGCGCTGTCGATAAAGTGGCGCAAAATTTGCGGGGTTAGCAGCTGCAAGCTGATGCTGCTCAGCAGCAGGACGGCGAGGAGCAGCGTCTTGCCGCGTTGGGGGCGCAGGTAATCACGGAGCAAAGCCGCATATTGTTTTAAAGAAACAGGCATCAGGCGCTCCAACCACACAGTCGTGGGGACGGCAGCCCCGCGACGGTCAGGGGCAAGGGGGAAAAGGCACAAAAAAGCCGTGGGAGGGGTCGCCCCGTGCCCACGGCTGCCTCTGTTTTGCCAGAAGCTTTACATAAAATCACCGTGAGCAGACAGCGCTATCCCCCTGCGGGTAAGGAAGATAGCCAGCAAGGGGGCGCTCATACAACTGCTCCACAACGGTGAGACCAGGATCAACAATTTGGGGGAAAGATACCGCATTGTTTCGGGGCTGTCAAGAAGGGAAGCCCGCAAGGGTGCGGTTGTGTTTGGCTGTCTGGCGGCTGTGCCGCACCCCCTCAGCAGTGTAGAGCAGGAGCGCCACCCAGATAAAAGCGAAGCCGATCAGGCGCGCCTGGCTCAACGGCTCGTGGTAGATCAGGATCCCTATCATAAATGACATAGTTGGCGCAATGTATTGCAACAGGCCGAGGGTGGTCAGCGTGATGCGCCGCGCGCCCGACGCAAAGAGGAGCAGCGGCAGCGCGGTGGCGGCCCCCGCCGAGGCGAGGAGGAAGCTGGTGCTCGCCCCCGCATGCCCAAAGGCTCCCTTGCCGCTGGCCCCCAAAAAGAGCAGGTAGCCGAAGGCGGGCACAAAAAGCAGCAGGGTTTCGACCGTTAGCCCCTCCAGCGAGTTGAGCGGCGCGGTTTTGCGCAGCAGGCCATAAAAGCCAAAGGAGCCCGCCAGGGTGAGCGCGATCCAGGGGAGCGCGCCATAGCTGATCGTCAGGTAGAGCACCCCGCTCAGGGCCAGGGCGATTGCCGCGCCCTGCCAGAAACGCAACCGCTCGCCCAGGAAAAGGGTGCCCAGCAGCACGTTGACCAGCGGGGTGATAAAGTAGCCCAGGCTCGTCTCGACGATGTGGCCCGCGTTGACCGCCCAGATGTAAACGAACCAGTTGACCGAGAGGAGGAGCGCCGTGGCGAGGAAGCGCAGCAGGGTGCGCGGCTCCTGGAAAGCGACGCGCAGCCAGGCCCACTGCCTGCGATACGCGACCAGCAGCAGCACTATCAGCAGCGACCAGGCCATGCGGTGGGCAAGGATTTCCAGCGCGGGCACCCCGTGCAGCGACTTCCAAAAAAGTGGCAGCAGCCCCCAGATAATGTAGGCACTCGCCGCGTAAAGTATTCCCTTGTTCATGGTCTTGTTCTCTCGTTCCGTTGGGCAATCCCACCATCATACCATGAATCCGGGAAAACGAGGTCGTGCAGCGACCGAGACAAACACTACGGATTTACCACAGAGAACACAGAGAGCACAGAGGAAATTTTCTGCCTCTGTGCTCTCTGTGTTCCTTGTGGTCAGCTACTCGTCCGGCGCGCGGCCCGCCCACACGGGCCAGAGCGCGTGCAGCGCTGCCCGCTCCGCCAGCCAGGTGGTGTGGGAAAGCTGCCATGTTTCTGTCAGCGAGCCGAGCAGACGGCCCAGCGACTCCGCCAGCCACTGATCAGCCAGGGATTGCGCGGCGCGCGGCAAGGTGAAGCGTTGGCTCGTCCCGTTGCGCAGGCGGAGCGCGACCAGGGGCAGGCCGGGCTCCGCGCGCGACAGGGTCATCAGTGGGGTGTTGACGATGGTCGCGCGCAGCCCGTAGACCGGCGCGCGGCTCAGGTTGTACAGGTCCAGGTCCACTACCCCGTCAGCCTCCGCCGAAAAAAAGCTGACCGCCAGGGTGATCCCCTGCTTGCGCCGCACGTGGAGCCAGAACCACTCCTCAAGGGTGGCGGCGTACCAGAAATCATAGTCGGCGGGGCCTGCCCAAAAGCCGCTTGTTGTGAAATATTCCTGTAACAGCGAGGGAAGCGTTGTAAGCGACTCCATCATAAGCTTTGCTCGTCCACGACAACTCCGCGAAGATAAAAAGGGAAGACAAGTGCGGGAAATGGGCAGCAAGACAAGGGCCAGCACGTTTGCCTCTTTTTGCGCTTCCCTTTATCGTTAGCTGCAAAGCTAACAGTCAAGCGGGGCACAAACATTGGGCCACGTTGGGCCGCGATGGCGGCACGACTCTGGCTCCCATCCCCGCAGGGAAGCACCATAGGGCTTACGTGACGGACGACGGACGACCGACGACGGACGACCGACGACCGACGACGGGCGACCGACCACGGGCGACCGACGACGACCGACGACCGACGAACGACGGACAGTCACGGCTTCTCGGTCCTCGGTCTTCGGTCCTCGATCTTCGGTCTTCGGTCAACTGCGTGAGTCCTACCATAGTCAAAGAAAGGCACGATCATGGCAGATACGGAGTGGGTTCGGGTGCAAGGTGCCCTCTCGCTGGAGCGGCTCCTGCCCCGCCTGCGGGACACCTTCCGCGACGAGGTCGCCGCCTCCCCGGAGATGTGGGCACAGTTTGAGGGGCGCTTGCAGCGCGAGTGGGGCCGCCTGTTCGGGCTGCTGGTGCAACTGTACGGTCAGCAATACGATTTTTTTTACCATCTGGAGCAGCTACTCGCCGCCGCCGCGCGCAGCTGGATCGCGCGCCCGGAGGCGCTAAAGCAGCTGGACGCGCAGCGGGAGGCGGAGCCCGCCTGGTACCTGTCGCAGGAAATGATGGGCGGGGTGCTCTACGTGGACCTGTTCAGCGGCTCGCTCGACACACTGCGCGAGCACATCCCCTACTTTCAAGAGCTTGGGGCTGAGCTACCTGCACCTGATGCCGCTGTTCAAGGTGTCCGAGGGCAACAGCGATGGCGGCTACGCCGTCAGCAGCTACCGCGACGTCAACCCGTCGGTCGGCACGATGGAGCAGCTGCAAGAGTTTGCGACCATCGCGCGCGAGGCAGGGATCAGCCTTACCCTGGATTTTGTGTTTAACCACACCTCGGACGAGCACGAGTGGGCACAGCAGGCGCTGGCGGGCCACCCGGCCTATCAGAACTTCTACTACATGTTCGACGACCGCACCATCCCCGATCAGTACGAGCGCACGCTGCGCGAAATCTTCCCGACGATCCGGCGCGGCAGCTTTACCTGGCGGGAGGACGTGCGCAAGTGGGTGTGGACGACCTTCAACAATTTTCAGTGGGATTTGAACTACTCGAACCCGGCGGTCTTCGTGGCGATGGCCGAAGAGATGCTCTTTCTTGCCAACCAGGGGATCGAGATTTTGCGCCTGGACGCTGTAGCGTTCATCTGGAAGCGCATGGGCACCAGCTGTGAGAACCAGCCGGAAGCGCACATAATCATCCAGGCGTACAACGCCCTGGCGCGCATCGCGAGCCCGGCGCTGCTTTTCAAGTCGGAGGCGATTGTTCACCCCGACGAGGTGATCCGCTACATCAGCCTGGACGAGTGCCAACTGTCCTACAACCCGCTGCTCATGTCGCTGATCTGGGAAGCGCTCGCCACGCGCGATGTGAAGCTGCTGACCCACTCCATGCGCCATCGCTGGCGGATCGCGCCGGGGTGCGCGTGGGTGAATTACCTGCGCTGCCACGACGACATCGGCTGGACCTTTGACGACCAGGATGCGTGGAGCCTGGGCATTGACCCGTACGGCCACCGCCGCTTCCTGAACGCCTTTTACACTGGCGAGTTCCCCGGCTCCTTTGCCAACGGGGTGCCCTTCCAGGCCAACCCCACCACCGGCGACCAGCGCATCTCCGGTACCCTCGCCTCGCTGGCGGGGCTGGAGCAGGGGCTGCAAACCGGCGACCCCGTGCAAATTGACCTGGCGGTGCGCCGCATCGTCATGCTGCACAGCCTCATCATGAGCGTGGGCGGGCTGCCGCTGCTCTACATGGGCGACGAGTTGGGGGTGCTCAACGATTACAGCTACAGCGCCGACCCCGCGAAGGCCGATGACAGCCGCTGGATCCATCGCCCGCGCAGCCAGCAGGAACAGTTGGCCCGCCGCGCGGACCCGGTGACGATGGAGGGGCGCATCTTCGAGCAGCTACGCGGGCTGGTCGAGCGGCGCAAGGCGCTGCCCGCGCTGGCAGGCTCGGAGATGGAGGTGATCGAGACTGGCAACCCGCACCTGTTCGGCTTTGTGCGCCGCCACGGGGGGCAGCGCCTGCTCGTCGTTGCCAACTTCTCGGAGCACCCGCAAAGGATGGAGTACAATCGGCTGCGCGTGTACGGCATGGCGCACAGCTTCCGGGACAGCCTTGCCGGCACCGTTGTCGGCGCGGGCGAGCCGCTACAGCTCGGCCCCTACGGCTTTGTGTGGTTGGAAAGCGACTAGTCCGACCGCTGGTAGGTTGACGCTCTCGAAACGCGCGTGTTATACTGAGGCATCTCCCATTCATTAGTCGAATACATTGCACTGAGGTGGTTACGTGGACCCCATCCGAGTTATGATCGTAGAAGATCATCCGTTATTTCGTCAGGGCCTCCATCGCATTATTGACGCCGCCCCTGATCTTCAAATGATCGCGGAGTTGGGGGACGGGGGCGAGGTGCTGGCCAAAGTACGGGAAATCACGCCCGATGTGATCGTGATGGATGTCAACCTGCCCACCCAAAATGGCTTGCAGGTGACGCGCGAGATCAAGAACGAGTTTCCGAAGGTAGTGATCGTCATCCTGACCGCCTACCACGACGAGGAGCAGATGTTCCACTCGATCCGCTCCGGTGCGTCCGCCTACTACGCCAAGGATGTCAGCCCCGACCTGCTTCTCAATTCGATTCGGGAGGTGGCGCGGGGCAGCTACATCATCCATGACGAGATCATGAGCGAGAATCGCATGGCCTCCTGGCTCCTCCGGCAGTTCGAGGAGCTGTCGCCCTCCGGCGAGATCATGAACGAGGACATGTTCAACCCGCTTTCCCCGCGCGAGATGGAAATCCTGATGTACATCACCAAGGGCTACTCCAACAAGGAGGTGGCCTACCGCCTGGGCATCAGCCGCCAGACCGTTAAAAACCACATGACGGCGATTTTGCGCAAGCTGGATGTGAACGACCGCACCCAGGCGGCGGTTTACGCGCTGCGCCACGGGTGGATCCGCCTGCAAGATACAAAATATGAGCCGTGATGAACAAAAACACCGATTTTCTGGACCTGCTCCAACAATTCATCGACAAGAGCAGCAGCGAGTACGAGCGCATCCAGCAGGAACTGCGGGACAATGACGAGTTGGTGCGGCAGAGCATGGCGGAGGTGGAGCGGCTCGCGCAGCGCAACAGCCAGCTGCGCAGCCGCATCGCCGCGATGGAGAACCAGCTGGAAAGCCACTCGCGCGCGGACATCCGCTCGCTGTACCAGGCCGCGAGCGATGCCCAACTGCGCCTTTTCATGATGCGCAGCCGGATGGAGCAGCTTCAGGGGCGGCAGCAGGTGATGGAGCGGCACGCGCAGTCGCTGCAAAGTTTCATGGCGCTCGTTCAGTTTTTGCCCTCCAAAGAAGAGTTGTTGCTGGACGGCGAGACGGAAGCGGAGGCCGAGCCCCCGGTAGGGGGACCGCCCATGATGCGCATCATCGAGGCGCAGGAGGCGGAGCGGCTGATGCTGGCGCGGCAGATGCACGATGGCCCGGCCCAGTCGCTGACGAACCTGATCCTGCAAGCGGAGATTTGCGAGAAACTGTTCGACCGCAACCCGGACATTGCCCGTCAGGAGTTGGGCGATTTGAAGGGGCACGCCAACAAGACCTTTCAAAAGGTGCGCGATTTTATCTTTGAGTTGCGCCCGATGATGCTGGACGATTTGGGGCTGGCCCCCACCCTGAAGCGCTATCTGGCAGCGTTCGAGGAGCAGCATGGGGTATCGATGCGCTCGCAGTTTACGGGGGTGGAGCAGCGCATCGCGCCGGAGCTGGAAATTACCCTGTTCCGTGCCATTCAGGAATTGCTCAACAACAGCCTGCGCCACGCGCACGCCACGCAACTCCAGGTCACGCTGGACCTTCAGGGCACCCACGCCCGCGTCGTGGTGGAGGATGACGGGGGTGGCTTCAACGTGAGCGAGGCGATGTCGGACCGCAAGCAGCGCACCGTGGGGCTGACGGCACTGCGCGAGCGCGTGGAAATGTTCGGTGGTGAGATCAACTTTGAGAGCGCGGTCGGGCATGGCACGCGCGTCACCATCCGCATCCCCCTGCGCGAGGCTACCCAGCCCCGCTTGTTGGGGGGTAACGGCGCGCAGAACGCAGAACGCAGAATGAACGACATAACGCAAAGACGCAAAGACGCAGAGACGCAGAGGGTGAAGCCGTATCCGTAGAACCCGCGTAGCGGGTGGCGACAAGGGGTAGCCGGGGGTGGAGCCGCCTGCCGTTGGCGGCGTAACCCTCGGCGGATGTGGGAAACGCAGAACATATACAAAGAAGCCCGCGTAGCTTTTGGCTACGCGGGCTTCTTTGTGCGTTCTGCGGTTTTTCAGCGATCAGGCCATGTGCTTAGTCACCAGTCACCAATCTCCAATCTCCAATCTCCAATCTCTACTCACCGCCGCGCGATGAGCGGGAGGTAGATCCACGGTGGCCGCTCGCCGGTGGGGGTGGCGGTGCGGGTGGGGGTGGCGGTCCACGCCCAGGGCGGCGGGGTGGGTGTGGGCGGGGTGCCAGTCACCTGCGGGGTGGCGGTAAAGGTGACCCCCGCGGGCGGCGTGGCGGTCGGTGTGGCGCTGCCTTGCGTGGCGGTGGCCGTGGCGGTGGCGGTGGTGCTCGCCGTGGCGGTGGCGCTGGCGGTCGCCGTTGCACTCGCGGTGGGCGTGGCGCTGGCCTCGCTGGTGGCGGAGGGGGTCAGCGTGATGGTGGGGGTGTTCGTCGGGGTGGGGGTGAAAAAGCCGCCCACATAGTTACGCATAAAGATGTCCGCCACCCCGTTGTCGTCCGCCGGAATCAGCAGCTCGGAGTTGGAGGTGAAGCTGACGTACTGCCCCGCCGCCGAGATGCTCGGGTCGCGGCTGGCATCGTCCGATTCCTGCCCCGTGTCGGAGACGCTGACGCGATCGATCGCGCTGGTCAGGCGGTTGTAGCGGAACACATCGGGGAAGCCGAAGGTGCCATCGCCCGCAATCAGGTTGTCCGCCCAGGAGGGGAAGGCGATCCACTCGCCGTTGGTCGAAAGCTCCGGCTCGCGGCTCCAGTCGTTGCCCTCCTCGCCGGTGGTCGGGTTGACGCTGATGCGCGTCGTCGTGTCGCTGTCGCGGTCGCGCAGGAAGACATCGTAGGCAAAGTTGCTGTCGTCGGCCACGAGGTTGGCCGCGCGCGACTCCCACACCACAAAGCGCCCGTCGCCCGAGATGTCCGGTGCCTCGCTGCTGTCCTCGCCCGGCGCGCCCTCGCTGGAGCGGCTGACCATTTCCGTCTCGGCGGTCTGGCGGTCGCGCACGAAGATGTCCGTGCAACTCACCGCGCCGCAGGGCACGTTGTCGTCGGGCACCAGGTTGCCCGCCACCGAGGCGAACACCACAAAGCGCCCCGCCTCATCGTCGGAGATGCGTGGCGCAAAGCTGCCCTCGTTGGCCTGCATCGTGGCGGAGCCATCCACCCAGCTGATCAGCTCGGTGCTGTGCAGCTCGCGGTCGTGCAGGAAGATGTCCTGATTGCCATTGGTATCGCCGCCCGCGTCGATCAGGTTGCTTGCGTCGGAGGCAAAGACCACGTAGCGACCGTTGGGCGAGAGATAGGGGTTGTAGCTCCTCCCGTTGCCCTCGCTGCCATCGGACGCCACGCTGACCCGCTCCATCGTTTCCGTCGCGCGGTCGTAGACAAACACGTCGGTGGCCGCGTTGCTGTCCGCGCCCGCGCCAAGCAGGTTCGTCGCGTCCGACTCAAAGGCTACCCAGCGCCCCGCGCTGGAAATCGAGGGGCTGCGGCTGGGGCCGTCCGCCTCGCCGCCCCCTGGGGCCACGCTGACGCGCTCGGTGGTGAAGTTTACATAGTCGCGCACGAAGATGTCCGGCTCGCCATTCCCATCCCCGCTCACCAAGTTGGTCGCGTCGGATTCAAAGGCCACGCTTAGCCCGTCCTCGGACAAGGCGGAGGCGCGGCTCTCGGCATCGCCCTGCTCGCTGGACGTGCTCACGCTGACCAGATACAACGTGCCCTCCGACTGCGCGTCGGTCGCGCCCGGTAGGGAAAGCAGGAGCAGCAGCAGGGCAGCCAGGGCGACCCACAACGATAAATTCAGACGCATCAAAAACTCCTTTGCGGGATGGGACGAGCAGGGCGGAAGGGCGAAAGAGCCATCCAGGGGTCAGGGGGCGAAGAAGCTCTTTTTGAACTCGATCACCCGTGTTCCGTCAATCAGACGCAGGAGCAGATTGCCTTCCTGCTGCTCGTCGCCGTCCATGCGGAAGCTGAGACGATATTGGTTTGCGAGGGTCTGCTGGATCTGCCCGTACAAAGTTGGAAGGTCGGCGGGGGTGCCCGCTTCCAGGTAGATACCCCCCGTCGCCTCGGCCAACTGGCGCGCGATGGCCCCGTCGAACTGTTCGCTCTGCAGGCCGATGGCGTACAGCGGCACGTTGCTTTCGCGGGTCTGCTGGATGGCCTGGTCGAGCGAACTTTGGCTGGCGGTGTCGGCCCCATCACTGAGCAGGATGATCGTGCGCCGCCCCGACTGGCTGCGCAAATCGCTGGACACCCGCACGAGCGCGTCGTAGAGCGCCGTGTCATCGACGGGGACCAGGTTGTTGATCGCGGTGAGCGCGGCGGCGCGGTCGGTGGTGCAGGGCAGCACCTCGGTCACGAGGGTGGCGAAGCTGTACAAACAGAGGGCGGTGGTGGGCGGAAGCTGCTCGACGAAGGTGCTGCTGCTGCGCCGCACCCAGTCGATAAACTCGCCCTCCATGCTGCCGCTCACGTCCACGACGAGCGCTACCGTAGTGGGCTCGCTGCCCTGATCCACCGGCGCGATCTGGAAGGAGGCGATCCCCTGCCCGCCCGCCGTGAGTTCCGCCTTGGTGGCCCCCGCGATGCGCCCGCTCTGCCCGCTCTCGTCGCGCATGTCAAAGTAGGCTACCACGTCGGGGTAGGCGGTGCGGTCCACCTGCATCGTCGAGGGGCGCAGGCTCGCGATGGCGTCGCCCGGCTGTTGCTCGGCGGAGGGCTGTTCGATGTAGAAGGTGCGGGTGCGGCTGGCATCGTCAACGGTAGCAGCGATCTGGACCGTGCTGCCAGCGGGCGAGAGCGCCAGCGGCAGCGGGTAGGCGCTGCCGGAGGAGGTCAGGGTCAGGGTGCCGCGCGCCTCGCCATTGACGCTCAGCGCGATCTCGGCGGGGATATCGTCGGGCACCATCTGCGTGCCCTTGAGCACGTGAAGCTGTCCCTGTGCCCCATCGGCCCCCACCACGAGCCGCTCGAAGGTGAGGTCGCCGGTCGGAATCAGGGGGGTGGGGGAGGGCAGCACCGTGGCGATCACCGCTGCCTCCACAGGGTGGCGGGCGCGCCACTGGCTCCACCCCAGGGCGAGGAGCAGCAGGACCACCATCGCCGCCGCCACCATCCGCAGGGCGAGCGCGAGGGGCCGCACCGCGTGCGGTTGCACCGCCTCTTTCATCACGCGCGCGAAGGCTTCCGCCGACTGCGGGCGCTGCGCGGGGTCGGCGGAGGTGGCGCGGCGCAGGAGCCCCGCCAACAGCGGGTTGCGCTTCAGGATGGCGGGAAGCTCGCCGCCGCCAAACACCTCGTCGGGCATCTGATCGAGCACGACGGCCAGAAAGGAGGCCCCCAGCGAGTAGACATCGGCGGCGGGGGTCGCCCGGCCCGCCTGCATTTCCGGGGCGGGGAACAGGTAAGGGGAGCTGTCCTCCTGGCGATTGACGGTCAGCGTCGGGTTGCCGGTGCCCCCAAAAATCAGATCGTGCAGCCCGAAGGTGCTCCCGCTCTGGTACACCTTCTTTTTTTGGTGTAGGTAGCCCACCTGCTCCGCGATGGTGACCCAGCGGGGCGCTACAAAGTCGAAGTCGAGCGGGGAGAGCAGGTCAACCACGGTGGCGAAGGTGCTGCCCGCAACGGGCACGCTCGCGTAATAGTGCCCCCCCTCCTCGAAGTGCTCCTGCTTCGGCAGGGAACCAGGGAGCGCCAGGGGGGTGGCGGAGTCGAGCAGCCAAAAACGCCAATCGGGGTTTTCCCGTTGCGCCAGGTAGAGCGTGCGATCCGGCTCACGGCCTACCACTTCCAATAGCTGGTAGGGACCTATTTGTCCCAACCGCTCGTCATCGTGTTCCATCGTGCCTGCTTTTCTGTGGGGATGAAGGACTCGCAAGCCTGGGTGAGACAGAGCGTCTCACCCAGGCAGGTCGGGATGGCACGGGGCCGGGCTATTCCAGAAGCTCGATCCGGTCGGGCTGGGGCGGGAAGTAGGCACCGTTGTACTCGACACGGTTGTTCGAGCCCGATATGTTGACGCTGTTCCCGAGCACCGACCCGTTGACACGGTTCTGCGAGCCGGAAAAATCAATCTTCCCGTTCGGGGCCATGATGGAGCCCGTTACGATGTTGGTGGAGCCGGAAATTTTGATGATAGGGGTGTTGCAGGCATTGGAGCCGCTGCCGTTGGTGTAAAAGAGCGCCACGTTTACCCCGCGTGCCAGCATCGGGTAGGTGCCGGTGATGTCCTCAAAGGGGCGACCCTGGAAATCTTTGGAGGAGCCTACCATATCGATCGAGCGATCTGTGACGATGGTGAAGCTGCCGCTGGTGCGCAAGCCCGAAAAGCGCACGTCGCCGGTAACGAAGATGAGCCCCGTCATGATGACATCGTTGCCCGTGACGCTCAGATCGCCGTTGATGTAGGTGATCGGCGTGAGGGGGGTGCCCAGAATCAGCCCGTCCAGGCAGGTGACGCACAACTGCACGTTGCGGTTGAAGGTCTGCGTGGGGGGCGCGTTGTTGATGGCGAGCGAGCGGTACGCCTCAAAGTTTGGGTATTCGATGTTGATCCGGTCCGGCACCATCGCGGGGCTGGGGTTCGAGCGGCAATGCTGGCAGTTTCGCACGTAGGTGATCTGACCGTCGGTCGCCGCGCGCGCACCCGTGAGCTTGAAGTCCACGTTGGAGTGCGCGTTGCCGACGATGTCGGTGGTCGAGCCGGAAACATCGACCGCGTCGCCGCCGCAGGACAGGCGATCCTCGCCAAAGATGGCCCAGTACTTGTTGCCCTGCCCGATGGCACCCGCGTGCACGACCGCGATGGCACGCGCCCCGACCTGGGCGCGATTCCAGCCAATCACCCCCGCAAGGTAGGTGTTATAGGGCTTGCGGACCGTGATGTCCAACCCCCACGGGTTGCGGGAAAGCGAGCTACAGCTGCCCACATGGCACGTGTCGACCCGCTGGCCGTGGCTGTCGGTGTAATAGGCGGTGACATTGCCGTTTACCGAGTTGCCCGGCTGCCCATCGGTGTCGGGCACCCCGTGCGCCTCGGCTGCCTGGTGTATCACTTGCAGCAACTCCGATTGCCCGGCGATGATGTTGCCCGTGACCTGGCTTTGAATGCGCAGCCGATAGCCGCCTGCCAGCACCGCGCCGTCCGCCGCGTTTTGCGAGGCGCGGCGCTGGGTGTAGATCTGGCCCCCATCAATCGCCAACGACATCAGGGCGACCAGCCCCACCAAGGAAAGCGCGATCAGGACCAATGCCTGGCCCCGCTCCGTTTGTCCCCCACTTCGATAGCTGTCCATAAGTGCTCTTTCTTTGCCGAGTATTAAGGTAGTTAACTGTCCTGATTCGTCAGGATGGTTTGGGTAGCAGTGGCCCGCAGCGAGATCACTGTGGTATTCCAGCCGAGCAAACCAGGTAAGGGACCGATCAGTTGAAAGGGGGAAACAACGGTCACGGTCACGGCACTGCCCACTGCCGGTGGGGTTTGGCTGGACGAGTAGCTCACCGTGATGGTGGCGGCGTTCCAGCGGATCAGTTGTTGAAGCTGCCCCGGCACCTCATTGCGCGTGCGGTACACAATGTTGTCCGGGTCGGGGTACGCGTTGCTGTCGGTGCGCAGCGGGAAGGCGGAGGCGTAGTAGGCCCCTTCCGCCGCTGCGTTGTGGAGGGCAAGATAGGTAAAAAAGGCGCGACCGATGTCCACCACGGCACTTAAAATCAACACGAGGATGATGACCGTGAAGGCCATCTCCACCAGGGCCTGCCCCGTCTCGCGGAGTGAGTTGTGCGGGGCGCGCGCGCGGGTGCTCCCATTTGGCTGCATCGGGGGTTTCTCCTTCTTCGCTCGCTAGCCTGACCCAGGGGGCACCACCGTGCCGCCACGCAACACCGTGCGCGCCGAGGTAAGCGTGACCGACAGGGGGGGCATGCTGCTCAACACAGGGGTGATGAACCTGAATTGGGCGCGAACGGTGACCCGCACGCGGTCGCCCATCTGGATAGCGCTCAGCGAGGGGTGACTGTCGCAGTTGAAAAGATAGAGTACATTTCCATTGTCATACTCAATCGCAATCTGGTCCGGCGTGATCGGCAGCCCGTAGGCGCGCACCGCCGCCGCGCGGATCCCGTCACAATCCAGATATTGCGGGTCGGCCTCGTCCAGGCCGGTGACCGACCCATAGCGCGCGCCCTCGCGCACCCCGTTGGACAGCTGGGCATACATAAAAATGATCCGCGCGAAATCGAAGATGCCCAGCAGCAGGAGCAGCAGCAGGGGCAGGATGAGGGCAAACTCCATCAGTCCTTGCCCGTGCTGGCCGAGTGGGTTGTGCTGACTACGACGTTTCATCAGGTTTTTCCCCAAAAATGCCTGTTCCCAATTTCAACAGTAATGTGCATACTTTCATGGTATGGAAGACAGGCGGCGAGTCAATGTCATTGCGGTCCTATTGGGCAGGTCAATTAGTCCCGTTACGCACGGCTTATTACCCCATTGGGAGTAGGACTTACGCAGTTGACCGGAGACCGAAGACCGAGGACAGAGAAGTTGGAAAAGCTGTGACTGTCGGTCGTCGGTCGTCGGTCGTCGGTCGTCTTCCCAAGTGCGTAAGTCCTAGGGAGAATGAGTGCGCACACCGCCCCGCTGTAAGCGGCGACTCGAAGGGGGACCTGCCAAGTCGAGCCCGCCCGCGCGGACTCCTCTCACCCTGTAGGTAGGTAAATTGGCCCACTGCTTTGTGACAGTTTCGTTAGGGTGATGAGTGAGAGGTGTAAGAGAGCCTTCATTGCTGGCATGTAACATATGGTCAGTTGAGAAATAGCTCTCTCCTTTTCTATCGGGAACGTCGATGAACAACAAGTGGCCGACCACTATGCTTTTTTCCTCCGCCCGCTCCCACCGCGCGCGCTTCGCTGCGCGTGGGCAGAGCTTGGTAGAGTTTGCGTTGATCCTGCCGGTGCTTACCCTGGTTATTTTCGGCATCATTGACATGGCGCGCGTGATCCAGGCGCAGGTGACGGTCAACAACGCGGCGCGCCAGGCGATCCGCTTTGCCATCACCGGCTACCAGGAGCAGACCCCAGCGGGGGATTACCTCGTGCGGACTGACTCCATTCGCACGGTAGCGATCGCGGGGCTGGCAGGGTTGCCTTTGACGAACACAGGCAACTCGGATGAGTACGGTTTCTATCAGGTGGAGATCAACCCGTCCGATGGCGGTCTGCCCGGCCAGAATGTGGAAGTTTACGTTTACTATACCATCGAGATGCTGACCCCCCCGATTCGCGCCATCTTCCCGCGCGTGATAGTGAGCGGCTTCGAGCGGGCCATCAACGAGCAGTGGGGGGCGGTGCAGAACTTCGAGCACGCCAACCTGCCGCCGCTGCCCCCCCCGCTCCCCACTTGGACCCCCCGCAGTTCCCCGACCCCCACGGCGGTCGCCACCCAGTCGCCCACCCCGACTGTCACCCCGACCCCTCTGGGCAGCACCCATGTGAACACGCTGGATGGCTCCTGCACCCAGCGGGGTGGGTCGTTCTGGAATGCGAAGGTCAAGGCCAGGACGCATGATGGCAGCCATGCGAATCTGGGCAATGTCGTCGTGAGCGGGGTGTGGAGCGATGGGTTTACGGGGACGGGGGTTTGTACGACGAACAACGGCGGTAGCTGCGATATCGAGACCGGCGATATCGTCCCGAATGCCCAGCAAAGCATCCGCTTCACGGTAACGAGCCTGATTTACCCCGGATACTCGTACAATAGTGGCGATAACCACATGACGGAGGTGTGGGTCACCTGCAACACGAACCTGACCCCCTCCCCTACCCCTTCCAGTACGGCAACGGTGACCCCGCCCAGCACGGCGACGCCGACCGCCACCCGCACCGGCACCGCGACGTTGACGCCGACCCGGACGAACACCGCTATCCCCGCAACCGCCACCGCCCTGGCGGCGACCAACACCGCTGTAGCGGCGACCAGCACGGCGATGGCGATCACCAACACCGCGATTGCTGCGACCGCCACCGCTGCCGCCGCTACCAATACCGCGATTGCCGCGACGATAACGCGCCTAGCAACCGGGACCGCCGCCGCCGCGACGTCCACGAGTGTGGCGGCTACCAACACCGCCATCGCTGCGACTGGCACCGCTGCCGCCGCTACCAACACCGCCATCGCCGCGACCAGCACCGCCGCTGCGCCCACACCCACCACGACGCGCACCGCGACGCGCACCGCTACCTCCGTCGCATCGCCCACCCGCACGGTGACGCGCACCGCCACCCCGAGCCCCAGCCCTACCCCGTCGCTGACGCTGGTGGTGGACAAACTCGACGCCAAGATGGAGGCGCAGGGCGATCAGGTGCTGGATGTCTATGTTGAGATGAAGGACAATCGGGGGAGCATGGTATCGGGGGTCACCGTGCTCGTTTCGGCCAGCAACGGCAGCGACAGTTGGTCCGGCACCCTCGCTGACCTGAGCGGCGGCCTCTACCGCGTTTGCAACCAGGGCTTTTTCTCCGGTAACTCCAACGCGATCAGCGTCACCGTGACCGCCAGCAAGGCGGGCTACTGGCCCGCCACGCGCACCGCCACGGCGGGCTCCGGCAACATCAGTGGCTGCCCCACCGTGCCCCGCCTGGTGGTGGACCGCATCGATGCCAAGATCGAAGCGGAGGGGGCGCAGGTGCTGGACGTGGAGGTCAAGATCAAGGACAACCAGGGCCAGACGGTTTCCGGCGCGACCGTGGATGTGGTGGCGAGCAATGGAAGCGATATCTGGAATGGGACACTTGACAACGTGTCGGGCAACATCTACCGCGCGTGCAACCAGGGCGAGTTTTACGGGGGCACTATCACCATCATCGTGACGGCGAGCAAGAGCGGCTACGCCACAGGAAGCGGGAGCGCCGTCGCGGGAAGTGGCGATCTTACCTGCCCCACCATCCCGCGCCTGCTGATCGACAGCGTCAACGCCAGGATGGAGGCCGAGGGCCAGCAGGTGATGGACTTCGAGGTCAAGATCAGGGACAACCAGGGGCAGAACATTTCCGGCGCGACCGTCGAGGTGGCGGTGAGCAATGGCTGGCAAAGCTGGATCGGTACGCTCGACAACGTGTCAAGCAACCTGTACCGCGCGTGCAATCAAGGCGAGTTCTACGGGGCAGTGGGCAACATCACGGTCAGCGTTACCGCGAGCAAGAGCGGCTACGTGTCGGGCTCCGATACCGTTTCGGCGAGCATGGGAGATATCGGGGCCTGTCCGCGCGTCGCGCGGCTGGTGGCCGACCGCTTCGATATAAGGGTGGCAACCAGCGGCAATTTTGGGCTGGACGCGCGCGTGGATGTGAAGGACAACAGCGGGGTCTCGATTTCGGGTGCGACAGTGGTTGTCACCGCCAACAATGCCAGCCAGAGCTGGTCCGGCACCTTGCCCAACACCCAGACCAATCGGTACATCGGCTGCAACCAGGGGAATTTCAACAGCAACCCCAGCGGCGTGACCGTTTCCGTGACGATCAGCAAGCCGGGCTATCTGACCGGCTACAGTGTCAAGCTTGCGGGAACAGGAGACCTTGGTGATTGTAGCTAGCGCCCTTTCCAGCCACCTGCCACGGGGGGAGGGCGCTCCCCTGAGCCCCGCCGCGCCCGCGCGCCGCCGCGCCCAGCGCGGGCAGGGGCTCACCGAGTTCGCGCTCATCTTTCCGATCCTGCTGGTGCTAGTAAGCGTCATCATCGAGGGAGGGCTTGCCATCAACGCGTGGCTCCGCGTGCAGACTGCCGCGCGCGATGGGGCGCGCTTCGCGCTGGACGCGGGCCGCCCGGACGATGTGGCAACCCTGGTGCTCAACAAGCTGACCGGCCTCGATCAGAGTCAGGTAAACGTGTACATCATCAAGGGCAGCACCAACAGCAGCGGCCTGATCCCCGCCTCGAACTGGACGGTGGATCACCGCTACGGGGCGGACCCCGCTGGCCCGCGCGTCCAGCGGGGCACCATCGAGACGGGGCTAGGGGGGGCGAGCAACTCGTCGAGCCGAAATATCCCGTTTGTGGTGCTGGAGGTGGATTATGTGTATCAACCCTCCTTTTTGCGCCTGATCATCGGCAACGTGAACATTCCGATGACCAGCTACGCGCTGATCCAGCAGTATTGAGCGCGGACAGCGCGGGGCTTGCGGCGCGCCCTGGCAACCTTGACCGGCAGAGCGCCAACTTTTCTTCTTTCCACCCTATGCGGACACAGAGTAGAAGCTGAGTCATGAAACAACTTACACATCTTCCAGGGGCGCGCGGCAGCCAGAAAGCGCCGCGCGCGGGGCAGCTTGCCGGGGCGCAGGGGCAGGCCCTTTTGCTTGTCGCGATGATGATGACGGCGCTATTACTTTTTGCGGGGCTGGGGGTGGATGCTGCTTTTTTGATGGCAAGGCGGGCCAAGCTGCAAAGCGCCGTCGATGCCTCCGCCCTGTCCGCGGCCCAGCAGCTCGTCAACAATGGCGCTGGGGTGGGGCCGGGGATGCGCGCCGAGCAGATTCTGATGGCCAATGGGGTTCAGGTGACCAGCACCAATCTGGATAGCAGCTGGGTGCCCGGTACCACGCTCGCCCCCAGCCGCCTGTTTGACATGCAGACCCCCACCGCCAGACAGGCGTACGTCCGCGTGGTGGAACGGGTGGACACCTTTTTCATCCGCCTGCTGCCCGCTTTTCGCACCGTGAACATTTCCGCCGAGGCCACCGCTGACAGCAGCAGCTATGCCGAGATTCAGGCGAAGCCCTACGGCATCCCCGGAGTGGTGAGCGAGTTGAACCTGATGGTGTGGGGGCGGGACAGCCATCGCGGGACCGGGGATGCCTACTCGCCAAATACCATTGACGGGCTCAGCGCCAACTCCGAATACGGCCAGCAGCCCTACGGCTATCTGTTCCGTATCGATGTGCCCGCCAATTACCCCAGTGTGACAGGCAGCACGCGTTTGACCCTTGAGATATTCGATGCCGACACCTACAATCGTCCTGGTAACCCACCTGCCTTCCAGGTGCCCCCCCCGTCGGATCGCATGGTGGCGGCGGACATGTACGCCAGCTGCAGCGCGCTCCACCCCAGTTCGGGCATCTGCACCAGCGATGACGGGGACACCCAGGTCGATGATTATGCCGACACGGGCGTGAAACTGGACGCCTTCCAGATGGCGGATGGCTCGCGGCGGCCCGCCTTTTGGCGCGTGGACGAGTACCGGCGCACCCACACGCGCACCCGCTCCTACAACCATGCCTACTCGACCAACACCCAATACACCCTTTGGCACTTCGACCCACTCAGCACCACTGCCTTCGACGATCCGGCGGTGCTCTCCGATCAGCCGAGCTGGCTGGCGCGTTACACGATCAAATCCGATCAAAGCGTGGCGACCGATCTGAGATGGTACCGCCCGTCCGGCTTCGACGTGAACCTTAATAGCTTCCAGCAGGAAGCCAACGGGGGATGGTACTTTTACCTGTATGTGCAGGGGCTGGACGGTTCCAGCGAGAACAATTATGATCTGCGTGTGGGCCCCCCGCAGACCCTGAGCTGCTCCAACCCTGCTTCGACCTACTGCTACGTCAACCGCTACTACCTGGACCTGCAAGATGGCTTCACCACCGCCACCTGGCAGACCGGCGGCGCGACGATCTTTGCCAAGCGCGCGTTACCGCTCAACCTGATTACCGGCGTGAGCTTCCCGCTGATCTTCACCCAGGTGAGCAGCAACGCGGCGGGGCAAACCCTGGGGGTGCGCCACTTTGACCAGGATTGCAACGGCGGCTGTGCCCGTGGCATGCAGTACCAGATGCAGCTTTGTGGCTGCAACAATCTCAGCTCAGATAGCTGCTGGGCGGACATCGGGCAGGGCTGGGTGGGGCCGGACAACGGGTGGGTCAATGCGGGCTACGCCGACCCCGAGCGCATCCAGATTCCCGCCGAGGACACCTCCCAATTTCGCCAATTCTTCGGCTCCGGTAGCAACACCTGCGACAGCTCCTGGATGCGCCTGCGCCGCCACCCCTCCTACTCCCAGGATACCACCGTGTGGGAGTTGCCCTTTTTCCGTCCGCGTTTGATCCGCTGAGGGCGCGGTTAGGACTATCTTCCCCTTTGTATGGAGGGGGGAAGCACCTAAAATCACAAGAGCCTTTATCCCAAGGAGAATTCTTTTATGCGTGCTGGTGGACGAATCTTGATGATTTTCGGGGTGGTGCTTGGCATCATCGCGGCAGCAGCGACGTTTATCATCCTGCGCGAAACTACCCCCGCGCCGGGCAGCGATGGCACCGCGCCCATCATCGAAAGCCGTACCGTGATCGTGGCCGTGCAGAACATCGAGCCCTACCAAGAAATCCCCTTGGATGCGATTCAGCCGCGCGAGTACCCTGAGCCGCTGCCGGACAACGCGGTGCTGGGCGAGATGCCCGCCGAGATCGTGGAGGGTGCCACCGAGCCGGGCCTGCCGATCTCCGGCGTGGAGTTTGTGGCGGGCAAGCTGTCCAATACGCGCATCTACCCCGGTCAAGTTATCGTCGCTACCCAGCTGGTGGACAAATCGTTGGAAGAGCAGCGCCTTGGCCTGGGCAGCGACCTGAGCTACATCGTGCCCGACGGGCAGGTGGCGATGGCACTCCCCATCGACCAGATTTCCAGCGTGGCGGGCGCGCTCCGTGCGGGCGACCAGGTGGACATCATCGCCACGGTCAACGTGCCCGACGAGGGCTCGACGAGCGAGGAGACAGGGACGGCGGTCACGCAATTTTTGCTGCAAAAGGTGCAGATCCTGCGCGTGGGCCCCTGGACGATCCAGGATGATGCCCAGCAGCAGGACCCCGCCGCCGTGGGCGGCATCGTGACGGTGATCGTGGACCCGCAGCAGGCGCTTGAACTCAAGCGCATCCGCGAGTCGGCCAACTGGGAGTTCGTGCTGCGCTCGATCACCGACGACTCGGATTTTGCTACCGATCCGGTGGATGACCTCTACCTGATCGAGCAGTACAACATTCGCCCGTGAGGGTGAGCCGTGGGTATTGAGGACAATCGCACAGCCTGCTATGCTATGGGCCTCAACCGCTGCCTAGCTTTTTGAAAGGGACTATGAGCCAAGAACGCATCCGTGTCATCCTGGTGGATGACATTGCTGATTTACGGCGCAATATGGAGAAACTGCTTCGCCTCGAATCGGATATCGAGGTGGTTGGCTCTGTGGGCAGTGGCGAGGAGGGGATCGAGCTTGCCAAGCGCATCCGCCCCGATGTGGTGATCATGGACATCAACATGCCCGGCATCGATGGCATCAGCGCCGCCGAGATTCTGACGCGCGATCTGCCGGGCATCCAGATCATCATGATGAGCGTGCAGGGCGAGGCGGATTACATGCGCCGCTCCATGCTCGCGGGGGCGCGCGAGTTTTTGATCAAACCCGCCACCACCGAGGAGATCGTCACCAGCATCCGCCGCGTTCACAAGCTGAGCAGCGCGCATCGCCCGCCCGTAGCCGCCCCCGCCGCCCAGAGCGTGGCGGTTGCCGCGCCGCAGGCCGCCGCCCCCGCCGCGCGCGTCGAAAAAAAGGTGCAGCGGCAGGGCGAGGTGATCGCCGTGTTCGGGGCCAAGGGTGGGGTGGGCACCAGTAGCGTGGTAAGCAACCTTGCCATCTCGCTGCGCGAGCAGGAGCCGGACAAGCAGGTGGCGGTGGTGGACGGCAACACCGAGTTTGGCGACCTGAACGTGCTGCTCAACCTGTCGGCGGAGCGCACCATCATCGACCTGATCAGCGTGGAAGATTTGGACCCGCAGTACGTGCAGGATGTCTTCATCGCCCACGCCAGCGGCATCAAGGTAATCCCCGGCTCCCCCCCCACCGAGGCGGAGCTGGTGACCGGCGAGCAGGTGCGGCGGGTCATCACGGCGCTGCGCGAACAATTCGACTACATAGTCTTTGACACGCGGCTGACCTTCAGCGAGCCGATCCTCACCATCCTGGACAACGCCAACACCATCGTGCTCGTCGCCACCGCCGACATCCCGTCGATCCGCAACACGCGCCTTTTCTTCGAGGTAGCGGATCGGCTGGGGTACGAGAAGAGCAAGATCAAACTGCTGCTGAACAAGTACGAGCCGCAGGGCACCGTCTCGGCGCAGGCGATCCAGAGCAGCGTCAAACATCGGATCGCTGTCGAGCTGCCGCGCGATGATCGCCTGGCGAGCGGGGCGATCCAGCAGGGGCTTCCGGTGGTGCTCAGCCAGCCGAAAAGCGCGCTAGCGCTGGGCTACGGCAAACTTGCGCGCACGATTTCCGGGGTAGAGGCGGCTCAGCCTCAGCCGGAAAGGGGCAACCAGGGCACGGAAGCGCCCGTCAAGCAGAAAAAGCCGTCCTTTTTCGCAAGGTTCTTCGGTAGGTAATGAGGTGAGACATGAGTTTACTACGGCGCATTGAGGGACGGCAGGAACCCGCCCCACGAGATTCGGGCACCCAGGGGCTGCGCAAGCTGGAAGAGATGCGCGTGCGCCGCCAGGCGGTCGGGCCGGTGCGCGACACGCTGAGCGACATTAAAACCCAGATCCAAAATCGGCTGATCGCCGAGCTTGACCCGCGCATGGATCTGTCCCACCAGGATGAGGTGCGACACATCATCCGCGAGATGTTCGACAACTTCCTGAAGCAGGAAGCGCTCGTGCTCACGCGGCAGCAGCGCACCGCCCTCTTCGAGCAGATCATCGCCGAGATTTTGGGGTTGGGGCCGATCCAGACCCTTCTGGAAGACCCGGAAATCACCGAAATCATGGTCAACGGCCCGAACCGCGTGTACGTGGAAAAGAAGGGGCGGATCACCCTCTCCGACGTGAAGTTCGAGAGCAACGATCACGTTTACCGGATCATCGACCGCATCGTCTCGCCCATTGGCCGCCGCGTGGACGAGTCCACCCCCTATGTGGACGCGCGCCTGCTGGATGGCTCGCGCGTGAACATCGTCATCCCGCCGCTGGCCCTGAATGGCCCCACGGTGACGATCCGAAAGTTCTTCAAGGAGCGGCTGACAGCGGAAGATTTGATCCGCTTCGGCTCCGTGACCCCGGAGGCCATGGAGTTTTTGAAGGGCTGCGTCGAGGGGGCGCTGAACATCGTCATCTCGGGGGGTACCGGCTCCGGTAAGACGACGCTGCTCAACGTGATGTCCAGCTTCATCCCCACCGACGAGCGCATCATCACCGTCGAGAACGCGGCGGAGCTTCAGCTTCACCAGGATCACGTGGTCACGCTGGAAAGCCGCCCGCCCAACATCGAGGGGCGCGGCGAGATCACGATCCAGCAGTTGGTTATCAACTGCCTGCGTATGCGCCCCGACCGCATCGTCGTCGGTGAGATTCGCGGCGGCGAGGCACTGGACATGTTGCAGGCGATGAACACCGGCCACGACGGCTCGCTGACCACCGCGCACTCCAACAGCCCGCGCGACACCCTCAGCCGTATCGAGACGATGAGTTTGATGGCGGGTATGGACCTGCCGCTGCGCGCCATCCGCGAGCAGATTTCCAGCGCGATTGACCTGGTCGTCCACCAGGAGCGCTTCCGCGACGGCTCGCGCCGTGTAGTCTCCGTCGCGGAGGTGCAGGGCATGGAGGGCGACGTCATCACCGTGGCGGAAATCTTCTCCTTCCAGCAGACCGGCTACGAGAATGGCAAGGTGATCGGTCGCCTGATGCCCACGGGGCTACGCCCCAAATTTATGGAGCGGCTGGAAGCGCACAACGTCAAACTGCCGCCCAACATCTTCGGCACCCGCCGTCACTAGGGGTAGCAGGTTGCAGGTTGGCAGGTTGCAGGTTACAACCTGGGAGTAGAACGAGGAGCGAGACGAATACAGTGATGCTGGCTGCGGTGCCTCACTCCTCTCATTCAGTTGTCGGGCTACTTCCTAAACATCCGTTATCCGTAACCTGCAACCTGCAACCTGCTAACCTCCGTTCAAAGGAAACAGTTTTCGATGACTCTCTACTTGGTTCCGGCGCTACTCGCCCTTTCCATCTCGCTCTTTTTTGCCGGTCTGGCGCGCTGGTTGTCCATCCAGGGGGTCCAAATCGACGACCGCCTGGAGCGTTACGGCACGCGCGAAACCTTTACCTTCATGTCGGGGGAAGAGGAGATCGCCATCTTTGGCGACGCGGAAGCCCCAAAGGGTGGCTTTCTGACGCGCTGGTTGGACAAGCGCGCGCAAAAGGATGAGAGCGGCACCACGGCGCTGCGTGATGAGTTGGCGCGCGCGGACCTCAAGTTGAAGGTCAGCGAGTGGCAGATGTTCCAGATGATCTCGATTCTGGTCATGCTGGTTTTTGGCTACATTGTCTTCCGAAACTGGGTTCTCGCGCCGCTGATGGGAATCCTGGGCTTTTTCCTGCCCCGCTTTTACCTGCGCTTTCGGCAGAACCAGCGCCTCGGTGCCTTCAACAACATGCTTTCCGACGCTATCGTGATGCTGTCCAACTCGCTGCGCGCGGGGTACAGCTTCCTGCAAAGCATGGAGGTGCTGAGCCAGGAGATGCCGGAACCCATCGCCGGTGAGTTTGGCCGCGTGGTGCGCGAGGTGGGGCTGGGCTTGACGCAGCAGGAGGCGCTCGCCAACGTGTACCGCCGCATCCCCAGCGAGGACTTCGACATGATGATCACGGCGGTCAACGTGCAGCAGGAGGTCGGTGGCAACCTTGCCGAGATTCTGGACACGCTGGCGCACACCATCCGCGAGCGCGTCCGCATCCAGGGCGAGATTCGGGTGCTCGTCGCGCAGCAGATGCTGTCCGGCTACGTGGTAGCCTTTTTGCCAATCGCCCTCGCCATCTTCCTCTTCCTGTACAACCGCGAGTACATCTCGCGCCTGTACCAGGAGCCGTGCGGCTGGATCATGATTGGCGCGACGGTCTTGATGATGAGCATGGGCTTTTTCGCGATCCAGAAGATTGTGAAGATCGAGGTTTAGCCGCACCATGCAGCAGGGTTTCTGGATTTTAGGGAAGGAACGTACACGATGGAACTAATGATAGCGGTGATGGCGGGCAGCGCCGTCGCGATGATCCTGATTGGCATGGGGCTGGGTCGCACGCAGCGTGACGAGTTGGCGGAGCGGCTGGACCGCTACGGCATGCGCGATCAACCGGTGAGCCTGTCCGAGGTGGAACTGGAAGAGTCGTTCTACGATCGCGTGGTGGGGCCGCTGCTCGCTCGCTTTTCCAACCTGATCATTCGCTTCGCGCCGAACCGCTCGCTCCAGCAGACCGAACTCAAGCTGGCGCGGGCCGGCCACCCGAACGATTGGAACGCGGCGGACTTTTGGGGGCTGCGCGGCATCGGGGCGCTCGTCGCGGGCGGGCTGCCCCTCATGCTTTTTCTGAGCTCCGGCATGCAGACTTCCCGCATGATCATGCTCACGCTGCTCTTCACCATGCTTGGCTTTTTCATGCCGAACACCTGGCTGGACCGCAAGATTCGGGCGCGGCAGGAAGAGATCCAGAAATCCCTTCCCGACGCACTGGACATGATGACGGTCAGCGTGGAGGCGGGGCTTGGCTTTGACGCTGCGCTCCAAAAGGTGAGCGAGAAGTGGAACAATGCGCTGACGCGCGGCTTCAGCCGCGTCACCCACGAGATGCGCATTGGCCGCACGCGGCGCGAGGCGCTGCGCGACATGGCCGAGCGGCTGGACGTGGACGATGTGACCGCGTTCATCGCCGCCGTGCTCCAAGCGGACCAACTCGGCGTGAGCATGGCAAAGGTGCTCCGCATCCAGAGCGAGCAGATGCGCATCCGGCGGCGGCAGCGCGCGGAAGAGCAGGCGCAAAAAGCGCCTATCAAGATGCTCTTCCCGCTCGTCTTTTTGATCTTCCCCGCCATCTTCATAGTTCTGCTCGGCCCGGCCATGCTCATCCTGGCCGAACAATTCAGCTAGCCGCACCCGCCGCTTTTTGGCTCAGGAGCCGATGCAAATCCACAATCTGACGCGCCAGACCACCCTCGCCACCCAGGGCGAGCGCGCCCACAACGTGTGGGCGCGCTTCAAAGGACTGATGGGCCGTGCCTCCCTCGCCCAGGGGGAGGCACTTTTGTTGGAGCCCGAATCCTCGATCCACACTTTCTTCATGCGCTTCCCCCTCGACGTGCTCTACCTTGACCGCGCGTACCGCGTGCTGCGCGCCGACCGCGCGATGCCCCCGTCCCGCATTGGCCCCGTCTACACGCGCGGCTGCCGCGCCATCCTGGAGTTGCCGCCCGGCACCATCGAGGCTACGCTTACGGAGGTCGGGGATCAAGTGAAACTGGTGGAGCAAGGGAAATCATGACGACTGTCATCGTGAAGAGCCTGGAAAATTTACAGCAGCAGGTCATCGTGCGCGGCCACTCCTTCATCATGGACGAGCCGGAAGATGCACAGGGCGATGGCCTTGGCCCGAACCCCTACGACATGCTGCTGAGCGCGTTGGGGGCCTGTACCAGTATGACCCTGTTTATGTATGCGCGCCGCAAGGAGTGGCCGCTGCGCGGGGTGGAGGTCTGGCTCACCCACGACCGCGTCCACCACGAGGATTGCGCCACCTGCGAGCAGGAGGAGGGCAACTACCTTGACCAGATCACGCGCGAGTTCGTGCTGGTGGGCGATCTCACCGACGAGCAGCGCGACCGCCTGCTGGAAATCGCGCGCCGCTGCCCGGTGCACCGCACCCTGCACAACGAGATCCGCATCGTTGACACCGAGCCGGAAGTGCGCCGCCCCGGCTAGCCCGGCGGCATCGGCATGCTTTGTGCTCTTTTTTCCGCAATTATCCATTTGCCCACATCAAGAACAAGGAGAGCCAACCATGACGACGCACGATTACCACGACACTCGTGAGGAGCGCGAAGAGTACGAAGAGAAGACCAAGCCCATCGTTACCGAGGCAGGGGTGAGCAACGGGATTGTGGGCGATGGCGAGATGGTGAGCGGTCGGGGCACCGAGGAGGACCAGGAGGAGGCCAGCGCCTTTTACGCGGAGATCGGCGCGGTGATACAGGGCAAGGAGGGGGAGGATATCCATCATCCCGACATGGAAGACGAGGGCAGTTGAATGGCGAAGGATCAGCCGTATGAGCCGATAGATTACGATGCCCTGCTGGCCGAGCTTCAAGCGGAGCAGGAGGAGCAGGCGGTGCCCGACGATTTCCACTCCGGCTTTGTGGCGGTGGTCGGGCAGCCGAACGTGGGCAAATCCACCTTGATCAATCGGCTTGTTGGCTCAAAAGTGGCGATCATCTCGCCCAAGCCACAAACCACGCGGCGGCGCATCCTCGGCATCCTCACGCGCGAGGACGCGCAACTTATTTTTGTGGATACCCCCGGCATCCATGATCCCTTCCACAAGCTGGGCGAATACATGAACGAGGCGGCCACCACCGCTATCCCCGACGCGGACGTGGTGCTCTTTTTGGTGGAGGCGGTGCGCGCGCCGGACGACCTGGATCGGCAGATCGCCAAGCGGGTGATGGCCTTTGACGGGGCCAAGCTATTGGTCATCAACAAGATAGATCTGGTCGAGCAGGACATCGCGGATCGTCGCTTTGCCGCCTACCAGGCACTGGGGGAGTGGGACGAGGTGCTGCCCATCTCCGCGGCGGAGGGGCACGGGGTCGAGGGGCTGCTCGACCGGATCGCCCTCTACCTGCCGGAAGGCCCGCGCTACTACCCGGAAGGGCAGATTACCGATCTGACCGAGCGCGAGACCGCCGCCGAGACGATCCGCGAGGCGGCGTTGCACCACCTCGATCAGGAGGTGCCCCACTCGCTGAACGTTGAGGTGGACGAGTGGGCCGAGCGCGAAAATGGCAAAACCTACGTCTCCGCGACGATCTACGTGGAGCGCGACAGCCAAAAGGGCATAGTCATCGGCAGCGGCGGCAAGATGCTCAAGCGCATCTCCTCCACCGCCCGCCGCGAGTTGGAGCGCACCCTGGGCATCCCCATCTACCTGGAAGTCTGGGTCAAGGTGCGCGACAAGTGGCGCGACAACGAGAGTTGGCTGAACCGCTGGGGGTACAAGCCGCAGCAGTAGGCGGTTCGCCGCAGGACAAGGCGGGTCATACAAGGGGAGCACCTGAACAGGTGCTCCCCTTTGTGCTTCCCCACCATGCACCTTACCCGGCAGCGTCGCGGGCCAGCGCGCCCGCGTAGGCGAAGAGGGCGGGTGCACCGCCGGTGTGCCAGAAAAGCATAGTTTCTTCCGGTGCGATCTCACCACGCCGGATCAACTCGATCAGGCCACCCATCGCGCGACCCGTGTAGACCGGGTCGAGCAGGATCCCCTCGCCGCGCGCGACGAGGCGGATCGCCTCGCGCTCCACCTCGCTGACGACCCCGTAGCCCCCGCCCAGAAAATCATGGTTTACCTCGAAGTCGTCGGGGGTAAAGGTGGGGTCCAGCCCAATTTTCGCGGCTGTCTCGTTTGCCAGCCGCGCGAGCGAGACGGGGTAGGGGTCGCCGCCCTCCGCCTTATCAATCGCGATGCCGAGGATGGGCAGTCGCCAGCCCCGCTGCCCGTGCGCCGACCACCATGCCCGCCTGCGTCCCGCCCGAACTGGACGCCACCACGATGCGATCCACCGTGAGCGCGCCCGCCGCGAGTTGCGTGGCAAGCTCCCGCATCGCCCACACGTAGCCCAGCGCGCCTGTCGCGTTGGAGCCGCCATAGGGGATCAGGTACGGGCGCTCGCCCGCCTCGGCCAGCGACCGCACCACCTCGTGAAGCCGCTCCCCGCGTCGGTCCGGCCCCGCCCAAACCACCTGCGCGCCGAGCAGGTGGTCCAGCAGCAGGTTTCCCGTTGGGCTGCTCCGGTGGCTCACCGCCGAGCACGAGCACGCAGCGCAGCCCCATGCGGGCCGCGGCGGCGGCGGTTTGGCGGCAATGGTTGCTCTGCGCCGCGCCGCCCGTGACGAGGATCGTCGCCTCGTGTGCCAGCGCGTCGGCTATCAAAAATTCCAGCTTGCGCACCTTGTTCCCGCCCAGCGCCAGGCCGGTCTGGTCGTCCCGCTTGATCCACAGGCGCGGGCCGCCCAGCGCCTCGCTCAGGCGCGGCATGGCTTCCAGCGGGGTCGGCAGGTGGGCGAGAGGCACGCGCGGTAGACCATCGAGGTTCATCATGGCACCGCCTCCCCCACCGTGATGCCGGACAGCCGCTCCAGCGCCTTGATCAGCGCGTGGTTCCCATCCCCGCCGAGCCCCTCCGCCTGGAGGGTGCGGTACAGGTTGAAGACAAGCGGCGTGGCGAGCAGCGGCACCGCCATCTGGTCGGCGGCGTCCAGCACCAGGCGCACATCTTTTTGCTGCAAATCAATCGTGAAGCCGGGCCGCCAGTCGCGCTCGATGATCTGCGGGCCACGGTTGCTGAGCATCCAACTGCCCGCCGCGCCCTGCGTCACCGCGTCCAGGGTTTTTTGGAGGTCCAGCCCGCCTGCCTGCGCGAAAAGCAGCGCCTCGCTCATGGCGAGCGCGTTGCCGACCACGAGGATCTGGTTGACCAGCTTCACCGTCTGGCCCGCGCCGTGCCCCCCGACATGGGTGATCGCCTTGCCCATTGCCTGGAAAACAGGCATGGCCCGCTCCACCTGCTCGGCCTCGCCGCCCACCATGATGCTGAGCGTGCCGCGCGCCGCGCCCTCGCTGCCGCCGCTGATCGGCGCGTCCAGCATGTGGATCTCTTTTTCGGCGAGCCGCTGCGCGATGGTGCGCGTGGCGTGGGGGCTGATGGTGCTCATGTCGATCACGAGCGCGCCCGCGTGCGCCCCGTGGATTGCCCCCTGCTCGCCCAGGATGACCGCCTCGACATCCGGCGTGTCACTCACGCAGCTGATGATCACATCGCTCTGCGCGGCCAGCTCGGCGGGGTCGGCGCGTGGCGCGCCCCTTCCGCCACAAACGGCTCCGCGCGGCTCGCCGTGCGGTTCCACACCCCCACGTCAAAGCCGGCCTGCATGAGGTTGCCCACCATGCCGCGCCCCATGATCCCTAATCCGATAAAGCCCACTCGTTCGCTCATCGTTGCTCGGTCCTCGTGTGTCAAATCACTTCGAACGACGATAGCACCCTTTGCCGAGTGGGTGAAACGCGCGGGCTCCCTGGGGGCGCGGTGGCTTCCCCCTGGGTATGGCGCCGCCCGGAGTGAGACACGGGGACACGGGGACAAGGGGACACGGAGAGGGGCTCCCTGGCGGCGCGGTGGCTTCCCCCTGGGTATGGCCCGCCCGATAGGGTGTTTGTGAGGATGGGTTGAGGGAGTACTAGGCATCAGGAGGGGATGATGTCCTCCTCCACAATGCGGCGGCAGTAGCCCTCTGCCATCGCGAAGAGGCCGTAGGCCATCAGGCCGAGGGCGAGGGCGAGCAGCACGTAAGGACCGAAAGGTTGACTTTCCAGCCAGCGCAGGGCGCTTCCCAGCCCTTCGACTTCGTTCGGATCGTATTCCAGCGCGGATTGCACGAGCAGCCCGCCCACGATCCCATAGATGATCCCCCGCGCGGCGAGGCCGTAGCGCCCCACATGCAGCGCCACGCGCCCGAAGAACTTGCCCAGAGGCGTGAAATCGCAGTACTTGTTGAAGCCCGCCGTGTACCCACGGTGCAGGTGTTCCACCCCAACCCCGATGATGGTCAGCCCCGCGAGCCCAATCATCCAATCCCCAAAAGGTTGCTGGAGCAGCCACGCGGTCCAATCTGCCGTACTCTGGTTGTCCGAGCTTCGACTGCTGAGCAGGATCTCGATAGCCGTAAAGGCGATGCCCGCATAGGTCAGCCCGCTGACGATATACCCCCCCCGCTGTACGAGCCCCTGTGGGCCGGTGCCCTTTTTTTCCGGGTCCATCACCGCCATAATGAAGCGCCACAGGATATACCCGCTCAGCCCGAAGATGGTGAGCGCCAGCAGGATCATGCCGAAGGGCTGGACGGCGATGGCTTCCAGCGCATGATCGGTGTCAGGGGCAAGCTGGATGGTGATGGCAGCCTGCGCCGCCAAAAGACCCAGAATGATATAAACTGCCCCTTTTGCCATATAGCCGAAGCGTGCCAGCCGAACCACCCACTCGGCAACTTCCTCCTCCACCTTCTCGATGGTTTCCGCCCGCTGCTCGTCCTTTTTTGCCTGTTCTAGCTCGTCAAGGGTTACATCGCTCATTTTCGTTGCGTCCTCTTCCATCCCCGCAGTTCACTTGATAGGGAAAACCTCAAGCACGACCGATAGTACGGGCGCGTTTATGGGCTTTGCAAGTAAGATGCCGCAGAACGGAAAACGAACGGCAAGACAGAACGCAGAACGCAGAACGAACGGCGTAACGCAAAGGCGCAAAGACGCAGAGGCGCAGAGAGCGGGTTACGGAACGGAAGATAGAATGGGGAGCGGTAAGCTGTAGAACCCGCGCAGCGGGCGCTGAACGGACGGCAGCAGACGGCAGTGGGTTCCCGCAACGCAGAACGCAGAACGAACGGCGCGTTTTTGGAAGTGGCACCCATCCGAAATCTGAAATCTGAAATCTGAAATCCGAAATCCCAAATCGCCGTCAATACACCATCGTGCCCTGGCAGAAGGCGGCGGTGCGGGGGTCGCGCGGGGTGTCGAAGAGGGGGCGGAGCGGGCCGTGCTCCACAAGCTCGCCGTTGATGAGCAGCGCGGCGTCGTCGGCGAGGCGCTGCGCTTGAAAGAGGTTGTGCGTGACGATGACGAGGGTGATGCTCGTGGCGCGCAATCGTTGCAGGATCGCCTCGATGAGTTGGACGTTGCTGGGGTCGAGGTTGGCGGTCGGCTCGTCGAGGAGGAGCACGCGCGGCTCCACCACCAGCGCGCGCGCCAGGGCGACACGCTGCGCCTCGCCGCCGGACAGGGTGCTGGCGCGCGCCCGCGCCAGATGCGCCAGCCCCACCTGCTCCAGCACCGCCTCGGCGCGGCAGGTGGCCGCCTGGCCGCGCAGGCGCAGCCCGTAGGTAACGTTGCCCCACACGCTCGTGTTGAGGAGCACGGGGCGCTGAAAGACGGTGGTGACCGCGCGCCGCGTTTCAAGGGGGGGGGTGGCTGCCATGGGCTGCCCGTCGAAGCAAAGCTGCCCCGCGTCGGGCGGCTCCAAAAAGTTGAGCAGGCGGAGCAGGGTGGATTTGCCGGCCCCGCTCGGCCCCAGGATCGCCGTCGTGCGCCCCGACGCGATGGACAGCTGCTCCACCCGCAGCACCTCGCGCGCGCCGTAGCGCTTGACTACCCCGCGCAGCTCGTAGCCGCTCATCGGTAGGTCAGCTTCTGTTGGATCTGCAGCGCCACCACGTTGATCGCAAAGGTGATGCTCAGCAGCACGAAGGCCAGCGCGATCGCCACATCAAATTGCCCCTTGCGCGTTTCGAGCACGATGGCGGTGGTCAGCACGCGGGTCGCCCCCTCGATATTGCCGCCCACCAGCATCACCGCCCCCACCTCCGAGATAATGCTGCCGAAGCCCGCGATCAGCGCGACGATCACGCCGAAGCGCGCCTCCCACAGCAGCGTGAGCGCCAACTGGCCGCGCGTCGCCCCCAGCGCGCGTAGCTGAAGGCTGAGCGCGGGGTCGTTGCCGCGCAGGGCGGTCATGGTGAAGCCGGTCACGAGCGGCAGGCTGATAAGGGTTTGGGCCAGAATCATCGCCGTAGGGGTGAAGAGCCAGCCCAGGACCCCCAGCGGGCCGCTGCGCGAGAGCAGCAGGTAGACGAAGAGCCCCACCACCACCGGCGGCAGGCCCATCCCCGTGTAGGTGAGCGCGACCAGGAGCCGCCGCCCCGGAAAGCGTTCCAGCGCCAGGGCGGTGCCGAGCGGCAGGCCGAGCAGGGCACTGAGCAGCAGCGCCGCACCAGACACGTACAGGGAAAGCGCGACGATCTCCCAGGTGTCGCGCTCCCCGTTGGCGAGCAGCCGCAGCGCGTCGAGGAGGGCGTGCGCCACGTCAGCCATCGGGGCACGCGGCGCAGCAGGGCGGCTGGCGAGGATCAGCGGGGGCACTCATGCGGCGCGGCTACGGCGCGGCGTTCGGGTAGAAAAGTGGCTGCCCAAAGCGCTCCTTGCCAAACTCGCCTATCTGCTTTTGCGTTTTTTCGCTGAGAAGCCATGTTACAAACTGCTCCGCCAGCGCGGCGTTTACCCCGGGGTGCTTGTCCGCGCTGACGCGGATGACCCCGTAGGGGTTGCGCAGCGAGGGGTCCGGGTTCTGGGCGATGCTCTCGCCGCCAAAAAGCAGGGTGAGGTCGGGCAGCTCGTCCCGCATGGAAAGCCAGGTGCCCCGGTCGGTGAGGGTGTACGCGCCCATCTCGCTGGCGGCGATCAGCGTTTCCCCCATCCCCTGCCCCAGCGAGCGGTACCAGCCCGCGTCGGGCGCGGGGGTGATGTCCGCCTCTTCCCAAAGCGCGAGTTCCTTGCTGTTGGTGCCGCTCTCGTCCCCGCGCGAGGCGAAGGGGGAGCCGCTCGCGGCGATGCGCGCGAGCGCCCCTGCCGCGCTCGTTGCCGGGGCGATGCCCGCCGGATCGTTTGGCGGGCCGACCAAAACAAAATCGTTAAACATCACATCGTGGCGCGCGCTGCCGTCGCCCGCCGCTACAAAGGCGTCCTCCTTGGCGCGCGCGTGGACCAAGAGCACGTCCGCATCGCCCGCCGCGCCGAGCGCCAGCGCCTGGCCGGTGCCGACGGCGACGACTTCCACGGTGGCGTGGTACTGCTGCTCAAAGTCGGGCAGGATCGCGTCGAGCAGCCCCGAATCGGCGGTGGAGGTGGTAGTAGCCAGGCGCAGGGTGGCGGGGGTCGCAGTCGTCGCCGATGCCGCGCAGCCAAGCAGGCCAAGCAACAAAAGAACGAGCACGAGGGGCTTGCCTAGCTGCGACATCATGGCTTGCTGCTTTCATGTGTGCCGCTGGACCGTCCAGCAGCAACAGGGGCGGGATTAAAGAAAGAGGCGCGAGTGTATCACCTGATACGCGCTTCTGCCAAGAACGATCGGTGCAAACGTGTGGGGGTGCCCGCCGCGCGGCGCGCTACTCGACGGGGGAATTGACGCGCGCCCCAGGCGGGTGATAATCACATGCCACCGTTTGAACCATGTGGAGGCAGGGAGAGATTTTGGTGAGACAGCAACTTTTCAAATATGGTGTGGTGGTCGTGGTGGCGGGGGCGTTTACCTCGATCGGGGTGGTCGCCTACGAGGCGATCAGCCCCGATCAGTCGCGCGTGGACGAGACACGCTGGCAGGCCCCCACACCGACCGCCCCCTTGGGTGGGGGCGCGGACTTTCTGAAGGGGGTCCCGCTCATGCTCGTTTCGCGGGGTGGGCCGCTGCAGGTGTACGATCAGCCGGGCGGCACCTTGCTCTTCACCGCCGAGCCGGGCGCTCTCGTCGTGATAGAGGAGGCCAGGTTGGTGGCGGACATCCAGTGGTTCCTGGTGACGATGGTCGAGGATGGGCGGCGCGGCTGGGTCCCCACGGCGGGTCTGACCATCGAGGTGGCCCCCATGCGGCGCTTCGACAGCTTTCGCTTTTGCGAGGGCAGTGCCGCCGCGCCCGCCGAGCCGTGTGGCCGCGAGCTGTCGCTCCAGGCGGAGGCCATCTGGCTACACTGGAACTATGCTGGCCTGAAGGCGGGCGACAAGGTGCAGCGCGTGCTCGTGATCAACGGGGAGCGCTACCAAAGCAGCCCCGTGGTGTGGGGCGGGGCCTCTTCTGGTGAGCAGTTGGTCAACCTGCTGGCCGAGCCCAGCCCCCGCCGCGAGGCCGGTGCCTGGATCGTCGAATTCTTTGTCAACGATGAGTTGACGAGTCAGACAAGCGTGCTGGTGCGCTAAGGTCACTCTGCGCGGCGCGCCAGATCAGCACCAGGGCGGGCGCAAGAAAGAGGAGCGCCCAGCCATACAGGGTGAAGAGGGTGCGTAAGAAATGCCAGCTGCCTGCAAAGAGCGCTTGCCCGACCAGCATCATGAGCGTCACCTGGAGGGCGGTTTTTCGGTAAAAGTGTTGCAGCGTTGGTGAGATGGCAAGGGAGTGTTGCACGGATAGCCCGCTGGCGTAGGCAAAGGCGGCGCTCCCTGCCAGGACGAGGTAGAGCAGCGCAGGCGGCGGGGCAGCGCCTAGCAACAAGCGGTACAGCCCATCGGACCAGAGTAGCCCGCCGGCTAGCACCATCACCCCGCAGGTGCTCCCCGACAGGCGATACAGCCGTAGCCAGCGGCGCTCGCGCCGCTCGGCCTCTTTCTCCATCTGGCTCGGCGGCAGGGTCAGGATCGCCGTGCAGAGCCACAAGGTTAGCGCTGGCAGCCAGAGCGCTACCGGCGGCGACAGCGAGTCCAACCGCTGCCAGACCGTGCCCACCAGAAGGGTGACCATGATTAGCGCGCCGATGGCCCCGGCCACATCCGGCTGCGCCACCCAGGGTTGCAGCTGCGCGCCCCACCCGACGAGCCGCCCGAACCAACGGTTCCCGAAAGGCGATGGCTCCGCTTCTTCCTCTGAGCCATCGTGGTCATCGGGTGGCTCACCCCCTGCCCCACCGTTTCCTCCCCCGCCTCCCTCGTTGCCCCCCCTGCCCCCGGCTAGCGGGGCGGGAGCGGCCTCGCCTTCGGGCGCGGCGTTCCCCGTTGGCTCCGGCTTCCCCTTCCCGTTTTGCCCATTTGCCGCCAGATACGGAAAGTGCGCCTGCACCTCGGTGAGGTGCAGCGCCCCCGCGTCTGCGGCCCGCATCAATTCCTCGACCATCTTCTGCGAGCACAACCCACCCGCCGCGTGAAGCACGCGACAAAGGGAGAGAAGCGCCGCGCGGTCCGCCGGGCGGTGCTCGTCGTGCTCCCAGTACGAAATCTGTTGCTGCTGAATAGTACACCCCGCCGTAATCAGTCATTCGATCTGCTACCTGAAGTTGCGTTAGTCGGCTCTGTCGCCGTGCCTCACGTAGTAGCGTACCAAAGCTTTTCTCCACCATGTACAAGCTCCCTTTGTGAAAAATACAAGCTCCCTTGGTGTGAACGCAACTCATTTCGGATAGAGTAAGGATACCTTCGCGCGAGGGCATCTTTCAAATCGAAGATCGCGAGTGCCCGGGTTCAACAGTACTGGCTCGACGGTTCGACCTCTCCAAGGAGATGCTCGATGGTCCGTCACGCTCGCGTAGCTGTCCAACGCCGTGTCGCTGCCCTGCTGGTCGTCGCCGCTCTCTTCCTCACCCTGCTCGGCGCAGCGAGCCACACCCCCACCGTTCTGGCCGACGACCCTACCCCTCCCACCGCGACCCCCACCGAGGTGCGTGGCGGCGGGGACATCGGCCCGAAGTAGCCTGGCGGGGGGGCGCTGGGAGCCGTCGCTCAGGCGGGCACGGCTCCCAGCGCCTCCTGGCAGGCTTGAAGGATGGTTGCCCGCGTCACGGGCTCCAGGGTGTCATCCTGCTCCACTGCCTGCCGCAACTGGTCCAATATCTCCAGCGTCTTTTCGATGTAGATTCGCTTGTTGAGCAGGAGCCGCTGTGCCAGTGCCTCTTGCAGGTGGATGCTCGCCGCCTCGTACTCCCGCGCGACCAAGCAGGCGTGCCCCAGGTTGTGCTTGGCGAAGGCGACCCGCTGCGCGTCGCCCAGCTCGCGCGCCAGCCGCAGCGCCTCGTCGGCGCGGAGCTTTCCTTCCTCCCCATCGCCCATGAGGGTCGCCAGGTAGCTCTCGTTCAGGTTGGTTCGCACGATGCCGCGCCGCTCGCCCGCCTCCTTGAAATGCGCGCGGGCTCGCTGGTGGAACACCTTCGCCTCCTCATACTGCTCCAAGTCCGTGAGGGAAACCGCGATGCCCGCCTCCGCCGAGGCCTGGTAGGAGCGATCGGCCACGCTGTAGCTGGCCTCTAGCGCCGCGTGGTAAAGGTCCAGGGCGTCGGCATACCGCTCTTGAAGATAGGCCCAATCGCCTAGGTTGTTGCGGATCGCTGCGATCAGCTGATCATCTTCCGCCCGCATGGCAAGCTCCAGAGCGCGATCATAGGCAGCCTTTCCCTCGATAAAGTCGCGTTTGAAGATGGTGAGCAGCAGGCCCTGGCATTTGATCATCTCCGCCTGGAGCAGCGGCGTGTCGGCAGCGTCCCACCCCGCCTCCAGCGCCGCGAATGCCTCGTCGGGCTTGCTCACCTGGATAAGCAGAAGGATGCGCAGCGAGGTCAGGCTCACGCGTTGCGCGTTGAGCAGCGCGGGCTGAGCCAGCACCCGTACCAGGTGCCTGTCCAAAACGTTTATCGAGTCCCCGTAAAAGAGAGACTCGCCAAAGCGAGCGAGCAGCCGAACATAGGTATCGAGATCGTCGAGGGCAAGGCTGCGGTCCAGCAGGGTAAGGAGCGTTTCGCTGGGGCGCTCCGTGCTCAGCGTGGGGGCGTTGGGATCGGCAGCGCTGGCGATCAGATGATCGGCGAAGCGCCGTAACTGGTGAAGTAAGATGCGCCGATTGGCAGTGTCAGCCACGGTTACGCTCCTTCCACGCTGTCATGGATGAGGTCCTCCTCGCGTGCGAGAAATTGGTAGGTCAGGCGGTGCAGCGAGTACGTTGGGGGTTGAGAGGGGGATACCTGGATCAGGTTCAGCCGCGACATTTCCCGCACGGCCTGGTTGATGTCCGCGTCGTTCATCCACGGTGCCGCGATTTGTAGCGCGGTGAGGGTAGCGCCCGAATGGGGCAGTAGCAGCAGGGAAAGCATGAGCTCCTGGGTTGTTGACGCCAGAAGCGCCCAGGAACGCTCGTAAATGTGTTTGTAGAGCATTTCCGCGACCGGCGAGACCCCCTCGAACTCTTCCAGAACCCGCTCCACGGGGAGCACGCTGATTTGCCCCATGACCAGCTTGAGCGCGAGCGGATGGCCGCCCACGCGCTCGAAGACCGCCTCCTCGTGGTGCTCGGCGAGCGCCTCGATGTGGAGCCGCTCGGCCTCAAGGCGCATCAGTTCCTGTGCGTCCTTCAGCAGCAACTCGACGAGCCGGACGGGGCGCACCGTGGGCACGCGCACGACGGGCGCTTCAAACTCTTGGCGGCTCGTGAAGACCAGCTGCGAGACGCTGCCCAACTGGCGCGCGATCGTGCGCGCCATCTCCACTTCCTGCTCCGTCTCGATGTTGTCGATCATCACGACGCTGGGGTGGGAAGCCAGGTGCTCGGCCAGGTGGCTGAGCCGCTGCTCGTTGCTTGCCAGCGCGGCCAGCGGCAGGTGGGCCTGCGCGCCCAGGGAAAGCAGCAAATTTTCCATCTCGTAGCTCGCGCTGCGCTGCCCCAGCTCTGGGGTGCTCGCCACCTCCACCACCAGCAGGTTTTCGATGTCGGGCCGCTCGTGGAGGGTCCAGTTCAACAGGGCCTCGCGCGCCAAACTGGTTTTGCCGATCCCACCAATCCCCGAGATGACCACGGGAAGGCTGGCGCGCGGGTAGCCAATCGACAGCGCTTCCCGCACCTGCCGCAGGTAGCTGCTGACCCCCACCAGTGCGGTGTAGCTCTGGCTGGGCAGCGCCTCGGCAAAGTGCCGGTAGCGCCCCTGTTCCCGCTCCGCAATCGCCTGCTCCTCTTGCAGGATGAGCGAGACGATGGCGTTGATCGCCCGTTTTTGCCGCCGATAATAAACGGCCTCGCTGACCCCCAACACTTTTGCCACCTCGTCGTTGGCTTTCTCGTTGGTGAAGCTTTCTTTCAGGAGAATGGCCTCCGTCGTGTCGGGGGCCAGACTGTCAATCAGCTGCGTCAATTTTTGCCCCAGCGCCCAGCCCATCGCGGCAGAGCCAGCATAGGAGGGGACGAGGGGGCTCGTCATCCAGGGGCGCTTTAGCAGCGGCGATTCCTCCAACTTCTCCAGGTCGTAAAGGTGTTTAAGAGCCTCGTGGACATCGTGGTATAGCGTGGTTGCTGACATAGTGCTCGCTTGCATCCCCCATGGACAAAAAATGATAGAAAAATGATAGCAATCAAAGAGTTTTCCACTATCAAGGCGGGATATTCCTTTTTATAGTTTACAAAGCCGCCCCGCTTCTCTGAAGCGGGTGGCCCACCTTCCCCTCGCTTGATGCAAGAAAGGATGTTTTATGGTAGGTCCCGCCACTCAGCCCACTTGGCCCTTTCCAAAGGCTTTCTTTGGAAAAGGCTCCGAGCCAAGGGTGCCCATGCAGGCACCTCGACCGCCCTATCCCGATACCTTTCAACCCCCTCCTCCCCCGCTGCCCTTTCTGAAGAGCGTCCAGCCCCAACCGCCCCTCGTCCCCGCTAAACCCAAAAGGGTAAAGGGCATGAGCGACTAGTAAAAGCGCTAGACCGCTTTAGAAGCAGTCGCTAGCCACGAGAGGCGCATCGAGCGTAGCAAGACGCGCCGTGTTTTGAAACACGGCGCGTTGTTTTTATGCTCCCACATGGCGTGAACTGCCCTCCCCGCGTTTAGTCGTAGGTTGAGTAAACCTCAAAATGCGGGCTTCGACAAACTTTTGAGGCTGCAAGCCTCCTGCCCCCACCGGAACGCGTGGCGCGATCTGTGCTAGAAGTCTTTCCAGGAAGCAACCATCCCCCAGAACCATGCGTAGGGGTGGTTGACAGCGAGACGGCAACCATTACAAAAGGAGTCAGAGCCATGGACCACCAAAATGAAGAGTACGACACCGACGTAACGGTCGAGCGCGTGGCGGATGAGGCGCGTTCGGAAAAATCGGGTGGCAAGCTGGGTGAAGAGTTTAAAGAGTTTGGCAATCACCTGGTCCGCGCGGTCCGCGCCGTCGCCGACAGCGAGGAGTTGCGCCGTCTGGGCGGCGAGATCGTGGAGTCGCTCAAGCACATTGGCGAGGAAATTCAGGACACCTACGAGAACGCGCGCGCCAAGGATGAGGTCAAAGCGGTGGGCGAGCAGGCCAAGCGCATGACGCAGGCCCTGTCGAGCCGCGACGCCGCCGGTGATCTCCAGTCGGGGCTGAGCCAGGCGCTTCACTCGCTCAACAGCGAGCTCAACAATATCATTGACCAGATCCAGAGCCGCACCTCCCGCGTGAGCGATGAGGTGGAGGGCACCGCCCGCGAGACCGCCGAGAAGGTGGAGGCCGAGGCCGAAAAGACGGCGGAAGCGGTGGCGCACACCGGCGAGGCGATGAAAGAGCAGTTCGACGAGGCGATGGACGAGACCCTCGAAGAGTCCGCCGAGGAAAGCGACATGCTGCACGACGGGCCAATCGAGGAGTCGGGCGATGATCTGGCGCAGAAGTGGCACCAGGAGACCCAGAGCAGCGCCGACCTGACCGACGGGGAGGGGTAGCCAGATGGGCAACGAGCAGCAGGACGAGGGCGCGGAATTTCCGAGCGCCACCGACACGCGCTCCCGTGAGGAGCAGAAGAACCAGCCGCACTACCTCGGTGACAAGGTAGACGACGCGGTGCATCGCATGGAGGAGGAAGGCACCCCCATGTCCGATCACGCGGAGGAACTCCTCGCGGAGGCGGAGCGCAAAATCCACGAGGTCGCCGACGAGCCCGCCAGCGACGCCTAACCGCTCTGGCCCAGAGCGTTGAAGCCCCTGCATTGCAGGGGCTTTTTTGTGATGCTCGCCGCGCCCGTCGCCGCGCGAGGGCAGGGACGCCTGGCAGCGAGCGCCGCGGCTCGGCTCCCCACAGGGTGGTTTGTTGATGCCTTTTGCAAGCAGTATAATGGCAAGTAGTCCCGGACAGGTCTCGCGTCGAACAGGTCTCGCCGCACCACGCCGAGCCTTTTCAACCATCAGAAGCGGACCATGCAGCAGCCGAGGGCCGGCACAACCTTTAAAAGCACCTTCAAGAACAGCAGACTTTGTGATAGAGGACAAAAAGTATGACGAGAGCCACCGAGACAGAGGCGTACTGGCGCGATGAGTTTACGGTGACCGAGAAGGAAGAAACCGCCCTTCAAGAGCACTTTATCCAGCAGAACAAGCCGCTACCCACCGACGCGATCACGCGCTTCCTGATGGAGCGACAGCACGCGGGGGCCAACAAGGCGTTGCAGGCCAGCAAGGGTAGCTACAACCCCACGGCAAGCTACGAGGTGGGCGAGCACATCGCCTTCCCCTCGCTTGGCGATGAGGTGGGCGAGGTAATTGGCAGCCGCGCGGGCGAAAACGTGCGCTACGGCACGTTCCGCGTGATCAAGGTTCACTTTCCAGGGCTTGGGCAGACGCACGAGTTTGCTACCGAGCTGTCCAACGAGTACTCGACGATGATGGATGTCGTGGAAGCACCGCCCATGGGCATCGACGAGTTGTACAAACGCTTTGGTCACTACGCACTGGAAGAGGTGGAAGCGGCCCTGGAGGCGAGCGACGCCTTCCTTTTCCGCGACAATCAGTGGCTGCCACGGCTGCTGCTCGTTGATTTCCACGAGGGGCACCGCAACATCGCCGACGCCATGATCGACATCATGGGCGAGGCGACGTCCGCCGCCGACCTTCTCAAAGAGATCCCGATCCAGGAGCAGAGCAGCGACGAGGTCAAGCAGTTCTCGCTCGACCACGCGCTGTCCCAGGACAAACGGTTCCGCAATGTTGGCAGCGGGGAAGCTCCCCTCTGGTATCTGCAACGGCTCAGCTAGCAAGGAGAGCGCCCCATGAAATTCAAGTTACGCCGCCCGACTAACGAGACCCTCTTCCATGTGGATTGGAGCTGGTTCGAGCGCAACAACCTCGACCCGCAAAGCGTCATCCGCAACCAGTTAACCGAATCCTGCCGCCAGCGCTACGAGGGGCGCGAGGTGGCGGAGGTGGACCACATTGACCCGGTGACCGGCGAGGTGTTTCGCCTGGACAACCTGCGCGAGGCGATTCTGGCTGAGTGTCAGTGGGAAGATGACTACCTCTCGCGCGACCTGCCGCTTGGCACAGGCCATTTTGCGCATCTTCCTTGCTACCAACAACCAGCCGCTCACCCCGATTGATCTGGCGCACCGGCTGGGCCGTCACGATCCGGACATCATCCTGCGGGTGCTGACCGCCAAAGGGGTGGACAATGGCATCGTACCGCTTCGTGGGTAAGCAGCCCCTCACGTTCCCCAAGCGGCTTGATGAGCCCTCATCAAGCCGTTTCTTTTTTAGCGGCTGACCCGGTAGCCGCCCCCGTCCCCTCAGCACCGTTCCCGCTTCCTGGCCCGTAATTTTCCCCTACGCCATTTGGCGTAGGGCCATGGTAAAAGCGCGTAGGCTTTCTGACGCTTTTCATACGCACAGTTGCGTATGAAATTGGACAGAATTCGAAAAACTCATAGAATGCCCAATTGTGCCCGTTGGCTGGGGCACGAAAACCGACCTGAGCATCTATGCACCTTACCAGTTTGCCTTTTCGTTTTGGTGTAGTGTTGCCAGGTTGGTTGTCATATAACTGATAAGCAGCCACAGGCGCACTACCTGACAGACCGAAAAACAGTGCGCCTCCAACAAAGCGACCCGTCCCTTATAGGGGCTTTCAACCCCTTATCGCGCTCTTCTGCTCGATAGGCACCGGTCATTTTTGAGGAGTACAGCATGAAAGTGAATATTCTGATCGTCGCGCTCATGATGGCAGCCCTTGTATGGGCGATTGGCCCGCGCCTCTCGTACGGTCGGGGCGAAGCAATCCAGGTGATTGCGACGGCCTACACCTGCGACTCGAACCCGAACAACCCCATGTACCCCTGCGGCAACCCGCGTTGGGGCGGGGACCGCTACAGTGTGGGCCTTGCGTGCCCCCGCTCGTGGCGCAACCGCTACATGGAAGTGCCGGGCTATGGCGTGCTACGCTGCGATGACACGGGGGCCTACGACACATGGAATGGCTACCCCCACATTGATATTCGTGTACGCACCTGGGGCGAGGCCTACAACATGGGCTTCCGCCGCATGACGATTTACGCAGCCGATGGGGCTGCGCCCGCCGCCGTGGTCCAACCCGCCGTGGTCAACACGGCACCCGTCGCCACGGCGACCCTTGCCCCGACGCAAGCGCCCGTGCAGGCAGTTGGGCTTGCCAACGATGGGGCCGCGTTGCAAGCGGCCAAGAAACTGGCCCCCCACGGGGACGCACAGACCGCGATGGCCCGCCTGGTGCGTGCCGATACCGCCGCCGGGCACTTCCCGAGCCTGGTCGAGGGGCTGTCCCTCGCACCGGAGCACGCGCTCTGGCTCGTGTCAATCTGGGTGCCCGCAAGCGACATTCCGGGGGATGTACGCGCCAAGCCCAATGCTGACGCGCCGGTCGCTTCCCGCTTCTTTGTCTTTGACGCTCACACAGGCCAATTGCTGAGCGAGGCTTTTGTCTCCTCCGATGTGGTCGAAACCATGGGCTGGCTCGCCTCGGATAGCATCAACCTGAGCCAGTAACCCTCACAACTTTATAACTACCAAAAAGGCCCATCACTGTGGATGGGCCTTTTTGCTTGGGGTGATCCGGTGGGGCCAGCGCCCCATCCCGCACGCTCGTTTGCGTGGGGCAGGGCAATCACTACAATTCTTGCTGCGTCCACCAATCAAATATCCCGCGCTCACAGCCGAGCGCTTTGCGTTTCCAAGGAGAGTTCCTTTGCAAGCATTGATTCTTGCAGGCGGACGGGGCATGCGCCTCAACCCGCTGACGAACGACCTACCGGTTTCTTTGTTGTACCTGCCGGGCGGAACGGTTTTGGATTATTTGCTTCATCACCTTTCTGAATTGCCCATCACAAAAACCGCGCTGATCCTGCAATATCATGGCGACCATATCGCTGGGCACCTCGCAGAGCGGGAGCGGCGCGACCTTCACCTTATCCCCCAGTACCCGCCCTTCACCTTTTTGAGCGCCCTTGCCAGCGCGGCCCCCTGGGTCGAGGGGCCGACCCTGGTCCTTCACGGCAACTTTTACTTCGCGCGCGATCTGCGCTATTTTGTGGAGGCGGCCGATCCTACCCGCCCCACCTTCCTGCTCGCCAAGGAGGAGCAGGCGCGGCAGCCAAGCGTGCGGATAGGCGCTTACCTGCTTCCGCCGGAAGTGTTTTACCTGGCGGCCCAGTACCTGGAAGGGGATACCCTGGGCGATCTGTGGCAAATCCTGATGGAGCAGCCCATCGCCCTGGCAACCCACCCGCTGCAAGGGTGGGCGCGCTCCATAAACACCCCCTCCGACCTGCTGATGGTGAATCGCTTCCTGCTCAAAAAGTGGCACGAGGTGATGCACCCGCCCGAGGCGGGGGTCGGCTACGACGCGCTTAACTTCAATTGGCGGTCGCCCGAGGCCACGGTGGACGAGGAGGTAACGAATTTGTTCGTCACCATCGGCCCGCGCGCCTCGGTGCGTAACAGCCGCCTGTACAATTCGCTGGTGCTGCCAGGGGTTCACCTGCGCGACGCCAAGGAGCAGCACGCCATCCTGGCACCCAGTGCCAACTCGCTCCTGCGCCTGTACGTGCCCGCCACCACCGTGGCGATGACGGACGGCGCGTATCAGTAGCGTCGACGCGTAGTGCAACATGCGACGACCCACGACGGTTAACCGCCAAGGACGCCAAGGACGCCAAGGAGATTTGCCTGTCGGCAGAACTTCCCTTTATGATCCCTCTGCGCTGGCGGGCTGCCCTTCCCGTAATCGAACAACGCTCGCCACGCGAGCTTGCTAGTGCCCTTGGCATCCTTGGCGTCTCGCTTAATGCGCCTACCGATGGGGGCGGTGACTCTTCCGTTCTGCGCTCTGCGTTCTGCGTTGCCGTTTGTTCCGCATTCCGCATTCTACTCTCGCCCAACCCGCACCCATGAAACCCCTACAACATCTTTTGCCCTACCTTCCCGCCTACAAGATTGTGGGCGACCTGGACCCTGCCCGCGCCGTCACCCTGCTCACCAATGACAGCCGCCACGTGCGCGAGGGGGCGCTTTTTATCGCCTACGAGGGGCGCAGCAACGACCTGCACCGTTTTGTCCCCGATGCCGCCCGGCAGGGAGCGCTCGCCGCGATCGTGGAGCGCCCTCTGGAGGTGGAGCTGCCGCAGATCGTCGTGCCGGACGCGCGCGAGGCGTGGGGCTGGCTCGCCGCCGCGTGGGAAGATCATCCCTCGCGCCGCCTGCGCGTGATCGGGGTGACCGGCACCGATGGCAAGACGACGACCACCCACCTGATCGGCTCCGTGCTGGACGCGCTCGGCTTTTCCTACGGGATGATCAACACCATCGGCGCGCAGATCGGCGCGCGGCAGGTGGAAACCGGCGAGCACGTCACCACCCCCGACGCGCCGGTCGTCCAGCGCTTTTTGCGCGAGATGGCGGACGAGGGGATGCAGGTGGCCCTGCTCGAAACCACCTCGCACGCGCTCGCGCAGCACCGTGTGACCGGCGTCGCCTACGATGTGGCGGTCGTCACCAACATCACGCATGAGCACCTGGACGAGCACGGCACCATCGAGGCGTACCGCGCGGCGAAGCGCTCGCTCTTCGAGCGGCTCTGCGACAGCTACCGCAAGCCGGACACCCCCAAGGTGGCGGTGCTCAACGCCGACGATAGCTCCTACGCCACCCTCGCGGCGATTGGGGCCGACAGCCACCTCGCCTACGGGATCGACAATCCGGTAGCCACGGTGCGCGCGCGCGACATCCGCTTCGAGCGCGACGGCACGCGCTTTGTCGCGGAGACCCCCATCGGCTCGTTCCCCGTCGCCTCGCCGCTGCTGGGGCGCTTCAACGTGTACAACATTCTGGCGGCGCTCTCGGTCGGGATCGTTTTTGGCGGGGCCAACATAGCGGCGCTTCAGGCGGGGATCGCGGGGCTGGCGGTCGTCAAGGGGCGGATGGAGCCGATTGACGAGGGGCAGGATTTTCTCGCCATCGTGGACTTCGCCCACACGCCGGTCTCGCTGGAAAACGCGCTCGCCACGGCGCGCGAGATGACCGACGGGCGCGTGATCGCCCTGTTTGGCTCGGCGGGGCTGCGCGACCGCGCCAAGCGGGGGATGATGGGGGAGATTGGCGGTCGCCTTGCCGATTTGACGATCATCACGGCGGAAGACCCGCGCACCGAGCGCGTGGAGGATATCTGCGAGGAGATCGCCGAGGGCGCGGAGCGGGCGGGCGCGCGCCGTGACGACACGTACAAGATCATCTACGATCGCGCCGAGGCCATTGCCTACGCGGTGGAGCAGGCGCAGCCGGGCGATCTGGTCATCGCCTGCGGCAAGGGGCACGAGCCCTCGATGTGCTATGGCACCACGGAAACACCCTGGTCCGAGCACGAGGCGATGCGCGATGCCCTGCGCCGTGTGGTGGGTACGCCCTAACCGACCGCGCGCCTTGTCGAACGCCCAATCTTCTGCACAAAAACAACACCCCCATCCATTAGGATGAGGGTGTTATTTTTTGCGGCACCACCGGGGCGACTCGCTTAGCGGGCAGCCTCCGGTGATGCCAACGAACTACTATGTGAATCCATGAGCATCACCTCCTTACCTTTAAGATTGCTGGTAGGCAATCGGAACCTTCGGTAGGGGTTCCGGATAATGGGGATAAATGCAGAGGCGATCTGGATTCGTTACGTGCGGGTAACTATAACCACAAATGGGCGATTCGTCAAGCACGAGTTTTTGCGCCTTGCTTGATAGCTGCTACCCCTCGCTCCGATGCTCGGCATGCCACTGCGCCAGCAGCGTCTGCTCGCGCTCGCGGCGGAGCCCCGCGCGGCGCGGGGTGTCTACCGGGCGCGCGGCGTCCCACGCTACGGTATCTTGGATCGTTTCTTCCAGCGGGCGAAAGGTGAGCCCCGCCTGCACTGCCTTGTCGATATTGATTCGGAGGAGCCCATCGCGCTCCGACCCCACCCAGAGCGGTAGCTCGGTGAAGGGGACGACCTCGTGCTCACGCAAAAATGGTTCGCTGACCCAGGTAAGGTGCGCCTCCGGGTTGAGGGCGACGCGACAGCGCTCCAGAAACTCGGCCATGGTGAGCGGCTGCGCGGGGCCGGTTGCGTTGAAGATGCCAGTCTGCTGCCCCTCTATCATACGCACCGTCCACTCTGCCAGGTCACGCACGTCGATGAATTGCACGGGCTGCACTGGGTCGCCCGGCGCGAGTACCTCGCCCCCCGCCGCGATGCGGCGCGGCCAGTAGGTGAAGCGGTCGGTGGGATCGTCCGGCCCGACGATCAGCCCGGGGCGAACGGTGAGCACGCGGCCCGGCATCGCCGCCTCCGCTGCCTGCTCGCACAGCACCTTCAGGGGGCCATAGCTTTCCCCCGTCACCTCCTCGGTGGTCGGGTCGTCCAGCGTGCCAAGCGTGCTCTGCTCGTCGATCCCACCTTGCCCCAAATCGTCGTAGACCGAGATGGTCGAGATGAACGTGTAGTGCTCCACCGCATCGGCCAGCAGCGTGGCCGCGTCGCGCACGAGGCGCGGTACGTAGCCGCTCGGGTCAATCGCCGCGTCCCAGCGCCGCCCTTCCAGTGCGGACAAATCGCCGTCGCGGTCGCCGCGCAGCTTCTCGCACTCGGGGAACAACTCCGCATTGTGCTGCCCGCGATTGAACAGGGTCACCTCATGGCCGCGCGCCAGCGCTGCCTCGACCAGGTGGCGGCCCACAAACACCGTGCCGCCAAGTACCAAAAGTTTCATCGTTTGTATCCTTTGCGCTGTTTAGGGTTGGAAGTTACACAGTTGACCGGGGACCGAGGGGCCGAGGGGTACCCCGAGGGTGCGACGACCGATGGTCGAGCCAGCTCTGCTCGGCGCGGAGCGGCACACGCGCGTCCGGCGGAGCGTTGGGTTTGGCAAGGGCGCGGCGGCGGTGGCGGGGACCATCGTGCCCCAATAGGTGGCGGCGGCCCACCCCACCGCGCAAAAAACAAGCGCCAAAAAGAGAACGCTGACCCCGATGATCACGTTTCGCATGGGGCTCCCTGTCAAGCATCCATCTGTGGCGGGTTGAAACGGGAGGATTATACTCAGCCGCGCCACTTTCCTGCCACATTCTTTGCCCAGGGTGGCCCGTGGCGGGCGCGCGGGGTATACTCCGTGGGCGACGGGGCGAGGCGCAGAAGGGGAGGGGAGCGATGACGCGACTGCAAGAGCATCTGGAGCACATTCGGGATGAGGTGGTGCCCGCGCGTGGCGCGGCGCAGGCGGGGCTCGCGGCGGGATACCGAGCCGAGATCGAGGCGCGGGCGCAGCCGCCGCATTTGGCGCGCGGGCTGGAGCAGTGGAACGCGGGGCGCTTTTACGAGCAGCACGAGACACTGGAATGGCTCTGGCGCGCCACCCCCGACGCGGTGCGCGACGCGCTAAAGGGGATCATCCAGAGCGGGGTGGGCGCGCTCCACGTGGAGCGGCGCAACCGGCGCGGCGCGCTCGCCAAGTGGACCGGCGCGCTCGGCTACCTGGAACCGTTCGAGGGGCTACGTCCTTACGGAATTGACATAACGCACCTGCGCGAGCAGATTCGGGCGGCGCGCGCGGCGCTGTTGGACGATTCGGGGGAGCCGCCACAGTGGGAAGCGCATGGGGAGCGGGTCCGCCGCCTGCACATCCGCTGGGACGAGCGCCTCGCCCAGCCCCGCGTCACGGCGCTGCTGCGCCGCCTGGACCGCGCCTGGCAGGACAGCGCGCTTGGCGTGGAAAGCAACCTGGCCGATCTGACCGAGGCGGAGGCTGACTGGCTGCCGATGCCCAGCTTGCGCTCGATCCGCGACCTGCTGGCCCACCTTGGCACCGGCAAGGTCGTCACCGCCAATCGCTGCTTTGGCGATGGCACCCTCGGCTTTTCAGCGGTCGCGGTGCCGGAGGCGTGGCGCGATCTCGACCGCTGGCTGCGGCACGCCCACGAGGGGCTGCGCGAGCCGCTTGGTTTTCTGCGTGACGAGCAGTTGGGGGAGCGGCGCTCCATGTTCGGGCGCGAGATGACCCTGGAGCGCATCCTGGAGGCCAGCATCGAGCACGATTTTTACCACGCGGGGGAGATCAACCGCACGCGCGAGCTGTATCGCGCCGCGCGGGGCGGCTAGGACAGATGGGGGGGCGTTGCGTTCGGACGGGCGAGCGCGAGCAGCGCCGCGCCCCCAGCCAGCGCAAAGCCGCCGCTGGATAGCAGCGCGCCCGGGCCGAGCAGCGCGCCGCCCCCGTAAAAGCCTTGCAGCACGAGCCAGGTGCGCCAGAGCGCCCACGCGGGCAGCGCCGCGCCGCCCAGCCCCAGCAGCGCCACGAGCAGGTAGCGCGCCCGTGCGCCGACCCGCTGCCAGAGCGGGATCAGCAGCAGGCTCAGCAGGGTGGCGAGGGAGAGGTAAAGCTGGAAGGAAAATTGGCGCGCAAAATCCGGGTTCTGGATACGCGGGGGAAACCACGCCATCGTTGGCAGAAGCAGGTCGAGGGCCGGAAGGACGACGAGGGCGAGCAGGAGAAGCAGTGGCAGCAGGAGCCAACGCCACCCCCCGCGCTGTCCCGCCACCCAGAGCGCGAGGATCATCGCGGCGAGCGCGGGGGGCAAAAAAAAGAGCACCCGCTCCACCTCGAGCAGGCCGCCGCGCCACTCCGCCGTGAACTTCCAAAAGTCCCCCAGGTCCAGGCCGAGCAGCACCAACGCGGCGGCCCCGCTTTCGGCGAGCACCCAGGGCAGCCACCAGCCCAGCGCCGCCAGCAGCGCGCCCGCGACGATTATCCGGTCAGCGAGCGATTCACGGCGCAGTGCGGGGGGGGGGGGGGGGGGGGGGGGGGGGGGGGGGGGGGAGGGAGGGGGGGGGGGAGGGGGGGGAGGGGGGGGGGCGGGAGAGGGGGAAGGAGCGCGCAAGAAGAGGAGGGAAGGGAGAGGGGGGGTCCCGCTCACACGTACCGTAGGAGCAACCGCGAGTCGGAAGTACCTATCTCTTCCTAGCGGCCCGCGTAGGTGAATCTCCCATGTTCCGAAAGGTCGTGGCCCCAAGAGGGTGAGTGTGGCAAGCGGAAGGCGGAAGGTATGTTCATCCACCTGTAACTCGCCACGAAAGTGAGTAAGGGAGTGAGTGGTCGGCTGTCCGGTGTGGTCAATCAAAGTGATTTGCCAGCGGTCGAGCTCCTGCTCGACTGTCCGCTGGGGCGGCAAAGGGAAGAGAACGTCCGGCGGAGTTCCTAGGAAGAGGGGCGGATGAACGGAATCGCGCGCGAGTTGAAGCTGCTCACCACCATCCAAACGAGGCCGCAGTGCATCTGGGTCTGGTTGTACGGGGATTTGCTGTGTGCCCAATTGGCACATCGTAGCAAGGGTTAGATCCCAACCTTCAATGCGAAAGTTGTGCCACTCGCCGGGAAGCGGATCAAACACCTCTTGATGTGTCCCTCCTGTAACAGTAAGGGGCAATGTCCTGTCATAGAGTAGCCAGAGGGGGCGTGCAGGCAGCACTCCACGCCACGGGAGAAGTTGGCCCGTTTCTGGAAGGAATATCAGTAGCGGTGTTTCTTTGGATAGAAGGGGAAAAGTCCAGCGGCGGCGCTCGCCTGCGCCATCTTCGAAGGTGACTGTGATATGGGAGAGTGGCTCTTCTAATACGGCCCAACTGGCCTCTGTTTCCCATCCATCGGTGCGGTAGTGCGCATACAACGCTTGCGAAAGGGCAATAGCATCGCCTTCAATAAGCCATCGGCCTTGTAACGGCGAAGCGTCATTAGGCAGGTACTGAGATGGTAATTCAACTTCGAGCCCATCACCTACCCACGGATCAAGCAAGATACGTGGGCGGCGTAGTCGGAGCCTGCCAGAATGTTCCTGGAGATTTGGGCGTTGTCGAGAAACCCACTCCCCGAACTGGTGCACAACACGTGGGGGTAGGGTCAATGCGCGGGCATCTAGCACCTCGCCAGTCTGTGCGTGAAGCTGAACCATTCGAAGGCATCTCGCCACAAAATCGCGTGCGATGCCGCTCCCATACTGGAGGAAACGGAGTACAGGCTCGTCGGTTGCGTGACGCCCTGAAAAGTGATACAGCCACTCCCAGATAAGCTCATCGGGTTCTAGGCCCTCTAACTCAGGGCGGGTGACAGAGGGGTAGAGAAGGTTGCCAAAAAAGTCAGGTAGACAATAGTCGGGGATGCCCCCGTGCAAGAGGATTCGACTAACGTACCGGAAACCGGTCAGATCGGGGAAGCGAGGTAGGCCACGTAAAGAAAGGAACGACTCAAAGAATTGTCCGAGCTGCGGGCCTAACGATGTGGGAAAGCCTGTAGCTTCTTCCACTCTGGGCCAATAGCTGCCGCTTTCGTAGCCATAGATGCCCTGCGCAACGAGGTAGACTGCCAGTACAGTTGGGAAGTTCCGGGCCAACTCATGAAACGCCGCAGTTGGCTCAACACTCTTCACAAGTTGAGCGATTTTGTCGCTGAGTTCCTGATACTGCGTTTGGCTTAGATCAAGCTCACCAAGTAACTCCAACTGCGCTATTTGTTCAGCTAAAGACTTTTCCCATTCTTGTAATGTATTCATTGTTGCTATCCAAAAATTCAGCGCTGAATCTTTAAAATCGATTAGTCGAGAATAGACTTGCGGTTCGCCTTAACAAGAGAGAACTTAGGTAGGTGGAAAGGAAAAGGTTACAGGATTTCACAATACAACCGCTACTCCCTTCAATCGTCAAACCCGCGAAGTTCTACAGACTATCTTTAGGGAGAAACTTCAGGGCTTTGATCCTTGGAAGGGAATTCTATGGGTAAAGCATACCCCTACCGTTAGAATGTAATGAAACAAGTTGCTTATTAGCGCATTCCACAATTATACGCAAATTGTTCGCTACTCACGGGGTTTGCGCCTCGCGCTGCTGGCGCTGTTGCAGGCGATGCTCGCGCCGCGCCTGGGCTTCCTGCCAGCGCCGTCGCTCCTCGGGGCTCTCGATGCGGAGCGGGGGTACCTCTTTGGGCTGGCCCTGCTCGTCCAGCGCCACGTACACCGCATAGGCGGAGTTGGTGTGGATGCCCTCGCCGGTGAGCGGGTTTTCCGCTTCCACACGAATGCCTACCTCGATGGAGGTGTGCCCCACCCAGTTGACCATCGCGCGAAGCTGGAGCAGGTAGCCGACCAGCACCGGCTCCAAAAAGGTCATGGAATCCAGCCGCACGGTGACGACCGGGCAGCGGGCGTGGCGCATCGCCGCCAGCGCTCCGGCCTCGTCCACCAGGCGCATGATGGCCCCGCCGTGAACGTTGCCCATCGCGTTGGCATCGTTGGGGCCCATCAGCACCGAGAGCGCGACCACGCTGTCCGATGGTCGCTTGCCACCCCCCGCCAGCTCCCGCTTAAAATGCGATTTGTTTTGCAGGGCGTCCCACGCCTGCTGCGCGCGCCGCGCGAAGAGCTTCTCGCTCTCGTAGGTGAGCAGCGCCTCGGCCTCGTCCAGCGATTTGGCCCAGCGCACGCGAAAGAGCGCCTCCTCGGAGTCCGGCGCGACGTTGGGCGCACCCGGCTCATCGCGGCGGAGCTGCATCAGGAAATACGCCTCGTGGCGGGTGACCTGCTCGCCCTGGTGCTCGTACTCCACCCGATTGTCGCCCAGCGGGGCCAGAATATCCAGATCGCAGTAGCCGCTTTCCTCGCACACCTCGCGCTGCGCCGCCGCGTCGGCTGCCTCGCCCGCGTCAATGTGCCCCTTTGGCAGGCGCACCTCGTGGCGTAGCCCCTCGGCGCGCGGCACGTCGCGCTCCAGCAGCAGCACCTCGCCGCGCGCGTTGAGCACGACCCCCCCCGCTGCTTCGTAATAGCTTTTCTTCATATGCGTGCCTGTTGCCTCTTGCTCACAAAAGCGAAAACGTGGAGCGGGGCGCAACGCCTCGCCCTCCACGTTTCTTCGGTGCTGCGCCGCGCGTCGCTAGGCGAGCTTGGCGTCCAGCGTGATGTCGGTGGCCGCGAGAGCCTGCGAGACTGGGCAGTTCTTTTTCGCGCCCTCGGCGATTTCCTGGAACTTGTCGTTGTCGATGTCCGGCACGTCGGCCACGGTTTCCAGGTGGATGTTGGTGATCTTGAAGCCGCTGTCTACCTTGTTCAGGTGGACCTTCGCGGTCGTCTCGATGCGCGTCGGGGTGTAGCCCTCGCGCGTGAGCGCGCCGGAGAGCGCCATCGAGAAGCAGCCCGCGTGCGCCGCCGCGATCAACTCTTCCGGGTTCGTCCCAACCCCTTCTTCAAAGCGCGAAGAAAAGGAATATTGGCCATTGTAGGCACCACTCGCCATCTTCATGGTTCCGCTGCCCTCGCGAAGCGTCCCTTCCCAGGCGGCGGTTGCAAAACGTACAGCCATTATACAAAGCTCCTTTCACATATTTCACATATTTATATTGAGGTAGAGAGAAGAAACAACATGATTCCACCTTGTTACGCCGCCAGCACCTGTTGATAGAGGTCAAGCACCTGGCGAGCGCTCCTCTCCCACTGGAAATGTTCAGCATGTTTTAAGCCAGCACCGCGCATCCGCTCGCGCTCCGCACGGTCATGCAGCACCGTCTCGATCTGCTGGGCAAGGGCGTCGGCATCCGTGGCATCCTCGATGTAGCGCGCCGCGTCGCCGCCCGCTTCCGGCAGCGAGCTGTTGCGCGCGGTGATGACCGGCGTGCCGCAGGCCAGCGCTTCCAGCACCGGCAGCCCGAAGCCCTCGTACAGGCTCGGGTAGACCAGCACCTCCGCCAGGTTGAGGAGCGCGGGCAACTGCTCGTCCGGCACGAAGCCGACCAAGCGCACATGCTCGCCGATGCCCAGCGAGGCGACCAGTGCTTCGAGCCGCGCGCGCTCGCCCAGCCAGCCGCCGCCCCCCGCGATGACGAGCATCTCGTCTGGGTTGCCGCGCTCGCGAAAGCGCGCAAAGGCGCGGATGAGCGTCGCAAGGTTTTTGCGCGGCTCCAGCGTGGCGACTTCAAGGACAAAGGGCCGCGCCAGCTCGTAGCGGGCACGCAGCGCATCGAGCCGCGCCGCCTCGTGCGGGTTTTGCCGGTCGTAGGGGTGAAAGCGCGCCTCCACCCCCGGGTAGACCACGCTGATCTTGTCCGGCGCGGTGCCGTAGCAGCGCACGATCTCCTGCCGCGTGCTCTCGCTGTCCGCAAACACGCGGTCGGCGCGCTCGATGGAGCGGGGGACCGCGTGCTGCAGGTAGCGGCGCAGCTTCGGCTCGTGCACCTCCGGCAGCGTCTCAAAGGAGAGATCGTGGACGGTGACCACCCCGCGCGCCCGCAACAGCGGCGGCAGGGTGTAGTCCGGCGAGTGGAACAGGGCCGGAGTGCTTTGCAAAAAAAGCTCGACCGGCAATGGCACCCGCAGCCGGTGCCAGAGCCACACCGCCTGCTTCTGCGTCACGCCCAGCGAGCGCCAGCGAAAATTCGGCGGCAGGTCGAAGCGCGCCCCCGCGCATCCTTCGCGTAGCCAAGCAGGTACGAGCTTTCCTGATCGACCCGCGCGAGCCCCTGGATCAGCCCGCGCGTGAAGCGGCCAATCCCGCCGCCCTGCGCCAGCGCCGAGGTAGCATCAATGGCAATCGTTGGGTTCAATGCCTCTTTCTCGCTCATGGTGTCTCAGGATAGCGCCCAACCCCCGTCCTGCCAAGCAGTAGGAAGGAGGATTGGGGGTGGATAATAGATAATGGATAATGGATAATGGAGTTAGGCAGGGGATAGACTAAGCCCCACGTGGCCGTCCAGCCGTTTACTCATCGCTCATCACTACTCACTCATCGTTTTCCGTTTCCCTCTTTGGTCCCTGCGGCAAAAGCTCCTATAATCCGCGGCGCACGTTGTTACCGGAGTCAAGCATGGTTTTATATGTCGTTGGAATCGCAATCGTCGGCGGGCTCGCTGCCCTGCTCTGGCGCAAATACAAAAGTGGCGCGGCGTGGCAGCGCGAGGCGTCCTTCTTCGTGGACCTTCTCGCGATGGGCGCTACGGCGCTGATCGTCGGCGTGCTCGCGCTCTCGCAGTTGAACCAGCCACCCGAAGGGGAGGAGGAACTGGCTCTCCAGCCCCCGCAGGGGGACGCAGCCCTCGTCTCCCCGACAACCCGCTCGACCGCAAGCGTAGCGACCGCCACCCCCGCCACGGAGGAAAGCGGCGCGGGAACCGCGTCGCCCACGGTACGCCGTAGCCCGACCCGCCGCGCCACGCGCGCGGCAACCGCCGAGGCGACTCCCTCTGAAGCGACACCCACCTCGGAGGCAAGCCCCACCGCCGAGCCAACGGCCACGGCGGAGCCGAGCGCGACCGCAGAGCCCACCGCCGTGCCGCCGACCGCTACCGCCGCGCCTGCCCAGACGCAGCGCTACACGGTGCAGCCGGGGGATTATCTGAACACGATAGCTGGGCGCTTCGGCGTGACGGCAGCGCAGATCATCGCTGCCAACCCGGGCTTGCAGGCGGATACCCTCCAGGTGGACCAGCAGATTACCATCCCGAGCGCCAACGCGCCCAGCGCCCCGCCGCCGACCGCGCGCCCCGCGCCGCGCACCTACACGGTGCAGGCGGGCGACTACCTCAACACGATCGCCGCACGCTACGGCGTCACCTCCGCGCAGATCGTGGCGGTGAACCCTGGCCTGAGTTCCGATAACCTGCAGATCGGGCAGGTGATTCGACTGCCGTAAGGGGGACTGGTGCTTCGCTTCGATTCGCAGATCACCTTTTGCTACACCGACAACCTGGCGCGCACCGCCGAGTGGTACGAGCAGGTGCTCGGGCTGCGCCTGGCGGTGGACCAGGGAAAGTGCCGTATCTACCAGGTGGCCGGGCAAAGCTTCATTGGCTTTTGCCAGCGGGATGCGGTGGGGATCAACCACGACGACCTGATCCTGACCTTTGTGACCGACGACGTGGATGGATGGTACGACCGCCTGCGCGGCCATCGTGCCATCACCAGCGGGGAGCCGGCAACCAGCGAGGGGTTCGGCATCTATCACTTTTTTGCGCGCGACCCCAATGGCTACCGAATCGAGTTTCAGCGCTTTCTGGCACCCGAGGCACGTGACATTTGTCACGCGCGCGAGCCGTAAGCCCCGCCGCACGGCCAACCCCCGCCCCAAACCCCGTCCGCCTATTGAATCGCTCCATTACCCTATGCTATAATCCGCCGAAAGAGGAGATTCCACATGCAGACGATTCCTAAATCGAAGGCTTCCTCATCCACCGGCAAAGCCAAGTTTTTTGCGGGGGGGGGGCTGATCATCCTGGCGATTGGCTTTTTGATCTTCAACGGGGTGCGGAGCGGGGGGAACTACTACCTCACGCTGGACGAGCTCGCCGCCCGCAACGACAGCATGGTGGATCGCGGGGTGCGGGTGAACGCCGTGGTGGACAAAGAGAGCGTTCACTACGACTCGCGCGCCATCTCGCTCACCTTCGATCTGGTCAACCCGGAAAGCGGGGTGCGGCGCACCGTGGTCTACAACGAGCCGATGCCCGACCTCTTCATGAAGAGCGAGAGCGTGATCGTCGAGGGCAGCGTCCAGGCGAGCGGCACGCTGGAGGCGCACACCATCCTGGTAAAGTGCCCCTCCAAGTATGAGGACGCGCAGGCCCAGGGCGAGGCGATCCCTGAGGAGCACTACGACCCCCAGTCGAATTGAGCGGCTGCCGGGCGGGCGCGTGGCGGGGTGATGGACGCGAGCGGATGATGAGGGCGATGGACGAAACAGTTGTACCGGTTCGTCCATCGCCTTTTCTCTTGGATCTGGCCGAGGAGAGGACATGGCAGAAATAGGGCGACTTTTACTGATGGGGGCGCTGGCGCTCGCGGTGTACAGCGTGCTCGCGCTCATGCTGGGCACGCACCGCCGCCTGCCGGAACTGGTGGCGAGCGGGCGCACGGCGGCCTGGGGGGTGATTGGCCTCTCGGCGGCCTCCTTTTTGGTGCTGGAATTTCTGCTCGTCACCCAGGACTTTTCCGTCGCCTACGTGGTGCGGCAGACCGCCATCGGGCAGCCCCTCTTTTACACCATGACCGCCGTTTGGGGCGGCAACGAGGGCTCGCTGCTCTTCTGGCTCCTGCTGCTGAGCCTTTATTCGGGGGCGGCGCTCTGGATTCACCGCGATGACAACGTGGTGTTCATGGCCTACGTCACCGCTGTCATGATGGCGGTCAGCAGCTTTTTCCTGCTGCTGCTCAACTTCGAGGCCCCGCCCTTCGTCTCCTCGATGAGTGCCATCGGCGCGGTGCCGCCCGACGGGCGCGGCTTGAATCCGCTGCTGCAAAACTTTTTCATGATCATGCACCCGCCCTTTTTGTACGGGGGATTTACCGGCTTCACCGTTCCCTTTGCCTTCGCGATGGGGGCGCTGCTTTCCAAGCGAACCGGCGCGGGCTGGATTCGCCTGTCGCGCCGCTGGACCCTGATCGCGCTGGTCTAGCCTCTCCATCGGCATCATGTTGGGCGGGCACTGGGCGTACAAGGAGCTGGGCTGGGGCGGCTACTGGGCGTGGGACCCCGTCGAAAACTCCTCGCTGATGCCCTGGCTGATCGGCACAGCCTTTCTGCACTCGGTCATGGTGCAGGAGTATCGGGGCATGCTCAAGGTGTGGAACGTCGTGCTGATCATCCTCGCCTTCACGATGAGCGTCTTTGGCACCTTCCTCACCCGCTCCGGCATCATCGACTCGATCCACGCCTTTGCCGAGGGGCAGATCGGCATCTACTTTTTGAGCTTTATCGCGGTTGTCCTGCTCAGCTCGCTGCTCCTGCTCTTTCATCGGCTGCCGCTGCTGCGCGCCGAGGGCGAGCTGGACGCGCTCCTCTCGCGCGAGGCGGCGTTTCTGGCGAACAACATTGTCTTTGTGGGGATCGCCTTTGCTGTCTTCTGGGGCACGATCTACCCGATCATCTCCGAGGCGGCGACCGGGCAGCGCATCGTCGTCGGGCCGCCCTACTTTAACGTGGTGGTCGGGCCGATCCTGATGGGGATGCTTTTCCTGATGGGCATCGCCCCGCTGCTGCCCTGGCGGCGCGCGAGCCAGGCGCAGCTACGCCGCAACCTGCTAGCCCCGATCATGGCAGCACTTCTGGCGCTGCCCGTCCTTTTCGTGATCGGCGTGCGGGAGCCGGGGGTCTTCGTGGGGCTCGGGCTGGTCGTCTTCGTGACGGTTGGGCACGCCATGGAAATCTGGCGCGGCTGGCTCGCCCAGCGGCTGCGCGGCGAGGATGGCCCTGCCCGCGCCTTCGTGCGGCTGATCGAGAAGAACCGCCGCCGCTACGGGGGCTACATCATCCACCTGGGCGTGATCGTCATGGCGATGGGCATCATTATTTCCAGCTTTTACCGCGCCGAGAGCGACGTCACCGTCGCGCCGGGCGACACCTTTACCTTCGGGCGCTACACGATGGTGTCCAAGGGGCTGCTTCAGGGGCGTGACGAGACGAAGGAGCGTATCGCCGCGCCGATCGTCGTCCGCAACGCGGCGGGCCGCGAGCTGGCGGAGATGACCCCCGCCCTCGACTGGTACTTCAAGGTGCCGGGCGGGCAGCGCGAGACGGAGGTGGCGATCCACGGCTTTGCCACCGAAGATTTGTACGTGGTGCTGACCGGCGTCAACGAGGATGGGACCGCCACCTACAAACTCTTTATCGAGCCGCTGATCGGCTTCGTCTGGCTGGGCGGGATGATCCTCGTACTCGGTGCTATCATCGTGGTCTGGCCCGACCCGCGCGAGCAGCGCATCCTGGAGCGCGTGCGCGCCCGCGAGATGGGCGGCGTCGGCGCGTTCGGCGATTAGCCCTTCTCACTCACCACCCATCACGCAGCACTTTTCCCTCATGAGCCCTGGAATACTGATCGGACTTGCCCTCGTGCTGGCGGTCGTCGCCCTGTCCCTGCGTCCGCTGTGGCGGGCGCAGCAGCTGCGGCGACGCCTCTCCGTGGGCGACGATAGCGAACAACTGGAAAACCTGCTTTTCGAGCGCGAGACCCTGCTCGTCGCGCTGCGCGACCTGCACTTCGATCACTCGATGAGCAAGCTCAGCGATGGGGATTTCACCGAGCTGGATGCGCAGTACCGCGCGCGGGCCATCGATGTCCTCCAGCAGTTGGACGCGCTCGGCCTCGCGGCCACCGACGCGGACGACCTGACCCTGGACAGCTGGATCGAGCAGGCGGTGGCCGCCGTGCGCGGCGGGCAGCGTGCCAGCACGCGCGGGCGGGAGGAGCCGCCTGCGCCCTCGCGTCCGCTCCCCTCCGATCTGTAGCCGCGTTGGCCGCCGCCCCATGATCCAGATCGAGCAACTGACCAAGCGCTTCGGTGCCCACCAGGCGCTGCGCGGCCTGTCCCTCACCATCAACGAGGGGGAGGTCGTGACCCTGTTTGGCCCCAACGGGGCGGGCAAGACCACCCTGCTCAAGATTTTGGCGAGCCTCAGCCGCCCGTCCAGCGGGCAGGTGCGCGTGCAGGGGCAGGCGCTCACCGCTGGTTGGACGGAGGTGCGCCGCTACATCGGCCTCGTCACGCACCAGAGCCTGCTCTACCCTGATCTTTCCGCGCAGGAAAACCTGCACTTTTACGCGCGCCTGTACGGGGTGCCGAACGCGGAGGAGCGCGCGCGCGAGGTAGTCGGCTGGGTGGACCTGCTCCCCCGCTATCGCGACCCCGTGCGTGGCTACTCGCGCGGGATGTTGCAGCGCCTCGCCATCGCCCGTGCCCTGCTCCACGACCCGCAAATCCTGCTGCTGGATGAGCCGTACAGCGGCCTGGACGAGGCCGCCTCGCTGCGCCTGCACGCCCTGCTGGAGCGCATCCACGCGGAGGAGCCGCGCCGCCTGACGCTGATGAGCACCCACGACCTGGAGCGCGGCCTGGCCCTGGCGAGCCGCGTGCTCATCCTGCGGCGCGGCAAGCTCGTCCTGGACGAGCCGCGTGGGGCGCACAGCGGCGCGCAGTGGCGCAGCCTCTACCTGGAGCAGGTAGGGTAGGCTGCGCGGCCATCGTTACGGGTCGGAAAAGCTGATCGTGTACTCGAGGGTTCCCTGCGATGGGTCATTTTGGAAGATGATAGTCGAGCGGTCGGTCTCGCGCGGGGAAAGAAAGTGGATCGAGTAGCTTTGATCCTCGGGCGAGCCCTCGGCGGGAATGAGGATGATTTTTAGCGACACCTCCTCTGCGGTCTGGCCGCCCACGTTGGTGACCTCGATGGGTAAGTAGTAGCCCGCTTCCAGGCGAGATGCCTGGTTGGGCAGCGGGTTGATGCGGAATTCGGGCGGGCCATGCTCGTTGGTGAGGTGTAGGTAGCCCATCAGCAGCAGGGTGCCCATGACGATCGTCAGCCCGATCCAAAAGGTAATCCACTCCGGTAGCCCCGACACGCCCTGATTTGGCTCGTCGCCCTGCGTCGCGTCGCTTTGCGGCTCCGGCTCCTCCTGTGGGGCGGAGCGCGCTTCTTGCCCATCCCTCGGCCCCTGCGCCGACCCTTCTTGCTCCTGTGCCGCGCCGTCGGGCGAGGGGTAGACGTGGGCCAGGCGCTTGCCCGCGCCCTGCGGCTTGCCCGTTCGTGACGATTTGTTGCCCATTTTTATAGCTTCCTTCTCAGGCTACGCCAGTGCCAGTTTGCCAGCCGCCCCGCCGATCGAGGCGGGGAGTGCCAGGACTATCGTGTTTGCCAGGATAGCATCCAGCGGGGTGGCCGACGAGATTTGACCGAACAGGTAGAGCATCCCGAGCGAGACGAGCAACGCAACGGCATAGCTCATCAGGGTGTCGGCCCACGGCCAGATCTTCTTGCCCCGACTGTTATGCCCGCTCGGCGGCTGGCGATCAGCACCCGACGTGTAGACAAAGGTATACGTGACGAGCAACGCCAGGATCATGAGGGCGACCTGCCGCCAGAACTCCATCCGCGCGGCCAGCATTGTGATCTCGCCAGTCGGGGCGAGCGGAAGCGCGATAAAAAGCGTCCCCCCCACGACCAGGCCGAGGGTGCGAATGATTCGCCACCAGGGGTTCTGCTCATCTGATTGGTCGCCCTGCTGCTCATCTTCTTCTTCTTCGGCCTCCTCCTCTTCCTTGCTTGTTTGCTCCCCGTCGCTTGGTTGCGCGGAGGAGTCCTCCGCCTGACCATCGTTTGCTGCTGGAGAACCTTGTTCCTTCCTTGTCGCCTTTTCCTGATCGCCCGGGGGTCCGGTAAATTTCCAAAATGCGGGCGATATTGAAGCCGATGCCAATCGGGATGGAGAGCAGCAGGATGATCGACAGGTCGCGCTCGTAGGAGGCGCTGAAGGGCGACACCTCGCCCAGAATAAACAAGATGATCGCGGCGACCAGGATGGCAAGCCCCTTGTTCCGAATCGTCGTGCGGATCACCCATCCCAACGGATGGTCCTGCTTCGTGCTTTCCGTAAGCGGCAGCAGGTAAAGGTCTACCAAAAACGCAACCCCGAAAAAAATCATGAGCCGCTGGTAGGGTAGCCACGCGCCCACCCACCACATTTCCATCGTGTACAGAAAGGCGACGCCGAAGATCATCGCGCGCATGAAGGAGCGCCCGATGCTTTGAAGCTCCTGGATCCACGGGTTGTTGCTGTGTGTCACGGTAGCCCATCCTGTGAGAGTCGCGCCAACTATGGTTTTCCCCTCTTCAAGAGAGGAGACAGTATCTTGCTGCCCCAATGCCTTAGCAAATGTCAGACCGGGATCAAACAAAGAGCCATTTTTGCCAAAGCGCCGCAGCGCCCCTAAATTACCCCTAACCATTGTGAGATTCGCCTGAGGAAGTTATGGCACGGACGATTTTTCGACCCACCCACCCTGTAGATGCACGCACCCTTACCTATTTTAGCGAGATCATCATGGATCAGCTGCGCCAGCTGCGCCTCGCGCTGGGCACGGGCACCATCTTTTATGGCTTTGAGGTGCGCCAGAGCGTGACCCCGGGTAGCCTGGAGCTTTCGCCAGGGCTTGCCTTTGATGGGGCGGGGCAGCCCGTCGCGCTCGACAGCCCGCTGCCGCTGCCGCTGCCCGACGAGGACGGCCCGCTCTGGCTGGGGGTGCGCCATCACCTGCTCGTGGACGAGCATGACGTGGCGGGGCGACCGACGCGCGAGCGGGACACGGTGGCGGTGCTTTGGCTGCCCAGCGTGCCCCGCGACGACGAGACGATCCCGCTGGCGCGCGTGCAGCGTGGCCCGCATGGCTGGCTGATCGACAGTTCTGTGGCGCGGCGCGCCCCCGCGCTGGAGCACCAGCACAGCGGCAGCGTCCTGCCCGACCGCAGCGGGCGCGGGCGCTACGATGGCTCCCCCGTGCGGCTCACCGCGCCGGGCGGCGAGTCTCAGCAGCAACAGCTCGCGCGGCTGGAACGGGCGGTCAGCAATGAGTTCTCCAAACTGCATGCGTTGATTCAGGGGCTGCACGAGGCGCAGGCGGCGCAGCAGGCGCGGAGCGAGGCGCTGCGTGCGGCAATCGCCGCGCGCGAGGAGGGGGGGTGGCGCGCCTCCCTGGAGGCACTGCGCGAGGAGCTGTCGCTCACGCTGGGGGAGGAGGTGCGCGAGGAGCTAGACCTGCTGCGCGCCGAGGTCGTCGCGCTCGCGCAGCGTCCCGCCTCGGTGGGGGCGGATTTGGGCGGCTTTACTCCCATCAAGACCCTGCACGGGGTGGGGGAAAAGTACGCGCGCCTGCTGCGCGAGGTCGGGATCGAGAGCGTCAGCGACCTGCTCGCCGCCACCGCGACACCAGAGGGGCGCAAGCGCCTGGAAGCGTCCGAGCTTCCGCTGGCCGCGCTGCGCCGCTGGAGCCGCCAGGCGGACCTGCTGCGCCTGCACGGCGCGGGCGCGGGCGAGGTCGAACTGCTGCAAAGCGCGGGCATCGAGAGCACCGCGCACCTTGCCGTGCAGGACCCCTCCGACCTCTTCGCCCGCCTCCGCGACGCGGCCCGCACGCGCGGCGATATCGCCCCGCCGCCCCTCGCCTGGGTTGCCTCCTGGATCACCCAAGCGAGCCACCTCCCGCCGGTGGTGGAGTGGTGAAATGGTGCGTGGTGAATGGTGAATGGGAAATGCCAGAGACCCTAAGGGTTTAACAAGCGCGTCGGCCTGTGCGGCTCGTACTCTCACAGCACCGTCCAGACACACCAACGCGGCAATCAAACCCTTAGGGTCTCACGCCTGCTGCCTTACCCGCGTTGCGGGAACCCACTGCTGCTTGCCTCCTGCCGCTTGCTGCCTGCCCCTGTGCCTGCCGCCTACCGCACTGCCGCCTGCCGCCTGCCGCCGTCTGCCTAGCCATTCGTGCAGGGGCCGACCCCCACCAATCGGTGATGCGGTGAGGTGACGAATCGCTTACTCTTGGGGTAGGTGTCCAGCCGCGTCATTCACGCGGCTGGACGGGGTACATGGCAAGCGAAAGGAGTCGGATGATGGCAAACGAGAGTGAAAGCAACGCGTTGGCAGCGCTGTCGGGCGCGATGGCGGATGCGGTGGAGCGGGTTGGCGTGTCGCTGGTGCAGGTGAACGGGCGACAGCGCCAATCGGCGAGCGGCGTGGTCTTTGCGGAGAACCTCGTCGTGACGGCGGACCACGTGCTGGAGCGCGAGGAGGATTTGACGATCGGCACGCCCGACGGGCGCACCCTTGCCGCGCAGCTGATCGGGCGCGACATGGCGCGCGATTTGGCGGTGCTGCGGGTGGAGGGGCTGGGGCTGTCGGTGGCGGTCGCCGCACCGGAAGCGCGCGTCGGGCAATTGGTGCTGGCGGTGGGGCGACCCTACGAGGATGGGCCGATGGCGAGCCTCGGGATTGTCAGCGCGATCAGCGGCCCGCTGCGCACCGGGCGCGGCGCGATGCTGGAGCGCTACATCCGCACCGACGCGATCCCCTACCCTGGCTTTTCCGGCGGGGTGCTCGCCAGTGCGAATGGCGAGGTGGTCGGGCTCCTGACGACGGGGCTGGCGCGCGGGGCGACCCTCGCGATTCCCACCGATCTCGTGTGGAACGTGGCGGACGCCCTGAGCAAGCATGGGCGCATCCGGCGCGGCTTCCTCGGCATCAGCAGCCAGCCGGTGCGGCTGCCGGAGGCGCAGCGCGGCGAGCGCGAGCAGGAGAGCGGCCTGCTCATCGTGCAGGTGGAGCCGGACAGCCCCGCCGGGCGCAGCGGCCTCCTCCTGGGCGACGTGCTGCTCTCGCTGGATGGCGAGACGATCAGCGACACCGCCGATCTCCAAATGCTGCTCACCGGCGAGCGCGTGGGCACCACCGTCCCCGCCGAGGTGCTGCGCGGCGGCACCGTCCAGCCGCTTCAGGTCGAGATTGGGGAGAAGCGGTAGAGGGATATTGGGTAGTAGGTATTCGATATTCGAATACCTACTACCCAATACCTACTACCTACTACCCAATACCCAATACCTAATATCTCCGTTTTGGAGGGAAGCATGAACAGTGGAACCTCGATTTCCACAGCGCTCGTGGGGCTGGCGGAGCGGGTGCAGCAGGGTGTGGTACAGGTGTCCGATGGCGGTCAGGGCGCCGGGGCGGGCATCGTTTGGAGCCGCGACGGGCAGATTTTGACGAATTACCATGTGGTGGCGCACGCGCGGCGTGGGGTGCAGGTGCTGCTGGCGGACAATCGCCGCTACGACGCGCGGCTGGTCGCGCAGGAGCCCGCGCTGGACCTGGCGCTCCTGCAGGTGGAGGCGGACAACCTGCCGGTCTTGACCGTGGGCGACTCCGAGCGGTTGCGCGTGGGCGATTGGGTCTTCGCCCTCGGGCACCCGTGGGGGGAGCGTGGGGTCGTCACGGCAGGGATCGTGAGCGGGGTGGGGCGGATACGGCTGCGCGGCAGCGAGGGGACAAGTCCCTATTTGCGCTCGAGCGTGGCGCTTGCGCCGGGCAACTCCGGCGGGCCGCTGCTCGACGCGCGTGGCGAGGTCGTTGGGGTAAACTCGATGATCTTCGGCGGCGATCTGGCGATCTCGATCCCCAGCCAGGTGGCGCGCGAGTGGGTGGCGAGCCTGACGACGCGCGGGGTCGTGCTCGGTTTTGATGTGCAGCCAGTACCGTTGCCTCCCGCGCTCCTGCCTGACAGCCCGCGCCAGCGCGCGGCGGGGCTGCTCGTCACCGCGCCGCCGCGCGCGTCGCTCTTTTTGGGCGACGTGCTGCTGGAGGTGGCGGGCGAGCCGGTCGAGGATGAGGGCGCACTGCGGCGCGTGCTGGCACGGCAGGGGCGCGCCGCGCCGATACCGCTCCGCCTGCTGCGCGGTGGTCAGCTTTGCGTGCTGGAGGTGGACGCGGCAAGTTTTGAGGGGCAGGTGTGACCCCACGTCTCTTTCTTGTCTCCGCCTCGCCCGCGATGCGCGTGGGCTTGCGGGTGATGCTCCAGGATGCTGACCTGCACATCGTGGGCGAGGCGAGCACGATCGAGGGCTTTGCTGACGAGGCGGAGGGGGTGGACGTGCTGCTCCTCGCCGAAAAGGAGTGGCTAAGCGAGGTAGAGGGCGAGCTATCGAAGGCAGATCTGCTCGCCCTCTTGCTGCTCGACGATACGCCTCAGGCAGTGGCGACGCTGAGCCGCTTGCCGCTACGCGCGTGGGGAGTGCTTCCCCCAGATGCTCCCACCGAGAGGCTGGTCAGTGCGATCGGTGCGCTAGCGAATGGCCTCGTCGCGCTGCCCCCGCGCCTCGCGGGGGAACTGCTCGCCCTGCCCGCGCCTGCCCAGGAGGAGATGGTGGAGGCGCTCACCGAGCGCGAGCGTGAGGTGCTGGAACTGCTCAGCCGGGGGCTACCCAACAAGCTCATCGCCCGCGAGTTGACGATCAGCGAGCACACCGTCAAGTTTCATCTCTCTTCGATCTTTTCCAAGCTCGGGGTGTCCAGCCGCACCGAGGCGGTCAGTCGGGGCGCGCGCAGCGGTTTGATCTCGCTCTAGCTACCAGAGCATCTGCAAGAGGAGCAGGCTCGCCATGCCGCTGGCGATGGTGAGGAGTACGTTGCGCGTCCGCCACGCCACCGCGATGGCGACCAGCCCTGCTAGCAGCCGTTCGTTGGGGAGAGCCAACTCGCCCTGGACGAGCAGCAGGTCGGGCACAACGAGCGCAACCAGCACCGCGATGGGCACAAAGCGCAGCGCCCGCTGGAGCAGGGGCGGCATGGTCAGTCGGTGCCAGCCGACGATAAAGGCCACGCGCAGCCCAAAGGTGAGGAGCCCTGTGACAATCAGGGCGAGCCAGAGCATCACAGCGGCCCCTCTTCGGGGTGGACGGGTGCCGCAGGTTGTTTTGCGCTGGCTAGCTCGACGGCAAGCCCTGCCGCCATCCCCGCCAGGGCCGCGACGATCAGCGCGAGCTTGTAGGGTAGCCCGCCCGCCAGTAGCACCACGACCCCCGCGACGAGCGCCGCCGCCACCCCTGCACGGTCCCGGATCACGGGCACGACGAGCGCGATAAAGGTGAGCGGCAGCGCGAAATCCAGCGGCCAGTCGGTGGGGATGCTCGCGCCCAACACGATGCCCACCGCCGTGCTCGCCTGCCAGGTGCCCCACAACGCCAGCCCCGCCCCCAAAAAGAACCATCGCTTGTGCGCCGCCGTGGGCTGCTGCTGGTAGTGGAGGATGGCGACTGCATATGCCTCATCGGTGAGCAGGTAGGAAAGCAGCCACTTCCAGCGGTCGGGCAGGTGCTGGAGGTGTGGCGCGACAGAGGCGCTATAAAGCAGGTGGCGCAGGTTGACCACGAAGGCGGTCGCCACGATGACGAGCGCGGGGGTGCCCGCTGCCACCAACTGCGCGATCACGAACTGCGCCGAGCCCGCGAACACAATCGCCGACATGGCCTGTGCCATCAGCGGGGACATGCCCGCGCTCAGCGCGGTGATCCCGTAGATCAGCCCAAAGGGGATTACCGCCAGCAGGATCGGCGTTTCATCACGCACGCCTGCCAGAAAGGCGCGGCGGCGGTTTCTGGGGGAATGGGGCATCATCAAGGGGGATGCTCGGTTTGGTGAGACGAGGACAGGGAAACCAGTGAAAGGAGGGGCGCGCCCGCTAGAGCGAGGGGTCTACCCGCTCCATGTGCCGCTCCGCTGAGTGCAGCGGCTCGAAGCCGAAGCGCGCGTAGAGCGAGTGAGCGTCGCGCGTGACCAGGTGCCAGCGGCGCAGCCCTTGCAACGCGGGGTGCGCGGTGACTACCTCGATCAGCCATGTGCCCAGCCCTTGCCCGCGATACGCCTCAAGGATATACACATCTGCAAGGTAGGCAAAGGTGGCAAAATCCGTCACCACCCGCGCCAGGCCGATCTGCGCCTGACCGTGATAGACCCCGAAACAGAGCGAATGCTTGAGCGCGCGCGCGGTTGTTTCCGGTGCTCGCCCCTGCGCCCAGTACAACCTGCTGAGCGCGTCAAGGATTGCGTCAAGGTTTAGCCGCGCCGGGTCGGTGCTGATGGCGAACCCCCCGCGCTGCTGCGTTACATGTTCCATCGCTCACCCCACCTCGATTTCAAGGGTGCGGATCAGGTGGGCGCGCCCGCCCACCAGCAGGCGGCGAATCTGCCCCGCCTCCCGCGTCAGTTCCACGAGCAGCTCGCTGGGGGAGGGCGGCTCCATCAGCCGCCCCTGCTCGATGACAAAGCGCGACTTGTCCAGCCGCAGGAAGTCATGCAGAAAGCAGGCAAGCGGCCCCGCCGCCGTGCCGGTCGCGGATTCCTCGCGGATGCCGTAGCGCGGCGCAAACATGCGCGCGGCGGCGTCGCGCCCTGTGCCCTTGTGTTTCCAGCGTGAAAGGATAAAAGCCGATCAGGTCGAGCGCGTCGCTGATCCGCTCGATTTGCGCGTCGTCCGGTTGGAGGTCGCGCAGCGCCTGCTCGTCGCGCAGGGGGACGAGCATGTACGAGTTGCTGGTGTTGACGACGGTCGGGGTGTGCCCTGCCAGCAGCGCCCCCTCCCCGATGCCGAGCGAGCGCAGCACCGCCGCGACGCTCACCCCGGCGGGCTGCTCGGCCAGCGCGGTGTAGCGCGGGGCGAGTTGCTCCATGTAGGCCACCTCCCCTTCCAGAAAGATGTCACGGGTGCCATCTATCGTTTCTTTGGAACTGTGGCGCGTCGTCACGCGGCCCTGCTGCGCGAGGTAGGCGAAGGTGGCGACGGTGGCGTGGCCGCAGTGCGCGATCTGGCGCGTCGGGGTGAAGAATTCCAGCTTGAACGCGGCGCGCTCGGAGGCGGAGACAAAGGCTGTCTCCGAGAGGCCGACGCGCGCGGCGATGCGCTGCTTGCTGTCTCGGTCGAGCGCGTCGGCGTCCAGCACGACCCCCGCCGCGTTGCCACCGCGCCCGGCATCGGTAAACGCGTGGATGATTTGAACGGTGACTGTCTGCATGCTGCTTTCCCCGATTTTCCCTTGACCTGTTGCCGTCCTGCTCTTGCGCCTATTGTACGAGCACCCTCCGACAGCGAGCAAATCAAGCGGGGAAAGGACAAAAAAAGAGCCGCCTCTCCGATCGGAGAGGCGGCTCTTTGCTGTGTTAAGGGTAGTGGCTAGAAGGCAGCGGCCACGCGCGGCAGTTCCGCTGGGCGCTCCAGCCGCTGGTAGCGGTTGCGCGTCGCGGCAGGGCGCACGAGCGGCATGCGCACCGGGCGCTCGTCGGTGGAGCCAACGGGCAGCGACGGGCCGCTCGCCGGGCGCGGGGCCGAGTAGCCGATCAGGCGCATGATCTCTTCCAGCCCCTGCTGCGGGGTTTCTGTGAAAACCAGCTTGCCGTTGATCTCCTCGATCACGACGCGGCGCGCTTCTGGCGAGAGGCAGTGATGCGCCCCGCCGCGCCCGCTGATCATCGCCTGGTAGGCCCCGACCCCGCAGATCGCGACGACCAACCCCTTGCCGTGCTCCGGCAGCTTCAGGGCCGGGCGGTTCGGGCGCGGGTACACATCGTCGCTGTCGCAGGTGCGGCGACCGCCAAAGCGGACCTCGCGCGTGGGGCGCTCCCAGCCGTCCAGCGGCAGCACCACAAACTCCTGCTCGACCAGCACGCTGTCCGGCACGCTAACCATCATCGAGCCGTTCAGCAGGTACCAATCGGGCGCGCCCGCCTCGCCCGCCTTGACCTGGCCTACCTCCAGCAGTTGCACCGTGTGATTCGCCACCGTGTAGCGGCCACACTCGCCGACAAGCTCCGGCACCGGCACGTTGAAGCGCTCGCAGGTCTCCTTGATGACCGTCATCAGGTCGCTCAGGAAGGCGGTGTAATCGAACTGGAAGCCGAGATCGTAGCCGCTCGTCGGCGTGCCGCCCCCGTAGTTGAAGTAGCGCAGCGTCGGCACAAGCTGGCGCAGGCGCGCGTAGTTTTCCACCGATTGGCGCAGCGTGGCGATGAAGTGCGCCCGATCCTCGACCTGGCTCCCGATCATCGCGTGGTACAGCACGAGCGAGTGGCGGCTGGTGACGAGCGCCTCGGCCACAAAGTCGATCTCCTCGCTGGTCAGGCCAAAGCGATCGCTGCCGTAGTGCGAGCCGTCGCGGTTGCCCGCCGCGCGCTCGCGCACGCCGAAGCGGAAGGAGGTCTGGCTCTGCTGGAGGAGCTGGAACTCATCCAGGTCATCCAGTACGGGGATGATGTTGGCATTCCCCGCGAGCCGCAGCTTCAGGATCGCTGCCAGGTAGTGCGGCTCCTTGGAGCCGTTGGCGAAGATCATGCGGCTGTTGGGGAGTACCCCATCGCGCCAGAGCATGTGCGCCACCTCCACATCGGCGGCGGCGCTCGTCTCGTAATGGGCACCGGCCTTCAGGGCGGTGCGTACCGCTTCCGCCGCGAAGTTGGCCTTGGTGGCGTAGGCGTAGTGAAAGGGGGCGGGATAGCCCGCCACCTCCTTTGCCTGGGCGGCATAGCCCATCATGCGGCTGATTTGCGTGGTGATTTGCGGCGTGTATACCACTTCGAGCGGCGCGCCGTAGCGCTCTGCCAGCTCATTCAGATCGATCTGGTCGCCCAACAGGAGGCGACCATCACGTCGCGTGATGAAATCGGCGAGGGGGCCCTCGCTGGCGATCTGGTATTGCTCTTGCAGAAATTGAGCGTACGTCTGCATCGTAACCACACCCTTTCTACTGGATGAGTGGTGGCGCATGGCGAAGAAGGCCATGCTCGGTGCTTCTGCCGCGAACATGCAGGCAGAACGGCCCCAGGCGACGCAGTGCCGCGCAGTGGCTGAGACGAACCTTGCTGAAGGGCTCAATAAGCGTTTAGGGAGTCACGCGAGGTGGTTGGGAGACGAAGAGCGAGGCAAAAAAAAAGCCACACATCAGGCGATGTGGGCCGGTCTTCTAGAGCGGGCAGAAGTGCCGCTCTGTGGACTCGGTGGTCACAGCGCAGAAGTGGACGCCTGGCGTCTCGCAACCACGGTGGGACTGCTACCGTCCATAAAACTCCACTGAAAGCCTGACCAAGCGTCATATGGGCCAATTTTGCCCAAGAAAAAACCCACCAGGGGGTGGGGCGCGTCACATCCACTTTTGGTTAGAGCGGCTGTGTGGTCAAGCACCGATTCGAACGAGTTGTTGCTTAACAACAGAGGGTATTATAGGCAGAACGCGCGTTCTGTCAAGTTGGCGACAACAAAATCACCATGCGCTCCGGCATGGCTCGCTCACCCGTCACGGTACCAAGACGGGCGAGCGAGCGGCTATTCAGGTGGGGACGCTCCAACAAAAAGAGGCTCCTTTCGGAGCCTCCTAATTACCGATCTGGGTCCAGTTGGCAGGGCGGCGAATGGGCACGCCCACCGGCACCACGATCCGCGCGGGGGCTGCCACGAGTTGCAAGCGATGGCCGTCAACGTGTCGGCGCTTCGCCCACTCGCGGGCGGAGCGTTCTTGGATGAACTCGGCAGTGGTCACCACTTTGACCAGCCACTGGTTGACCACTTGGACGATGGCGTAATGTTGCATTCATGCTCCTGTACAAGCAAAGAGGCGCAAGCTCACGCGGAGCGCGCCTCTTTGACACGATTGCGGTCACATCTTGTCCCAGTACCATATCGATATTATACACCAGATCGGTTCGAAATCCCAACTATGTGAATAAAACTTAACGTAATGTTTGGTCAAGCATCCTAACGGGTCACATCAAAGTATTCCTAGACGGGGGCGTCGTGAATAGGTATCCTGTACCACGCCACCCTACCCTTTGTTGGAACATCCGCCTGCAACCTCTGGCGGTCAGGTGCGTAATGACGCGGGAAGGGCACGTTGGCAGGGTGCAACCTCTGCATAGTTGTCGCGTAGTGAGAAGAAGGACAATTGGCCGTGAAAGGTGGAGAAAAAATGAAACAGATGAAGCGCTTGATAGGGGTAACCTCGTTGCTCGCCCTGCTCGTCCTGCTTTCCGTGGGGTGTGCGTATACCTCCGATGGGGACAAGGCGGTCTTTGGCGGCTCGGAAACGATCCAAAGTGGCGAGACGGTGGCGGGTGACCTGGCGATCTTCGGCGGCGACGTGACCGTCGAGGAGGGGGCCACGGTTGACGGCGATGTGGCGATCTTTGGCGGCACCGTGCAGCTGTCGGGAAACGTGAGCGGCGATATTGCCAATTTTGGCGGTACGATCTCGCGCGGGGAAAACTCTGAGATAGGCGGCGAGGTTGCTACCTTTGGGGGCACCACGCAGCCCCTGGAAGCTGGCGAGGGGTCGCGCCCCGCTGAGCCGGAAAGACCTGCTGAGCCAGAAATGCCTGCTGAGCCAACCCCACCGGTCGCCGCGCGGATGCGCCCCACCTTTGCCGATCACCTGTTTGGGGTTGTAGGCCGCATCGTGAGCACCATCGCGAAGACCGTGGCGTTTGGCGCGCTGGGCTTGGTCCTGGCGCTCTTTTTGCCCGATCACGTGCGGCGCGTCTCGCAGGCCGCGGGCGCGGCCCCTGCTGCGAGCGTGGGTGTGGGCTGCCTCGCGCTCCCCGCCATCTTGGTGCTGGCCGTGATCACAGCGATCACTCTCATCGGTATCCCGCTGACCGTACTCATCGCGGCGGCGACGGCGGCGGCGTGGATCTTTGGCTGGATCGGGCTGGGTCTCTTCTTTGGGGATCGGCTGCTGCGCGCTGCCGATGTGCGCTCGCCGCGCCCTGCTGCGGCGGCAGCCATTGGTGCCGGTGGGCTCGCGCTGGCGAGCAGCGTGCTGGGGGTGATTCCCGTTTTGGGCTGGTTCGTCTCGCCGCTGATCGGCTTCTGGGCGCTGGGCGCGACGATCCTGACGCGCGGTGGCAGGCAAAACTACCCGGCGCGCCCCCGTGTGGATCAGCCGATCCCACCGCTCACGCTGGACCCGCTCGCCGACGTGCCGCCCACCCCGCGCCCCGCGCGTTCCCGCGAGGGTGGCAGCGGCAACCTCTTCGCCGACCTTGCCGCCGACTTGGGCATCGACGAGGATGCGTTGCGGGATGACGAGGAGCGTGGCGGAACCCCGGGCCGCGAGCGGCCCATCTCGCCACCCGATAACCTGTAACTCGCTCTGAGAAGCAAAACAAACGCGCCCGCCCCGGCACCTTGCCGGGGCGGGCGCGTTTTGGTGCAGGGGAATCGCGTCCCGACGCGATCCCTTTTATACTCGCGCGATGAGTTCAACTTTTTTCTTTGCCATCGCCGCGCTGATCCTGCTCGCGCTGCTTGTGTACTGGCTGATCTGGGTGAGCGAGGGGGCCTACCTCGGCGCGTGGGCGGTGCGCTGGCTCTACGACCGTGGCGCGCGTACCTACGATGCGGTGAAGCAGTATGACCCGCTGGACGAGGCGGCGTTTCTGGCGAACCCGCTTTTTTCGCGTTTGGAGGAGGATTTTGGGCCAACCTCGCTCCTGCTGGACGTGGCAACTGGCACCGCGCGCCTGCCGCTCGCGCTGCTTGCCATCCCCTTTTACCAGGGCGAGATCGTGGGGCTGGACCTGAGCCGAGGGATGCTGGCGGAGGCGGCGCGTAAAAGCGCGGCACACCGCGAGCGGGTAACCTTTCTCCATCACCCTGCTGTTCCCCTGCCTTTCGAGGATGAGACCTTCGACGCGGTGACCTCGCTGGAGGCGCTGGAGTTCATGCCCGATCGGCGCGCGGCGCTGCGCGAGATGGTGCGCGTGCTGCGCCCTGGCGGCTGGTTCATCGTGTCGAACCGGATCGGCACCGACGCGCAGTGGCTGCCCGGCCACTCGGACCCCCCCGAGGTGCTGGAAGGGTTTTTGGCCGAACTGGGCCTCAGCGAGATTTTCACGCGCCCCTGGCAGGAATACTATGATCTGATCTTCGCGCGCAAGCCCGGCCCGGCAGGCGAGGGGCGCGGCTTTACCGGTGCGTGGCACGCGGCGCTGCGTTGCCCCCATTGTGGCCGCCATGGCACCGGCGAGATCGCGCCGGGCGTGTGGCGCTGTGGCGCGTGCGGCGCGACGGTACCTATCGGGGAGGATGGAGTGTGGGAGTTTCAGGGATGAGTGGGGGACAAGGGGACAAGGGGACAAGGGGACAAGGGGACAAGGAAAGATCAGGGCAACTTCAACGAGTGCCTTTCCCGTCCTTCGTCCTTCGTCATCCCCTCGACCTGGGACTTTGGCCTTCTAAAGCAGCTCGTGCTGCTGGAGGAAGCTTTCAAGTTGGGCGTCATTCGGCTCGGTGATGAGCGTGTCGCGGTTTTGGCCGCGCGTGCGGCGCGCGGGGTCCAGCGGGGCGGGCTCGCGCAGCGGCAGCACCTCGTTGGGCTGGGCGATGACAAGCGTGGGAACGCTCAGGTGCCCCACCCATTGTTGCAGGCGGTGCGCTGCCTCCCGATCATGGCTGATATCGACAAAGCGGTAAGGGATGTGGCGCGCGGCCAAGTAGCTCATGGCCCGCAACTGGTCCCCGCACGCAAACGTGCGTCCGTACATTACTATTTCTTTCTTCACGCTATCGATCCTTTTGTTATGAAAATTTCAATGCACGCGGGCACCGAAGGGTGGAATCACCCTCCTGGTGTTCCAGCCACCTGGATTCTAGTGACTACCCAGGTTGTCTAGCGCGTCGGGGGCAACCGGCCGCGGGGCTCCCTCGTTATTGTCCAACTTCAACAGGTGGCGCGCCTCGTCCGCGTCCTGCCTGATTTGCGCCAGAAGCGCGTCGATGCCGGAAAACTTTCGCTCCTCGCGCAGGTGGTGCAAGAAATGAACCGTGATCGGCTGCTCGTACAGGTTGCCCTGCCAGTCGAAAATGTGGCACTCCACCTGCTGCCGCTGCCCGTCAAAGGTGGGGCGCACCCCCACGTTGGTCACGCCCGGCAGCACCTCGCCGGTGGCAAGGGTGGTGAGCGTGGCGTAGACCCCGTTGGCGGGCAGCGCGTGGTTGGGCGGGGGGAGGATGTTCGCCGTGGGGAAGCCGATGGTGCGCCCGCGCTGATCCCCCTGGTAGACGGTCCCGCTCACGCTGGGCGGGCGGCCCAGCAACTCCGCCGCGCCCCCCACATCGCCCTCGCTCAGCCGCGCCCGCACGCGCGAGCTGCTGATGACCTGCCCGTCCCGTTCCACCAGCGGGATGGGGTGGACCTCGATCCCGCGCGGCGCGGCCCACTGGCGAATAAAAGCCACGTCCCCCTCGCGCTTGTAGCCCATCGCGAAATCGGTGCCCAGCCACAACTCGCGCGGGCGCACCCCCTCGTCGAGCCGCGCCAGAAAGTCGGCGGCGCGCGTCTGCATCAGCTCGCGGTTAAAGGTGAGCAGCACCAGTAGCTCCAGCCCGAGCGCCTCCAGCAGGGCGATCTTCTCGGTGGTGCTGGTGAGCAGGGGCGGCGCGCCGGACGGCTTGAGGATGGTAGCGGGGTGGGGGTCGAAGGTAACCATCCCACTTTGCGCGCCACGTGCCGCCGCCCGTTCCTGGATGTGCGCGATCAGCGCCTGATGGCCGCGATGGATGCCATCGAAGTTACCTATGGTGAGCACGCTTTCGCCCTGGAAGGCGCTCAAATCGTCGCGTAATATCTGCATGGTGTTTTTATTTGAAAACTTGAACAACGTTCTTGACGACAGCGGCCTTGAAGGAAACTGGCTTAAAGCCGCTCCTCTTCGCCATCGGGGGCCGTGTTGAGAGGGATTTCGGCTACACAAACACTTTTTCGGGCTGCCAGCCTCGGTCGTCGCGCCAGCGCAGGATGGCAACCAGCGCGCCGGACTCATCCAGCGCGCGGACGGTGCCCTCGCCGGTCGGGGCGGGCAGCGCGCGCCCACGCTGGAGCGCCTGCTGCGCGGCGGCATCCACCAGGATGGTAGGCAGCGCTTCCAGCCCCACGCCCACGGGCAGCAGCATCGCCTCGATCTCCTCGGGGGTGGCACTCTTGATGGCATCCAGCGGGCGCGCCTGGGCGAGGGTGAAGGCACCGCTCGCCACGCGGCGCAGCGCGCTCAGGTGGCCGCCCACGCCAAGCGCCGCGCCCAGGTCGTGGGCCAGCGAGCGGATGTAGGTGCCTTTGGAACAATGCACATGGAGTCCAACGTGCGGCGGCTCCCACGCGGTGACGCGAAGCGCATGGATTGTGACGGGGCGTGCGGCCACCTCGACCGCTTCGCCGCGCCGCGCCTTCTCGTACAGCGCCTCGCCGCCCTGTTTGATCGCCGAGAAGATAGGCGGGCGCTGCATGATCTCCCCCCGAAGCGCACCCAGCGCCGTCTCGACCTCATCGCGCGTGGGGAGCGGCCCCTCGTGGGTGGCAATGGTTTCCCCCTCCGCATCGTAGGTCGTCGTGGCCTGCCCCAGACGGACGCGCGCCTCGTACACCTTGTCGTGCCCGACCAGAAACTCGATGGTGCGCGTGGCCTGCCCCAGCGCCAGCACGAGCAGCCCCGTGGCGAGCGGGTCGAGGGTGCCCGCGTGGCCCACCTTTTTTTGCCGCGCCGCGCGGCGCACCACCGCCACCACATCGTGCGAGGTGGGGCCGAGCGGCTTGTCAACGATCAGGATGCCATTCATGGGAGGGCGCGGCTACGCGTTGCTCGTTGCGGCTATCTGTTTTGCTTTTGGGATCACCAGAGCAACCGCCTCGTCCAGCCCCATGTCGAGCGTGGCCCCCGCTGCCTGGGCGTGCCCGCCGCCGCCCAGTGCAAAGGCGAGGTTGCCCACATCGTAGCCGGGCTCCGAGCGCATGGAAATGCGGACGGTCTGCGGGTCCACCTCGACAAAGACGATGCCGATCTGCACGCCGATGATGTTGCGCAAAAAGGTGCCGATCCCGCTGCCCTCCGCCTCGCTCGCGCCCACCGCCTCGCGCTCCGCCGCGCGGTTAAGCACCCACGCCACCCCGTCCTCAACTTGAAGGGTGGCGAGCACGCGGCCCCACAGCATCACGTCGGATTGGGAGCGCAGGGACATGGCCTGGCGCATCACCGTGGCGAGGGGAGCCCCCTGGCGCATCAGCGCGGCCACCGTTTCCAAAACGCGCGGGGTGGTGTGGTCGGTCGAGAAGGCGTTGGTGTCGGTCACGCAGCCGGTTGCCAGGCAGGTAGCGGCACGCGGCTCGATCTCCCAGCCCGCGTGGCGGGCCAGATGATAGAGCATCTCCGCCGTGGCGGCGAAGTCGCTGTCCACCCAGTTCAGATCGGCAAAGCGCGTGTTCGTCTTGTGATGGTCAATGCCCAGGACGAAGGGGCGCGCGTCGGCACTGAACGCGGCAGAGAACGCCGCACCGAAGCGCGCCGCGTCCGAGCCGTCCACGGTGATGATCAGGTCGTGCCCCTCTAGCGGGCGATCCGCGATTTGCTCCGCGCCGGGCAAAAAGCGAAAAGCGGGCAGCAGCGGATCCTCAAAGGAAACGTCCGCCGCCTTGCCCTGCGTGCGCAGCAGCCACATCAGCCCCAGCGCGGAGCCGTAGGCGTCCCCGTCCGGCCCCTGATGGCTGAAGATGAGCGGGCGGCTGGCCTGCTGGATGCGCTCCACGATGGCATCCAGCGGGGCCTCACTCATCCGCTTCCTCGTCGTCCAGAAGCGGCGGGTTTTCTTCCCGCTCCTGCTCGATCTTTTCGAAGAGTTCCAGGACACGTTGCGTCTCTTCCGCTGCCTCGTCATAGCGGAAAGCGAGGTCGGGGGTGTAGCGCAGGTCTAGCATTTCCGCCAGCACCCTACGGAAATAGCCCTTGGCACGGTTCAGCGCCTCCTCGATCTCCTTTTCCTCGTATTGATCGTCGGTCGAGATGAAGTAGATCATCGCGTGCGAGGCGTCGCGGTTGACCTGGACGCGGGTGATGTTCACCATCTGCAGGCGCGGGTCGTTCATTTCCGATTGAACAACGATGCTGATAATTTCCAGCAGGCTGCTGTTCAACTGTTCCTGGCGGCGTGTCATGGCTGTATCTCCTCCTGAAAAATGAAGCGTGAGACGTGAGGCGCGACGCCTGTCACGCCTCACGCTTCGGAAAGAATGAGGGTCTGCTGCGGGATGCTAGGAGACGCGCTCCATGGTGTAGCTCTCGATCGTGTCGCCCTCCTCCAGGTCGTTGTAGCCGCGTAGCGAGATACCGCACTCGAAGCCCTGCGCCACCTCGCGCGCATCCTCCTGGAAGCGCTTGAGCGTGTCCACCTCGCCCTCCCAAATCTGCTGGTTGCGGCGCATGACGCGCGCGCGGCTGTTGCGTAGGATTTTGCCCTCCAGCACGTAGCACCCGGCGATGGTGCCGATGCGGCTGATGCGGAACAGCTGGCGCACCTCTGCGCGGCCCTGGGTCTTGGGCTCGTAGACCGGATCGAGCATGCCCTTGATGGCGCGCTCCATGTCGTCAAGCAACTGGTAGATGATGGTGTAGATACGGATCTCGACACCTTCCTGATCCGCGCGGTCGCGGGCGGCGCGGTCGGTCTCCACCCCAAAGCCGATGATGACGGCATTGGACGCGGCAGCCAGCATCACATCGTTTTCGGATATCATGCCCGCGCTTTTACGCAGCACCTTGATTTCCACCTCGTCGATGTTCAGCGACTTGAGCGAGTCGGTGATCGGCTCCAGCGAGCCGTCCACATCCACCTTCAGGATGACGTTCAGCGATTTCACGCTGCCCGCTTGGAGCTGGCGGTACACATCTTCCAGGGTGATGCGCGACGGGCCCTGCTGCTCCTGCGCGTTCAGCCGATCCTCGGCCATGGCGCGCGTGAGCTTGTCGTTCTTCATCACCTCGAAGCGGTCGCCCGCGCTCGGCACATTGGAGAGCCCCAGTACCTGAACCGGCGTGCTCGGCCCCGCTTCCTTTAAGCGATTTCCTTGCCAGTCGAACATGGCGCGCGCGCGGCCCGGCACCGTGCCGATAATCAGGCTGTCGCCCTGCTTGAGCGTGCCATTTTGTACGAGCAGGGTTGCCATCGAGCCGCGCTTCTGGTCCACCACCCCCTCGATCACGACTCCCTGCGCCGATCGCCCCGGGTTGGCGATGATCTCGCTCTGGTGCAGGTCGCTGACGATCAGGATGTAGTCGAGCAGCTCGTCGATCCCCTCGCCGCGCAGTGCGGAGGTGTGTACCACGGGGGTCTCGCCGCCGTACGCCTCGGGGATCAACTCCACCTCGGACAGTTGGCTGTACACGCGATCCACGTTGGCGTTGTCGCGGTCCACCTTGTTGAGCGCCACGATGACCGGCGCGCCCGCCGCGCGGATGTGGTCCAGCGCCTCGTAGGTCTGCGGCATCATCCCGTCATCCGCCGCGACGACGAGGATCGCGATGTCCGCGCCCTGGGCACCGCGCGCGCGCATGGCGGTGAACGCCTGGTGGCCCGGGGTGTCGATAAAGGTGATCTCGCGCCCCTGCTTCTCAACCTGGTACGCGCCGATGTGCTGCGTGATGCCGCCCGCCTCCTGATCCACGACGCGCGTCGAGCGGATGCGGTCCAGCAGGGTGGTCTTGCCATGGTCAACGTGGCCGAGGATCGTGACGACGGGGGGGCGGGGCTGGAGCTTGGCGGCGGGCTCGTTGCGGTAGAGCGCCAGACGATCCGGGCCGCTGGGCGCGGCGGCGACCGCCACCACTGGCTCCGCTTTGACCGGCTCCAGTTCCTGGATCGTGTAGCCCATCTCTTCCGCCACAAGGAAGGCGGTGTCCAGGTCGAGGGTCTGGTTGATGTTGGCCATGACCCCCATTGTCATCAACGATTTGATGATCGAGATCGGGCTAGTTTCCATTCGCTCTGACAGCTCGCGAACGGTCAACGGGGACTCAATTTGAATACTCTTGCTCATACACTTTTTCTCCTTCGTGTTGGCCGGCCTTGCCCATACGGTGGGACAAGCAAATCCGGCAATCATTCCTGGTCGCTGCGCCCCCAAGGGCGCAACGCATTTTGCTCTAAAAGAGTCGGTGATTGCCGGACAGGTTGTTCAACCGGAAGCTGCCGGCAAAAATCAGGCGTCCATAGCATCACCCTCAAGGCGGGCAGCGTGTGCTTGCAGCCGCTGGATGGTTTCGGGGTCAAGCTCTGTCTTTAAAGCGTGGTTCAACACGCGCCGCTTGAGCGCGCGCTCCCAGCACGCGGCGTTGTTGCAAAGATAGGCCCCGCGCCCACTCGCCTTGCCGGTCGCATCGATGGTCACGGTGCCATCGGTGCCACGCACGATGCGCACCAGCTCCCGCTTCGCGCGCGGCTGCCGACAAGCAACACAGGTCCGTGTGGGCTGATGTTTACGTCTCATCTCGCATCGGTTCACACCTGTTTGGGTTGATCGGCGGCTAGGATGTCGCGCCATGCGCCACCCCGCCGCCCGATAGATGGGAAAAGGGCAGCCCGCGCGAGCGCGCACGGGCTGCCCTTTCAACGAGCTACCGCTACCAGTTCGTGTCTTCGCTCCACGGTCGGCGGCCACGGCGGCTCTTCCCCTTGTCGCGGTCGGGCAGCTCGCGCCCCTTTTCTTCCCGCTCGGGGCCCGCCTTGCCCTTCTTCTTTTTCTTCTGGGCGCGCTTCTGGCGCTCGACAGTGTCGTCCAGCGACTCGGCCTCGCCCCGATCGTTCAGGGTGTAGAAGAGCATCGGCACCTTGGCCTTGCCCGAGGGCATATCCTCTTCGTCCTCTTCGTCCTCGTCCTCCTCCCACTCCTGAACCGGCGGCGGGGGCGGCGGGGTTGGCTGCGGCTGAGCAACAGGCGCGCGCGGGGCGGGCTGCGGCTGTGGTTGCGGCTGGGCCTTCACTTCCGGCTTCGGCTCCGGCTGCGCGGGCTTCGCCTCGACCGGTGGCAGCGCGACGGGTGGCACTTCCTTTACCGGGTCGGGCATCGTCGGCTGCGGCTGGGCACCGCGCGCGGCGGGTGCCTCGAACTCCTCGAAGGCGATCCGGTCGGCAGGCGATACCGCCACCAACGCCTCGTCCTCCTCGCCCGGCGCGTCGTGGTCCGACTCGGCCTCGGCCAGCAGGGCGCGCGCGGCGGCCAGGCGCTTCTGCTCCTCGGCGCGGCGGCGGTCCATATCCTCGCGGCGGCGAGCTTCGCGCTCGGCCAGGCGCACGCGCTCTTCCGACGCCTCGCTCGCGCTCTTGATGTCGATGCGCCAGCCGGTCAGCTTGGCAGCCAGGCGCGCGTTCTGCCCCTCCTTGCCGATGGCAAGCGAGAGCTGCTTGTCGGGCACCACCACGATGGCGGTCTGGCCCTCCTCATTCCCATCTTCCAGGAAGGTCTCGATTACCTTGGCCGGGCTGAGCGCGTTGGCAACGTACACCGACTCGTCGGGGCTCCACTGCACCACGTCAATCTTTTCGCCGTTCAGCTCGTTGACGATGCTCTGGATGCGGATCCCCTTCATGCCCACGCACGCGCCCACCGGGTCGATCCCTGGCTGGAGCGCGGCCACTGCCACCTTCGAGCGCGCCCCGGCCTCGCGGGCGATGGCGCGAATCTCGACGGAACCGTTGGCAATTTCTGGCACTTCCAGCTCCAGCAGGCGGCGCAGGAGGTGGCGGTGGGTGCGGCTGAAGGTGATCAGCGCGCCTCGGCTATTCTTGTTGACCTCGGCCACGTAGCCGCGCACGCGCTGGCCGACACGATAGCGCTCGCCCGGCAGCTGCTCGTTGCGCGGCAGGATTGCTTCCGCCTTGCCCAGGCTCAGGTGGACCGCCCCCGTCTTGTTGTCCACACTCTGCACCGTGCCCATCACAATCTCGCCCTCGCGGCTGGCGTACTCGTGATAGGTGCGGTCGCGCTCCGCCTCGCGGATGCGCTGGAGGATGACCTGCTTGGCGGTCTGCGCCGCGATGCGCCCAAAGTTTTTGGGCGTTCGTTTCTCACGATGCACTTCGCCAATCTGAACGTGCGGGCCGAATTTCTCTTGTGCCTCCTTCAGGCTGATCTGGGCACGCGGATCCTCTACCTCCTCGACAACAGTCCAGTCTACATAGACCTGCGCCTCTCCGGTGCTCCGATCCATCTCGACATAGATATTCGGCTCTTGCTCGAAATCGCGCCGATAGGCGGCATGTAGCGCAGTCTCGATGGCATCAAAGACGACATCCTTGCTGAGCTCGCGATCGTGGCAGAGCGCATTCAGCGCCATCATAAATTCATTGCTCCGCATACGTCCCTCGGTCTCCTCTTGCGCCATCAACCAAATTAGTCAGGCCCTACAAACAGAAAAGTGGGGAAAGGCCCCACTTCTCTGGTGCGAGAGTGCTATTACGAGCGTTATTATAACACAAAGTCAGGGAGAGTTGCAAAACATAAGGGGAAAATGAGAGAAGCGCGGCAATCGATCAGAAAAACAGTCGATTCGAACCAAACGTTCGTTTGGTCAAGGCTTGTCGCGTGGCGGCTGCGAGCTATAATGAAGCTTTCACCCAGCAGGAAAGGAACCCTATGGCAGATTTTACCATGCGTGAGCTGTTCGAGGCGATGCCCCAGTATGCCAAGCCGTCCGCCATCGAGGGGGTCAACAAGACGATTCAATGGGAGTTCAGCGGCGAGGATGGTGGCAACTATTACATTGTCGTGCAGGATGGCAAGGTGGAAAGCCACGAGGGGGTTGCCAGCCACGCGGATGCGACGATCATCAGCCCCGCCGATGTGTGGAAGCGCGTCGCCACCGGCCAGGAAAATGGCGCGGTGGCCTTCATGATGGGCAAGTTCAAAGCGACGGGCGATCTGGGCCTGCTCCTGGCGATGCAGAATTGGTTTTCCCCGCCCCCGCAGTAATCGTTACCTTTGCCAGAAAAAGGGGAGCACGTATTTCGTGCTCCCCTTTTCATGCCGTATCCTTTATTTCTGAAATCCTTGCTCGCCTACTGCCCCAGCGAGTCAAGTAGCGCGCGGGTATCTGACGCGTAGAGCCGTGAAAAGTGCGGGTTGATGGCGAGCGCCTGTTCCAGGTGCTGGCGCGCGGCGGCGTCATCGCCCAGCGCATGGGCGATTTTGCCCGCGCGGTAGTGCAGGGCGGCGTCTTGGGTGCCGAGGCGCAGCGCGTCCTGGCTGTACTGCTGCGCCTCCTCATACTCACCGTTTTGGTACAGCGCCCAGGCGAGGACGTCAGCCGCGTAGATGCTGGGGCGGGCGGCGTAGGCGGCGCGGGCCTGGCTGAGTGCCTGCGCGGGCTCGCCGTGGTTGGCGTTGAAGAGCGCCAGTTCCATGTCTACGTTCATGCCCGCGTCTGCGTTCAGTTGCTGCATCACGCGGAGCAGGTCGTACTGACTTTTGGCCTGCTCGGGCTGGCCGCTCGCCTCGTACAGTTCCCCCAGCGCGATGACGAACTCGGGTAGCGGCAGGCGCTGCGTAAGCTCCTGATAGCGGCGGATCGCGTCCGCGTCCTCGCCCCGCTCGGCCTGGATGCGGGCCAGCGCTGCCTGAGCAAAGGTATACTCCGCATCCACCTGCAACGCTTCCCGATAGATGGCTTCAGCCTTGTCCAACTGACCCTGGTTAAAATACAGGTGGCCTAGCTGCACCTTCGTCCACAGCCAGCCCTCGCTGCCGCGCACGCTGGCGCGGTTAGCGCGCTCCATCCACTCGATCGCGCCGGGCATGTCCCCGTGTAGCTCGCGCAGGTAGGAGACGCGGCTGTAGGAGGCGAGGTCGGGCCGCAGGTCTACCATCTGCTGAAGGGTAGCCACCGCCTCGTCGTAACGGCCCAACTCGACCAGCGCATCCGCTTTGACCCCAAAGGTTTCCGGGTGAACCGGATTGACCGCCAGGGCGCGGTCGGCCCACGTTAGCGCGCTTTCAAACTCGTGCCGCGCGTTGGCGAGCACCCCTTGCCCTACCAGGGCGTCCAGCTCCTCCGGGTTGCGCGCCAGGGCCTCCTCGAACGCCTGTTGCGCCTGAAGGTACAGGTTGGGGTCGGCGCTCTCGCGCACCCGCTGGAGGAAGGCTACGCCCAACTGGGCGTAGTAGAAGCTGTTGTCGGGCTGCTCCCGTACCTTGTCCTGTATCTGCACCAGAAACTCTTCCGATGTCTGTGCGATGGGCAGGGTGGGCGCTACGACCTCAGGTTTGGCAAGGGAGGTCGCCATCAGCCGCCACGCCATGGCCCCTGTGAGCAGGAGCAGCGCGATCAGCAGCATCCGTATCGGTCGTGGGGCCCCCAGGCGGGGCGGGGCGGCGGGTAGGGTGGGGTCGGCGTTCATGCTCGGAAATCCTACAAAAGGTGATCGAAGAGCGGGAAGTGTGTGGCTGCGCGGTGCGGCGAAAGTGTACCTAGCTCGCTGCACGGCGCAAAGTGGGTAGGGTTCTAAAGGCAAACAGGCCCCGACCCGAAAGCCGAGACCTGTCTGCCTACTGCTTACGGCGTAAGAACGACTAGCGGTTGCGGCGGCGGCGGAAGAACTCGAAGGCTCCAACCATGCCGACGCTCATCAGGCCGACCGCGATTTGCAGCCACGGCGCGCTGCTGCTGTCAACCGTGAAGTTGCCGAAGGAGAGGGCCAGGACCGGGCCATCCGTCGCGTTTTCGTGGTAGTGCGACTGACCGGACTGCGCGATGGCGAAGTAGGGATACTCTGCCTCGAAGCCGATGTCGTTCGAGTCCACGTTGTCGCTCAGGACGCTGATCAGGCCAGCATCGAAGGTGAAGTCGGCGTCCTCGCCGTCCAGCACCTGGTAGGCCGCACCGGCGACTGCCGCCAGTTCGATGTCCGTCACGTCGTTGACCGGGTCACGACCGTTCGGGAAGCCACAGGCATCACCCGCCAGCAGGCCGAGGCGCTGCGGGCCGTCCGGGTGGCACAGGTCGCCGCTGATCGCGGTGTTGATGCGGATCATCTCGGAGGGCTGGACGTTCATCGGCTGGTTCACGTTGAAGCCAGCGGGCAGTTCGACCGGGCCGCTCGCGGTCTGGATCGTGAAGGGGTTGGCGAGGACCATACCCGTCGCGAAGATTTGGAAGATGTCACCACGGCCACTGCCGGGGACCATCGTGTCAAACTCGGTGTTGCAGTCGCCGTCGCTATCCTCGGGCAGCGGCACCCCGTAGAGGCCACAGAGGAGGCGACCCACGAGCGGGTTCTCGACGTATTCCTGCAGCAGGCTGTAAACGCTCAGGTCAGCCGAGGGCGGGATGCTGTTGAAGGTATCCTTCAGCGCGTAGGGGAGAACCACCTCGTTGACGAGGGGCATACCCAGGCGCGAAATCTGCTGGTGCGCGTCGGGCGAATCGGGGCCGAGGACCGGGCCACCGACACGACCGGAGGTGGACCAGACACCCAGGACCGGCTCGTCGCCGCTCGTCAGGTGGGCAATCGGCACCTCAAGGATCAAGCTATGGACGTTGAAGCCGGACAGCGAGTCCACCGGCGTGTTGTTGCCAGTCGCGTAGCCGACCGGCGGCTCTTGGCCGCGCAGGGTCAGCAGGTCGAAGACCTGGAGGTCCACAAAGAAGGGATCGTCGGTCTGTCCGGCGTAGATCTTGATGTCGCCATCCGACGTGTTGTAGGTGTAGACGGCTTCCTGCTGAAGCGCGGGCCAGTCCGGCGTGGACTTGCTGCCGATGTTGGCCGGCGCGGTCAGCTGGTTGCCCACCAGGGTGGTAACGCCATCGGCGGTGGCCGCCGTGACGGTGATGTACTGGCGGCGGTTCCAGGTGGCGTCGGTGATCGAGTTGATCGGGCCGACGTTGTACAGGAAGGTGGAGTCATCCGCCACTTCGACACGGCTCGACAGGGTGTAGGTGATCTCGGCGTGGGCATCACCATCGTTGTCTACGTACAGGTAGTAGGCCACATCCGGGTCCCACTCCCAGTAGTTCGGGCCGCCCTCAGGGCCTTCGAAGGGAATCCAGCTAGCGGCGAGGACGATGTTTTCCGTCTGGCCGCGCGGGATCCACGCGTAGGTGTCGGTGTTGTCCGCGTAGGGGTCCTTCGAGATGGACGGCGCTTCGCGGTGGCTGGACGCGTTGGCGGAGCCGAAGTTGCCAGCGATGAGGATCGCGGCGATGAGGACGAGCGGGGTCAGAATGATGCTCGCGAAGAGCAAAATACGTCTCCTGATACTCATACTAGTTGTTCTCCTTAGAAGATGAGATGGCTTGAGTCGGACTTGGTTGAACGATTTGACGGATGTGGACGGTGGCTACAGTTGTGGGTAAGTTCAGTACGTCTGCTCCTTTCGTAATGGCCCCTCGCGGCAGGTGGGAGTTGGGTGTCGCCCCTAGAATAACTCGGCACTCGCCACGATGAGGTGGTGTAAGGCTCCTGTTTGCGCCAATGCCTGCAAGGTGATCCCAAGACCCACGAGGGTGATGATGAACGCACTGGCGATGGGCACGACGCGTAGAAGTGGCCCGCTGGCGGGCACGCGATTGAACAGCTTCTTGGCGTGGACCAGCATGATCCCGATACCGGTAAGGACGCTGGCAAGCCCGATGCTGAAGACAGTGATCAAGAGTAAGCCAAAACCCACCCGCTGGAGCGCGATGGCCCCGAGTAGTACGATGAGAGCGGAGGGGCATGGAATCAACCCGCCGGAAATGCCGAGCGCCAACAGCCTGCGCCAGGTGACGGGCGCGCCGTCAGTGCCGGGGGGGAGATGGTTGTGGGTGGTACCGTTATGCGTGTGCAGGAGCGCCTGACCGTCCGCATGATCGTGATCATGGAAGTCACCATGCGCCGCGTCGGGGTTGAGGTAGGCGCGCAGCCGCTGCCCAAAGAGCGAGAAGCCGATGCCCACTACCAGCAGCCCCGACATCACACCCAGCCAGGGGTAGAGCTGCTCCGGCAGGATGTAGCGTGACAGAAACAGGGTGATGAAGCCCAGCGCGAAGACCCCGGCGGTGTGGGTGACAGTCGTCGTCAGACCCAGGAAGATGGCGTGGCGGACGGTGCCGCGCGTGCCCACCAGGTAGGCCGCGACGATGGTCTTGCCGTGGCCGGGGGTCATCGCGTGGGCGGCACCCCACCCGAAGGCGGCGAGCAGCGTCAGGAGCATGGCCCCCAAGCTCAGTTCCCGCTGGTTGATCAGCCCCTCGAAGCCCTCCGCCGCAGCGGGGAGCCCCGTAACAGGGACGAGGGTGGTGCTTTCCACGCTGGCCCCCGCACCCAAGCGGACGCCGAAGGTGGCCTCGCTGACGGAAAGCGGGTTTTGGAGTAGATCGGTCGGGTACATGCGCAACTCGTTCGACACGTCCTCTGCGGGCACCGTCGAGTGAAGCAGCGTCACCTCGTCGCTCGGCTGAACCACTATCTCTTTCCAACCCAGCCGCCGCGTGTCATTGAAGTTGCTGTATTGGACTTCCCACGTCTTCTCGCCCGAGGGGAGGGTTGCCAGCAGGTGGGCGCTCACGCGCAGCGTGTTCAGGCCGCCCTGCCCTTCCGGGAACTCGATCTGCTGCGAGAGCAGCTCCAGCGGAAGTTGTTGACCGTTCACCTCCAGGCGCAGCAGGCTAACAATCTCGCTCACCTTGCTGTCGAGGTAGCTGCCCTGCTCGGCCCCGCTGACCGTGCCGTCCCCGTCGCTGTCGATCGTCTGGGTGCGCTCCTGAAAGGCGGGGATTTCCGCCATGTCAAGCACGTAGAACAGATCGACCTGCTCGCTCCCCACTGCCAGGCGGCTGTAATTGTTCACCGTGAAGTTGCCCATCGGGTGAGCCAGCGCGAAGGCGGGAAACGCGAAAAGAGAAAGCAGAACCACCATCATAGGCAGCAGTCGCCTGCGACGCGATCGCTGGGATGAAAAACGGGGGCTGACCGAGCTGACCATTGAAGTCCTCTTGGGTGGATAGTGCTTCATGCATCGTTTGACGCAGAAGGAATCGCTCCAGATGTATCGACTATGAGAAACTTCTCATAGTCGCGCCAACCCCGTTGGCATAAGAGGGCGGCGCTTGGGCTCCAACAAAGCGCCGGGCGCTTTTGAGCTTGCAGAAACATCAGGTAGAATGCGGGGGGAAACGCTTTGGGTTCAGGGGTCGAGCGACTGCTCGATCGAACTTACCCTCACAGTACTGTAGAAGAGGGAGCCACGAAGTGAGCATGCTCACTTGGGCTCGATTCCGCTTCAGCCCCTTGCTCCCCTATGATGCCGCCAGCCCAGGCGGCTTTTCTTTTTGAACCGCGCGCGAGCCGCCCAGCAGCTAGCTGGTGGGCGGCGCTGGGGCCAATGGGTGAGCCTGTAGGGGACGCATACCCCCGGCCCATGCTCATGGTATAGCTCATTTCGCGCTCATTTTCTGTACCAATCCCGACGCGGTGGGCCAGCCGCATGCGATTCACGGACCCTGGGAGGGTAGACAAGCCATGAGTGTATCCCTTTTTATAGCGATCGCGCTCGGCGTGCTGATGCTCGTCGGCTTTGTTGCGCTGACCCTGCTCTGGGCCCTCACCGAGGAGATGCCGCGCCTGGAAGAGGTACCCTTTTACGAGCGGATGGAAGCAGGGACGTGGGGGGTACGGCTGCTGCGGGTCGGTCGCCGCCAGATGCGCGCCCTCCGCCTCATCAACGAGGCGCTTGGGGGCGACCTGGGTGCCGCCAAGTATCTCATCGAGCATCCGCCCGGCACCATCATCGAGGGGATCAGCGAGCCGCTCGCGCGCGAGATGGCCGCCGCCCTTGCCGCAGCCGGTGCCGAGGTAGAGCTGTTTGAGGGGTAGCCCCATCCTAGCTACCCGAGGCTACCAATGATAGGAAGGGCGACCTCATGGTCGCCCTCCTTTTTGTTCCCATCCACTTTTTGACTCTTGTTGCAACTCTTTGCAATAATCTTCCCATGACTCATCAACGCGTGGTGGCGCAACTGCGGCAGGTTGGCTATCGAATCACAAGCCAGCGGGCGGCGCTGCTGGACGCCATCTGGACGTTGGAGGGGCACTTCACCGTCGAGACGGTGATCGCGGCGTTGGGTGCGGACGCGGTGTCGGTGGACCCTTCCACCATTTACCGAACGCTCGACCTGCTCTGCGAGATGGGCGAACTGCACCAGCTGGTCGGCGCGACGCCGACGGAGTACGAGCGTGTTCGTGAGCCACATCACCACTTGGTCTGCCAGGAGTGTGGTAAAGTGACCCCGCTACCCGACTATCATTTTGCTGAGTTGGTGCGCCATCTAGCCGAGGAACACGGTTTTCAGGCCGACCTGACCCACCTCGCCATCCCTGGCCGCTGCGTGGCGTGCTAGACCCTCTACCCCACGTGCTCTCTGTACCACGAAGGAGACTTCTCGATGTTCCTCTCGAATGTTTTTCCGCTCCCCTGGTCGCTTGTCGGGCCGGTGGTGGAGCACCTGCACATCCCCGATGGCTTTCTGAGCTTACCGGTCTCTCTCTTCTTTTGGCTGCTCACCCTGCTGGTCGTGGGCTGGGCGGTGCGCGCCGTGCGCGACACCCTCGGCGAGCGGCAGATTCCGCTGGTGGGGGTGCTGGCGGCGGGTATCTTCGCCGCGCAGATGCTGAACTTCCCCGTGGCGGGTGGCACGAGCGGGCACATGCTCGGCGGCGCGCTCGTCGCCATCGTGCTGGGGCCGTGGGCGGGCATCCTGGCGATGACCGCCGTCATCGCGGTGCAGGCACTGATTTTCCAGGATGGCGGGCTGGTCGTGATGGGGGCGAACATCTTCGACATGGGGATCCTCACCGCGCTGATCGGCTATGGGGTGTATCGGCTGGCGGCGGCGCGCGGGCGCAGGGTGCGCCTGGCAGCGGCGGGGGTGGCGGCGTGGCTGTCGGTCATCGCGGCGGCGCTGCTGACCTCCCTCCAAATCTGGTTGAGCGGCAACGCGCAGGCGGCGCTGCTTTTCCCGGCGATGATCGGAACCCACGCGCTGATCGGCCTGGGTGAGGCGCTACTGACCGTGGGGGCGCTCTCCTTTATCGGCGCGGCGCGGCCCGACCTGCTGGACGCCACGGCAGTTCGCCAGCGCGGCAGCGCTGCGTGGGTGCCGGTGGGGCTGGCGGTGGCGCTCGCCGTTACCCTGCTTGCTCCCTTCGCCTCCACCGACCCCGACGGGCTGGAGCGGGTCGCCACCGACCTGGGTTTTCTGAGCCAGGGGCAGAGCGCGCCTTTCCAATTGCTGGCTGACTATGCGCTGCCCTTCCTGGGCGACAGTGCGCTCTCGACGATCCTGGCGGGCGGGGTGGGGGTGCTGATCGTTTTCGGGCTGCTCTCCCTGCTGGTGTTCCTGCTGCGCCGCGCGCGCCCCGCCACGGCAGAGGGCCGCTAGGCCCCCGTGCAAAGCTCTGTGCTGGATCGCTACCTCTGGCGCGAGAGCCTGATCCACTCCCTTGACCCGCGCGTGAAGCTGCTGCTGGCGGTCGGCTTCATCGTCGGGAACGTGCTGCTCCCTGACGGGGCCTGGATCGCCTTCGCGCTCGCCTGGGGGTTCACGGTGCTGGTCAGCGCGCTGGCGCGGCTGGGCAGCGGCTTCGCGCTGAAGCGCTCTTTTATCGCCCTGCCCTTCATGCTGGCGGGCTTTTCCGTCATCTTCGCGGTGCCGGGCGAGGCGATCGCGCGCTGGCATCTGTTCTCGCTCGATCTGACGATCACCGACGCGGGCCTCGTGCGCTTCGCCTCGCTCATGCTGCGCACCTGGCTGTCGGTGCAGATGGCGATCCTGCTGACGACTACCACCGCCTTCCCCGACCTGACCCACGCGCTGCGCCACCTGAAGGTGCCCGCCGTGCTCGTCGCGATCATTTCTTTTATGTACCGCTACCTTTTCGTGCTCGTCGAGGAGGCGCAGCGGCTGCTGCGCGCGCGCGCCTCGCGGGCGGCGGCGCTGCCGGGGCAACGGGCGGGCGGCTCGCTGCTCTGGCGCGCGAAGGTGGCGGGCAACATGGCGGGGCAACTGCTCGTGCGCAGCATGGAGCGCGCCGACCGCGTCTACCTCGCGATGGCGTCGCGCGGCTATCGCGGGCAACTGCTCACGATGAACCATCACACGATGAGCGCGCGCGACTGGCAGGCAGGGACGAGCGCCCTCGCCCTGCTGCTGCTCATCCAGCTGGTGGGACGATTGTGAGGGGACGACGACTGACGATCGACGACCGACGACCGATGACGGACGACCGACGACACGGATAACCACGTTGAGCAAGTCCTGTAGGTGAACAAAAGCAGGGCCGAGAGGTGAAGTGATCCCCTCTCGGCCCTGTTTGCTGTGATGGCCCCGACGACCGGTTGCTGTTTGTGGCTACGCGGGCTGGAGCGGCCCCTCCGCGAGCACGCGGTCGAGGGTGTGGACCAGTCGGTCGGCGTCTGCCATGTCGAAGCGGAGCGGCGGCTTGATCTTGATCACGTTGTGGAGCGGGCCGTCGGTGCTGAGCAGGATGCCCTGCTCCTTCATGCGCTCCACGATGTAGGACGCCTCGGCGGCGGCGGGTTCCAGCCCGCTGCGGGAGCGGACCAGTTCGATCCCCACGAAGAGCCCCAGCCCGCGCACCTCGCCGATCAGCGCGTGCCTGTCCGCGAGCGCTGACAGCCCCGCCTTGAGCCGCTCGCCCACCTCGTAGGCGTGCGCCTGAAGCCCCTCCTGCTCGATCACGTCGAGCACCGCCAGGCCGATGGCGCAGGACACCGGGTTGCCGCCAAAGGTGTTGAAGTATTCCATCCCGTTGGCGAAGGAGGCGGCGATCTCGGGGGTGGTGACGACGGCGGCGAGCGGGTGCCCGTTGCCGATGGGCTTGCCCATCGTCACGATGTCCGGCACCACCCCCTGCGTCTCGAAGCCCCAAAAGTGGCTGCCCACCCGCCCGAAGCCCACCTGCACCTCGTCGGCGATGCAGAGCCCGCCCGCCCGCCGCACCTCTGCAAACGCTGCCTGAAGGTACCCGTCCGGCAGCACCACCTGCCCGCCGCAGCCCAGCAGCGACTCGGCGATGAAGGCGGCGGGGCGGCGGCCCTGGCTCCTCCATCTCGTCGAGGGTCGCGCGCACGTAGCGCGGCGTAGCGCTCGCCCAGGTCAGGCTCGCCCCAGCGGTGCGGGCCACGATAGCCATCGGGCATGCAGATTGTGTGAACATGCGGCGGCGCACCCTTGCCCCCCGGCCCGTCGAACTTGTAGGGGCTGATGTCCACCAGGGCGTTGCTGTTCCCGTGGTAGGCCCCGTCCAGCACCAGGATGTCGCTCGCGCCGGTGTGCGTCTTTGCCAGGCGCAGCGCCAGCTCGTTGGCCTCGCTGCCGGTACACACAAAGTAGACCACGCTCAGCGGCGCGGGCAGGGTCGCGCACAGGCGCTCGGCGTAGCGGGCGAGCAGGTCGTGCAGGTAGCGCGTGTTGGTGTTGAGCACCGCCATCTGCTCCTGCCCCGCGCGGACGACGTGCGGGTGGCAGTGCCCGACGTGCGCCACGTTGTTGACCCCGTCCAGAAAGGCGCGCCCCTCGTCGTCGTACAGATGCTGCATCCAGCCGCGCACGATCTTGAGCGGGCGGCGGTAGGAGAGGCTGAGCGAGGGGCCCAGGTGCGCCTGTCGCGTAGCCAGAAGCTCCGTCTTGCTGGGCGGGTTGGTCGGGGAAGCAGCGCTCGGGGATGCCGAGCAGCACGTTGGGGTCGGGGGAGAGGGAGCGCCACACCTCCCGCTGGCTGGCGGGGGCCACGCCGGGGAACTCGCCCTCGCGCCCCAGCAGGTCGGTGATCAGTTGGAAGTGCAGGTGCGGGGGCCAGCCGCCGTTCTCGTGCGGCTGGCCCATCGTCGCGATGGCCTCGCCCCGCGCGATGGGCTGCCCCACTTCCAGCCCTTCCAACGAGGAGCGGCTCAGGTGCCCGTACAGGGTGTAAAAGGGGAGCCCGCTATCGGTTTCGTGCTGGAGGATGATCGTCGGGCCATAGTCCAGCGGCTCGGTGTTGTCCTGAAAGCTGTGCACCACCCCGTCGAGCGGGGCGAAGATCGGGGTGCCCGCGTCGCTGAACAAATCCACCCCGATGTGGATCGTGCGCATCTCCGGCTGCTCGTCCCCGGCAACCGCGAACTGCGCTGCCGTGTACACCTGGCGCGCCTCGTCGTAGCGGCCAATCCCCACCTCCGCCCCGTCGCGCTCCATCTCCTGCCAGAGCAGGTGCGTGAAGGCGCGCAGGTTGTTGCGCTCCGGCAACCGACCGAGCAGGGTGCTGCCCACGCTCAGGTCGAAGACGGTGAGCGGAACCGTCGAGAGGGAGGTGCCGAGCACGGGAGCAAGTTTTCCCTGCTGCTGCTCAAGCCAGCCCACGATTTCCGAGCTTTGGGGGCAGGGCGCGAACCCGCAGGCGGCGCGGAAGCGATAGTGGGCCAGCGCGGGCGAGAGGGTGGCGAGCCGCTCCAGCGCCTCCCACGCCTGCCGCTCGCTGATCCCCAGATACGCGTTGTCCGGCACCTGCGCCTGCTGCCGCGCGGCGAGGGTCACGCTCGTGGCGAGGCGCATCTGGATAAAAAGGAAGAGCAGCGCCACCTCCGCCTCGGTCAGCGGGTAAACCTCGTGGTAGCCACTGACGAGCGCTGCCGCCGCGCCGATGGGGTCCGCGCGGCCCAGCAGGGCGTAGGCCGCCGCGATGGCGACCTCGCCGAGCGTGTAGCTCTGCACCATGTCCCCGAAATCGATCAGCCCCAGGGTGATCTGCTCGCGCGGGCTACTGGCAGTCGTCGCTTCGGCATGAACGAGCACGTTGAAATCGTTGGCGTCCCCGTGGATGATGCTTTGGCGCAGCGCTGCCCGCTGTGGGGCGGTTTCCTCCCACGCCTGGACGATGCCCTCGATCAGGGCGCGCCGCGCGGGGTCGGTGATGTGGTGCAGGTTGCTGCCGACCACGTGGCTGGCATGCTTCAAATCCCACTGAAGCTCGCGCTGCATGGCAGGGTGAGACAGCGGCTCCAGCGCCCGGTCGAGCTCGCCCAGCATCCTGCCGAGCGCGCCGAGGAGCGCCGGGCTCTGCGGCTGCCAGCGGGCGAGCGGCACCCCCGGCAGAAAGGAAAGCAGGCGCAGCCGGTGGGGACCGTCCCCCACGTCGGGGCCGCTGACGATGTCAGAGCCGTCGCGCGCTGCCTGGAGCCGTGGCACGGCCAGGTGGGGCGCGGCCTCCGCCAGATGCGCGAGCACCCCATTTTGGAAGGCCAGCACGCTGACATCCTCGTTGCGGTTGGCGATTTTCAACACCCACGCCCCATCGCTGCCCGCCACCCAAAAGTTCTGGTCGCGCTCGCTGTCCAGCGCCTGCGCGTGGCCCGACACCCCAAAATAGTGAAGCGCCAGGGTTTCCGCCTCGTCAGACGAAAAGCTCGGGCGCTCATTTACCGCTACAAACATGGACATTTTCCTCTTGATCTACCCTCTTGCGTAGGGCTAAAGCTGCTGAAGCGACTCGACGGGCGAGATCATATCTGAAGATGGGGCGCGCGGCTAGTGCGCCCGCGTGCCTTGCGGGGCTTCCTGACACCCTGCGCTTCCCGTTCTGCGCTGAATGTTTGAGTTTTCCCAGCTATCGGGGTTGCGCTAGACTGTGGGAAATCGTTAACAGGGAAGCGAGGAGCATCATGAGCGAGACAACGTTGACTCAAACGCGGGCGTGGCAGGCATTGGAGGCTCACTACCAGGAGATGCGGGACGTTCATCTGCGCGCGCTTTTTGCAGAGGACCCCGCGCGCGGCGAGCGCCTCGCCACCGAGGCGCTGGGCCTCTACCTGGATTACTCCAAAAATCGCCTGACCGACGAGACCCTGCGGCTGCTGGTGGCGCTTGCCGAGGAGTGTGGCCTGCGCGAGCGGATCGAGGCGATGTTTCGGGGCGACCCCATCAACATCACCGAGCAGCGCGCCGTGCTGCACGTGGCGCTGCGCGCGCCGCGTGATGCCACGATCCTCGTGGACGGGGAAAATGTGGTGCCGGAGGTGCACGCGGTGCTGGACCGCATGGCGAGCTTTGCGGATCGGCTCCGCAGCGGTGAGTGGACCGGCCACACCGGCAAGCGGATTCGCAACGTGGTCAACATCGGGATCGGCGGCTCCGACCTGGGCCCCGCGATGGCCTACGAGGCACTGCGCCACTACAGCGACCCCGACCTCACCGTGCGCTTCGTCGCCAACGTGGACGCCACCGACTTTGTGGAAGCGACGCGCGGCCTGGACCCCGCCGAGACCCTCTTCATCGTCGCCTCCAAAACCTTCACCACCCAGGAAACGATGAGCAACGCCCGCACCGCGCGCGCCTGGCTGCTCAGCGCCCTGGGCGACGAGGCGGCGGTGGCGAAGCACTTTGTGGCGGTCTCCACGAACGCCGAGGAGGTGACGAAGTTTGGCATCGACCCCTCGAACATGTTCGGCTTCTGGGATTGGGTGGGGGGCCGCTACTCGATGGATTCCTCCATCGGGCTCTCGACCATGCTCGCCATCGGGCCGGACGGCTTTCACGAGATGCTCGCGGGCTTCCACGAGATGGACGAGCATTTCCGCAGCACCCCCTTCGAGCAGAATCTTCCGGTGCTGCTCGGCCTGATCGGGATCTGGTACAACAACTTTTTTGCTGCCGAGACCATTGCGATCCTGCCCTACGATCAGTACCTCGCCAAGTTCCCGGCCTACCTCCAGCAGTTCGACATGGAAAGCAATGGCAAATCGCGTGACGCTCGACGGGGAGTGGGTTGATTATGAGACGGGACCGATCATCTGGGGGCAGCCGGGCACCAACGGCCAGCACTCGTTTTACCAGTTGATCCATCAGGGCTCCAAGCTGATCCCCTGCGATTTCATCGGCTTCAGCCAGAGCCTCAACCCGCTTGGCCGCCACCATGACCTGCTCATGGCGAACTTTTTTGCGCAGACCGAGGCGCTGGCGTTTGGCAAAACCTCGGACGAGGTGCGCGCGGGCGGCGAGCGCGAGGAGCGGGTGCCCTTCCGCACCTTCGAGGGGAACCGCCCGTCGAACACCCTGCTCGCCGAGCGCCTGACCCCGCGCCTGCTGGGCACGCTGATCGCCCTCTACGAGCACAAGGTGTTCACCCAGGGCGCGATCTGGAAGCTGAACTCCTTCGACCAGTGGGGGGTAGAGCTTGGCAAGGTGCTGGCGCAGCGCATCGTCCCCGAACTGGAGGGCGAGGTGGAAGGCGATCTGAGCCACGACAGCTCAACCAACAACTTGATCCGGCGCTACCGCGCCCAGCACGGACGGACGGATTAACCACAGAGAACACGGAGAACACGGAGGAAAGGGGAGAATGGAGAATGGAGAATGGAAGAGAGCTTTTACTCCTAACTCTTTTCCCTTTTCCGATCTTCCCTGACCCTGACCCCTGACCCCTGACCCCAACACTAAGGAGTTGCCATGCCGCGCGTGATCGTTTTTGATGTGAACGAGACGCTGCTGGATTTGAGCGTGCTCGACCCCTTGTTTGAGAGCGGCTTTGGGCAGGTGGGGGTGCGCCAGGAGTGGTTCGGCCTGCTGCTGCGCTCCGCCCTGGCGGCTACGCTGATTGGACGAGTACGCTGACTTTGGCGAGGTGGGGCGCGCCGCGCTCTCGATGGTGGAGGCGCGGCGCGGGGTCACGCTGTCCGCGACAGCGCGCTCGCTGATCTTCGACAAGGTGCAAACCCTCCCGCCCCACCCCGACGTGCGGGCCAGCCTGGAGCGCCTGCGCGATGCGGGCTTCCGCCTTGCCACCCTCACCAACTCGCCGCCGAAAACGGTGCAGGCGCAGCTTGCCAACGCGGATCTGGCGGGCCTGTTCGAGCAGATTTTGTCGGTGGACCCAGTCCGCAAGTTCAAGCCCGCGCCGGAAACCTATCACTACGCGGCGGAGCAGTTCGGCGTGGAGCCCGCGAAGATACGCCTGGTGGCGGCGCACGATTGGGACGTGGCGGGCGCGATGCGCGCGGGCTGCGCGGCGGCCTTCGTCGCGCGGCCTGGCATGGTGCTCAACCCACTCTTCCCCCGCACCCGACATTGTCGGGACGGACCTGCACGAGGTGGCGGAGCAGATTGTGGCGAGCGACAAGCCAGAAGGCAGGGGTTAAGGAGCCGATTGATCCTGTCGCGCACTTTTTCGGTATTTGACGGGAATTTGTTCAGGAGTCCGTAGTCGATTAAAGAGAGCGGCCCCAGCAGGGTTTTCGTCTGCTGGGGCCGCTTTTCATTGATTTCCCCTCACTGTTGTTCCCATCCCTCACCCCAAAAACAGGTACCCCGTGAAAACCGCGTAGCCCCCAAAGAGTAGCGCGCCCTGCCAGCGCGCGAGGCTGGCGTGGCGCGCCAGCGGCAGTAGGGCGAAGGAGAAGAGCAGCATCACCGGGAGCTGGAGGCGGATGATGGAGGGGGCTACGGCGATGGGCTGCACCAGCGCTGTGATGCCGAGCACGGCTAGCAGGTTGTAGATGTTGGAGCCGATGATGTTGCCCACCGAGATGTCGTCCTCGTGGCGAAAGGCGGAGACCATCGAGGTGGCAAGCTCCGGCAGTGAGGTGCCAAAGGCCACCAGCGTGAGGCCGATGACCAACTCGCTGACCCCGATGGCACGCGCTATGTTCGTCGCGCCGTTGACCAGCGCCTGCGCGCCGATCATCAGCGTTGCCACACCGAGCAGCACGCGGCCAAGCTCCAGCGGGCGGTTGACCGTCACGCCCGGCGTCACGAGCCCCTCAACCTCCTCGAATGCCTCGAACTCCGCCACCGCCACGTCCTGCGCGGCGACCGCGCCGGTCGCGCTCAGGTAGGTGAGCACGTTGAAGCCAATCAGCAGCATAAACAGAAAAAAGCCGTCTAGCAGGCTGATGGTGCCATCCAGCGCAAACAAAAAGGCCAGCACGGAGACCGCCAGCATGATCGGCAACTCGCGGCGCAGCACGCGCGAGTGAACCGAGATGGGGAAGAGCAGCGCCGTGAGCCCCAGGATCAGGCCGATGTTGGCGATGTTGGAGCCGACGATGTTGCCCAGCGAGATATCCGCGGAGCCGCCGAGCGCTGCCGTGACGCTCACGAGCAATTCGGGAGTCGAGGTGCCAAAGGCGACGAGGGTCAGGCCGATGACGAGCGGGGAGACGCCAAAGGAACTCGCGATGCGCGCCGCGCCCTTGACGAGCCAGTCCGCCCCGTAAAAGAGGGTGAGAAGGCCGATCAGAATCCAGACTATATTGAGCAGCATTGCCTTATTCGGAATTGTTTGGGAATTGAAAGGTGGTTGTTGAGCAGGCAGCGAACGGATAGCAGGCAGCAGGCGGCAGGCGGCAGGCGGCAGTGGGTTCCCGCAACGCGGGTAAGGCAGCAGGCAGCAGTGGGTTCCCGCAACGCGGGTAAGGCGGCAAACGGATAGCAGGCAGCAGTGGGTTCCCGCAACGCGGGGACGGGCGTAATCGGTCGTCGGTCGTCGTGGTCGGTCGTCGGTCGTCCGTGGTCGGTCGTCTATCGTGTCGCGCCGCCGCCCCCATTTTAGGGGCGGGGGGGTAGCTTTTGCAAACGCGCGGGCAGCAGCTTGGCAAGCAGCGCGCGGTCTTCCGCCTCGAAGGTGCGCAGCAGGAACAGGGTCAGGACGTAGAGCGCCACGCTGGCAGGGATCGCGAGCCAGAAGGGGAGGGGGGCGAGCCAGAGCGGCAGCGCCGCCGCGAGCAGCGCGAGGCTCGGTTTGCCGAAGAGGGCAAGCCACGGGATCGCCCCCACACTCTCGCGCATGAGGCGGTGGAAGGGCAGCATCAGCGCCAGCTCGCTGAAGATCGTCACGGCGGCAGCGCCGTAAATCCCAAAGCGCTGGATCGCGAAAAAGTTGGCGACGAGGTTGAAGAGTAGCGCTGCCACGTAGGCGCGCGTCAGGCTGTGCTGGCGGTCCGACGCGATGAGGACGTATTGCAGCAGCGAGTTGACAAAGGAGAAGGGCAGGAACCAGATCAAAATTTGCAGCGCGCGCGCCGAGAAGGGCAGGTACGCCTCGCCGCCAAACAGCAGGATGATCGGCGTGGCGTAGCGCGTCGTCAGCAAGGAGAGCGGCAGCGCGATGACCACGAGCCAGCGCAGCGAGAGCACGGTGGTGCGCAGCAGCGCGTTCTTCGAGTCCTGCGCGTAGCGGCTCATCACGGGGAAGATGGCGAGCGTGAAGCTGCTCGGCAGGATCAGCAGCCCGTCGATGAACTTGTAGGCGACGTTGTAGTAGCCGGTCTCCGCGTCGCCGCGCGCGCCGCGCAGCGGGTCAATCATGACCTGATCGATGCGGAAAAAGGCGGTTGCCAGAAACTCGTTGATCATCAGCGGGAAGCGCGTCGCCCAGCATGCCGCGCCACGCGAGCCGCTCCCAGCGCAGGGTCGGGCGGAAGATCGTTCGCACGAGCAGCACCGCCAGGATGAGCAGCGTCACCACGTTGGTCACGATGCTGGTCGCGGCTAGCCCGACGATCCCGTAGCCCGCCAGCAGCGCGCCCGCGCCAACGCTCACCTTGACGAAGGTCGCGATCGTCGCGATCAGCGCGGGAATCTCGAACTTTTCATAGGCGCGGAAAACCGAGGTCAGCGCGTCCGCCGCGTTCGAGGGGATCAGCCCGATGGCGAGCAGTACAATCGCCCACGTTTTGTCCGGCTCCATCTCGCCGATGAAGCGCGGCCAGAGCCAGAGCAGCGCGAGGAGCAGCGGCAGCGCCGCCAGGTACAGGGCGAGGCGGATCAGCAGGGTGGTGTTGAGCAGGCGCGCGGCGGCGGCCCGCTCGCGCGCGGCGTCACGGGTGAGCAGGGTGCCCAGGCCAAAGTTGGTAAAAATAATGAAGTACCACACAAAGGCCACCGCGAAGGCGTACTGCCCCAGCGAGGCGGGGCCGAGGAAGCGCGCCATAAACGCGGCGAAAACCATGTCCACTGCCTTGTTGAACAGTTGCAGGATCATCGGCGCGAGGGAATTTTTCGCCACGCGGCGCGCGGTGCTCTCGTCCGCGCTCGGCACGTAGATGCGCCCCCACGCCCAGTACGCCCCCGCCAGCCCGAGCGCCGCCACCCCCAGAAACGAGGCGAAGAAGCCTATCTTGACCGAGTTGGGCGAGTACTTCCAGCGCACCTCCTGCGCGCCCGCGTCCACCCACACCGCGCGGAACGCCCCGTCCGCGCGCAGCACCTCTAGCTCGCGCTCCGCCTCCTCGCCCGCCCCAGGTGGGCGCGTGAAGGCGCGCCAGCCCGCAAAGTCCACATCGCTGAAGACAAGCCACGCCGGTTGCGCGGGGTCCACGCGCATGGTGATCTCGTCGGGGGTGTAGCTCAGAATCTCGACGGGGGTAAAGGGCAGGTCGCTACGAAGGGGGTCGCGCGCCAGGATGCTCCCCTCGTCGCCCTGGAGCAGCACCTCCGCGCGCGGGTCGAGCGCCTGGAGGGTCGCGGCGGGGAGGGAGTGGCTCCGCGGCCCCCAGTAGCTGCCGTTGCCGAGCAGGAAGGCGCGCGGCAGCACGTCCTCGTTCTGGTAGATGCGCACCTCGTCATGGTAGGCGAGGGTCCAGCCCGGCCAGTCGAGCGGCTGGTCGGTGACGAGGAAGCGCACGTTGAGCAGGTCGAGCAACTCGGGGTCGGGCGGCGCGTCGTAGGCGGAGAGGGGGGCGATGCGGTTAAAGAGCAGCTGGGTTTGCGGCGCGACCGCCTGCATGAACTCGACATAATGCTTGAGGATGACCGAGTCGTAGCCGCGCACGTCTTCCAGCCCGTACTGCATCCCCGTGTTCGCGTTGAGCACCTTCTGGTCGCGCTCCAGCACCGTGTAGCGCCACGCGCCCGCCTCGTGGCGCGCCGCCAGCCACTCGATGCTCGGCGGCGTGAAGTCGGCGATGGGGGTGGGGACGGTGGGCATCCAGCCGCGCGCGGCCAGCAGCAGATCTACGCCGACGAGGAGGAGAACAAGGATGGGCAGGAATAAAGGATTGTTGGAGGGACGACTTTTGGGGCGGCTGGGTCGTGTCGCAAGGAGGAGTAGGGCACCCGCGCCCGCCAGGGCCAGCCCCAGATGCGCAAAGTTGGCCCACTGATAGCTGACAAAGAGCGCCGCTGAGCCGCCGAAGGCCCATTGCGCCAGCTGCGAGCGGTCGAGCAGCTTGGCTCCCTGGGCCACCCACCACCCGGGCGCAAGCCAGATGGCGAGCAGGGCCAGCAGCCCCGCCGTGCCCGCGCCCAGTGCCAGCCAACCGAGCACCCTTGCAAGGCGTTGTGGGTTGTGGGTTGTGGGTTGTGGGTTGTGGGTTGTGCGGGTTTGGCGTTCGTTTTACGTTCTATGTTCTGCGTTCTGCGTTCCGCATTCCGCGTTGTCGTCTCCCACCCGATCCCCGCCAGCACCGCCACGGCGAGCGTCAGCGGCCACACCCAGCGGAACGGGGTGTGAAGCTGGCTAAAGCCGGGCAGGGTGTAAAACAGCAGGGCGTAGAGCGGCGAGCCAAAGATAAATAACAGGCTCAGGAGGGCAAGCAGGGTGAAGAAGGGTATTGGGTATTGGGTATTGGGTATTGGGTATTGGGTATTGGGAGCTAGAGTTTGGAGAGACGATGGTGATTGAATCGGAGTAGTTGGCACCGGATTTCGGAGGGCATGTCGCTTCCCCAATCTCCAATACCCCTTTCGGGGCACAAAGTCTCCAATCTCTAATCTCCAATCTCTAATACCCAATACCCAATACCCAACACCCACCACCGCCAGCAGCAGTGGCAGGATGCCGAGGTAGCCCGCGCCCTCTACAAAGTTTTTCCACTGCGGGGTGCCCTTGAACCAGGCCACGTGGTTGAGCGGCGCGGTGTCGCCCGCCGCGTTGATCGGCTGCTGGGTGACGATGGGCTCCCACGCGCGCGTGTGGAGGTTGTAGAAATCGTGGCGCGACGGGTTGCCGAGTAGCTCCGGCACGACAAAGGAGCTTGCCTGGCGCAGCGGCCACGCATAGCCGAGCACCTCGCCCAACTCCGCGCTCCCCTCGCGGAAGTTTGCGCGCACCGTCTCGTACAGCGGCACTAGTTGCGCCGCGCTGAGCAGCAAGCCGATGAGCAGCATCGCCAACCCGTGGGCCACAAAGCGGAATTTCGAATTTCGAATTTCGAATTTCGAATTTTCCGACGGTGCAGGACCGGTAGTTGTTGAATCTGAAATCAGCATCCCCCACAGCGCATACAGCCCCCCGACCAGCAGCGTGTAGTAAAACACTTCCGGGTGGCCGGCGAGGGCGGTGAGGCCGATGGCGATGGAGCCCAGGGCGATCCAGGGAATGGGCGACGGGGCGCGCGGGGCGGGCGGCGTTGCGTCGCTCTCCCCTGTCTCCTTGTCCCCTTGTCTCCCTTGTCCCCCTGTCCCCCTGTCTCTCCTGCCCAGGCGCGTCCCCCCGCCGCGCGCGCGGGGCGAGTTGGTGAATCGCGGCGAGCAGCAGCGGGAGCCACGCTGCCCCCGCGACGATCATCGGGAAGACGACGGAGATCGTGAAAAAGCCGCTGCCCTGGTAGACCAGCCCTGCCAGCAGGGCGCTGCTCCGCCGCAGGCCGAGGACGCGCGCAAAGGCGTACATCGTCATTCCCGCGATGGCGAGGGAAAGGACGGTGAACCAGCCAAACGCTACGTGGATGGGCAGCAGGAGGAAGAGCCACGAGAGCGGGTAGAGCATCGAGTGCTGGCCGGTCGCGAGGAAGGGGCTGCCCGCAAACTGGCGGTTCTGCCAGAGCGGCAGCTCCCCTTGGCGAAGCGCTTCGATGGCTACCTGCTTCCACTGGAAATTTTCCAGCACCAAGTCGCTCACCAACTCGTTGTGCGGCGCGCCGACCCCCAACGGTTCGCGATAGGCGGACCAGGGCAACCCCTCGTAGAGATTATCGAAGGGGATCAGCGTGGCCTCGCCCCACAAAACCTGCCAAAAGAGCAGCAGGGGCAGCAGGAAAAAGGCGAGCAGGGGCAGCGCGCGGCGCGCCAGGGAACGGACCATTGTCATGGGGAGGGGAAAAGCAGGCGCGGCGGGGTCAACCGCTCAACTCGCGGCCCGGCAGCGGGTGGGGATTCTTGGGGAGGGCACGCTCGATGCGGCGATGCTTCCATAACAGCTCCAGCACGCGGTAGGCCGCCTCGATCTTCACGGGAATGTCCATCTTGGAGTGCCCAATGCGGCGATCCTCGAAGTAAATCGGAAACTCTCGGTGCTCGAAGCCGAGCTTCTGCGTCAGGTAGGTCATCTCGACCTGGAAGATATAGCCGTTGGAAATCACGCGCTCCAGGTCGATGGCTTCCAGCACCTCGCGCCGCCACACCTTGAAGCCCGCCGTCGCGTCGCGCGCGCGCAGCCGCAGCACCGTGCGCGCGTACACGTTTGCCCACGCGCTCAGCGCCTCGCGCCACCAGCTCCAGCGCTCGTCCAACTCGCCGCCCGCCACGTAGCGGCTGCCGATGACCACATCTGTGTCGCTCTGCGCCAGCACCTCGACCATCTGTGGGAGGTAGCTGGGGGAGTGGGAAAAGTCGCAATCCATCTGCGCGATCCACTCCGCGTCGGTCGCGAGCGCGCGGGTGAAGCCGCTTTTGTAGGCGCGCCCGAGCCCGTTTTTGCGGGGCCGGTGCAGCACCTCGACCAACGCGGGCTGCGCCGCCGCCAAGCGGTCCGCTACCTGGCCGGTCCCGTCGGGCGAGTTGTCGTCCACGATGATGACGCGCAGCGCCAGCGGCAGCGCTAGCAGCGCCTGGGTCATCGCGGCGATGTTGTCAGCCTCGTTATACGTTGGCAGCACGACGGCCAGCCGTGGGGGGAAGGAGTCAGGTTGCGGACGACGGTGCTCGGGCATGCGCAAGCATCCCATGTTAAGAAATGAAACAAGGGTACCGGCGAGCCCCTGTCCTGTGAGGCTCGCCGGTACAAGCCGCGATTATAGACGGCGCGCGGTGGCAGGTCAAAGCGGCGCGCGGCGGGCGTCTCACCCGCGCCGCAGCAGCCTGGGCAGCAGCCGCGTCTCCTCCACGCCGAGCAGGGTCGCCACCAGCAGGAACGTCGCGCCGCCCAGGGCGATGACGAGCGGGACGAAGAGGTAGACGGAAAGCGAGGCGACCGGTGCCCAGTGCAGCAGGAACCAGAGTAGCGCGCCCATGGCGAGCGAGGCAACGAGGGTGCGCAGCAGGCTGCTCAGCAGCCGCTTGCCGCCGATCCCGCCGATCTTGCGGTGGAGCAGCCAAAGCAGGATCACCATCTCGGCGCTGGCCGCCAGCGAGTTAGCGAGGGCGAGCGCGCCCTGCGGGCCGCGCGTCAGGGTGTTGGGGTCGCTGACGAGGGGGATCAGGAGCAGGCTGAGGCCGATGTTCGAGCCCATCGCCACCGCGCCGATCATCACCGGCGTGAGCGTGTCCTTCAGGGCAAAGTAGGCGCGGTTGATGATTTCCACAAGCGAGTGGGCGAGCAGCCCGGGCGCGTAAAAGAGCAGCGCCCACGCCACCGCCAGGGTAGTCTCGTGCGAGAAGGCCCCGCGCTCGAAGAGAAGCTGGAGGATGGGCACGCGCAGCACGAAGAGCCCCACCACGGCGGGCAGGGTCACGAAGAGCACCGCGCGCAGCGCCTGCCCGAAGCTCGTCCGCATCCCCTCGCGGTCGCCGCCTGCCGCCATCTTGCTGAAGGTGGGGAAAATCGCCGTGGCGATCGACGAGGCAAAGACCCCGTGCGGCAGCAGCATCACGATCCAGGCGTAGTTGAGCGCCGCCAGCACCGAGGCATCGTAGAAGGAAGCGATGATCGTGTTGGCGATGAACATCAACTGCACCACCGCCGCGCCCAGAACGCGCGGGGCCATCAGGCGGCCCACCTGCCCGACGCTCCGGCGGATCGCCTCATCGTCCAGCCCCAGGCTGAGACGGTAGCTCACCCCGTAGCGGCGCAGCATCGGCAGCTGCACCAGCGCGTGCCCCGCCGCCCCCATCACCACCCCCACCGCCAGCCCGTAGATGCCCATGCGCGGGGCCAGCACCAGCGCGCCAAACAGGATGCCGAAGTTGTATAGCACCGGCGCGATGGCGGGCATCACAAAGTGCTCGAAGGCGTTCAGGACGCTCATCATCAGCCCGCTCAGGCTAAAGATGACTGTCGAGACGAGCATGATCCGCATGAGGGTCGCGGTCAGTGTCACCAGTTCCGGCGCGAAGCCGGGGGCGATCAGGTGATCGACCAGCCAGGGCGCAAAGATCGCCGCCACGATGGCGACTGTGCCCAAAATCAGGATGAGCCAGTTGGCTATCGCGCTGGCGAGCTTCCAGCCGCCCGCCACATCCTCTTTCGTTAGAAATTCGGCGAAGGTGGGCAAAAAGGCGCTGGCGAGCGCCCCGCCCGCTATCAGGTTGAAGAGCAAATCGGGCAGGCGGAAGGCGGCGATGTAGGCCCCGTAGGCATCCGTCGCGCCAAACTGCGCGCCGATCACAGCCTCGCGGACGAGCCCCAGCACGCGGCTCACGACGAAGGCTAGCATGATTATGGTTGCTGCACGCACGAGGCGCTGCGGCGAGGTGGTCGGGAGGGTGCTTTCTGCATTCATGATAACCGGCGATGATAGCACAGAAGCGGGAATTGCGTAGCGCGTGGGGGACAGGGGGACAGCGGGGACAAGGGGACAAGGGGGACAGAGGGGACAAAGGGGGAAGGGGAGGGGACAGGGGGACAAGGGGACAAGGGGGAGGGGGCAGGGGGGACAAGGGGGGTAATTCTTGAGGTGTGAGGGAAAGATGGGGGCGCGCGGCGTAGGACATTTGGGGGAGTGGGGCAGCCAGGGGGCATGGATGGAAAATTTGTAATTGAAATAAAGGAAGGGGACGAGTATAGTAGCGATAGAGGCACAGGGTAGAGGCAAGGATGGACTTCAGCAACAGAATCCAGCTGCTGGCGGCTCGTATCCCCAAGCAGTTGGAGCATATCCATAGCGTGGAAGGCACGAAGCGTTCGCTCGTGCTTCCTTTTGTTGCGTCGCTGGGCTATGACATCTTCGACTCCGCCGAGGTGACTACCGAGTTGGGCGACCGCTTGGGCGTCGTGGAGGAGGAAGGGGTGGACCTGGCTCTCTTTTTGGAGGGCGAGCCGGTCCTGCTCATCGAGTGCAAGGAAACGCTGGCCGAGCTGGTGCCCTCGCACGGGGCGCGGCTGCCCCACCTCTTTCCCCGCACCCCCGCGCGCATCGGCGTGCTGACCAACGGGGTGCTGTATCGCTTTTACGCCGACCTCGACACCCCGCGCCGGATGGACGCGCACCCTTTCTTCGAGTTCGACATCCTCAAGGCCATCGCCCGAGGATGTCGAAACGCTGCGCGCCTTTTCCAAGGACGAGTTTAGCACCGCGCAGTTGGTGGGGATGGCGGGCCGCCGCCGCATCACGCGGGACATCAAGCGCCTGCTTGCGGCGGAGATGCAGCACCCCTCCGACGCGTTTCTGCGCTTTTGGGCAACGCAGGTGCGCGTCACCGATGCACCGCTGGCGGTGAAGCGCCACTTTCCCGCCCTCGTGCGCGAGGCGCTTACCCAGTTTGTTGCCGAGCAGGGGACAATCTCGCGGACCATTGCGCGGGAGTACTCGGAGGCGAGCCCTGCGCTCCCTGCCCGCATCCAGGTGGAGCGTCCCGCCCCGCCCGCCAGGAGCCCCTCGCCCCTGCTCCCCGTCGAGCGGCGCGCGCAGCCCATCGTGCGCCGCGTCGCGGCACCGCTTGTGCCCGTCGCGCCCCCGCCGCCTGTTGCCGCTGCCTGGCAAAGACCGCTCGTCTGGATGCTTGGGGCGGCGAACCTGCTAGTCCTGTTTCTGCTCGTCGCGATGGTCGCCGCCCCGCGCGAGGTGGGGAGCGAGCAGGCGGCGGGCCTGATGCCCGTGCAAGGAACAACGATTGTAGGGAGCCAGGTACGCCTGGAACCGAGCGTGACCCGCCCGCCAACCGCCACGGCGGAGCCCATCGTGCTGGTCGTGACCGCCACTCCCCCCGCGCCTCAGCTTGTGGAAACGTCGCTGCGGCTCCGCGTCACGGCGGCGGAGGACGATGCGGAGGAGACGGTGGCCGACGGGGCCATGAACCTCACCAGCACCGACCTGGAACTGGTGGGCGATGGCGAAAACACAGCGCCCCAGGTGCTGGGCCTTCGCTTTCAGGGGGTGATGATCCCGCCGGGGGCGACGATCTCGCAGGCGTATCTGCGCTTCACCACCGACGAGCCGAGCCGTGTTTCCACCTCCTTGCGCTTCAACGGGGAGGCCACGGAGAGCGCGGCCCCCTTTGATTGGTCCGCGGGCAACATCTCGCAGCGGGTGCTGACCGAGGCAACGGTGGTGTGGGAGGAGATGCCGCCCTGGTTTCGCGAGCAGGAAACCCACAAGAGCCCCGACCTGTCCCCCCTCATCCAGGAAATTGTGAGCCGCCCTGGCTGGCAGAGCGGGAACTCCCTGGTTTTCATTATTAGCGGCACAGGCGAGCGCACCGCAAGCTCGTTCGACGCTGCGCCCGATGCCGCCCCTCTGCTCCACATTGTGTATTCCACCGAGCCTGAGCCGTGACGGACACCGACCCCACGCGATCAAGCTTTTTGTAACGTTCCCCGCTTCATTCCCATTTTGCCGCTATCGTCTAAATCCCCACTTTCCCAACGCCCGATCGATCCCTTCAACGCGCCCCTCTTGACGGATGGGCAATCCCTCCCGCGCAGTGAGTTGTCAGAACAAAGAGACCCTATAAAAACTCGCGTTGCGGGTGGCGACAAGGGATCGCCAGGGATAGAGCCGCCCGTTATGGGCGGCTGGCTCTTGTAAAAAATAAAGAGTTGACAGGCGAGGGCATGCTGAATTATAATCGGCAAAATAGAGGTTTCACCGCATGATTGATGAGATTGACGAAAAAATACTGAATATTGTTCAGCAAAACGCGCGAATTTCCAATGCGGACATCGCGCGGCAGGTGGGCATGGCTCCCTCGGCGACGCTGGAGCGGCTGCGCAAGCTGGAGGCGCAGGGCATCATCCAGGGCTACGAGGCGCGGCTCAATGCGGCGGAGGTGGGGCTGGGGTTGCTCGCCTTCATCTATGTGCGGGCCGACGAGCGGCCCGGCGCGCCGGAAACCGGCAAGCTTCTCGCTGCCATCCCCGAGGTGCAGGAGGTGCACCATGTGGCGGGCGAGGATTGCTACCTGGTGAAGGTGCGGGTTGCCAGCACGGAGGCGCTGGGCCGCCTGCTGCGCGAGCGGCTCGGGGCGAGCCCCGCGATTCGCTCCACCCGCACGACAATCGTCTTGGAAACCTTGAAGGAAACCGGCCAGCTACCGCTGGCGATGATGAGAAATGAGGAAGGTCATGGGTAGCTTTAAAGTGCGGCTGGTGGCGGCGTTTGCCGCCGTCTATATCATCTGGGGCTCGACATACCTGGCGATCCGCTTCGCCATCGAGACGATCCCGCCCTTCCTGATGGCGGGGGTTCGCTTTCTCATCGCTGGCGCGCTGCTGTACGGCTGGCTGCGCGCACGCGGGGTGCCCGCCCCCACGCGCATCCATTGGAAGGGAGCCGCCATCGTGGGGGTGCTGTTGCTTTTCGGCGGCAATGGCGGGGTAGTGTGGGCGGAACAGCGCGTCCCGTCCGGGCTGGCTGCCCTGCTGATCGCGATAGTGCCGCTGTGGATGGTGCTGCTCGACTGGCTGCAAAAGGGGCCGCGCCCCACCGCGCGAACCTTGGCGGGCCTCGCGCTGGGGTTGGTGGGGATGGTGCTCCTGGTTGGCCCGGGGCAGGTGGCGGGCGGTGCAGGGGGTCGATCTGGTGGGGGTGCTGGCGCTGCTGGTCGCGTCCTTCTCCTGGGCAACTGGCTCGCTTTACGCGCGCCGCATCTCCCTGCCCGATTCGCCGCTGCTGGTGACGGCGATGGAGATGCTGGCGGGCGGTGCCGTGCTCGTACTATTCGGCACGGTGGTGGGGGAATGGGGCGCGCTCGACGTGGGGGCGATCTCGCTCCGCTCGCTGCTGTCAGTCGGCTTCCTGATAGTTTTTGGCTCGCTCGTCGCCTTTTCCGCCTATGTCTGGCTGCTGCGCGTCGCGTCGGCGGCGCACGTCGCCACCTATGCCTACGTGAACCCGATAGTCGCGGTCTTTCTGGGCTGGGCGTTTGCAGGCGAGACGCTGAGCGCGCGGATGATCGTCGCGGCGGCGATCATCATTGCAGCCGTTGTCCTCATCACCCTGCCCAAGCGTGGCTCCCGCCGCTTCCGCGCCCAAAACGGGGCGCTTGCCAGCGAGAGCGCTGCCTAGCGCGGCTCGCTTTGGAAAAGGGGGTGCTTTCCTTTACAATGCGCACATGCATGACAAGGAGAGCACACCATGAGGATGACCCACACGCACGCCTGGCTACCCGCCCTTTGCAGGATGCTCCTGCTTGGGCTGCTGGGGAGGCTTCTGTTTCGGGTAGAAGATGGACAGTTTGAGCGCGAGTACAGTCGCCTTTACACGGGGATCGTGCTCGGCTTGGCGCTGATTGTCCTGGTGGGGGTCGGGGCACTGCTCGTGCGCGGCGTGCGCGCGCTGACCGGCTGAGCCACGGCGCGGCCCGTTCCCCAATTCCCGTGACCCCAAAGAAGGAGTGTCCCCGATGGCGCGTGAGTGGATGGCGGAGCGTGTGAGAGGCTATGCCGCGTCGGTCTTCGCGGAGATGAGCGCGCTCTCGAAGGAGTTGGGCGCGGTCAACCTGGGGCAGGGCTTCCCCGACTTCGACGGGCCGGAGGAGATCAAGGCGGTCGCCCAGGCGGCCATCGCGGCGGGGCACAACCAGTATGCGGTCTCGGCGGGGGAGCCGGAGCTGCGCCTTGCCATCGCGGAGCACGCCGCGCGTTTCTACGGGCAAGCGGTGGAACCGCTGAGCGAGATTACGGTGACGAGCGGCGCATCAGAGGCGATCTGGTGCGCCGCGTTTGCGTTTATCGAGCCGGGCGACGAGGTGATCGTCTTTGAGCCCTGCTTCGACACCTACCTGCCGAACATCCGCATGGCGGGCGGGGTGCCGGTCGCCGTCACCCTGCGCGCCCCCGACTTTCGCCCCGACCCCGACGAGCTACGCGCCGCCTTCGGCCCGCGCACCAAGATGATCCTCGTCAACACCCCGCACAACCCCACCGGCACTGTTTTTTCCGAGGCCGAACTGGCGCTCATCGCGGAGCTATGCCAGGAGCACGAGGTGCTGGCGCTGACCGACGAGGTTTACGAGCACATTGTCTACGAGGGGGCCACCCATCGCCGCCTGGCAACCTTCCCCGGCATGGCAGAGCGCACGCTGACCCTGTCCAGCGGCGGCAAAACCTTCTCGTTTACCGGTTGGAAGATCGGCTGGGCCATCGGCGCGGAAGCGCTCCAAACCGCGCTCCGTCGCGTCCACCAGTTCACAGTCTTTGCGAGCACGACCCCCATGCAATATGCCATCGCGGCGGGGCTGCGCCTGCCGGATCGCTACTTTCATGGGCTTGCCGCTGACTACCAGGCGCGGCGCGACTTTTTGATGGGGGTGCTTCAGGAAACCGGCCTCACCCCCACGCAGCCGGAAGGCAGCTACTTCATCCTTGCGGGCATCGAGAACTTTCCCTTTGCCAACGCGCTGGAATTCAGCCGCTTTTTGGTGCGCGAGATAGGGGTAGCGGCGATCCCGCCCGATACGTTCTACCTTCACCCCGAATATGGGCAGAAGGTGGTGCGCTTCTGCTTCTGCAAGCAGTGGCCCACACTGGAAGCCGCCGCCGCGCGCCTCGCGCGCCTGCGCGTCTAGCCGCGCCCCTTCCCCTGAGTTTCCCCTGAGTTCCCCCGCTGACGGGCGGGCGGGACGCGCGCTCCCCGGGTTGCCACGGGTTCCCCGCTAATCATCAAACAAATCTCCCACTTCTTCCTGATTGGGTTGTTCGGGTTCGGACGGGTTAGCTTCTGGCTTGGGCACCGCGCGCAACTGGCTTCGCCCGATGACCCCCGTCACCCTGTTCATCACTTTTTTGCCAGCGCCCTCGTCGGGCGACGGGGCGCTGCCCGGCTGCTTTGAGCCGCCGCGCGGCGCGGGGTTTTCCGACTCTTTGCGCCCGCCCGGAAGCGTGAAGCGCGAGCCAAAGGAGCGGCGTGGCGACTCGTCGGGCTCGCTGCGCGGCTGAGCGGGCTGCTGCGTGGTGCGTTGCTCGGAGGCGGGGGGCGGGGCTTTGGAGGGCTCCGGTTTGGGCGCTGCTTGTTTCTGGTCGCCGCTCTTGTCGGAACGGGAAAGGGCGTCCGGCAGGAAACGCTTGGTCAGCGAGCTGAGCGAGCGTTGCGGGGCAGCAGGGTTTTGGGGCTCCGGTTTGGGCGCGGGCTGGCTCGTGGCGCTGGGCGGCGCGCTGGGTGGTGGCGCGGGCGCGCCACGGCTGACGTTGCTGGTTGTGAGGGTAGGCGGTTGCGGGCTGTAGCGGCTGCCGCCGGTCGCGGGGGCCCCGCTCGGCGCGGGCGGGGGCTTTTGGCCGCTCGGCAGGCGCATGACCCCCGCTTCCAGATCGGCCAGCACGCGCGCAATTTGGCTGATCGCGGCGCGCTGCGCGCGGCGAAAGGCGCGCTCGTTCAGCTGCAGGCGGATCATCCACTCGTGCTCTTTTTCCCCCTCCAAAAACACATGCTTGAGAATCAGGTAGGGGTGCCACTCCGCCGAGGGGAGCGCACTGACCACCTCGCCCTCGAAGGGGCGCAACTGCTCGACCAGATGAAAGAGCAGCTCGCGCAGCACCGCCGCCCGCCCGCTGCCCGCGCCCGGCAGCTGCTCCACCACTTTCAGCTTGGCGAGCGCGCTGTTTTCCAGGGCCGCCGCGTCGTTGTAGTGGCTCAGGGCCTGCTCTGCCGCGCGCATCAGATCGTTTTGGGCCAGCAGCGGGGCTCCAAGCTGGGCGATCTCGGTGTCGAGCGCGTTCACATGCTGGTGATACTCGTCCAGCGCCTTTTGCAGGCTTTCTAGCTTTGTTTTGAGGGCGGCGTAGTCGTCCAGCAGCTGCACGATCTTGTCGGCGGTTTCTTTGAGGAGCTGCTGCTGCACCGCGTTGAGCATCCCGCTGCGGTCGCTGACGATCATCCCCACGGTTTTTTCGCCCTTGCGGAGCGGCATGTTCCAGCCGCCCATGCTGCGCTCTTCCCATAACGTCGGGTCTTTCACATCAATCGTCTCGCCCTCCCACGAGGGGCGCAGTGCCGCGACGATGCGATACTCGGTCTTGTTGTCCTTGCTCTGCGCGAGCGCCAGCCCCAACTGTTGCGTGTTCAATTGGCGGGCAAGGCGGCTCAGCAGCGGGTAGACGGCAGGCGGCACGGGGGTTGTTGCCTCGACCCGATCCGCCACATGGCGCAGCCGCTGGCGGATCGCGCCGCTCTCGCCCCGGTAAAGCCAGCGCTCCAGTTGGGCGCGCGTCGCGTTATCCAGCAGGTCGGTGAGCAGCGCGAGCAGCAAAAAGAGGCCGAGCAGCAGCAGCGGCAGCTGCCAGCGCCACACGGCCAGGCCACCGGCTGTCATGTAGAGGGCGGTCATCACGAGGGTGACAAGCAGGGAGTGGCGATAGCTGTGGACGTGCGGCGCTCCCTCGGCGCGGGCCTGCGAGAGGATGACCTGGCTGAGCGCGAGGGCGGCGAGCAGCAGGCTCACGGTGCCCAGAAGGCGCAGTTCCTGCGGGAAGAGCCACGAGGTAATCACGCGAAAGAGGGGGAGCGACAGGCCGAACACCAGGTCGGTGGCGAGGATGAGCCCCCCGACGAGGGCGAGGAGCGAGCCGACCTCCAGCCACCCCATCGCGCGCCGCTCGTAGCGCGTGCCCACGATGCTCCGGCTGCGCCGCGCGAGCAGGATGCTCATCAGCATGGCGGCGAGCAGGGTGAGCCCGTAGGCGGGCAGCGCGATCCAACTGCGCGGCAGGTAGGCGGGGCGCACGAGGCCGGTCACAATCGGCACGGCCAGGGTTGCCAGGGCGAGCAGCAGCACGAGCCACTTGAAGCGGCGATAGCTGACGCGCAGCACCCCCAGCGAGAGCCGCCGCGCCAGCAGCAGCCAGCCGAGGGGCAGCGGCAGCAGGAGCAGGCGCACGAAACCCGCCGTCACCCCTGGCCCCGCCAGCGGGTACAGGCGGTCGTAGGCACTGAGCGCAAACACGATGCTCATCCCGCACAGCGCCAGCGCGGCGGGGCGGGAGCGCGAGGGGTGCCACCCCCACGCGTGCGTCATCAGGTGCAGGCCCAGCCACAAGGTCAACCCCATACCAACGAGGTCGAGGATCAGTGCAATCTCAGGTACCAGCGCGTTCATGGCAAAAGTGTAGGGCGGAAGGCGCAAAGAGAAAAGTGGGGATGAGGAGTATTGGGTATTGGGTATTGGGTATTGGGTATTGGGTATTGGGTGGGGCTTGGGGGTCGGTTATCGTAGGAGGTGCGGCATCAGGACATGCGCTGCTTAACGTTCTGCGTTGTCGTTCGTTCTGCGTTGTCGTTCGTTCTGCGTTCTGCCGCCTGCTGCCTTACCCGCTCCGTGGGAACCCACTGCCGCCTACCGCCTACTGCCTGCCGCCTGCTGCCTGCCGCCTGCCATCCGTTCGCCGCCTGCCTGCCTGCTGCCTGCTGCCGTTCGTTCTGCGTTCCCCAACAAAAAAGCGCCAGGCGGGTGGCCTGACGCTTCGGGGTGCGGCGCTCAGTTAGAGGCGGACGACCTGCGCGGCGCGCGGGCCCTTGTCGCTGGACTCGATGCTGAACTCGACGCGATCGCCCTCGGTCAGGTTGCGGAAGCCGTTCTGACCTTCGATGCTGGAATAGTGGACAAAGACATCACGGTCGCCATTCTCAGGCGCGATGAAGCCAAAACCCTTTTCCGTGTTGAAAAACTTGACAGTACCGCTGATGCGCTGGCTCATGACTCTCTCCTCGGGGGTAAAAAAGAATAGACAAGAGTGTGACGACCTGCTACTTCTTCCCATCGGCACACGCTTATCGCTCCTGGAGCGAGTCACGCCTCGAACTTCTAGCACAACTGGTTCTCGGTACGGCCTGGTACGAACAACACGGTCTTTGTCACAAGCGCTACTATACCAGCTAATTTTTCTCTGTCAATACCTATTTGAAAAATTGTGAGCTTTGTTCCAGGACCCGCAAAAAGGCCCGTACCACCACCGGATCGAACTGCGTGCCCGACTGCCGCTGGAGCTCGGCCCGCGCCCGCAGGTCGCTGTAGCTGGGCTTGTAACTGCGCGCGGCGATCATGGCGCAGTAGGCATCGGTGACGGCCACGACGCGCGCGCCGATGGGAATCTGTGTTCCTTTGAGGCCGTTGGGGTAGCCAGTGCCGTCGAAGCGCTCATGGTGGTGCAGCACCACCTGCGCCACCTCCCACATCTCACCGATGTGCCCCACCAACTCGTGGCCGATTTGAACGTGGGCCTGGATCTGCTTCCACTCGTCCGGCAAAAGGGGGCCACGCTTGTGGAGCACCTTGTCACACACCCCTATCTTGCCAATGTCGTGCAGAAGGCCCGCGTAATAGACCTGCTGCTGCGCGCTGGCGCTCAGATGCATCTGGCGGGCGGTCAGATGCGCGTAGCGGCGCCACCATCTCGCAGTGATCCTGCGTGGTGGGGTCCTTGGCGCGCACGATGGTGGCAGCAGCGCGACCACCGAATAAAAGGAGTGGTAGGGCTCGTTTCTGAGCCGTGGGCTCTCCGCCGAGGGCGAGTCGAAGGAGGGCCAGGAGAAAGAGGAAAATGGAGTGGAGAAGAGTGGGCGCGTGGTCATGGTCCGGTACCTGCCTCCATCGGTAGTGGGATGACCTGCGACGCATCGCGCGGGATGCGCCGCAGGCGTGAAAAGGGATGCACGGCGGGGAGCGCGCGTCGTGCTCCCCGCCATTTCATCGCATAGCGCTGGTGAGGCATTCACGCTGCTTGATGGCAGAATTTAAACCGGATGCCATGAAAGAGAGTTGGAAAAGCGCGGAGTGAACCTGACAGAATTGCTATAGCGTCCTTCTCCTACTGGCGGGCCACTTTGGTCCTGCCGCGTCGCGCGTCGTCAGCCGGTTTCCAGGGAGGCGATGCCCGGCAGCACGTGCGCGTCCTGCGCGTCCCCCTCAAAATACTCGGTAGTTTGCAGCAGGGTGAGAAAGGTTTCCACAATCTGCGGGTCGAACTGGCTGCCCGCGTTCCACTCCAACTCCTGGCGCGCGCGCTCCATGTCATAGCGCGCCTTGTAGCTGCGCTGCGTCATCATGGCGGAAAACGAATCCACCACCGTCACGATGCGCGAGGCCAGCGGGATGTCCTGCCCCTTCAGCCCGGCGGGGTAGCCGTTGCCATCGAAGCGCTCATGGTGGTGCAGCACCACATTGGCAACCTCGGCCAGCGCGTCCACGTTGGCGATCAGGTCGTGGCCGATGCGAACATGGGCGCGCACCAGTTCCAACTCTTCCGGCAGCAGCTTGCCCGGCTTGTTGAGGATGCTGTCGCTCACCCCAATCTTCCCCACATCGTGCAGCAGCGCCGCGTAATAGACGATGCGCTTTTCCTCCTCGGCCAACTCTAGGTGCTCGGCAATCAGGCGCGCGTAGTGGGCAACCATCGTGCAGTGGCCGTGGGTGTAGGGGTCCTTGGCCTCCACCGCGTCGGCAAGCAGGCTAACTATGGAGAGGTAGGCGCGGCGGATCTCTTCTTGCAGGCGCACATTTTCCATGGCGATGGCCGCCTGGTGCCCCACCGACAGCAGCGTCTCTTTATCCTCCTCATCGTAGTCGCCGTCGTTTTTGTCCGCGACCAGGATGATCCCGTCCAACTCGCGCAGCAGCATCACGGGGGTGACGAGGCAATTGGGAAACGCGCCGTCCTGCTCCGTGCGCGCGGGCAGCCCGTCCAGCGTCGGATCATTGCAGGCGATGACGCGCTGCTCCGCCCGGACTTTCTCGCAAAGGGCCTCCAGGTAGGGGGAGAGACGCTGCGCCTGCCCATCGAGGCCGATTGAGGCGCTAACCCGGGGCGGCTGGTTGTCGCGGATCACGAGGTAAAGGCCGCGTGCCGAGCCCGTGATGATTAGGCATGTTTTGAGGATCAAGTGGTGCAGAGTGTTGGGCTCGCGGAGCGCGGCACGGTGAATCTTGTTCAACTGCGCGGCAAGCTGGCGGCTGGTTTCCTGATCGCGGCGGGCGCGCTGTTGCGCGGCGGCTAGCTGGCCCCGCAGGGCGGCCATCTCGGCCATCAACTGCTGCTTTTCAACCTCCGTCGTGGCAAGGCGAGCCTGGACGAGCTGCAATTCTTTGGTTTGTGTGTTGCAGCGGACGACCACCTCCTCGTGGAGCGCCGCTACCTCGTTGAGCCTCGATAGAACCGGATCGGTGGTGTAAGGGGGAGTGTCGGCACGAGCCTCGTTGTTGAGATGGGCATTCATCCTGTGCATTCCTTTGGCATAAGGTCGGTTCTTGTTACACGCTGTGCGCTTGCCACACCGTGGCACCGAACGATCTCCCTGCTGAAGCGCCGCCATTGCTCTCCCATAGCCTCAGGCGGCACCGCGAAGGGGGCAGAAGGGTATAAGCAGAATACAGACCGCAAAGGGTCAGTTTTTGGAGCTTAGGACTAAAGTCCCTCACCTGCGCCGCTACAAAAATTGGGGCTTGACAAAGGCTATGATAATCGTATTATTACGATATAGCGTAAGATAAACGATGAAACGAGCAGCGATGGCTGATTTGGCCCCCCTTTCTTCTACCGACGAAGAACGATTGCTTGCCATTTTCAAGGCGCTCGGCAACCCGGTACGGTTCGGGATGGTGCGCTACATGGTGGAGCACCCATCCTGCATCACCGGCGATCTGGTGGAGTTTTCGCACCTGGCACAATCTACGGTCAGCCAGCACCTGAAAGTGCTGCGGGAATCGGGGCTCGTGTGCGGGGAGATTGAGGGGCCTGCGGTGAGCTACTGCCTGGACTTCGACACGTTGGAGTGGTTTCGTGATCGGATTAACCTGCTCGCAGCCGAGTTCGTCGCCTGTTGCTAACGGCGCTTTTTTTTACCCACAACCATCGTAATATTACGATTTTGCCTAATCCACTCGCTACCAACCCTTATTTTTACCCTACAAGGAGCCAGCTATGTCTACCATCCAAGAAGTTCTCGTCGATGTGCAGGGCAGCGACTGCTGCGACAGCGGCAGCTGCTGCGGCGGTCCCGCCGCAGCGGTCGATACCCCCGCAAAAGAGACGATCATGAGCGAGACCCCCCTTTCGATCACCGATGCGGTTCGCAGCCGCTACGGGGCGATTGCAGCCACGGTCCTGGCCGAGGAGCCAGCGAGCGGCTGCTGCGACAGCAGCAGTTGCTGCGGCGGGCGCTACGACAGCGACAACACCATCTCCACTGATTTGTACCAGGTGGACGAGCTGGAAGGGTTGCCGCTGAAGGCCGCGCTCGCCTCGCTCGGCTGCGGCAACCCCACCGCGCTGGCCGAGCTTCACGCGGGGGAGGTGGTGCTCGATCTGGGGAGCGGTGGCGGCATTGACGTGCTGCTGTCCGCGCGCCGCGTCGGGCCGGAGGGCTTCGCGTTTGGGCTGGACATGACCGACCAGATGTTGGAACTGGCGCAGCGCAATGCGGCGGAGGCGGGCGCTACCAACGTGGCCTTTTTGAAGGGCAACATCGCGGCGATTCCGCTGCCGGGCGAGAGCGTGGACGTGATCATTTCCAACTGCGTGATCAACCTGGCCGAGGACAAAGCGCCAGTGCTGCGCGAGGCGTTTCGCGTGCTCAAGCCCGGCGGGCGCTTCGCCGTCTCCGACATCGTGATCCACGGGGGCCTGCCCGCCGAGCTTGTGGACAGCGCGGTGCTGCGGCGCGACCTCTCCTCGTGGGCGGGCTGCATCGCGGGGGCGCTGACCGACGCCGAATACCGCGACGGGTTGGCGGCGGCGGGCTTCGAGGCGATTGACCTGGACGTGACGCGGCGCTACACCCTCGACGACCTGGGCGCGCCGCTGCCCGCGTGGATCGCCACCCTGGACCCCGCCCTGGTTGAGGAGATCGTTGGCCGCTTCGCCAGCACCTTCGTCCGAGCGCGCAAGCCACTGTAGCGCGACGACTGACGACAAGTTACCGCCAAGACGCCAAGAACGCCAAGGAACCATTTAATAGATCCTTGGCGTTCTTGGCGTCTTGGCGGTTTTCATTCCTTCGTCGTCGGTCGTCGGTCGTCGGTCGTCGCGCCCAGAGGGCACCCGTCGGTCGTCGGTCCTTGCGCTCGCGTGTTATAATCGGTGCATGACCTCCAAAGCGATCCAAGCCCTCATCTCCGTGGCCGCCGCCTTCTTCCTGATGGTGATCAAACTCATCGTCGGGCTGCTCAGCGGCTCGCTCGGCATCCTGGCGGAGGCGACGAACAGCGCGCTGGATATCCTCGCCAGCCTCGTCACCTACGCCGCCGTGCGCTACGCCGACAAGCCCGCCGACGAGAGCCACCATTATGGGCATGGCAAGGCCGAGAACCTGGGCGCGTTCGTCCAGAGCGCGATCATGCTCTTTACCTGTGGCTGGATCGCCTGGGAGGCGCTGCAGCGGCTCTTCGTGGACCCAACCTTCGTGGAGCCCTCCATCTGGACCTTCGCGGTGATGATCGTGTCGGTGCTGGTGAGCTTCGCGCGGGTGCGCTCGCTCCAGCGCGTGGCGGCGGAGCAGGGAAGCCAGGCGCTGGAAGCGGACGCGCTCCACTTTTACACCGACATCTACACCGGCGCGGCGGTGCTGGTGGGGCTGATGGGGGTCTGGCTGAGCCAACGCTTCGCGCTGCCGTGGCTGGCGCGCATGGATGCGCTGGCGGCGCTTTTTGTGGTGATCGTCCTCGCCCGCATGACGCTCGACCTGGGGCGGCACGCGGTGGACATCCTGCTCGACCGCTCGCACGAGCTGACGGAAGACATCGAGGCGGTGGCGGGCAGGGTGAGCGGGGTCGAGCGCGTGCACGGGGTGCGCACGCGGCAGGTGGGCGCGCAGAGCTTCGTGGATATGCGCATCGACGTGGCGCGGGCCAGTAGCTTTGAAGAAAGCCACGCCATCGCCACGGCGGTCGAGCAGGTGGTTCACGAGTTGCTGCCGCGCGCCGATGTGGTGGTCCATGTGGACCCGGTGCGCCCCGAGGACGAGAGTCTGGTCCACGCGATCCACGCCATCGCCCAGCGCGAGGGGCTCTCGATCCACCACATCACCCTGCACAATGTGGCGGGGCGGGTGGTGGCGCACCTGCACGTCGAGCTTCTGCCCTCGCTCACCCTGGCGCGCGCGCACGAGCGCGTGGATCTGTTCGAGCGGCAGGTGGCGGCGGAGCTGCCGGAGCTTGCTGAGGTGATCTCGCACATCGAGCCTGCCAGCACCTTTATGGCGCAGGGCACCGATGTGACGCGCCGCGCCGCCAGCCTCCTCACGCTTGTCGAGAGGATTGCGGGCGAGATGGAGGCGATTCAGGATTGCCACGACCTCAGCGTGCAGCGGGTGGGCGAGGAGCTACACCTCTCGCTCCACTGCACCTTTGCGCCCGACTCCCACTTGCAGCAGGTCCACTTTGCGATGGAAATGTTGGAGCGCCGCCTGCGCGACGAGGTGCCGCGCCTCGGCAACATCATCATTCACCCGGAGCCAGCGGAGTAGGGGGCGGGGGTCAGGGGGCGGGGGTCAGGGGATAGGGGGACAAGGGGACAAGAGGGGACAAGGGGACACGACGACTGCTAACATTGAATATCTATGAAAAACGGAGGGGCACGCAGCGTTTGCGTGGTCCTCCGTTCTATTATCCGTCGTCCGTGGTCGGTCGTCGGTCGTCCGTGGTCGTCCGTCGTCGTCCGTCGTCCCTGACCCCTGACCCCTAACCTCTAACCTCTGCTCTAATGCATTGCCGCGGCGGGTGCGCCCGCCTCGCGCTTGCGACCCTCCCAGGCGAAGGGCCAACCCGGCAGGAAGGCGCTGATCAGCAGGGCGGCGATGGCGGCGTAGAAGGTGTAGTGGTACGCGCGCTCCAGGCCGGAAATGTACTCCCCACAGAACTGGGTGATGGCCGCCGAGGCGACCGCCGGGAAGCCGGGGAGTCCGGCGTCGGGCAGCGCGCAGAGCGCTACATCTTGCAGGGCCGATGCCTGCGCGGCCTGCGGCGCGGCCTGCTGGAAGGCTTCCAGCTGCGCGCTCAGGCCCGGCGTGATGGCGCTGGCGAGCACTGTGGCAAGCAGCGCGATGGCGATGGATTGCACCACCTGTCGCGTCGAGTTGATCAGCGCGGAGGCGCGCGACAGGTTGCGCTGGGACACCGTGCCCAGCGCGATGACCAGCGTCGTTTGGACCGTCAGCCCCAAGGCCACGCCGCGCAGCATCAGCAGAAAAAGGATCCAGCGAATCGGCGTCTGCACCGTGAGCTGCGAGAGCTGCCAGGTGTTGACGACCAGAATCGCGAAGCCGGTCACCACCAGCGGGCGTGCGCCCACCTTGTCATACAGCCGCCCCGCCAGCGGCAGCGTGATGCCGCTCGTGATGGCGAGGGGAAGCAGGATCAGGCCGGTTTCCAGCGCGCTGTAGCCGCGCAGCACCTGAAGGTAGAGCGGCAGCAGGAACTCCGCCGCAAAGAGCGCGACGACGCTCACCCAGCCGACGATAGCCGCGTTGGTAAAGACCCGCGTCCTTAAAAAGGCGCAGGTCCAGCAGCGGGTATTTAGCTACGTACAGCTCGATGAGCACGAAGGCCACCAACGAGATGCTGCCGACCACGAAGAAGGTGAGCACCTCACTCGACCCCCAGCCGCGCTCCGCCGCGATGGACGCCGCGTAGAGCACCGCGCCAAAGCCAATCGTCGAGGTGATGAGACCCCATATATCCAATTTCTGGTCGGTGCCCAGCCGCACCTCGCGCAAGAAGCGCCTGCCGAGCCAGACGCCGACCATGCCGATGGGGATATTGATAAAAAAGATCCAGCGCCAGTGGCCGCTATCCACCAGCCAGCCGCCCAGGATCGGGCCAAGCGCGGGGGCCACGACTAGTGCGATGCCGAAGACCCCCAGCGCCATCCCCTGCTCGGCGGGGGGAAGGCGGTGAAGAGCAGCGCGGTGCCCAGCGGCAGCGCGATCCCGCCGCCGATACCCTGCAACGCGCGCGCGGCGATCAGCACCCACAGGTTAGGTGCCAAGCCGCACAGCAGCGAGCCCAGCACAAACAGGCTCAGGCCCAGCAGGAAGATGCGCTTCATACCGAAGCGGTCGCCCAGAAAGCCCGAAAGCGGGGTGCTGATGCCAAGGGCCATGATATAGATGCTGATGATCCACTGCGAATCATTGACGTTCGCCGCAAACTCTTGTTGTAGGGTGCGAAATGCCACGTTGACGACCGTGGTATCCAGAATCACCATGAAGATGCCGAATACTACAGATATCAACACTTTCCACTTGTAATCCAAACCACCTGTTTTTTCTGCTACCGGAACGGTATCGTTACTCACTATGGATTCTCCTCGACTTGGATAAACATACAACGCGCTCGCCGCGACGGGCGACGAGCGGACATGGTACACCCCATTGTTGCCCTATTATGGATTCTGTCGGTTCCTACTGTGCCGCGTAACGCAGCCCGCTGAACAGCACCCGAACCAGCGTGTCTTGCAGCTCTGTCAGGGTGTAGCGCCCGCTTGAAAGGAGCATCTCGTACTCCGCGTCGCGCACGCAGCTAAGCAGGAGTTGGACAACGAGCCGCGTCGAGAGGTCGGGAAGGATCGACCCCTCGCTTTTTGCCTGCTCCACCAACCCTTCGAGCGTGGCGAGCAGGTGATCGTGCTGCGCCTGAAAGAGCGGGTGCTCGCGCAGGATCGGGTGCATGCTGGGCCGCGAGGCGTTCAAATCGGAGCGGTGGCTGGCGAAGCGATGCGCGATCACGAAGCGCACCGCCTGCTCCAGCCGCGCGATGGCGGGCAGCGCGGGGTCTAGCTCGTCCAAAAAGCGGTTGAGCCGCCCGATGGTCCGCACCACCACGCGCACCGCCACCTCCTCCTTGGAAGGAAAATGCTGGTACAGGGTCGCCTTGGAGATGCCGACGCGCGCCGCCACCGCGTCCATGTTCATGGCGCTGTAGCCGCTCTCGGCGATAATCTCGTGCGCCGCATCCAGGATCATTTCTTCGCGCAGCAAGCTCTGTCGTTCGCGCAGCGAAAGCTCCCCCATCGTTTTTAGACCACCTCGTATAGGATCGAAACTCACGAGTTCAGATACTATACCAAACAGTTTAAAAGTCAAACGTGCGGGGAGGAAAGCGGAGGAAAAGCGAGGATGGGCGACTGGAAGGGTACGGGATGGCTGCGGAGGAAACCGGCGATTTACCCTGCCACCCCCAACGCCAGCCAAACGGCGACGATGCTGCCGACGACCGAGGCGAGGAAGTTGACCATGTCATTGTCCATCCACTGCCAGCCGCGCAGGGGGTGCGTGGCGATGCCGCAGCTGTGGGGGTCGCGCTCCGTCTCGCTCTGGCAGTGCGGGCAGTAGCGCACATGCTGCACCGTAGCGCCGAGCAGGCTATCGAAGAAGGCCCCGGCCAGCCCGCTGATGGCGGCGAGGAGGGGGAGCCAGAGCGGGTTGAGGGGGAGGCGCGGCGCGCCGCCCGCGCCCGCCAGCAGCAGCGCGAGCGTGCCGATGAAGAGCCCCCCGACCAGCGCGGCGAGGGTGCCCAGCGTGGAAACCGCGCCGTTGCTGCCCGGCGGCACCACCTGGCCGGTCGTCACGAGGCGCGGCGGCTGTTGGCTGAGCGTGCCCAACTCCGTTGCCCAGGTGTCCGCCGTCACGGTGGCGAGCGCCCCGACCAGCGCCACGATCCACCAGGGCGCGGGGCGCTGCCACATCAGCAGCGCCAGCAGCGTGGCCCAGCCCCCGTTGGCGAGCACCTGCGCCCAATCGCGGCGGCTGCCCTTGTCAAACTTTTCGGCGGCGACCCGCGCCTTGCGCTGCGGGTTGTACAGCGACAGGGCGCTGGATGCCACAAAAAAGGCAACGAGCAGCACCCCCCACGCCCAGCCGCCCAGCCCAAACACCGCTGTCCCCACCAGTGCCGCCGCCACGGCCCCGCTGCGGCTCAGGGCGTGCCGCCAATAGCCGCCCGCCGCCATCGCGACGCCCAGCAGCACGCCGAGGAAGAGTTGTAGGGAAGGGGACATGGGGATTTCGAGATTTCAGATTTCAGATTTCGGATTTCGGATTTCGGATTTACACATTGACTCGTCCCAAAAGGGTCATGAGGGGGCAGGGGCCGCTCTATTGCTGGGAATAAGGTGTTTAGTGGGAGCAGGGGAGTCGAGGTGCTCCAGCAACCGGAAGGGCTGTGTTGTCCGTCCGCGAAGGCAGACGCGGGGGGCCACTCTGGGCGCGCAGGCCCTCTAGTCCGAGGCACTGCTCTTGTGGTTTTGGAGTTTTCTCTGCAATACCCAAAGGGCACGATGTCTGTAAATCCGCAATCCGCAACCCTCACTCCGCAACCTTCTGCTCGCGCTGGATCAGGATGAGCGATTCCAGGCCGAAGATGATGAGGAGCACCGCGCCGATGACGAGTGGGCTGAGTGCCTGGTACCAGCGCAGCAGCGGCAGCATGACAACAACTATCCCCCCCCACGCCCCGTGGCGCAGCGCGGTGAGGAAGCGATCCTGCCGCCAGAAGCGACGAATGATCCCCCAGGAGAGCAGGCTGATGAAGCTGCCGCTCGCTAAAAAGATGAGCGTGAGCATGAACGCCACGTTGCGCGTCACATCGGGGTCGGTGTGGGCCACCAATTGAGCGATGAGCCAGAGGGCGAGCATGAGCGTGAGGAGGAGTAGCAAAACAAAGGCGAGGGGGCGCATGGGATCGGGTGGTAACCATCCAGAAAGGATCAACGGGAAAGTGGCAGGCGGCGCGGCGGCGCGCTCCCTTGCCGCAGAGGCAAAGATTGTCAACCTGACGCTGCCTATTATAATCGAATTGGAGAGCGATCAACAACAACATCTTTCACCTGAGAAACGAGATGCCGTGGTGAAGCTCATAGGGTTGACGGGAAATATTGCAAGTGGAAAGAGCAGCGTCGCTCGCCTGCTGGTTGATCTTGGGGTGGAGCATCTGGATGCCGACCAACTCGTCCACAAGATGTACGAGAGCGGTACGGAAGCGACCGAGGCGGTCGTGCAGCACTTTGGCGAGGGGGTGCTCGCCCCCGACGGCGCGGTGGACCGACGCGCGCTGGGAGCGATTGTTTTTGGCGACCCCGAGGCGATGCGGGCGCTGGAAGCCATCGTCCACCCACGCATCGGGGTCCTGATCGCGGATCGGATTCAGGAGGTGGCGGCGCGCCCCACCCCGCCGCGCGCGATGGTCATCGAGGCGGTGAAGCTGATCGAGAGTGGGCGCTACAAGCTGATGGATGAGGTGTGGTTCGTGGTCGCGCAGCGCGAGGTGCAAAAGCAGCGCCTGATGGAGTATCGCGGGCTGAACGAGGCCGAGGCCGAGGCGCGCCTTGACGCGCAGCCCTCCATCCGCGAGCGCCTGCACTTTGCCGATGTGATTGTCGAGAACAGTGGCTCCATGCCGACGCTGGAGCGTCAGGTGTACGACGCGTGGCAGCGGATCACGCAGAGCCAGGAAAAGAGATTGTCCGATGCGTAGCTGGTGGAACGACCATCCCTACCTGCTGAGTTGGCTCGTGCTCGCCCTCGGCATGGTGGCTATCTTGCTTTTGTCCAGCCGCGAGGTGGCGTTTGAGCCCCTCCAGCGCTTCTGGCTCGTCGTTGCCACCGTGGGGTTGGCCGGGCTGTGCGTCTGGATCATTTCTTGGGAGGACGATCCGCTGGATGGCGAGTCTGACCCGCCCGCGTGAGCCGGGCAGCAGTGTGAACGTGTCCGGCCTGCGGCCCATGGACCCCGCGCGTGACCTTCAGGGCATCGCCCATGTGATCGAGGTCGCCTTTGCGGACGAACTGTCCCCTGGCGGCCACGTCATCATGCGTGACCTGCGCCTGCTCCACACGATGCGCCCCTTTATCTGGCTGTTTAGCCGCGCCATGCCCTCCTTCCGCGATTACATGGCGGGCTACGTGTGGGAGGAAGAGGGGCGCGTCATCGCCAACACCACGGTCAGCCGCATCGAGGGGCCGAGCACGCAGTGGATTATTTCCAACGTGGCGGTGCTGCCGGGCTATCGGCGGCGCGGCATCGCCCGGAAGCTGGTCGAGGCAGCCGTCGAGCACGCGCAGGCGATGCACGGTACGCGCATCCTCCTCCAGGTGCGCAGCGACAACGACGGGGCGCGCACCCTCTACCAGACAATGAATTTCCGCTACCTGGAGTCGATAACGGAAATGCTGGCTGACCAGGTGCGCCGCTCCCATCTCGCTGGCCCGCCACAGGTTAGCGTGCGTGAGCCGGTGGCCGAGCGTTGGTACGAGGCATACGAGTTGGCGCGTAGTACTATCCCGCACGCGGTCCAGCAGATTCGCCCGCTGCGCCCGCACGCGTTCCGCATCAAGGAGCGCTCGACGTGGCAGAAGGTGCGCGCGCTCATCCTCGTGCCCCCGCGCGAGCGCTGGTGGGCGGAGTACGAGGGGCGGCTGCTAGGGCTGCTGACGATTGATCGGCACGCGAGCCGCGCCAGCACACAGGTGGAGTTGCTGCTCGCGCCGCAGGGGCTGAACACCGTGGAAGAGGCGCTCGTCAACCAGTTGTCGGCGCGCCTTCAGGGGCACAGCGGGGTGCGTGTTTCCCTCCCCGCCGATCTGTCGCGCGCCCGCGCGCTCCTGCCGGAAGCGGGCTTTCGCGAGATTCGCACGCTCGACCAGATGGCGTTGGAGTTGTAGGGGCGGGGGTCAGGGGGCGGGGGCGGGGCAGGGGGCGCGCGGGGAAGCCGCTGCTCGGCCACTGTCCTTCATCCGTGATGTCCAGCATGGTTGGACGCTCACGCCCAAACGCTTGTCACTCATCGCTCATCGCTCCTCATTCATCGTTCCTCGCTCCCATTCACCATTTTAGGACTTACGCAGTTGTCCGTCGTCGGTCGTCGCGCCCAGAGGGCACCCGTCGGTCGTCGCGCCCAGAGGGCACCCGTCGGTCGTCGGTCGTCGGTCGTCGTCAAAGTGCCTAAGCCCTACATTTCTTATCCAACAGGTATTTTCCATGTCGCAGAACAATCAAGCCATCGCCATTTTGGATTACGGCTCGCAGTACACGCAACTGATCGCGCGGCGCGTGCGGGAGGCGCATGTGTACTGCGAGTTGCTGCCCTGGAACGTGAGCGCGGAGCGGCTGGCAGCGCTCAATCCGGTGGGCATCATCCTGAGCGGCGGGCCGAGCAGCGTCTACGAGGTGGGCGCGCCGACCCTTCATCCCTGGGTGCTGGAAAGCGGCAGGCCGATGCTCGGCATCTGCTACGGGATGCAGCTGCTGGCGCACAACCTGGGCGGGCGGGTGGCGCCCGCGCAGCATCGCGAGTATGGCCCCGCCTCGCTGGAGCAGGTGGACAGCGACTCGCCGCTCTTCGACGGGTTGTCCGCGCCGCTCCACGTCTGGATGAGCCACGGCGACCGGCTCGAAGCGATCCCGCCCGGCTGGCGCTCGCTGGCCGCCACCCCCAACGCGCCCTTCGCCGCGATGGGCGACGTGGCGCGCGGCCTTTACGGGCTGCAGTTTCACCCGGAGGTGCACCACACCCCGCAGGGCGAGACGATCCTCCAGAACTTTTTGTTCGAGGTGTGCGGCTGCGAGGGTACCTGGACCCCGGTCCACTTTATCGACGAGGCGGTCGAGCGCATCCGCGCGCAGGTGGGCTCCGAGCGGGTCATCTGCGGGCTGAGCGGCGGCGTGGATTCCACCGTGGCGGCCACGCTGATCGCGCGCGCCATCGGCGACCAGCTCACCTGCGTCTTTGTGGATCACGGGATGCTGCGCCAGCATGAGGCGGAGGAGGTGCTCCAGGCATTCGACCATCACCTGCCCGTCGAGGTGGTGGCGGTCGAGGCGAGCGAGCGCTTTCTCCGCGCACTGGAAGGGGTGACCGACCCCGAAAACAAGCGCCGCCGCATCGGCCACGAGTTTGTCGAGGTGTTCAAGGAAACCGCGCAGCGGCTGGGCGATTTCGAGTGGCTGGCGCAGGGCACCCTTTACCCCGACGTGATCGAGAGCGCGGGGCAGGGCACCGTGGCGCATGGCGCGGCGGCGAACATCAAGACCCACCACAACGTGGGCGGCCTGCCCGACGAGTTGGGCTTCAAGGGGCTGGTCGAGCCGCTGCGCTTTCTCTTCAAGGACGAGGCGCGCCGTGTGGGGATCGCCCTGGGCTTGCCGGAAAGCATGGTCAACCGCCAGCCCTTCCCCGGCCCCGGCCTGGCGGTGCGCATCCTGGGGGAGCTGACCCCCGAGCGGCTGGACACCTACCGCCTCGCCGACGCGATCGTGCGCGAGGAGATCGAGGCGGCGGGGCTGGGCAAGCCGGATGCGGTGTGGCAGTATTTCGCCGTGCTCACCCCGATCCACACCGTCGGCGTGATGGGGGACAACCGCACCTACGGCAATGTCGTCGCCGTGCGCGCCGTCGCCAGCACCGATGGCATGACAGCGGATTGGGCGCGGCTGCCGCACGAGGTGCTCGCGCGCATTTCCAGTCGCATCGTCAACGAGGTGCCAGGCGTGAACCGCGTCGTCTACGACATCACCTCCAAGCCGCCGGGCACGATTGAGTGGGAGTAGGGTGAGTGGGGTGAGTGGGGTGAGGCAGCGGAGGTCAGTAGGATTGCTCCTCTGACTTGGCAACAAGAGGTGCGGCTCTAACGAGGGGTAAACGTTTCTGGAGGAAGTAACATGGCAACGACAAAAGTGGCAGATTTGACGGTAGACGAACTAAAGTCCCTTATCAAAGATGTAGTTCGTCAAACACTGTATGAGACGTTGCAAGACCCCGATGAAGGGCTCGCCCTGCAACCCGAGATGGAGGAAGAGATCCGTCATTCTTTGGAGTACGTACAATCGGGCGGAACTACAGCCACAGCGGCGGATGTGGCGGCCCGACTCGGCCTCAAGTGGTAATGCATGTATCAAGTGGTGTTCACGCCTACCGCGGAAACAGACTTGTCCGTACTCACCAAGTCCACAGCGCAACGCATCCTGAAAAAAGTTAGCTGGTTGGCAGAAAACTTTGAAGTAGTTCAGCCTCACCCGCTTACAGGGCAGTGGAGTAGTATGTACAAGTTGCGCGTTGGCGATTATCGCGTGCTATACACCTTCTCATCAGACCCCAACGTGCTCACCATGCATTTTGTGCGGCACCGACGGGACGTGTATCGTACTTGAGGGTTGGGTTGCGTATTCGGTTACACCCTTGGGCCGCATGGCACAGCAAGCTGTTAACCTGTACAGCGACTACGAAGAAACGGCGGTCAGCGCTCGTTCGTCTGGCCGCTTTTTGATGAGATGTGGTAAGGTACGGGACGGGACCACGTCCAAAGAAATCAAAATCGAGGAGAAAGAAAACTGTGTTTATTGCCGCGATCGTGATGATAGTGCTGGTGGTGATCGTGCTGAGCCTGGCGATCTTGCTCTGGGAGGTGCTGCGCCTCATCCAGGACCGGGCGCTGATCAAGCAGGTGTTGGACGGGCAGCTGCTGCTGACGCGGATTTTCCCCGCGACCGCGCGTGCCAGCGAGACGCAGGTGATGGCCCCGCGCGAGCGGGAAGCGTTGCAGGTGGCGATGGAGCAACTGTTGCCGCCTGGCTGGGCCACGGGGCAGAGCGACCGCGCCCTGGAGTCACTTTACACCTTTGTCGATGACAAGAAGCAGGTGGTTCCCGATCTCGCCATCGAGTTGGAGCCGCTGATGTCCGCCCTGCGCTCCAAGGAGGGGCGACAGGCCATCGGGGCGCTGGTGGACACGCTACCCAACTGCCCGGGGCGTACTCGCACCCCGCCCGCGCCCGGTCTCTTCGGCTTGCCCTCCTGTGTTCCGGCGGGCATGAACCGTCGCCAGGTGGTGGTTCAGGTGCAAAAAGCGCTGACCAAGGAGTTGGATAACCGCCTGCGCCCCGTTAGCCGCAACTACGTGCTCGGCGTGTCGGAGCTTGCCAGCATCGTACCCGCGCGCGAGGGTGGGGAGCGCCCAGATTTGTTAAAAGGGCTGGTGGACCTGCGCAAGAGCGTAAGCCAGATGCGCCTGCTGCGCTGGATTCTGCTGGGGGTTGCGATTCTGGGCGTGGTGCTTGCCACGTCCTTTGCCGATGCCAGTACCTCGGAAGCGCTGCTCTGGATCGGCTGGCCGCTGCTGACCACCGGCATCGTGCTGCTGGTGGTGCTGCTGGTCATCATGTGGCGGCTGCGCAGCCGCCTATACGGGCCGGAAAGCCCCGTCGCGGTGCAGGAGTGGCTCACGCCGCCGCTCGCGCTCTGGCAAAAGCGCCTGCGCCTTTGGGCGGGTGGTCTGGCCCTCGTGGGCATCGTGCTGCTGATTGCAGGCAACGTGATGGGCGCGTAGCGCTCCGCGAGAGGTATTTCTTCAGAAGAGAATCTGGTGCATGGTGCATGGTGAATGGGGGTGGATACGTCGTGCCCATTCACCATGCGCCATGCGCCATTCACAAGATGACAAGGAGAAAATTGTGAGTGAACAATCGGTAGAGCACCTGAAGCAATTGGTGCGGGACGTGCCCGACTTCCCCATCGAGGGAATCTTGTTCAAAGACATCACCACGCTGCTAAAGGATGCGGCGGCGCTGGCGGAGGTGACGGGGGCGTTGGTGGAACAGTGGCGGGGGGAAGGGGTGGAGATCATTGCGGGGATCGAGTCGCGCGGCTTTATCTTCGGCGCGGCGCTCGCCGTGGAGTTGGGCGCGGGCTTTGTGCCGATACGCAAGCCGGGCAAGCTGCCCGCCGAAACGATCCACCGCGAGTACGATCTGGAATATGGGAGTAACCGCCTCGAACTGCACCGCGACGCGATTCAGCCCGGGCAGCGGGTGCTGCTCATCGACGATTTGCTCGCCACCGGCGGCACCGCCAGGGCCAGCATCGAGCTGATCGAGGCGCTTGGCGGCGAGGTCGTCGGCACGACCTTCGTGATCGAGCTTTCCTTCCTCCCTGGCCGCGAGGTGCTGGACGGCTACCCGGTCTTCTCGTTATTGGTGTATTAGAGATTGGAGATTAGAGATTGGGTATTAGGTATTGGATAGGAGAATCGCACAGGTGCACCTATACCCAATAAGATAAAAGTTGAAAAAAATCCTTCGGTGAGCAAGATCAAAGGTGTGAAACTCAGATCAAGACGCGACACCGAAGGAGACGGAGATGATAGCCACTTTTGAGGATTTCTGCCTATACGTATACGTGATCATAGATGATCTGTATCAAGAGTTGGCACCGCTGCTCGGGAAGCGCGGGCCCGCGCCGCTGTGCAGCGACAGCGAATTACTCGCGCTGTGCCTGATCGGCGAGTGCAAGGGGTGGGATGTAGAAACCGAATTGCTGAGTAACATGCAAGCCTATCGAGAGCTGTTTCCCAACATCCCGCAACAAAGCCGCTTCAATCGACGACGGCGCAACCTGATGGAAGTGATGAACCTGATGCGGCGTATCCTGCTGGCACAACTGGACTTGGCACAGGATGAACAATGCGTGCTCGATAGCTTGCCGATTCCGGTCGTCCAGTTCCACCTGGTGCCCGGTTCGAGTGGCGATTGGGCGGCCTTTGGCGCGCGCTTTGGGCGTGTGGAATCGAAAAAGCAGACCATCTTTGGCTACAAGTTGCATCTGTTGGTCACCCTCAATGGCCTGATTCTGGACTTTGAACTGGCCCCCGCCAATGCCAGCGACTTGGCAGTCGGCGTCGAGTTGTTACATGAACACACCGACTTGGAGGTCCTGGGTGACAAAGCCTATATCAGTGCCGAGCATGCCGCCGACCTCTGGCAGTTCAATCGGATTCGGCTGCGTACCTTACCACGCCGCAATCAGCAACCGCAACCGCCTGCCGCCACCAAACGGCTCCACAATGCCGTGCGCCAGATCATTGAGACCGTGAATGGGCAATTGACCGAGCAATTCAACATTGAGACCAATCCTAATATCTAATACCCAATATCTAATACCCTCCTCACCCGGCGAGTAGCTCTTCCAGCCGCTCGCGCAGGCGCTCGGTGATTTCGCGCTCGCGCGCCTCTTCCAGGGCGGCGCGCACTTTGGGTTCTGCGCTGTAGGGGGCCAGTGCCTCGATCGCCGCGCTGCGCACGGCGATGTTGTTGTCGTGGATCAGCTCGATGAGGATCTCGCGGCTCCCCTCGGGGTCCAGCGTGGCGAGGCCCTCCACCGCGCGCGGGCGCAGGAAGGGGTTGGGGCTGTAGGCCATCTCGCGCAGGATGGGCAGCACCTCTTCGTCCCCCGCCTCGGTCAGGGCACGGCACGCGGCCCGCTGCACGCGGTTGTCCTCATCTTCCAGCAGCTTGCGCACCGTCGCGCAGCGACTTTGCAGCCCCGATCTCTTCCAGCGCCTGTAGCGCCGCCAGGCGGAGATTCGGGTTGCGGTCGGTCAGGGCGCGCTCCAGCGTGGGGCGCGCGGGCTCGTAGCGAAAGGTACGAATCGCGCGCGCGGCCACCGTCCGGCAGCCCACCGTTTCCTGCATCAGGCATGACCAGCAGCGGCCCCACCTCCTCGGTGGTGCCCGAGTTGGCGATGGCCTGGATCAGGGTGTTGAGAAAGGGCAGGTCGGGGCGGGGGTGGTGCAGCGCCTCGCGCAGCACCTGCTGCATGGCGGGGTTGGTTTCGGGCGCGGCGATCTGGCGCAGCCCGCGCGCGGCGTCCAGGCGGATTTTGCGGTGCGGGTCGCGCAGCGATTCGACCAGCATCTCCGCCGCCTCGGCGGCGCGCATGTCGCTGAGGGCGCGTAGCGCCGCCGCGCGGATATGGGGATTTTCATCTTCCAGGGCGTCCACCAGGTTGGGCACGTAGTCAGTCGCCCCGACGCGCCCCAACGAGCGGATCGCGGCGCTGCGCACGAAAGGGTTGCTGTCAAAGAGCAGGTCGCCCAGAAAAAGCGCCACCTCCTCGCTGGGAAACTGCGCCAGTGCCTCGGCGGCTGCGGCGCGCACGTAGCCGTTCCGATCAGTCGTCACGATTTGCAGCGCGGATAGCCCCACGCCTAGCTTCCCCAGCCGCTCCACCGCGGCGCTCCGCACCCTCGGGTTCTCGCTTTTTACCTCTTCCAGCGCCTGTTGAATCTCGTGTTCGTGTTGTTCATCATCGCTTGTCATGCAGTGCCCTCTCCACTTCTACTTTTTTTCTAGGCTGGAACTATTATGCCAGCGAAATCTATGTTGTCGGCTCGTCGGGGGTGGAGGTGCGGGCTGGGGGGCCACGCCTCAGGCAAGCGTCGTTGCGCTCAACTGGCCGTGGGACAGCTCCACCAACTCCTCGTCAAAAGGCTCCACGCGGTCGCGCGGTAGGGAAAAGCTGAAAGTGACATCGGCGGCAAACTGCTCCTCCTCAATCTCTCCTTCCCGCTCCCCAATAAACTGTTTGATGATCTCGTAGCGGGGGTAGTCGGTGACGAGGCGGCGGCTGACCCGTTCCACCTTCATCTTGATGGGCAACTCGGCCAGCAGGGCGCGCACCGCGCCGCTGTAGGCGCGCACCAGCCCGCCGGTCCCCAGCTTGGTGCCCCCAAAATAGCGCGTGACGACCACCGCCACATCGCCCAACTCCTGCCCCTGAAGGACCGCCAGCATCGGGCGGCCCGCCGTCCCGCTCGGCTCCCCGTCGTCGCTCATCCGCTCGACCACCCCAGTCTGGTAGCCGACGCGGTACGCTATGCAGTTGTGCGTCGCGTCGGCAAACTCGCCGCGCACGCGCGCGACGAAGGCGTCCGCCTCCGCCACCGTCGGGGCATATGTCCCCGTGGCGATAAAGCGCGAGTCACTGACAGGCACCTCCACGCGCGTCTCGCGCGCCGGGATGGGGTAGCGGGTTGCTCTGCTCATCCCTGAAGCATACCAAAAAGGGGACAAGGCACCAAAGTTGGGAGGATGGAGGATGGAGGATGGAGATGGAGATTAGGGATTAGAGATTAGGGATTAGAGATTAGAGATTGCAGACATCGTGCCCTTTGGGTATTGCAGAGTAAATGTTGGTCATTGCAATCTTGAGGGAACAGCGTTGGTCGTTCGCCGTTTGTTCTGTGTTCTGCGTTCTGCGCTCTGCGTTGGCCGTCATCGGTCGTCGCACCCAGGGGGTACCCGTCGGTCGTCGCACCCAGGGGGTACCCGTCGGTCGTCGGTCGTCGTTCTACGGTTGTCACGCGCGGCGGCTTCATTAGAATTGGGTTGTGTTTTTAGGGTTGGGGGAGGGGGGGCGATGGGCGAGTGGTGGAGGCAGTTGCGCGGCAAGCCGTTTTATTGGGTGTTGGATGGGACAGAACGCGGCGGCGGATTTGTTTATGCTGCGCCATGTGGTGGAGCGGCCCGACGCCGCCCGTGGGGTGCGCGCCGCGCAACTCGCGCTGCAGGTGTCGCCACAGGTGGAGGCGCTCAAAGCGAGCCTGACGGAGCCGCGCCGCACCGGGTGGAGCCCGCGCTATGCCACCCCGCTGTGGGCGCTGCGCCTGCTGGCTGAGGTGGAGGTGGCGGGGGATGACGAGCGCATCGCGACGGCGCTGGATTGGCTGCTGGATGCCCCCGAGCCTGACAGCGAGGCGGAGCCGCCGCCCATCAACCTGAATGCGATCATCGTTCATATCGCGGCGGCTTTTGGCTTCGCCGCTGACCCGCGCGTGCGGGAGCGGATCGCGCGGCTGGACGAGCAACTCGCCCGCCACGAGCTGCCTGCCACCCCCGCCGCCGTGGCGGATTGGCTCACACAGGCGGCGATGGCGCTGGCCGCGCTGCCGGACACAGCAAGTGACAGCGCCACGCGCGACCTGCTGGCGCTGCGCTTGGCGGCGCTGGACCCGCCTACCGTGCGGCGCTACCGTCGCTACGGGTTTCCCACCTTCGACCAGCCCGACGACATCGTGCTCGCACGGTCGGCGCTGCGCCTGGGGCTGGGCGGCGCGTGGTTGCAGCCGTGGGTTCAGTACGTGGTGGGCATCCAGGACGAGCAGGGGCTGTGGCGGTTGCGCCGCCACCTGCCCACGCCCGCCGAGGTGCGCTGGACCGGCGAGACGGAGGGGGAGCCGAGCCGCTGGCTCAGCGCGCAGGCACTGTACATCTTGCGAGCGTTTTACGGGGAATGAGCCCCCAACTATACTTTGCGCATGGAACTTCCGAATTGCCGTTTCTTCCACTACGATGCATTTCGCGGGCGCGAGGTGATGCGCTGCCGCTTGATGGAACGGTCTGGCAACCACAGCGAGTGGTCGATCAAACTGTGCGCCAGCTGCCCCGTGCCCTCCCTTTTGGAGCGGAGCAGCTGCTCCGACCTGCTGCTGGAGGGCAAGGTGGTGCGGCGCTTTGGTCTATTCCCGCGCGTGGAGGTTTACGCCGCCTGCGGGCGCTCGCTGGAGCCGCTCCCCGACCCGGAACATTGTCCCACCTGCGGGGGAACGCACGCGTAGCAGGCAAACGGCAGCAGGCGGCAGGCGGCAGGCGGCAGGCGGCAGGCAGCAGTGGGTTCCCGCAAGGCGGGAAGGCGGCAGGCAGCAGGCGGCAGGCCCGCAAGGCGGGTAAGGCGGCAGGCAGCAGTGGGTTCCCGCAAGGCGGGTAAGGCGGCAGGTGGCAGAACGCAGAATGAAGAACACAGAACGCAGAAGAACGGCTTTATGACGTTTCTTCCCGCCCGCCACCATCTGCAACCCGTAATAAGCTCCAACTCCCATTCCGCATTCCGCATTCCGCATTCCCCATTCACCAAAGTGGGGCGAGCAGCACGTTGAGCGCGTTGTAGCCCGCGTGGATCAGGATGGCGGTGGTGGTGTTGTAGCGGCGGCGCACCAGGCCAAGGACGAGGCCGATCACAAACACGCTGAGCAGCGCGGGCGAAAATTCGTACTGGGTGTGACCTACGGTGAAGAGTAGGGTCGCCAGCAGCAGCCCGAAGCGCGGCTGAATCGCACCACGAAACAGAAGCTCCTCCCCAATCCCTGCCGAGAGGCCGATGGTCAGCGCGCCCATCGGGCCGAGCACCCCGCCAAAAAGCGAGTCGCTGATCCCCGCGATCCGGTCGAACGAGTCAGGGGCCAGCGCCTGCCAGCCCAGGGTGAGCAGCGCATCCCACAGCGTCAGCACGACGATGGCGAGCAGGGCGATCCCCACCTGCCGCGCGCTGGGAAGCACCAGCCCCAGCCGCTCCAGCGTCTCGCCCAGGCTGCGCCGCAACCCCAACCCCACCCCCAGCACCCCAAACAGCACAAAGGCAATGCCCTGCTCCCACAGCGCGCTCAGCGTGAGCGTCGTCCCCTCAAACAGATCCGGGGGCAATTGGGTGAACAAGAGCACCTGCGCCAGCGTCAGCCCCACCAACCACGTGGCGAAGAGGAGCGCGGTGGTGTGGACGGTGTTCGTCGACCTCCATCGCCAGCCGTAGCCCCCGAATCAGCGCGCCGCGCACGGCGGGCAGCAGCAGCCCCATGCTCACGATGGCCGTAGCAAGCACGAGGCCGCCCGCCCCTTGCACGCTCACATCGAGCGCCTCCGTCGATAGCACTCCCTCCTGCACGAGCGACCCCATCAGCGCGGGGCCCGCCAGCGCGAGCGTCGCACCCACAAAAAAGAGCATCGTGGTAACAAAGAGCATCGCCCCGAGCGCCATCCAGCGCCACACGCGCGACGCCGTCTCCAGGTTGGCGGAGAACACGATCAGGTAAAGCGGCAAAAATTGCAGAATCAGCACAGGTGGCCTCGGGGGGGGGTTGGAGATTGGAGATTGGAGATTAAGGAGATTGGAGATTGACGGATTGACGACAAAAAGCTCTTTGCCTTTGAAGTGTTGCCAATTTCAGCGGACTCCGTTGCTCAAAACAGAGCCGACAATCAGCAATGGTGACGCTGCCTGAATCCTGGGCTTCCTTCCCTCTCAAAGTCGTTCAATCCGTCAATCCGTTAATCTCCAATCTCCAATCTCTAATCTCCATCAAGCGTGCGCAGCAACTCAAGGCTGGGGGTTTTGCCGCCCTCGCCCTGCATGGCGTCGGGGCCGACGCAGGCGGGGCAGCCGTTCTCGCACGGGCAATCGCGGATCAGCGCCTCGGTGGCGTCGAGTAGCTCGCGGTGCAGCGCGTAGAGCTGCTCGGCGAAGCCGATGCCGCCGGGCACCGTGTCATACAGGAAGAGGGTGGGGAAGCCGGTCTGCGGCGAGCGCAAGTCCGTCGAGCTGCCAAGGTCGTGCCCGTCGCACATCAGGAAGAGCGGCGCGATGTTGCCCAGCGCGTGCGCGACCCCCTGCAACCCGATGGCTGCCTCCGACTTGTACCACGGCTCGCGCCGCTTGTGGCATGCCGGGCAAAGCGCCACCAGATTGCCAAGGTCGTTGGCGGCGAGGTAGCCATCGTTCTGCCCCGCCACAAAGCCAAACTCGCGGAAGGGGATCAGGTGGTGCACGTCCAACTCGCGCCCCAACTCCGCCTCGGAGAGGCGGCAGTCGGCGCAGCGGAAGCGCTCGCGCCCGCGCGCCCGCACGCGCTGCTGCTGCCAGTTGGGGCCGTAGTCGCGCTGGCGATCTTCCACCTCGATGGGGAAGGTGAGCCAGAAGGCGGTGGTGTGTAGCTGCGACTCGGGCAGCTCCAGGTCGAAGTGGCCCAGCTTCTCGTGCGTGTGCAGCTTGATCTTATGGTAGCCGGTCGCGCGGCTGGTGACGATGACCTCGCCCCAGTGGCGGCCCTGCGGCGGGTCGCTCGCGAAGGTTTCGTGTAGCGACACAGTGCGCTTTGTTTGCGCACGCGTGTAATAATCCACCTCGACGGGACGGGCATAGGCTCGCCCCTCGTCCCACTCCAGCGACTCGATCAGAAATTGCGAGCCGCCATGCATGTAGATCGCACCGGGAAAGCACATCTGGTGGACCGAGAAGCGCTCCACCTCGCCGATGGTGCTACCCCCCGGCTGCTCGGTGATGAGCAGCCCATCGCCCGCCGAGCGCAGCGACACCCCCTCCGCCGGGTAATTTTGCGCCGTCCAGTAATACACACCCGCCGCGCTATGGACGAGCCCCTCCTCCTCCAAAAAGGCCAGCACCTCGCGCGTGACCTCCGGGGCCAGGCTGCCAAAGCCCTCGTCGGGCGCAAAGGGCAGCTCGAAGCAGGCGCATTTGAGGTGGTTGACCAGCACCGACAGGTTGTCGGGGTTGATGCGCGCATGCTCGGGCGAGGCACCGAAAAACCACTCCGGGTGGCGTACGATAAATTGGTCCAGCGGGTCGGAGGTGGCGACGAGCAGCGCGGCACTGCTGCCCGCGCGTCGCCCCGCCCGCCCCGCCTGCTGCCACGTCGAGGCGATGGTGCCGGGGTAGCCGCTCATCACGCAGGCATCCAACTGGCCGATGTCGATGCCCAGTTCCAGCGCGTTCGTCGAGACCACGCCGCGAATCTCGCCCGCGCGCAACCCCTGCTCGATGGCGCGCCGCTCGCTGGGCAGATAGCCGCCGCGATAGCCCCGCACTGCGTCGCTGGGCAGGCCCGCGCGCTGCCCCGCGCCTTGCAGGTAGCGCAGCAGCAGCTCGGTCGAGAGGCGCGAGCGGGCAAAAACGATGGTCTGCACCTCGTCCTCAAGAAATGCGGTGGCGACGCGCTGCGATTCCAGCAGGGCAGAGCGGCGCAGGCCCAACTGCTCGTTGAAGGGCGGCGGGTTCCAAAAGATAAAGTGCTTTTCCCCGTGCGGCGCGCCGTTCTGGTCGATGACCGTCACCGGCAACTCCGCGTCGATCAGCCGCTCCACCAGGTCGCCCGGGTTGGCAATTGTCGCGCTGGCCGCGATGATCTGCGGCTCGCAGCCGTAAAAGCGCGCGATGCGGCGCAGGCGGCGCAGCAGGTTGGCGAAGTGGCTGCCAAACAGGCCACGGTAGTGGTGCACCTCGTCGATCACGATGTAGCGCAGGTTCGCCCAGAGCGAGAGCCACTGCGTGTGGTGCGGCAGGATGCCCGCGTGCAGCATGTCCGGGTTGGACAGCACGATGCGGGCGCTCGCGCGGATTGTGGGCCGCGCCGAGGTCGGCGTGTCCCCATCGTAAATTTCAGCGGACAGCCCCGCGCGACGGCGCGAGCCTGCGGGTTCCAGTGCCTCGATCATGCCCTGCAACTCGTGGCGCTGATCCTGGGCCAAGGCTTTGGTGGGGAACAGGTAGAGAGCGCGCGCCTCCGGCTCTTGCAGCAGGGTGTGGAGCACCGGCAGGTTGTAGCAGAGGGTTTTCCCACTCGCGGTCGGCGTGACGACCACGAGGTGCTCGCCGCGCTGGCTCGCTTCCAGCGCCTCCGCCTGATGCGTGTACAACTGCGCGATGCCGCGTGCACGCAGCGCCGCCCCCAGGCGTGCGTCGAGCCACGCGGGCAGCGGCGCGTAGGCCGCCGCGCGCGGGGCGATGCGCTCCCAATGGGTGACGCAGCGGGCCAGCGACGGATCGTTGCGGAAGCGGTCGAGCGTTGTATCAATCGTCATGGGTGGGGCTCTGGATGAGTGGGGAAACGGGGATTATAGGGGACGACGGACGAAGGACGAAAGACGGACGACGGATAACGACTTGAACCACAGAGAACACAGAGAACACAGAGGAGGGAGAATGGAGATTCAAGGTGTAGCTTCCCCTTGTCCCCCTGTCCCCCTGTCTCCTTGTCCCCTTGTCCCCCTGTCCCCTTGTCCCCTTGTCCCCCTGTCCCCCTGTCCCCCAAAATTCCGATCAGGTTTGACAGGGCAGAGGGCACACCTTATCATTGGCGAACCCTGCTGCACGCTGCGTCACCCTCGGAACCGTCCACCCCTTGCGCTCGGGAGCACCCGACTCGGAGAAAAGATGTCTGAAGTTACTATCCCCTACCTGACCCGCCGTGACCTGTTAAAAGGCGCAAGCGCCCTCGCCGGGCTCGCCCTGGCGTCGCCGCTGCTGAGTGCGTGCGGGCCGATGGGGCGGCCCGGCAGCGGCACCAAGCCGCTAAAAATTGGGATTTTGTTGCCCTACTCCGATATCTATGCGGTGCTGGGCGAGAGCATCACCGCTGCGATGAAGCTGTATTTTGACGAGGTGGGCGGCGAGGCGGGCGGGCGACCCATCGAGGTGATTACCGAGGACACGGAGATCAAGCCGGATGTGGCGCAGCAGAAGGCGCGCAAGCTGGTAGAGCAGGACGAGGTGGACCTAGTGGCGGGCATCGTTAGCTCCGGCGTGCTGATGGCGCTGCGTGACTACTTCGACTCGATGAAGAAGCCACTAATCGTGGCGAACGCGGGCGCGAACCAGATTAGCCGCGCCGCCAAGTCGCCCTACATCTGGCGCACCTCGTTCACGAACTGGCAGCCAAGCTGGCCCATGGGCTCCTGGGCAGCAGCAGAACGTCGGCAAGCGCGCCCTGCTCAGCGTGCCCGATTACGCGGCGGGGGAGGAGACAATTACCTCCTTTTCTGACAGCTTCCTCAAGGCGGGGGGCGAGATCGTCGCGATCCAGCGCACCCCCTTCCCCAACATGGGCGACCCCGCGCCCTTCATGGCCCAAATCGCTGACGCCGCGCCCGATCTGGTCTACACTTTTTACAGCGGCGGCTCCGCGGTGACCTTTGTCAAAGCGTACAGCGATTTTGGGCTAAAAGGACAACTCCCGCTCCTCACATCGGGCTTCATGGTGGAGGAGGACGTGCTGCCCGCGCAGGGCGACGCGGCGCTGGGCATCCGCAGCGGGATGCACTGGTCCTACATGCTGGACAACCCTGCAAATAGCCGCTTCAAGGAAGCATACAAGGCGCGCACCGACAGCGATGCCAATGTCTTCGCGGTGCAGGGCTACGACACCGCGCGCCTCATCGTCGAGATGCTGAACGAGGTGCAGGGCGACACGAGCAACCCCGACAAGTTGGTCGAGACGATCCCCGGTATCCGCTTCGACAGCCCGCGCGGCCCCTTCGCCCTGGACGAAACGTCGCACAACCCCGCGCAGCACATCTACCTGCGCGAGGTACGCGAGGTGGCGGGCGAGCTTCGCAACGCCATCCTCGATGACCTTGGCATCATCGCCGACCCCGGCGACCAAAGCCGCGACAGTACACCAGAGATTGGAGATTAGAGATTGGGTATTAGGTATTAGATGCATATGTGCCACATACCTTAATAACGATGTCTCATTTGCAATCTATAATCTGCAATCTGCAATCTCCAATCTCCAATCTCCAATCTCCAATCTCTTTCATGGAAACCTTTCTGCTCCAACTGTTGAACGGGCTTGTGTTTAGCATGCTGCTGTTCATCATGGCGGCAGGGCTCTCGCTGATTTTTGGGCAGATGGATGTGATCAACCTGGCCCACGGCGCGTTTTACCTGCTGGGTGGCTACGTGGGGCTGGCGGTGAGCCGCAGCACCGGCAGCTTCTGGCTGGCGCTGCTCGTCGCGCCGCTGCTCGTGGGAACGTTGGGGCTCCTCGTCGAGACCTTTTTCTGCGCCACCTGTACGGGCGGCATCGTCACCTGGATCAGGTGCTTCTGACGTTCGGGCTGGCCCTCGTCGCGGCGGACCTGATTCGCTGGCGGTGGGGCGCGTATGTCGAATCGGTGCCGCCGCCTGCGCTATTGGCTGGGCAAGTGCCGATTTTCGCGCTGCAATTTCCCGTCTATCGGCTGGCGCTGATCGGCTTTGGGCTGCTGCTGGCGGGGCTGCTCTGGCTGCTGCTGGAGCGGACCCGCATCGGGGCGCTGATCCGCGCGGGGGTGGATGACGCGCCGATGGTCAGCGCGTTGGGGATCAACGTGCAGGCGCTCTTCGCGGGGGTCTTCGCGCTCGGCACGGCACTGGCCGCACTGGCGGGGGTGGTGGGCTCGCCCGTCCTGACCCTGTACCCGGGGCTCGACTTTGAAATTTTGATTTTGACCCTTGTGGTCGTCGTCGTGGGCGGGCTCGGCACCCTGCGCGGGGCCTTTTGGGGCAGCCTGCTGATCGGCATGGCGGACACCTTTGGCAAGGCGTTGATCCCCGAATTTTCCCTGTTCCTGATCTTCGCGGTCATGGCGCTGGTGCTCCTGGCGCGCCCGTCCGGTCTCTTCGGGCTCAAGGGAGTGTGAGCAGATGAGCGAACCCTTGCTGCCGCGCGGCGGGCTGCGCCGCCACGGTGGGCGCGCCCTGCTCCTGCTGGCAGCTCTCGCTTTCCCTTTCGTCGCCCGCAGCTACTACCTGAGCCTCGGGATCGAGGTGTTGATCTTCGCGCTCTTCGCGATGAGCCTGGATCTGCTGCTCGGTTACGCGGGGCTGGCTTCGTTTGGCCACGCCGCGTTTTTGGGGCTCGGCTCCTACATTCTTGCCTTCAGCGCGCTCCACCTGACCGATAACCTGCTCGTCACGCTGCCGCTCGTCATCCTGGGGAGCGGGCTGGCCGCGCTGCTGGTCGGCCTCTTCGCGCTGCGCACCAGTGGGATTTACTTTTTGATGATCACCCTCGCGGCGGCGCAGATGCTGTTCAGCATCGCCATTCGCTGGTCGGCGGTGACCGGCGGCTCGGACGGGCTGTCGGGCATCCCGCTGCCCGCCGTGGCGCTCGGCCCGCTGCGATACACCTTCGCCTCGCGCGAGAGCTTTTATTTTCTGACCCTCGCTCTCTTCCTGCTCGGCTGGTGGCTGATGCGCCAGCTGGTAGCGAGCCCCTTCGGCTGGACCCTGCGCGGCATCCGCGAGAACGAGCAGCGGATGCGCGCGCTCGGCTACGACACCTTTCGCTACAAGCTCGCCATTTTTAGCATGGGGGGAGCGGTAGCCGGGGTGGCGGGGGCGCTGCTGGCTCACCTTTTTTGGCACGCCGCACCCGAAACCCTCTACTGGACAATGTCGGGGCAGGGGCTCATCATGCTCGTCGTCGGGGGCGCGGGGACTCTCACAGGGCCGATCCTGGGCGCTGCGCTGATCCGCTTGTTGCCCGCCATCGCGAGCAGCTACACCGACCGCTGGCAGAGCGTCATGGGGCTGCTATTTATCCTTTTCGTGCTCTTCGCGCCGCAGGGCATCATGGGGCTGCTGCGGCGCGCGAGGCGGCGATGAGCCTGCTGCGGGCGGAGGCGCTGAGCCGCACCTTTGGGGGGGTGCATGCGGTGGACGATGTGTCTTTCGTGGTCGAGCGCGGCGAGCGCTGCGCGATCATCGGGCCGAACGGCGCGGGCAAGACCACCCTCTTCAACCTGCTCAGCGGCGAGTTGGCACCGAGCAGCGGGCAGATATTTTTCGAGGGCGAGGCGGTGACGCGCCTCGCGCCCGCCGCCCGCGCGCGGCGCGGCATGGGGCGCACCTTCCAGCGCAACAACCTGTTCGCGGGGCTGAGTGTCTTCCAAAATGTGAGCCTCGCCGTCCAGCAGCGGCTCGGCCTCGCGGGCAGTTTGTTTCGCCCTGCCGCGCGCGAGGCAGACATGCGCGCGGAGACGGCGCGCGTGCTTGATACGCTGGGGCTCGCCGCGCGGGCCAGCGAGGTAGCGGGGTCGCTCTCCTACGGGGAGCAGCGCCAACTGGAGATGGCGCTTGCCCTGGCGATCCAGCCCCGCCTGCTGCTGCTGGACGAGCCGACGGCGGGCATGTCCCCCGCCGAGACGCAGGCGATGACCCACCTCATCGCCGACCTGCCGCGCGACATGACCGTGCTCATCATCGAGCATGACATGGACGTGATCTTCCATCTGGCCGACCACCTTATCGTCCTCCATCAGGGGCAACTCATCGCAGACGGGCCTCCCTCTCTCGTCAGAGCCGACCCGCGCGTGCAGGAAGTGTATCTGGGGGTGGGCGAGGAAATGGATTTTTGAGGACGACAGCAGAGCGAAGGACGAAAGAAGAAGGACGAAAGAAGAAGGACGAAGGATTTTCAGTGGAGCGCCCCTCGTAATTGTCCGGGCAGAAGTCATTGAGTTTAAATATAAGTAGCAGCCGAAAGCGAGGAAGTGATGTCGGTATCATTTCAACAGATTGCGGTTGGGGAAACCTATTCGCGTCCAGAGTTGGCTAAATTATGGGGGTATGCTGGCTATCAGGCACTAGCTCGCGGCGTCGTCACACCAAAAAATGATGACAAAATCATTCTATTTGTTACACACGAGAAACAAGAGAGTCTTGAACCGTATCAAGATGAACTGATAGGGGATGAATTGATATGGGACGGCCCAACCGACCACTTTGCCGAAGAACGGATGTTGAACTCTAAAGATTCTGGCGATGAAATTCATCTGTTCTATCGTGATCGGCATCATTCTGATTTCACCTATGAGGGCAAATTTGAAGTTGTTAGCTGTCAGCAAGCAGTCAATAATTCAAGCAAATTCCTTCTTCATCGAACATAGAATCTATACGTTCATTTAGGAGTGCGTTCGTCTCATCGAAATCCGAAATCCGAAATCCGAAATCCGAAATCCAAAATCCCATGCTAACCCTCACCGACATCCACACCTACTACGGCGACAGCCACATCCTGCAAGGGGTGTCGCTGGAGGTCGGGGCGGGGGAGGTGGTGAGCCTGCTCGGGCGGAACGGGGCGGGCAAGAGCACAACGATTCACTCGGTGGTGGGCTTTGCCCCGCCACGCCGGGGCGAGGTGCGCTTCAAGGGGGAACCGATCACCCGCGCGCCCTCGCACGTGACGGCGCGCATGGGCATGGCGCTCGTCCCGCAGGGGCGGCGGCTCTTCCCGAGCCTGACGGTGCAGGAGAACATCATGCTGGGGGCACGCGGCGGCGAGCGCGGCGCGTGGACGCTGGAGCAGGTGGTCGCGCTCTTTCCAGTTCTTGGGGAGCGCCTTCACCACCGCGCGACCCAACTTAGCGGGGGCGAGCAGCAGATGGTCGCACTCGCGCGGGCGCTCATGACGAACCCCGACCTGCTCCTGCTCGACGAGCCGTCGGAGGGGCTAGCCCCGCTCCTCGTGCGCGAGATGGGGCGCACCCTGCGCGACCTCAAGGCGCGCGGCCTCTCCATCCTGCTCGTCGAGCAGAATCTTCCACTCGCCACCCACGTCGCCGACCGGGTCTACGTGATGAGCAAGGGGCGCATCGTCTTCGAGGGCACGCCCGCCGCCCTGCGCGCCGACGAGGAGGTCCAGGCACACCACCTTGGCGTGTAGGGGTCAGGGGTCACAAGGTATTAGGGACCGCCAGGGACGCCAAGGACGCCAAGGACTATTTTATGTTTATAAAAAGGATGCAGGTAGACAATCATAAAAACTTTTCTTGGCGTTCTTGGCGTCTTGGCGGTTCGCCTATCCGTTTTACCCGTCGGTCGTCGGTTAGCTGAATAGGGCAAGGGAGCAAAACAAGATGAGCGCGATGCGAGCGGCAGAGTTGCCGGAACGGTACAACGCAGTGGACATTTTGGAGCGCAATGTGCCCGCGCGGGCAGACAAGGTGGCGCTGTACAGCCGCGCGCGCGCGATGACGTTCCGCGAGGTGTCAGAGGAGGCGAACCAAGTGGGGAACGCGCTGCGGGCGAGTGGGGTGCGCGTCGGGGAGTATGTGGGGCTGCTCGCCCCGGACATCCCCGAGTGGGTAACTTGCTTCTTCGGCACTATCAAGATCGGTGCGATTGCCATCGGCATGAACACCCTGCTCACCCCCGCCGAGTACGAGTACATCCTGAGCGACAGCCGCGCGCGCGTGCTCCTCGTCCATGAGTCGCTGCTGCCCAAGATCGAGCCGATCCGCGACCGGCTGCCCTTTTTGCAGCACCTCATCGTTATTGGCCAGGGCGGGCTCGCGGGCGACCCCTCGTACACCCATTGGCTTGCGGGGCAGCCGACGACGCTGGAAGCCGAGCCGACCCACCGCGACGATTTTTGCTCGCTGAACTATTCCAGCGGCACCACCGGCGAGCCCAAGGGCATCCTGCACGCGCACAAGGATTACCCGCTCACCGCGCAGCTCTGGGGGGCCAACGTGCTTGGCCTGCGCGAGGATGACCGCACCTTTGCGGTCGCCAAGCTCTTTTTTACCTTTGGGCTGGGCGGCAACCTGATCTTCCCCTGGTACGTGGGGGCAAGCGTCGTGCTCTTTGCAGGGCCGCCGCGCCTCGCGACGAACGTCTTGGAGATCATCCACGAGTTCAAGCCGACGATCCTGTACAACGCGCCCACCAGCTACGCCGCCATCCTGGCCGAGCCGGCGTTCAGCACGCGCTACGATCTGTCGTCGCTGCGCCTGTGCGTGTCGGCGGGGGAGGCGCTGCCCGCGCCGCTCTGGCAGCGCTGGAAGGATGCCACAGGCCTGGACATCATCGACGGGATCGGCTCGACGGAAAACTTCCACATCTTCCTGTCGAACCGCCCAGGCGACTTCCGGCCCGGTAGCAGTGGCAAGCCCTTCCCCGGCTACGAGGTGAAGATCGTGGACCGCGACGGCAACCCCGTGGCACCGGGCGAGATTGGCGACCTGCTGGTCAAGGGCGAGACGGCGGCGCTTTTCTACCTGCACCAATACAGCAAGAGCCAGCAAACCTTTCGCGGCGAGTGGCTTTTCACCGGCGACAAGTATGTTGTGGACGAGGCGGGCTACTACTGGCACGCGGGCCGCTCCGATGACATGATGAAGGTCGGCGGCATCTGGGTCTCGCCGGTCGAGGTGGAAAGCGCGCTGATCAGCCACCCCGCGGTGCTGGAGTGCGCCATCGTGGAGCGGGCGGACGCGGCGAACCTGCTCAAGCCGAAAGCCTTTGTGGTGCTACGAAGCAGCTACGAGGCGAGCGACGCGCTCGCGCAGGAGCTGATCGACCATTGCCGCAGCCAGATGGCTGCCTACAAGCGCCCGCGCTGGATCGAGTTTGTGGACGAGCTTCCCAAGACCGCGACGGGCAAGATTCAGCGGTTCAAGCTGCGGGAGGGGTAGATGGGGTGATGGGGTGGAAGAGCGATTGAAGAGAGCCACCAATTGAGGATGTCACGCGGTGGAACGATGAGATCGGTGGGTTGGGGGTAGGCCACCGATTGAAATCGGTGGGTGTGGGGTGGTGGGCCACCGATTGAAATCGGTGGGTGTGGGGTGGTGGGCCACCGATTGAAATCGGTGCTGATGGGCCTTTGCGCCAACCGTCCGCCTTCGCGGACGGAGGGGAGCTACCGTTGTTTTGAATTGATGTAGATCGGTGGGTGTGGGGTGGTGGGCCACCGATTGAAATCGGTGCTGATGGGCCTTTGGCCAACCGTCCGCCTGCGCGGACGGAGGGGAAGCTACCGTTGTTTTGAGTTGAAGCGATTGGAATGGGGGAGTTGTGGCGCGCAATAAGGTTGAGGTGTATTTGCATGGGGTGTGGGGCACGTGGGATCGGCTGCCACTGATTACGTGCGACATTGAGCGGCCTCTGCATCGAGCGATTGAGCAGGAGGCAGAGGCTCTTGGGTGTGTGGTGCTTGCGATTGGTGGGGTGGAGGACCATGTTCACGTACTTGTCACCTTACCCACGACGCTTTGCATCGCGGATATGATGAAGGGAATCAAAGGCGTGTCTTCACACTTTGTCAATGACACCCTCAAACCTGATTTTCTATTTAGATGGCAGGCGAAGCTACGCTGCATTCTCCGTGAGCCCGCTTCGTACTGATGCCGTCAAGCAGTACATTCTGCACCAAAAAGAACACCACGCGGCGAACACCCTGTACGCCGCCTATGAACTACCCGCCCATTTTTAACGAGTTCCGTCCGCGAAGGCGGACGGTTGGCCGTAGGCCCATGAGCACCGATTTCAATCGGTGGCCTTGTCGGGCAAAAGGCGTTCAGACGGTTGGCCGTAGGCCCACGAGCACCGATTTCAATCGGTGGCCTTGTCGGGCAAAAGGCGTTCAGACGGTTGGCCGTAGGCCCATCAGCACCGATTTCAATCGGCGACCTCTTTCAGGAAGGTGAGAATGCATCGATTACAGCCCGTCGAACACGTGGATGACATCCCCGAAGTGTACCGCTCGACCCCCATCGGGGCGCTGTTGAGGTACCACAATCTGGATGATCCCTTTGGCACCTACACCCAGGCGCAACTGCTGGTGGGGATGTGCATGGACCATCGCAAGCACCTGCACATCCCGGACAATTTCGCCTACATCATCCGCGCGGGCGGCGCGAATCTGCGCTACAGCGAGTTCAAGGTCTCCTATGCCATCGCCGTGGGGGGGGTCCAGGCGATAGCCCTCATCGGGCATGACAACTGCGGCATGGTCAACCTGGTGTCCAAGCACGAGCAGTTTGTCGAGGGGCTGGTCGAGCGGGGCGGCTGGGAAGCGGAGTGGGCGGAGCAGCACTTTATGCACTTTTCGCCCATGTTCGAGATCGGCAACGAGATCGACTTTACGCTGAGCGAGGTGCAGCGCCTGCGCCTTCGCTACCCCAAGGTGCTCATCGCCCCGATGCTCTACCTTGTGGAGGACAACCGGCTCTACCTCATCAATGAGAGCCCCGCGTGAGCGGCGCGCGTCGCTTTATTTGTCGCTCGCCGGGTTGAAGATGACGATGGGGTGCTCGACAAAGTCGTTCCAGGGCTGGTAGATGCTCAGCCACAGCTCGTTGACGGTGAAGGAGGGGGTGGGTAGCCCTGGCAGCAGGGGCAGGTCGCCCTCCTCGCCCTGCACGTTGTGGAGCGCGAGGGTGTGCGGCTTCCAGTCGGCGATCTGCCAGGGGGAGAGCGTGGCCCCTGCTTTGAGTAGCTCCTCGTCCATCAGGCGGCGCAGTTCGATGAGCGCGGGGACCATCCGCATCGTCCAGAAGAGCGACCTTGACTGTCTAAAATGAGAATAAAATCTCCAAAGCCCTACCGTTTCCAGCTTGAAGGGGTGGAGCGGTTGTAGCGCGCGCTGAAGGTCGGTCAGCAGGGGAGCCCATCGCTCCGGCGTGATGTCGCGCGCGCGCTGCACCGTCAGGTGGAACTCGTCGGCGCTGGTGCCCCCGAATTCTGCCGCGAGCGGCATCGCTGCGATACGCATCGTCTGCGCCTCGACCCGCGTGGGGCGAATCAGGAAAAAGGCATCGCCGGGCAAGACCGGCTTCATGGCGGTGTGCGGCATGGATACTCTTTCAAGGGAAGGGGAGGTGGGCGGTCGTCGAACCTGCAAAAGTACCCTCAAGCATAAAGGGGAAAGGAAGAAAGGCAAAGCGTGGGGTTGATCTTCCACGCCCTGCCCTGGCTCCACGTGGTACCCCTTACTCCAAAACCTCCTCCAGCGGCACCATCTCGTCCCAGTTGTAGCCCGCCTTGGCATCCACCTTGAGCGGCACCGATAGCTCCATCGCGTCGGCCATCATCCCGATGATCAGCGGCGCGACCTCCGCCAGTTCCTCCTCTGGAATCTCGAAGAGCAACTCGTCGTGCACCTGAAGCACCATGCGCGAGCGCAACTCGCTCTCCTTGAGCAGGTCATGGATGTTGATCATCGCGATCTTGATGATCTCCGCCGCGCTACCCTGGATGGGGTGATTTTTCGCGGCGCGCTCGGCGGCGCGCCCCTGGTTGGAGTTGCGGCTGCTCATCAGCTCGGGGAAGTAGCGGCGGCGGCCCATGATCGTCTCGGCATAGCCGCAAAGCTGCGCGTCGTCCACGATCTTTTCCAGGTACGCCTCGATCTTCGGGAAGGTGCGGAAGTAGGTGTGCAGGTGCTCGTCCGCCTCGGCGTAGTCCAGCCCCGCCTCGCGCGCCAGGCGGAAGGCGCTCATGCCGTATAATAAACCGAAATTTATAATTTTGGCGATGCGCCGTTGATCGCGCGTCACCTCCTCCAGCGGCACGTGGAAGAGCTGCGCCGCTGTGGCCGCGTGGATGTCCTCGCCGCGCAGGAACGCCTCGCTCATCGCCTCGTCGCTGCTCAGGTGCGCCAGCACGCGCAGTTCCACCTGCGAGTAGTCAGCGGAGAGCAGGTAAAAGCCCGGTGGGGCCACGAAGGCGCGCCGAATCTCGCGCCCGACCTCGCTGCGGATGGGGATGTTTTGCAGGTTGGGGTTCGAACTGGAGAGCCGCCCGGTTTCCGCCGTGGTCATCGAGAAATCGGTGTGGATGCGCCGCGTGGCCGGGTTGATCATGGCGGGCAACTGGTCCACGTAGGTCGAGAGCAGCTTTTGCACCGAGCGCTGCTCCAGGATCAGGACGACGATGGGGTGCTCTTTTTGCAGCGCTTCCAGCACGTTGACGGCGGTGGAGTGGTGGCCGCTTTTGGTCTTGGAGCTTTTGCGCTTGTCCAGCCCCAACTGCTCGAAGAGCACGTCGGACAGCTGCTGCGGCGAGTTGATGTTGAACTCGTAGCCCGCCGCCTCGTAGATGTCGCGCTCCAACTCGGCTAGCCGCGCGTTGAGCCGCGCGCGCACGTCGCTCAGCACCTCCGGGTCGAGCGCGACGCCGGTCAGCTCCATGTCCACCAGCACGGAAACCAGCGGCATCTCGACTTTGTGGAACAGCTCGTAGAGCGATTTGGCTTGGAGTTGCTCGGTTTGCAGCGGTACCAAGCGGCTCGTCATGTCCACATCGGCGCAGGCGTAGTCGCTGACGGTGGCAACCTCCACCAAATCCATCGTGATCTGGTTGCGCCCCGTGCCGATCAACTCCGTGATCTCCGTCATGGTTTGGCCCAACTCGGAAAGCGCGAGCGCCTTCAGCCCCACGGCGCGCGAGCCAGGGTTGAGCAGCCACGCCGCGATCATCGAGTCGTGGTGCATCGCGGGCACGGTGAGGCCGTGGCGGCGCATCACTTCCAGGTCGAACTTGGCGTTGTGCGCGTAGGTCTTCAGCCCCGCGCGCGTCAGCAGCGGGTTGAGCAGGCGCGTCACGCGCTCCAGCGGCAGGTTGGGCGAGGGCTCACCATCCTGCTCCGGCGGCGCGTCAAAGTTGAACTGCCCCTGCTCCCCCTCCTTTTCCCCCGCGCGCACGGGGGTGGCGTTGCGGTGGGCGATGGGGATGTAGTAGCCGCTCCCCGGCCCCAGCCCGACCGCCAGCCCGACCAGGTCCGCCGTGACGGCGTCGGTGCTGTTCGTTTCTACATCCAGCGTCACGCTGTCTGCCTCGCTGAGCCGCTGGGCCAGCCGCCCCAGCGCCGCCTCGTCGCTGACGAGTTGGTAGTCGCAGGGGATATCCTCTGCCACGGGCAGCAGCGCCTCACCCCCATCCGAGACGGGGATGCGGTCGATCAGCGAGGTGAATTGCAACTCGCGGAACAGCTCGAAGACCTGGCTGCGGTCAAAGTCGTGCAGGCGGCACGCCTCCAAATCAAGCTCGACCGTGGGAACGTGGGTGTCAATCGTGACCAGCTTCTTGCTGAGAAACGCCTCGGCGCGCCCCTCTTCCAGCTTGTTGCGCCAGCGGGTTTGCAGCTGATCCAGATGCTCGTAGATCCCCTCCAGCGAGCCGTACTCCTGAAGCAGGCGCGTGGCGGTCTTGTCGCCCACCCCCTGCACCCCCGGAATGTTGTCGCTCTTGTCGCCGATCATCGCCTTGTAGTCGATCAGCTTGTCCGGCCCCAACTCGTAGCGCGCGCGGATCGCCTCGGGGTTGTAGGTGGTCGTATCCTTGAAGAAGCGCCCGCTCGTCTGCACCAAAACCTTGTCGGTCACCAATTGGTGCGCGTCGGTGTCGCCGGTGACGATCAGCACCTGGACCTCCCGCTCCGCCGCCTGCCGCGCCAGCGTGCCGAGCACGTCGTCCGCTTCCCAGCCCGGCGCGGTGTAGATGGGAATGTTGAAGGCGCGCACCAACCCCTTGATGCGCTCGATCTGCGGGTGAAGCTCGTCGGGCGACTTGGCGCGGTGGCCCTTGTACGCGGCGAACTGCTCGTGCCGCCACGTCTTGCCCACATCGAACGCAACCGCCACATACTCCGGCTTTTCCCGCTCCAGCACATCCAGCAGCATGGAGGTAAAGCCAAACGTCGCGTTCGTCAGCTCGCCGCTCGTCGTCGCCATCTCCGGCGGCAGCGCAAAATAAGCGCGGTAGGCCAGCGAGTGACCATCTAAAAGTACTAATTTCTCCATGAGCCATCCTGGTTATCATCATCCTGGTGTCTATTTGTTAATTGTACCATGCCCATGCGAACAGACAACGGGCCCTTCAAAGTCGCCCGCCCGAACGTTTTTATAGAACCACGGAGAACACGGAGGACACAGAGAAGCCAATAAGATTGAAGAAGGAAAGAATCGATGTTGCACTATAGGAACCGAACAGGCAAGATCATCGGCGCGGCCATCGAGGTGCACCGCGAATTGGGGCCAGGCTTACTCGAATCAGCTTACCAGAGCGTGCCTTGCGCGCGAGATGGCGTTGCGCGAGATCCCGTTTGAGCGGAAAAACCACTTGCCCATGCGCTACAAAGGGATTCAACTCGATTGTGGCTATCGCCTTGACTTTTTGGTTGATCAATCAATCGTCGTAGAATTAAAGGCTGTTGATACAATTCATCCCGTTCACGAGGCTCAACTCCTCACCTACCTTCGCCTAGCAGGCTGCCGTGTAGGTTACTCATCAACTTCAATGTTCCAGTTTTAAAAGACGGAATACGTCGTCGGGTACTCTAAAAAATCCTCCGTGTCCTCAACGTGTCTCCGTGGTAAGCTGTCGTTTTCCTGAAACAAGAGACGGAATCGTGCGTCGGGTACTCTAAAAAATCCTCCGTGTCCTCTGTGTCTCCGTGGTAAGTTGTCGTTCTCCTAGAAAGTAGCCCTGTTATGACCCGTTACGTTGTCTACCTCTGCCTGCTGCTCGCCCTGCCGCTTGCGGTGTTGCCCGCCCGCGCCGCGCCGCCCGCCGAGGGCGCGCAGCGCCTGACGCAAGGTGCGCGTCTCTTCTCGCTCGATAGGTGGAGCGGCGGCACCCTGCTCGCGCATGGGCAGGGGGGTGAGTGGCTAAGCGTCGACACCGCGCGCGGCACCTGGCACCCCAGCGCCGCGCCCGCGCCGCGTGCCGTCGAGCGATTGACGGTCAGCGTGGACGGGGTGACGCAGCGGCTGCACTGGGACGGGCAAACCTTGTTTGCGACGAGCGACGAGGTGCTCGGGCGTCCCGCGCTCGCGCCGGACGGCAGGTGGCTGGTCGTGGCTCGCTCGCCGCGCGGCAACGAGATGGCCGCCTACAGCGAACTATGGCGCTACGATCTGGGGACGCGCGAGTGGCTCCAACTCACCCAAAACGGGGCGGAGGAGCAGGCACCCACGATCAGCCCGGATGGGCAGCGCGTCGCCTTTGTGCGCGACGGCGAGCTGTGGACGATCCCCGCCGACCGCCTCACCGTGGAAGCCATCGCCGCGCCAGAGCCGCCGCTGCTAGGGCTCGCCCCGCGTGCCACCCTGGAGCCGCCCGCCACGATCCGCGTCAAGCATGACGACGCGGGCAATACATGCCGCGACGTGCCCGACGGTCAGATTGACATAATCCCGTTCGAGGAGTACGTCAAGCGCGTGACCCCCTACGAGTCGCCCGCCTCGTGGCATATCGAGACGCTCAAGGCGCAGGCGGTGGCCGCGCGCAGCTATGGCTGGCGGCAACTGCTCATCTCGCAGGATTTGGGGCGCGACTGGGACGTGCTCGACTCGACCGCCTACCAGTACATGTGCGACGGTACCAACCCCAACACCGATGCCGCCGTGGACGCCACCACGGGGCAGGCCATGTTCTACCTCGACCTGCCGATCTTCGCGATGTTCAGCGCGGAAAACAGTAGCCCTACCAAGAACGGTTATTATTATCTTACGGGGGTGGACGACCCGCTTTCCTTTGGCTATCGCCGCTACGGGCACGGCTTCGGCTTCTCGCAGTGGGGGGGCAAGCGCCACGCCGACGCGGGCTGGAGCTACATCCAGATTTTGCGCCACTATTACCCTGGGGCCACGCTGGAGCCGCCGCCGAGCGACACGTCGAGCACGGTTGTGGATGTGTCGAACCGCCCCGACAAGGAATTTTCTGCGCGGCTCCGCCCTGTGGCTGGAAATGAACGCGGCCCATGTCGCGGGGGTCCAGTGGCGCGAGTGGTCCTCGCTCGACGGGGGAACAACGTGGAATCTTGGGGCGTGGCAGGAGGATCGCGAGGGGAGCGATGGGTGGAGCCATCTTTTCGACCTGCGCGGGCTCCCCGACCTCGCAGATGATCTGTACCGCGTGGAGTTTGCGCCCCTGTTCGCCCACGCTAGCGCCCCCGAGGCGACGCTGCCCGTGCTCTACATGGGGATTGACCGGAGCGCGCCCGCCCTTTCCGCCGCGCTCACCGTGGGCGAGCCGGTAGCGGGCGGCTCCTCCTACCACGTGAGCGCCACCGTTGCCGCGAGCGACGCGACGAGCGGCGTGGAGCGCCTCGGGATGAGCCAGGAGGGGTGGCAGCAGGAGGCGGAGGCGCTGGCAGGGGTGCCCACCATCGCGGATGCGGGCGCGAGCGGGGGGCAGGCGCTACGGCTGGAGCCGGGCGCGAGCGCGGCGCAGAGCCTCACCTTTCCCGCGATCTCGCTCCAACCGGGCCACTACCGCTTCTGGTTTCGCGTGCGGACGAACGCGGTGATGGCGGGGACGCGCATCGCGACGCTGCGCCTGAACGACGCGGGCAGCCCGGGCGGCGACCCGCCCCTCCAGCGTGGGGTGCGCCACCTCAGCGCGGCGGAGTTCCCTTCCACCGAGTGGACATGGTTTTACGTGGATGTGGACAGCACCTCGGCCTACACGGCGAGCAGCCCGGGTGTCGATGGCTATGACGCGCCCACCATCACGCCGATCATCCAGTGGTACGGCACGCAGCGGCTAGAGGTGGATCGCCTGCTGGCGGCGACGCGCCCCGACGAGCTTCCCGCCACCTTTGAAAGCACCCTGGTGCCGCCCGCCGCGCTCACCCTCTTTGCGAGCGACCAGGCGGGCAACGTGAGCTTTCTGCGCTGCGCGCCGCGCCTGTCAGCGCCCGCGCGCGCCGGTGCCCCCGCGAGGCAGCTATCTGCGCTCGCTCTTCCTGCCCCTCGTCCGCAGCGCCCTGCTGTGGCCGCCCCGTACCAGTGCGACGCGCAATCCTGATCAACGCAGAACGACATGACGCAGAGGCGCAAAGACGCAGAGGGCACTGCCTAGAAGGCTACTCTTTTCCCTCTGCGCCTCTGCGCCTTTGCGTCTTTGCGTTACGCCGTTCCTTCCGCCGCCTGCCGCCTGCGGCCTGCTGCCGTTCACACCAGCCGCTCGGCGTCGGAGATGCGCCCCAGCACCAGCAGCTCGTCGCCGCGCTGGAAGCGCATGTCCGAGCCAGGGCTGGCGACAATGGAGTCGTCGCGGCGGATGGCGACGATGGTCAGCGAGTAGGTCTGCCGGATCGCGGCTTCCGCTAGGGTCATGCCGACGTAGCGCTCCGGCACGCGCATCTCCACCACCCCCACGTCACCACCCAGGCTCAGGTAATCCACAAAGTCAATCGCGGCCAGGCGGCGCGCCAGCCGCACCCCGCCCTCGTGCTCCGGCAAAATCACCTCGTCCGCGCCCACCTGGAGCAGCACGGTGCGCTGCGTGCGCGTGCGCGCCTTGGCGATCACGCGGCGCACCCCCAGCCGCCGCATCAGCACCGTGGCGAGCAGGTTTGCCTCGAAGTTGGTGCCGATGCAGCTGACCCCCGTGTCAAAATCCTCGATCCCGACCTCGCGCAGCGCGTCAATGTTGGTCGCGTCCAGCGCGATCACATGGGGCAGGTCGGTGGCGAGCTGCTGCACGCGTGCGGGGTCGTTGTCCAGCGCGAGCACGTTGTGCCCGTACTCGACCAGCGACTTGGCGACGCTCGTGCCGAAGCGGCCCATCCCGATCACCACAAACTCGGTGCGGCCCGACGCGTGAACGATGCCGGAGGGGCCACTGCTCGGCTCGCTCGGCTTTTTGAATTGAAAACGGTCCCACAAGGTTTTTGGTTGCATGGATGGGGTTCGGGTTTGGTTTTTGGTAGGTGGTGGGTGGAGATTGGAGATTGAGAGATTAGAGATTGGAGACAACTTGCCCTTTGGGTATTGGAGATTGGGTCGCTGAGTTTCTATGAGTTTCCAAGTCACAGCGAGAGCGAAGCTACACCTAGGCTCAGCTTCTCGTCCGGGTAGGTGATGAGGGAGGGGCGCTGGCGCTGGGCTAGCACGACGACCAGGGTGAGCGGGCCGAGCCGCCCCCAAAACATTACAAAGGAAATGATGATCTTCCCGGCGGGGGTCAGGTGGCCGGTCAGCCCCAGCGAGTAGCCGGTGTTGGAAAACGCGGACACCACCTCGAAGCCCGACACGAGCAGGTTGTCGATGTGCAGCAGCGAGAGCAGCAGCGTCATACCCGCCACCAGCAGGGTCGAGACGGTCATGACCGCCATCGCCTTCATGACTGTCTCGAAAGGAATCGCGCGCCCGAACGCGACCGCCTGCGGCTGGCCGCGCACCGTTGCGAGCATCGCGAGGGCCAGCACCGCCACGGTGTTGGTCGTCACGCCGCCCGCCATCGAGGAGGGGCCGCCGCCGATAAACATCCAGATAATCAGGATGAGCTTGCTCGCCTCGCTCAGCTGCTCCAGCGGCAAAATTGTTACCCCTGCGGTGCGCGCCGAGATGATCGTGAAAAAGCCCACGTATATCTGATCGTCGAGCGGCAACACCGAGAGCAGCCCGCCGGAGATGTGCTCGTCCACGATGAGCACGATACCCCCGAAAAGGGTTAGAAAGAGGGTGGCGACCAGGATAATCTTGGTGTGCACGCTCAGGCGGGCGCGCGGCCAGCGAAGCAGATCATCCACCACGGGCAGCCCAAAGCCACCGATCAGGATCAGCAGGGCCAGCACCCCCAGCGACCAGGGGTCGCGCCCGTAGCCAAAGAGCACCGGCTCGCTGGTGCCCGCAAACAGGTCGAAGCCCGCGTTGCAAAAGGAGGAGGCGGCGTGGAAGAGCGCGCGGTACGCGGCGGTGGGAATGGGCATCGTGTCGGACCAGCGCACAAAGAGCAGAAACGCCCCCATCACCTCCAGCCCCACCACTATCCCGATGACGTAGATCGTCAGGCGCAGGATGTTGCTGCTCTCGTCCACCCCCAGCGACTGTTTCAGCAAAAAGCGATCCTGCATGCCGATGGAGCGCCCCACAAGGCGGTACAGCACCACCGAGATCGCGATAAAGCCAATCCCGCCGACCTGGAGCAGCAGCAAGATCACCCACTGCCCGAACAGGGAGTAGGTGTTCGCGGTGCTGAACACCGTCAGCCCCGTCACCGTCACCGCCGAGGTGGAGGTGAAGAGCGCATCCAGCCACGACACCGGCGCGCCGGTGGAAGCGATGGGGAGGCGCAGCAGCACCGTGCCCACAAAGATGATCAGTGCAAAGCCGAGGATCAACCGCTGCGAGCCGGTCGCGGCGGAGGTGTACGATTTTGGGTGGGACAATTTGGAGAAACGTCTCTCCTTGATACGTGACATAGAACTGTTCAACTCCCGCTGTCTAGTGTCGTCAGGATGGCGCGTCTGTCAACTTCACGCAACTTGCGCAATCTTATAACTCTGTTACCATCGCACTTTGCTTGGCTACCCAACCAGGATGGACAGGTGGGGCCGCGTCACGCCGAGCAAGCGCCACGTCGTCCGAGGCCGCGCCCTCGCCCCCTAGGTGCCGCATTGGCCGACAGTGCGCTGCGGCAAAAGCTCCCCCGTCAATCCCTTGAAGGAAGGAAAGTGCTCTATGATGTCAAAGTTGCGTCGTTTCGCGTTGGCGGGGCTTTTGCCCGCGGCCATTCTCCTCGTGCTGCTGGCGCTGATGAGTTCCCCACCCGTCACGCACGCATCGCCCGTGCCGGACGAGGGCGCGGCGAGGGCGGAAGCGTCCCCGCCCCAACAGGAAGAAGGGGTTGACCTGAGCCGATATGACCTCTGGGTCGTGCGCGCCTTTTTCACCGAGCGCGCGATGGTTGACGACCTCGCCTCCTGGCTGGAGCCGTGGGAGGTCCACTACGCCAAAGGCTACCTGGTGGTGGGGGTAACCCCCCAGCAGTACCAGAGCCTGCTGGACGCGGGCTTCCGCCTGGAAATTGACGAGGCCACCACGGCGGAACTCAACATGCCGCGCGTGCAGTTGCCCGACGGGGGCGGTATCCCTGGCTACTCCTGCTACCGCACCGTCGAGGAAACCTTCGCCACCGCAGAAGAGATCGTCGCCGCCCACCCCGATCTGGCGACCTGGGTGGACGCTGGCGATTCCTGGCTGAAGACGCAGGACCCGGCGCAGGGCTATGACATGATGGTGCTGCGGCTGACCAACGCCGCCATCACGGGGGAGAAGCCGAAGCTGTTCGT
>CAWJTI010000003.1:0-7030 GCA_963845765.1 uncultured Chloroflexia bacterium
GACCTAGTACAGTGCGGCCTAAATAAAACGGTAGTATAATAAAGGAGCTGCCGTCGGTGGGACGGCTGAGAGCGATGAGAGGAGACGAGGATGCGTGGCCCGAAACCGCCTGAGGTGCATCTCGATGAGATGGTACGCCATGAATTGGAAAAGTTGGTGCGGTGCCATGGCACGGCGCAGCAAATCGCCCTGCGCGGCCGCTTAATTGTGCGTGCGGCGGAGGGATTGAACAATAGTGAGATTGCGCGCCGGGAAGGGGTAGAGGTCGATACGGTGCGCCTGTGGCGGCAGCGGTGGCTGAGTTTAGAGGCCATTGCCTTAGCCGATCTGAGTGTGGCAGCGCGCCTGCAGGATGCGCCTCGCCCCGGGCGGCCCGCCGCGATTACAGCCGAGCAAGTCTGCCAACTGATCGGACTGGCCTGTGAAGCACCCGAGAAGTCAGGGCGTCCCATCAGCCAGTGGACAGGGCGTGAGATTGCCGATGAACTGAAGCAGCGCGGCATTGTCGAGCAGATCTCCCCGCGCCACGCGGCGCGCTTGTTAAAAAAAACGACTTGCAGCCGCACTTGATACGCTACTGGTTGACCCCCTCGGACGATGCGCAGTTTGCGGCGAAGGTGGCCGATATTTGTGAGCTGTACCAAGCCGCCCCTGCCCTCAGCGCGCAGGGCGAACGGGTGGTGAGCACCGATGAACTGACGGGCGTGCAGGCCCTGGAGCGCCTCCATCCAGCTTTACCCTTGGCCGTCGGGCAGGTCGAACGACGTGAGTTTGAGTATCAGCGGCACGGCACGACCTCCTTCATCCTCAATCGGGATGTGGTCAGCGGCAAGGTCTTTGCGCCTTCTCTGGGCCCTACGCGTACTGAGGCGGACTTCTTCGCCCACATTCAAGCCACCATTGCCACTGACCCACAAGTCACGCGCTGGCATTTTGTGGTCGATAATCTCGACATTCATCGCTCCGCCTCGCTGGTGCGGCTGGTGGCGCACGAGTCCAACCTGCTCCTCGACCTGGGTATCAAAGGCAAGCAAGGGATTCTGCACAATCGCCAGTCGCGCGCCGCCTTCTTGAGCGACCCCAGCCATCGCATTGTCTTTCACTACACGCCCGTGCACGCCTCCTGGATGAACCAAATTGAGATCTGGCTCAGCATTCTCACCCGTAAAGTTCTCAAACGGGGTTCCTTCACCTCCGTGGACGACCTCAGGGCCAAGGTGCTCGCCTTCATTGACTACTATAATCGGTCCATGGCTAAACCCTTCAAATGGACCTACCAGGGCAAGGCTCTCGCTGCCTAACTATCGAGCTATTTACGCCCAGCTGTACTAGTCGAATCGTTAGACGAGGACATCCCGTCATCCTCAAGCGGCAACGTCTTCGGCTACGCGCACATCCTCGTGGTACGTGGCTACTGGTACGACGAGCCGCACGACGCTTACCACTTGATCATTAGACGACCCGCATGGCTACATGAACCAGGGGCGCTACAACGGCGAGACGTTTCCTATCGCTGGTGGAACTCCACAAAAACCTAGAAAAGTCCAAGTGGATGTGCGGCGCATCAGCGGGCCAGGAGCAGGGCGAGAATCACCCTTTTGCCGGCAACTTCAGCTCACGCCCTGCACGTTGAGCCGCACCGCCTGGATCGCCCAGGATAACATAGCTGCGGCGCGTCGTCGTTGGCCGCCCATAGCGTGGCGAGCTCTTTTTGCACTTCCTGCTCTAGTTCAAGGTTCCAGTAGAGTGGCTGCATCCTTTCCGTCAGAAGGGTAGAAAGGCCCGCGTAGCGGGTCGTTGAAATCCTCCATCGCGTTGCCGATACGCTGTCCGTGCATCAGGCGCAGGAAAGTACTCTCGAATGCTCCAGGTTGCTCCGAGCGCTGCTTGTCCTCGAACCAAGCGAAGGAGAAAGTCCCATGCGCGATCGATATGGCCGATGACGGCGAGCGCGCCACCGTTCGGGTGGCCGAGCAGTGCCTGGGGCAGGCGTGCCAGGAAGGGGGATGAGGTGAGGGAGCGATGCACCTTCCTCAACTGCACGACCTCCTGGTAGTAGGCAAAGTCGTTGCTCTGTGGGGTGCCCGCGCCGAAGCAGGCGAAGTGGAAGGCGATCATCCCCAGCATGCTCGCGTTCGGGTCCAGATGCGCGCCGCCGAAGTAGTACTCGCCGTCGGGCGGGATCAACGTCCCTTCGCGCCACTGCTTGGGGCCAGGCCAATCGCTGCACATTAGCGCGCCCTGATAGTCGCCCTGTAAGGCGTGGTCGGGCGAAAGTTCCATCCCGTGGCTTGCAGTGAGCAAAAGAGCCGGCGCATCCTGGCCGAGCAACTGCCGCAGGCGCTGCCACGTCGCATCCCCACGCAAGCTCTCGTCGAAGTGCCACGCTTGCCCGCCCGAACTTGTCTCGGCACGCAGCTTCTTCAAAAGCGGCTCGACGAGGTACTTGTTGCTGCGGAAGGTAGCCGGGTCATCTGGGTGCTCGGCCCCGAAGAAGGCGGCGCGCGCCGGGCGGGGCGGCTCCGCCTCCGCCGCTACCACACTCCGTGTATAGTTCCCATACGCTTCGACCGAGTCAAAGTGTAGGCGACCTACCGCATAGTGTGCATCCAGCTCATACTGAAAGCGGAATGGAATCTGCGAGGGGCTGCCAATAATGAGCAGATAGTACGGCCCCTTCCCTGGGTCCACAGGTCCCGTGATCGTCATACCGTTGCGCGCCAGGAAGCGAGTGGTCGTCTCGCCCGCCTTGTAGCGCTGCTCGCCGCTGTACAGCCACACTTTGCCTGCTTCCCGCTCCGGCGACTCGATGAGGGGTTGAAGCGCCTTTCGAATCTCCTCGGTGCGGGCCTCATTCTCGGCGAAGACGATGCCCCAGCCTACTTGCGCCAAATCCTCGGGGTTGTTCGGATACTTTACACCAAGATACTCGCCCTCGCTCTCCTCGTGGCGCTTCTTCAACGCCTGTGCGTGGCTCCTTGCGCGCTCATCCTCCTCGCGCGCCACCGCCTCCCCACGCATGAGTGCCACAACCGCCTCCAGGGAGTCGAACGTCATTGCATAATCGCCCGTTGCTCCGTTGATCCCGTTTAAAACGATCTGAGCGTCCCCCATCAGTCGGCTTCATTCAATGCAAAGGTGGAAAAGGACACTCGTTCCACCAATTGTTCGACTACCGCCGCCGCGCCTCTTGCAGCACTCCCACCAGCGACGCGAGCATCTTGGCGCGGTAGTCGATGGTCAGCGCCACGTTGCGCTCGTGAAGCTCGAACAGGTCACGGTCCACCTCCAGCGCGCCGGTGCTCTGGTGCGTAGTCAGTGGCACGACCACCTCGCTGTCGCCATCGAAGCGGATGATGGTGCGCGCGGCCATGCGGGGGGTCGCCGCGTCCCCCGTGGCACCGATCTCGACGTACTTCGTCTCGACGGTCATAGTCGAGATATCGTCCACATACTGCGCCAGCTTCTCGCCAACCGCGCGTAGCGAATTTTCCAAGTCCGTCGCCATCTTTCTCCTTTGGTTGTCGTTCGTTTGCGTTCTGCGTTCTGCGTTCTACGTTCTGCGTTCTACGTTCTGCGTTGTCGTTCGTTCTCCGTGTTCTCCGTGTTCTCCGTGGTTCAAGCCGTTATCCGTCGTCGGTCGTCGGTCGTCTGTCGTCCGTCGTCGACCCGTCGTAGCGGCTTGCAGACGGCGCACCTCGTCGAGGATGTCGTTGACGAACTTCCATGCGATTGGCAGCGCCGCGACGGTGCCGAGCGGGCCGCTTCCCAGAAGGGCCGCAAGTTTGGGCGCGTTCCCCATGACCAGCATCACGAGGCGCAGGGTGGTGGTGCGGGAAAGCAGGGAAATGCGAAGCGTGCGCTGGTGGAGCACGCTCTGCGGCGGCGTGACCCTCTGGAACCAGATGGTGTCGAAGACCTCCCTGGAACTGGACCGCTGTCCGACCAAGGGTTTGTCCCCCCTGCGCTGTCTCGACCCAGGCAAAGTGCGTTAGGGTGCGGATCAACCGTTGCAGCTGCGCCCGAAGGCTTTCGGCCACCTGGGGCCACTGCTCGCGCGCGGTCGCAAACGTGTCGTCCAGCCCGAAGCTGCTGACCTCGTCGGGGGGGGCAGCGGGCGGCTCGCCGCGCAGCCCCGCGAGGAAGCGCGCCGCCTCCTGCTCCGGCAGCGCGGCAGGCTCCGCTGCCACGTCGAAGGAGACAGCGGCGCTCTGGACACGCACGAACGCCCTCGACCCGCTCATCCACCTGGCGCAGCGCCTGCTCCGCAAGGTAAAGGCGGCTTTCGCTGTCGGCGACCTTTGCCTGCGCGGCCTCAAGGTCGGCGGGCAGGTCGGCCCGCCACACGGGAACCGACTCCTCCATCGCATCCACCCCGAAGGCAAACGGCCCCACCTCCGCCGCCACCCACAGGCCAAGGGGGTCCACCGCGGCATCCGACAGGGCCGCATCGTGTACCTCGAACAGTGGGTCGGCTCTACCAGGATCGCTCATCGGTTCATCTTCCCTTTACCGTCACGCAGGACGACAACGGCTTCTTACCACAGAGAACACAGAGAACACAGAGGGCCAGGTAGAGTTATTCTGTGTTCTGCTTACTTCAGATTTCAGATTTCAAATGACGGATTACGGACACTGCTGCCTGCTGCCTTACCCACTCCGTGGGAACCCACTGCCGCCTCCGCCTGCTGCCTGCCGCCTGCCGCCTGCTTCCGTTTGCCGCCTGCCGCCTGCTGTCGTTCGTTCTGCGTTGCTACGTTCCGCGCAGCGTGCTTAGCAGATTGGAGGCAGCGGATACCGCCGTGCGGAGCAACTCGGTGCGGTGAGCCTGCGCCCGCTCCAGCCACGTCGAGGTGGAGCGTCCAGAGGGTTCGTCCAGCTCGCCGCCGCGCTCCGGCACGCAGACGCCGGTGTCGCCGCTCCAGCTTGATATGGGTCAGGGCGCGTAGCCGCACGTCGCCGCTCCACTGCCCATTGTTGTAATCCACCTGGCCCATGTCGCTGCTCACATAGGTCTTGACCTCCAGCCCCGTGGCGTCTTCCAGCGCCTGCTTGAGCGTGACGCCCAGCTGCTCCGTAAATTGGCGCAGCGACTCGGACAGCCCCGTCCCCGTCGCCCGCAGCGTGGCGCTCTCGCCCTCGGGCGGTGTGCTGCTCTCGCCCCACCAGTTGACGCGCCCGAAGGAGGCCGCGGCCACCTCATCTTCCAGTGCGGCACTCCCATCGGTGACGAGGGGCGACGACATCGCGCCCACCTCGTCGTTCGGGCTGGCAGGCGCGGCGACGGGGGTGGCGCTGCCTGCGGAGACGGTCGCAATGGTGGGGCGCTCCGCTTCCGCTAGCGCGTCGGTGCTCACGGGCAGGCGCACCGCTGGGTCGCCGATGATGACGTAGCTGCGCGCGTCGTTGTTCGCGGTCCACATGCCAGACAGGGCGCGGTCGTCCGGGGTCTTCCCAAAGTCAATCTCTTCCAACTCCATGCTCAGGTCGGAGGAAAGCTCGGCGTAGCGCTCGTTGAAGAATTCGATGGCCGAGCCGATGGGGTGCCCCTCCATCAGCCGCTTGAGGGTACTCTCGAACGTGGAGAGCTGGCGGCCCGCCCCCTCCCACAGGAAGGAGTAGCCCCACGCGCGCTCCACGTGCCCCACCACCGCCAGCGCCCCGCCGTTGGGGTGCCCCAGCAGGCGGCGCGGTAGGTTGGCAACAAAGGGGTGCGGGGCGATGGTGGTACGAGCCTTGAACGCCTGGCGGGAAAAATCGTCCATCTGCGGGGTGCCCGCGCCGTAGCAGGCGAAAAAGAATGCCATCAGGCCGAGGAGCCGCGCGTCGCTCGTCACATCGTCCCACGCGAAATACTGCTCCTGAGGGATGAGGGCCGCGCTGTGCCACCGACTCCTGGCAGATGAGCGCGCCCTGGTGCGCTAGCTGGCGCGGGTCGCTCTGCGGCAGGCCGAGCCCGTGGCTTGCGGAGAAGAGCAGGGCGGGGGTGTCGCCGCCGCCGAGCAGCTTCGACTCTCTCCTTGGTAGCCTCCTCGCGCAAAAAGGTTTGGATAGCCCACTCCGGCTGATCCCGCTTCAGGCTCTCGGCCAGCGGCGCGACGAGCTGCTCGGCACTCATTTTAGTGGCGCGGTCCCCCTCGTTCGCCACACCGAAAAACGAGGCAGGTACGCGGCAGCTGTGACCTGCCTGTCTCGCTGGCCACAGCTCTGTGCATAGCGCGCGTACTCCTCCAGCGTGTCGAGTGGATGCGCCCGACCGCGTACTGCACATCCAACTGATACTGGAAGCTGTCGGGATCGCCTCGGGATCACCGACAAGGAGCAGGTAGTAGGGCACCTTGGCCGGGTCGGCGGGGCCAGGGCCCGCGCCGTGCCGCGCGAAACTTCTGCTTCGCTTCCCCGCTGCGGTAAGCGTTCGCCCCCTCATAAATCTTGAAGAAAGTGGGATCGTTTTTGGTGGCCTGCGCGCGGCGCAGATCAAGGAGCGGTTGCGGCGCTTTCCTTTGAGAGCGGGCACCTTGTCCTGGTCCACATTCGCGAAGATCACCCCCCAGCCTGCCTCCTCCAGCTTCTTGGGGTCCACCCCCTCCACCGGCCCCATGGATTCCATTGTGGTGCGCGCGGTCCGCCACTTCAGCTCGCGCAGTTGCTCCTCGCCAATCTGGTCGAGCGCGCCGCGCGCCACCTTCGACACCACCTCGGCGCTCAGCGGGGGCAGCAGGTACTCGCCCGTCGAGCCATCGACGCCATTGAAGTGAAGCAGGTCTGTCGGCATCCATCGTCACGTCTGCCATGCTGACCTTCTGGTTTCTTGCGACGTTGATTCGCCCGAAGCTTGACGGGCGTAGCGCTGACGTTTTGACGATCGACGAGGACGGACGACGACCGACGACGGACGACGACGACGGACGACGGACAGGCGATGGATATAGCAAAGGATTCGTAGTGATCGCTTTAGCACGCTGGATGGAGCGCTGAAGTGCTTGCTCAAACCCTTTCCCGCTACCTTGCACTCACCCGCTTCCCCTTC
>CAWJTI010000004.1:0-32430 GCA_963845765.1 uncultured Chloroflexia bacterium
AATCCAAGCAGGCGGTCGCGCGGAAAGTGGCAAAGAATGTAAAGGTTCCAGGGTTCCGCCCTGGCCGCGCCCCCTACCACATGATCGTGCGCGCGGTGGGGGAGGAGTCGCTCTTGCAGGAAGCGGTCGAGGCGCTCGTCCCCGAGCTGCTGACCGAGGCCATCGTCGAGAGCGCGGTCGAGCCGTTCAGCCCCGACACGATCGAGGTTCACCTTGAAACCCACTCCCCCTTGACCCTGCGTTTTGTGGTGCCAACGGTGCCAACCGTGCAGTTGGGCGATGTGGGCATGGTCACGATCGACACGCAGGATGTCGAGGTGAATGATGCGCGCGTGGATGAGGTGCTGGAAAGCTTGCGCCAGGAAAAGGCCACGCTGGAGCCCACGCTGGGGCCCGCGGCCTACGGCGATCAGGCCACCGTGGACCTGCTCGGCCAGCTGATGGATGGCAGCACCCTGGAAGACCAGAAGGGGGTCGAGATCACGCTGGTGAACAGCCACAGCGACGAGGAAGACCCGTCGCTGCCCGCCGACCCCTCAGCCGCGCTAATCGATCATATTGTGGGAATGCTCGTCAATCAGGTCAAAGAAGTGCCCATCGTCTACCCCGCCGACTGGCAGGAGGAGCGCCTGCAAAACCGCACGGTGCTCTACAAGGTGACGGTGCTCGACCTGAAGCGGCGCAACGAGGCGGAACTGAACGATGAGTTCGCCCAGGAGGTTGGCGATTTTGCCACCCTGGACGCCCTGCGCGAGCGCATCCGTCTCAACCTTCAGGCGGAGGGGGAAGAGGAAGAGTTCAACCGCCAGTTGGAGGCCGCGCTGGATGGCTTTGTGGACGAGGCGGAGCTGTCCTACCCGAAGGTGATGGTCCAGATCGAGGTGGAGCGGCGCATCCACAACCTGGAGCATCAGATGCAGGCCTACGGGATCTCCATCGAGCAGTATCTTGAGGTGATGGGCAAGACGCGCGAGGATCTGGAAGGCGATCTGTGGGAGGACAGCACCTCCTATGTGGCGCGCTCGCTTGTGTTGAGCGAGTACGTGCAGCACGCCGACCTCCAGATCACGCCCGACGAGATCGAGCGCGAGCTGGCTCTCGTCCTTGCCTCCTACCATCCGGCAGCCGCCGTATCCATGCGCGCCCGCCTGCTGCAAAGCGAGGAGGACATGGCGCAGGTGCGCAACCGCCTGCTGACGCGCAAGGCACTGCTGGAGCTTCACCATCAGGTCACTGGCGAGGAGCGTCGCCCCCTCTTCCCGGAGGGGCCGGAGGTGGAGGAGTGGATGGACGAGATGCTGGAGGAGCCGGACGAGTTCCTCTACGCCGCCGACGACGAGGACGCCGCCGCCCCGGCAGCCGAAGACGACAGCGCATCCGATGACGAGGAAAACGCCGCCCCGGCAGCCGAAGACGACAGCGCATCCGATGACGAGGACGCCGCCACCCCGGCAGCCGAAGACGACAGCGCATCGGCTGACGAGGACGCCGCTACCCCGGCAGCCGAAGATGACAGCGCATCCGCTGACGAGGAAAACGTGACCCTGGCAGCCGAGGAAGAAACCCTCTCGTAGGCAGTCGCCCCGTCGAGCGACACACCCCGTACCCCGCGAGAGGGGAGCGCCGCGCTCCCCTCTCGTTCACCCTTTTGGGTGGCAACAAAGAGGGATTTGCCACGCCCTGCACTCCGCGCTACAACTAGCGATGCCAGCGTTAAGCTACTGAGATACCGATAAGAGCAATTGTTCTGGAGGAAGCCGTGAGCCACTTTATCAATGGCCTGATCCCCATGGTCATCGAGTCAACAGGCCGAGGAGAGCGCTCATACGACATCTACTCGCTGCTGCTAAAGGAGCGCATCGTCATTCTGGGTACCCCCATCAATGATCAGATCGCCAACCTGATAGTCGCGCAGTTGCTCTTTTTGGAGCGGGAAAACCCCGAGCGTGAGATCCAATTGTTTATTCACTCGCCTGGGGGTTCCATCTATTCGGGCCTGGCCATCGTGGATACCATCAAGGCGATCCATTCCCCCGTCACCACCATCGCGGTGGGGATCACCGCCAACATCAGCACGGTGATCCTTTCCGCCGGGGTGAAGGGGCGGCGCTACACCCTGCCGAACGCCACGATCCACATCCACCAGCCGCTCGGCGGCTCGCAGGGGCAGGCGGTGGAGGTGGAGATTCACGCGCAGGAACTGCTGCGCCAGCGCTCCCTGCTCAACCAGATTTTGTCGGAAAACACCGGCCAGCCCATCGAGAAGATAGCGCGCGACACCGATCGCGCCTATTACATGGACGCCGAGGGAGCGGTCCAGTACGGGATCGTGGACGAGGTGCTGCAAATCGAGCAAATCAAGGAGACCCAGAATGGCTAGACGGGGCAACAAGCGCGGGACCGGAACACAATTTTGCTCTTTTTGCAATCGCGAGCAGGACGAGGTAAATCGCCTGATCGCGGGGCCAAACTCCGTGTACATCTGCGACGAGTGCGTGGACCTGTGCAAGGAAATTCTGGAAGAGGAAGAGGCTCCTCTGACGCGGGCGCAGCCGATGCCCAGCCGCCTGCTGCCCCCCAAGGAGATTTACCGCCGCCTGAACCAGTATGTCATCGGGCAGGAGCGCGCCAAGAAGGTGCTCTCCGTGGCGGTCTATAACCACTACAAGCGCATCAGCGCGGGCAAGGTGGGCGACGATGTGGAGCTTCAAAAGTCCAACATCCTCCTGCTCGGCCCGACCGGCTGCGGTAAAACCCTGCTCGCCCAAACGCTGGCGCGCATCCTGGATGTGCCCTTCTGCATCGCGGACGCCACCGCGCTGACCGAGGCGGGCTACGTGGGCGAGGATGTCGAGAACATCTTGCTCCAGCTGATCCAGTCGGCGGATTTCGATCTGGCGCGGGCGGAGCGCGGCATCATCTACATCGACGAGATCGACAAGACCGCCCGCAAGACCGGCGACAACCCGTCCATCACGCGCGACGTGAGCGGCGAGGGGGTGCAGCAGGCGCTGCTCAAGCTGATCGAGGGCACGGTGGCGAATGTGCCGCCGCAGGGCGGGCGCAAGCACCCGCACCAGGAGTTCATCCAGATCGACACCACCAACATCCTCTTCATCTGCGGCGGCGCGTTTGACACGCTCGACAACGTGATCGAGGAGCGGTTGGGGGTGAAGGGCTCCCTCGGTTTCCGCACCCAACGCATGGAGGAGGCGGAGGCGAATGCCGCGAGCAAGACCACGATCTCGCACGTCACGGCGGACGACCTGATGAAGTTCGGGCTGATCCCCGAATTTGTGGGCCGCTTGCCGGTCGTGGTGAGCGTGGACCCGATGGACGAGCCCACTCTCATACGCATCCTGACCGAGCCGAAGAACGCGCTCATCAAGCAGTACCAAAAGCTGTTCCGGCTGGACAACGTGGAACTGGTGCTGACCGACAACGCGCTCCAGGCCGCCGCCTTCCAAACCTTGAAGCTCAAGACCGGCGCACGCGGCTTGCGCACCGTCATCGAGTCGGTGCTGCTGGATGTCATGTACGAGATTCCTTCCCACCCCGAGATTGGCCGCGTCGAGATCACGGGCGAGGTCATCGAGGGCAAGGCGAAACCCGCCCTCTTCGACCGCGCGGGCAACGAATTGCCCTTCTCGATGGAAAAAGCCGCTTGATTTGCTGAGCAGAATCGTCTTTAATGAAGGGAACTCATCACCCGTGAGTTCCCTTTTTCTTTGGCTGCTGACGACGGACGACATCTTGAACCACAGAGAACACAGAGAACACAGAGGCCGTAATCTGCAATACCCAAAGGGCACGGTGTCTCCAATACCCAAAGGGCACGGTGTCTCCAATCTCTAATACCCAATACCCAATACCCCCCTTGAAAGCGAGCAGGCAGTGACGGCACAACGCGCGGAGCCAGAGCCGCTGCAACACTTCGATCCGCCCCCATCGTTTCTCCCCACGCCGCCCCAAACGGTGGAGGAGACCGGCCTGGGAGCCGAGCAGATTGGCGATCTGCTGTTGAAGCACCTGTACAGCAAGGGCACGCTGTTGGGCTTCGAGCTGGCGCAGGTAACCGGATTGCCCCTGCGTGGGGTGCTGGAGGAGGTGCTCAAGCATGTGAAGAATGAGCACCTGGTGGAGGTGCGTGGGGCGGGTACCGGCGGCTTCGGCATCACCAAGTACCAGTATTCGCTGACGGACAAGGGGCATGGGCGTGCGCGCGAGGTCCTGCTGCGCAACGGCTACGTGGGGGTTGCGCCGGTGCCGCTCGCGCTGTACCGCGCGGCGGTGGAGCAGCAGGCGGTGCGCCGTGGCGTGGTGACGCGCGACACCGTGCAGCGCGCCCTCTCGCACCTGGTGTTGTCGGAGCAGGCGATCCGGCAGATTGGGCCGGCGGTGAACGGTGGGCGTGCCATCTTTTTATGGGGCGCGCCCGGCAATGGCAAAACCGCCACCGCCGAGTCGGTTGGCGAGATGCTGCCGGGCAACGTGTTCATCCCCTTCGCGGTGGATGTGCAGGGCAACACCATCGTGCTCTTCGATCACCTGGTTCACCAGCGGACCAAGGATGCCACCACCAAGACGCTGGATCGGCTGGACCAGCGCTGGGTGCGCATCAGGCGACCGGTGGTGACGGCGGGCGGCGAGCTGACGCTGGAAAACCTCGATTTGGTCTACGATGGGGTCACGCGCACCCACCGCGCCCCCTTCCAGATGAAGGCCAACAACGGGGTCTTCCTGATTGACGACTTTGGGCGACAGGCCATCCACCCGCAAACCATCCTCAACCGCTGGGCGCTGCCGCTGGAAAAGCGCGAGGATTACCTGACGCTGACGAGCGGCCACCAGATCGAGGTGCCCTTCGACGCGCTGATCATCTTCAGCACCAACATCGACCCGGATGAGCTGGTGGACGAGGCGTTTCTGCGGCGCATCCGCTACAAAATCCACTTTGACGACCCCACCCCAAGCCAGTTTCGCGAAATCTTTGTGCGCAACTGCCAGGCGCGCAACATCGCCTACCACGATGAGGCGCTCAAGTACCTGCTCAAGCAGCATTACTTGCCCACCAACCGTGCCCTGCGCGCCTGCCACCCGCGCGACCTGCTGGAGCAGATCGTGGACATCGCGCGCTTCAACGAGAGCCAGCCCGCGCTTTCCAAGGAGCTGATAGACGATGCGGCAGGCTCCTACTTTGTGCGGCGTGGCAAAAAGGAGGGGGAATAGTAAAAACGCGTTGCTCCAAACGGAGCAACGCGTTCTGGCTCTACGCTGATAGCTTTAGCGCGGCACGCTAGAAGGTCAATCCGGGAACAGCCCGTCCCCGGTGAAGAACTCGCGCGCCTCGTCCAGCGTGATGTCGGGGTGCGGGAGAATCACGTGGGACTCGACCAACTCCTCGGTCGGTACCTGCTCGCCCGCCGCGCGGATCAGGTCAAAGATCGCATCCAGCCGCTCGCGGAACTCTGCCTCGTCGCACTCGGCGATCCGCTCCACCAGGGCATTGTCCAACTCGTTGACCTCGTCCAGCATCGTGCTGGACAGCTTGTACTGGCCTTCCGACGAGATGCGAACGATCATGCGCCACCTTCCTCATCGTCGCCCGTGGTCAGCTGCGGGGTAGCTTTGGGCGCGGCGATCTGCCGCTTCATCGCCGCCAACTCCCGATCGATGTCGCTGCCCGCCGTCAACTGTGCCAGTTCGCGGTCCAGCACATCGCCGCCGATGTGATCGTCCAGCGTGCCAATCTGCACCAGCTCATCGATCGCCATCGCCCGGGCACGCATCTGCTCGGTCTTGTTCTCGGCGCGCTCGATGGACAAACCAACGTCCGCCATCTCCTCGCTCAGCCCCGTCGCCGCCTCGCCAATGCGGACCTGCGCCTCCGCCGCGCTGTACTGCGCCTTGATAGTTTCCTTGCGCGTGCGGAACGCTTCTACCTTGGTGCGCAGCCGCAGCTCCGCATCCTGGAGCTTCTGCTGCTCCGTTTCCAATTGCACGATCTGCTGGTCCATGTCGGACAGCTGCATCTGCGCGGCCTGCTTGCGTTGCAGCGCCAGCCGCGCCAGATCCTCGCGACCCTGCTGCAGGGCGGTGCGTGCCTGCCCGTCCAGCTTTTCCACATTTTCGCGCAGCTTGGCAGCCTGAAGGTCGAGGCGGCGGCGCGAGGTGGTGACCTCCACGATGCCGCGCTTGACATCCTGCAACAGCTGTAGCTGGCGCTGATAGGAATAATCCAGCGAGGTGGCCGGGTCTTCCGCCCCTTCCAACATCTGACTCATTTTAGCCTTGACGAGCGCGATCCAACGTGAGATTAAGCCCATACCTTTTTGTCCTTTCACTCTCCGTGGTCAGACCCTCGTAGGCGCTCATCCGACAGCATGCCGCCCGGTAGGCGTGTTGACCACATCGGTTGTCGTCTGATTTTCTACAAAGGGATGATACCTGAACGTGCTACCTGCGACAAGCCTTGCGGGTAGCGGGACCCTATACGCCAACCTTCCAGCAAGGTTGCAGCCACGCGATTCGACGCTTCGCCCAAAATCCTTAAGATTGACCCCCAATCATGCTAGCGCTCCTTTTGAAACGCCTCCTCCTCGCGTTTGCCCTCGCCCTCGTCCTGCTGCCGCCGCTTGTCGTGACCCCGCCCGCCGCCACCGCTCAGCGCTTTGGCCCTGCCTCGCTGGTGGACGAATCGGGCCTGCTGCGCCTTTCCCTGGCGGGCACCCCCTACGAGATGGGGCTCCAGCAGGGGGTGCTGCTGCGCCCCTACCTTCACCACCTGCTCGCTCACACCCTGTACCCGCCGCTCCAGCAGGCGGGGCTCTCGGTGCGGGACGCGCAGCGCTTCGGGCGCGTGGTGGGCGCGAATCTACCCGCGCCGCTGCGGGACGAGCTGCAAGGGATCGCCGATGGGGCGGGGGTCAGCGCCGACGAGGTGCTGCTGTGGAATCTGCGCGACGAGATGGTGGCGCTGGGGCGCGATCTTCCCCTGCTGCTGAGCGAGGCACGCGCCGCTGATCGTCTGGGGGCCGTCCCCCTCCGGCCCAACGATCCGCGCCCCCGCCGTCGAGCCGCGACCCTGGCCCACCCCGCTGTCGGCGCTGACCCCCACTCCGCCCGGCGGGGACGTGGGGATTGCGCTGTGGGGCGCGGCCACGGACGATGGGGCACCGATGCTCGGCGCGGCGCTGACTGCCAGCGCAGGGGGCGAGGCGCTGCTGCTCGTCACGCGCCAGCCGAGCGGCGGGCAGCCCTTCAGCGGGCTGGCGCTGCCCGGCGAGGTCGGCCTGCGCGCGGGCGGCAACCAATCGGGGCTGGTGTTGCTCGCCTTTCCCTTCGCCACGGTGGACCGCGCGCTGGAAGGGCTGCCCACCCGGATGTTGCTGCGGGTCGCCCTGGCAGATACCCACTCGCGCGACGAGGCGCTCCGCCTGCTCGTCACCCTGCCGCGCACGGGGGGAGCCAGCTTTTTGATAGCGGACGCGGCGGGCGACACCGTTCAGCAGGTGGAGCTATCCGCCCGCCAGTCGCGGCGGGTCGCGCCGGAGGGTGAAGCGCTGCGGGTGGCGGGCGCGCCGCTGGAAGGACCGTTGGCCGCGCCAGCGGACCTGCTTCGCCAGGACGATGAGGCCGCGCGGGGTCGCCTCGCCCTTTGGCTGCGCACCGCGCGCGGCCCTGTCACCCGCGAAACGCTTCAAACCCTGTTGGGCGAGCCCGCCCTCAGCAGAAACGCCGTCGCCGCGCTCGTCTGGCTACCAAAGCAGGGCGACCTCTGGCTCGCCCAGGCAAGCGGGTGGCGGCGCGTGGATTTGGCGGATGGTGAATAGTGAATGGTGAATGGGCGCTGCGGGATGAGGGAATCTGGCGAGGCTGTGCCGGTTGAGATTATCTGATTAGCTGCTTCCCTGAGCACGGATGAAGGGATATCAGATGGCCCGGAGTCTTGTGACAGTCTGACTGATATCCGCATGCGCCTGCACCCCACTCACCACTCACTATTCACCTGTAATTCTGAGACTCAACTGAACCTGCTATAGTTACGGGTCGCTTGCGACCGACGGGTACCCGTCGGTCGTCGGTCGTCGGTCGTCGGTCGTCGGTCGTCGTCGGTCGTCGGTCGTCGGTCGTCGGTCGTCCGTCGTCCGTCGTCGTGAAACCCGAACCAGATTCCAGCAAGAGCACAGGCGGAAAAGGATGCGCTACTTCACAGTTCAAGAAGCAAATGCCCTGCTGCCCCGCGTCGGGCAATGGGTTGCGATGCTGCGCGAGGCGCACGATCAGATTTTGGCGCTGCGCCCGAGCGCTGGCGGGGGTGCTGGAAAAAAGCGTGTCCGACAGTGGCAGTGCCCCCGCCAGCCAGATGTACGGGCTTTTTGTCCGGTTTGAGCAGCTGCTGCGGGCCATCAACGCCCTGGGGGTCGAGGTGAAGGACCCGTCGAGCGGCCTCTGTGATTTTCCCGCGCTCCATCATGGGCGGGACATCTACCTGTGCTGGCGGCTGGGCGAGCCGCAGGTGGAGTGGTGGCACGAGATGCACAACGGCTTTGCGGGTCGCCGCCATGTGAACGAGTTGCTATGAGTGTCGTTGCCCAATCAAAAAGCATCCCGCTGCCCGCCTCCCAGGTGAGCGCGGGCGGGGTGGCGCGCTGCCTGTTTGTGGCCTTTTTGTTCCTGTCCCTTATCACCCCGTCGTGGCGCAGCGGTCCCTTTGCCTGGTGGCCGCTCTGGCCGCTGGCCACGCGCGACGGGGCGAGCGGCGAGCTCGGCCTGCTGACCCTGCTGCCGCTGGGGCTGCTTGGCGCATGGCTGCTCGCGCGCTGGCACGCGCCGACGCGCCGCTGGGAATGGGGCGCGCGCGCCGTCACGCTCCCGCTGCTCCTCCTCAGCGGGCTGCTCCTGCTCGGCCTGGACCCCGGCTGGACCTGGAGCGTCGCCGTCCAGGGGGCGAACCTTGCACTGCTCTGGCTGGTCTACCTTTTTGTGATCAACGAGCGCCCGCCGCTTGCGCTCCCCCTTGCCCTGGTGCTGCTGTGCCAGGGGAGTGTGGCGGTGGGGCAATTTCTGGCGCAGCAGGACTTGGGGCTCTCGCTCCTGGGCGAGCTGCCGCTGGACCCCACCGTGGTGGACACGAGCGTGCTCTGGGCGCGCGGGCAACCGTGGCTGCGCGGCTACGGCCTCACCGCGCACCCGAACGCGCTCGGGGCGCTGCTCGCCACCCTGTTATTATTGCTACTCCCCGCCCTGGTGGAGGCGCGAGCGTGGCGGCGAACCTGGCTCGCCACGGGCATGGCGGTGGGGCTCCTCGGGCTGCTCGTCACCTTCTCGCGCGCGGCGGGGCTGGCCTTTGCGCTGGGCCTCGCGCTCTGGCTTTTCCAGCAGCGGCGGCGCTTCAGGCTGAGCGCTGTGTTAAACACCCGCCTTGTCCCCTGGCTCATCCTCGGTGTGATGGCCGGGCTGCTTTTCCTGCTCCCCTTTCGCGATCTGGCCGAAAGCCGGTGGGTCAACCTGGATACCCCCATCGAGGCGCGCTCGGTCAACGACCGGCTGCGCGATCTGTCGCTGGCAATCCAGATCATCCAGGCGCACCCGCTGCGCGGGGTGGGGGTGGATCACTATCTGGCGAGCGCGAAGCACCTGCACCCCGACGCCCTCACCGTCCACAATGCGCTGCTGCTCGTCACCGCCGAGCTTGGCATCGGCGGGCTGATCGCCTGGCTCTGGCTGACGGGGGTGGGCTTTGGCCTGGCACCTGACCGGGGGCAGGATGCGCTCGCCTTCGCGCCCAGCGTCGCCTTTTTTGTGATAGGGCTCTTCGATATTACCCTCTGGCCGACCACGGGGCTGCGCGTGGCGATGCTTTTCGGCCTGCTGGCAGCTTTTTTGTCGGAGCACCTTCAAGGGGGCACGGCGCAGCGCGCGCCGCGTGGCGGCGTGAGGGAGCGCCTACAGACGAAAGTCCGCCGCCCGCGCCCGACCCTGCGCTGGCTCGCGTGGGGGGCGCTGCTGCTGCTGGCGATGACCTTGCCGCTGGAGCCGGTCCGTCCGCTGCTCTCGCTGGGCAGGCTGCTCGCCTTTTCCACGCTGGAAGTCACCCTGCTGGCCGCCGTCGCGCTCTGGGCGCTGTCCTGCCTGGCCGCGCGGCGCGTGCCGGACTTCCCGCGCCCCTTTGGCTGGCTGATCGCGCTCTGGCTCGGGGTGCTGCTGCTGGCGGCGCTGCTTGCCCCCGCCTTCCAACTGGAAGCGCTTAAATTTTGGAGCCGCGTCCTCAACGGGGTCCTCGCGGGCTGGATGTGTTATGATTTGAGCGCGTCGCCCGACCGCTGGCGGCGTGTCGCGCAGGCGATGGCCCTGGCGGGGATCATCGTGGGGCTCTTCGGGCTGGCCGAGGCGAGCGGCTCCGCCACGCTGCTCGCTTTTCTGGCGCACTTCAAGCAGCAGGTGACGCGCGTCGGCGACCTGAACCGCGTCAGCGCCACGCTCACCTACCCCACCATCGCGGCGATGTTCCTGGAAATGACCTTGCCGCTGCTGCTCGTCTGGCTCTGGACTACCCCTCGCCGCTGGCTGCGCCTTCTCCTGGGGCTGGGGCTGCTCGCGGGGATGACTACCCTCGTGCTCACGCTGAGCCGCGCGGGGGTGGTGGGGCTGCTCGGCGGCTTCGGGCTGATGGCGGCGGTTGCCTGGTGGTACCGCCACACGCCGGGCGCGCGCGGCCTGCTGGCGGCCACCCTCGGCGCGGCGGCGGGGCTGATCGTGCTGACCGGGGTGGCGTTCGCTGCCAACCCGCTTGTCAAGCTGCGCCTGCTGAGCGAGACGGAGCAGCAATGGTATCAGGCAAGCTACCTGAGCGCCCCGCTGCCGACCCTTCGCCCCGGCCAGACGGTGCGCGTGCCGGTGCAGCTCCGCAATGCGAGCGTGCGCGACTGGAAGGCTGGCGGCGCGGAGCGCTTTGCCCTGAGCTACCACCTGCTGCGCGAGGACGGCGAGACCTTCAATTATGAGGGGCCGCGCACCTTCTTGGAGGAGGATGTCGCGCCGGGCGATACCGTCGAGGTGCAGGCGATGCTGCGCGCGCCGGAGCAGCCGGGGCGCTACTGGGTCGAGTGGGACATGGTGCAGGAGGATGTGACCTGGTTCAGCTGGAAGGAAACCCCCACCCTGCGGGAGCCGCTGACTGTCGTCGGGGAAGTTGCCGCCGCCCCCGCACCGGAGCCGGAGCCCGCTGCCGACACCCCGCCGCGCCTGCTGCGCATCCCCACGCCGACGCGCGGCACCCTGTGGCGCGCTGCCGCGAAGATGCTCCTGGCGCACCCGCTGCTCGGCATCGGGCCGGGCACCTTCCGCCATGCCTACGGGGGCTACCTGGGCATGGAGCTGTGGGACGACAACATCCACTCCAACAATTTGTACATCGAATGGCTGGCGGGCAGCGGGCTGCTCGGCTTTGGGCTGTTTCTCGGTATCAGCGGCTCCCTGCTGCGCCACGCGTGGCGCGCGCTGCGGCCCGCTGGGGCACTGTGGCCCTGGCGGCTCGCCATCGTCGCCGCCCTGCTCGCCTGGTTCCTCCATGGCCTGCTCGACTACTTTTTCGAGTTTACCCCGACCTACATCGCTTTCTGGCTCCTGGTGGGGCTGCTTTGGCGAGCGCCGATTGCGGAGCAAGCGGGGCCTTGAGCGACCCGACCCTCTCAACTTTCAGGCCGCGTCGCGACTCGTTCGCCTGTCACGTATTTTTTAAAGATGCCGCTCCTCTATAGGAGCGGAATTGATAGATACCCTGTCTTTTGCGCCGACTGCCCAACCGGAGAAATAGCATGTCCTTTCCCCGCTCCCCTGTTCTCAAACGCCCACGCGTGAGCAGCCCCACTGGCAGCCCTTTGCCTGAGCTTCAGCAGGCGATCCTGCAAACGATTGCCTATGCGGACGTTTTCGAGTACCCGCTCAGCGCGGCGGAGGTGCATCGGTACCTGGTGGGGGTGCCCGCCTCGCCCGAGATGGTGCGCGCGCAGTTGACCCACCTCAGCCAGCAGGCGCTTTTGCTCTCCCATGAGGGCTACTACACGCTGGCGGCGCGCGAGGGAAACCTGGCGGCGCGGCAGCGGCGGGCCGCTGTGGCCGCGACGCTCTGGCCCCAGGCGCTTTTTTATGGCAGGCAAGTTGCTGCGCTCCCGTTCGTGCGCATGGTAGCGGTCACGGGTGCGCTCGCGGCGGACAACGTGGACCCCGACGCGGACATTGACTTTTTGATAGTCACCGAGCCGGGCCGCCTCTGGCTGTGCCGCCTGCTGGTCATCCTGCTGGTCCGCGCGGCGGCGCAGCGCGGCGCGGTGCTCTGCCCCAACTACTTTTTGTCCGAGCGCGCCTTGCTGCTGGAAGAGCAGAGCCTGTTCGCCGCGCGCGAGTTGGTGCAGATGGTGCCGATTGCGGGCATGTCAACCTACGGGGCCATGCGCCGCCTGAACGCCTGGACCGACGCGCACCTGCCCAACGCGACCGGCGCGCCGCCCAAAACCCTGCCCGAGACGCCGCGCATGGAACCGCTCAAACACGCCGCCGAGGCAGTGCTCCGCACCGCGCCGGGCGCGTGGCTCGATCAATGGGAGATGCAGCGCAAGGTGCGCAAATTCGAGCGCCAGTACGCCTACCACACCGAGGCCAACTTTTCCCCCGACTGGTGCAAGGGCCATTTCGATGCCCACGGGCAGCGCATCATGGACGCCTACCAGGCGCGCGTCGCTACGTTAGATATTGGTTAGTAGATAGTGGATATTGGGGTAATGAAACGCTTCCAACACCTAATATCTAATCTCCAATATCTGATATCTATTCCAAAATCGCCACTTTCCAAGAGTATTGTTGATGAGTGACATCCTGTTCGGCCAGAGCTACTATCTGCGCTTCGACCCCAAGCTGTGGGCCGCGATGCAGCCCTACCCGCCGCTCGGCACCCTGTACGCGGCGAGCTTCCTGCGCGCGCGCGGCTACGATGTCGCGCTGTTTGACGCGATGCTGGCGGAGTCGGAGGCAGAGTGGGAGGCCGCGCTGCGGCGCGAGCAGCCGCGCTTTGCCGTGATCTACGAGGACAACTTCAACTACCTGTCCAAGATGTGCCTGCTGCGCATGCGCGAGGCGGCCTTCACGATGATCGAGATGGCGCGCGCGCAGGGCTGCACCGTCATTCTGTGCGGCTCCGACCCCACCGACCACGCCGATATCTACCTGGCGCGCGGCGCGGACTTTGTGCTGCTCGGCGAGGGGGAAGAGACCCTTGGCGAGCTGATGGACCGCCTGACGGGCCGCAGCACCGTCCCCTTCGAGGAGATTTTGGGGCTGGCGTGGCGGGACGGGGACGACGGGGGACAAGGGGACAAGGGGGACAAGGGGAATTTATCAATCTCCAGTCTTCAATACCCAAAGGGCACAGGGTCTCCAATTCCTACTACCCAATACCCAATATCCACTACCTTCCAGCGAACCGCGCGCCGCCGCGATATCAAGCAGTTGGACGCGCTGCCTTTCCCCGCGTGGGATTTGGTGGATGTGGAGCGCTACCGCGCGCTCTGGCTGGAGCACCACGGCTACTATTCGATGAACATGGTGACGACGCGCGGCTGCCCCTACCATTGCAACTGGTGCGCCAAGCCGATCTGGGGGCAGCGCTACAACGTGCGCAGCCCGGAAAATGTGGTCGCCGAGCTGAAGTGGCTGCGCGAGCACTTCCAGCCCGATCACATCTGGTTTGCCGATGACATCGTGGGGCTGAAGCCGGGCTGGTGGGCGCGTCTCGCCGACCTGGTGGAGCAGGAGGGGGTGCGAACCCCCTTCAAGTGCCTGAGCCGCGTGGACCTGCTGCTGCGCGACGACGACATCCCTGCCCTGAAGCGCGCGGGCTGCGACATCGTCTGGGTAGGGGCGGAAAGCGGCGCGCAGACGGTGCTGGATGCGATGGAAAAGGGCACCAAGGTCGAGCAGATTTACGAGGCGGCGCAGCGGCTGCACGAGGCGGGGGTCCGCGTGGGCTTCTTCCTCCAGTTCGGCTACCCGGGCGAGACGCGCGACGACATCGAGCGCACCCTCCAGATGGTGCGCGATTGCGCGCCGGACGATATCGGCATGTCGGTCTCCTACCCGCTGCCCGGCACTACCTTCCACGCGCGCGTCAAAAGCCAACTCGGCACGCAAGCAGAACTGGCAGGATTCCAACGACCTCGCGATGCTGTACGAGGGGCCGTTCAGCACCGACTTTTACCGCTACCTCCACACCGTGCTGCACAAGGAGTACCGCGCGCGCAAGTCGTGGCGCGAGTTCAACGGGCTGCTGCGCGCGCCGCAGCGCCTGCGCCCGCCGCACCTGCGCCAGTTCGCGGCGATGGCCTACCATGCCATGACCCTGCCGCTCGCCCGCCGCAAGCTGGACCGGCTCCAGCAGCAGTCGCCCCACGCGCTGCGCTCCCTGCTGCCCGCGATGGACCACGAGGCAGCGGCCACCCCCAGCCCGCAGCGGTAGAGCAAGGATTACAGAAATGAAGGATGAATGGCGCGCGGGGACTCACGTTTTGTTCAGGGAAGATGCTTGCTGATCTATGAAACACAAGATTGTTCTTTACAACCCAGGCGCTGTGTTCTTCACCATGCCGCTGGCGCTCCTCGCGCTGGGGGCCGCGCTGGACCGCGAGCGCTTCGAGGTGCGCGTGGTAGATGGGCGCTTGGAGCGCGACCCCGTGGCGGCGCTGCTGCGCGAGTGCGAGGGCGCGTTGTGCCTCGGCGTGACGGTGCTGACCGGTCGCCCGCTGCGCGATGCGCTCGACGTGACGCGCGCGCTCAAGGCGCGCTACCCCAAGCTGACCACGGTGTGGGGCGGCTGGCACCCCTCGCTCTTTCCCACCGACACCCTCGCGGAGCCGTCCATTGACATAACGGTGCAGGGGCAGGGTGAGCGTACCTTTGCCGAGATCGTGGAGCGGCTGGCGGCGGGCGAGGCGCTCGACGGTATCGCGGGCACAGCGAGCCGCGTGGCGGGCCGCGCGACCCAGCACGCGCCGCGCCCCCTCGCCCCGATGAGCGACTTGCCCGCGCACGATTACAACCTGATCCCGGTCGAGCGCTACTTCGATTTGAAGGAGCAGCGGCAATTCGACTACATCTCTTCCACCGGCTGCCACTTCCGCTGCGCCTTCTGCGCCGACCCCTTCGTGTACAACCGCAAGTGGGTGGGGCTGGAGCCGGAGCGCATGGGCGAGGAGCTAGAACCCCTTTGGCGGCGCTACGGGTTCACCGACCTTTCCTTTCAGGACGAGACCTTTTTCACGCACAAGAAGCGCGTCGTCGGCATCGCCGAGGAGTTTCTGCGGCGCGGGCTGCGCTTCACCTGGACCGGCACCTTGCGCGGCGATCAGGGCTTTCGCCTGGATGACGAGACCCTGGAACTGTGCGTGCGCTCCGGCCTGCGCCGCGTGATGATCGGGGTGGAGTCGGGCTCGGACACGATGCTGGAGTGGATGAGCAAGGATGTCACGATCGAGCAGATCATGGTCAGCGCCGAAAAGTGCGTCCGCCACGGCATCGGGGCGATTTTCCCCTTTATCGTTGGCTTCCCTGGCGAGAGCGCGGAAAGCGTCCAGGCCAGCCTGGCGATGGTCAAGCGACTGCGCGCCATGAGCCCCGACTTCGAGACGCCCATCTTTTACTTCAAGCCCTACCCCGGCTCGCGCATCACGCAGGAGGTGGTGCGGCAGGGCTACGAGCTGCCCAAGACGTTGGAGGAGTGGGCCGACTTCGACTACATCGGCTCCTCCGGCCCCTGGGTCACGCCGGAAACCTTTGAGTTGGTCGAGCGCTTCAAATTTTACAATCGCTTCGCCTGGGGGCCGGAAACCTGGCTCCGCTGGCCGCTCCAGCAGGTGGCGCGATGGCGCTGCAAGCGCAACTTTTTCCAGCTTCCCGTCGAAAAAGTGCTCGTCGAGCGATTAAAACCCCTTCCGCAGTTATCGTGATAGAATAAGGGATATTAGGTATTGGATAGTGGGTATTCAAGTGTCATGTTGAATATCGAAGATCCAATATCCGATATTCAATATCCATTATCCATTTGAGGAGATATGATGGCCGAACAGATACCCGCCGCGTATGAAGATTTGCTCAACGAGAAAAAGACCTTTGTGCACCTGGCGACGACGATGCCGGATGGCACCCCGCAGGTGTCCCCTGTGTGGGTGGACTATGATGGCGAGCACGTGCTGATCAACAGCGCGCAGGGGCGCGTCAAGGACGAGAACATGAGCCGCAACCCGCACGTGGCCCTTTCCATGATCGACCCCGACAACCCGTACCGCTTCCTGCTCGTGCGCGGCAAGGTGGTCGAGATTACCGAGGAGGGCGCGGATGCCCACATCGACAAGCTGGCGAAGAAGTACATGGGAGTCGATGTCTACCCCATGCGCCGCGCCGACGAGACACGTCTGATTTACAAGATCGAGCCCGACAGCGTCACCGCCTCCGGCTGACAAGGACGATTGGCAGATTGCAGATTGCAGATAGACATTGCGATGGTCGTTGCTGATGCACCGACGTAACGATGTGTAATCTGCCATCTGCCATCTGCCATCTGTAACCCTCATGGACATCCTACTCACCCACGGCTACTTCCTATACGAGGACCCGCACGAGTTGCAGGTGATGCGGCCCTACCCGCCGCTCGGCATCCTGTACATCTCCAGCCACCTCAAGGCGAGGGGTTTCGAGGTGGGGCTCTTCGATGCCACCTTCAGCTCGCCCGACGCGTTCCGCGAGTACGTGGCACGCGAGCGCCCGCCGGTCGTCGGCTTTTACGCCAACATGATGACGCGGCGGAACATCGTGCGCCTGCTCGCGGCGTGTAAGGCGGCGGGCAGCATCGTCGTGGTGGGCGGGCCGGACCCCGCCAACTACCCGGACGAGTATCTGGCGCATGGGGCGGACATCGTGGTGATTGGCGAGGGGGAAGCGACGCTGGAAGAGCTGTTGCCCCACCTCGCGCGCCACGGGGCGACGGGGATGGCGCACATCGCGGGTATCGTCTACCGCGAGGGCGACGGGCAACTGCTACGCACCCCGCCGCGCGCCTATCTCAAGGACTTGAACGCGCAGCCCTTTCCGGACCGCGCGGCGATTGATTTGCGCGAGTACATGCGCATCTGGAAGACGCACCATGGGCAGAGCGCCGTCTCGCTCATCACGGCGCGCGGCTGCGCCTACAAGTGCACCTGGTGCAGCCACGCGGTTTACGGCTACACCCACCGCCGCCGCACCGTTGCCAACGTCGTCGCCGAGGTGGAGCAGATCGTCGAGCAGTACGACCCCGACCTGCTCTGGTACGCCGATGATGTGTTCACCATCCATCACCGCTGGCTCTTCGAGTACGCGGCGGAGCTTGGGCGGCGCGGCCTCAACCGCCCCTTCGAGACGATCTCGCGCGAGGATCGCTTGAACGAGCAGGTGGTCCAGACGCTGGCCGAGATGGGCTGCTACCGCATCTGGGTGGGGGCGGAAAGCGGCTCGCAGGAGATACTGGACGGGATGCAGCGGCGCACCGACGCCGACCGCATGGTCGAGATGGTCCACCTGCTCCAGCGCTATGGCATCCAGGCGGGCATGTTCATCATGCTCGGCTACGAGGGGGAGGAACTCGACCACCTGGAAGAGACGGTCGTGCGGCTCAAGGCGGCCAGCCCCGACATCTTCCTGACCACCGTCGCCTACCCCATCAAGAACACCAAATATTACGAGAAGGTGGCGGATCGCGTCGTCAGCACCCGCGCCTGGGCCGACGGCTCCGACCGCGACTACACCGTTGAGGGCCGCCGCTCCAAACGCTTCTACGACTATGCCACGCGCTGGATGGTGGGCGAGGTCGCGCTGCACAAGCAGCTTCGGGGCACGGAGCGCGATCTCAAACAGCTAGCCAAATCCTTTGTCAATGCGAAGGTGGGCCGCGTGGGGATGCTGCTTTCCCAACATGAAGTCGAGCAGGGAGCGAGGATAGGATAGAACGCAGATAAAAGCTGATTTGCCGCTGATCAAGCGAAAATCAGCCGTAATCAGCGTCATCTGCGTTCTATCATCACCATGATCACCCACCCCTTCGACGCCGCCGCCCCCACCTACGACAGCGACTTCACCGAGCGCCGCCTGGGCCGCTGGCTGCGCGAGCGGGTGTGGGAGCAGCTTGAGCCATACGCGCAGGCGGGCACGCGGGTCCTCGAACTGAACTGTGGCACGGGCGAGGATGCGCTCTGGCTGGCGCGGCGCGGCTGCCACGTCACCGCCACCGATGTCTCACCCGCCATGCTCACCGTGGCACAGCGCAAGGCAGAGGCCGCAGCTATGGGAGATCGGATCACGTTTGCGGTACTGGATTTGAATACGCTGGATGAGACAGCTGAAGAACGAAAAATCAAAAATCAAAAATCAAAAATCAAAAATCAACCATTCGACCTGGTTTTTTCCAACTTCGGTGGCCTGAACTGCGTCGAGGATCGCCCCGCGTTGGCCGCGTGGCTGGCGGGGCAGGTGAGGCCGGGGGGGCACGTCGCGCTCGTCCCGATGGGGACCCTCTGCCCCTGGGAGATCGGCTGGCACCTGGTGCATGGCAAGCCGCGCACCGCCTTCCGCCGCTTTCGCTCCGGCATCGCGGCGCATGTGGGCGATGGGGAAACGGTGCGCGTCTGGTACCCCACGCCGCGCCGCCTGCGCGCCGAGTTCGCCCCGAATTTCCGCCACGTAAAGAGCGTCGGCATCGGCACCCTGCTCCCGCCCTCCTACCTGGATCACCTCGTCGAGCGGTGGCCGCAGCGTTTCTCGACCCTCGCGCGTGCGGACAGCAAGGTAGGCGAGCACGCGCTAGCGAGTTGGCTCAGCGACCACTACCTGACGATCTTGCAGCGAAAGTAACATTCCCTATGGCCGTCGCTGTGCAATCTCAAATCTCAAATCTCAAATCTCTACTCTGGAAGCGGCTTCTCCACTGGAACTTCCGCCTCTTCCAGCGTCACCGCTACGACCGCCTTGTGCTGGAGCAGGTGGCCGGGCGCTCGCTTCTGGTGCTGCCTGAGGTCTTCAACCCCAAGCTCTTCCGTAGCGGCGAGATTTTGGCCCAAACCTTGAGCCCCGCCCTGATCCCGCCCGGCTCTGCGGTGCTCGACATGGGGACCGGCAGCGGCGTGGGGGCGATCTTCGCCGCGCGGTGGGCGCGGCGCGTGGTGGCGGTGGACATCAACCCGGCGGCGGCTCGCTGTGCCCGCATCAACGTGCTGCTGACCCACCTGGAAGAGCGGATCGAGGTGCGGCAGGGCGACCTCTTCGCCCCCGTGCGCGGCGAGCGCTTCGACGTGGTGCTCTTCAACCCGCCCTACTTTCGCGGCGAGCCGCAGGGCGCGCTCGACCATGCGTGGCGCGGCACCGACGTCGTCGAGCGCTTTGCGGCGGGGCTGCGCGACCACCTGGCCGAGCAGGGCCACGCGCTCGTCATCCTCTCCACCGATGGCGACACCCCCGCCTTCCTTCGCGCCTTCGAGCGCGCCGCGCTCCAGGTGAGCGTCGTTGCCGAGCACGATTTGCGCAACGAGATTCTCACGATCTATCGGTTGCACGCAGCGAACGGATAGCAGGCGGCAGGCAGCAGGCAGCAGGCAGGCGAACGGCGGCAGGCGGCAATACCCATAGGGCCCAGTGTCCGAAATCCGAAATCCGAAATCCGAAATCTGAAATCCAAAATCTGAAATCCAAAATCCATGAACCTACTCCTCTACAACCCACCCTCCTCGGCCAACCATAAGCCGATTTTGCCGATGTCGCTGCTGGCGCTCGGGGCGCTGCTGGAAGGCGAGCACGAGTATCGCATCCTGGATGGCAACCTGCTGGCGGAGCCGCTGGAGGCGCTCTCGGCGGCGATTCGGGAAAGCGGCGCGTCGCTGCTCGGGCTCACCGTGATGCCCGGACCGCAGCTGAACCACGCGGTGCCGCTCTGCCGCGAGTTGAAGCGCCGCCACCCTGGGCTCACCATCGTGTGGGGCGGCTACTTCCCGACGCAGCATTGGGAGGCCTGCCTGCGCGCCGAGTACGTGGATTTTGTGGTACGCGGGCATGGCGAGGTGGTGTTCAAGGCGCTGCTGGACCGACTGGCGGCGGGCGGGAGCCCGACCGACCTGTTCGGCGTCGCCTTTCGCCACCCACAGACCGGCGAGCCAACCAGCAACCCGGAAGCGCCCATCCCCCACCCGGAGCGGATGCCCGACTTCCCCTACCATCGCCTGGACATGACGCGCTACGTCCGCCGCACCTTCATGGGCGAGCGCACGCTGCCGCACCATTCCAGCTACGGCTGCCCCTTCTTCTGCAACTTCTGCGCGGTGGTGAACATGGTCAACGGGCGCTGGCTGGCGCAATCCGCCGAGCGCACGGCGACCACCGCCCGCTACATGGTCGAGCAGTTCGGGCGTGGACGCCATCGAGTTCTACGACAACAACTTTTTCACCCACGAGGCGCGCACCGCCGAGTTCGCCGAGCGGATCGTGGACCTGGGCATCTCCTGGTGGGGCGAGGCGCGCATCGACACCATGCTGAAGTACAGCGACCGCACCTGGGAGCTGATGCGCGACAGCGGGCTGCGCATGGTCTTTCTGGGCGCGGAGTCCGGCTCTGACGAGACGCTGAAGCGCATGAACAAGGGCGGCACGGCGAGCACGGAAAAGACGCTGCACATCGCGCGCAAGATGCAGGAGTACGGCATCGTGCCGGAGATGAGCTTCGTGCTGGGCAACCCGCCCGACCCCGAGGCCGACGTGCGCGGCACCATCGAGTTCGTTCGCAAGGTCAAGCAGGTCAACCCGCGCACCGAGATCATCTTCTACATGTACACGCCGGTGCCGCTCGCGGGGGAGCTGTACGAGCAGGCGCGCGCCGACGGCTTCGCCTTCCCGGAGACGCTGGAAGAGTGGATCAACCCCAACTGGCAGGAGTTCTCACAGCGCCGCAGCGCGGGGATGCCCTGGCTCAAGGACCCGCTGCGCCAGCAGGTGCAGGACTTCGAGCGCGTGCTCAACGCCTACTACCCGACCGCCACCGACGTTAAACTACAGGGCGCGTGGCGCTGGCTGCTCCGCAGCGCGAGCGCCTGGCGCTACCACCTGCGCCTCTACGCTCACCCGCTGGAGCTTCGCGCCCTGCACAAGGTGCTCGCCTACCAGCGCCCGGAAACCAGCGGCTTTTAACGGCAGATATTGGGTATTGGATATTCACGGCATTTTTACCACGGAGACACGGAGGACACGGAGAACGGCGGCTCGTCTTTCTCTGTGCTCTCCGTGCCTCCGTGGTAAATTCTGCACCCATTCCACCTAACTCTCTACAATATCAAATACCCAATATCAAATATCAAATACCCAATACCCATGATCCCACTTGCCACCCTGCGCCGCCGCGCCACAACCCTCTTTTTTGGCGATGATTACGATCGCGCCGATGGCACCTGCCGCCTGGGGCCGGAGTGGTTGGTGCTCGTCATCAACAATTTTTGCAACCTGCGCTGCAAGATGTGCGATGTGGGGCTGGGGGAATCGGCGACGGTCTTCTACTCGCACCTCATCGGCGACGAGCCGCGCAACATGACGCTGGAGCTGCTGGAAACGATTCTGGAGCAGGCCGCGCACTTCTCGCCCAAGCCGAAGATCGGGCTGGCCTACACCGAGCCGCTGATCCACCGCGAGGTGCTCAGCTTTTGCCGCGCCATCGTCGAGCGCGGCTTCTTTTGCAGCATCACCACCAACGGTTTCATGCTGCCGCGCCTGGCGGAGGCGCTGGTCGAGATCGGGGTGCACGAGATTACCGTCTCGATTGACGGGCCGGAGGAGACGCACGATCACATTCGCGGGCGCAAGGGCTCCTTCCGCAACCTGTATGAGGGGATCGAGCGCGTCAACGAGGCGCGCGCGGCGCGGGGCGCTCAGGTGCCAATCGTGCGCTTCTCCTACACCCTCACCGATGAGAATTACACGCAGATGACCGATTTTGTGCGGCAGGTGGAGCCGCTGCGCCCCGCGTCGCTCAACTTTTCCCATCTCAACTTTATCTCCGATGGGATGGCGCTGGCCCACAATGCCCGCTACGAGGGCGAGTGGGCCGTGGCGCGCTCCAACCTGGGCACGATGCGGCTGGAGGAGATGGACACGGGCGCGATGTGGCAGGCGCTACAGGAGGTCAAGGCCTATGGCCGCGCCCACCCCGACCTGCCGCCGCTCACCATCGTGCCGGACTTTGCCGAGCCCGCGATGCTCGACGTGTTTTACCGCGAGCCCGCGCGCTTCGTCGGCGGGCGCGGCTGCACCGACCCGTGGCGCTTGCTCATGCTCAAGACCGACGGCACCGCCATCCCCGCGCATGGCCGCTGCTACAACGTGCCCATCGGCAACGTGCAGGACGCGCCGCTCGTCGAGTTGTGGAACAACGCGCGCTTCCGCACCTTCCGCCAAACCCTGAAACAAGCGGGCGGCGCGCTCCCCGCCTGCTCGCGCTGCTGCGGCGTCATCGCGAAACCGTTGGAACGTTGAAACGTTGAAACGTTGAAACGTTGAAACGTTCGAACGTAGAACGAACGGCATAACGCAGAGGCGCAAAGGCGCAGAGGCGCAGAGGGCTTAACGCAGAACGGCTGGTAACACAGAGGTTTGCGCGTTAGGGTGGTGCTGGGGCGCGGCGATGCCTGCCTCCAAAAAACTCTCGTCGTTCTCTGTGTTCTCTGTGTTCTCTGTGGTAAAACAGCCGTTCTCCGTGCCCTCCGTGTCTCCGTGGTAAAAATTCGTCCCCAGTAAGGAAGTTTCATGATTTCGCCGCTTGAGATGGCCCGCCGACAACTTACCCTCACCTCACACCGCCTGCACACGATGCCGGTGCTGGTGCTCATGCCGCACAGCCGCTGCAACTGCCGCTGCGTCATGTGCGACATCTGGAAAGCGAACCGCAACGGTACAGAGCTGTCGCGCGAGCTGTTGGCCGAGCAGGTGGACGGGATGCGCAAGCTCCACGTGCAGTGGGTCGTCCTGTCCGGCGGCGAGGCGCTGATGCACTCCAACCTGTGGGCGCTCTGCGAGATGCTGCGGGAAGCACAGATCAAGGTGACGCTGCTTTCCACCGGGCTGCTGCTCAAGCGGCACGCGGCGGAGATCGTGCGCTGGTGCGACGAGGTCATCGTCTCGCTCGACGGGAGCCGCGAGGTGCATGACGACATTCGCCGCGTGCCGCGCGCCTACGAGCGCCTGGCGGAGGGGGTCGCGGCGCTGCGCGAGGTGGAGCCCGCCTTCCGCGTCTCGGGGCGCTGCGTGCTCCAGCGGCTCAACTTCCACGACCTGCCGGGGATCATCGCCGCCGCGCACGAGCTCGGCCTGGATGGCATCTCCTTTCTGGCCGCCGACGTCTCGTCCGAGGCGTTCAACCGCCCGCGCGTGTGGGACGACGAGCGCGTCGCGGATGTCGCGCTCAGCCCCAACGAGGGGCGCGCCTTCGCGAAGATCGTGGAAGAGACGATCTTCCTGTACGCGGATGACTTCGCCAGCGGCTTCGTCGCCGAGAGCCCTGACAAGCTGCGCCGCCTGCCCGCGTACTACGCCGCGCTCAACGGCGAGGGCGATTTCCCCGCCGTCACCTGCAATGCGCCATGGGTCTCCTCGGTCGTCGAGTCGGACGGCACCGTGCGCCCCTGCTTTTTCCAGCCCGCGCTCGGCAATATTCACGAGCAGCCGCTGCTGGAGATCCTCAACTCCGACGAGGCGATCCGCTTCCGCCGCACCCTCGACATGAGCCAGGACCCCATCTGCCGCAAATGCGTCTGCACCCTCCACCTCAGCCCGCGCGCCAGCGTGGGGGTGAGGACGACGGACGACCGACGACCGACGACCGACGGGTGCCCATTGGGCGCGACGACCGACAACGGACTTAACGAAAAGTCGTTCGTTCTGCGTTCGCTCAACGCGCCCGCCGAGGGTTCCACGCCGCAAACGACGCGGCGTTCCACCCCCGGCTACTCGTTGTCGCCACCCCCTTCGGGGGTTCTACGGCTTACCACGTCGCGTTCCGCCGTGCGTTCTGCGTTAAGCCCTCCGCGCCTTTGCGCCTTTGCGTTATGTCGTTCGTTCTGCGTTCTGCGTTCTGCGTTCTTCCGTCCGCTCATCACTCATCACTCATCCCTTGTTACCCCGCCCCCGCCACCTGCTCCCCCTGCTGCTGCTCCTGCTCGGCTTTTGGGGGGTGTCCTTGTGGAACCTCGCGGTCGTGCCGCCGGTGTACGAGGACGAGCCGTGGCAGGCCTCCACGGGGTGGAAGCTGGCGACCGAGGGGGTGTTTGGCTCCGACATGTTCGCGGGCATGGGCGGGATGGAGCGGCGCTACTACGGCTACCTGCCGCTGCACCCGCTGCTGCTCGCGGGGATTTTCCGCGTGGCGGGCATCGGCCTCTTCCAGGATCGCCTCGCGCCGGTAGCGATGGGGCTCCTCGTGCTGGCCCTGACCTTCGCGCTGGGCAGGCGGCTGTGGGGCGCGGGGGTGGGGCTGCTCGCCGTGGCTTTCCTGCTCCTCGCGCGTACCACCACGCTGACCCCCTCGCAGTACAGCGGCATCCTCTTTGTGGACATGGCGCGCCTCTCGCGCTACGACATGGTGGTGCCGCTCTTTGGGCTGCTGGCGCTGCACGCCTACCTTGCGGCGCGCCGTCGCCCTCTCATCTACGGGCTGGCGGGCGCGCTCGCAGGGCTGGCCGGGCTGAGCCACCTGTACGGGCTGTTTCTGGATCGCGGCGCTGGGGCTGCTGGCCCTGTGGGAGCGCGCCCGCTGGCGCGACCTCGCCGCGTTGGGGCTCGGCTGCGCGCTTGTCTGGCTGCCCTATCTGGGCTATGTGGCGAGTGACCTGGACGCTTGGCGCGCGCAGACCGCGCTCTACGCGCCCCGCTTTGAGCTGCTGAACCCCGCTTGGTACGCGAGCAACCTGCTCCACGAGCCACAGCGCTACCACCCTGGCGCGTTGCTCGGCGCGTGGCGGCCCGGGGTGTGGGCGGCGCTTTTGGCGCTGCCGCTCTCGCTGGGGGCGCTGGCGCGGCGCGCGTGGCGCGGCGACCGCGCGGCGCGGGCCATCGTGCTGCCCGCGCTGCTCTTTCCGCTGCTCTTCGCGCTGCTGATCTTCCTGAAGCTGAGCAACTACCTCGTGATGCAGTGGCCACTGTGGGCGCTCGCGGTGGCCTGGGGCGGCGTGGCCCTCTGGCGGCGCGTGGGGCGAGCACGCTACGCCCGTTGGGCACGCGCGGGGCTGTTGCTCCTGCTGCTCGCGGTGGGGGCGGAGGGCGGCGCGCGGATCGTGGCGATGCAGGCGCGCGCCGCGAGCACGACCCCCTACGCGGTGTTTATCGCGCCAGGTCCGCGCCGAGATTCCGAGCGGGACGCGCGTGCTGGGCTTGCATCATTACTGGCTGGGCATGGAGGACACCGACTACCGCAACTGGGTGGTGCTCTTCGATCAGGCGAACGCTGAGGCGGATCAGGCGGCGGGCATGGCGGCGGCGCTTGCGCGCTTCGACCCGCAGGTGATCCTAGTCGATCCCAACCTGCGCGAGTACCTCGACCACGCCGCGACCGACGACCCCAAGCCCGCCGCAACCTGGGCCTGGATGGCGCGGGCGGGCTTCCGGCGCGTGGCGACGGTGCGTGATCCCACCTACGGGCTGATGGAGATTTACAAGCGGGCGACCCCGTGAGCGCCGCACGCTGGCTCCTCGGCGTGGCCGTGCTCGTAGCGCTCTCGCACCTGCCCGCGCAGCTCGGCGCGCTGCGTGGCAGCCTGCCGCTGCTGCGCCTGTGGGCGACCCCCGACGCGCAGCAGCGCCTTCAGCTTGGCGCGCTTCCCTACGATCTGCTACGCGCCACCGATGCCGCCCTGCCGCGCGATGCGACGCTGCTCCTCGTCACCTCGGGCGACGATGTGCGCCACCTGGAGTACACCACCTTTCACCGCGCGCTCTACTTTTTGGCCCCCCGCCCCGTCTGGTGGCTCTCCCCCGCGCCGCCTGACGGCACGTGGGAGGCGCGCTGGTGGCTCTCCGCCCCGTTGACCCCGCAGAGCATCTGCGCCACCGCGCGCGCCAGGGGCGCGACCCACCTCCTCCTGCTCGCCCCTGTGGAAGCGCTGCCCTGCGTGACGGGGTCGGCGCTGCTAGAGCTGTCGGGCGGCACGGTGCTTCCACTGGCGGGGCAGCTCGCGCCCGTCGCCGCGCCCGCACCGCTCGCGCCGCCGACCCTGTGGCCGCTGCGCCTTCTTATGGGGGTGGGAAGCCTTATCCTCTTTGGCTCCGCCCTTCTTGGCATCATCGGATACCGCGCGGGGCTGGTCGAAAGATTGTCGTTGGCATGGGCGCTGGGGAGCGGCGCGGCCACGCTGGGCATGGCGGGGCTGGGCGCGCTCGGGCTGCGCCTGCCGGGGCAGGTTGCTCTGCTTTCCCTGCTCGCCCTGGGCGGCGCGCTCTGGCAGCGGCGGCGCGCGCTGACCCCCGCACCGCCGCGTCCCCCCGCCGAGCGCAGTCGCCCCACCCTGCTGGTTGCGTGGCTGTTGGCGGGTTACCTGCTCTTGCAGATCTGCCCTCGTGGCGCTCGGCGCGCTGGGGCGACCCCTGTGGGTGTGGGATAGCTGGGTGACATGGGGGATGAAGGCACGCCTCATTTTTTTGGAGGGTGGCATCACCCGCGCGCTCTACGCCGACCCCTCGCGCCTCGTGACGCACCCGGATTACCCGCTGCTGCTGCCGCTGGTGCAGGCGTGGCTTTTCCAGTGGCTCGGGGCCGCCGATGATCGGCTGGCGGGCGCGGCGACCCTGCTTGCTTTCGTCGCGCTACTCGGTATCTGCTACGCGGCGGTGCGGCGCTGGGGCGGGAGTCGCACCCTCGCCCTGGCCGTGCTGGTCGCCCTCGGCGGGGGAACAGTGGTGGCGGGGCTGGCGGGCATCGCCTTTGCCGACACCCCTTTGGCGCTTCTCGTTACGATTGCTACCCTCTACCTGGTCGAGTGGCTGGCGCGCGGCGAGGGGAGGGCGCTGTGGATCGCCGCGCTAGCGGGGGGGCTACTCCCCTGGTGCAAGCGCGAGGGGCTGCTACTGCTCGGCGTGCTCTGCGTGGCGACCCTGCTGCTGGCCGAAGCGACGGGGGCGCGGGGGCGCGGCTGGCGCGGCGTCGGGGCGCTGCTGCTGGCAGGGTTGCTGCTTGCTGGACCGTGGTGGGCCTTTGTGGCATGGGCAAAGGTGGCGAACAGCGGCGACTTTGCGCCGCTCGGCTGGGCCACCCTCGCCGCCAACGTGGGGCGTGCCCCCACCATCGCCCGCATGATGGCGCAGCAACTGGTGAGCACGCAGTGGAACGGGCTCTGGCTGCTGGCAGCGCTCGGCGGGCTGCTGCGGCTGGGCAGGCGGCGCGGCTCGGTGCAGAGCGGCGATCTGTTGCTTTGGGTGGCGGTGGGCTACCTCGCAGCGGTGACAGCGAGCTACTTTTTCTCGACCTACGAGCCGTACCCGCAGCACATCGCCACTTCCGCTTTCCGGCTGATCGCCCAGGTTGCCCCGCTGCCTGCGCTCTGGATCGCACGCTGCGCCCTGGTCAAGGACGAGGGCGCTGTCCCTCTATCTAGTGGGGCTTGCGCGCTTGGGGAAACGACCGGAGACCGACAACGGACGAGTGCCCCAAGGGCGCGATGACCAACAGCTACCCGTTGTTCAACTTCTCGGTCGTCGGTCGTCGGTCGTCCGTCGTCGGGTTTCCGTCCGTCGCACACCATCAGCAGGAGAAGAGCTACAACTTGAAATCTTTGGAATTGGCGTGGGGCGTGCGTCCGTACCAGCCCGGCGATGAGGGGCAGGCGACGGAGCTGTTCGAGCAGGCGTTCGAGCGCCCCATGAGTATCGAGCACTATCGTTGGAAACTCTTACAGTCGCCCTGGCGGCAGGGGCTCGCGACGGCGTGGTACGCCGATACGGGGAGCCAGTTGGTGGGGCAGTATGCGGGCAGCGCCATGCCCTTCAAGCTGGGGGATGAGACCGTGCGCATCCTGCACGGCTGCGATGTGATGACCCACCCGGACTTTCAGGGGCAGGGGGTGCTGACGGCGGTGGGCAGCGCCGCCACGGAGTATTGGCGGGGGGCGGGGGTTCCTTTTTTGACGGGGCTGCACTATGGGGGCTGGGGTAGCCGCCGCCACTTTTTGGGCTGGCGCGAGCAGTTCAAGGCGATCTGGATGTGGCGTCCGCTGCACCTGTCGCCGCTGCTGCGCCGCCGCAACACGGCGGGCGCACTGGCGCTTCCCCTGGTAGTGCTTGGGCTGATGGGGAATGTGGGGGCGTATGGCTTTTGGCGCGGGCTGGGGCGCAAGGTCAAGGTGGAAGGGGTCACGCAGCCGGACGAAACGTTCGACCGCCTGTGGGAGCGGCTCAGCCCACACTACGAGGCGCTCGTGGTGCGCGACCGCGCGTGGGTGAATTACCGCTATGCCGCCGCGCCGGACGGGGGGTACCGCATCCTGCTGGCGCGCCGCGATGGTGAGCCGACCGGCTACCTTGTCTATCGCTTTACCGCTCACGATGAGCGCCCCACCGGCTGGATCGTGGACCTGTTCACCGCGCCCAAGGATCGAGCGACGCGCGCCGCCCTGCTCCGCGTCGCACTCACCGATCTTTTCTTTCTTGGAGCAGAAAGCGCGCGTATCTTTGTGGGGGCAGGCACCCCGCTGGCTCGCCACCTGCGCTGGGCGGGCTTCATGCGCGCCAAGGGCGACTACGACATCTCCATCGTCCCCCTGCGCGACGACATGCCCCACCCCGCCCTGCGCGACCCCAACCGCTGGTACACCATGGCGGGGGACTTTGATGTGCTGTGAAGGGCAACGCAGAACGCAGAACGCAGAACGAACGGCGTAACGCAGAGGCGCAAAGGCGCAGAGGCGCAGAGGGCTAAGGCGTGGGCCGTAGAACCCCCGAAGGGGGTGGCGACAACTTGTAGCCGGGGGTGGAGCCGCCTGCCGTTGGCGGCGTAACCCTCGGCGGGCGCTCAGAACGCAAAACGCATGGAAATTGGACGGTAGCTTTGGTGGGCGAGTTTAACCACGGAGACACGGAGGACACGGAGAACGGCACGCTCCCCCTGTCCCCCTCACCCCCTCACCTTCATCACCCCCTCACCCCCTCACCCCCTCACCCCCTCACCCCCTCACCCCCTCACCCCCTCACCCCCTCACCCCCTCACCCCACGCGCGTGCTCATCGTCGCGCCGCACCCTGATGACGAGACGATTGGCGCGGGCGGCGCGGCGGCGCTGCATGTCCGCGCGGGCGATGAGGTGACGGTGGTGGTGGTGAGCGATGGGCGCGGCTCGCGGGCGTTGGGGTTGGGGCCGGTGGAGATGGTGGCGCGGCGGCGGGCGGAGATGGCGGCGGCGATGGCGGCGCTCGGGGTGGAGCGCTGGGTGTGGCTGGGGCTGCCGGAGGGCGCGTGGGCGGCGGCGGACGCGGCGGCGGCGCTGCGCCCCTTTGTGGAGCGCGCCGATCTCGTCTACGCGCCCTCGTGCGTGGATTTTCACCCGGAGCATTTCGCCGTGGCGCGCGTGGTGGCGGCGCTGCTCCAGCCGTGGCAGACGGTGCGCATCTACGAGTTGAGCGTGCCGCTCACCCCGCTGCTGAGCAACCTGGTGCTGGACACCCGCGCCGTGGCCGCGCAAAAGCAGCGCGCCCTCGACGCCTTCACCACGCAGCAGGGCGCGATTCGCCCCCTCGCGCGGCTCGCCGCCTACCGCACGCTGCTCTACCGCCGCCGCGCCTGCGAGCCCTTTTGGGAGCTATCCGCCCCCGCCTACCAGCGCGTCATCGCGGCGGGGCAATGGACGTGGGAGACAACCCCCTTTCGCGGCCTGCGCCCGCGCCCCTTCAGCGACCCCCTCGCCTTCCTCCAGGGCTGGCAGGCGCGCGTGGCGCTGCGGGAGGTGGGGGTGAGGGGGTGATGAAGGTGAGGGGGTGAGGGGGTGAGGGGGAGGGGTGAGGGGGAGCGTGCCGTTCTCCGTGTCCTCCGTGCCTCCGTGGTAAGCCGTCGTTCCCGCCCCCCCGCGCCGCCTGGGGTAGACCCTAAGGGTTTAACAGGCGCGTTGGTCTATGCGGCTGGGACCGTCGCAGCACCCTCCAGACAGGCCAAGGCGGTGGTCAAACCCTTAGGGTCTCTTGCCCCGCGCTTTCGCCCTCTGCGCCTTTGCGCCTTTGCGCCTCGCCTAGAGCGCCTACCGTTGGTTGCGTTACGCCGTTGCCGTTTGTTTCAACGTTCCAACGTTCCAACGTTCCAACGTTTCAACGTTCCAACGGTGGCAGCCCCGCCACCAGCCGCACCGTTTCCACGCTCACGGTGACGATTTGCCCGATGAGGCGCAGGAGGTACTCGGGGTCGTCGGCGCGGTTGGGGTCGTTGTGGATGCCGCTGCGCGCGTCGGTGCTGGTGCGGTATTGGTCCACGAGCCACTCCACGGCGGAGCGGTTGCCCAGGCGGTACTGGTGCGCCTCGGCGGGGATGCCCGCGAGGGTGAGGAAGTCGTTGTAGCGCAGCCGCGTGCCATCTTTGGAGAGGCGCATCTTTTCGACGCGCAGGCTCATCGCGGCGTCGGGGTTTTCGATGAGTTCCAGCGGAAAGCGCGGCTGTGCCTCGTAGTTGACATGGAGGTTGGCGAGGGCGCGCCCCGCCTCCGCGAAGCCCCAAAAGTCGGGCGCGAGGGGCAGGCGCGGCAACTCGCGGCGCAGGTTGGCGGCGTAGCGCTCGCGGTAGTCGGGGTGGTGGAGCAGGGCGTAGGTGTAGTAGAAGATGTCCTCTTTTTCGAGACGCGCAGAGCCATCAGAGCTGCCAGCAGACCTGCCAGGTTTCTGAAACCTGGCAGGTCTTTCGTTGTATTCTTCCCTGAACCGTTCCAATGCCCAATCGCTGATGTTGTCGCGGCGGTTTCCCCCGTCTTCGTCATAGGTGTACAGGGGGAAGCATTGTGAGCTGCTCAGCCCGAAGTGTGAAGGTCTGGGATATGGTTCGACCATCATCACCAGAACGGCTTTTCGGAGGCTTTCCGGTGACGCAGATGACGAGGTTTTCGCTAGTCTCAGGGGTGGGGAAGAAGGCGGGGAATTGGTATCTTCGCTCATTCAGGTAATTCGTCGAAGAATAGAAATTGGTTAACGAATGGACGATACGTTGCTGACCGAATCTTTGATTTGATCAAACTCAGCAAGTATCGTGCCACGTCAGATAGCCTTGAGATTGCTACTCCAATTGATTTCTGTTGATCGCTTGAGATGAAGTCGTTAACTTCTGCTCTTGGACGCGAGCCTTTCCCATCGAGTCACTTCTCGTTGTAAGTTTCGATCAGCTGGCTATATTTGCCCGTACTGTCGGCACGGCCAAAGTTGTAAACCCAAGTATCGCGGGTGGTTTCCACGCCACGTCGGTAATTAGTAGAAGATCGCCTCTCCTTCCCCCGCCTTCGCTGCCTTTGTCCCCATCGGGATGAAATCGTCGAAATCTGCTTCCATCCCCTCGGTCAACCAAACGTGCCGCTCGTTTGGCTCCAACCTGCGCCACTCGACGCCGCTTGCCTGCTGCGCGTGGTCGAGAAAATCGTATTTCTCCACCTTGCGCGCGTCTTCATCGGTGCGCGCGTACCAAATCGTCGCCGCCTCGCCCTCTGCCTTTTTCCCTGTCCGCACCAAAAACATGATGCTCACGCCAACCTGAATCCCAAAAACGTTGTGCGTCGTGCCGGACAGTTTCGGGTTCTTGCGAACGTTGCCGCCCAGGTCGAGCAAGTAGATCGCATCGAAGTCCTCTTCCAAGTGCTGGCGCATCCCGTCAAAGGCGATCCCATCCACAAACCCGCTGTTCGTCACAAAGGCGACGACCCCCTCCTCCCCGATGCGGTCGGAGGCCCAGCGGAACGCTTTGACGTAGGGATCGGACAGCGCATTTTTGTTGGTCGCGCGCGAGTCGGCGCTGTACGTCTCCGCCACGCGCCCGTCCAGCACGCGGTACTGGCGGTTGCGGTTGTTGTCATTCTCGTTCACCTGCCACGCGTTGTAGGGCGGGTTGCCGAGAATCACGAAGATGTTTTGCGCCTGCTGCTGGAGCACGCGCTCCGTGTTTTCCGGCACGAAAGAGCGACATCTGCCTGCCCTCCGCCAACTCGAAGGTGTCCACCAAACAAATGCCGTCGAAGGGCTCATACTGCCCCGTCAGCTCCCAAAACAGATGCTCGATATTCATCGCGGCGATGTAGTAGGGCAGCAGCATCACCTCGTTGCAGTGCAACTCGCCGCGAAACTTGTGCGGCAGCGCCAGGCGCGGGATCGAGCAATCGTC
>CAWJTI010000005.1:0-201517 GCA_963845765.1 uncultured Chloroflexia bacterium
AATGGGGAAATCTGATAGCACATCCCCGGAGAATATTGGTGCCCGATCGTCCTGCGCCGATAATAATGACAGGTTGGTGATTGGATTATTACATAGGTGAAGGGTATACTCGCTGCCAACAGACGATAAAATAAATTTATAGGCCTGCTGTTGTGCTGTTGTTGAGGAATTGTCTAAGACCGTGCGACGGAGCGAAGAATGGTTTCAATGCGTGCTACTTGGAAGGAGCAGCATACTTTTGCAGGTAGGATCTCTCGGCACTCACGCCCATGGCTTCACGTTCTGTTCGATCCATTGCGACAAATTGACGTACCAATTGTGCCATAGCGGTGGGGTCTTCGGAGCGGCACGAAAGTCCAGCACCCCCTTCAAGTACAATCTGCTCGGCAGAGCCAGATATTGCACAGAGAATAGGGCGTCCACATGCCATGTAGGCTAGAACCTTGGAAGGCAACTGTCAGTCGATGGGTTTATCTTCCAGGTGCACTCATTCACATCTGCCAAGGCGAAAAACCGGTGAATCTCCTCCATTGGTTGTCTAGGAACGAAACGCACATTAGGTAAAGCGAGTGATAGCGCTAAATCTTTTAGTTGTGCTTCCTCATTGCCATCTCCGATAAATACAAATTGCACGTTAGCTAGATCACGCAACTGATCTGCTGCTCGTAGGACAGTATCTAAAGATTGAACTGTACCGAAGTTTCCTCCATAGATGATGTTGAACTTTCCATTGAGCTCATGCTCGGTGGCTAATCCCTCATCGTATGCAACAGGAAAAAAGATGTCTTCTTCGGCCCACTCTATAACCACCTCGATTTTCTCATCCACGCCTTTTTCGAGCAGTTTTGTGCGAAAACCTGGAGAATCAACATACATATGCGATCTGCCTGCTTTGGGTACGATTTTCCATTACCCGCAACATCTGAAACACTTTTTGAGGTATTTTGGTTCCGGTAGCCAAAAGATTCTCCGGCCACAAATCGGTGATCCAGTACACAATAGGCACCCCGAAAATAATACTGTACCACTTTGCCACCCATCCAGTGAAGAGGTGCAAAATAGGTAAAAATAACATCTGGTTTAAAATTCCGGTTTAAGACGGGTCCTAACGCCGAAGAGGATAGAGCAAAAGAAGAGAAGTTCAGCACTCTGCGAGCGATGGAGGTGCTATGATTGGGGTAAAGAGGCAATCGCAAGATCGGTACTTTTTTGTACCTGATATTCATTGCCGAGCCTGATGATATCCATCATATATCTGACCTAAAGGATGATTAGGAAACCCCGTAATGACTCTCACATCATGGCCTCTTTCTGCTAAGTCGGCAGCCATTGAAGCTAAATTGGTAGGGGCCGTGCGCATCTCTGGCCAGAAGAATTGGGAAAGTAGCAGAATTCGCATTAGTTCTTCTGTCTATGTTGAAAAATTCTATTTGCTCCCCTCCAACTAACAAATCCCAGAAGTTCTAAAGCTTGGCTTCAGAGAAAAATTCTCGGATTTCATCCTTGGAAGGGAGTAGTATCCCTAGTTATGCCAAACAACACGATTGACGTAATCGGTGTAGCTGATAATAATTCGGGCAACTTTCTCGGAGACATTTCGGACGTTGTAATCATTAACGATATTAAGTAGGCGTTTCTTACCGTCTGGCTCTCCAACTATTGATAGAGCCTCGCGAATGCGTTGCCATTCTAGACCTACCATCATTACTGCTGCCTCTTCCATGCCTTCAGGACGCTCATGTGCCTCGCGGATGTTGAGCGCTGGGAAGTTTAGGATGCAGCTCTCTTCTGTTATCGTACCGCTGTCCGACAGGACGACATTGGCGTTCATTTGCAGCTGCATATAGTCGGAGTACCCGAACGGCTTCAGGTTCTACCTCGTTCGGCGTACAACTTCTTGCGCCTCGATCCGCTTTCGGGTACGTGGGTGCGTCGAAATGATCACTCGGTTGCCGCCTGAGGTGAGTTGGGTGAGGACGTCCATTAGCTCGGCAAACGGTTTCGGGTTGTCGACGTTCTCTTCGCGGTGGCACTAACGACGTAAGAATCTTCTCCGGGTCACGCCGGGAGATTACGTCCGATCTCTCAATCTTGGGTGTGCTGGATCACCTCGTACATCGGGCTACCGGTTTGATTTCTCGATCCGGCGCTAGCCACTCTCGTAGCAGGTACTCGCGGCGATGTCTGCGAGTACGGGATGTTTATGTCGCTCATGTGGTCGACAATCCGTCGGTTGATCTCCTCGGGCACACGCTGGTCGAAGCAGCGGTTGCCAGCCTCCATGTGAAAGATCGGGATCTTGCGTCGTTTGGCGGCCATCGCCGCCAGGCAGCTGTTGGTGTCGCCGAGAATGAGTCATTCATCGGGCCGCTCTTCCCGAAGGACAGCATCGGAGCGGGCAATCACCAAGCCAATCGTCTCCGCTGCCGTGTTTCCAGCCGCTTCCAGAAAAAAGTACGTTTTAGGATTATCTAAGTCGTCAAAGAAGATTTGATTGAGCTCATAATCGTAATTCTGGCCAGTATGGATAAGCACATGATCGGTGTAGCGATCAAGGGCCGCCATGGTTCTGGAAAGGCGAATGATCTCGGGGCGCGTCCCAACAATTGTAGCGACCTTCATGGATAGGGTAGACCTCTACTTTAGATAAACCCTATGTGTATAGGGCAGTTGACTTGGGTCGTATTGCGTCGTGAACATGCGGTCGGTGCCGTCGCGCGAGGAGGAGCACCACATTATTGCGAGAGGACATCCAGGTAGGCTGTATCCGGTTGAGTGGGGTCGAAAAATCTGGCTCGCCCAAAACAACGTGACGACTCGTTGGTGCCAATATTCTCTATCGAATGTGTATAACCGGGAGGAATGTCCACGACTTTGTACTCCTCTCCGTGAACAGGGTATTCGATGATATCGTTTTCGTCCTCTATGTGCCGGAATCGTACGATGGCTTCACCCTCCAGCACCAGAAACTTTTCAGTCTTGATATGATGGTAATGGTTACCCCGTGTAATTCCCGGCTTTGTACGGGAGACGAAAGATTTGCCCAAACGACTCTGATTTGACGAACTCTGCTAGAGAGCCGCGAGGGTCGCTGCGCTTTTGGAGAGAATAGGCAAAGTTGTCTGCCTCCAGATAGCTTAGATACGTACTGTAGAGGCGGTGTGTGAAAGGGTTGTTAAGGGGGGGCACGATGAGGCTTTGCCGCATCTCCTTGAAGGCTATCAGGAGATCTGCGAGCTCCCCCAAGAGTCGCTTTGTGGTGCGGCGCTGCCTCGTGATAGTGCACGCCTGATTCGTTTGGACCATCAAGCTCTGACACGAAGGCACTGACCACGTCGTCAACATGAACCAATTCTACCACGCTATCGCGATTGGAGATCAGTGATGGGAGATCACGTGCAACATTGTGACAAAAGGTGGCTACCACTGAGTTATAATTAGGGCGGCACCATTTGCCGAAGACATTTGTCAGGCGATAGATAACAACTGGCTGCCCACTCGTTTCGGCATAATTCGTCAATACTTGCTCCGCTTGCCGTTTGCTACGACCATATGGGTTGTCAAGTGTTGCTTGGGTTGACGAGGAGAAGACTATAGGCACCGCTCGCTCCATCTGAGCCAGATAGCCACAGAGTTGTGCGGTCAATTCCACATTGCCAGTATGGAACTCTTCCTCCAGTTTCGGACGGTTGACGCCTGCCAAATGGAAAACGAAATCCGCCTCCATGAGGGCTTGCTGAAGGTCTGATGGGCTACTCTTTCGTCCAATCTCATAGACCTGGTGCACCGTGGTCTGTTTGAGATGGGCGATCAAGTTCCGTCCAATGAAACCTTCCGCACCGGTAACGAGTATCTTCATGGTTATATAACCTGCTTTAGCTGTGTCAATTCATGTTTAATGAAGTCTAGCTTCAGTAAAACCTCTGCCATCTCATCCAGACTCAAACGATATGTGTTGTGAGAGTTGTAATCTTGTAGCTCTGACAGACTTGCATCTCCTTCGGAGAAGAAGGCATCATAATTAAGATCGTCGATTATCCGCTGGAACCCGATAGTCGCCCTCCTGATCCTCAGCCCTTAGCATCTCCTCGCGTGTGAGGAGGGTCTCGTAAGCTTTTTCGCCATGCCGGGTACCAATGACACGTATGGGATTATCCTCGACGAGGAAGAGCGTCTTCAACGCCTTGGCAAGAGTTGCAATAGTGGCAGCCGGTGCCTTTTGCACGAAGAGATCACCGGCTTGTCCCTGCACGAAGGCATATAGCACCAGATCTACCGCATCCTCGATGCTCATCATAAAGCGGGTCATTTCCGGATCCGTTACTGTAATCGGTTTGCCAGCTTTGAGTTGATCAATGAAGAGAGGGATCACCGACCCTCGGGAAGCCATGACGTTGCCATAACGCGTAATGCAGATAGTGCAGCCTCGGTCCGCTGCAACACGCGATTTTGCAACGGCAAGCTTCTCCATCATTGCCTTGGAAATCCCCATTGCGTTAATAGGGTAGGCAGCCTTGTCGGTGCTTAGTACGACTACACTCGTGACGCCCGCAGCAATGGCTGCGTTCATTACATTCTCGGTACCAATGGCGTTGGTCTGTAAAGCTTCCATCGGGTAGAACTCGCACGACGGTACCTGCTTAAGTGCTGCCGCGTGAAATACATAATCTACGCCTGTCATAGCATCATGTAAGCTTTCCCGCCGACGTACGTCTCCGATGTAGAACTTGAGCTTACGATTGTTGTATTCCAATCGCATGTCGTGTTGCTTTTTTTCATCTCGGCTAAAGACACGTATTTCTGCTATATCAGTTTGTAGGAATCGTCGTAGAACGGCATTTCCAAACGTACCGGTCCCACCAGTAATGAGGAGGGTTTTATCCTTGAACATACACTATTGCTTCTTTCTAGCCGTTAAGATGGTGGGACGACCACTCTTGCGCCACTTTTGTAATAAAGCTAAATGTCTCATTTGCACAGCGCTCCCAGGTGAGGCATTGAACATCGCTGTGCGCTCTCTGGGCTATCTGAGTGCGTAGAGTGGGCTCCTGCAACATCTTTTCAAGAGTTTTTGCGATTTGTTCGGGCTGTTCTGGATCAAAATAAAGGGCATTCTCGCCCAAAAGTTCGCGCATCGTCCCTGTATCTGAGGAAGCAATAGGCAAACCTGCTCCCATGGCCTCCGTCACGATCTGCCCGAAGGTCTCACACGTTGAGGCGAACAAGAACGCATCTGCGCGTTGGTATTCTTGCGCTAACTCGCGATGAGGGACAGGGCCTCGGTAATGTAGAAACTCGCCCTCCGGATCCAATTTGTCCAAAGTTGCTTTGAGACGGTCCAGTGCAGGACCATAGGCCGATCCCACCAATTCCAACTGTACCGGCATTCCTTTTGCTCTGAGGCGGGCGACGGCTTCGGCGATATGCCACTGATGCTTGTAGACCGTCACGATGGAGACGTAGAGAAAGCGGAATGGATTGTCGTGTGAGTACGCTTCCAGTGGCTGCTGAACTCTTGGGGCACAATCAAACATCTGATTGACCCCATGAGGAATGACCGTGGATTGGCCACCGATCTGCTTCAGTGCCTCCATGACGACACGGCGTGCGTGCTCGGTCAGGAAGATTACACCATCTGCCCGTTTCATCGACATAGCTTGCGTTCGGCGTAGCAGCTGAAGCTTGAAGAACATCCATGACAGACCATAGCGTCTCGCTTCCTTCTGGTCAAAGGGTAGCAAGTTGCGAGACATGGTCACGAATGGCCGAAAAGTACCGCTGTATGTCCCCCCTGGAACGAACAATAGGTTGCAGCCTGCCTGTCGTGCCAGTCGATCCAGCATAAATTTTTGCCACACAATCCGTATGGGCAGTGATTTATCAAGAAGCGGATCATGCACTTTATCTAACCAGGGGCGATCTTCCACTTGTCGTAACGTCTTCGCTCCAGCCCATAGGGTTACCTGATCAAAGCCGTGCTCTTGCGGTTTCGCCGCCCGGAGTAACTCTACTAAATGGGTTACACCCCCCCCAGCACGTATATTTGAGGCATCGATACCCAAGTGCTTATGACCACTTGCCTGGCTCTCTGAAGCGGATCTATTTCATGGTGCTGTCAGGATAAGAGTTCATCGTATCGCTCCAAGAACTTCCTGGCAGCGGCCGCGATCGAGAATTCTTGCTCGGCCCTCCTTCTCCCTGCCTGGCCCAGATGCTCCGCGTGGACAGGATCCCTCAAAAGCTGTTCCATTCGTCCGGCCAACGCGTCCGGATCATCCTTCGGTACAAGGAACCCCGTCTCCCCATCCTTGACTGCGGTTTCTGGCCCTCCGCAGCGGGTTGCCACCACCGGGAGTCCGCTTGCCATTGCCTCCAGGATGACAATACCCAACCCCTCTTCGTCTGAGGAAAGCACAAACACGGAGGCGTTCCGGTAGAGCCCCACCAATTGTTGTGCATCCACATCTTTAAATGTCTTGATATGCTCGGCGATTCCGAGCGACTCAGCCAGTTGCCAGGTAGTCGAGTCGGGCATAGTCTTACCAGCCAAAATCAACTGTGGCGCGGATGGCAAAAGTTGCCGCAGACGGTGATAAGCTCTAAACAGCAATGAAATGTTCTTGCGCGGATCCCCAAGACGACCTACCGCCAGGATATAGCTCTCGGGGCAATATTGCCCCGGTGAGAATTGCTCCGTGTCTACACCGGGTGGCGCAAAAACGACTCGTGAGGGACCGAGTCGCTGGCATAGATGATCGTACATCCACTGGTTTTCAACGAATACAGTTTCGAGATGCTCGAGTGCTTTGTCTTCAAAGCGATTGACGATTCGGTTCATGGCGCTAGATAACAAACGTCGTCCTCCGCTTGCCTCGCGCATGAACGCTTCTCGCTCTACCTGGATCAGCGTTGCGACCTGAAGGCAAACTGGTTTCGTTATCTCCCGCGTCGGATAGGCCCAGGCAGGCGCACCCGCCACAACCTGTATCAGATCGTAATCGGATAATATTTCGGTGAGCTGCCGCCGAGGTTGGTACCGTTGAAACTCGAATTCTGCTCCGACGGCACCGACATGTCGGTAGGGCCATCCGTTCCATGTGCTCTCTTTAACCTCTGGACCCTGCAACCAACTGGTGGGCGCTAGAAAACGAACACTGCTGTTGTCCCGAGGCGACATTGGCAGTGAGATCAGGTGAGGTTCGTAGGAACTAGAGTTCAATAGCGCTCTATACAGGAAGGCCGCTACCGCTGGAACACCTCCAGAAGTGGCCAAACCGGGTACAACAATCGCGATACGCCGAACTGCCATTAAAAGTCCTTGTCTAGACGAGATGAGTCGCGAACTAAGGCGACAGCTTGTCTATTTGCTTTGCCCGCAGGGCGAGACTTTGAGTAAGTCCATAGCCTGTCTCCACAGCCGATGTGCTGCGGCCAAGGAGATACAAAGCAGCCGGATTATAAGTCGCCTCACTCAGTAGCTCCGTTTCAGGCGGCAACGAGTAAGGTACCGATAGAGCAATTTCCTGAAACATGTCCGGTCCAGAAGATTGATCGATCTCTGTAACCGAGACAGCCTTTGCCCCTTGCTCCTTGTACAAGCGTGTCACTTTTGGTGCATAAGAGATTGGCAACACGGGGATACCCAACTTTTGCCAAAGAATATTGGCATGGAAGCGCACCGCTATGGCCTTTGTGACGCTACTAAACGCTTCTGCAAACTCATCGAGTGGTGACTTGCTATAGCAAAAAACATCCGCGCGAACTTGTTTGTCCCTCAGGGCGCTCTGTAGCCGCAATGCATAGTCATTTTCAGAGGTGTTGTAAGGCTCAGCGTGCTCAAAAACGAATAGTCTGACCGAAAGGCCATCTTTCCGAGCAGTCGTACAGATCAGATTGACGAGCGCATCGAACTCTAAGCCAGACCAGGGACGGATTGAACAGCCCAAGGCAGGGTCAGGCGAGGAACCAAGTTGTCGACGGAAAGGAGTCTCATCCAAGCTTGTGCCCGATACGATATCAGGAGAGATGGACGCCGAATAGCCTAAGGACGTGACAATATCGGCCGACTCATCATCCCGAACCTGGATAGTCGATAGCCTGGCCAGGGCCTTCTTTAAATACCATAGTGAGAACTGCTTATTGAAAGGGCCAAACCCGACGCCAACAGCCGCTGCCGGTATCCGATGCAAACCAGTCCCTAGCGTGTCTCGCAGCCACTTGTGAACCGTAAAGCGAGAATGGCTATCCTGAAAGAGCCCACCGCCTCCGATCAAGATGAGATCGGCCTCGCTCACAAAGTTGTTGATAGCTTGCATGCGCCCCACAAATTCTTGCCAGGAGCGTCTGCGGCGCATGGGGAGAATGGATGGTCGAATTGTCTTGGGATAATCCAGAGGAATAGGCTGCCCTGAACTCAGTATACCAACCTCGGCCTGGGGCCAACGCCTACCGATATGATCGGCTAACATCACTGAGATGAGATCGTCACCCAAGTTGCCTGCGCCAGGCATGCCCACAACAAATACTCTCAAGGAACTAGTCTCCGTAGATGCATTCTACTTTTGATAACCCGCGAGTCGCATGGCCTTGGAGGAATGCTCTAGAAATCGGCGCGGCCAACTCTGGAGTGAAAATTTCCTCCCAATTCTTGCTCTTGCCGCTTCGATAGAAGCTAGTCGTCTGATCAGGCGTCCCCAACCCTTTGGCCTGCCAACGTTGCTTCTCCACTTCGCGCACATTTTTCAGGCCCGCCACCCGAATGGCATTTGCAATGCGATCAGAATCAGCAGGGATTCCAGCAAATTCGAACTATCTGATCCACATATTTATGTGGATCAGCTTTCATCTCCTCGAATCGTACAACCATCATACGTTCTCCAAGAGCCATTTTGCCTGAGGTAAGCCAGGATTCCACATGTTGATGCCAAATATGTCGGTATGCACCTTGATAGTAACGACTGAAAAATGTGGAAAAGTCTATCTCGTCTGCAACTACATGGGAGTTGCTTAGTTTGGACTTGCGATGATTTAGGTAATGGTAATAAGAGACAAGTGCATCACGACCATCTCGAACAATGTAGATGACCTTAGGGAGGCCAGGAAGGTACGACGAGTGGCTCGTTAGAATTCTTGGTGATGGTAACTCCTGCACGGCGCGAAAAGTTTGGAACGAAGCGGCAGGAATAAGTTTATTGAAAACATCGGGATTACTATTTGCGTCTGGCTCCAAAGTATTGACCAACATCGTCCGAAGCCATGTGCTTCCTGACCGCGGATGCGCAATGATGAAAGTGTCATCGGCTCGCCTTTGAGGTAGATAACCAAGGGCGAGTCCTAACTTTGTTCTTAGTCCGGAAGAGAGTACGTGAATTCTCATAATTGGGGAGGTGTCTTATTCAGGGTCGATTTGATGATGCTTGAACAGATATTGAGGGGTCTCGCGACATACGAGACAGAAAACTTTCACTAATCGAACCCCACAATGTGAGTATCTGGGTGATTGTTACAACCCTAAATAGCAGACAGAGGGATGGAAACGACAACCAGGCGAGACCCATTTTTATATAGTCTATCCAATTAGATATACCTAACTGCTCTAATGCAATGATCAACAAATAACTGATGCCAGCAGCCAAACCAATCTTATACAAACGTCTCCAATCTAGTGGAAATGAGTAAGAGCGCTGCCCGATAATGTAGCTCCCGACTGCTAACAGTCCATAACCGATGGTTGTAGCAATGGCGGCCCCCTGGATTCCCATTCTCGGTATCCAAACCAAATTAAGTAGTAGATTGACCACGGCAGCTATTACAGCGACGATAGTAAGGTCACCTGTTCTTTTGGAGATTTTGGGGCCAATTGAGAGAACTAGATATCCTGCCGCAAACACCTGAGCCATGATTACCCATCCTACAACTTTTAGGGCCGGACCATAACTGGTTGGCGCTAACAAGTCTAAGATCACGGTTTTAAACGCCATGATTCCTAAGGCAACAAACAGAGAGAGAATTACTAAATAGGTCAATGCATCACGATAAATATTTTGTGCATTAGGCTTACGCATGACGCTGAAGGCAAATGGGGGCCATGCTGCACTAAAGGGGGCGATGGCGAGGGAGACAAGCAACCCCATTTTGTAGCCAATCTCATAGATTGCTAACTGTTCCAATCCGGTATAGGCGCCAATCAGAGCGCGATCAGCTAGGCGAAGGGCCCACATGGAAAGCGCAGCAGGCAGTAAGGGTAAACCATAGCGCAACAGTGTTGCCATGCTATTCTTGGAGACTTGAAGCGAAATAATGCTGCGCGTGAGGAAGCCTAGCAGTAGCAGCCCCACTACCTCTCCCAACAAGAGACCCCCTAGGTAACCAGTAGCACCCAGGTTGTAGAAATACACTAATATCAGCGCGCTGCCCATCTGGATAGCAACAACTAGTACATTGCTCAAACTAGTAGCTAGAGGGCGAATCTGGATCCGCAACAAGATATAGCCATAGTTGAGGAGAGTGTCTGCTACAATCAAGAGCGCGGCAATACGAATAACCAAGAAGAGTAATCTGCGCTACCCAAAAATGACTGGGCAATAGGATCCGCAAACAGAATGATTATCAGAGCGGGTATTGCAGCAAACAAAGTAAACATCCATAGTGTAGAACCTAGAGTTAAATGCTGGTTTGTAGCATCATCGCTATCATGATAGAAGCGATATGTTGCTGCTGGAAGCCCAGCATTAGTTAGGGTATTTACAAAGCTCATTCCCGCTACGGCAATAGAAACTAGACCAAATTCAGCCTGCGGCATATGGTTTGTGAAGATTGGTAACGTAAGATAGATGACTAGTTGACGGCCAAATATTCCTATTCCATAACCTATAGATTGCCAAGAAAGAGCCAGAATAGAGCGCGTTGAAGCCGATTGTTTACGCTCATTCTTCTTTTCAACTTGTAAGTTATCTGAGGGCATGTTCGTCTTTTAGCCATTTCTGATGAAATTGAGTTAATTCTATTTCGCTGTAAAAGTAACGGGCATAGCGGGTGCTATATTGTTCCTTTAGATAAGCCTCTGGAAGAACTAACCATTTCAGAAATGTGCTGTACAGAGTGTTGTACTCTTTATCGCTAGCATCGTTTGCACGGACCATAGTCACATCGCTCATGTCTTTGTCAAGAAATGCTGTAAGTGCCTTGCGATAACATGCTGAAAGGTTGTCGAGTCTAATACATAGAAGTACTTGCATTCGCGCCATTGTATATGTTGTAGCCAGAGTCTTTATGAAATGTGCTCTCATAGATATCGATATCAAAAACCTTTTTTAGTTCGAAGTCAAACCATCTGTGCGCGTAATCATGTGGATACTGTTGTAGAAAAATATCCAATAACTCCTCAAATAGCGACTGTCGTTCGCCATTCGAGAAACGGCGCGATGCAGTAGTAGACCAAAGTGGTAGAGATTGAAAGAACCCTGACAGATTCCTAGCTACTGGATCTCTTGTTAAAGTAATTAGGTGCCACCGTTGTTGATTGGACCGTGCCGTTATCTTGCGATATAAGTGCCTTGCCTGCCAGTAGCCTGGCCCTGGAAATGCTCGCATACGTGAGGTACTGCGGTAGTTAATCGCTTCGATACCCTCATTTGTCAGGTTGTGAACATGATAGATCATTCTATCTGGCACAACTGATTTCAGAGTTGCGTAGAGTGAACTAGAACCTACTTTGCCCATTTGATAGACAATTATTGGGTCTCTTTGCTTTGCGGCCTCTTCTAAGTAGAGACTTGTTTCATAATAAGCTTGTGCTAAGCGATAAGCTATGGGTTCTATGCTTAAAGCAAGGAGTAGTCGATGATGCCAATGTGCCATTTAGTCCCCTTCTGAGCTATGGAATAAAGAGTGCTTTCTTGCAGTTCTTGATGGGAGTTCAGAAGACTTTGTGGTTTGCTCCACCGACGAATTCGGGTGTTGTCTGAAAAATAGCGAATACCATTTCATAAACGATGCCATCAGCACGAGAAAAATAAAAACATTACGCAAGCCTGCCAAATAAGCGCCAAATGCATCACCTGTTGGAAGAGCAGAGGGCAAAAAGCCAAGCATAATCATGTCGCCGAATTGCCCATAGTTGTGCCTTAGATGTCTTGCAACAAAACCAAATCCACCACCAATAATAAGAAAGAGAACAATGATTCCTGGCAAATGTAAGTAGCTAAATATATCAGCTACTGGACTCCCTGTAGCATCATCTCCTAATCTACCAAAACCAAAGTGTGCATAGACAAGATCGTTAGCATCAACACTTTGCTTGTTAGGAAAAAAGATCCGAGGTATTATGAGCGAGACTGCTGTTCCTAGATGGTCAAGATTGGGCCCTACTCGGCCATCAATCATTGACTGATGAATACTTGCTGCATAACTCATATAAGCCCCTGTTCTAAAGGCGAGACTGCTATTTTTATCTAGTTGTGAGTCTAGATTGGAGAGATAGCTTTCCCATCTACCTCCCAAGCTGAGCGTTTGTGGCAGGTATTCAAATACATAACGTCCTAAAATTCGGTCAGGGCTTGCTACAAGGGTTCTCGCATCGTATCTCATCATTAGACGCGCATCTTGCATTGCAGGACCTATATAACTAAAGAATGCTAAAGCAGAAATACTAGAAATAAGCACTATTTTGCGATTGGGCTGGAATCTTCTAATTGCGAAATAAGACAACAGAATCATGAAAGCGACAAGTACAACATCGCGACGTTGACCTTGTAGAGAGACTAAGGTTGCTTGGGCTATCAAGATTGTTCCATACGACCATTTCTTGGAGAACACAACAATTGCATACATTAATAGAGGCAGCACAATTGGTGAAATGGTGTTATGGAATTGGTAGAGCGTATTGGTTGTCCGTAGTGCTGCCTGTGTTGTGTCAGAATAATTGGTAAGCCACTCAAAATATATCCCACCGCGAATTTGATCAAAACGGACATACCAATCAAAGGCGAGTAATAATCCTAGAAAATATCTGAATCCTTTTTGGGAGATCGCAGTGCGTCCATATGACTGTAGGGGAGTGTGCCCAAAGATCCATCGAAACCCTCCTAAATAACACAGGGCTCCTATGCTCACGTACAGTGCGGTCAAAAGGACGGTTGCCATTTCGTAGGTCGTGCCAAATGCTTTAACTACTTCGGGCAGAAAGAAGCTTATAACACCACCTAGTCCAAAAAGAACCCATAATACCGAAGGAACCACCAGTTCAGCGCTACCAAGGACCCAATCCGTGTCAGAGCTATTTAGGAATATCAATAATTGCTTTAGAATCATTAATAGGCTAAGAGTCACGAACCCTACCATCAGTATCAAAATTGTTATATCATACTGAATACTAACACCGGCCACCATAGCAATCCCTGCGCTAAAAAAGGTGAGCCAAAACGTTTGGGGCGAATGCTGCGATGCTATATTGGATTTAATCATTAGTTGCCTTTACAGAGTACAGTAGCTAAGCAGTTATAGCGTGTGTAACAGGTGTGAATGGTATCATTTGTGTTATACATGATGCTAGATAGCTGCATTTGGTTAACACATTCTCTTAATGGGTGTTTAAGGTTCAAGTTCTTGTTCTAAAATTCTTCTTGCTGTCTGATTCTTAGGATCAAGAACCAACACTCTTTGAGCAACTTGTTTGGACTCTAGATGATTTTCCAACTTTTCAAGCGCCAATGATAGACGAAGTTGATAAGAGGCATTGGTGGGTTGCAGTTGTACGGCCTCTCTTAGAGGTATAAGAGCCTCTTCAAACTTGTCTTGGCTTTGCAAGGCGACAGCTAGATTGAAGTAATAGCCAGCACGCTCTGGATACTGCAAAGTGGCTCGTCTCCAATAGTTTTCAGCTTCATTATGGTCTTGGTTCTTAGAACTTGACTGCGCCGATGGAATTAGGATGCGTATTAATGCGCCTCGTCGAACCCCTGACTCAATTCGAACCTTCGGATCAAGAGAATTTATCAGAATGAGCGCGTCATCCTTATTTCCCGCATTGAACAACCTGCTAGCTATATCGATCCTCTGTAATGGGCCAAGCCAACTAAGCCATACAGTTAATGCTTCATCCTTGCGCCCACTTCGGTACCATACCTCGCCCGCATAGGAAGCAATGATTGAAAGCTCTGCTGGATGGTCATTCAATGCATCGAGAGGGACTTTAATGGTATCGAGTGTTGCTCCCGCATCTACACTTGCCATTAAGGTTCGGGTACATTGCGGTGCACTGAATACTATAGTCGTGCAGGGGGGCAAAACTGTGGACTGACGTGCTTGCAGGAAGCTCAACCCAATAAGGTCTTTTGTATAGGTCGTATCTAATAGCGCAGAAATACGACTGACGAGAACATAGTTGCGCTCGAACGTCGGCCAACGAGTGTAGATGGCAAGGATGATAAGCAGCAAAGCTACCACATGGCACAACATCCAGGAACGGCGTAGCCCCTTCTCATAGGATAGTCTTAGCTCTGATCGGTTGGCCCAAAAGGGATGCTGCTCAGACACAACTGGTTTACCTGTAGCATTCTACGAAGCTCTAGCTATTTCGCAGTTCGATTTGAATTGTGCTCTACCACCCCGCGCGCATCCACCAAAACCTTCGCCTGGGCCTGAACCTGCCCCCACTCATAAACTGAGTGATCCGTTGCCACCACTATACACTCCGCCTCTGCCATAGCCTCTTCCAGGGAGTCTACACAGACCAACTCCATGCCCTCATGGTGGAGGGTGGGCACGTATGGATCGTGGTAACGAACGCGCGCTCCCTTCTCCTCAAGCAGGTGGATGATATCGAGAGCCGGAGACTCGCGCAGGTCGCTTACATCTTTCTTGTAGGCTACGCCGAGTACCAATATCTTGCTGCCCTTGACCGGTTTGCCGACATCGTTGAGGGTGTCCTGCACCTTCTGCACCCAGTAGCGGGGCATTTGGGTGTTGACCTCGCTGGCGAGCTCGATGAAGCGCGCGTTGTAATCCAGCGTCTTGAGCTTCCACGAGAGGTAGAGTGGGTCGATGGGGATACAGTGCCCCCCTAGACCCGGCCCAGGGGTGAATTTCATGAAGCCAAAGGGTTTGGTAGCCGCCGCCTCGATCACCTCCCAGGCATCCAGCCCCAGCTTGTCGCACATCAGCAGGACCTCGTTCACGAGGCCGATGTTGACCGCGCGGAAGGTGTTTTCCAGCAGTTTCACCATCTCCGCCGCTTCTGTGGAAGAGATCGGCACGACCCGCTCAATCGCCGACTCGTACAGGGCACGACCCACCTCCAGGCAGGCCGTGGTCACCCCCCCCATGACCTTCGGGGTGTTGACCGTCGTCCAGTCGGTGCGCCCAGGATCCACCCGCTCCGGTGAGAAGCAGAGGAAGAACTCCTCGCCCACCGTGAGACTCGCTCCGTTCTCGGTCAGGCGTGGCAGAACAATCTCCGTAGTCGTGCCGGGGTAGGTGGTGCTTTCCAGCACGATGAGCATCCCGCTATGCAGGTAGCGGGCTACCTGATCACTCACATTCACGATGTAGGAAATATCGGGATCGCCGGTCTTGCTGAGCGGGGTGGGCACGCAGATGGACACCGCGTCGCACCCCGCGAGGGCGGAAAAGTCAGTGGTGGCGCTAAGCTGACCGCCAGCCGACGGGTAGCCGTCGCGAGTGCGCTGTCCAGCAGCTTGTCCCTGGACCCCACTAGACGATTCAAGCGCCTCGGAGTGGATCAGTTGAGCCAACGTAGCGGAGGGGATATCCTCGATATACGACTCCCCACGATTCACCGCGTCCACCTTGCGCGGGTCTACATCGATACCGATGACGCGGTAGCCCGCTTTGGCGAATACAACAGCCAGGGGCAAGCCCACATAGCCAAGGCCGATGACCGCCACCGTTGCATTCCGCGTTTGAAATTTCTCAAGCAATGAATTTTTCATATTGGTTACTTTCCAGAGTAGAGGTTGATATAAGGGTTATTTGCTAAGGCACTACTTGCTCTCGACACACCCACAAAAGAGGTCTTGCATCGGGTAGCCCCAAGGCAACTCGAACAAAGAGGGATAAAATCCCGCCAAATATACAGAAAGTTGAATGATGAAAGGGGAGGTGGGGATGTCGCAGAGAAGGTGCAGCCCACAAAGACCAAAAGAGGGTGCTTCGAAAAAGGGGAAATCAGAAGAGTCAAGCAACTGTCAACGCTGACAGCGTCTCAGAGGTTTCAATTGTTACACACCTTTAGACAGAAAGAATAGGTGCTATATCAAAGAAGCCACACTGCTTCAGAGCGTAGAATGAGAAGGTTCAGTTGTCTTTGCCCTCGTGGGGCGCGGGTCGTATTGCGGGCTACCCCCGTTTCGGCATGACGCTCAGCAGGAGGAGTTGGATCTTGGAAGCCACGGAAGCAGGCTTGGCATTCTTTCGCGGGCGCGACGTAGCAGAGGGGCCTGAAGGACCGCCCGGACCGGACGAATCCTGAGACTCCTCGGACGACGTGTAGTACTGATGGTAGTAATAATAATAATAGTAGCCCTCGCGTCCACTCTGCACGTCATTCAGCACGGTACCGATGACTTTTGCCTGCGCGCCTTCCAGCTGTTCGAGCGCTCGCTTCGCCGCTTCCACAGAGGTGCTATTGGCGCGCATTACCAGGAGCACACCGCTTGCGGAGGAGGCCAACAGGGAGCTATCGGAGACTGCAAGGATGGGGGGACTGTCCAGAATCACATAGTCGGCCTCGCTCTCCAACTCGCCCAGCAGGTCGCGCATGCGTTGCGAGCCAAGCAGTTCCGATGGGTTGGGGGGAGGGGACCTGTGGGCAGGATGCTAAGTCCCTCAATCTCCGAGGCTTGCAAGAACTCTTTTACCAGTCGTGGAGCGCTCAACGAGTGCGGTGGTGAGTCCCTTCTGATTGGAAACATTGAAGATGCGGTGCTGGGTGGGACGGCGCAGGTCGGCGTCCACCAGGATCGTATGGTGGCCCGCCTGTGCCAGAACCACCGCCAGATTCGCCGAGGTGGTAGACTTCCCCTCGCCAGGGCCAGGGCTCGTCACCAACAGGGTTTTGAGAGGGCCATCCACCGCCGCAAAACGAATATTTGTGCGGAGCATGCGGTACGCCTCGGCCATCGGTGCTCGGTTGTCGAGCGCCGACACGAGCACCCGTTCCCCCTCCTCCTCGATCCGTCCGATGAAGGCCAACGGGCCCATCCCAAAAAGGTGGGCAAAATCCGATGAGGCTTTCACGGTGTCATCGAGATATTCGATGAGGAAGCCGGTGCCCAGACCAATCATCGCCCCGACGAGGGCGGCGAGCAGGGTGTTAAGCGGAACGCGCGGGCGGATCGGTACGGTAGGAACCGCAGCGGGCTCTACCAGCGAGAGAACATCCAATTCCTGCGCTTCAGCCAGGCGGATCGCTGCAAGGTTTTGGAGGAGTGTCTCGTAGGTCGTCTGCTGCAACCCAAGGCCCGCGTTCCGACGCGATACCTCTGCATCGTCTTCCCCAGCCGTCGCACTCAGGCGCGCGATCGCCTCACGCTCTGCTCCGATATCCGACGCGAGCGAGTTAAGCTCCTCAGTCAGGCTGGCTTTTGTGGTGGCGTATCGTGCAGCCTGACGGGTACGCTGCTGCTCAGCTACCACATCGGGCAAGGTATTGGCCAAAAAGGCAGCCGCCTCGGGGTTGCTGCTTTCAACTATCACGGAAAGTAGCGTTGTGTCACGTTGGGGACTGACTGAGACATCCAGGATATCGGGCTTGTACCCCAGCTGATCAAGGCCGATATTAAGCGCTTGACGTCCGTTGAACATCTCGGCATAGGTTCGCGCCAACCGCTCGCCCGCCAGAATATCACTGTATGCCTGACCATCCGACGCGGCTTTGCTGTTGTCGAGCAAAACCGTGGAGCGTGCCTGATACACGCGGGCCTGCTGGCTGCTAAACAAGTAAGCGCCCGCTGCGGCCAACAACGTGCAGAGTAGGATGAGCCAAAGCCATCGTCGGAGGATGGCGTAATACAGTTTAAGTTCCATTCAACAGCCCTTTTGCGGGGTAGCCTGATTGTTCTCGAATAGGAGAGTACGGCTCAAAGGCAAGGTCATTTTCCAGGCACGAAGCAAAAGTATAGACCGAGGCAGGCCCAACCTGCAAATTTCGTTTTCACCCGTACCCGGTTTGGCGCGTTTTCTGCGTGATCTTACGGACTGGGTTGCACTTGTGGTGCAACGGGGAAGCCTACCCACTTCGTGGGAACCCAGCGCCCGACGCTCTGCGCGGGCCGGAGGCCCGCGGCCCCAGGGAGGTTCTGTGCTCCACTCGTTTTGCTACCTGCTGCCTACCCGCTGCCAGCGCTCTGCGCGGGCCGGAGACCCGCGGCCCCAGAGGGTCTGTGCCCCACTCGTTACCCGCTTTGTGGGAACCCACAGCTGCCTGGAGCACTTCGCCTTCTATTCAACATTATAGTTGACGCACAGGCTCAGCGTTTGGATGGGAATCATATGCCTTGACGCTCCCCCTGAGCAACAGTACAATCGACTGCTGTGACACTATTCTCTGCTTTCGCCCGCTTCATCAGTCGCTGGGAGTTGCTCTGGCTGCTGCTGCTCGCTCCCTTTCTCTTTTTCCCGGAGGAGGGGCGCGGGATCGCTATAGCTGCCCTGCCCCTGCTCTGGGCAATTCGCTGGGGTGCCACGCGGCACATGATCCCGCGCACGCCGCTGGACGGGGCATTGCTGCTCCTGCTCCTGATGGTCGCGGTGAGCCTGTGGGCTACCTTCGACCCCGCGTTCAGTATGCCCAAGGTGACCGGCGTGCTGCTGGGGGTGGGGTTTTACTATGCCCTGGTGGCACGCGCCGGGAGCCGTCGCGGGCTGCTCTTGGCCCTTGCCCTCTTCATCGCGGCCTCCTGCGCCATGGCCGCGATTAGCCTGTTCACCACCAACTGGACCGCCAAATTCCCCGGTGTGGCCCAGGCGCTTGCCTTTTTGCCGAGCTACGTGCTCGCGTTGCCGGGCAGCCCGCCGGAAGGGTTTAACCCCAACGGGGTGGCCGGGGCGCTGCTTTTCGCTTTCCCCCTCCTGCTCGTGCTCGCCTGGCCCTACCGCAACCCCACCCTCGCGCTGATCGGCGGGTGGCCGCGCTGGATCGTTTACCTGCTAGTGCTCCTGCTCTTCGGGCTGGTGGCGGGCACGCTGGGGGTGACCCAATCGCGCGGGGGGTATCTAGGCGCGCTGGTGGGGTTGGCAGCACTGCTTTTCTTGCCTCGTCGCCGCCTTTTCCTGCTTGCGGTCGCCGCCGCCCTCGTGCGGCGGGGTGCTCCTCCTCCGAGTGGGCACCGGCCCCCTTGAGAGCTACTTTGACAGCCAGGTAGCCACTGAGGCCTTGGGCAGCGACGCCATCAACTCGCTGGAGGGGCGCGTGGAGATCTGGTCGCGGGCGCTCTACGGGATTCAGGATTTCCCCTTCACGGGCATGGGAATGGGCACCTTTCGCCGCGTCGTGCCGATCCTGTACCCGCTCTTCACCATCGCGCCGGACCACGATATCGGCCACGCGCACAATCACCTGCTGGCAGCGGGGGTGGACCTGGGCATCCCTGGCCTGATCGCCTACCTCGCGCTCTGGCTGGGGGCGGGGGCGATGCTCTGGCAGGTGTGGCACCACGCGCGCGAGCACGCGCACCGAATGCTGGCGCTTGGCCTGGGGGCGGGGCTGCTGGCGCAGTTCACCTGGGGGATGACCGACTCGAACGTGCTGGGCTCGAAGGCGGGCTTCCCCTTCTGGCTCGCGCTGGGCTGTGTCGCGGCCCTGCACCGCTACGTGATCGCCACGATGCCACCGCTGCCTTTTGCGGGCGAGCCGCTACTGGTGAGCGAAGAACCGGTTGTCACCCCAGCGCCGCTAGGCGAGCCAGCGGAGGACGCATGATCGACTGGTGGGGGGTGGCAGGCAACGGGCTGTGGATCTTGGGGCTTTCTCTGCTCCTGGCGACTTTCAGCTATCGCAGTTGGGCGCGCAGCGAGGCCACTCGCGTGCCCCCTCCAGCGGAAGCAGGCGCTTCGGCTTTCTACAACCTGGGTCTCGTTCTTTTCGCGCTCGGCATGCTGGCAACGAGCGACGCATGGTGGGAGCGCGCGGGCTGGGGTGCGGTGCTGCTCTTGATTTTGGGGCCGGTAGGGCTGGGGGTGATACGAGGACGGACGACGGACGACCGACGACCGACGACCGACGACCGACGACCGACGATCGGAGGTACTTGCTGGGCGGGAACCCTCCTTGGGCGCGATGACCGATGACCCGTAACCGTTTGGGGTGGATGGAAAAGCATCTTTCCTTGGGGTTCTTGGCGTCTCGGCGGTTCGCTGTCGTTCGGCGCGTGCTGCGATGAGGCTATTGAGGGCACTCCGCGCGCTCCTGGCGCGGCCTCGCGTTCGCTTTGTGCTGGGCACGCTGCTGAGCGCGCTCGCCCTGGGGTTTTTGGCGCGGGAGGTTGACCTGCGGGAGGCGGCGCGTGCGTTGCGGCAGGCGCACGCGGGCTTCGTGCTCGCGGCGGTGGGGGGGACTACCCTCCACATGGTGGCGAAGGGGGAGCGCTGGAAGGTGCTGCTGGGCGAGCGGGGCGCGTCGCTGCCTCGGCGCGAGGTGATGCGGGTGCTGCTCATCGGGCAGATGCTCAACACCTTTATCCCCATCCGCGCGGGGGATGTGGCGCGCGTCTATCTGATCGGCGGGCTGGGGCCGGGCCGCGCCTTCACGCTGGGGAGCCTCGTTGTGGAGAAAGGCGCGGACCTGCTCAGCTACGCAGCGCTTTTTTTTTGCTTCTTCTCGGGCTACCGTTGCCAGCCTGGCTTGGCTCCTCCACCGTCTCCGTGGTGCAAACGCTGCTGGTGCTCGGCGGCGGGCTTGCCTTGCTCCTGCTCCTTCGCCAGCGGCTCTTGCTCTGGATAGGGAGAGGGGCGGATCGTTTTTTCCCCACCCTGCGCGAAAAAATCGTGGGGCAGAGCCGCGCCGCGCTGTCAAGCCTCGATGTGCTGCGGGAGCGCGGCGCGCTGCGGGGGGTCATCGGGTGGTCGGCGGTGAGCTGGGGAACGGCGCTGCTGAACCATGTGCTGCTGCTGCGAGCGCTTGACATCCAGGTGCCGCCCATCGCCTCGCTCTTCCTGCTCATCGTCCTGTACGTGGGGGTCTCGCTGCCGTCGCTGCCCGCCTCAATCGCGCTTTTCGAGTATCTGTGCGTGCTGGCGCTGGGGGTTTTTGGGGTTGGGGAGAGCGCTGCGCTAAGCTTTGGTATTCTGCTGCACGGGTTGATCCTGCTGCCCAGCCTCGTTGGCCTGGTGCTCTTCTGGGGCTCGGGCCTGGCCCTCTCGCAGGTGGCGGCGCTGCCCGCGCGGGACACTCAGCAGGAAGACGACCCGATTCACGCGCCGCGAATGGAACTCTGATTTGGTGCACGACCTATACGCATGCCTCCCTCCCCTCCAACCCGATAGCTACCTGCCGGCTCCCTATTGGTTGATGGGGGTTCCTGTGCACCCCATCCGCCTGAACGAGCTTTTTGGCTGGGTGGTGGGGCGGATCGAGCAGGGGGAGCGGGGGGTGGCGATGTACGCCAATGCCTACGCGCTGCTCCTGGCACAGCGCGACCTCGCCTTCAAGGAGGCGCTGGTGCGGGCCGACCTGCTTTTTTGCGATGGAAATGGGGTGCGGCTGGCGGGGTGGATGCTGGGCAAGCCGCTGCCGGAGCGCTTCACCCCGCCCGATTGGGTGGGGCGACTGGCGGGGCTGTGCGCGGCGCGGGGCTACCGCCTTTTTTTGCTGGGAGCGGAACCAGGGGTGGCGGCGGCGGCTGCCGCGCGGCTCCACACGGCCCATCCCGCGCTCCAGGTGATGAGCCACCACGGCTACTTTGGCGCGGCGGGCCAGGAGAACGAGGCGTTGCTGCACCAGATCAACGAGTACGCGCCGCACGTGCTGCTGGTGGGCATGGGGATGCCGCGCCAGGAGCGGTGGGCGCTGGAAAACCAGCCACGCCACAACGTTCCCATCGTCATCTGCGTCGGGGCGCTCTTCGACTACCTCGCCGGGCAGATGCCGCGCGGCCCGCGCTGGCTCACCGACCACGGGCTGGAATGGCTCTGCCGCCTCTGGTACGAGCCACAGCGCCTGTGGCGGCGCTACCTCATCGGCAACCCCGCCTTCCTCCTCCTGATCCTGCGCGAGTGGTGGCGCACCCAGCGCCGCGCCCCGTAAGGGCGAAGAACGAACAACGACGGATGACTTACCACAGAGAACACAGAGAACACAGAGGACGAAGCTGGAGAAGGGAGAATGGAGAATGGAGAATGGAGAATGGAAACGTAAATTGTTGTTTCTCCCTCACCCCCTCACCTTCATCACCCCCTCCCCTCACCCCCTCACCCTCATCACCCCCTCACCACCCCCTCACGAGGTCGAGGAACAACCGCACGATCTGCGGGTCGAAATGGGAGCCGGATTGCTCGAAGATGTAGTCGCGCGCGAGCTCCGGCGTCCAAGCGTCGCGGTAGGGACGGTTGGAGGTTAGGGCGTCCCACACGTCCACCACGGCGAAGACGCGCGCGGCGAGCGGGATGTGCTCGCCTTCCAGGCCGCGCGGGTAGCCGGTACCATCCCAGCGCTCGTGGTGGCAGTAAGGAATGTCCAGCGCGTTGCGCAGAAAGGTGATGGAGGAAAGCATCTCGTAGGCGTACTGTGGGTGGCGGCGCATGATTTCCCACTCTTCCGCGCTGAGCTTGCCCGGCTTGAGCAGGATCTGGTCGGGCACCCCCATCTTGCCAATGTCGTGGAGCAGGGCCCCCCAGCGCACATGGAGCAACTCTTCGCCGGTGATGCCGATCATGCGCGCCAACTGCACAGTCATTTCCGTGACGCGGCGGCTGTGCCCCTCCGTTTCCTCGTCGCGCAGGTCCAGCGCGCGCGACCACCCCTCGATCGTGGCATCGTAGGCGAGCCGCAGCTCCAGGTTGGAGTGCTGAAGCTCGTCGAACATCATGGAGCTTTCCACGGCGATCGCCGCCTGCCCCGCCAGCGCCTCCAAAAATTCTAGCCACTCCGCCCCCGCATGATGGGGGGTACGGTGGAAAATTTCGAGCACCCCCCTCACGCGCCCCTTGCCGATCAGCGGCACCGCGTAGTAGCTGACGAACCTTTCCTCGGTCAGGCGGGGGGAGCGCCCCAGATTGCCAGGGTTTTCTATCAGGTCGGGCACATGGATCAGGGTGCGCTCCAGCGCGGCCTTGCCCGCGAAGCCTTCGCCCAGGCGCAGATGGGCATGGCGCAGCGCGGTGGTGCGAAACCCCTGTGCCGCGATCGGTTCGAGCAGCTGGCTGCTGGCGTTAAAGCGCAACAGTTGCGCCGCATCGACCCCTAGCTGGGTGAGCACCTCCGCGAGCAGGATGTTGGCGGTCACGCGCAGGTCCACGCTGCCCGTGATCGCCATGTCAATGCGGCGCAGGGCACCCAGCCGCGCCACGCTGCGCTGGCTCTCCTCGTACAAGATTGTGCGCTGCAAGGAGTCGGCAGCGATGCTGGAAAGGGTGTTGAGCAGTTGGTGCTCGTGCGCGCTAAAGGGGGTGCTGCGCCCCAGCCAGATCACGCCGATCAGGCGCTCGTGCAGCTCCGAGGTGAGGAGCGGCCTGCACGTGACCGCTTGGAGCGTGCTGCCGTCTTCTAGCTTGAGCAGCGGCTCGTGGCGCGCGTCGTCTGTCACAAACGCCTGACCGCTCTTCAACACCTGAGCGCTGACACTATCCACCGGCAGGGTGCTACCCTCCCAGCGTGCCCACTCCCCGCGTGCTGCCTTGACCAATATTTTATCGCTGGCGGGCTCATGGAGCGCCAGGGCTGTTGTGGGGGCATCAAAGATGAGGCTAAACTGCTCCACGAGGATGGGCAGCAATTCCTGGTGCGTGGTAGCCGTGCGGAGCGAGTTCGACAGGGTGAGGCTGGCCTCCAGCTCCAGCTCGCGATGCTTCTGGTCGGTGATGTCGCGCACGTTCCCCACGAGGGCGACCGGCCGCTCCTGGCTGTTGTAGAGCACCTGCCGCGTATCGCTGAACCATCGGTACATCCCGCTTGCCGTCAGCAGGCGATACTGGATGGAAGAAGCGAGCGTGTGGTGGTTCACCTTGTCAACCAGGTCATCTGTGTGGCGCGCCAGGTTTGGGGCGTCGTCCGGGTGCAGGCGAGCCACGAGCCCTCGAATACCGCCCGCTATCATCTCTTCCGCACTGAACCCCAGGCTCCCCGTGACGGAGGGGCTCAGGTAGTCAAAGGTGCCAGTTTCCAGGTTGACCTGGTAGATGATGTCCCGCGAGTTGTCCAGGACGCTGCGAAACTTTTGGTCGCTCGCCTGCAACGCCTGCTCTGCCAGCTTGCGCTCGGTGATGTCCTGCAAGCTGCCCTCATAGCTGATTTCGCCCGCTTCGTCCTCGATGGCGCGAAAGCTGTCCAGCACCCAGATAAGGCGACCATCCGCCCCTTTGAGGGCGATTTCCCTGTTCTGAACAAGCCCGTGCGCCTCGACATGAAGGTGCTGCTCGGCGTGCTGGGCCGGGTCGGCATAAAACTTCTGCACAAATTCTTCGGCCAGCAGCTCGTCAGGCGTGGCATAACCAAGGATTTCAGCGAGCGTAGGGTTGGCCTCCAGCATGCGACCATCCGGGCGCGAGCGGTAAAGGCCGACCGGCACGCTGTTGAACAGCGAGCGCAGCCGCGTCTCGCTTTTCATTGCCATGTCTTTGGCTTTTATCTGCACGGTAATCGGCTCGTGCGCGACCACGGCACCGACCAGGTTGCCGGGCAGGGGGGTCACGTTCATCAAGAACCAGCGCTCTTCGGTGGGGGAGTGGCAGGGGTACTCGCAGCTAAAGCTGTCCTGCGCGCCGTGCAGCAGCTTTTGGATTTCCTGCGCGACCCCCCCCGCCGTCTCGTCACCCGCCTGGGCGGAGCGGCGTAGCACGTCCAGGTAGTTGACCCCCACGCCGGTCTGGTTTCCCCACGGGTCGCCATTGGCCTGGGCAAAGCGTGTCCAGGCCTCGTTGACCATCAGGATCGTCCCGTCGGCGTCGAGCACGGCAAGGTGCACGGTGAGCGAGGAAAGGATCGCCTGGTTGAACAGCAGGCTCATCTCGAGCGCCTTGCTCATGTCCATGCGCTCGCGCGCGTAGCGCATGGCGCGCATGAGCAGGTGCTCGTCTACGTGGCCCTTTACCAGGTAATCCTGCGCCCCGGCCTGGAGCGCGCCTGCCGCCATCTCCGCGTCCAACATCCCGCTCATCACGATGATGGGGGTTTGGGGGGTGATTTTGTGCAGCTGCTGCAACGCTTCCAGCCCCTTGGCATCGGGCAGCGACAGATCGAGCAGGATGATGTCGAACCGTTGCTGCTCAAGGCACTCGATCGCGCGGCTCAAGCGGTCAGCTACATGAAGCCGGGTGACCGCGAGCCCTACATTGCTATGGGCGTCCTGCTGGAGCATGGCACGAACCAATCGTGCATCGCCCGGATTGTCTTCGACCAAAAGGAGGGTGATGTGACGAGTTTGCATTTTTTCCAAGGATACTACGCCAAGGGTTGACGGTGGCCGAGGTGCTGGCATGACAGGGTGGGGTTGTTGGCTTGAATGGGGGGATGCGTCCCACCGCTCGTTCAACCACGAAATTGGTGAATGAATAGTTTCTGTTTTGCTTGAAGTCATCAGGGTGGTACGAGCTTCCTTTGGAAGTGGGCTTTGCCCGCTCTCATGGGTAGCATGAGGGATGGCTGTGACCCTTATTCTGAGGGCAGCATGACAATTTCGAACCAGAACGCTTCGATGGAACGGACCACCTGAATAAATTGATCCAGGTCTACCGGCTTGGTGATGTAGCAGTTGGCATGCAGGTCGTAGCTCCGCATGATGTCCGCTTCCAAGGAGGAGGTGGTGACGACGACGACGGGAATGCGCCGCAGGGACGGGTCCTCTTTCACCTCGGCGAGCACCTCTCGCCCGTCTTTTTTGGGGAGGTTCAGGTCCAGGATGATCAGGTCGGGGCGCACCGCATGGGCGTACGGACCCTGCCGACGGAGAAAGGCCAGTGCCTCGTCCCCGTCCTGCGCCACGTGCAGGTTGTTGCGTATTTTGGCATCCCGCAGTGCCTCGATGGTGAGGCGGACCTCGCCCGGATTGTCTTCGACCAGCAAAATCTCAACCGTTCGGCGTGGGCTGTCCATGGGGTGGTGCTTTCTGGGTGGTGGGTAGGGTGAAAAAACAGGTTGTACCCTCGCCTAGCGCCGACTCAACCCAGATGGTTCCTCCGTGTCGCGCGACGATGCGCTTGCAGATTGCCAGACCGATGCCGGTGCCCGAGTACTCGGTGCGGGTGTGCAGCCGCTTGAAAATGATAAAGATGCGATCGGCATAGGCCGGGTCTAGGCCGATCCCATTGTCGCGCACCGAGAAGAGCCACTCTTCCCCCTGCGGCACCGCTCCGATATGGATCACGGGCGCGGCGTCGCTCCGAAACTTGAGGGCGTTGGCGATCAGGTTTTGGAACAGTTGCGTTACCTGCAAGCTGTCTGCTTCCAGCACGGGGAGCGGGTCGTGGGTGATGATTGCGTCGCTTTCCTCGATGAGCAGCTCCATATCGTGAAACACCTGCTCCAGCACCTGCTCCATCTCTATCAGCTTGCAGCTCATGGGGCGCGTGTTGATGCGCGAGAAGAGCAGCAGGTCGTTAATCAGCTGCTTCATCCGCGTCGCCCCGTCCACCGCATAGTCGATGAACTCGCGGGCGTCCTCGTCCAGCAGCGCCCCGTAGCGGCGCTCCAGCAGTTGCAGGTAGCTGGTTATCATGCGCAGCGGCTCCTGCAGGTCGTGGGAGGCCACGTAGGCGAACTGCTCCAGCTCCTCGTTCGAGCGCTGAAGGTCCTTCGCCTGCTGCTCCAACTGGGTAGCTATCTCAAGCAGTTGTAGCTCTGTCTCGTACGCGGCGGTAACGTCGCGCGCCACCCCGTAGACCAAGCCTTCTTCCGGCACGGGGGTGGAGGACCAGGCCAGCCACTTGTAGCTACCATCCTTGGCGCGGTAGCGATTTCGAAAATGGATGGTTGGGATTCCCTGGCTCAGCTTTTGCATCTCGTGCAGGGTCTTCGCCAGATCATCGGGGTGCACAAAATCAAGGTAAGGACGCGTCTTGAAGTCCTGAAGCGTATAGCCCAGCACCTTCTCCCAGGCGGGGTTCACCTCGATGAACTGGCCCTCCATCGTGGCGGTAACCAACAGGTCAACATTCAGGTTGAAAAAGGGATCGCGTTCTCGTTCTAGCTTGATGGGTTTGCTCCCGTCGTGTGCGCTGAACAGCACAGTTTTTTCGCCATTGTGCATAACGGGGGAGGAGCCTGTGGCGTGCAGCAGCCGCCAGGAACCGTCCTCCTCGCGCGTCCGTAGATCGAGGTCGATGGTGGTGCCCGGTGTGTCCATCATGTAGGCCAGGGTATCCAGCAGCGCCGGCAGATCATCCGGGTGAATCCGCTGCAGGGCTGGGTGCTGGACGGTGCTGGCGGCTACCGTTGTGGGCTCATCTCTTGGGTAGGAGTCACTCACCGTTACCGTCCCTGAGCGTTTGTGTGAGCGCGCGGTGTGGCCTGGTGATAATTTTGTCCCGCTGCCGTAGGGCAGGGAACCACGGTTGCAGGCGCGGCAGGAGGTCGGTGGACATGGCGCTGCGCGCCACAAAGCCGTCCGCGCCCGCCGCTACCGCCGCAGCGCCATACTGAATCGCTGGCTGGGGTACCAGCGCGATGACCGCCGCGTTCGGGTGCTGCGCGCGCAGGAGGGGGATACGATCCAGGCTGTCCCAGATGGGTGCGGATATATTGATCAGTAGCACATCCATCTCCACATGCTTTTTTTCGCCGTGTGCGTCTATGTGAAGAACCTGCGCCCCAGCCATGTGCTGCAAAAACTGTGTCAGGAGCGGAGTCAGAATCGGGTCGTCATCCACCAGCAGGATAGAAACTTGTTTCATGGGCTCACCACCCTGTAAGGTGGAAGGGCTTTGGCAGAGTGAGGGGTGGGGGAAGCAGGGGGGGTAAGGCTCGCCAGTAAGCATCCCCGCGTATACGAAAACTTTGTTCTCACCTTGCTCCTCGTCTCTGGTATCACTTCGGGAGAACAAGGGTGCAAAGCGCCCCTGGGGCGGGTGGCATCTCCACGTCGCCCCTGCGAGCTGAAGTCCGCTCACGCGGACTCCTTGCTCCCGTCCCACTCGGTAGGGCGTAGCCGACTTCAGCTTGGAGCAGCGGCTGTAGCCGCTGCCTCGCGCCGAAGTTTTACAGGAGATATGGCAACACTTTCTTCCCGACTTGGTATGACTAACCCTGGCAGGAAATCCAAGGCTCCTGTACCATATCAAATTTGGGGGCTGCGGGATATCCCCTGACCACACTACTTATTTTCAAGCTACCCTGTGCCCCAAAAAACAAGGCCCCGTTATGCAACGGGGCCTTGTTTTCGTGTAGCGATTGTGTTGTGGCAGGAGGCAGGAGTGCGAGCGCACTTACGCAAGGGGGAAGACGAGCGACGCACGAACGCTTGGCAAGCTCCGCTCTCCGATCAACTGCGCGAGTTCTGGCTACTTTATTCGGTTCTTCTACCTGTTTAGGCCAACGAAAGAAGATAACTATACGGTGCCAGGCTTAGTCTGCTCCTGGGAGATGAGTACCTTATCCCTCCACAGTAATCGTTCAAGGGGGAGCAGCCACCGACTAGAAGTCGGTGCTGGGGGGCCTACGGCCACCCGTCCGCCTGCGCGGACGGCTTAGCCTCGCTCTGGCATGTCATCGGGGTCTGAGGGGTTACCATCCACGTATACTTAAGTTTTTTCGCTGGCCTTAGTGAGAGCCGGGGAGGCGCGATGCGCCAGCAGTGGGAAAGGTAGTGCCGTCCGTCCGCGCAGGCGGACGCAGGGTGCCCTCTGGGCGCGAAGGCCCCTCAGCACGGACCGCTGGGCGAGTCCGTGGCGCATCTTTGCTGAACGCACCTCCACTAAAAAGGTCGAAGAACCCTTTATTCTTCGAGGGGCAATATCCCCCTGGCAATCGCCAGGCGGACCAAGTCGGTCTGGTTGTGGATATCGAGCTTCTGCATCAGGTTGCTGCGGTGGTTGGTGACGGTGTACGGGCTGATGCCAAGGCGCACGGCGATCTCGCTGCTGGTGAGCCCCTCCGCCGCCATTTGGAACACTTCCCGTTCGCGCGTGGTGAGCAGGTCGTAGCCGTCGGTGCTGGCCGACGTTTTTTCAACGTAGCTGCTCAGCGCATCGTAGGAGAAGGGCGCGCTGATAAAGCGCCCGCCGCGTGCCACGGCGCGGACAGCCTGTACCAAATCTTCCACCCCCGACGATTTGAGCACGTAGCCCGCCGCGCCTGACTGGAGCGCCTCGCCCACATAGGCCTCGGCGTTACGCATGGAAAGCACGATGGTTCGGGTGCGCGGCGCGCGTTGCTGCACCTGACGCAGCGTCTCCAAGCCATTAAGATGGGGCATGATGAGGTCCACCACCAGAACCGTTGGGGCTAACCGCTCGACCAGACTCACCGCTTCCAACCCGTCCGCCGCCTCGCCCACCACCGCAAAGTCCGCCTCGGCGTCAAGCAGGGCACGCAACCCCTGACGCACCACCTGATGATCGTCTGCCAGCACGATAGAAATCATGGCCCTCTCGTATGGTCTCGTTGCGCATGTTTACCGTCCACGGGGAGCACGACCGTCAGCAGCGTGCCCTGGCCTATCTGGGATTGTACCAGCAACATTCCGCCCAGCAGGGTAGCCCGCTCGTAGATACCGATCAGGCCGCGGCTTTCGCGCGCCTCGTTGGGCGAGTCGGGGTTGAACCCTTTCCCCTCGTCACGAACCTGGATGTGGATCACCGCGCGGTCTGTCACCACGCGCACCCACACCGTGTTGACCCCCGCGTGGCGCGCCACGTTGGTCAGCGCCTCCTGCACGATGCGGTACGCTGCGGTTTCCACAACGCTGTCGAAGCGGGTATCCGCCAACCCCGACTGCTTGAAATGAACGTGGACCCCGCTCTGCGCCTCGTAGCGTTCAAAGTGCCAGAGCAGCGCAGGCAGCAGGCCCAGATCATCCAGCATGCTGGGGCGCAGGTCCAGCGAGAGGGCATCGACGCGTGTGATCAGATCGCTGATCAACGCGCGCGCCTGTTGCAGGTGTGACTGCGAGCTTTCCAGCGGCGCGCGTGCTCCCATTTCCAATCTCAGGCTCAGCGCCATCAAAATCTGGCCGATCTCGTCGTGAAGCTCGCGCGCAATGTGGCGGCGCTCATTTTCCTGCACCTCGATCAGCTGCGTGGAAAGCATTTGAAGGCGACGACGACCCCCCTCTACCTCCTCGAACAGTTTGGCGTTCTGGATCGCTACGGCAGCTGGCGCGGCGAGGCTTTCCGCCAGCCGTACATGTTCCTCCGTGAAGAAGTTCGGCTCGGCTTTGTCCATCGCATAGATACCGATCCACTCGCCACCTGCAATCAGGGGGACCCCCAGCCAGCTACGAATATACGAGGTCTGCTCAATGTACTGCCACCTTTCCTCCTCTCGCGTATCGGCAATCCTGTAGCTCTTCCCACTGGAAAAAATATCGTGGATGATCGTGCCGGGGCTGGCGTCCACTGTCAATCCCAGTATCTGCTCGGGCACGGCCCACGGTTCATAGCTATGCACCGCACGTGTGACCACGCGCGAGGGCTCTTCCAGTAGCTGGACGGAGGCACTGTCGAAGGGGATCATCCGCTTCAGGAAGATCAACAGCTGCGCCAGCACCCGTTGCAGGTCGAGGTTCTTGGTGAGCGCCGCGTTGGCTGCCTGAAGCATCTCGGCTTGCTGCCGGTTGAGGCGCTCCGCCTCGAACAGCCGCGCGTTCTCGATGGCTACCGCTGCCTGGCTCGCAAAGGTAAGCACCAACCCGGCTGCCTGCTGGTTGTAGCGCCCCACCTCGCGGCTGTCCAGCGTCAGGTAGCCAATCACCACGCCGCGCACGATAAGCGGGACTGCCAGCCAGCCGCGCACATATCCCGTATCGGCCCAACCCATAAAGCGCTCATCGTGTTGCGCGTCGTCCAGGATGATAGGCTGACGGGTTTTCTGAATGAGCGGGAAAATACCCTGCCCGGTGGGGAAGCGTTGGCCGATGACCTGGTCCGGCGCGGGGTGCCCCCGCACGGCGACCGCGACGAGGTGGTCATCCTGGTGCAGGAAAACCGTGGCGCTGTCGTAGGAAACCACTTTTTGCAGGTGAAACAGCAGCACCGCCAGCACCCGATCCAGGTCAAGGGCTGAGGTAATCGCTACGGTTGCCTCGCGGATCTGCTCGGCGTGGAGGTGGGCTCTGCGTTCCGCTTCAAAAAGGTGGGCGTTGTGCAGGGCGATAGCCGCCTGGCTGGCGAAAAGGCTCAGGAGGTCGCCTTCTTCCGGCGTGAAGGGGAGGGAGCCACGCTGGAGGTTCAGCACGCCCAGCAACGTCTCGCCCCATCGGATGGGAACCGCTATAACAGTCTGCCAGGAATACTGCTCATAGTGGGCTGGTCGCCCCGGCCACGTGCGGTAGTCTTCCACAGCCATCACTGTTCCCTGTTCCCACACCCTGCCCGATAGCCCCTCGCCCCGCCGCAGCGTGCTACCCAGTGGCATGAGCCCCTCGCCGATGGCAACCACCCACTCCAGCACGTCCTTATCGGGTCGGTAAAGGTATAAGCCGCCCGCTGTTCCCCTGCATAGCTCGATCGCGTGCCGCACCAGGGAGCGCAGCAGCGCGTCCAGGTCCAACTCCGCCGTTAGTTCCAGTGCCACCTGTCGCAGCACCTCCAACTGCTCGCGCTGGCGCTGCAAGGCCTCGTTCAACTGTGATTGCTGCAAAGCGATGGCGAGCGAGTCGGCCACTGCCCTTGCCATGGCAAGGTGGTGGTCAGAAAAGGTCTGGGGCTGCGCGCTCGCCACATTGAGGGTCGCGAGCAGCTTTCCCTGCAGGCGAATCGGGAACAGGGTCACCCAGCGCAGGCCCGACTTTCGTATAGCCTCGATGATCGCGAAGCGACGATACCGATCAAGGTCTAACGTGACGTAGGGCGCGTCGGTTTTCAAAATCCGCTCCAGCGTGCCGCTGCCCAGCTCGAAATAGTTTCCCACCCCAAAACTGGTGCCTTGATCCACATGGACCGCTAAAATCTCAAGCCCCTTCCCCTGCGGATCGACCACCCCAACCGAGGCGCGGTTGCAGGGCAGCAAGCTGGGCAGGTGCATCACCACACTCTGGGCGATTTCTGCCACCGAGCGCGCCGCCAGAATTTTACGGTCAATCTCGTGCAGGATTTGCAGGCGCTCGTTGTAGTTTTGCAGCGCGTCCTGCGCCTGTTTCACCGGGGTGATGTCCATCGAGATACCGGCAACCGCACTGACCTGCCTCGCGCTATCATAGAGGGGGAACTTGATGGTGTGAAAATAGCGAGTGGCGGACGACGCGCCCTGAATCACTTCCTCAAATTCGACAGTGTCACCACGTTGTAATACTGCCTGGTCGCTTCTTTGAAATCGCGCCGCCAGGTCGGGAGGAAAGTGTTCCTTCATGGGCTGGCCAATGATCTTGTCGCGCGGGATGCCGGTCAATTTTTCCCAGGCTTGGTTCACAAGCAGTTGGGTGCCATCCGTCGCTCTGACAAAGATGGGGATGGGCGCGTGTTCCAGCAGGGCAGTGAGCAGGGCCTGGGTCTCGCGCAGCTTCTCCTCCGCCTGCTTGAGCGATGTGATGTCCCGCGCGATGTTCAGCAGCGAGAGCAGGGTCCCATCGGGCGCAAATTCTGGCACTAGGCGCGATTGGAAGTGGCGATTCCCTTCCAGGGCGGAGAACGTATACTCGACTATCTGCTCTTTCTGCTCTCGATGACTGCCTGCGCGGCCTCGCGCCACTGCACCAGCAGCTCGTCCGGCATCCCCAACTCCGCATTGGTTTTACCGATAAACTTTTCTGGAAGAAGTCCCGTGAACTTAGTGATAACGGGGTTTACATAAAGATGACGCCCCTCCAGATTCATGCGAGAAATGATGTCGGTGGCGTGCTCGATCAGCAGGGCCAACTCCTGATGTTTCTGAAAAAGCTCCTGCTCCATCCTTTTCTGCTCGCTCTGGTCCAGGGCAAGGCCGATCACCCCCTCGATCTCGCCCTCTGGGTTGCGAAAGGGGGTCACAAAGAGGCGGAGCGAGCGCTCCCTGTACGGCACATCCTGCACCCCGCCCTGCCCGGCGAGCGCCTGCTCAAGGAGGATGACGTTGTTCTCGTTCCCCACCTCCTGAAGCACCTCCTCGAAGGGTCGGCCAACCAGGGCTTCCCGTTCTAGCTGCCACTCCTCCACACCGCGCCCGACCATCGAAACGATGCGCAACTCGCTGTCGGCGTACCAGATGAGTGCCGGAAGCTGCTCTAACAAGTGAGCCAGAAAAGCCTCGCGCCGTTGCCGCGTTTGGTCGCGCTGCACGCGCTCGGTAATGTCGCGCAGGATCGCCATGTGGATCCCCGGCGCTATGTGGGCAACCGCGTTCACCTCGACAAAAGTCAGCGTGCCATCCCGACTTTGAAGCTGTGTCTCGCCGGTCTGCTTCCCCTCGCGCAGGAACGCCTCCCACAACACTTCAGGCCGTAGCAGGCTGCGCACCCTCAACACCTCCCACACGTCGCGATTTTCAAGCTCAACCGCTCGATAGCCAAGCAGCGCGCACGCTGCCGGGTTCGCATCAACGATGCGGGCCTCATCATCCAGAAAAAAAATGGCATCCTGGATGTGGTCAAAGAGTGCCTGAAGATAGGGGGCGCGTTCCTTGCGATTCATAACTCACTGACTTTCGATTTGGGCAGCGTGGAGCGGGGGAGGGGAGCAGAGAGACCGCGGCGGGGGCGCGGGCGGACAAAGCAGCGAGGGCGCAAACCGTGCCCTCAGGGCATAGTCTGGCTAGGCAGCTGTGTGAAGGAAAGCGTGCACGGCAGCTTCCGTGGGGGGGCCCTCGCTCGCGCCGATGCGGGTCACGGCCAGGGCACCGGTCGCGTTGGCAAAGCGAAGCGTGGCCTTTAGGGGCCAGCCGCGCCGCCAGCCATGCAGGAAGCCCGCGCTGAACGCATCGCCCGCGCCGGTGGTGTCTACCACCTGCACGGGAAAGGCGGGCAGGTGGAGGCGCTCCGCGCCGCGCTGCACCGTTGCACCCAGCGCGCCGAGCTTCATCGCCACCAACGGGATGCCTTGCGCCAGCTGCGTCAGCGCGGCATCCGGTGTGGGCGCACCGGTGATGCGGAGCGCCTCCACCTCGCTGGGGAAAAAAAGGTCCACCCGCGCCAGCAGCGACGGGAGCGGCTCGCCCCAGCGGTCGTCCGGGTCATATTGGGTGTCTAGCGAGAGGGTGACGCCGCGCGCGCGCAACGTGTCGAAGAGCGCCACCAGGTGGGGGAGCAGGGCGCGGCTCTGCCAGAGGCCGGTGACATGGAGGTGGGTGGCGCGGGCCAGCAGCTCCTGGTCAAGGTGCTGCGGCGCAAAGCGCGCCGTCGCCCCGTAAACCGAGACGAAGGCACGGTCCTGCTGGCCGGAAAGCACCATCGTCACGGCGCTGGGGGGGTCCAGCACTCGCATCCCACTGGTTTCCACCCCCGCCCGCTGCGCCCCGTCTATCAAAAAGCGGCCCCACGCCTCGTGCCCCACCCCGGCCAGCAGTGCCACCTCGTTGCCCAGCGCTGCCAGGTTCGTGGCGACATGCAGCGCGGAGCCGCCAAGGTGCATCTCGATCCCGGCTACCTCGCGATCCTCGCCCCAGGCGGGCAGGGCGCGCAGCCCCAGCGCCACAAGGTCTACCACCGCATCGCCCAGGCTGATGATCATTTTAGCCGCGCGCCATGGCTTGCGCCTTGGCAACGATCTTCTGCGCCTGCTCGTCGCCATACAGCTCGCGCACCTTTTTGCCCTGGCCGCGCGCCTTCAAATCGGCGAGGTGGGCGCGCACCGACTCGTCCCACGAGGCAAAGGATTGGACCCCACCAGGGGCTGCGCCCTGCCCCAGGCGGGCCGGGTTACGGTGCGGGCGCGCCGCCTCCGGGCTTTGCCACTCGTCGGTCTCGCACAAACAGTGGGCGAGCGCGAGGAAGGGGTCCACACCGCTGGGGGCGGCGTGCTTCCAGTAGGCCCCCACGATCGTAGCCATGTCGTTCAGGTTGTACTCGGAGCGGTTGGGGATGTGGCGGGTCATGTAGGCAAGCGCCTGCTGCTGGCTGCCAGAGTCGGAGCCGAGCACCGGCGAGTCCACCGAGAGGGAAGTGGAGGTGGCGCGGCTTACCGTCGCCAAGCCCTGCTTGGCGATGGTGACGAAGTAGCTGTTCGTGATCGCAGCGCCGGGGCAGGACGGCTTGTTGTAATCGCGATGGCTGGAGATACCCCCCGCAAAGCGACGATATTCCAGGTCGAAGGTGTTCAGCTTGCGCTTCAGGGTACCGATGGCATGGCCTACCATCCGCGCGACGGGGTCGGGCCAGGTGCGTTTCGTGTAGTCACCCAATACCTCAATGCCTATCGAATAATGAAATTTCCCTGACGAATCATGGAAGCTGTTTCCCTGCTTGGCATGGATCCCCACTTCATACATGTCAGTGAAAAGATAGATGAAACGGTCATCCACAAACAAGATGCGGCCCCCGATCCCATCCAAGCTGCTCATGGTAATAACGCTTCATGCTAGCAAGTTGGACCAGCCGCTTCTCCTTGATCTGCTGTGCGCTCAGCCCCCCCTCCTTGGCGTCCCATGCAGCCGCAGCAGCTGAGGCTGAGGGCGAGGTTGCCAATGTATAGGGAACCGCAGTATGGTGCAGGACAATAAAATCGGGCGGCACCGTCCCAAAATCCTTCGTTTCTACATAGGCAGTAAACTCCTCTGCCGTCAACGCGCGACCTATATAGTTAAAAGGGCCAGAACCGGGTTCAAAAGAGATAGGAATCTCAACATCCCCCACATCATCCTCATCCTCATGGGGCAGCAGGTCCAGATCACTGAAATCTACCGCCCACTCCTCGCCACCGTTTACGCTATCCGACATCCTACACCTCCTTAGACCCGAAACCAGCCCACAGCACAACACACCGACCCAACACAACTCAATCGTACATCTTTTTCAGGCCCCCCGTCAAGGGTAGAGAGGGAAGAATGGAGAATGGAGATGATGGAAGATAGAAAATGGACAGGTATCGTTAAGCACACAATCTGACAGCCTTAGCCCTTGCAGCCAATGGGTAGCCATTCGATGCTTCCGTGCTTCGTCCTCGGTCCCCCTACAGAACCAACCTTAACCCCACCCGTCACCCTACTGGAGATAGGCAACGCTCTGGACGAAAAGCGGGTCATCGGGCGCTAGCTCGGCAGCACGCTGAATATCCGCAAGGGCATCAGCACTGCCAGGCTCGACAAGATAGCGCGCCCAGCCACGCAAAAAGTAGGCAGCTGCCAAGTCGGGCTGCACTTCCAGGGCCTGCGTGGTCACAGCGATGAGATGGGAGGTAAGCGGCTCCCCCCACCCCTCCGCCACCGTACCCACCACGAGCGGGGTTTGATCGCTAAAAATCTGGTCGGGCGAGTACTGTCTCATAAACGCCAGAGCCCCCTCATAGTCGCCATAAAAGACATTATCCAGCAGCGGATAGCCGCTTTCCCGCGCCTGCTCAGACGCAGCACGGGCGTATAATTGGATCAGTGCAGCATCCCACATCACCGTTGGATCATCCGATGCCAGAAACTCTGGTTTCTGGACAATCTGCCACGCATCTTTTAACAAACGCGCTCCGGCTAGCTCGATAGCACGACCGGTCAAAGTACGAAGCTCCTCCGACGCGCTCTCAGGCAAGGGCTCAAGCACAAGCGGCTCCCACCCCAGCCCAGTCCAGCGCAGCACCGAGAAATTTGTCAGCCGCACCCCACAAGCATAGCAAAAAACATAGGGGTCGCTCGCATCCAAAACGATTTCTGGGGTCCCATCACGGTTCAGGTCCATGAGCCGCCCGGGGGCAGGGCTACTGTGGGTATATTCCACTTCCTGCTTCAGGGTACTGCCATCAAAACGGAGCAGATCAAAAGTGCCGCCATGTGCCCCCACACCCCCATCCACTGCCAGCCAAAGCGACTCGGAGGCAACCGCGATAGAGGTCACCGCTCCCTCATTGACATAATCAGGGGCCTGTAACGCCAAGCTAGCAAGTTCCTGCCACCCGTCCGCACCTCGCTCGTAGACCGCTACAAAGTGAGGCTGCAACGGCTCAAAGCTACGCAGCCCCAACGAGTAAACTACCCACACGGTACGCCCATCGGCCATCTCAAAGGGAAAAGCTTTGACCCCACTGATCCCCACCGCCCCCTCAGCGGTAGGGGTGAGCAATGCAGCGCCTACCAATGCCTCCAACTCCGATGCCACCCCCGCTGCTGCCACAACGGGGGTTATCGTTGCAGCATCCACCGGCTCTGGGCTTTCAGTGGCAGGCTTCGCCACGGAAAGAGTGGGGGAGGGCATCGGCTCACTTGTAGCGGAAGGCTGGCTCGGCTCGGTAGGGGGCACAAGCGTCAGTTCCGCCGTAGGCACCACAGTGAGCGCCGACTCCACACGCACCGTAGCAAGCGGCGCATCCGTAGAGCCACCCTGCGTACCACAGGCCAGCAGGGCAAAACAAAGGAACAACAAGGCGACCGCCCACGTCCCCCACCTAGACCATCGACGTAAACTCATGGTTAATCACCCTTTTCATCATATGGAACAAGTCACAGCGGCTAAAGCCACCCAGCCCACCAAGTCAGTGGGTATAACGGTGTATTGAATCGGACCCACTTTGCCACTATAAAGGTATAGAGACACAAAACCACTCGAAGAACAAACAACCCTGGCTTTCCGGAAGATCATGGAGCAAGAACCCACAACTGCACATTTTTGGTGACCCATCGCACAAGACACCCCTACGATATCCATACCCTGCCAACGGCTACGCCTTTTCACCGGCTGCATGAGGCTCCGATAGCCTGGCGCGACACGATTCTCTCGTCACCTTTGATTGGAAAACAATGACACCCATCTGGGAGCCAGCCAGCTACACCTATAACCCCCAAGCAATACCGCTGATCATCAGCGGCATTGCACTGCTGCTGCTGGGCAGTAGCGTCCTGCTTCACGAGCGCTTTTCCAAGGTGAGTGTTTCCTTTTACGTGGTCACGCTCGTTGTCGCCGCCTGGCTCATCCCATTTGGCATCATGCGTAGCGCCACAGACAGCAGCGTAGCGCTCTGGTGGGCCAAAGCGGGCCACCTCGGGCTACCGCTGATTCCCGTTGCGGTTTTCCATTTCACCACGGTAATCCTAAAACAGGACACCGATCATCTTCGACTCATCTGGATCAACTGGCTGCTTGGAACCTTTTTCGTTATCGGCTCCATCTTCACCAACTTTGTGATAATCGGCATGTACCACTATTGGTGGGGATTTTACCCCCAATATGGGCAACTCAACCTCATGCTCATGCCCTTATTCAGCACCTTGCTGCTAAGCAGCCTATACAAATTCTGGAAAGCCTACCGCGAGGCAGCCCCTGGCATCCATCGCAATCGCCTTCGCGCGCTCAGCATCGCCTTTATCATCGGCGACCTGAGCATGACCGATTTTTTCGCCGCTTTCGGGATTCCCTTCATCCCGATCGGGCACCTCACCATCTTCCTTTTCATGCTGCTCACCGCACGCGCCATCCGCCGCTACCGCCTGGCCGACATCACTCCCTCATTTGTTGCCACCAAGCTGATGGCAACGATGAACGACGCGCTCATCGTGTGCGACGCAACACAAACTATCCAGTTGGTCAACAAAGCATTTTGCGACACCTTCGGCTACCTGGGGCCAGAAGTGATCGGCCAGCCCATCCTGGTGCTCGCGGCCAACTCCGCGCAGGCCCACTCTACCCTGCAACTCGCCATGCGCCGCGTGTCGGTGCGCGACGAAGAAACCCAATTCCGCATGCGAAACGGGAAAGTCATCGATGTCAGCCTCTCGATCACCCACCTGCTCGAAGGGCACCACATCACAGGTAGCGTGGTCATCGCGCGGGATATCCGCGAGCGCAAGCGCGCCGAGATTGCCCTGCACAACAGCGAGGAGCGCTACGCCCTGGCAGCGCGTGGCGCGAACGACGGGCTATGGGATTGGAACCTCCCCCAACATTACATCTACTATTCCCCCCGCTGGAAAACAATGCTAGGCTGGGAAGATCCCCGCAACGGGGAAGATAACCGCCCGGAAGCCTGGTTCAGCCGCGTCCACGAGGACGACCGCACCCTGCTGCACGAGGCTATCCAGGCGCACCTTGAGGGGAAAGCGTACCACCTGGAAAGCGAGCACCGCATCCTGCACCAGGATGGCAGCTACCGCTGGGTGCTCTGCCGGGGGCTAGCGGTGCGGGACGAAGCGGGCAACGCCACACGAATCGCTGGCTCGCTCACCGACATCACGGAGCGCAAGCGCACCGAGGCACAACTCCTGTACGACGCGCTGCACGATCACCTAACAGGGCTACCCAACCGCGCCCTCTTCATGGATCGGCTCGGCCACCTGTTCCTGCGGCAGGAGCGCAACAGCGCAGACTACGCGGTGCTCTTCCTCGGATTTTGACCGCTTCAAGCTGGTGAACGATAGCCTGGGGCACACCGTGGGCGACCACCTGCTCATCGCCATCACGCAGCGGGTAGCAGGGTGCCTGCGTCCCTCGGACACCATCGCCCGTTTCGGCGGCGACGAGTTTGCGATCCTCCTAGAAGGGGTGGAGCAGGTAAGCGACGCCGGGCGCGTGGCGGACCGCATCCAGGTAACCCTACAGGAGCCGTTTATGGTGCAGGGCCACGAAATCTTTACCTCGGCCAGCATCGGGATCGCGATGAGTACCATCCAGTACACGCGCCCGGAAGAGCTACTCCGCGACGCGGACATTGCGATGTACCGCGCCAAAGCATTGGGTCGTGCCCGCTACCACGTCTTCGACCCTACCATGCACGCGGAAACAGCGGCCCAACTCCAGCTTGAAACCGACCTCCGCCGCGCGATCGAGCGACACGAGTTCCACCTGTACTACCAACCCATCGTCGCGCTGGAGCACAACCGCTTGACCGGCTTCGAGGCGCTGGTGCGCTGGGAGCGCACCGAGGGCCACCTGGTCTCGCCCGCACAGTTTATCCCCCTCGCCGAGGAAACCGGGCTCATCATCCCGCTGGGCAACTGGATTCTGAACGAAGCGTGCCGCCAGATGGTACAATGGCAGCAGCAATTTGTCAGCGACCCGCCGCTCACGATCAGCGTCAACCTGTCAGGCAGGCAACTGGTGCAGCCTGACCTGCCCGAGATCGTAAGCCACGCCCTGCGGGAAAGTGGGCTAAATCCCGCCTCGCTCAAGCTGGAAATCACCGAGAGCAGCTTGGTAGAAAACACCGATACCGCCGCAGAAACCCTGAAAGCGCTACGTGCGCTAGGTATCCAACTCCAGATGGACGACTTCGGCACCGGCTACTCGTCGCTCAACTACCTGCACCGCTTCCCGATCAACTCACTCAAGATTGATCGTTCTTTTATCAGCGGCATGCACCAGGACAACGACAACGCCGCCATCGTCGAGACGATTATCACCCTGGCCCACACGCTAGGTCTCTACGTCGTGGCCGAGGGGGTCGAGACCGAGGAGCAACTCAACCACCTGAAGCCCCTCCGCTGCGAGTACGGGCAGGGATATCTCTTCGCGCGCCCGCTGCCCCGCGACATGGCAGAAGCCCTGGTCGCCGAGCATGTTACTCTCGTCAACACCCCCACCTGACCGACGCGCGCTCTCACCTACCCAAAGGTCCAGGTTCCGGCTACCCTTTCGCTCGTGTTTTCTGTCGTGAGGAAGCTGTAAAATTAGGACGGAGGACAGAGAAACGACAGGTGCCCTCTGGGCGCGAAGACCGAGGAACAACTGACAACCAGAGGAACTCATCCGCTGTTCTCCGTGTTCTCCGTGTCTCCGTGGTTCAAGCTGTCCGTCGTCAGACCCAGCAAACCATCGGCCTCCGGTCGTCAATAGCCCCACAAATCGATAGGTGAAACGAGAGCATGGCAACCAGCAACGGACATCAACCAGAAAGCCCAACAGAAGAGAAAAAACCCACCTGGCGCGAGCGAGCCAACGAGTGGGCGCGCGCCTACGGGAACATCCCCGACGCGTTCCGGCTGGTGTGGGAAGCAAGCCAGGGAATGACGATCACCATGTTGGTGCTCACCCTCATCACGGCACTGTTGCCCCCCGCGCAGGCGTGGGTGGGCAAATTGATAGTGGATCGGGTGGTAGCACTGATCCAGACGCTCGGGCGACGCGTGGGTAGGGCTGCGCGCGATGCTCCCCCTGCTCGCTATCGAGTTTGCGCTGCTTTTTACTGGGAGCCTCGCCAGCCAGATACGCACCCTCGCCGAGCACGTGCTCAACTCCAAGCTGAACCTGCACATCAACGTACTCATCATCCGCAAGGCGCTCGCCCTCGATTTGAGCTACTTTGAGGACGCCGACTTTTACGACAAGCTTCAAAATGCGCGGCGCGAGGCCGACTGGCGCGCGCTACGCATCGTGACGCAGACCTTCGGGCTGTTGCAGGGCACCATCACCCTGCTTTCCTTTGCGCTGCTCCTGATTCGCTTCAGCCCCTGGCTGACAGTGATCCTTTTTGGGGCGACGATCCCAAGCTTTATCGCGCAGAACAAGTACGCGCGCCTCAACTTCCGTATGCTCAGCTGGCGCGCACCGGAGCGGCGCAAGATGACCTACTTCGAGCACCTGCTCACGGTGGACAGCTACGTCAAGGAGATCAAGCTCTTCGGCGTGGGCGAGCCGATGCTGGCACGCTACCGCGACCTTTTTCTCAAGTTCTTTCAGGAGGACGAGTCGCTCGCGCGGCGGCGCAGTGCAGCGAGCATCGGCTGGGGGGTGCTCGCCACGCTCAGCTACTACTTTTCCTACGCGTGGATCATTTTCCGCACGGTGGGGCGCACGATCACGCTGGGCGACATGACGATGTACCTCAGCGTCTTTCGCCAGAGCCAGGGAGCCTTCCAGGCAATCTTTTCCGGCCTGTCAGAGCTGTACGAGAACAGCCTTTTTATGAGCAACCTGTACAGCTTCCTCGCCTTGGAGCCGCAGATGGCGAGCCCCACCGACCCCCAGCCCATGCCGGACACCATTCGCCAGGGAATCGAGTTTCGTAACGTCTCGTTCCGCTATGTGGGCCGCAAGGAGTGGGCGCTACGCGACGTGAACCTGACGCTGCGCCCCGGCGAAAAGCTGGCACTGGTCGGGGCGAACGGCGCAGGCAAGACCACCCTCATCAAGCTGCTCACGCGCCTTTATGACCCAACGGAGGGACAGATCCTGCTCGACGGGGTGGACCTGCGCGAGTACAGCCTGGCCGAGTGGCGGCAAAAGATCGGGGTAATCTTTCAGGACTTCGTGCGCTACCACCTCTCGGCCAACGAGAACGTGGGGCTGGGCCAGTGGGAGGCAATGGAAGATCAGGCGCGCATCAAGGTGGCAGCGGAGAAGGGCGGCGCGCACGCGGTACTCGAAGGGCTACCCGATGGCTACAACACGGTACTAGGCAAGTGGTTCAAAGATGGGCACGAGCTAAGCGGTGGGGAGTGGCAAAAGGTGGCGCTCAGCCGCGCCTTCATGCGCGACGCGGAGATTCTGGTGCTGGACGAGCCGACCGCCGCGCTGGACGCCGAGCAGGAGTATCAAATCTTCCAGCGCTTCCGCCAGCTGACCAAGGACCGCATCGCCGTGCTCATCTCGCACCGCTTTAGCACCGTGCGCATGGCCGACCGCATCGCTGTCATCGAGGATGGCACCATCGCCGAGCTTGGCAGCCACGAGGAGCTCATGCAGCAGGGGGGTACCTACGCCCACCTCTTCAACATCCAGGCGCAGGGGTACCGGTAGGGGGAGATTGGAGATTGGAGATTGGAGATTGGAGATTAGCGACTATGTGCCCCGAATGGGGTATTGGGTGACGAAGAGCACCAAATGGGGGAGTGGGACATGGAAGACACATCCACTCATCACTTATCGCTCATCGCTCATCGCTGCCCTCCCAAAGCCATGCTCGCGCGCCCAGAGCACCGCATCCGCGCGCGACGTAACATTTAGCTTTTGGTAGATCTGGCTGGCGTAGTTACGCACCGTTTGCTCCTTCAGCCCCAGTTGTGCACCAATCGCGGGGTTGTCCCACCCGCGCGCAATCAGGTCGAGCAGTTGGCGCTCGCGCGACGAAAGGGGAGTCAGGGGCAAGGCTTTCCCCACGGGTACGCTCCGCGCGGATGGGCTGAGCCACTGGGCCCCTTCCAGGATCAGATGAATCGCTTGATTCAGCAGCGGAAGGGGATCGCTTTTTACCAGGAGCCCATGTACCCCTAGCGGCAGGGCCAGACGTGCCTGGGCCAACTGCTCGTCCGCTACCATCAGCAAAATCTTGAGGGTGGGAAACGTGCGGTGCAGGACAGCAATCTGCTCGATTGCCAGCGACTCATAAGGGCGCGAGCTGAAAAGCAGCACATCCGGCGACAGCTCGCGGCAAAGCTGCTCCACGTGCGCGGTATGGTCCGCAAAGATAACGTGCGCTCTCTCATACAGGGCGGCACGCACCCCCTCACGCAACAGGGGGTAATCGTCGACCATCAGCACCTGGATTTGACGGTCTTCAGTTGTCATAATATCTTCCCTATTTCAAGGTTTCTAATGGTAAAGATGGGGGACCTCCTCGCAAAGGGCAGCACGAGACCCAGCTATAGGGCCAACGTCCTACGGCTTACATCTGTTAATCCCGCACAAATATGCTATAATAAGCGGGAAAAGTGCAGGTGGCAAAGGGGGAAAGTAAAACACGATGGCAAAGAGCATAACAATGGATGACCCGCAACGGGCAAGCCTCGAAACACGTATCATCGAGCGGCTTGGCAGGCTGGACGAGGCGACGCTGCACGAGCTTGACACGTGGCTGGCCCAGGATGACGAGAGACCCGTCGCGCCGCACGGGCGCTGGACGCGCCGCAACGTGCTCGCCGCCCTGATCGGCACCCTCACCGTCGGTGGGGGAGTGGGGGCCGCGTCGTGGTTGCTCGGCGAAGAGAGCCCCACGGCCCCCGCCGCCGCTGTGCCGCCAACGGTGCAGCCCACGCCAGAGCTCCAACCGCTCCCCGACATGAGCGCCACCCTGGCCCAACTCCAAGGTGACAACGAAGTGCTGGCCCAGAACCTGGACGCCTCCAACGGGCTGCTTTCCCTGTTTGAAGAGTTGGACAATGTGGGCCTGGATCGGGTGGTCGAGGGTGGGTTGGGGCTGGTCGCTGCCGCCCTCGGGCGCATGGCACAGGGCGCAGCCGGGCTACGCGAGGGGCTAACCCTGGCACAGCAGCGCATCAACGAGCTGGATCAGAGCTTCGCCGGGCTAGACGAGGGGCTCGCCCGCGCCGAGGGGGTGGTCAGCGGCCTGAGCAACCTGATGCAGGGGCTGGAAGATCGCCTGCGCGCGGCGGGGGAGCCAGTCGCCCCGATCACCGACGCGTTAGGCAGTTTTTTCAAGGGAGTGGTCGAGCGCATCCCTGCGGTCGGGCCGCGCATCGTAGAAACAATCGAGCGCGTCGAGGAGATCATCGGTGCGATTCCGGAAAGCATCGAGAACATCAACCGCGACCTGCTTACCCCGCTACGAACCCGTTTCTTCCCGCGCGATGGGGATAGCGTGACGGTGCGCCTGATCGACCCCCTCACGGGACTGCTCTTCACCCCCGCCGACCAGTTGCTGCTCGCGCTGGAAGAGATGGGGCAAACATGGCAAAGCGATCTCCAGCAGCCCGCGCAGGAAAAGCTGGAAAAGCGCGCCGATGTGCGCCAAAAGATCAACGCCTACAAGAGCGAGCACAACCTGTAACCTCACATCCTAGCGCGTCCCAAAGAGAAGCGGTCCCACCGCTTCTCTTTTTTTGTTCCAAAGACCAACAAGTAGCCAGGGACCGTGCTTTCTTGGCAACGTTCTCGCTTTGACTTTCCAAGGTTGCCAAAATCTAATTATTAGCTAGACTAACAATGCAACTGAATGGATAGACGGAGCGATACCGTGAAACGATTTGAACAGCACCAACGCCTTTTTTCATATTTGAAACCTTACCCCAAGGAAGTCACGCTTGCCTACGGCTCGACGCTGATCGTCACCCTGCTGTCGTTAATCGTGCCACAGGTACTTAAGGATGCGATTGACACCGGCCTGGCAGCGGGGCAAGCCCGCGCGCTCTTCATCAGCGGCGGCATCATCCTGCTCATCGCCATCGTGCGCAGCCTTTTTGCCTTCGTGCAGCGCTACTACGGCGAGTGGATGAGCTTCCGCGTTTCCTACGACCTGCGAAACACCTTTTACGACAAGGTGCAGCGCCTGCCCTTTGTATTCCATGACCACACCCAGACCGGCGACCTGATGAGCCGCGCCACCAGCGACATCTCCGAAACGGAGCGCTTTGTGGGGCAGGGGATGATGGACCTGACAGCCACCTTACTGCTGCTGGGCGGAATCATCGTCTTTATGGTGCGGGAAAACCTCTTCCTTTCCCTGATCTCCCTTGCGCCGATGATCCTGCTGGTCGCGGCGACGATCCGCTTTGGCAACGTGGTGCGCCCGATGTTCACGCGCATCCAGGAGCAGATGGGGGTGCTTTCCACAGTGATGCAGGAGAGCCTTACGGGGATTCGCGTCGTCAAAGCCTTCGCGCGCGAGCCCTACGAGATCGAGAAGTTCGACCGCGAAAACGATGAGTGGTTCAACCGCCGCTACCGCGTCATCCAGGTGTGGGCCAACAACTGGCCCTTCTTTACCTTCCTGATCGCTGCCAGCGTCTTTTTTCTGCTCTGGTTCGGCGGGCCGCGTGCCATCGCCGGGGAGATCACGGTGGGCGCACTCTTCGCGATGATTTCCTACATGCTGATGCTGAGCGGGCCAGTGCAGCGTCTTGGTTTTCTGGTGAACCTTGCCGCGACCGCCGTCGCCAGCGCGCAGCGCGTCTTCGAGATTTTGGACAAGCCGAACGAGACGGAAGATCAGGCGGAAGCGGTGCTGCTGGGTGACGTGCGCGGCGAGGTGAGCTTCGATAATGTAAGCTTCGGCTACCGCGAGGGGCAGCAGACGTTACAGGGGCTAAACTTTGCGATCCAGCCGGGGCAGGTTGTCGCGCTGATGGGACCGACCGGCTCCGGCAAAAGCAGCGTGACCAATCTTATCCCGCGCTTCTACAACCCGACCGAGGGGACGGTGCGGGTGGACGGGCACGATTTGCGCGACATCGCCATTGACAGCCTGCGCTCGCAGATCGGCATCGTGCTCCAGGACCCGTTCCTGTTCAGCTCGACGATCGCGGAAAACATAGCATATGGGCGCAAGGGTGCCACGATGGAAGAGATCGTCGAGGCGGCCAAGGCGGCCCGCGCGCACGAGTTTATTCTCAGCTTCCCCGGGGGGTACGAGACGAAGGTGGGGGAGCGCGGCGTGACCCTTTCCGGCGGGCAAAAGCAGCGCATCGCCATCGCCCGCGCGCTGCTGATGGACCCGCGCATCCTGATCCTGGACGATTCGACCTCCAGCGTGGATACAGAGACCGAGCACCTGATCCAGCAGGCACTGGATCGGCTGATGGAGGGGCGCACCACCTTCGTCATCGCGCAGCGCCTACTCACCCTGAAAAGCGCTGACCTGATCCTGGTGCTCGACAAGGGGCGCATCGTCCAGCGCGGCAGCCACGAGCAGTTGCTCGCTGAGGGCGGGCTGTACAAGCGTATCTACGACCTGCAGCTCAAGGATCAAGAAGAGTTTACCCGCCTTCAGGCGGATATGGGCACGGGGGCGCTGGCTCGCTAACTCTGACGAAGCCCGTGCACCCCAGCAATCTTGGCGGTTTGCAAACCGTCACAGACCAGAAAGGCCCCGCGCTGGATAGCGCGGGGCCTTTCTGGTTACCCTACGATGATAGCGCGAGGCTGTCTACCCCCAGCCTCGCGCGGCAACAGGGCTGGATAGGTTCGCGCGCGTCCACGCTTGGCGCTATAGTCACGCCATGAACGCTACCGCTACTGCGCTTCTTCGCGCCGAGCTTTTGGAGTTTCTTGCGTCGCAGGTCAGCGGCCCTCTCACCATCGAGCGGCTAGAGCCGCTGGCGGGCGGCGCGTCTATGGAAACGTGGGCCGTGGATGCCACCTGGCAGGGCAGCCCGCACGCGCTCATCCTGCGGCGCGACATGGGGAAAAATATGTATGCGGGTGCCCTGAGCCGCGCGCAGGAGTTTGCACTGCTGCGCGTGGCGCATGACGCGGGGGTACAAGCGCCGCGCCCCCTCTTCCTCCACGCGAGCGGCGAGCGCCCCTACTTTTTGATGGAGCGGCTGCCCGGTATCAGCGTCGGGGCCAAGGTGGTGCGCGACCCCCATCTGGCGAGCGCTCGCACGCGCCTCGCCGCCCAGATGGGGGAGCAGCTTGCCCGGATTCACCAGTTGGACCCCGCGCTGCTCGGCTTCCTGGCGGCCCCGGCTGCCGGGCAGAGCGCCGCCGCGCAGACGCTGGAAATCATGGATGCCGAGGCCGCGCGCCTCGGCCCGGCGAACCCCGTGTGGGCCTTCGGGCTGCGCTGGCTGGAGCGGCACCTTCCTGCGCCGCTCCCCAACGTCGTGCTGCATGGCGATTTCCGCATCGGCAACCTGCTCGTCACCCCCGACCGGCTCGCGGGGGTGCTGGATTGGGAGTTCGCGCACCTGGGCGACCCCGCCGAAGATGTGGCGTGGCCGCTCGTGCGCGACTGGCGCTTTGGCAACGACTCGCTGCATGTGGGCGGGGTCGGCACCCTCGACGACTATCTCGCGGCGTACCAGGGGGCGGGCGGGCAGCCGCTCCCACGCGAGCGGCTGCACTGGTGGGAAATCGCGGGCAACCTGCGCTGGGCGATCTTTGCCCGCGCCCAGGCGGAACGGCACCTCTCCGGGGCCGACCGGAGCGTCGAACTGGCGAGCCTCGGACGCAAAAGCGCGGAGATGGAGTGGGAATTGCTGCGGCTGATCAAGGCGGGGCAGAGCTGACCATTGACCGCGCTGCGCTGCCAGCGTTATACTATCCGCGTAACAGATGGTTGAAAGGTGGGCGAGGAGGTAGATGGGTAGCAGGGTGTTAGGTACACAACCATTGCACGGGGAGCCGGAGCAGCCCGGGCCTGCTGTGCCCATCCCCTCGGGCACGGTTACCTTTTTCATGAGTGACATCCAGGGGAGCACCCAGCTCTGGGAGCGCTTCCCTGACGCGATGCCCCACGCCCTGCTGCGCCACGATCATCTGCTGCGCGCCGCCATCGTGGCGCATGGCGGCTTTGTAGTGAAAACCATCGGTGACAGCTTTTACGCCGCGTTCGACCGCGCGGGCGACGCGCTCGCGGCGATGCTGGCCGCCCAACGCGCCGTCGTGGTGGAGGCGTGGGGGGAAACGGGGCCGCTACGGGTGCGCATGGTACTGCACAGCGGCACCGCGCAGGAGCGCGACCTCGATTTTTTTGGCCCGACGGTGAACCGAACCGCGCGCCTGCTCGCCATCGCCCACGGCGGGCAGATGCTCCTTTCTGCGAGCGCGGCGGCCCTGGTGCGGGAGCGGCTCCCCGAGGGGGCGCACCTCCAGGATTTGGGAGGGTACCACCTGCGAGATTTGCAGCAGCCCGAGCAGGTGTTCCAACTGGTTGTCCCCGACCTGCCCGCCGACTTTCCCGCGCTCGCGGCAGTGGCCCCGCACCCCCAGGCCCTGCCTGCCCAAACCACCGACTTTATAGGGCGCGAAGAATTGGTGCGGGCGGTACAGAAGCAGTTGTTGCAGCCAAACATTCGCCTTCTGACACTAACGGGGCCGGGCGGGGTCGGGAAGACGCGCCTTAGCCTTCAGGTAGCAGAGAGCTTGCTGGCTGACTTTCGGGATGGGGTTTTTCTGGTTCCCCTCGAAGCCATCGCGGACCCCGCGCTGCTGCCCACCTCCATCGCCAAGCAGCTTGGCGTGCGCGAGATTCCCGCGCGCCCCCTGCTCGACAGCTTGAAAGAGCATCTCCGCCCCCAGCAGCTGCTCCTGCTGCTGGACAACTTCGAGCACCTGCTCCCTGCTACCCCACTGGTGGGGGAGATGCTCGCCGCCGCGCCCCAGCTGAAAATCCTCGTGACCAGCCGCACCCTGCTGCGCGCCTACGGCGAGCACGACCTGCCGGTGCCGCCGCTGGAGCTGCCGAATACCGCCCATCTCCCCCCTTTGGCGCAGCTTGCGGGCTACGAGGCGATCCGCCTCTTTGTGACGCGCGCGCAGGCGGCCCGCGCCGATTTTATGCTTACCGAGGCCAACGCGCACGCGGTGGTAGAGATTTGTCGGCGGCTTGACGGGCTGCCGCTCGCCATCGAGCTGGCCGCCGCCCGCTCGCGCCTGCTCCCACCGGAAGCGCTTTTGGCGCGGCTGGAACAGCGCTTGCCCCTGCTGCGGGGCGGCGCGCGGGACCTGCCCGCCCGTCACCAAACCCTGCGCAGCACGATCGAGTGGAGCTATAACTTGATGGGCGAGGCGACCCAGGAGTTGGCGGCGCGCCTGGCGATCTTCGCGGGTGGCTGCACGCTGGAAGCCGCCGAGACGCTCTGCGCGAGCACCGCCCTTGGCACCGACGAGGTGTTGGACGGGATCACCACCCTGGTCGAGATGAGCCTGCTGCGCCAGGTGGACGGGGAGCCGGGGGAGCCGCGCTTTGCCATGCTGCAAACCATTCGCGAGTACGCGTTGGAACGCTTGCAGGCGCGGGCCGATGCGGTGGAGCTGCGCCGCGCCCACGCGCTCTTTTTTGTGGAAGTGGCCGAGCGCGCCGCGCAGGCAATGCGCGGCGCGCAGCACGCGCTCTGGCTGGCGCGCCTGGAGCAGGAGCACGACAACCTGCGCGCCGCGCTGGAGTGGGCGCTGGACAGCGGCGAGGACGAGATCGCGTTGCGGCTCGGGGGGGCGCTGTGGCGTTTCTGGGATGCGCACGGTCATTTCAGCGAGGGGCGGCGCTGGCTAGAAGCCGCGCTGCTACAAAGCGCGGCCCCGACGCGCGCCTGGGCAAGAGCGCTGGCGGGCGCGGGCGCGCTCGCCCATTACCAGGGGGATTACGAGAGCGCCAGCCGCCACCTGGAGGAGGCGCTCGCCGTGCAGCGGGCGCAGGGGGACGAGGAGGGGGTGGCCGACTCGCTGAACCTGCTGGGCATGAACGCCCATCTTCGGGGCAACTACGAGGCAGCGCAGCGCCTGATCGAGGAAAGTTTGGCGCGCTACGAGACGCTGGGCGATCAGTGGGGGCGGGCCAACTCGCTGCTGCGCCTTGGGTTCGTGGCGATGGGGCAGGGTGATTACCCGGCTGTCATCGCCCACCACGGCGAGAGCCTGCGCCTGCAACGGCAGCTGGGTGATCAGTGGGGGATGACGCGCTCGCTGTTCAACCTGGGCATCGCCTCGCTGTTACAGGGCGCGCTGCCGGAAGCCACCCAGCAGCTGGAAGAAAGCCTCGCGCTCTCGATGGCGCTGGGCGACCTGCGCGCCCGCGCCATGACGCGCACCATCCTGGCGATCAGCGTGCTCCTTCAGGGGGAGATCGAGCGGGCCCGCGCCCTCCTGCTGCGCGCGCTCTCGCGCCAGCAGGAGGCGGGGGACAAGGTGTTCATCGTGTACGGGCTGATCGGGATGGCGGGGGTGGCGAGCCAGAGCGATCCCAGCCCAACGGGGGCGAGCCGCGCCGCGCGCCTGCTGGGGGCCGCGCAGGCGCTGCGCGACGCGCTTGGCACCCCGCTGCCGCCCGCCGCGCGCACCCTGTACGAGCTGATCGTTACCACCGCGCGCGCCCACAGCGACCCCGCCACCTTCGACCACTTTTGGCGCGCGGGCCAGGCCATGACGCTGCACGACGCGCTCGCGTTGGCAACGAGCGGCGACTGAACAACGCAGAACGAACGGCAGCAGGCAGCAGGCGGCAGGCGGCAGGCGGCAGGCGGCAAACGGATAGGGCAGGCGGCAGGCAGCAGGCGGCAAACGGATAGCAGGCGGCAGTGGGTTCCCGCAAAGCGGGTAAGGCAGCAGAACGCACGGGAACGCAGGCGGCAGAACGAACGGCAGCAGGTCAATTCCGATGAGTTCCGACGAGTTTCCACCGAGTTTCTACAAGTTCCCAGGCGTCCTCCCTCACCTTCTCACCTTCATCACCCCCTCACCCCCTCACCTTCATCACCCCCTCACCCTCAATACACCCCCAGGTAGCGCGCCAGCTCCCAGGCGCTGACGTCGAGGCGGTAGTCGTCCCACTCCTGCCGCTTGGCCTCCAGGAAGCGCTCGTAGACGTGTGGGCCGAGCGCCTCGGCCATGAGGGGGTTTTGCTGAAGACGGTCCAGCGCCTCCCCAAGTGAGCCGGGCAGGGTGTGAAGCTGTCGCTCGGCGATGCGCTCCGCGTTCAGGTGGTACAGGTCTTCTTCTGCCGGTTCGGGCGCGTGCAGCCCCCGCTTGATCCCGTCCAGCCCCGCCTTCAAAATCACCGCAAACGCGAGATAGGGATTCGACGAGGGGTCGGGGCAGCGTAGCTCGACGCGCGTGGATTGCGGGCGATGTGCGTTGATCCGTGGCACGCGAATCAGCGCGGAGCGGTTGGTGCGTGCCCACGAGATGTAGACCGGTGCCTCGTAGCCAGGGACCAGCCGCTTGTACGAGTTGACGGTCGGCGCGACGACGGCGGCTAGCCCGGGGGCGTGCTCCAGGATACCCGCGATAAACGAGAGTGCGAGGTCGCTCAGCCCGTACTCGCTATCGGTGTCCACAAAAGCGTTTTTGCCGCTCGCGCGATCCATCAGGCTCTGGTGGATGTGCATGCCGGAGCCGTTGATGCCCGCAATGGGTTTGGGCATGAAGGTGGCATACAGCCCATGCTGCTGCGCGATGGCTTTTACCGCGACCCGCAGCGTCACCACATTGTCCGCGGTGGTGAGTGCGTCACCGTAGCGAAAATCGATCTCGTGCTGCCCCGCGGCCACCTCGTGGTGCAGGGCCTCCACCTCCATGCCCATCGCCATCAGCGCATTTACCATCTTGCGGCGGATGCTCGTGCCCAGATCGGTGGAGACATCAAAGTAGCTGGCATCGTCGTGGGGCAGCGCCACGGGGTGGCCGCGCTCGTCGCGCTCGAACAGGAAAAATTCTGGCTCCGGCCCTGTCATGTACTCGTAGCCCATCGCGCGCGCCTCGTCGAGCACGCGGCGCAGCACGTAGCGTGGGTCGCCGGGGAAGGGCCGCCCGTCGGGGGTGAACACATCGCAGATCACACGCGCGGTGGCTGTGCCCTCCGCGCGCTCCCAGGGAATGACGCGGAAGGTGTCCAGATCGGGCATCAGGTACATATCCGACTCGGCGATGCGGGCGAAGCCCTCGATGCTGGACCCATCGAACCAGACCCCGTGGTCCACTGCCTCCTCGAACTGCCCTACCGGAATCGTCTGGTTTTTCACCATCCCTACAATGTCGGTAAATTGCAGGTTAATGAACGCCACATCACTTTTCTGGATAATCTTTTGAATGTCTTCGTATTGCTCGCTGGGTTGAGCCATGGATGATCCTTTCGCCATTTCTGCGGGAGTCGAAAGTCTAACACGCGCGGCGCGTTCGTACAAAGGGCACCTATAGGTGCCCTTTCCGCTACTCCCGCGCGAGAATCGACAGGAAGTCGGCGAGGGTATAGGTTGGACGGGAAGCCAACTGGTGCGCGCTCAACTCAAGCACGCCAGCGTGCAGCATCCTGTGGCAGTTGGCACAGAGCGGGACACATTTTTTCGCTTCTTGAAGCAATCGCTCCGCATGACGTGCAGTGGGGGTCGCCGCGCACTCGGCGATCAGCGAGGAGAGCGCGGATTCTTTTTCTTCCTGCCGGAGGTGATGCATGTCCAAGGCACTGCTGTGAGTGCTGAAGCCGCATGCGGCGCAGGAGGGCGCGATATAGCACCAGATCTGAACCCGTCGATCGCGCAGCGACGATGAAGTCTCGGCGTAGCGCTCGCTGTTCTTACCCTGGGCACATTTCAGGCAATGGGGAAAGAGCACGTTGCGGCGGCGGAGCGAGGGCGGCGCGTAGAAATGATCGTTGCGCAGGAGCCGCCTGCACGTGGTGCACTGAGCATGCGTTCGGGTCTGGTTGAGGTTCGGGCGGCCACGCCCCCCGCTGCGATACGTGTAGGTTGCCGTCAGTTCTTCCGGTAGCTCTGCCAGCGTCTCGCCTGCATAGAGCCGGGGCTGCTCCCCGAGCGGCCGGGCGAAATCAAAGGCCAAAGCAGGGTAAAGGCGTGTAAACTCATCGATCGTCATGGGTGCCTCGGTTTGGTCGGGTTGCTACCGTTCATTTTCAAGCATAGCAGCGAACGCCGCCCCGGTCAATAGGTTAATGAATAAAAATTAATTGTTGAGAAAGAAAAGTGTTCTTTAATTAAGCTATTTAAAAATTAAGAATCGAGTTGTCATAATCAGCCACAAATCCTTGTGCTGAAGAAGGCGCTTCGTAGCCCCGATAGGTCGCGTTGGAATGTCTCGTTCTACTGTGCTCCATTGGGTACTAGCTTGGCATAAAGCATCGCGCCACATGGAGGCTTCCGTAGCGTTGCAGAAACAGGTTCAACACTGGACCTGCTCTTGCTCTCGCCCTAACAGCTTGCGGGCCATACGGCGACAGACTAAGGAAGCACAACAAGGAGACACTCATGGGGCAGGCACGCTTTGTGGCTGATGATCCCATCGACACTACCGAGAGCGACTTGCGGCAAATCGTGCCCCAGTTGCACGGGGTGGTCGAGTGGGCGGTCCAGCCATCCGGGCTGGTAACAATCGAGTATGACGAGAAGGCGATCAGTGTGGATACCATCGCGGAGGCACTGGCGGGGCTCGGCTTTCGCGTGGAGGTCGTGGCAGATCAGCCCGAGGCGGGCGACGCTGAGATCCCGCCGCCCGACACTGACATCCCCTGGCTGAAGATCGACGAGAACGAGGGCCTGTAAACCCCATGCGTCAGCTCCTGATTGAAGTACCTCGGGGTGAAGGCAAAACAGTGCTGGCGGTAGCGGCAGCCTGCAACGCGATCAACGTGGCGCAGATGGAAGCCGTCAACCAAACAGGGCTGCTTGACACGGTCATCGTGCACGTGTCCAACCACCAGGTTGGGCCGCTGATCGAGGCGCTCGACGACCAAGTATCCGAGCCCCCGCATCACGCTGATCCCGCGCGGGGTTTTGACGCTTCACCCGCCCGCGACGGAGGTAGCTAGCCAGCTGACCAGCGTGGAAAAGCTTAGCGGGATCGAGGTCTTTTTGGCAAGCTTGCAAAGCGTGGGCTCGTGGAAGACATTTTTGAGCTATGCCGTAATTGCGGGCATTGTGGCGTGGATTGGCCTATACACCAACTCGACGATCCTGCTCATCGCCGCGATGCTGCTGGCCCCCTTTGCCAGCCCGGCGATGAACACGGCCATCGCCACCGCGCGCGGCGACCTGAGCCTATTTCGCAAGAGCCTGACCCGCTATGTCGCATCGGTCTCGCTCGGCATCGTGGTGGCGGGCGCACTCAGCTTCCTCATGCAGCAGCGGGTCGCCACCACGATGATGGTAACGGCGAGCGAGGTGACGAACATTGCCCTGCTGCTCCCCCTAATTGCAGGCGCGGCGGGCGCGCTCTCCCTCTCGCTCTCGGAGCGTAGCAGCCTAGTGACGAGCACCGCGACAGGCTTGGTCGTCGCAGCGGCAATCACTCCGTCGGCGGCCATGATCGGCATGGCGAGCGCGTTGGGACGCTGGGACATGGCGCGGGATGGCCTGTTTATCCTGCTGCTACAATTGTTAGGGATCAATCTTCTGGGTTCGCTGTTGTTCCGATATTTTACCGGCCTCACCCCGCGCGGGCCGCGCTTTCATGAGGGACGCGCCTGGGTTTTCCCCGTGGTCATGGGCGTGAACCTGCTCCTGGTGAGCGGGATGCTGCTGTGGCAATTGTCCGACCCGCCCAACCTGCAGCGCGCCAGCCGCTCGCAAGAGGCCGCCGCCGAGGTGCAGGCTGTGGTGAGTGAAAGCTCGCTCGCGACGCTGGTCGAAAACAACGTGCGCTTTACGCGCCCCTCCATAGAGGGACAAAACACGCTGCTTGGCACCCTCTACGTGCAAAAGCCCACAAACAGCCTTCTGTCATCGGAAGAGATTAGCCAGCAGCTCACGCGGGACATCCAGGCGCGGCTTCAGCAACGGTTCAACGTGACCCCGCTGATCGATGTGATCGTGTTGGAGCCACCGCCCGCCGCCCCGTAGCGGCTCAGCGCTCCCCTGCAAGAAGCGGGAAGGAGGAGCCAGGAAAACGCAGCGTGGCAAAGTAATCGTCGAGCGTCTCGCGGCGGCGTATGAGCCTTAGCTGCCCATCTGCTTGCAGGAGGAGCTCGGCGGGGCGCAGGGTGCCATTGTAGTTGAAGCCCATCGCGCGCCCGTGGGCCCCCGCATCGTGGATCACCATCAGGTCGCCCACCTCGACCTGGGGCAAGGGGCGGTCCACAGCAAATTTGTCGTTGTTCTCACACAGCGAGCCGGTGACATCGTAGCAGGCGGTCGCGGGCTCGTTTTCCTTGCCCAGCACCGTGATGTGATGGTAGGCCCCGTACATCCCCGGTCGCATCAGGTCCGCCATCGTCGCGTCGAGCCCAATATAGCGCTTGTACGTCTCCTTTAGGTGGCGCACGCGCGTCACCAGGTAGCCATGCGGCCCCGTCAGCAAGCGCCCGCACTCCATCAAAAGCTTGATCGGCCCCAGCCCACGCGCGCCGATGGTCCGCTCATACGCGGCGCGGATATCCTGCCCCAACGCTTCAAGTGGCACCGCCGGCTCGTCTGGACGGTACGGGATGCCGATGCCACCGCCCAGGTTGATCCACTCCAGGTGGATGCCAAGCTCATCCGCGACTGCCACTGCGATCTCAAAAAGCATCTCGGCTGTGGCGAGCAGCGCCGCGCGCTCCCGCTCGTTGGACACCACCATCGCGTGCAGGCCGAAGCGCTTGACTCCCCTTTCCCGTGCCCGACCGTACCCCTCGAAAAGTTGGGCGCGCGTGACCCCAAATTTGGCCTCGCGCGGCTCGCCAATAATGGGGTTGCCCGAGCGCAGCGGCCCCGGGTTGAAGCGGAAGCTGAGTAGCTCCGGCAGGCCCGCTTCCGCCTCCAAAAAGTCCAGGTGGCCCACATCGTCCAGGTTGATGATCGCCCCGAGCGCGCGCGCGTGTTGGAACCCCTCGGCGGGGGTGTTGTTGGAGGTGAACATCACCGCCTCGCCCGACAGACCCACCCGCTCGGCCAGGATCAACTCGGCGAGGGAGCTGCAATCCGCGCCGCACCCCTCCTCCTTCAACAGCTGCAGGATGGCGGGGGTCGGCGTCGCCTTGACGGCAAAGTATTCCTTGAAGGCATCGTTCCACGCAAAGGCGGCGTAGAGCCGCTGCGCCTCGGCGCGAATCCCGCGCTCATCGTACAGGTAAAATGGGGTCGGGTGCGTGGCGCTCCACCCCTCGATCTGCGCGGGAGTAAAGGGTAAGGTTGTTTGGGGCACGTTGGCTCGCTCCGTGGGGCAAGGTCATGGGACAAAAAGAGGGCAACCCCAAGGGTTGCCCTCTCGGATCAGGGATGCAGGGGCACCGCCCCTACCTTTGCGCGAGGGGCAGATACAGGGTGGACACGTTGCCCACGACGAGGGTCACCGGGATACCCAGCGGGATGATGTCCTCGCCCGTCTCTTGGTCGGTGCCCGTGATGGTAATGGAGCCCAGTTGGTAGGTACCCTGGGTCAGTCCTCGCGTATCCACGATGAGGCTGAGTTGCTCCGTGTCGGCCCCGGCAATCAACCCTGACGAGGGAACCACATCCACGCGGTCCGGCTCCGCGCTGACGCGCCAGCTGATACGGTTCTCCCCCGCGTTGCGCAGCGTGACCGAGACCGTCAGCGTGCCGTTGCCACCGCTCTGGTAGAAGCCAACCGCGTCGCTGGCGGCCAGGTGCGCGGTAACCGGCATCTTGCCGCTGTTGCGCGCGTCACGGTGAAATTGGGGCCAGGGCTGAGGCCCAATGCCACTCGCGCTCTGCTCGAAGTGCCACATGTGCCCCTTGCTCTTGTCCCCATCATCCTTCCCCGACGCGACCCACACGTCCACCTTCCCGTCGCCGTCGGTGTCGCCGACGGCAGGCGAGGCCCATGTCGTCCAGGTGGTGGAGAGCCGCTCCTGGAAAGAACCATTGGCATTGTACACATGCACATCCCAAATCATGGAAAAGAGCACCTCCACCACCCCGTCCGCATCCACATCGGCTACGACCGGCGAGGAAAAGACGGTGGTGTCATCGTTGCCAACATTGCGCGGGAAGACCGGCCACCCATTGACCCGTTGCCCCGTGTGGTGCCATGCATACACCGCCCCCGCGCCGGGGATGTCATCGTTGGTGATGAAGGGATCGCCGCTCCCGATAACCACTTCCAAATCCCCATCCCCGTCCAGGTCGGCCAGGGCAGGCGAGCTAAAGCCCGGGTATTGGGTTTCCTGGGGCCAGCCGGGGTAGTTGGGCAACTTGTTGGGGTCTGCATAGGGGAGTGTGCCAAACAGGTTCGAGGTATCGAAGACATAGGCGAAGGAGTCATCGCGCCGCCCGCTGATGTTCCACCAATACCAGCCAGTGCCGACCACGATCTCCAACTGCCCATTCCCGTCCAGATCGCCGACAGCGGGCGAGGAGTAGATGGTTTCCAGCAGGTAGCGGCGTACCAGCACGTTGCCGTCCTTGTCAAAGACGTAGAGAAAGCCCCCGTTGGAGGTGTGCGTGCCATCGGGCAGGATGCCACCGCCGGTGATATCCGCGCCGATGACAATCTCCTTGGAGCCGTCACCATTCAAATCGGCGCAGGCAGCGGTGGACCAGATGCTATCCGCGTTGTAGTAGCCGGGGCCTGGAAAACCGTTCGGGATATTACTCCACAGGGAGCGACCCAGATGGTCCAACAGGTAGATGCGCTTGTCCCACCCGCCAAAGGCAATCTCCATGTTGCCGTCGCCATCCACATCGCACACGGTGGGCGAGGAGTAAACCCCGTCAGTGAAGCCATCGACCGGCGAATAATCCTGCGTGTTGAAGCGCCATATCTGGTTACCGTTGCGGTCAAAAGCGATGATGCCCCCATTGTGCCGCACGTTAGCGGGGTCGCCGCCCACGCTGACCACAACTTCCACGTTCCCATCGCCGTCCAGGTCCGCGACCGCAGGCGAAGAATTGATAGGGGCCCCCACCGAGCGTGACCACAGGGTAGTACCGTTGCCGCGCAGCGCAACCAGAACCATGTCCTGGTTGTTTTGACCGTTGGTGCCATTGTACGCCGTGGTGCCGACGAGCACCTCCGGTATCCCATCGTTCGTCAGGTCCGCCAGGGTTGGGGACGATTTGTCCACCACCCCACCCGGCAGGATGAAGGATTGGCGATCAAACGAGAGAGGCGTGGCGGAGGAGGAAGGCACATTGTGGGGGTTGAGGGAGAGCAGTAGGCAGAGGAGGGAGGATAAAAGGATGGCAAAGACAACTCGGCTCATCGTGTACTCCTTACAAATTCAGCCTGATAGGTGACAGATAGAATGGCCCTTAGCCATCCCTGCTACGGTTAAAGTATAGAATTAACATGTAGCTCAGGACAAGTATTCGCCCAAAACAAATAGCCGCCCCGGAGGGCGGCTATTTGTGGGAAACGGGCGCAGCGGGATTTGCCTAGTGCTCGCCGGTGCCTGCGGCGTTCTGATGTACCATGGGCCAATCCAACGAGCCGTAGCCCTTGTTGTTCGACTCATACCGCCACAGGTACCCATGCGTGGCGTCGGCGTAGAAGCTGCTCCCCGCCCAGATTTCGATGTGCCCATCGTTATCGGTATCGGTGATCAGCGGGGACGAGGAGAGCGTGTAGCCCGTGCGGGCGGTGTAAAGCTGCTCGCTCCCGTTTGCGTTGTAGATGTTGATCTTCCACAGCATCGAGAAGACTACCTCGGGCGCGCCATCCTGATCGATGTCGCCAATGAGGGGTGTCGATTGGATGGGGCCATCGTCGCCCTCCAGGTTCAGCGGGTGAACCGGCCAGCCCGGCAGCAGCTGCCCCGTGTGGTGCCAGGCGTAGACCGAGCCCGCGCCAGGGATGTTATCGTTGGTGAGCGTGGGGTGCGCGGTCCCTAAGACGATTTCCAGATCCCCATTGCCGTCCAGGTCCGCCAGGGCGGGCGAGCTGTCGGTCGGGTAATCGGTTTGCTGCGGCCAGCCGCTATGGAGCGGCAGCTTGTTCGCGTCATCCTTGTCGAGCCCGCTGTAAACGTTCGGGGTATCAAAGACGTAGGCCATCGGCGTGACGGCCCCACCGGTGGTCATCCACCAATGCACGCCCGTCCCCACGACGATCTCCTTGCGCCCGTCACCGTTCAGGTCCCCCACGGCAGGCGAGGAGCGCACCGTTTCCGGCAGCGAGCGCCGCACCAGCAGGGTGCCACTGTTCGAGAAGATCAGCAGGAAGCCGCCCGCGCGGGTCGGGCCGGTGGCCACATCGCTATGGGTCCCGATGATGATTTCCGGTCGGCCATCGCCGTTCAGGTCTGAACAGGCCGCCGTGGAGCGCGATTCGTAGCCGTTATCGTACTGCCACATCAGCTGCCCGTTGCTGCGTACTGCGTAGATGTAGCCATCCAATGCACCGAAGATGGTTTCCAGATAGCCGTCGCCATCCAAGTCGCACAGGCTGGGCGAAGACATAATACCGTCGGTGTAGCCATTCCCGAAGCGGTCGTGGGTGTAAAACTCCCAGAGTTGCCCACCCTGGCTGTTGTACGCCACCACGCGCCCGTTATATCCCGACTTGTAAGGGTCTTTGCCTACCGCGACCACGACCTCGGGCGAGCCGTCGCGGTTGATATCCGCGACCGCCGGTACATTCTCGACTGGACCTCGGGTGTCAGCACTCCACATGAGGGAGCCGTCGGAGCGGGACGCAGTCAGCAGCGTTGCGCCATTGTCGTTGCAGCCGGACACATCGCACACGTGGGTGGAACTGCCGATGATGACCTCTTCCTGCCCATCACCGTTCAGGTCCGCGGCTACGGGCGAGGAGCCGTAAATCTGGGCCCCGGGCAGGGCAAAGGAGCGCGGCTGCCAATAGATCAGGTCGGGGTTCGACGTGGTGCCGCTCTGCGACAGTGGCAGGTAGACAGCGTTACCATTGAAGATCGAGATCGGGATCGCCACGTCATCCCACGGGCCGACGTAGGCCCCGGTGATCGAGAGCATCCCAAGCCCACTCAGCCCATTGCTCAGCCCCTGCGTGTCGGTGGTCAGGGTCAATGTGACATAGCCATTGGCGGGCACCGTGAAGCTGGACGGGGACACCTGCACGCGCGAGGAGCTCGCCAACCCTGTGGCCGGAATGTTCTGCTCCGACGCGTTGTTCAGGCGGAGCTTGGTGATGACGGTTGTCCCGTCGTCGGGCGAATGGCGGATGGTGTGGGCAGGCGAGTTGAAGTAGAGTGCCTGATTGTAATAGCCGGTCTTCCGCGCGGTGCGGTGAAACTGCGGCCAGGGCAGGGCCCCGGTCCCGGTGTTCAGCTGCTCAAAGTTCCACAGGTAGCCTGAGCTCTGGTCGCCGCCATCCAGCCCGTGCCGCCCGCCGCCGATCCAGACATCCATCTTGCCATCATTGTCCGTATCGCCGATGGCCGGGGAGCTGGAAATCGTCCAGGTGGTGTGCAACCGCTCCTGGAAGGAGCCATTGGTGTTGTACACCTGCACGTCCCACAACATCGAGAAGAGGATTTCCAGCCCGCCATCGTGGTCAATGTCAGCGATCGTTGGCGAGGAGAAGATTGGTCCATCGATCCCCTCAGCATTTTTGGGGGTCACCGGCCAGCCGCTCACCAGTTGGCCGGTGTGATGCCAGGCGTAGACTTTCCCCGTCCCCAAAATGTCGTCATTGTTGATATCGGGGTGCTGCGCCGCGATTACGATTTCGAGGTCGCCGTTGCCGTCCAGGTCGGCGAGTGCGGGCGAGCTAAAGCCTGGATAATCCGTTCGCTGCGGCCAGCCGGGCAGGTAGGGCAACTTGTTCGGGTTGGCGTAGTCCATGGTCTCATCAAGGTGGGAGGTGTCGAAGGCGTAGACGTAGGAGGGAGCTATGTCCCCGCCTTGCCGCCACCAGAACCAGCCAGTGCCTACCACGATTTCCAGGGTACCGTTTCCGTCCAGGTCGCCAATGGCAGGGGAGGAAGCGATAACCTCCGGCATGTAGCGCCGCACCAGCACGTCCCCATCGCCATCGAAGACGTACAGGAAGCCACCATTCTGCGTCGGCGTGCCATCCGGCAGGACGCCACCGCCCGAGATGTCCGCCCCGATGACTATCTCATCGTCACCGTCGCGGTTCAGGTCCGCGCACGACGCGCTCGACCAGACGCTATCCGCATTGTGGAACCCATCCCACGTGATGGCGGGCTGCAACTGATTCCACAACGAGTTACCGAGATGATCGAGCAGGTAAATGTTCTGATCCCAGGAACCAAACGCGATTTCTGTATCACCATCGTTATCGACGTCACACAGGGCGGGCGAGCCGAACACACCATCGCTGAAGCCGTCGTCCGGGTGCCAGTCAAGGGTGTTGAAGCGCCACATCTGGTTGCCATTGCGATCAAAGGCTACCACACCGCCATTGGTACGCAAGTTTGAAGCGGAGCCCCCAAAGGCTACCACAACGTCGGGAAAGCCATCTCGGTTAATGTCCCCCACGGTGGGTGAGGCGTTGATCGGGGCACCCATGTCCCTTGACCAGAGAACCGTGCCGTTGCCGCTCATCACCACCAGCATGCGGGGGCGATTAAATTGATTATTGATCCCATTGAAATCCGTGGTGCCCACGATAATTTCAGGGACCCCGTCGCCGGTCAGGTCAGCCAGGGTGGGCGATGAAGAGTCCACGATGCCACCCGGGAGTTTATAGGAAAGAGGAGAGCTGAAGGTAACTTCTTCCGGGGAGGAAAAAGCGATGGGAGAAGATGGGAGGGCGAGCGCTAGAAGGCTCAGACATACCACGAGGAAGAGCGACCACTTAAACATTATCAATCCTTTACTGGGGTCCGCGAGTCCTGTCACGATGCGACCGCTCCTCAACGGAACGGTCGCATTTCGAAATATATAGGGTGGAGTCTCCAAGTTCTCAAGGCTAAGGGATGCAGGGGCGCGCTTGGAAACGTAGACCTAATCTTATCTGGTTGTGCCTTCCTTCTCAATGCACTATTGGTACTAATTCAACAACCTCTATACACATTTGTCCCCTCGCTGGGCTGACAGATTGGGGGTTGGACGCACGACAAAAGCTTGCGTGTTAGGCAAGCGGGTGAACAAGTAAGGGGTTACCTGATTCAGCTAGATAAACGGTTGGAGACGCTTATTTTTGCAAGCAGGCTTTATGCAACAAGGCTGATCAACCGGGGGTTTTTGAGCCGCGTCAGTCGGCGGGGCTCACCTCGATGTAATCCACCCAAACAGCCAGGGTGCGCGTGTCGGCGTTGAAGCCTACAGCGTTGGGGGCGTTCTTGTAAAGGAAGTGGAACTCGATGCTGTTCACGCCATCGTGGAGGAGAGCAGCGGGTAGCGCCACCCCATAAAGCGCCAACTCCTCTGTGTCCATCACGAGCGGCTCCCCTACCTGAGCACCGTTGACCATGACCGTTACACGTTGCGGCTCGCTGGCACCGTGGCTGAAGGGCTTAGCGCGCAGCTGCAACGTGTAAGGCTGCGCCTCGTCCAGCGAGGGGATGACCACGAAAACGTTCGCCTGGAGCGAGTCGGCCCAGACTCCCTCGCCTGGAGTCTCCTCGCGGCTCCACCCGCTGCCAAGATACTTCCAGCCCACCTCGCCGCCCAGGTCGATCCGGCTATCGTCCGGCAGTTGCAGGTACGCCTGCTGCTCTGCCTCGCCCATCACCTTATAAAAAAGACCGTCGGGGCGCAAAAAGCGCTGAAAATCTGGCCCGTAGAACTGCTCGTCCAGGTAGCGCGGCTGCGAGAGCACATACTCGATATCGTTGTCCAGCAGGTACCCCATCAGCCGCCCGTGCATGAAGGCATCGGCCGCCTGATTGTTGACGACCCCATCCAGGTTGACGATGGGGCGATTGGCCGCCCAGCCCACATAGCCGCTATCCGAGAGCGCGACGCGCGCGCCTTCTGGAAGCTGGTTGACAGCGTTTGCCTGGTTGATCAGCCCGTACTGACCCGGGTAGACCCCGGCTTGCCAGACATGAACGCTGTGGAAAAGCAGCGCTACCCCCATGATCGTCGCGGCGAGCGTGAACGCCTGCTGGCGGCTCCTGTTCGAGTGCAGCAGCGACACCAGCCCCGCAAAAAAGAGGGCGATCAGCAGGCGACTCGTCCAGATCATCGGCAAAATGTACCACTCGCGGTAGACCCAGCGGTAGCCGAGGTGGTAGAAAAAGAGGAGCGCCAGAAAAAAGAAGAGAAACCAGAGCCGCTTGAGGGCATCCAGCAGAAAGGTGCGCGCCTGCTCGTCCAGCAGGGTCAGCCCCCCCACCGAGGCGAGCAGGGCGATGGACAGGGCGGAGCCATCCAGGTGTGTGCTGATCAGCCCGAAGCCCAGCCACATGACGGTTCGGGCAGTGCCCTCCAAAATGGACCCCCAGGCATGATTCAGCGTGGCGGGGGACAAAAAGGGGCTGTTATGCGCGCTCAGGAACAGCTGTCGCTCAAGGTACGGAAACGCTTGCCCGCTGACCTGCATGATCGAGCCAAAGTTGAGCAGGTTCCACGCGAACCAGGGAAGGGTAATCACGGTGGTCATGACCCCGACCAGCCCCGCGCCCACGACGCGCCGTGCCAGGGGCAGAGGACGCCACAGCAGCAGCGCCAGCCCCACGCCGATCAGCAAGAACACATTGTCGGTGCGCCCCAGCACGGCAAAGCCCATCGCCACACCGAGCAGCAGAAAATCGCGGTGGGTCGGCGCGGCTTTCTTGCTGAGCGAGACGCAGCGCTCGACGACCAGCGCGATGGTCATGGTGTTGACGGCGGTTTCCAGCCCGTTGAGTGAGGACATCCAGGCAGCGGGGCTCAAAAAGTAGAGCAGCGCGCCGAGCACCCCCGCGTCGGCGCGGCCAGTGAGGCGATGCACGATCCGAAAGAGGAGCAAGGCGGAAACGGCATCCAGCAGCGCGCCGAGCATCAACGAGAGCTGCACCGCCCGATCCCCCTCCGCGAGGGCGAAGAGCGGGGTAATGAGCACCATCCACAGCGGGTGAAAACCGTTGGTGGGGGCTAGCTGGTCAAAGGTGACCCCATAGCCCCCCGCGATGTTGCGCGCGATGGTAAAATAGTAAAACGCATCGTCGGGTAGGGTCTTCAACAAAAGCGTGTTGACCGGCTGCATCGCCGCCCAAAAGCGCAGTGCCAACCCTATCAGAAGGGTCCCCACTAACCAGACAATCGGCGCGGATAGGGTCCGCGCCCGTACAACTTCCCGCGCTCCCTCGCGCGCTCCTCTCTCATCCTGCTTGCTTTGCACTGCCATGAGTACCTTTTGAAGATAGCAAATTACAGATTACGGCTTTTGTTTTCTTTTCTCGGAGCGGGCCTGACCGCCTTCATTGAAAAAGAAGCGGGAGGAACCACTTTGGTTGACTCGCCGCGCGATCACTCCAACCCGGTCAGCCGCTCGTAGAGCACCTGCTTGACCTGCGGCTCCCGAAACGCCTGCACCCGCTGCGTCTGTCCCGCGATCACCTTTTGGCGCAGCGCACGGTCGGTGACGAGCAGGTGCGCCAGCTCCGCGAGCGCCTCGTACTGCTTGTCGTGGAAAAGTACCCCTGCCCCGCCCAACGTGTAGGGCACGGCAGCGGCGGCGTAGGCCATCACCGGCAGCCCTAGCAGCATGCTCTCGATGAGCGGCTTGCCGAAGCCCTCATGCTCGCTCATCGAGACGTACAAGTCCGCGAGGCGGTAGTAGCTCACCATCTCCTGCTGCGAGACGTGGCCCACAAAGTGGACCGCCCCACCCAGCCCCAGGTCGCGCGCCAGATCGTGCAGCCAGCGGGTGTAGCTGTCCAGCCAGGGCGCGCCAACGAGGGTCAGCCGCGCGTCCGGCTCGATGCGGCGCAGAAAAAAAAGCAGCTTGAGCAGATCCTCCGCTTTTTTGTTGGGCACCTGCCGCCCCACAAAAAGCAGCAGTGGCCCGCCTATCCTTGACCTGCTCGGCCAATTCGGGGCTGCTGGGCATGGCATATTGGCTCTCGTCGAGCGAGATCGGCAGCACCCCCGTGTTGCGGTAGCCCGCCGCGATCAGGTCCAACTCGTTGTAGGCGGAATCGGCCAGGGCGAGCACGGTGCGCGGCTGGAGGGTGTGAAGCTGTCGCCGCCCCTCGCGCATCTCCTCGGCGAGGGCAGGGTTCACTTCCTGGAAGAACTCGGGCGGCGTGATGTTGTGGTAGACCATCACGATGTCCAACGTCGTATCGAGCAGCCGCTCCACTACCGACGAGCCGGTGCTGTGGTGCAGGATTACCCGCTTCTCGTCGGCGCGCGGGCGGTAGCTGAGCCCGGGGCGAATTTCCTTGGCTAGCCCTGGGTGAAAGGACTCGGCGTAAATCTCCGAGCGGTAGCCCGCCTCGCGTAGCCAGCGGCGAATCAGAAATGCCTGATCGGTGATCGCGTCGCCGAAGGTGGCCCCCACGATGATCTGGTTCAGCGTTGGGCCACTCATGCGACCGGCTCCGCCTCGCGCTGCCAGCCACGCACCAAGCGCTCGAAGCGCTCGACGACTGCGGCCCAGGTGTAATTTTCGCGGACGTAGCGCTGCCCATTCCGCCCCATCTGTGCCGCTTGATCGGGGTTGCCCTGCAACCACTCGATAGCACCCACAAAGTCGTCGTAGCTACGAAACCAGAGCCCGCCGCTGCTGCGCTGCACGTGGCCGCGCGTCACCGCGCAGTCGCCGTGCACCAGTGCGGGGCGGCCCGCCAGCCACGACTCCATCACCGTCAGCGAGAAGCTCTCGTTGAGCGAGGGCTGGCAGAGCGCGAGCGACGAGGCGTAGGCTTCCGCTTTTTCCTCATCGCTCAGGAAGCCGCGATAGTCGAAGGCGGGGTGATCGGGTGGCATGGCCGGGCCTTTCCCCGTGACGACGAGGCGCAGGGTGCCGCCGTCCTGCACGTAGCGGCGCACAAACTCGTAGAGCAGCGCCAAATTTTTGCCACCTTCCAGCCGCCCAACGTAGAGCAGATCGGTGCGTGCGGGCTGGCGGGCGGGCGGCGTGGGCAGCGTCACCCCCTCGCCCAGCACCGCGAAGCGCTGCGGCTCGATCCCTAGCTGCTTGACCGCCAGCGCGCCCTCCTCGGGCGAGTTGAACATGACCCCCCACACGCTTTCCAGCAGCAGGCGCACCGGCTCCAGGTAGGCGTAGGGCTCATCGTGGAGGCAGGGCCACATCACCACGTTCTCGGGCGCGCTCCACGCGGCCATCTGCATCATGGGCGAGGCGTAGGGCAGCACGACCACCGCGTCAAAGTCGGCGGCGTGCTGCGCAATGTGCCGATAGAGTGCGGGGCTGTGCGCGCCGCGCTCCAGCCAGGCGAATTGCGCGGCGGCGGGCAGTGGGCGGCGCGAGGCGATGGCGATCTCGGCTTGATGGTGCTCCTCCAGCGAGAGTAGCTCGACCGGAAAGCGGCGCACGAGCACCCCCCCGATCCGCTCGCTGCCCTCGCGGAACTCATTTTCCCAGGTGTAATGGCTGCGCGCGCGGGTCGTCCACACCTCGACGGTCCAGCCCTGCCGGGCTGCCTCTTCCGCAAAGCCGCGCGCCTGCGACTCGGCCCCGCCGAGCACGTCCGGCCCGTAGCGCAGCACCGCCACCGCCACCCGCAACGCGCTCACCCTTCCCCTTGCGCCGCCCGCAGCGCCTGGACTTCCGCCTGGAGCGCCTCGATGGTGCGCTGCTGCGCCTCCGAGTGGGCAGTCAGGCGGTTGAGGACGCTCACCAGGTAGCGGTTGACGTTGGCCTGATGGTTCACCGAGCGGTTCACGTAGAAGAGCACCAGGTTGTGCACCTCGCCGCGAATGGTTTTCCACAGCCGCCCCACCACCGGTAGCTGCGTCGCGGGCGAGGCGGCAAGGTTGCTGCCCGTCTCCGTATGCGCGAAGCTCTCGTTGGCGAGGCGCAGGTAGTAGTACAGATCGGGGTCATAGGGACGATCACTCGGGGCCTCGGGAATCTCGGTAAGCCCGAAGGAGGGAAAGGTGCGCTGGTCGTAGCCCTTCTCCTTGCGCCGCTGCTTCACCCGCTCCCGAATCTCCGCCATGATGGCCGACGGGTCAATTTCTGGATCGTGAATTTCGATCAAGCTGTCCGAAAATTCGCTATCCATCCTGTTTCTCCCTGCTTGTTTGTGTCAGTTGGAGGCGCAGGGTAGCCACCTCACGCGCGAGGATCTCGTTCTCGCGCGCGAGCTGCCGCTGCCCCGCTTCCAGAGCGTCGATGTAGGCGGCCAGCGTTGCGCGCTGGGCCAGCAAGATGCTGACCCAGCGTCGCCTGGTGCAGCCGCAGCTGCTCCAAATTGACCTCGGCACTTTCTTTTTGATGCGCCAGCGTTTGCGCTACCACCTCGTTAAAGGCGCGCCCCACCGTCGCGTTGATCGCCTCCTGCTGGTGCAAGATCTCCTGCACCCCTGTCAGGCGCAGCACCGTGCGGTACCAGAGCGCGTGCAGGCGATTGAGCCAGGGGCTCGCGGAGCCCTCGCCGGTGGGTGCGCGCAGCGATGGGAGCCGTACCGGTGGCAGCGGGGTATGGCTCGGGATTGCCTGCGGCGGCTCGATGGAGCGCATCGCATCCCCCAGGGTGGCCTGCACGCGCCCCCACTCGTGCGCCCAGGCGCGTTGGTGCAGGGTTTGCAGTGCCTCGATTATCTGCTGGATGGTAGACTCGCTGGCCTGCCAGCACTCCTGAAGCAGTGTCACCGTCGCGGGGATCGCTTCCAGGTAGGCGAGGCGCAGCGGCTGGCTTTCCTGCCCAAAGATGGCAGGCTGCTGGTAGGCCAGCTCCGCCGGAACAAAATCGGCAAGAAAGCGCTCCGGCGACAGATGCTTGAGCAAAAAGCGCAGCCGCCCGCGCTGGTAAAAGCGCGCCCGCGTCGCGGCGTCGCGCGTGGAAGCGCTCTCGGTGTGGGTGACGATGGCGCTGGGGGCCACGCTTACCGCGAAGCCCGCCGCGCGCGCGCGCAGGCAAAAATCCACATCTTCAAAGTAGCCGGGCCAGAACCCCTCGTCCAGAAGCCCGATCTTTTCCACCACGGCGCGGGGAAAGCCCAGGGCCGCGCCGGTGACGAACTCGACCGGCCGCGCGTCGTCCTCGGCCAGATGGTGGTGCGCTAGCCCCAGCGGCCACTCGATCCAGCCGCCCGCGTGCTGGAGCCGTCCGTCTGGATATAAGATTTGGCTGCCCACTATCCCCGCCTCGGGCTCCTGAAGGGCCTCGGCAAGCGCCCGCACCCACCCTGCATCGGCCTGCGTGTCCTGGTTGAGCAGCAGCAGCAATTCCCCTTGAGCCGCGCGCAGCCCCACGTTGCAGCCGCCCGCGAAGCCGAGGTTGTGCGCGTTGCGGATCAGGCGCACGGTGGGGAAAAGGTGCTCGATCAACTCAGCGGAGCCATCGCTGGAACCGTTGTCTACCGCGATGATTTCCAGCGGCTCATACGTCTGCGCGAGCAGCGAGCGCAGGCACGCTTCCAAAAAATCTCGCCCGTTCCACACGGGGATAATGATGGAGGCGAGCGGTGGGCGGCTCACGGCAGCACCCTTGCTCGCAGCCGATGAAGCTGGCGCATCAGCGTCATGAAGCGTCCGCCCTCGTAGGCGGCGACCTGTGCCTGAAGCTCCTCGATCACGCGCGTCTGATACTCGATGTGCCATGTCTGATGCTGGATATGGTTCTGCTGCGAGGCGATCTGCTCCTCCGCCGAGGGGCCGCCGAGCGCTCGCTGCGCCGCGACCCAGGTGGGGGCATGGTCCGGCGCGCGTTGCGGGTCGCTGCAAAAGTCCAGCAGCGGCTGCGCCACCTGATGCCAGGTGAGTTCCCGCGCGAGCTCCGCAAAGTTGTCGGCATAGGCGCGCTTGCCGGTCGCGAGCACGTTGAGCAGTGCCGTGCTGACCGCCTCGACCTGCTCGTAGCCGACCACCTCGCCCAACTGGTGGGCCGCGACCATCCCGCTTGCGGCGTCGCCGGTCGTGACCACCATCGGCAGGCAGGCCCAGATGTAGCTCAGCACGCGGCTGCGCACGGCGGAAAATTGGGTTTCCAGCGTATCGAAGTGGAGCGAGACCGCCACATCGGCGTCGGCCAGCACGTCCGGCCACTGCTCGTAGGGGACCCAGCCGCCGAAAAAGATAGCCTTGTCCAGCAAGCCCAACTCGTCGGCCAGCTCGATGGCCTCTTGGGTGCGGCGCATCTCCGGCACTGCCTGGTTAGGGTGGCGCGTGCCGGGGAAAAGCAGGCGGGCGCGCGGCTCCTGCGCGAGCACGGCGGGCATGGCGCGGATGAGCGTGAGCGGGTCGAGCCAGTTCCATAGGCCGCCGCCCCACAGGATCAGGCGGTCGTCGGGGGTGAGGCCGGGCACGGTGTGCTTCGGACCTGCCTGGTGGGCGGGCGCAAAGGACTGCAAGGGAAGGCCAAAGGGTAACTCGTCGATCAGCGCGCGCAGCGAGGGGCCCGCCTCGACGGTGGGTGGGTTGATGCGCCCCTTGCCCTGGAGCACGCCCAGCCACCAGTCTCGCTGGCGCGGGTTGGCGCACACAAAAAAATCGCCGCGCCGACACATCACGTCCACGATGCGCGAGTCGGTCAGGTGAACGAGCCCCTTGTGCGCTGCGTCTGCGCCCTCGAAAATGTACAAATTTTCCAGAGGAAAGGGATCGTAGAGGTCCACCACGATGGGCAGGCTCATTTTCACGATGGCCGGAAACTCGTGCAGGGAGAAGCCGCTCATGAAGGCAACATCCACCCCTTCGAACGCGCCCTGGAGCAGATCCCAGTCGCCGTAGCGATACGGGTGCAGGCGGAAGGGCTCGCCTTCCAGGTCGCACTCGTTCGGCATGGCGAGCGTCACCTCGAAGTGCTCGGCCAGCACGCGCGCCACTTCCAGGGAGCGAATCCCCGGCCCTGCCATGTTGTGGCTGATCACATCGTGGCTGAGGACGAGAACGCGCGGGCGGGGAGGGTGTGAGGCTTGGCTCATTGCGGCATCACAGGGAGGGGGGCGACGATCTCTTCGCCAGCGGCGCTCGTGGGCTCCTGTTCGTGCTCCCACTCGCCGCCCACGCGGAAAAGGCCGTACTGCTCGTAGGAGCCGCCGGGCCGCACGTGGAAGGGATAGACGCGCCAGTGCACGTCGAAGGCGTGCATGCCCGAGTTGTCGTAGGCTGACACAGAAACCTCGTAGCTGCCTTCCAGCAGCGGCAGGTCCGGGATGGTGTAGCGGACGGTGCCCACGCCGCGAATCGAATCGAAATCGGCGTGGGCGAACTTGTTGTTGGGGCCAGCGATATGGGTCCCGTTGCGATGGTGAATCGCGAGCCCGAACATGGGGTCATCCACGCGCTCGTGGGCTAGGTAGTCGATTTCCAGGGTGAACGGATCGCCGGTGAAGAAGGTGTCGGTCAGCTCGTCGCCGCGCCGGAAGCGCACGCCGGTGATTTCCACCTCGCGGCTGCCCCAGCGCCACTGATCTTCCGCGTCCTCATCCACCGACACATCCTCTACCCCCTCGCCCCACACCTGCTCGTTCAGGCCGACGTGCGCCCCGTGGACGTAGCGGGTGTAGTTCATCCCCACCTCGTCGCTGTCCCCCTGCCCCACCAGCACCCCGTTGCGCAGCCAGATCAACTCGTCGCACATGTCCTGCAACGTGTTGACCGCGTGGCTCACGATGACGATCGTCGTGCCGCGCTTTTTCATCTCGTAGATGCGGTCCAGGCACTTTGTTTGGAAGGATTGGTCCCCCACCGTCAGCACCTCGTCGAGCAACAGGATGTCGGGGTGGACGTGGATCGCCACGCTGAAGCCCAGGCGCATGTACATCCCGCTGGAGTAGTGCTTCACGGGCATGTCAATGAAGCGCTCCAACTCCGAGAAGTGGAGGATCCTCGGGTAGAGTTGCTCCATCTCGCTGTTGCTCACGCCCAGCAGGGAGCCATTGAGGAAGATGTTTTCCCGGCCCGTCAGCTCTGGGTGCATCCCTGAGCCGAGCTCAAGCAGGGCGGAGATACGCCCGTAGACGCTGATTTCCCCCTCGGTCGGCTGCAGGATGCCGGACATTAGCTTGAGCGCGGTGCTCTTGCCACTGCCGTTGGTGCCGATCAGCCCCACCGTTTTGCCCTTTGGGATATCGAACGTGACATCGCGTAGCGCCCAAAAATCCTCGTGCAGGGGTTTCTTGCTGCGCGGGTTCAGCAGGCGAATCATGACTTCCTGAAACGAGCGGGGCCGCTCGTGGTAGATCGTGAAGCGCTTGGACACGTTGCGAAATTGGATAGCGGTTTCCATACTTGTACGCTTTTCCGTCGGCTTTCCATCAAAAACCGGCCAGACGGAGAGCCTGACCGGTTCAAATTCAAGTGTGCATTATATGACAAGTGGCCCAAAGTCCAAAGTTCGAGGACGGCCAGGTTTGGGTTTCAGATTGCAGTGCAATTGCAGATTGCGGAGCCTTGAAAGAGTCAGTGCCGCTTTAGCCGTTCTCTGTGTTCTCTGTGCTCTCTGTGGTTCAAGCCGTAATCCGTCGCCCTTGTCCACGACGTGGAACGGGCGCACAATGGTAGCTCTGCCTGAATCTTTGGAGGCGAACCCGATGCCGCATCCTTTTCTGACGGCACGCTGGAGCAACCTAGTACTGGTGAATTACCAGGTTCCGCGCGCGTTGCTGGAGCCCTTTGTGCCGCCGGGTAGCGAGTTGGACACGCCGGACGACGCGCCAGAGTTGCACCTGCTCTCGCTGGTGGCTTTCCACTTTTCCGACACGCGGGTGTATGGGCTCCCGTTGCCGACGGCGCAGCACTTTCCGGAGCTGAACCTGCGCTTCTACGTGCGCAGCGGCGACAAGCGCGCCACGGTGTTCTTGCGCGAGTTTGTCTCAGTGCCGCTCGTGGCGCTGGGGGCGCGGCTGCTCTACCATCAACCCTACTTTCTAGCGACGATCTGGCACGAGTGGCGGCAGCGGGGGCAGGAGATTCGCGCCTACACGCGCTTCAAGCATCGCGCGCATCGCGGGGAAATTCGGGTGGTGGCGCGCAACGAGCCGAGTACCCCCGCGCTCGATAGCCAGGAGCACTTTCTCAAGGAACATTACTGGGGCTTTGATCGGACGCCCAGCGGGCAGAGGGCTTCCGCTACCGCGTGGACCACCCGCTCTGGCAAACCTTCCCCATCCAACGCGCCGAGGTCACCCTGGACCCCGGCGCGCTTCTTGGTCCCGCTTGGCAGGGCATCGACTGGCCCGCTGCGCTGCACTCCGTCCTCCTCGCCGATGGCTCCGCCGTTACCGTCTTCTCCGCCGAGCCGTTGTAGATATTGGGTATTGGATAGTGGGTATTAGGTGTTGTTGGGAGGGTATTGGGTATGGGGTATTGGGTGTTGAAAGCCTGTCGTTAATACCCAATACCCAATATCTACTACCCTACCTGGGCGTGTCGCGGATGGCGGGGACGGAGATGGTGGGCGAGTAGCCCTGCCGGTAGATACTCCACAGTGCCTGCTCGGAGCCAGGGGCAACGTCGGCAAAGTTCATGTTCCACAGGATCATGGTGCCCACATAGTCGCGGTCGCGCCCGATGGAGAACGCTTGCGAGCTCCACAGCGCCTGCTCCTCACGCGTGTTGTCTAGCGCGTACTGGTAGCCGTCAGGCACTGTGCCCTCGCCGACCGCCCAGCCAAACTCGGTGAGCCACAGCTTCTTCGCGCTGTCCCCGTTCTGCACCATGATGTTGCGCGTGCCCTCCAGCGTCGAGAGGAAGGTCCACGAGTGGTGGGGCGTGTCGCACGGACCGAGGAAGCGGGCGTTTTCTGCGCGCAGGAAGGCGCACGCCTGGGTGTAATAGAGCGTCGGCGGCACGTTGTAACCGCTCGGGTGCACGCCGATGGCGTCCGTGTACTGGCGTAGCCCGTTCTGGTACATCTGCGTGAGGTAGGTGAAGTCATCCACTGCGGCGGGGGGCGGCGCACCTGTGGGGGTCAGTGCGCCCGACACCACGGTAATCGACGAGCACGCATTTTTGATCGCCGGGTAGGCCGCGCGTAGCAGATCCATGTAGCGGGCCGCGCTCAGCGTCTCGTTGCCCCACTCGCGCGCCAGGTTCTGCTCATTCCACACCTCAATGGCCTGCACCTTGCCGCAGTAGCGGCTGGCAAGCTGGCCCACAAAGTTGGCGTAGGTGGCGGGGTCGGCGGGCGGCCCCACCACCGTGGGGTCGGTACCTGCCGGGCGCGCCCAGCCCGGCGCGGCCAACACGCTGAAGAGCAACTTGTACTCCCCCGCGCTATTTGCCACGGTGTCAAGCGGTCCCCACTCGATCACACCCGGCGTCGCCTCAAAGTCGGCCCAGCGCACCTGCTGCTTGAGCCAACGCAGGTTCATATCGTTGGCCGCGCCGGTGATTCGGCCAAGGTCCTGGTTGAGCAGTTGTGCCTGGATGCCCCACTCGGCGGTGGAGCCGGTGGGCGGGGGTGGGGGCGGGGGTCCACCCCCGTCATCCTCGCCTGGAATAATCAACACCTGCCCCACATAGATAAAGTTGGGGTTGGAAAGGTTGTTGGCCGCCATGATGGCCTGTACTGTGGTGCCGAAGCGCACGGCGATCGCGGAAAGCGTGTCGCCCGCGCGTACCGTGTAGGTGGTTTGGCCTGTAGGGGGCGGCGGCGGGGGTGGGGGCGGGGTGGGAATCGGGGTGGGTCCGGGTGGTGGGGGCGGGCCGCCGCCCTCGCGGATGAGGAGCCGCTGCCCCACGTAGATCAAATTGGGGTTGGCGAGGTTGTTCAGCCGCACGATCTCGCTTACCGTCGTACCGAACTGACCAGCAATGCGGATCAGCGTGTCCCCCGCCTGCACCGTGTAGTACAGCGGCTCGCCCTGGAGCGCAAGGGGAGCGCTCGCGGCGGGGCGACTGTCCACGGCTGGGGCTGTGTAAATTACTCTGGGGAGCAAAGCCAAGAGCATGGTAGCAACCAGCAAGGTAAGCACCCGACGAGACGAGTGAAACATAGCCCCTCCTATGAAAAATATTGAAAAGTCCAACAGGTCTATCATAAGGGAAGAAAGCCCTATATTTCAACCCCCGCTTTTCTCAGTCAAAAAAACCCCTTTCTGGCCGCTTCACCCACTCCGTGGGAACCTCCTGCCGCCTGCTCTTGGATTTTAGATCTGCAGCATATCAGACTCAGTTGCCGGATTGCGGACACCGCCGCCTTACCCACTCCGTGGCACTGCCGCCTGCCGCCTGCCGCCTGCCGCCTGCCGCCTGCGGCTTGCCGCCTTACCCGCTCCGTGGGAACCGCCTGCCGCCTGCCGCCTGCCGCCGTTCGCTGCCTGCTATCCGTTTGCCCGCATGGCTACAATTTCTCCATGCTTCACTTTCCTTCCATGCGCCATCTTTTTCTGCTCCTGTGCCTTCTGTTGCTCCCCGCGTGCCGCTCCTCGTCAAAGGAAGCGGATGGCGGGGACGTTGCCGCCGCGCCCCGCCAAACCGCCACCCTTGCGCCCACCCGCGCCCTCACACCGTCAACGGTGGCGGTCGGTGCGAGTGAGACGCCCGGTCCTGTGCGAACCCCCTCCCCTGTCTCTGCTTTGCCCCCGTCCGAGCGGCTGGCGGCGGCACGGGAGGCGGAGCACGTTGGGGAGTGGGAACGCGCCATCTCGCTCTACGAGTCGCTGCGGGCGGACAACGAGCAGGGCGGCGAGGTGCTTCTCTTGTTGGGGATCTCTACCTGCGCGACGAGCGCCCCCTTGACGCCGCAGCCGCGTGGCGTGAGGCGCTTCTGCGCGAGCCGAACAGCCCGCAGGCTCCTGCCCTACGCTATCGGCTGGCGCGTGGGCTTGCGGCGATTGGTCAGCACCAGGGGGCCATTGAGCTATGGCAGCAGGTAGACGCGGAGATGGACGAGGCAGACGCGCTGCTCGCGCAGCGCCTTGCGGATGCCTATGAAACCCTTGGCCAGAGCGAGGCGGCGCGCGAGCAACTCGTGCGCCTGTACGATCTGAGCGAGGCGGATCGTGTGGGGCGGGCGCGCGCCGCGCACCGGCTGGCGCAGGGTTTTGCCACCGAGGCGCGCTGGGGCGAGGCGCTGCAATGGTACGAGCGAGCGCTGGAGCTGTCGCAGATTCATAGCTTCCGGGCAGAACTGATTGCCAGGATGGGCGACATCGCGCAGGAAATGGCGGATGAGGGCTATGCCGTCAATCAGTGGCGGCTCCTGGTAGAGGAGTACCCCGACACCCCCGAGGCGCTTCAGGCAGCCGCTCGGTTGAGCGAGCGCGGCGACCCGCTCTCTCTGTTCGAGATGGGCGAGCTGTATCTGGCGAACGAGCGCTGGCAGTTGGCGGCTCGTGCCTTTTTCGACTCGTTGGAGGAAGAGGACCGTGCTGGGACCCACCAGCAGGCGGCGCTCGCGTTGGAGGGGGCGGGGCAGTGGGCGGCGGCGCGCGACGAGTGGCAAAAGCTGCTTGACACCCACCCTGAGGCGGACTCCCTCTTCCCCGAGGCACTGCTGGGGGTGGCGCGGGCGCAGGCGCGCCTCGGTGGGGCGGGGGCTCTGGATACATGGAATCGGCTGGCGGAGCGCTACCCTGAAAGCGCGGCAGCCCGCGATGCGCTGTGGGAGCGTGCGGTGTTCCGGCGCGAGCAGGGTAGCGACCCGCGCGCGATAGCCTTTGCCTACGAGAGCCTGGGCGAGCGCTACCCCGACGATGCGCGTGCCGAGACAGCACTGGGCGAGGCGGCGTGGTTGCGCTTTCGAGCGGAGCAGCCGGAGCGGGCGCTTGCGGATTGGGCGGCGATGGCCGCGCTTCAGGGCGAGCGCGAGCCAGAGGCGCTTTTCTGGGCGGGCAAGGTGGCGCGTCAAATGGGGGACGAGCAGGCAGCTCAAGGATTTTGGCGGCGTGCGATGCAGCTCCCGGGGGCGGGCTATTACTCGCTGCGGGCGCGTGCCTTGTTGGAAGAAAGGGAGTGGCAACCGCGCGCCGCCAGTGATTTTGCCATGCCCGCCGCCTTTGTGGGCGATGATCTGGCGTGGCTGCGCGCGGCGGCGGGGGTAGACGAGGGGGCGATGTTGCAGGCAGAACCGAGCGAGCCGCTTTTCCGCCAGGGCGAAGCTATGCTCTTTTTGGGCGAGCGCGACCGCGCGCTGGGTGCGTTTTACAATGCGGTGCTCAGCCGCGAGGGGGAGCCGCAGGAGTTGTGGGCCATGGCGCAGCGTCTGCGCGTGCTCAACCTGCCGGGCCTGAGCATCGTTGCGGCGTTCCGCTTGATGGACACGCTTGGTTATGACGCGCTCAGCGCGCCGCCCGCACTGGCGCTGCTTGCCTATCCCATTCCGTTCGAGGAGCCGTTGCGCGCGGCGGCGGGTGAGTGGGGGGTGGACCCGCTGTTTTTCGCCTCCGTGATCCATCAGGAAAGTGCGTGGGAGCCCCGTGCCCGCTCCGCTGCCGCCGCGCGTGGTTTGACGCAGGTGATCCCCGATACGGGGGAGTGGATCTCGTGGCGGCTGGGCGATGCGGACTATGAGTATCGCAAGCTTGATCGCCCGACCTACTCGCTTCGCTATGGGGGCTATTATCTGGACTATGTGCTAGACACGTTTGAGGATAACCCCTTCCACGCGCTTGCCGCCTACAACGCGGGCCCCGGCAACGCGCAGCGCTGGCTTGCCGAGGATGACGATCTGTTTGTGGAGGGGGTCACGAGCACCGAGACGCGAACGTATCTGGAAGAAATTTACCGCCGCTGGGCTGCGTATACGCGGCTGTATCGGGGGTCGTGAGAGGAGCGCTCTTGTGGTGAGAAGGGGACATGCAGACAGGGAGACAGAGGGGACAAGGGGACAAGGGGAAAACAGTTCGGTTGCGGTAGTTAGTTCCACTGGAGCGCACTGCGCGTTGACCAATAGTGATCAGGCGACTCGGCAAGCGTTGCGAGCGCGGTGTTGGCCTCGTCGTCCCACGCAACCTGTAAGGCTTTGACGTTGGAGTGTAGCTGCTCCGCGCTAGCGGCCCCGCTCAGCACTACGTCCGCCCAGGGTTGGGCGAGGACGGCGGCGAGTGCGAGGGCATCCACGCTCGTGTCGAGCCGCTGCGCCTCACGTTGGAGCCGTGTCATCTTGTGGGCAAAAACAGCATCGGTGTTGCGGGCGGTTAGCCGCCCATTTGCGAGCGTCTCCTTGATGATGACCCCTAGCCCTGCTTCATGCGCCTGGCGGAGCATTGGGCCGGCGGAGGGTTCAAGGAGGTTCCATGTTGCCTGCACGCTGTCGAAGAGTGGTTGTCCGTCGATCTGGATCGTCAGTGCATGTTCCAGCACCTCGGCCTGGTTTGGCCCACTTAGCGATAGGCCGATAAGCACCCCGTGCTCGTTTTTGAGCCGCGCGAGCTCTGCCAGCACTGCCGCGTTGGTAAGCACCCCGCTCTGGAAGGTGGCGGAGTGAATCTGGTAAAGGTCCAACTGTTCCCCTAGGAGAGCGCGGCTTTCCCCCCACTGCCGTTGGAGCATGTCTAGCGAGTGTTCCTTTACCTCGTGCTCTGTCGCCTTAACCTGCCACGCGGCGGTGTACTCGTACCCCCACTTGGAGCCAACTGCCACCTCGCGCGGGGCGATGCCGCGTGCTTGGAGCCAACTCCCCAAAAAGTGCTCCGCCCGTCCGTAGGAGCGCGCGGCGTCGAAGTAGCGCACCCCCGCCGCCCATGCTGCATCGAGCACTATATGGGCGTGCTGGGCCATTGCCTCGACTTCGTACTGCTCGCCTAGGTCATCGGCGTGGCCCAGGTTGATGTAGCCGGGCCGCCCGAGCGCGGCGAGACCCAGGCCGATCCGCGTGACCGATAGCATGCTGGCCCCGAGCGGGTGCTGTTGCATGGGTGCTCCTTCCAGGTGTTGGGTGTCTGTGAGGGTTGGATCATAAGTGTCTTGGCGCGGGTGCGTCAAATGGGAGGTCGGGACCGGTTTCGCTTTGGTCCTCGGATTTCAGATTCTTCGGTTGTTGGTTGTTACGCTCAGGGGTACCTGTTGGCCTTTGGTCTTCGGTCTTTCGTCCTCTGTGCTACACTCGCTTCGCTATGCGACTGCTTCACCTCGTACACCAATATCCCCCCGACTATATCGGGGGGGTCGAACTGAACACGCAACAGCTGGCGCGCGAGCAGGCGAGGCGTGGCCATGATGTGGCGGTGTTTTACCGTCGCAGCGCGGTGGGTAGCGGCTTGGAGCGATGGGATGAGCAAGGGGTGCAGCTCTGGGCGGCCCATGCGGGCATCGTTGCCCCGACGGGGCGCTTTCTCGCTACCTTCCACGATCCATCGCTTGTTGCGCTTTTTGAGCAGATGTTGGACGCGGTGCGCCCTGAGGTGGTCCATGTTCAGCACTTGATGGGGCTGCCTGCTGCGTTGGTTGAGTGCTTGATCGCGCGAAACATTCCCTATCTGGTCACCCTGCATGATTACTGGTGGGGCTGCGCCAACGCGCAGTTGCTGACCAACGATAGTGAGACGGTCTGCGATGGCCCCGAGGGGTGGATCAATTGTGGGCGTTGTGCGCTCGCCCGCGCGGGCGTGAGCCAATTGTGGGCGGCACCCGCCCTTGCGCCGCTCTTTGCCTACCGACAGCATCGTTTGGCCGCGCTACTTGACGGTGCGTCCTGTGTCATCGCGCCTACCCATTTCACGCTTGGGATGTACCGGCGCATGGGCTTTCCGCTGAAAGGGGCAATGGTGCTGCCGCATGGGATTGTTCCTCCCAATGTGCCTGGCTTGTCCCTGCTGGATCGTCATGGGCGCGAGTCGCTACGCGTGGCGTATGTGGGCGGGGTCGCGCAGCAAAAAGGAGTCCATGTGTTGGTGGAAGCTATGAACCATTTACCTGAAGGGGCGCACCTCTCGATTTTTGGCGACCTGGATGCGTTCCCGGATTATGTGGCTTTCTTGCGGCGCTTGGTGACGCACCCGCACATTCGATTCGAGGGCCGTGTTCCCAACGAGACTCTGCTCCCGACCCTGGCGGGCTATGATCTTCTGGTGGTGCCTTCTATCTGGTATGAGACCGCCGCGCTGGTGATTCAGGAAGCGTTCGCGGTGGGGGTGCCGGTGATCGTTTCTGGGTTGGGGGCGTTGCGAGAACGGGTGCGGGATGGGGTGGATGGCCTGCTTGTGCCGCCGGGCGACCCGCTGGCGCTGGCTGCGGCGCTGCGCCGCTTTTTGGACGAGCCGATGTTGCTTCAGCGGTTGCAGCAGGGAATTCGCCCGGTGCGCACGATTGCCGAGCAGGTGAACGACCTTGAGGCGCTGTACCGTGCGGCGCTGAGGTAGCATAGCGTCATCCCTTCCCTGCTTTGTTTCACACATTTTGTAAAGTTGTGGCATACTTAGCGCCGTTCCACGTTTGGATGTTGTGTGTTGCCCGCCGCGAGTTTCCCTCGTGGCGGTTATTATGTAAACTAGATGTGTGGTGTGTATGACAGCTTTGCCGCAAACAACCTTTCGCGGTCGCCGCAGCATGTCCGATTCGCTTGGTGACCTGTGGCATTATCGCGACCTGCTTTATAACCTGACCGTGCGCGACCTGAAGGTGCGCTATAAGCATAGTGTCCTGGGGATTCTCTGGTCACTGCTGAACCCGCTGCTGATGATGCTGGTGTTTACCTTTGTTTTCACCGTGATGCAGCCCAACAGCATCCCCCACTTTTACGTCTTCGTGCTGACTGGCCTGCTTCCGTGGACTTTTTTTTCCGGCTCGGTGGTTGGCGCGGCCTCGCAGATTGTGGGCAATGGCCATCTGATCAAAAAGGTGTATTTCCCGCGCGAGGTGCTGCCGGTCTCGACGGTGACGGGGAATTTTGTCAACTTTCTGCTGAGCCTGATCCCGCTCGCGCTTTTTTTGGTGGTGAGCGGCATTGGCTTTACCCCGTATCTGCTCTGGCTCCCGCTTATCTTTGCCATTCAGTTTGTGATGCTGCTGGGGCTGAGCCTATTGCTGAGCGCGCTGACCGTGTTTTACCGCGACATGCTCATGGTGCTTGATGTGGGGGTGCTCGGTCTTTTCTTTCTGACCCCGATCTTTTACCCGATGGAATTGATCCAGCAGGAAGCTACCGTTTTCGGGATGACGTTGCCTGTCGCGCGGCTGGTTCGCTGGCTTAACCCGATGGCGAGTATCATTGATTCGTACCGCACTGTGATCTACGGGGTGGTGGACTATGTGAATGGGATGCCGGTCTACTATGGCCCCTCCTCCCCCGAGCTTTATTTCCTGCTGCGTACCGGCTTGACCGCGCTTTTCGTTTTTGTGCTTGGGTGGTGGTTTTTCCGCCGCGTGAGCCCTGTGTTTGGCGAGGAAGTGTAATCTTGTCTGCTGATCTCTCTCTTATGAACTCTCCTGAGCCGCTTGTCTCGGTTGTGATTCCTGCCTACAACGAGGAATTGGCGATTGCGAAGGATATCGAGCTGATTCGCCAGACGCTGGATGCCGAGGCATTCCCGTGGGAACTGATCGTGGTGGATGATGGCTCGTCGGACCGGACCGCGGAGATTGCCGAGGCGATGGGCGCTGTGGTGTTGCGCCATGCCTTCAACATGGGTACCGGCGGGGCGCGCACCACGGGGGTTCGCTACGCGCGCGGTGACATTGTGATTATGACCGATGCGGACGGGACCTATCCCAATCAGGATATGCCCAAGCTGATCGAGAAGGTGCTTGGTGGCTATGATATGGCGGTGGGTGCGCGGCGCGCCGAGAAGGGTACGATGCGCTGGCTTCGCACCCCGACCAAGGAGTTTATTCGCCGCCTCGCCTCCTTCATGACCGGTACCCCGATCCCGGACTTGAACAGTGGCCTGCGTGCCTTTCGCACCGATGTCGCGCTGCGCTTTCTGGGTATTCTCCCCAACACGCACTCGTGGGTCAGCACGATCACGCTCGCGATGCTTTCCAATGGCTACAGGGTGGCCTATATTCCTATCGATTATTACCCGCGTATTGGCAAGAGCACCTTTCACCCCATTGCGGACACTTATAATTATCTGTCGCTGGTGTTTCGCTCGCTTACCTACTTCAACCCGCTCAAAATCTTTTTGCCGATCAGCTTTGTGATCTTCGCGCTTGGCTTGGCCAAGACCGCCTATGACAACTTTGTCCTCTACGATATTCGGGAAAGCGATGTGATTTTGATGGTGGTGGCGGTGCTGATCGCCATGTTGGGGATGCTGGCGGACCTGGTGGTGGCGCAGAATCGCTATCGCTTTCTGGCACCGCCGCGTCTCACACAGCCGCCTACCGATGGGCGCGACCGTGTGGTCTAGGGCTCGGGTTGGCACAGTCCTGTTGCGAGTGCCAAAAAAGGTTGACACGCATTGCCAAGCCGGATAAAATTGTGGGTTACGAGGGTGTGAGTGATTGGTAGGGGTATACCTATTCCTCAAAATAGGAACCAGAAACGATAGTGGACCAGGAGGTCGGTGATGCCGACGTACGTGTATTATTGCGAACAGTGCGATTCCAAATTTGAAGCGTTCCAAAAGTTCAGTGAGGAGCCACTGCGCCTGTGCCCGGAAGGGCACGAGGCGGTGCGCCGCGTCTTTACCCCGGCTGGTATCATTTTCAAGGGCTCGGGCTGGTACATCAAGGATTCCAAAACCGATGGGGCGGGTGGGACAACGGCTTCCACAAATACTCCTTCGAGCAAGAGCGAGCCGAAGAGTGAGTCCAAGAGTGAGTCCAAGAGCGAGGGTAGCTCAGAAGCGAAGAGTGAGAGTACTACGCCTAGCAAGGGTGAATCGAAGAGCGAGGCGGCGTAGTGTTGGCCGTGTGCGATGGGCGGGGTGTGGGGGAACTCACACCCCGTTTTTTGTGTGTGAGGGTGGATGAGAGGGCGCATAAGAGTTGATGGATTGTGGCAGCGTTGGCAGCGTTGGGCGCGCCGCTTGAAGGTGGAAAGCTATGTGCTTTATCTTGCATACCAGCACCCTGCTGTGCCCTGGTATGCCAAAGTGTGTGCCCTGTTGGTCGCTGCCTATGCCTTTAGCCCGATCGATCTGATTCCTGATTTTATCCCGATTCTTGGCTTTCTGGATGATCTGCTTCTGCTGCCGTTGGGTGTTGCCCTCGCTTTGCGCTTGATTCCATTTGCGGTTCGTGAGGCTTGCCGTGCGGAGGCCGAGGCACGCGTGCAGGGTGAAAAACCTGTGAGCCGCGTGGGGGTGTTGCTTGTGGGTACGGTCTGGGTGGCGGTAGGGGTGTTTGTGTTCTTTTTGATCGTTCGCCGTTTGGGTCGCTAAGGGGTTGGGAGTGGTATGAGGGTTGATCTGGATGGTGAGTGGCTGTTGGGGCGTGTGCCCCAGCAGCCACTTTTGTTTCGGGGTGATGACCGTGCAGCGGTGGAAAGTTGGTTGCCCGCGCAGGTGCCGGGCAACATCCACGCTGATTTGTGGCGGGCCGGGCTACTTTTGGATCCATATCGTGCGGCTAATGTGGCGGAGGCTGTATGGGTTGATGGGTATGATTGGTGGCTGGAACGTGAGGTTATGCTTGTGTGTGAGCCGGGGCAGCGCCTCTTTCTACATCTTGAATCGGTGGATTATCTGGCCACTATCTGGTTTGATGGAAGTTTGCTTGCCTTTCACGAGGGTGCTTTTCTGCGGCGCTCGTTGGAAATTACGCAGCTGCTTTCTCAGGATGGGCAGCGAGTGTCCCATCGGGTGGCGGTGCGTTTGTGGGGCGCGGCGGTGTGGCCCTTACCCGCGTGGCGTTGGTGGGAGCGGTTGTTGATTCCTCTTGTTCGTTGGGTGCATCCGGGTAAAGGTGGTCTTCGCCCTTTTCATCCTCGGCTTCGTCTGCTTCGTCCGCCGATGCAGGCGGGGTGGGATTTTGCGCCTGCCCTGTCTGCGCTTGGGTTAGCGGGCTCGGTTTCTATCGAAAAGTCATCGCGGGTAGCGCTTAGCGAGGTACGGGTTGGCCCCTGGACCCTTTATGCGGATGGAGCGGGAGGTGAGGGTGCTACCGCTACTGTGAGCCTCACGGTGGATGCTGCGCAGTCTGGCAAAGTGTCTGTGTCTCTGCTCTGCTTCCCTGCTACTTTTGAGGGACGGCAGAGCGAGTTGCGTACTGTGTTGGCACTCTCGGCGGGGCAAAGTGTTCTCTCGTTATCTCTTATGGTCGAGGAGGTTAAGCGCTGGTATCCGTGGGAGCAGGGCGCACCAAACTTGTACGAGTTACAGGTAACAGTGGAAAGTGATCAGGGTGTTACGCGCCATGTGCAGCGTTTGGGTATCCGCACCGTTTCGGTTACCGGAGCGAATTTTCAGGTGAACGGCTCTCCTTTTTTTGCGCGTGGGGTAAATTGGGTCCCAGCGGATATGTTGCCCGGTACGGTGCCTCGTGAGCGCTATCGGTCTTTGCTTGGAATGGCGCGCGACCGGGGGGTGAATCTTGTTCGGGTGTGGGGTGGAGGCGGGCGCGAGCGACAAGAGTTTTATGAGGTGTGTGATGAGTTGGGCTTGTTGGTATGGCAGGAATTCCCGTTTGCCTGTACCTTTTTGGACCATTACCCGCGTGATGCTGAGTTTTTAGCGGTGGTTTCTGCCAATGCTCGTTCGATGGTGAGGAGCCTGCGCCATCATCCTTGTTTGGCTGTGTGGTGTGCGGGAAATGAGTTTTCCTATTGTCGCAATCGGGGGTTGGTGGATGAGCTTGCAGCAATTGTAGCGGTTGAGGATGATCGCCCTTTTTGGTTGCCCTCACCGGGGGTGTGGGATCGTCATGGTTGGGTTGTGTGGCATGGTTTTGGTAGTTTAAGTGACTACACGAAAGAAAATACCCCGTTCCTAAGCGAATTTGGCCTGCAAGCCCTTCCCGCCCGCGCCAGCCTGGAACGCTTTTTGCCCCACGACGCGCTCTGGCCGCCAAACCCGCTATGGACAACCCACCATGCCGAGCTAGCGAAACTCGACAGCTACGCGCGCAGCGGAGCAGGCTCCCCCACCACCCTGGACGATTTTATTAGCGCGTCCCAACGCGCGCAGGCGCTCGGCGTGCAGCTCGCCGTGGAGCGGATGCGGCGGCGCAAGGCGGCGGGTGCGGGCGGTGTGGCGATCTGGCAGTGGAACGAGCCCTGGCCCGCCATCTCCTGGGCACTCGTGGATTACTTTGGCACGCCCAAGCTGGCCGCGGAGCGGCTGCGCGATTGGTACCACCCGCTGCTACTCTCGCTAGAATTTGACTGGGATGCTGTCACCGAGGCAAAAACAACGATCCAGGGCGACGTGCCACTCTGGGCCATCAACGATTTGGGCGAAACATTCCAGGGCTGCGAGGCACGGCTGCTGCAACGTGGCAGCTGTGTCTGGTCGGCCCCCATCACCCTTGCGCCCTTTAGCGCTACCCCCGTCGCGCTCGTAGCGGGCAGCCTGCTCGACCCGCGCACCCCGCTGCGCGTTGAATTGTGGCAGGCGGGCACGCTGCTAGCCCGGAACGAGTACGAGTTTCGCCTGCCCGGCCCGCGCCGCACTGCGCCCCGTCACCGCCTCTACCGCACCCTGGTGGAGTGGCTGACGCGCTGGTAATACCCTTCTGAAACCCGTCCAACAAAAAAGAGGCACCTGGGTTTCCCCAGATGCCTCTCCCGCAGAAAGTTTTAACCGTGACCCTCAACCGCGCCTCGCGTCAGGGGTCGGTATTCGATCCTCGGTTAGATGCTGTAGTAAAGCACGTACTCGTACGGGTGCGGGCGCAGGCTGACGGGGCCAATCTCCATCTCGCGCTTGTAGCTCAGGTAAGCATCGAGCACGTCCTGGGTGAAGACGCCGCCCTCCAGCAGGAAGCCGCTGTCGGCTTCCAACGCATCGAGCGCCTCGTTCAGCTTGCCGACCGTCATCGACACCTCGCCGATGTGCTCCTTCTCGAACAGGTCCTTTTCCGCCGGAGCGCCCGGGTGAATCTTGTTGCGGATCCCGTCGAGACCCGCCATCAGGATCGCCGCAAAGGCCAGGTACGGGTTGGCAGCGGGGTCCGGGCAGCGGAACTCAACACGCTTCGCCTTGGCCGACTTGGAATACATCGGGATGCGGCAGGCCGCCGAACGGTTGCGCGCGGAGTAGGCAATCACGACCGGGGCCTCGTAGCCCGGCACGAGGCGGCGGTACGAGTTGGTGGTCGGCGCGCAGATGGCGAGCAGGGCGTTGATGTGCTTCAGGATGCCGCCGATGTAGTACAGCGCCATCTCGCTCAAACCCGCGTACTCGTCGCCCGCGAACAGGTTCTGTCCGTCCTTCCACAGGCTCAGGTGGGTGTGCATGCCGGAGCCGTTGTCAGCGTAGATCGGCTTGGGCATGAAGGTAACGGTCTTGCCCGCGTTCTGCGCCACATTTTTGACGATGTACTTGTACAGCTGCACCTGGTCGGCCATCTTGACGAGATCGTCGTACTTCATGTCGATCTCGCACTGGCCCGCCGTGCCAACCTCGTGGTGGTGAACCTCGACGTTGATCCCCGCCCCGATCATCGTGCGCACCATCTCCGAACGCAGGTCCTGGAGCGTGTCGAGCGGCGCTACCGGGAAGTAGCCGCGCTTCTGCGGGATCGAGTGGCCGAAGCCGAAGATGCCATTGTTGTGCGGCCCCTCGATGCTGTCTACTTGGTAGGCGGCAGAGTACTCGCCCGCCGAGTACTTGACCTGATCGAAGACGAAAAACTCCGCCTCGGGGCCAATGAACACGCTGTCAGCGATACCGCTCTGCTTCAGGTACTCTACCGACTTTTTCGCGATATAGCGCGGGTCGCGGTTGTAAGGCTCCAGGGTGATCGGATCATGCACATCGCCCACCAGGCTCAGCGTCGGCATGGCCGGAACGGGGTCGATAATCGCCGTGGCCGGATCGGCGATCAGGATCATGTCGCTGGCTTCGATGCTCTGGAAGCCACGGATGGAGGAGCCATCAAAGCCCATCCCCTGCTCAAAGGCCGTTTCCGGGTCAAACTGCTCCACGGGCATGCTGAAGTGCTGCCACTGCCCGAACAAGTCTGTAAATTTCACGTCAACGATCTTGAGATCGTTGTCTTTAATCAACTTCATGACATCACTGACTGTTTTCATAGGGACCTGTCTATCTCCTAAAAAAATGGGACGCCGCACCTCTTCATTTTGGCACATGCCAAGAAAGGCGCGGCGTCATCGCTCACGTACCCGCAAACCTTAGCGAAATCTGGGTAAGCTATCTACGGGCAACCTGTACAAGAGCAGAGCATTATGTTTGTGCATGTTGCCTAAACAGGGGCGGAATAGCCCGCTCCAAAGCGCAAAACGGGCACCCATCTGGGTGCCCGTCGAGTTCCTGTTAGCTGATAGTTGTGCGGGTGCCCCTACCCGTCCTCGCCACGGATCTGCGCGCCCAGGCGGTCGCGCAGCGCCCGCGTGATCCGCGCGTGGTAGCCTGCCACCTCCTCGTCCGTCATCGTTCGCTCGGGGTGCAGGTAACGCAGCGAGAAAGCCAGGCTCTTTTTCCCCGCCGGGATGGAACTGCCCTGGTATACATCGAACAGAGTCACCGAGTCCACCTGCTCCGCCCCCACCTCGCGGATCACGCGCTCAACCTCGCTGGCCGCTGTTCCCTCGGGCACGATAGCGGCCAAATCCTGCATGACGGCGGGGAAGCGCGGGATGGGTCGAACCCCGACCGCATCCGGCACCAGGGCGATCAGCGTCCCCAAGTCCAGATCGGCGGCGGCAACCCGCTGCTCCGGCAGGCCGTTGGCTTGGCGCACGCGCGGGTGCAACTCGCCCAGGGTGCCCACTGTGCGCCCATCAATCTTGAGCGTGGCGGCGCGCCCCGGTTGGAAGCTTGGGTGGTCGCTCGGCTCGTAGCGGGCGCGCGCGCGCAGGTAAAGATGTGCCAGCACCTCCTCGACCACCCCTTTCAGGTCGAAGAAATCCACCGCGCGCGGCTCCGGCACGAGCCAGGTGGCCGCCTCGGTGGGGCCACTCATTACCAGCACGAGGCGGCGCTGCTCGTCGGGCAGCGCCCCCCCTGCGCCAGATACACCGAGCCCACCTCGAAGATAGCGATGCGCGCGCGGTGGCGCAGGTTGCTGGAAGCGGTGTCGAGCGCGCTTGCCAGCATCGAGCGCCGCATGACGCGCCGCTCCTGCGAGATCGGGTTCGCCAAGCAGACATAGCCCGACTCGCTGATGTCTTCCCCCAGATCGCCATCGGGTTGCAGCAACATTTCCCGCTCGGGCGCGGTCATGCTGTAGGAGATCGTCTCGGTCAGCCCGGCCCCGACCAGCAAATCGCGCACGCGCTCCTCGATGTCCAGGGCGCGGTTGTTCCGCAGCGGCGGCAGGGCGTCAGCCATGAGGGTCTGCGGCAATTGCTCAAGCCCGTGCACGCGCGCCACCTCCTCCACCAGATCGGCGGGGATGGCGATGTCGGTGCGGTAATCCGGCACGGTGACGCGCAGCGTCTCCCCCTGCTGGCTTGTCCCAAACTCCAGCCGCTCCAGGTAGGCAGCGATCTGCGCCAGCGAGAGCGAGGTACCAAGCAGCCGATTCACCCGCGCCGCCGTTATGTCAAGCGCGACCGTCGGCGAGGGACGCGGGTAGGCATCGACGACCCCCTGTGCGATCTCGCCGCCGCCCAGCCGCGCCATTAGCGCGGTCGCACGGTTGTTGCCACGCAGGGTCATTTCCGGGTGGATGTTGCGGCTGAAGCGGTACGCCGCCTCCGAGTGCAAGTTGTGGCGGGACGCGGTGCGGCGGATGGCTATGAAGTTCCACGCCGCCGCTTCCAGCAGCACGTTGCGCGTCTCGTCGGAAACCTCCGTCTCCGCACCGCCCATCACCCCCGCGATGGAGGCGATGCCCGCCGTGTCGGTGACGAGCACGTCCTCGGGGTGCAGGGTGCGCAGCTTATCATCCAGGGTTTTCAGCGTTTCCCCGGCGCGCGCCTGCCGCATGATGATTGTTGGCGTTTCTGCCCCGCTGCGCGCCGCGCGCTCGACCAGTTTGTCATAGTCGAAAGCGTGGAGCGGCTGCCCGAGTTCGAGCATGACATAGTTCGTCACGTCCACGATGTTGTTGATGGGGCGCATCCCGCAGAGGAGCAGGCGGCGCTGCATCCACGCGGGCGACGGGGCCACGGTCACGTTGCGGATCAGACGCGCGGTGAAGCGTGGGTTCATGTCGGGCACTTCAATCTCTACACGAAGCGCCTCCGTGACCGACGCGCCGCTGCCCTCCGCCACCAGAGGCGGCATCTTGAGCGCACGGTCGAAGAGCGCCGCGACCTCGCGCGCCACCCCCACCATCGAGGCGTCGTGCCCCACAATGTTGGGGGTGAGTTCGATGTCCAGCACCACGTCGCCCAGGTACTCCTGAAGGGCCTTGCCCACCGGCGCGTCCTCGGGTAGCTCGATGATCCCCTCGTGCGAGTCGCTCAGCCCCAACTCGCGCTCGGAAAGCACCATCCCCTCGGAAAGGATGCCGCGCAGCTTTTTCGGCTCCAGCGTCACAAACTCGCCCAGCCCCGAGTAACCATTGATCACCGTCGCGCCGGTCGTGGCATAGGCGACGCGCTGCCCCGCGCGCACGTTGGGCGCGCCGGTCACCACCGTCCTCGGCTCCGCCGCGCCATAGTCCACGGTAACCAGCCGCAGCCGGTCCGCGTTGGGGTGCGGCTCCACCGCCCGCACCTCGCCCACGCGAATCGTTTCCGCGTCCCAGACCAAGTGCGTGGAGCCCTCCGGCCCCGGCACCCCGATGTACTCAATCGACGCCACCTCCAGGCCCGCCGTCGTCAGCCGCTCCGCCAACTCAGCGAACGGCGATGCCCGCAAGGTCCACATATTCCTTTAGCCAGGAAATCGGTACTTTCATCCCTTGTCTCCTCAAGAAGAGATATTAGATATTGGATATTGGATATTACGGATTGAATATTTACCAGTATAGTGTTTCTTGCCACTATCTAATACCCAACACCTAATACCTAATACCCAATACCTACTATCTAATGTCACCCGAACTGTTCCAGAAAGCGCATATCATTTGCCCAGAAGTAGCGGATATCCTCGATGCCATACTTGAGCATGGTGATGCGCTCGGGGCCCATCCCGAAGGCGAAGCCGCTGTAAAGGTCCGGGTCGTAGCCGCCATTGGCGAGCACGACGGGGTGAACCATGCCGCAGCCCAGAATTTCCAGCCAGCCGGTGTACTTGCAGATGCGGCACCCCTCGCCCTTGCAGAGCATACAGTCCATGTCCACCTCGGCGCTCGGCTCGGTGAAGGGGAAGTAGCTGGTGCGGAAGCGCAACTGGCGCTCCGGCCCGAACAGCCGCCGCACGAAGTAGTGCAGGGTTCCCTTTAGGTCGGCCATCGTGATATGCTTGCCGACCGCCAGCCCCTCGACCTGGTGGAACTGAATCTCGGAGCGTGCGGTAATCTGCTCGTAGCGGTAGCACATGCCGGGCAAAATGATGCGCACCGCTGGAAGATCATCATCCCCGCGACCCTCGGCTTTCGCCGCCGCGACCGCCTCGCGCATGGCGTGGATTTGGCCGGGCGAGGTGTGGGTGCGCAGGAGCACCGCGCCCTCCTCCTGCTCCTCCGCCGCGATGTAGAAGGTGTCCTGCATCTCGCGCGCAGGGTGGTGCGGCGGGATGTTGAGCAGCTGGAAGTTGTACTCGTCCAGTTCCACGTCGCGCGCGCGGTAGACCTGGAAGCCAAGGTCGGCGAAGGCGTCGTAGATTTCGCGCAGGGTGCGCGTGCTGGGGTGGAGCCGCCCCACCTCGGCGCGGCGGCCCGGTAGCGTCACGTCGATGGCGTCCGCCTGGAGCGCCTCCTTCATGGCGGCACTTTCCAGCCGCGCGCGGCGCGCCTCATACGCCTCGTCGAGGGTCGCGCGCACCTCGTTTGCCCTGGCACCGACCGCCGGACGTTCCTCCTTGGGCACCTGGCCCATGCCACGCAGGATGACCGAGAGTTGCCCCTTGCGCCCCGTGTACTCGCTGCGCCACTCGTCCAGCGCCTCGCTGGACCCCACCGTACCGAGGGCGTCCAACGCCGATTTTTCGAGCTCGCTCAATTCTTGAATCATTGTTCACCTCTCACCGTTTGAATCTGCTGTGCTACAGCCCATCGCTCCTTGCCCCTAGAAGCCACGCAGCATCTCGCGCCCCGGCCCCAGCCAAACAAACACGATAATGCCGGTCAGCAGCGCTGCCGCGATCAGCATCGTCACCAGGCGGTACAGGCGGTAGAGCCAGAGCCGCTTTTCCAGGGCGATGCCAAGAACGTGCCAGGCAAAAAAGAGCATCACGAGCATGACGAGGCCCAAAATCACCCCTGCCACCTGGAGCGTGTATTGTCGAGTCATGCGGCCCCCACCTGGAAATAAAAAAGCCCGCCCCTGTACAGGGACGAGCTAAAAGCCCGCGTTACCACCCTTGTTGCCCGATGCGCGCTCTGCGCCGCATGGGGCCGCTTTGTTCCGGCACGTTGACCGGCCCCCAGGATAACGGGTGGGGACCCCCGGAGCACCCTACTGGAAGTCAAAACTCAAAAGCGAGAAGTTTAAAGGGAGCAGTCAGCCCCTTTACTTTTACCTTTTGCCCTTTGACTTTTTTCAGGTGTCGGCTCGGGAGGGAACGTGGGGTGATGCGACGTGCGCTGCTCTCAGTCGCGGCAGCGGCTCCCTGTTTCGGCGCAGAAAGGTCAGCCCACTCGTCTCCGTCGTCGCCATTGCGAGTGTAAGTTGGCGTGAGTATAGCGGACAACGCAACGCTTTGTCAATGCGAAAACACCCGCGCCGCTTGCTCCCCCATCCAAAGCGTGCTACATCTTCGGAATGCGGAATGCGGAACGAACGGCGTAACGCAAAGACGCCAAGGCGCAAAGGCGCAGAGGGACAGGGCGCACATACTCTTTAACTCAAGCCTCTGTGTTCTCTGTGTTCTCTGTGGTAAAGTCGTCCGTCGTTCGTCGTCGGGCGTCTTCCCTTTACTTTGGACTCATCCATGCTTGAACGAATGACCACCCTGCCTGATGAGCAGGCGGCGGACAGTGTGACGGTCGCGCAGCGGCTCTGGGATTATATCAAACCCGATTGGAAGCTGCTGCTTGGGGTGCTGGCGATGCTGGTGCTCACGGCAATCGGGCAGGGCGGTAGCCCCGCGCTCATCGGGGTGGCGGTGGATCGGTATATCACTGCGGGCGACCGCGCGGGGCTGGCGCAGACGATGTTCCTGCTGCTCGGGGTCTACGGGCTCGGCCTGCTGGGCTTTATCGGGCAGGCGTGGCTGATGGGCATCGTTTCCCAGCGGGTGCTCAAGCGCCTGCGGTTCAACATCTTCGAGCATGTGCAGCGCCTGTCGCTCCGCTACTTCGATCAGCACGAGGCGGGCGACCTGATGAGCCGACTCGTGAACGACACCGAGGTGATCGGCAGCACCCTCTCGCAGGGGTTGGTGCAATCGCTGGGCGCAGCTTTCGGGCTGGTCGGCATTGTTATCGCCATGTTCCTGCTCAACTGGCAACTCGCGCTCGTCGCACTGCTTGTTATCCCTGTGATGTTCGCGACCACCCAGCTTTTCTCGCGCCGCGCGCGTGTCGCCTTTCGCACCACGCGCGAGACGATTGGCGATGTGTCCGCCAACCTTCAGGAGGACATCAGCAGCGTGCGCGAGGCGCAGGCGTTCAACCGCACCGCGCAAAATGTGGCGCGCTTCGAGCAGTCCAACGCGGCCAACCGCGACGCCAACGTGCGCGCGGGGGGGGTCACGGCTGCCTTTGGCCCGGCCATCGACGTGCTCTCCACCATCGCCACCGCATTGGTGGCGGGGGTGGGTGGCTGGCTTGCCTTCCAACAATCGCGCCTCGGTGGGCGACGTGGTAGCCTTTCTGGCCTTTGTGGATCGCTTTTTCCGCCCCGTGCAGCAGATCTCGTCGCTCTACACGCAGATGCAGTCCACCTTTGCGGCCAGCGAGCGCATCTTTGAGTTGCTCGACGAGGCACCGGAGCTTACCGATCGCCCGGGGGCTATTGCCCTTCCCCCTATCGAGGGCAGGATACGCTTCGAGAACGTGACCTTCGGCTACGAGCCGGGGAACCCCGTGCTGCCAGGAGATCGAGCTCGAAACGACGCCGGGCCAGACTGTCGCTCTGGTGGGGCCGACCGGCGCGGGCAAGAGCACGCTGGTCAACCTGATCGGTCGCTTCTACGATGTGACCTCGGGGCGCGTGCTGGTGGATGGGCACGACGTGCGCGACGTGACGCGCCGCAGCCTGCGCCAACAGATGGGGGTGGTGCCGCAGGACGCCTTTTTGTTCGCCGGTACCGTCGCCAATAACATTCGCTACGGCCAGCGTGACGCGACGATGGAGCAGGTTATCGCGGCGGCTAAGGCGGCGCGTGCCCACGACTTCATCATGGCAATGCCCGAGGGCTACGAGAGCCGCCTGGGTGAGCGCGGCGGCACCCTGAGCCAGGGGCAGCGCCAGCTGCTCGCCATCGCGCGCGCGCTGCTCGCCGACCCGCGCCTGCTCATCCTCGACGAGGCGACCGCGAGCGTGGACACCCGCACCGAGCGGCTCATCCAGAGCGCGCTGGAAGAGTTGTTGGAGGGGCGCACCGCTTTCGTCATCGCGCACCGCCTTTCCACCATCCGCAACGCCGACCAAATCCTCGTCCTCGACGGGGGGCGCATCGTCGAGCGCGGCACCCACGACGAGCTTCTGCGCCAACACGGCCTCTACGCCGACCTCTACCAGCGCCAAATCCGCCCCGCCGCGTAAGGAACGGCAGCAGGCAGCAGGCAACGGCAGAAGCGCAGGCAGCAGGCGGCAAACGGCGGCAGGCAGCAAGCGGCAGTGGGTTCCCGCAGAGCGGGTAAGGCGGCAAAATAACGCAGAACGCAGAACGCAGAACGAACGGCAACAATCTCCAAAACCTTGTAGCAACTCACAATCTCCAATCTCCAATCTCTAATACCTAATACCCAATATCTAATACCCTCCCCATGAACCCACTCCGCCTAGCCTGGCTCTATTTCCGCATCGGCGCGATGAACGAGCTGCAATATCGCGTCAATTTTTTCATCCAGGTGCTCCAATCGTTGGTGGCATTGGGCACCGGGCTGGTGGGGCTCTTTCTGCTCTTCAGCCACACCGACAACCTGCGCGGCTGGACCCAAAGCGAGCTGCTCGTCGTGCTCGGCGTGTACACGATGATGGGCGGGGTGATCAAGATGCTCATCCAGCCGAACATGGAGCGGCTGATGAATGACATCCGCCAGGGCACGCTGGACTACGCGCTCACCAAGCCCGCCGACGCGCAGCTGCTCGCCTCCGTGCGCGAGGTGCGTATCTGGCAGGCGGTGGATGTGCTGCTGGGGCTCATCATCTTGGTTATCGCGGTGGGGCAACTCCCGCAGCGCATCGGCGTGGCGGAAGTGCTGACCTTCGCGCTGGCGCTGCTGCTCGGCGGGATCATGATTTACAGCTTCTGGCTGATCCTCACGACCGGGGCCTTCTGGCTCGTGCGGATGGATAGCGTGCTGGAGCTGTTTCAGGGGATGTACCGCGCGGGGCAATGGCCGGTAGGCATCTACCCCGGCTGGCTGCGCATCGGCCTCACCTTTCTGGTGCCCGTCGCCTTTGCCGTCACCGTCCCTGCCGAGGCGCTGACGGGCCGCCTGACCGCGCAAACCCTGCTTGGCGCGCTGCTGCTGGCGATGCTGCTGTTGGCGCTCGCTCGCTGGTGGTGGGGAATCGGCCTGCGCTCTTACTCGGGTGCCTCCGCGTAGAGTCTAGGCCCACATCCTGCTCCCAAGCCGTGTGAAAGCAAGCCGCACGACCGATCCGCCCCTCCGCGCTGTCATCATTTCCGTGTGGCATCTGTCACAACGGTGGATAGCAGGGGGAAAAGCCCTCTTAAAACGGGAGCACCGATTCGGAAAGACGGGCCGCGCGGCTATAATTTCAATTGGGTAATCGCAGATTACCAGGCATCTATTCGCAAGGATTAGGAGAAAGACGATGCGTAACTACAAAGTAGTAGGGCTGCTGCTGCTCGTGTTGCTGCTCGCCGCGTGCGGGGGCAACGACAGCAACAACACGGGCGCGGGCAGCGAGACCGTCGCACCGGAAGCGGTGACGGTCGAGGTGGGCAACGAGTTGGCCTTCAAGCCAAACGCGTTCACCGCCCAGGACGGGCAGGAGCTGGCAGTGACCATGCAGAACACAGGCGCACTGGAGCACAACTGGGTCTGGAACGATGAGGAAGGCGAGCCCTTCCTGCACACCCAGGCAGGCGAGACCGACGATGGTAGCCGTACCTTCACCGAACCGGGGGTCTATGGCTTCTACTGCAACATTCCAGGCCACCGTGAGGCTGGGATGGTCGGCGAGGTAACGGTTCAGGAGTAAGCAGCCGCTTTTCCTCAAGCGCCCCGTCACGCACGGGGCGCTTTTTGTTTGCCGGGAGGCGGGCGAGCCCAGCCGTCGGCGCTTCCCGCTTCGGGCCAACCCCACCCCAAAAACTTGCAATTTCACAGGATTCCGTTACAATACGCCTCATCCAGATGGAGGGATGCCGGAGAGGCCAAACGGGCTCGACTCGAAATCGATGCGGGGTTATACCCACGGGGGTTCGAATCCCTCTCCCTCCGCCTAGCACAAACAAAAAAGGCACTGCTTTCGAAAGCAGCGCCTTTTTTGTTTGCCGACAGTGGCTAGTCGAGCGAACCAGACTGGTTCGCGGTGGGCTCCGCTCAGCAGAACCAGGACTCTGTAAGTCCTGGCAGCACCTCCGGGCTGGCAAGGCTGAGGGGCAGAGCGGGCATCTCTCGCCCCGCCTGCTCGTGGGCCAGGGCTCGCACCCGCTGGAAGGTGAGCGCGGGCGACTCGCCGCCGCTGGCACTTTCCTCGACGAGCGCGGACACCGCCTGGTAGAGCGCGTCCATGCGCGGGTCGGGGTGCTCCCAGGTGTAGGTGAAAGCGGCGGCGTCCAGCCCGCCGAGCCACGCCGCCCCGCGCGCCTGCTCCAGCAGCGAGGAGTCGGGCGGGATGAGCAGGCGGATGGCGTACTGCACGGGGTCCACCTGCGCGGCCATGCCAAGCTCGCTCACACGGTCGAGCATGTGCAGGTAATCGTCCAGGGTGGTCCAGGGGGTGAAGGCGACAAACGAGGGGCGCAGCACGATGCCCGCCGCTGCGGTGATCGCGACGGCCTCGGCGATGTCGTCGGCGCTGTGCCCCTTGGCAAGCTGCGCCAGCACGTGATCGCTGAACGATTCCACAGCGGAAACGATAAAGGCGCAGCCCAACTCGCGCAGCTCCGGAAAGAGCGCGCGGTGCTCCAGGATGTGCTCGATCTTGATAGTCGCGTCGAAGGTCAGCGCGGGGAAGCGCTCGTGCATGGCGCGCACGATTTTCAGCACGTGCCCCGGCCCGTTCAGGAAAGTCGGGGTCGCCAAAGGTGATGTGCCGCGCGCCCGCTTCCACCTGCGCCGCGATGTCCTCCAGCACGATCTCGCGCGGGACCACGAAGAAGCGGCCCCCGTAGATCGGGGTGATGGGACAGTGCAGGCAGGTGTGGAGGCAGCCACGGCTCGCCTCGACGTAGCCCGCCAGCGCCTCCCCCTCCCCCGTGCGGAAGTGCGCATACTGCTCCAGGGACGGCAGCGAGCGGCGATCCGGCTGCACAAAGGGCAGCCGCTCGATGTAGGGGCGGGCGCGGTGCGTCGCGGTGCTGACCCCCGGCACCTCATGTGCCGCCGCCCCGCTCGCCAGCGCCTGCGCCAGCCCCAGCAGGGGAACCTCGTACTCCCCCGCTATGACGGAATCACCCAACCTGGCCAGCAAAAAGTCAGCGTTGAGGCGCGCGTAAAGCCCATAAAAGGTGATGTGCGCCTGCGGGTTGACGCGGCGCACCCGCTCCGCGACGCGCACCCCCAGGCGCATCGCCGTGTGCATCGGCACGGAGATCGCCACCAGCGCCGCGCGCCGGAGCGCCTCGTCGCTCAGCGGCTCGACCGAGGTGTCCACCGCGACCGGCGCAAAGCCAGCCTGCTTCAGGAACGCGAGCGGCGAGGCGAGGTTCAACGGCTGGTGCCCCAACTCGTAGCAGGACAGCAGCAAAATGTCGCCAGGGGAGCGCATGGGACTACTTTTTGCGCGGCGCGGCGGGCGCGCCACCCTTGGCGGGCGCGGCCCCACCCTTGCCACGTTGCCCCGGCGGGGTCCAACCCTTCCGGCATCGTGCCCTGCTCCTCGCCAAAAAAGAACTCTTCCATCTGCTCCATCAGGAAATCCCGATGCTGCGGGTTGCCGAGGCTCAGCCCATGATGGTTGATAATCAGGGTTGAGTACGGCTGCCACATCTCATACGCCTCCTGCGAGACGCTCTCGTACAGGCGCTGTCCGAACTCCCCCGGAAAGGGAAGCTCTTCCAACCCTGGCAAAAGCTGCCCCAACTTGACGCACTGCACCATACGTGCCATATCTATCCCTCCTTGGCCGACCCTCTCTGCGTGAGTACGAGCCTTGCTAACCTCGATGATTCCGTCGGCGGCGATCCACGCACCCAGAAGGTACCTGTCCGTTGCCGATGCTTCCACTACGCTATTGATACAATTATATGTCAACAAAGCTAGCAAATAAAGTTCCACCGCGCCTGCTCTTCTTTGGGACGCGCGGCCTCTTCTCGCGCGTGGTGCTGGAAACGCTGTTAGCGCAGGGAAAAGCCGTGGTGGGCCTCCTCGTCGCGGGCGCGGCGGACAGCGCCCCCGCGCCCCTGCCCGCCCCCGCCCCGGTGACCTTCCGAGCTGCCTATGCTCCCCTCTTACGTCGAGCAGAGTGTGGTCGAGCTAGGCTGGCAGCAGGGGATACCCGTCTGGCAGGGCGGCTCCTCTGGCGAGGCGCTCCTCGATCTGGTGCGCGCGCTCGCCCCCGATGCCATCGTGGTCGCCTGCTGGCCGACGCGCCTACCCGAGGCGCTGCTCGCGTTGCCACGCTGGGGCTGCCTGAATGTCCATCCCTCGCTGCTCCCCGCCTATCGCGGTCCCGCGCCGCTTTTTTGGCAGCTGCGCGACGGGCTGCACACGAGCGGGGTCACGATCCACCAGATGAGCGCGCGGCTGGACGAGGGGCCGCTGCTGGCGCAGGCTCCCTTCCGCCTGCCCAGCGGTGCCAGCGGCGAGCAGTTGGACCGCCTCGCCGCCCAGCTTGGCGGGCAACTGCTGGGGCGCGTGCTCGACCAGATGGAGCGCGGCAGGTTGGAGCCCCGCCCACAGCCCGCCGGGGGCAGCTACCAGGGCTGGCCCACCGAGGCTGACTTTGTGGTGCCCACGACCTGGAGCGCGCGCCATGCCTGGACCTTCATGCGTGGCACCGAGGAGTGGGGAATCCCCTTCACCATCCCGCTGCCGGATGGGCCACTCGTCGTGACGCGGGCGCTCGCCGTGGCCCCCCGTGCCGCCCTCCGCCAGCCCGTCGCCTACCGAGGCGATCAGGTGGCGGTGCAATTTTCCCCTGGGGTCCTCCTCGTCCCGGCGGAAGCTCACCACAGAGAACACAGAGGACACAGAGGAAGCTAATTTCCTCTGTGTCCTCCCTGTCTCCGTGGTAAATTACTGGTCGTTGGACCAGAGCGATGGCAAAGACCGCTAAAAATCCCCTCCGTGCTCTCTGTGTTCTCTGTGGTAAACCGTCTTCCCCTCGCCTGATTGCCATTCCATGCAAACCGTCGTAGGATTGGCGTGCCCACCTTGATCTGGAAAGGAGCCCCGATGAGCGACCGATACAAGTACTTGTTGAGTGAGGATCGAATCCCCAAAGCGTGGTACAACATTCAGGCAGACATGCCGGTGCCGCCCACGCCAGTGCTGCACCCCGGCACCAAGGAGCCGGTGACCCCTGACTTTTTGAGCGTGCTCTTCCCGATGAGCATCATCTTGCAGGAGATCAGCAACGAGCGCTGGATCGAGATCCCCGAGCCGGTGCGCGAGGTGTACAAGCTGTGGCGGCCCACCCCGCTCCACCGCGCCCGCCGCTTGGAACTCGCGCTCGACACCCCCGCGCACATCTATTACAAGTACGAGGGGGCCAGCCCTGCCGGCTCACACAAGCCGAACACGGCAGTGGCGCAGGCGTTTTACAACAAAGAGGCAGGCACCAAGGCGCTCACCACCGAGACCGGCGCGGGCCAGTGGGGCTCCTCGCTGGCGATGGCGTGCAACTTTTTCGGGCTCGACCTGGAAATCTACATGGTCAAGGTCTCCTACTACCAGAAGCCCTACCGCCGCGTGCTGATGCACAGCTACGGCGCGGAGGTCTTCCCCAGCCCCACCGACCGCACCGAGTACGGGCGGCGCGTGCTGGCCGAGACACCGGACACCACCGGCTCGCTCGGCATCGCCATCTCGGAGGCGGTGGAGGCGGCGGCCACCTCGGGCGGCACGAAAAAGTACAGCCTCGGCTCGGTGCTGAACCACGTGCTGACGCACCAGAGCGTCATCGGGCTGGAAGCGCTGGAGCAGATGGAGATGGCGGGCGAATACCCCGACGTGGTGATCGGCTGCGCGGGCGGCGGCTCCAACTTTGCCGGTTTCGCTTACCCCTTCCTCCACAAGACGCTGACGGAGGGCAAGAAGACGCGCTTTATCGCGGCGGAGCCCGCCGCGTGCCCGACCCTGACGCGCGGCGCGTACACCTTCGACTACGGGGATACCGCCGCGATGGCCCCCATCGTCAAGATGCACACCCTCGGCCACACCTTCATCCCATCGCGGCATCCACGCGGGCGGGCTGCGCTACCACGGCATGGCCCCCTCGGTAAGTGCCCTGGTGGATCACGGGCTGATCGAGGCGGTGGCGCTGCCGCAGCTTGCCACCTTCGAGGCGGCGATGCAGTTCACCCGCGCCGAGGGGATCATCCCCGCGCCGGAAAGCGCCCACGCGATCCGCGTCGCCCTGGACGAGGCGCTTCGGTGCAAGGAGAGCGGCGAAAAGAAGGTGATCGCCTTCAACCTGTCCGGCCACGGCCACTTCGACATGGGAGCCTACGAGGCGTATTTTGCGGGCGAGCTGCAAGATTACGAGTATCCCGAGGCGACGATCCAAGAGGCCATGTCCCACCTGCCCGAGGTCGCCCTGGCGTAGGAGGACGAAAGCCGAAGGACGAAAGACGCCCATAGTCTGCGCCCTTTGCGCCTTTGCGTCTCTGCGTCAAGCCGTTCGTTCTGTGCTCTGTGATTGGAGTTGAAGATGGCCCAACGCATCCCCCTTGCCCCGTCACCCAACCGCCCGGAGCCACCGGAGCGTCCCAACCGGCTATGGAATTGGGGGGCCTTTCTGGATTACCGCAAGGATCCACTGGCCTTCTATGTAGACATGGCGCGGCTGGGCGATCTGTCAAAGGTGCAGTTGGGGCGGATCACTCTCCACTTTATCAACCACCCTGACTTCATCCAGCAGGTGCTCCAGCAGAACCACCGCACCTTCAAGCGGAGCGATTTTGACAGCGCCCTGCTCGGCCTGTTGGTGGGCCATAGCGTGCTCACAGCTAGCGGCGACGCGTGGCTGCGTCAGCGCCGCCTGATGCAGCCCGCTTTTCACCGCAAGCGCATCGCTTCCTTTGGCGCGACGATGACCGAGGCCACCCAGGAGATGCTCGTACAGTGGGGCCGCGTCGCGGGGCGCGGCGAGCCACTGGATATCTGGCAGGAGATGATGCGGCTGACCCTGCGCATCGTGGGGCGCACCCTCTTCAGCGTGGAGTTGGACGAGGAAGCGAGCGGGATCGGGCAGGCGGTGACGGTGGGCAACCAGTTTTTGGATTATCGGATGCGCACCTTCCCCCCTGCCCCGCTCTGGCTGCCAACGCCGCGCAACCGCCACTTCAAGCAGGCGAAGCGCACGCTCGACCGACTGGTGCTCGAAATGATTGCGGTGCGGCGCGCCCACCCCGACGCGGCGGACGACCTGCTCACCATGCTGCTGGAGGCGCGCGACGAGGAGAGCGGCGAGGGGATGAGCGACGAGCAACTGCGCGACGAGATGATTACCCTGATTATCGCGGGGCACGAGACGACCGCCAACGCGCTTGCCTGGACCCTGCTGCTGCTCGCGCAGCACCCCGATGCCGCGCAGCCGCTCTATGAGGAGGTGGACCGCGTGCTGGGGGGTCGCGCACCGACGACCGACGATCTTGCGAGCCTGCCCTACACGCGCATGACCATCGAGGAGGGAATGCGCCTCTATCCGCCTGCATGGGCCATCACGCGCCAGAGTGTGGAGGAGCAGGAGATCGGCGGCTTTTCCATCCCCTCGGGATCGATCATCGTCATGCTCCCCTATGCGATGCACCGTCACCCCGCCTTCTGGGAGGAGCCGGAGCGCTTTGACCCGACGCGCTTCACGCCGGAGCGCGTCGCCGCGCGCCCCAAGTTTGCCTACTTCCCCTTTGGCGGCGGGCCACGACTCTGCATCGGCAACACCTTCGCGATGACGGAGGCACAGCTCATCCTGGCGACCATCGCCCAACGTTACCGGATGCAAACCGTGTCGGAGGAGCCAGTCGGGTTGCAGCCGCTGATTACCCTGCGCCCCCAACACGGCATCCCGCTGACGCTGCACGAGCGTGCCATCTCGCCCTGACCACGAGGGTAGGTTTCACCCTTCTCACTTCATGGTACGACTGCTATACTGGAGCCAACTTGTTCCCACACTTGATCCTTTTGCAGAACACGCGGCCATACCGACGCCATGAGTGCATGGGCACTGCCGTGCCTGTAATCTGAACCTTCCCGTTCGCTGATCCACCCACCTCTATCGAAGGAAAATTCATGGCTCGCTTGAACGCTCATAACATCGAACGCACCATTCAACAGTTACCTGCTGTCTACACCGCGCGCGTTACCTTGGAAGATAATGACGAAAAGATTTCGAAGATCCACGTGCTGGTCGCCCCAGGCCGCTCCCCCAAAAAAATAGTGCGCGACATCGAATCGCTGCTGGTCCTCAAGTTCAAGCGGGATATCGACTATCGAAAGATCAGTCTGGTTCAGGGGGAGCCAGAAGATTTTCAACCCTTCGTGCGCCCCCGCCTCCGCCTGCTCGCCGCCGAGGAGCGTGCGTCCGAAGGGGGACGACGCGTGATCATCAGCCTGGCGAACGAGGAAGAAATTCACCTTGGCACCGCTGAGGGCACGCTGGACATAGACCTGCACAGCCTGGCAGCCAGGGCTACGCTGGATGCTCTCACCAACCTTGTGCCAGCAACGAATATCTGCGATGTGGCAGTCCAGTCGATTGCTATCCAGGATGAGCCGTTGGTTCTCGTCGCCCTCACCGTGAGTGATGGCAAGGGGAAAGATCGACTGATTGGCTCCGCCTTCACCCAGGGCAACGCCTTGATGGCAGCGTCGCGCGCCACCCTGGACGCACTGAACCGGCGCTTTTTCTACGTGTAACGGGTGGCAAAGGCTCCAGAGTGAGGGCTGAAAAGAGCGATTTGCGGGGTCAACAATTTAATGTTAAATTAGAGCAAGATAAGCGGGCGCGCACTTCCCACGGGCCAAAAGCCCAGAGCTGAGCTTAGGTGAACCCAAAGTTTCTACTTCCACCTGTCCGAAGCAAGAAAGGGGTTCTCCAAATGAACTGGAATCGTGCGAAGGTACAAGCTTTTTACATTCTGACCATCATCCTGACCTTGGTCGCCGCTGGCGCTGCCAACGCTAACTGGAACTAGATTGATCGAATGTGTGCTTCTGGCTTATCTGGTCGCCCGACTTGTTCGGGCGACCTTTTTTTATCAACCATGCGGTCCCTTCAGGCCGCCCGCTGCTCTAACACACTAAAGGGGCAGAGCGCAAAAAACTCTCCTCTCTTTTGACGGTATCGTAACGGCTAACGCAGCCTGTCTGTAAGGCTTCTTTAATTCTATATAACGTGCTTCCGCCTTGAGTGTTTTTTCGAATGATTTGTGTTCTGTCCCCTTATCCATTAAACACCGATCATTACCGCCCTCTTTAAGTACGATCGAGAGAGCAATGAACACTCTGCCACGTGCCGCCCGCTTCTATATCTGGACCCTCATCACGCTCGCTGCCCTGCTCTTAGGCATCGCCCTTCTTTCTTTCCCGCAAGGAATTACCTCATTCGGCACCTTTTTGCTTTTCGCCTTTTTTTCGATTGTGGCAGGGCTGTTTCCCGTCGTTCTCCCCCGCAAACTCGTTGAAATGACGGCGGGGGTCGCGGTGGACATCGCAGCGATCCTCCTGTTCCCGTTTAGCCTAGCGATTCTGGTTCCCGCAATCGGGAACATCGCCAATCAGCTGTATCGACGTCGCGTCTGGTATAAATCGCTCTTCAACGTGAGCCACGTCGTGGTGACTTACACCATTCTCTACTGTATAGTTCGCCTTTTTTACCCTGACTATGGCTTCCCCCTCGGTGATTGGCACACAGCGGTCGGACTGCTCGTTTTAGGTGTTGCCTACTACCTGCTGAACAACATGCTGGTCGTCCTGATCATTGCGCTGGCAGGGCGGATTCCGTTCCGCTATGTCTGGCAGACCAACCTCCGCAGCATTACCTGGCATCATGTCAGCATGGTCTGCGCCGGTTTTTTGCTGGCTTTTCTATGGACAGTCGAGCCGTGGACGATTATCTTTGTTTTGCTGCCCGTGGTCGTCCTGCGGGAAGCCATGGCTGTGACCGCGCAGCTAGAAACCCAGACCTATGAGGCCATCGAGGCTCTGGTGGATGCGGTGGACGCGCGCGATCACAGCACCCACCAGCATTCGGAGCGGGTCGCCTCCTACTCGCGCAAGATTGCCGAGGCGATGCGCCTGGAGCAGTCGGTGATCGAGCGCATCGCCATTTCCGCCCGCCTGCATGATCTTGGCAAAGTCGGCATTGGGGATGCGTGGCTGCACAAGACCGGCCCGCTCTCCGACGAGGAACGCAGCCAGTTCCAAAGTCACCCTATCCTTGGGGCGGACATCGTGGCGCGCTTCACCGTACTGGGGGTCGAGAAAGGGATGGTCCTCTACCACCACGAGCATTGGGATGGCCATGGCTACCCCGATGGGCTCAAGGGCGACGCGATTCCGTTGGGGGCGCGGATCATCTGCGTGGCGGACAGCTTCGACGCGATGACGAGCGATCGTCCGTATCGTAAGGCGCTGTCCACCACGGAAGCGCGGCGACGGCTGCGCGAGGCAAGCGGCACGCAATTTGACCCATTTGTCCTCCAATATGCGCTGGACGTGCTCCCCGGTGCCGAAGCGGACGCCAGAGCGGGCCGCGCTTCCCCCGAGGTGCCGCCCCCGCCCGATCGTTACAATCTTTCCAATTCTATCACGATGGATAAACCTGTATGATCCTGCTTGTTTTCACACTTCTTTCTTTTCTGGTGGTGCTGCTTCGCGGCGGTCAATTCGAGCGACTGGGCGAGGTCAATATTCGCTTCGCGCCCCTGCTGGTCGTGGGCTTCATCATCCACCTGCTGATCTTCACCCCGTTGCTTGGCCCACAGCTGAACCAGACGCAAACCGGCATCATTTACAGCATCTCGATGTTGATGGTCTGGCTGACCCTGCTGCTAAACTGGCGGCTGCCAGGGATGCCGCTGATGACCTTTGGCGTCTTCCTTAACTGGCTCGTCATCACCCTCAACGGTGGCTTTATGCCCTCCAGCCTCCAGGCCCTGCGCACCGCTGGCCTGACGCAGCAGGCTGCCCTTCAGTTGGGCGAGCATCACAACAACACGGTACTGCTCACCGAGAGCACGCGCCTTCCCTTTCTGGCCGATATCTTCGCCCTACCCGCCTCGCTGCCACTGTCCAACGTGTTCAGCATAGGCGATGTGTTCCTGGCAATCGGGGTGGCCTGGTTCATCCAGAGCGTGATGGCAGTGCCGCGCCAGGAGCGGTCGGGTGCCAGTCAGGTGGCAGGATGAACCGAGCACACTTGTTGGAGCGATTGCGCGGCACCTATGTCGCAGCCGTGACCCCCATGAACGGGGTAGGCGATGTGGACCACGCGGCACTCACCACCAATCTGGAGTGGATGAACACGCTGGGGCTCTCTGGCTACCTGCTGCTCGGCTCGACCGGCGAGCAGGTCCACCTGAGCGAGTTCGAGCGCGCCCTCGTGCTGGAAATCGGGCGGCGCAGCATCTCCAAAGAGCAGGTGCTGATCGCCGGGACCGGCCTCGCCAGCACGCGGCTGACCATCGAGGAGTGCAAGCGCGCGGCGGAAGCGGGGGCAGACGTGGCACTCGTGGTGACGCCAAGCTACTACCAGAAAGCGATGAGTGCCGCTGCCCTGGCGACGCACTACCGCGCTGTCGCTGACGCGAGTCCGATTCCGGTAATGCTCTACAGCGTGCCGGGGATCACCGGCATCACGATTCCCGCCGCCGTGGTGGGCGAGTTGGCGTCCCATCCCAATGTTATCGGGATGAAGAACAGTGGAAGTGACCCCCAACTGGCCGCTGGCTATCGTGTAGCCTCCGCCGAGGCAGAAAGCTTTTTGATCCTGTCCGGCTCCCCCTACGCCGCCCCCGGCTGGCTCCTGACTGGCCTGGCAGACGGGGTCATCCTGGCCGCCGCCAACGTCCTCCCCGAAGCCTCGGTCGCGCTCTTTGCGGCGGCTCGCGAGGGCAAAATTGACGAGGTACGCGCGCAGGGGCTGGCGCTCAGTCAGGTGGCCGAGAGCGTGGGACGCTTCGGCATCGCCGGCTGGAAGGCGGGGGTAGAGGCGCGCGGCTACCACGGCGGGCCGGTGCGCTCGCCGCTGCGCAACCTTCAGGAAGCGGAGCGGGCCGAGGTGCGCGCGGCGGTCGAGAGCCTGCTCGGCTAGCCCGCAAACGCGCGGAAAAAGCGTGCCGCCACCTCGATCCCTTCCACAAAATCCACGCGCCGGACATTCTCGTCCGGCGCGTGGGTGCGCGACCCGAAGTAGCCTGTCCCAAAGCCGACGCAGGGAATCTCGAACTGCGCGGCGACAGGATGCATGGGGCCGGTGGCGGGCATATGCGGCCAGAGCAGCGGCTCCACCCCTGTCACCGCCTGGATGCTCGCGAGCGCGGCCCGCACCACCTCGCTTTCCACCTGCCCCCGCACCGGATGCTCCCCGCAAAACTCAATGATCTCGATGTCATCGTAGCCGCGCCGATCCAGGTGCTGGCGCAGCAGATCGCGCACGAGTGTCGGTGTCAGATCAGGCACGAGCCGAAAGTCCAGCTTCGCCATGGCGCGGTTGGGCAGCACGGTCTTGCTGCCCGCGCCCGTGTAGCCGCTTTCGAGGCCGCAGATCGTGCAGGTCGGCTGGTACAGGTGGCGGCGTAGCGCCGCCTGCCCCGTTACCCCTGTCACAAAGCGCTCCACCCCGTGGGTGGCGCGCATGCTCGCGTCATCAAAGGGAATCTGGGCGAGGTAGCGCAGTTCGGCTTCTGTCGGCTCGGCCACATGCTCCATCAGCCCGTCGACTAGGAGTCGCTCGCTCTCATCCTTCAGGGTGCCGAGCGCCCACAGCAAGCGCCACGCCGGGTTTGGCAGCAGCGTCGCCAGCGAGGAATGCTTGTCGGCGTTCGCGCCATGGGCGCGCAGCTCGAAGTAGGCGATGCCCTTTCAATCCGGAGTACAGCACCATCTGCCCCTGCTCGTTTTTGGAGCCCGCTTCCCACAGGCAGCCATCCGAGTCGGCCCAGCGCTGCCCATGATCGCGCGCCACAGCGCTCAGGCTCGGGCTCCCGATCTCTTCCTCCCCCTCGATCAGCCAGCGGACCCGCAGCGGCAATGCACCCTCCGTCGCCTGCCACGCCTCCACCGCCTGGATGCGGCTGAGCAAATTCGCCTTGTTGTCCGCCACCCCGCGCGCCACGAGTAGCCCGTCCCGCTCCGTCAGCTCGAAGGGGTCGCTGTGCCACTCGTCGAGCGGGTCGGCGGGCTGCACGTCGTAGTGGTTGTAGATCAGCAGGGTGCGCGCGGCGTCGCGCGGCCCGATCTCCGCGAAGAGCACCGGCGAGCCTGGCCCCTCCAGCCACGCCACCGACGCCCCCACCTGCTGGAGCCGCTCGGCCACCCAGGCCGCCGCCTCGGGGATGCCACGCCCCTCCGCTGCGACACTGGGAATGGCGCACAGTGCGCCCAACTCCTCGATGAAACGCTCCTCGTTGTCCCGAATGTAGCCACTCAAGTCCATGCTCTGCTCCCTGCGCCTTGCTTTATGTTTGTCGGAGGGGCTGCCGATTTCGCCCAGGCCCGTGGCGATGATACCATCTCCCCCAGTGGGATAGAAGCGCGCGGCACAAAAGGAGGCCAGCATGCAGTGGGAAGACGTTGTGGCGGACCCGACCCTGGCCGATCTCCCCTACAAGATCGAATTGAATGAGCGAGGCCAGATCATCATGACGCCAACCCGCTTATCCCATGGCGCATTCCAGTTCAACATTGGGTGGCTCCTCTCGCAAACGGTCAAAGAGCCGGGCAAGATCGTCACAGAGTGCGCGATCCAGACCCCAAAGGGAACAAAAGTGGCGGATGTGGCGTGGTTTTCCAGCCATCGTTGGGAGCAGGTCAAAGACGCATTCGATGCGCCAATCGCCCCAGAAATCTGTGTGGAAGTGCTCTCGCCGGGCAATTCCGCCGACACGGTTCAGGAAAAGCGGCGGTTATACGTCGCGCAGGGCGCGGCGGAGGTGTGGACGTGCGACGATGGTGGCACCCTGCGCTTTTACACACCAGAGGGCGAGGTTGACCACTCGTGGCTCGTGCCTGATTTCCCCAAGAAAGTGGTGCTCTGACCCCATGCTCCCCTCAAATCAGACCTATCGAATTCGACCCATGCGGCGGGGTGACCTGCTCGCCCTGGACCAAATTGACCCCGCCTTCGAGTCGCTCAGCTATCTTGATGTTGAGCGCACGGAGGAGGGGATCGAAACCACCTTTCGCCTCGTCGAGCGCCCCTTCGACACGCCATTCACCAAGGAGAGCGGCTACCATTACGATGTGGAGCAATTGGAGCAGACGCGCTACCGATTGGAGCATGCCGACGCCGCGCTCATGCTCGTGGCGGAAGCGGGCAAGCGCCTGGTTGCGATCCTGGAGGTGGAGGGCGAATCGTGGCGCAACACCGCCCTGATCTGGGCGCTGTTCGTGGACCGCGCCTGGCGCGGGCACGGCATCGGCCAAACCCTGCTCCACCGCGCCGAGGCGTGGGCAAGCGAGCAAGGCTACCGCGCCCTCGTGCTCGAAACCCAGACGAACAACACCCCCGCCATCCGCTTTTACCTGCGCCACGGCTACCACATCGCCGGCCTGGACACCCTCTTTTACTCGACTCGACGACATCGCCCGCCGCGAGGTTGCGCTCTTCCTGTACAAGCCACTGTAGCCCAAAGCAGACGAAGGAACGAAGCCCTGACAACCTCAAGGCGCGTCCAAAGCCAATCCAGTGCCCATTATCCCCACTCACCACTCTCTACTACCCCGTTCGGGGCCCACACTCTCCAATCCCTAATACCTACTACCCAATACCCAATACCCCCATGCTCACTCTCCCCCACGATCAAACCCTGCGTCGCCGCTTTTGGACTACCACTTTCTATTTGGCGCGCACCCTCTTCGAGATATGGTGGTGGGAATTTTTCGTGCCCCACCGCCTGCGTCTTGGCATCCTCGTGCGCGACGCACCGGAGCGGCGGCAGCGCTGGGCGCACGAGTACCGCGCCTTTGCGCTGCGCCTGGGCGGGGTGTGGATCAAGCTGGGCCAATTCTTCTCGGCGCGCGCCGACATCCTCCCGCCGGACATCACCGCCATCCTAGCCGACCTGCAGGACGAGGTGCAGCCGGTGCCCTGGCCCGCCATCGAGGCGCAGATTGTCAGGGAGTTGGGTGGGCCGCCCGAAGCGTTTTTTGTGGAGTTCGTGCGCGAGCCCCGCGCCGCCGCGTCGCTGGGGCAGGTCCACTTTGCGCGCCTGCCCACCGGCGAGCCGGTCGCGATCAAGGTGCAGCGCCCCGGCATCCGCGCCACCATCGAGGTGGACCTGGAAGCGCTGCGCTGGGCGATGAGCACGCTCAAAGGCTTCTCGTTTATCCGCCGCCGCGCCAACCTGAACGCGCTCTTCGACGAGTTCGCCGCCGTGCTGCGCCAGGAACTGGACTACATCGCCGAGGGTCGCCACGCCGAGCAGTTCGCCGAAAACTTTGCGTCCAACCCGAACGTGGACCTGCCCAAGGTCTACTGGCAACTCACCACCCTGCGCCTGCTGACCCTGGAGCGCATCGAGGGGATCAAGATCAACCACTATGCAGCCCTGGAGCAGGCGGGGATCGACCGCGCCGAGGTGGCGAAGCGGGTCTTCAATGCCTATCTCAAGCAGGTCTTTGAGGACGGCTTCTTCCACGCCGACCCGCACCCCGGCAACCTGTTTATCCGCCCCCGCGTCGCGCCCCCGCCCGCGCCCACGCGACGGGGCCAGCCGGAAGCGGTGCGGGGCACCCCCTTCGATCTGGTGTTCATCGATTTTGGCGCGGTCGCGCACATCTCGGAGCAGAGCCGCGGGCTGATGCGCCGCATGGTCATCGCGACGGTGCAGCGCGACTACGCCGAGTTGGTCCGCCTGGCGAAAGAGCTAGGCTTCCTGCTGCCCGAGGCCGACAACCGCGCGTTGGTCCTCGCGCTGGAAACCCTCTTCGACCGCTTCTACGGGCTGAACATGGTCGAGTTGGCCGCGATTGATTTTGAGGAGATTGAGCAGCTGAGCCGCCAGTTCCGCGACCTGATCTACTCCTTCCCCTTCCAGATCCCGCAAGATTTTATCTGGCTGGGGCGCACCCTTTCCATCCTGAGCGGCATCGCCACCGGCCTGGACCCCGCGTTCAGCCCCATCGAGGAGCTACAACCCTTTGCGCGCCGCCTTGTCGGGGCGGAGGCGGGCAACCTGGCGGAGGATGCGCTGCGCGAGGCGAGCGAGCTGGCCGCCCTCTTTTTTGCGCTGCCGCGCCGCCTGGAGCGGCTGCTGCGCCGCATCGAGGATGGGGAGATCACGCGCGAGGCCACCGACCCGCTCGCCGAGAGCATGGCGGGGATCGAGGGAGCCATCAACCGGCTGACCGACACGATGCTCATGATGACATTCAGCGCGGGGTGGTTTCTGACGCGGGACGAGGAGGAGCCGCTTTCCCACAGCGCGCCCCTGATGCTGCTGGCATCGGCGTGGGTGTTGTGGCGGATGATTCGGGGGCGGCGCTAGGGGCACGGGCATTGCTGAGGAGAAACGACCAAGGATCGGGAGGGAGCGGGCACAAAGAATGCCCAGCCATACCCTCGATTCGGGGATCAAGGCGAGGCCGAGCAAAAAGTGGTCCAGAATAACACAAAAAAAGCTGTTCGGCAAATTGCTCTAAAAGGGTTGACTTTAAAGAAAGCGCTGTGATATACTGCGCCAGTACTTTCCAAGACTAACTGTCCCAAAAGACATGAAAGACGAGTAGCGGGCCATCAGGGCCCGTTTATCTTGCAACACGACCTACCCCGCGTTTCCGCCTTTCTGCCACACGTTGTGTCACGAATGGCTACCTTCTCTCGCTTTTTCTTGCCCCGTGCGTTCCAAAAAGGCGAGAGCGCGCGTGGATACGATAATTGGAGGTGTTGAATGGCACAAACCAGGGAGGCTACCCCGTTGCAAACGGTTGAAGATCTGTTTAACAAAGCACAGCAGCAAGGTTTCCTGCTGGCAACCAATATTTTGGATGTATTTCCGAACCCGGAAGTCCACCTGGCTGAATTGGAGGACCTTTACATCCAGTTGGAGGAGCAGGGCATACAAATCTACCAGAGTGAGTCCGAGGCCGACGCTGCCGAAGAGGCGGCTGAGGCGGAGGTTCGCGCGTTGCTCGACGATGCCGAGGAGCCCGAGCACGCGGAACCCAGCCGGAGCGATCTGGTGGACCACACCCCTGAGACCCCCATCTTTGACCTGACCGGCATCGACAGCGACGATGCGGTCAGCCTTTACCTGCGCGAGGTGGGCAGCGTGCCGCTGCTAACCGCCGAGCAGGAGGTGGAACTGGCACGCCAGTTCGAGGAGGGGCGCGAGGCCGAGCAGCGCCTGCGAAAGCGGCAGCTTCCGCAGCGAGGATGAAAAAGCCCACCTGCAGCGCCAGGTGCGCCTCGGTGAGTTGGCCCGCGACCACCTGACCAAGGCCAACTCGCGCCTGGTGGTCAGCATCGCCAAAAAATACATGGGCCAGGGGGTGCCCTTTCTGGACTTGATCCAGGAGGGCAACCTGGGGCTGATGAAGGCGGTGGACAAGTTCGATTACAAGCGCGGCTACAAGTTCAGCACCTATGCCACCTGGTGGATCCGGCAGGCGGTCACCCGCGCCATCGCGGACCAGGGTCGCACCATCCGGGTGCCGGTCCACATGAGCGACCGCATCCGCAAGCTGTACCGCGTCAGCCGCGAGCTGGAGCAGACGCTGGGCCGCGAGCCAACCCCCAAGGAGATCGCGGAGGTGATGGACCTTTCCCCGCAGAAGGTGCGCTGGATGCTGCGCATCAGCCGCCGCCCGCTCTCGCTGGAAAAGCCGGTGGGCGAGGATGGGGACAGCGAGCTGGGCTCCTTTATCGAGGATGAGGACACCCCCACCCCACTCGATACGGCGACCCACGACCTGCTGCGCAAGGAGTTGGAAAGCGCCCTCGCCACCATCAGCCCGCGCGAGGCGCGCATCCTGCGGCTGCGCTTTGGCCTGATTGATGGCCGCGCGCACACGCTGGAAGAGTTGGGGCAAAAGTTTGGGCTGACGCGCGAGCGCATCCGCCAGATCGAGGGCGAGGCCCTGCGCCGCCTTCGCCACCCCAGCCGCGCCCGGCGCCTCAAAGATTACCTGAACCCTTGAGAAAAGCGGTCCTACCAGGAGCCTGCCGCACGTGGCAGGCTCTTTTGTTTTGGGGACGAGAGGACGACCGACGGGTACCCCTTGGGTGCAACGACCGACGACCGACGACGGCAACGAACTACGAAAGAACCACGGAGGCACGGAGAGCACGGAGGATTCCATTAAATTTTTAGCCAGATTCCCACTTTACCTTTTGCCTTTTGCCTTTTGCCTTTTGACCTTTTGCCTTTGCCTCCTTGTCAGTCGTCAGTCGTCGGTCGTCCGTCGTCGATCGTCCACCCCTGAAACCTTGAAGCGCGCTTTCCGTAAAGGGAGGCGGCAACTTGGAAGGAGACCTTTCTTTGAACCGAACACAACAGGTGCGCCGCGTGGCCGTGCTCAGCCTGCTCCTGCTCCTTTGCACCCTGCTCGCGCCACGCGCCCACGCGCAGGAGCGCTCGCTCTACTGGGAGCGCTTCGACGTGGACATCGAGGTGCAGGCGGACGGCTCGCTGCATGTCACCGAGCGCAACGAGATCAATTTCACGGGCGGCACCTTTCGCTTCGGCTTTCGCGAGATTCCCACTGCCCGCCTAACCGCCATCGACGATATCGAGGTAACGGTGGATGGCGAGCCGCTGACGCGCACGGAGCGCGAGACCGCGGGCGGCTTCCTCGTCACGGACAGCGCGGGCAGCCGCGAGATTCGCTACTTTTTCCCCACCCCCACCAGCGGCCAGCACTCGATCGTGCTGCGCTACACCGTTGAGGGGGCGATGCGCTACTATGAGGGCGGCGACCAACTGTGGTGGGAAGCGATCTACGCCGAGCGCCCCGCCACCGTCGCGGAAAGCCGCGTGACCGTCACGCTGCCGGAGCCAGTTGACCGCGAGCAGTTGGAGGCCGCTGCCTACTACACCGCTGCCGAGGTTACGGTCAGCGACGACGGGCAACTCCTCACCTTTCGCGCTACCGAGCCGATCGCGCCCGGCCAACCCTTTGAGGTACGCGCCGAGTTCCCCAAGGGGGTGGTCAGCGGCGGCGCGCCGCCCTGGCAGGTAGCCTTTGATCGCCAACAGGTGGAAGCGGAGCGGCGCGCGCAGGAGGAAGCGCGCCTGGAAGCGCAACGCGAGCAGGAACGCGCGGCCCAAGCCGCGCGCGGGCAGGTCATCGGCGTGCTCGTGGGCGGCTTGAGCCTGATCCTGCTGGCGGGCGGGCTACTCGGCGTCTTCATACTCTGGTACAATCGCGGGCGCGACCGGACCGTCGCGCTCACCGCCGACTACCTGAGCGAGCCGCCGAGCGATCTGGCAGCGGGGCTGGTCGGTACCCTGATCGACGAGCAGGCGGATTTGAAAGATGTGATGGCGACCCTGCTCGATCTGGCGCGCAAGGGGGCGGTCCGCATCGAGGAATCGGCCAAGGGCTCCTCTACTCTATTTGGCGAGGGAGAAAGCGAGTTCGCCTACGAGTTGGTGGATGCCAGCCTCGCCCAGACGCGCGCCGAAACGGTACTCGTGCAGGAGTTCTTCGGCGACGACACGCGCCGCACCCTGGACGACCTGCGGGCCAGCTTTTATCGCTCGCTGCCCGCCATCCAGCAGGCGCTGTACGAGGATGTCGTGCAGGCAGGCCACTTCAGCGAGAACCCCGCCGCCGTGCGGGGCCGCTACCGGGGCATTGGCGTGCTCCTGCTCGTGCTCGCTGTCGTAGAGCTTCGTGGGAGCCATCGTAGGGACCGCGAGCTTTTACACCGCTGCCTTTTTCTGCCTGCCGCTCACCTTCGGCCTGATCGGCGTCGCCCTGCTGCTTTTCGCCCAGGCGATGCCGCGCAAGACCCCCGAGGGCAGCGAGGCGGCGAGCCGCTGGCAGGCATTCCGTCGCTACCTGCAACGGATTGACCTCTACGGCGACCTGGAAGAGAAAAAGGCGATTTGGGACGAGTACCTGCCCTACGCCGTCGCCTTCGGCCTGGAGCGCAGCTACATCCAGAAGTTCGCTCAGGTGAACGCCCCCATCCCGCGCTGGTACGCGCCCTACGGCTACGGCTTCCCCCGTTCGTATGGTCCCGCCTACGGCTATGGGCCCGGCACTGGGGGGCTCAGCACAGGCGCGGGCACCCCCACGGGAACGGGCGGCACCGTACGTGATTCATTCCCCGGGGGCGCGGGCGGCGGCTTGCAGGGCGCGAGCGACAGCATGGCGCTGGGGCTGCAAGGCATGAGCGACGGCTTCGCCTCCATGCTCTCCACCACCGCGACGACCCTCACCAGCACCCCCGCCCCCTCCAGCAGTTCGGGGAGCGGCTGGTCTGGCGGCAGCACGGGCGGCTGGTCCGGCGGGAGCAGCGGCGGCTTTAGCGGCGGCGGCAGCAGCGGCGGCGGTAGCAGCGGCGGCGGCAGCGGCGGCTTCGGGTGAGAACGCAGAACGCAGGACGAACGGCGTAACGCAGCGCAAAGGCGCAAAGGCGCGGAGACTCCTTACTCAAACCTCTGTGTCCTCTGTGTTCTCCGTGGTAAAGTCGTCGGTCGTCGGTCGCACCACGTCTAAACATCGATTCTTCACAAGGACAAGCTGGCCATGAGATGCCACGCGAGACGGGGAATGATTTTGCTGCTGCTGGCAGTGCTGCTGATGGTAGGCACGGGGCCGCGCGCCCACGCGCAGGAGCAGTCGCTGTACTGGGAGCGCTTCGATGTGGAGTTGGACATCCGTGAGGATGGCACGCTGCATGTCACGGAGGAAAATTATGTAAACTTCACCGAGGGGATCTTTCGCTTCGGCTTTCGCGAGATCGCCGACGAGCGCGTGACCGCCCTGCGCGACTTTACCGTTGTAGTCGATGGGGTGCCGCTGAGGCAGGATAGCAGCACGGCACCCGGCACCTTCTACCTCTACGAGGGGGACAACGGGCAGGGAATTCGCTACTTTTTCCCCGAGCCGACCAGCGGGCAGCACCACATCACCCTCAGTTACACAGTTGATGGGGGGCATCCGCTATTACGAGGAGGGCGACCAGCTGTGGTGGGAGGCGGTCTACGCGGATCGTCCCGCCACCGTCGAGCGAGCCTAGTCCGCGTGCGTCTGCCGCAGCCATCCCCGCCGAGCGAGACTCGTCATCGCGTCCACTGGGGTTCCCGCGACGAGCGAGATCGCAGCGGGGCGGGGAACGCGTCACCTTTGTGGCGGGTGAGAGCCTCCCGCCTGGCGAGGCGTTGACCGTGCGCGTTCAGTGGCCGCATGGCATCGTGGGCGGGAGCGCGCCGCCCTGGCAGACGGAGGCTGAGCGGATGGACCGTATCCGCTCTGTGGTCAACCTGCTGCTGCCCGCCCTCAGCCTGATCGTGCTGATCGGCGGCGTGCTCGCCGTCTTCATGCTCTGGTACACGCGCGGACGCGATCAATCCGTCCCGTTGACAGCGGACTACCTGAGCGAGCCGCCCAGCGACCTGCCCGCGGGGGTGGTCGGCACGCTGCTCGACGAGCGGGCCGACCTGAAAGATGTGATGGCTACCCTGCTCGACCTGGCGCAGAAGGGGGCGCTGCGCATCGAGGAAACCGAGCCCGCCAAGTCCGGGCTGTTCAGCAGCCAGACGCGCCGAGTTCACCTTCGAGCTCCTCGACGCGTCCAAAGCGACCACCAAGGCGGAGCGGATCCTGATCAAGAAGGTCTTTGGCAGAACGACGCAGCGCGCTCTCGAGGATCTCAAGGAAAAGTTTTACAAGGCACTGCCTGAGATTCAGAAGGCTTTGTACGAGGAGGCCGTCGAGCGCGGCCTGTTCAGCGAGGACCCGAACCAGACCCGCAATCGTTAACGGCTGGGAGTCCTGCTGGCATCGTGGGAGGCGTGGTGCTGGCCATCGCTGGCCGCTCGTTGGGCCTGCTCGGGGCGCCCCCGGGCGCCCTGCTGTGCGTGCCCGCGCCCTGCTTCTCGTGGGAATCACGCTGCGCTATCCGGGCAGGCCATGCCGCGCAAGACCGCACGCGGGCAGCGAGGCCACGAGTCGCTGGCAGGCGTTCCGCCGCTATCTCCAGGATATCGAGCGCTACGGCGAGTTGGAAGAAAAGCGGAGATTTGGGATGAGTACCTTCCCTACGCCGTGGCGTTTGGGCTGGACCAGAGCTACATCCAAAAGTTTGCCCGCGTGAATGCGCCCGTCCCCATGTGGTATGCCCCCTACGGCTTCGCCACCCCTATCACTCACCACCCGTTGGGCGGGGAGTGCATGGCAGCGGTGGGGAGCAGGGCGGGGCGTGGGGGACGCACTCCGGCGGGGGCACGGGCGGTGGGTTGCAGAGGGCCAGCAACAACATGGCGCTCGGCCTCCAGGGGATGAGCGGTAGTCTGTCCACCATGCTTTCCAGCGACCGCCTCCACCTTGACGAGCGCGCCCTCCTCCTCCGGCAGTGGGGGCGGCGGGGGCTTCAGCGGCGGTGGTGGGGGCGGTGGCAGCGGTGGCGGCAGTGGCGGCTTTGGGTGAACGCAGAACGAACGGCGTAACGCAGAGACGCAGAGGCGCAGAGGCGCAGAGGGCGAAGCCGTATCCGTAGAACCCGCGAAGCGGGTGGCGACAACCGGTAGCCGGGGGTGGAGCCGCCTGCCGTTGGCGGCGTAACCCTCGGCGGGCTGATTGACACCGACACCGAACCAACGAAGGAATCGAATGGATAAGGAATCGAATTATTGGCTGGGCGCTTCTGGTGGGCGGGTGCTTGTCGCGCTGATTGGCTTCGCGTGGGGCACAACCAACATGGCAGCGGGCAACCTGGAAGCTACCGGCTTTCTGCTGCTGCTCTTCATCCTGCTGCCCATCGTGGGGCTGCTGAGGGCGACGGGCGCTCTTCGTGCTGCGGCGCACGGGCAGCGAGTTGGCCGAGCGGGCGGAGGTGAGGCGGCAAAAGCGCCTGCTGGGGGCCCTGCAGGCGCAGGGTCGCCTTTCCCTGGGCGACGCCGCCATCGAGACCGATGCCACGCGCGAGCAGATCAAGCAGGATGTGTACGACCTGGTGGGCAAGGGGCTGTTCAGCGGCTACATTGACTGGGACGCCGGCATCCTCTATTCTCGCGCAGGCCCGCGACCTGCGGGCGGGCGGGGTCTGCCCCAACTGCGGCGGGCAGGTGGAGTTGGCAGGCAAGGGGGTGATCAAGTGCCCGTACTGCGGCACAGAGATATTCTTGTGATGGACCACGCTATACGGACGGAACGCTACGCCCCGCCAGTTGACACGACAAGGAGGGTCAAGATGAGCAGCAGGAGAAAGATTGAAGTCCCTCGCGGACAAGATTCCAGGCTACCGCGGCTATGCTGAAAAAGAGGCACGCCGCGAGGCGGACAAGGAGCTTCGGACAGCGACCGCCGCCGCCTTTGCCAGCCAGGTCACGCGCATCACGCGCGTGCAGGAGCAGATGATCAACCAGGGCGATTTCGAGCGGGTCGACGATTTGGACCGCAGCATCGGCGCGCTCCAACACCTTGCGGATCGCATCCGCACGGCCAGCTATGGCTTTACCGGCTTCTTCGATGACGACAAGGTGGACGAGGTGGTGCTGGATAGGCTGTACGCCTTCGACCTGGAGACTGGCCAATGGGGTCGAGCAGGTGGGCGATTGGATCGCCAAGGCAGGGGATCGCAGCCAGCAGGACAGGGCGCGGCTGCTCGGGGCATGCGCGAGCTTCACGACATTCGAACGCGACACCTGCTCAACACCTTCCGATCAGCGGGCAGCACTGATTCAGTCAGCATGCCCGAAACCCCGGGGCGAAAACCGGGGCAGCAGTCTCGGAGTAGGGGCAACCCCTGCGGTCAGTTTCGACCTCTCATCCCTCTCCTACTTCCTCCCACCCTGAGAAAGGAAGCCCTATGGCAATGCTTCAAGTAATCGAATGGATCGACCAGGGCGCTCAAGAGCTCGTCCGGCGCGTGCCGGAGCGCGGCTCGGGCGAGATTCGGCTCGGCTCGCAGCTGGTGGTGCGCGAGAAGCCAGGCCGCCGTCTTTTTCCGCGACGGGCACTCGCTCGACACCTTTGGCGCGGGGCGGCACACCCTCAGCACGCAGAACCTGCCGCTGCTCGACCGCCTCTTCAAGTTGCCCTTCGGCGAGAGCCCCTTCAAGTCAGAGGTGTACTTCGTCAGCCTCAAGACCTTTACCGACATGAAGTGGGGCACGCCCCAGCCCGTCACCCTGCGCGACGCCGACCTGGGCATGGTGCGGCTGCGCGCGTTCGGCGCCTACAGCATGCAGGTGCAGGACCCCGCGCTCTTCGTGAACACGATCGTCGGCACGCACTCCCTCTACGAGACGCGCCAGATCGAAGCCTTCCTCCGCTCGATCATCGTGTCGCGCCTCACCGACCTGATCGGCTCCATGGGCATCGCCTTCCTGGACCTGCCGCAGCCGCTTCGACGAGATCGGCTCTGCGGCCAAGGTGAAGCTGCGCGACGAGTTCGCGGCGCTCGGGATCGACCTGCGCGGCTTCTACCTCGAGAACGTCTCGCCCACCGAGGAAACGCAGAAGGCGATTGACGAGCGTGCCTCGATGGGGGCCATCGGCGACATGCAGGCCTATCTCCAGTACAAGGCGGCGCGCGCGATGGGCGATGCCGCGCAGAACCAGGGCAGCGGGGGCGACATGACCGGCGCGGGCTTTGGGCTGGGCGCAGGGGTCGGCATGGGCGCGATGATGGCGCAGATCCTCGGCCAGTCGGTGCAGCAGCGCCCGCAGCAGCGCCCCGCCGCCGAGACGCCGCGGCCGCAGGCGTCCGGCCCCGCTGCGCCCAGCGCAAGTCGGCCCCGCCACGGTGGAGCAGGCTTTCACGGCCATCGAGCTGCTGGTGAGCCGTCAGCTGGCGGTCCCACAGGAGGAGCGCAACCGCATCCTGCAAAGACTGGCAGCGATGGAGGTCGAGCTTGCCAAGCCGGACACCGACCTGATGACAATCAAGACGAGCGCAAAGAGATAGCCGACACGCTGGCCCTGGCTGCCAAAGCGAGTTGGACCTTCTCTTTCGCCAGACCCCCGTCGAGCGCGAGATGGCCGAGGCCACCCGTCGCTTCATGGAAGGGTAGGCACAAGGCCACGGCGCGACGTCCAGAATCGGCAGTCGTCGGGGCACCCCTTGTGGGTGCCCTTTTCGTTTGAAGCGGCTCCTGACGACCTCACCACAGAGAACACAGAGAACACAGAGGAAAGTCGATAAATCCCGCAAAGCATCACTGACCTATCTTCGTCCCTCGTCCTCCGTCCTCGGTCCTCGGTCTTCCGTGTCTCCGCTCCGATTTGCGTCTCTGCCACTTTCCCATACCCTAACAGCGGTTCTGGAAGCCATAAAGGGCGGAGAAAAGGAATGACGACGACTGGAAATTTGATGCAGCTCGCGCTCGACCTGGTTGGGTGGCGGAACACGCCGGGCGATTCGGGCATCCATGTGCCGGGCCGAAACATCAAGCGCTTGCTCGTGGGCTTGGACATCGACACGGGCGACCTGCTTTTGGCGCAAAAAATGGGCTTTGACGCGGTGCTCGCCCACCACCCCACCGGCACCCCGGCCAGCCTCACCTCGTGGCAGCTCTATCGCCGCCACACCGAGATGCTCACCAAGATGGGGGTTCCCCTCTATGTCGCCGAGGCGACGGTCGAGGATCGCGTGCAGGAGCTGCGCGTGCAGGCCCACACCTCCAACTACGACCGCGTGTCGGGCGCGGCGCGGATGCTGCACCTCCCCTTCCTCAACATCCACAGCCCGCAGGACGAGTTGGGGCGGCAGATGATGCAGCAGGCGGTGGACGAGTTGCTGGAAGCCGAGCCGGACGCCACCGTGGGCGAGGTGGCCGCGCACCTCAGCGCCTCCTTCCCCGAATTTCAAAACGCCTCGACCCGCATCGCCGTGCGCGTGGGCGACCCCGACCGACGCGCCGGGCTCACCGTGGTGGCGCATGGGGCGCTGACCAACGGCGGCGCGCCCATCGCGCAGGCGTATTGGGAGCACGGGGTTGACACGGTGATCTACATCCACATCGCCCCGTCGGAGGTCAACGTGCTGCGCTCGGTGGGCCTACCGGGCAACCTGATTATTAGCGGCCATATCGCAAGCGATTCCATCGGTATCAACAGCTACCTCCAAGCCGCCGAGGAGCGCTTCGGGCTGGAAATCGTGCGCCTCAATGGCATAGTTTCACCCGACCTGGAGGATGCATGAGCCACGAGGAGCGCGCGCTCGCCTTTTTGCAACAGCTCGTCCAAACCCCCAGCCTCCCCGGCCACGAGGGGGCGGCGGCGGAGCTCGTCCTAAGCGAGATGGCCGCGCTCGGCTATGATCGGACGTGGATGGACGAGGCGGGCAACGTGATTGGCCTGATCGAGGGGCGGGGCGAGGCCCCGCCCGTGCTGTTCAACACCCACCTCGATCATGTAGATCCGGGCGATCCGGCGGCGTGGCCCGCGCACGGGCAGCCCTACAGCGGCGCAATCCACGAGGGCAAGCTGTGGGGGCGCGGCGCGAGCGACATCAAAGGCCCGCTGGTGGCGCAGCTGTTCGGGGTGGCGCGCCTGATCGGCACGGAGCGCCCGCGCGGCGATGTGTACGTGACGGCGGTCGTGCAGGAGGAGGTGGGCGGGCTCGGTGCGCGCGTGCTCTCGGAGCACTTTGCGGAGCTTTCGCCCCTGGTCGTCATCGGCGAGCCAAGCTCGAACGAGCTGCGGCGCGGCCATCGCGGGCGCATCGAGTTGGTCGTCCACGTGCAGGGGCGCGCAGTCCATGCCAGCGTGCCGGAGCGCGGGGTCAACCCGCTCTTCGTGCTCGCGGGCTTTCTCCAGCGGCTGCGCGGGCTGGAACTGGCCGAGCACGAGGAGTTGGGGCGCAGCAGCGTCGCGCCCACGCTCATCCGCACCGACCAGACGAGCGCCAACGTTACCCCGGGCGAGGCATGGCTCACGCTGGACTGGCGCACGGTGCCGAGCGAGAGCAAGGAGGGGTGCCGCTCCCAGCTTCAGCCGCTGCTGGACGCAAGCCTGATCGAGGGCGCGCACGGCGAGGTGCTCTTCGATGACCGCCGCTACGTCAGCTTTACCGGTTTTACCCGTCAGTACAGCTCCGCTTTCCCCGCGTTCAGCGTCCCCGCCGAGCACGCGGCGGTGCGCGCGGCGGAGCAACTCCTTGCCGAGGGGCTGGGCCGCCCGATCCCCACGAGTCTGTGGCGCTTCGCGACCGATGGCGGCCACTTCGCCGAGGCGGGGATGACTGTGATCGGCTTTGGCCCCGGCGACGAGTTTGTGATCCACACCGTCAACGAGCACATCGATCTCGCCGAGTGGCGGGAGGCGATGGTCGCGAACGAGCTGCTCGCGCGCGAGTGGCCGCGCCTCGTCCAGACCCTATCAAGTTGAAGCGCGCCCCCTTACGCGTGACCGTCGATGTCTCGCCCGCTGTGCACCAGCGGGCGGGGCTGGGGCGCTACGCGGGCGAGTTGGTACGGGCGCTCCACGAGCTTGGCGACGCGTCGCTGGCGCTGCGCCTTTTTTTTGCAGAAGCGCACACCGCGCGCCCGAAGGGTCTCCTCGCCACGCTACCCACCTCGTCAAGCACGCTGGGCTACAAACCCTGGCGGCTCGCGGCGATGGGGTCGCATTTTGCGCGGCTGCCGCTGGATCGCCTGTACGGAGAGCCTGCCCTCGTCCACGCGACCGACCACCTGCTCCCCCACCTGCGCGCCCGCTCGGTTTTTACCCTCCACGATCTGATCTTTGAGATTTACCCCGAGCACCACAAGCGCTCCAACCACACCTTCCTCAAGCTGATGATGCCGCGCTTTTTGCGCGCGGCGGAGCACATCATCGCCGTCTCCGAGCACACGCGGCGCGACGCCGAGCGGCTCTACGGGATCGACCCCGCCAAGATGACGGTAATCTACGAGGCGGCTGACCCGCACTACCGCCCCGTTCGCGACCCCGCGCGGCTGGCAGCGGTGCGCGAGCGCTATCGGCTGCCGGAGCGCTTCATCCTGCATGTGAGCACGATTGAGCCGCGCAAAAACCTGGGGGTGCTGCTGGACGCGTTTGGCGCGCTGAAGCGGGAGTTCCCTGACCTCAAATTGGTGCTGGTGGGCAAAAAAGGGTGGCTCTACGAACCTTTTTTTGAAAAGCTCACCGCCAGCGGCCTTGCCTCCGAGGTGATTTTCCCTGGCTTTGTGGCGGAGGAGGAGTTGCCCGCCGTGTATAGCCTTGCCACCGTCTTTGCCTTCCCCAGCGTGTACGAGGGCTTTGGCCTGCCCCCGTTGGAGGCACTGGCCTGCGGCGCGCCCGTCGTCGCGAGCGATGCCAGCAGCCTGCCGGAAGTTGTGGGCGAGGCGGGGCTGCTCGTCCCGCCGACGGACATCGCTGCGCTGACCGGGGCACTGCGCCGCGTGCTGAGCGACGCGGCGCTGCGTCGCACCCTTCAGGGGCGCGGCCCTGAACAGGCCGCGCGCTTCTCCTGGGAGCAGGCCGCGCGGGAAACGGTAGCGGTATATCATCAGGTCGCGGCACAAGGGTAAAAACAGAGAACGTCACGCCAAACCAAGAAACCCCCCATGAGGAGCACAACCGGTAGGGGGCCTGACAAACAGCACACCCCAACGAGGGCCGACGCAGGATCAATCCGTCGGCCCTCGTTGGGGTGCCAGCGTGCTGCCCACGCTCTTGCTCGCGCCGCGAAGTGCTATAAGATACGGTCAAGCTTCTCTAACAACAGGGGGTTTAGAAGCAACTTGACAGCAAGAAAGCCGCCTGATCAGGACAAAGGGGAATTTGCATGGTGCGCCGCTGCCGGTTGATCCTTCCTCTGCTCGTTGGGCTAGTCGCACTCTTTTACAGGAGCTACCCCCTGGCCTCTCAGGGGGAAGACGCGCCCCGCCCCGTGGTGATGGTGCATGGCTTTAGCTCCAATGCGACGGCCTGGGCGGACTACCTCGGCCCGGAGGGGTACCTGGCGTCCGTTGGCCTGCAAGGCTTTGCGGTGGGCGACGGGCAAGTCGAGGGGACGCTCAACACGGGCGACCTGCTTGACGCCAGCCTGCGCACCAACACGATCGCGGAAAACGCCGCCATCCTCGGATCTTACATCGCGCAGGTGAAAGAGGCGACGGGGGCCAGCCAAGTGGACCTGATCGCGCACAGCATGGGCGGGCTGATTTCGCGCTACTACATCGACCGTGTGATGCAGGGGCGCGATGTCGGACAGCTCATCATGCTCGGCTCGCCCCAGTTGGGCACCGACTGTGCCAACCTGCCCGGCGGCGCGGGGCTCTATCTTCCTGCCACGCTGGAACTGCGCCCCAGCTACGTGCGCGAGATTTTCAATCGCCAGATCACACATCGGCACGGTGTTCCCTTCTACATCGTGGCGGGCACCCCCATCCAACGTGCGATCCAATCCCCCTGCTCCGCCGTGCCAAGTGACCTCGTGATCGCCCAGGAGAGCGCGGTGGGCATCCCCGCCACCGTGACCCTGATGCCGCTGCTCCACACCGACCTGAACCGCTCCGAGCAGGTCTTCAACGATGTCGTGAGGCCCTTACTGCTACGCCCCACAAGCGAGATCCCCACCGAGGCGGACGCGACCGACGCCGCGCCAGATGAGGCAGGCCCCCCGCTCCAATTTACCCGCGTTCACAGCGGGCATCTTTCCCGTGGCGAGAGCCACGAATTCACCATCCACATCGATGCGGTGACCGTCGCAGCCTTCTCCCTGTTTGACCCGACGCGCTCGCTCACGGTGACGGTGGAAGGGGCAAGCGGCAAAGTTCTCACCCTGACGCCGGAGCAGCACGCACTGACCGTCATCGACGACCCCGAGATGCTGTACTACCTGGGCTACGGCTTCGAAAACCCGAAGCCGGGCCCGTGGCAGGTGACGCTCCGCAGCAGCGAGCAAACCCCCGCAGCGGGGGCAGATTACGCGCTCATGGCGCAGTATGTGGGCGGTGCCACGCTCGACGCGCAGAGCAGCACCCTGCTGCCCGCGCTCGGCGAGGCGGTCACGGTGAGCGCGCGGCTCTCTCTGGGCGGCCAGGCACTCACCGTCGAGCGTGCGAGCGCGACGATTCGCGCGCCGGATGGCTCGCTTGAAACGGTGGAGATGGAGGCAACAGAGGGAGATAGCGTCGAGGCGACATGGCAGCCAAGCGAGGCGGGGCTCTACGGCATCGACATTGTGGCGGAGGCCACCTCCCCCGACGGGCTACCCGTCGAGCGTGCGGCCTTCATCGCGGTGGAAGCGCAGCCTGCGACGAGCAAGACTGGCAACAGCCTGCTGATGCAGGGTGCCGCCCTCAGTGTGGCGCTCGCCCTGCTCCTCATCGGGGGGATTTTTCTGGCGCGGCGGCGCGGGTAAAAAAGCACAAAAAGAGGGGGCAAGGAGCGTGATCACACGTTCCTTACCCCGGTTCCGGTTGGCAGCTGGCTTCTAAAACTGCGTAGTGCCCGTGAAGGTGAAGCCCTGAATCCGCACCGAGGGCACGAGCATGGAGCCCATGTACCCCTGGAGCAGGCGGCGCTCCTCGCTGATCGCCTCGATGCGCTTGAAGGCGTCCAGGTAGCTCTCGGTGAAGCGCAAATTTTTCACCGGGCCGACGATCTCCCCATCCTCGACCAGAAAGGTGCCGTCACGCGTGAGCCCCGTGACGATGGTCTTGACGGGATGCACGACGCGCGTGTAGTTGAAGCGGGTGACGAAAAGGCCGCGCTTCATCCCGCGAATCAGCTCCGCCTGCGGGGTGTCACCCCCCTGCATCTGGAGGTGGATCGGGATCGGCCCCCACGTGTTCGGCGCGGGGAGCGCGTGTCCCGTGCTCTCGCGGCCCGCGCGCGCCGCCCAGTAGCGGTCCCACGCCACCTCCTTGACCACCCCATTCTCGATGAGGGTCAGCGGCTGGCGCGGCACCCCCTCGTAGTCAATCGGCAGCGGCAGGGTGTCCGCGTCCAACCCGTTGTCCACGATGGTCACGTTCGCGCCGGTCACCTGCTGCCCCATGCGCCCCGTCGCAAAGCTGCGCTGCTCGACGAGCGCCGCACCGTTCAGCCCCAGCGTCGCGAGGAAGCGCACCATGTCGGAAACCGCATAGCTGTCGAGCACGACATCCCACTCGCCCGCCTCCACCTCGATCGGCTGCTGGCTGGCGAGCGCGGTCTCGATGGCACCCGCGCCGAGCGCCTCGGTGTTCAGCAGGGTCAAATCCTTGTTCGCCTCCGACGCGTAGCCGCTACCCGACTCCCCCATCACGACGGTCACAAAATCGGCCTCGGTCCACGGGTAGTAGACAAAAAGGTTGTTGCTATTCGCCACGACCAGCTCGTGCACGCTGGTTCGTAGCGCGCCGCTCGCCACGCAGCCCGCTTCCTGGGCGGGGCGCGTCACGCGGTCCACCGCCTCCGCGCGAATGCGCGGGCTGGCGCTGGCGGTGGGCTCCACAAACCCCTGCACCGCCGTGGGTCGTATCGGCTCGGGCAGGCCGGGCCATTCCGGGTTGTCCGGCTGCGCCTGCGCCAGGCGGATGGCGCTGTCAATCGTCGCCTGGAGCGTCGCGTGGTCCAGCCCGTTCGCCACGGAGACCCCCACGCGCTGGCCCAACGCCACGCGCACGCGCACCTCGATGTTCGTCTCCGCCACGTTCTGGTGAATCTCGTTGTTCGCAAAGCGCGTCAGGTGCTCATCCGAATCAATGAACAGCACCTCTGTCTCGTCGGCGGGCGACATGCTCAGCACAAACTGCGCCGCGTCGCGGTATTCTTCGATCCCTCGCATACTCTCACTCCCTCCGGTTCATCCAACAGCCCACAACGTCAAGAAATGGCGAACGCTCGACTGGCGGGGGCTACTTCCCGAGCACGCGCACGTTGCGGAAGCGCGCCGCGCTTGCCCCGTGGCCCACATGGGCCTGCTGCGAGGGTTGCCCCTTGCCGCAGTTCGGCAAGCCCCAAATCGTCCAATCGGACTCGTCGCAGACGGCGTCGCAGCCGCGCCAGAACTCGGGGGTGATGCCGGTGTAGATGGCATTCTTGTAAAGCTGTCCCAGCTTGCCGTCCTTGATCTCGTAGGCGACCTCGGTGCCGAACTGAAAGTTGAGCCGTCGGTCGTCGATGGACCAGGAGCGGTTCATGTCCAGGAAGAGCCCGCGCTCGGTGTCGGCGATCAGATCGTCGAGCTTCCAGCTTCCCGGCAGCAGGTTGATGTTGGTCATGCGGATCAGCGGGATGCGGTTCCAGTTGCTGGCGCGCATCGTCCCGTTGGAGCGCGCGGGCGCGGCGGGCTTCTGCTCGTGAAGCTCCTGCGCCGTCTCGCGGCTCGTCAAGATAGCCGACGAAGCGTCCCTCGCTGACGATCTCGGTGCGCTGCGCGGGGATGCCCTCGTCATCAAAGCCGAAGGTGCCCAGCCCATGCGGCGAGGTCGCGTCCGCCACGATGTTTACCGCCTCCGAGCCGTACTGGAAATCGTAGAGCTTTTCCGGCGTGAGGAACGAGGTGCCCGCATAGGCCGCCTCCGTGCCGAAGACGCGGTCCAGCTCGATGGGGTGGCCGCAGCTCTCGTGCACCTGAAGCGCCACCTGCGACCCCCCGATGATCAGGTCGAAGGTACCGCCCGGGCAACGGGGCGCGGAAAGCAGCGCCACCGCCTCGCTCGCGATGCGCTCGGCGTTGTCCAACAGCCCCATGCCGGTCACAAACTCGTAGCCCCCCGCCACGAACTGCCCGCCAAAGGAGTTCGGGAAGGAGCGGCGCTGGAACTCCCCTTGCGCCGCCGCAAATGCCGCGATGCCCGCGCCACTCTCCATCAATGTCTGCTCGATGAAGGAACCACTGCTGTTCGCGAAAAATTTGTGCTCGCTTTGAAAATCCATCGTCCCGCTGCTGATCGCGATGCCCGCCACCGCGCGCATGCGTTGGTCCGCTTCCAGCAACAGGTCGATCTTTTCGGAGAGCGGCACCTCGAACGGGTCGCGCTCGAAGGGGGTGGCGTAGCGGCCCGTTGTCGTCACCGCCTCGCCGAGCGTCACCCCCTCCTCGCGGTGGCGCACCAGCGCCGACGCCTTGGCAATCTGCACCGCCTGCGCCACCACACGGTCAATCTCGCCCATCGTCACGAGGTGGGAGGAGGCAAAGCCCCACGCGCCGTTCACCAGCACGCGCACCCCGAAGCCCTCGCTGCGCGCCTCCTCCAGCGCCTCCACGCGCCCATTTTTCACGCTGAGGCGCTGCGTCTTCAGCTCCGAGATGCGAATATCCGCATACGAGGCACGCAGCAGCGCCGCCGCATTCATCGCCTGATCTGTATAATCTTGCATCACCACTCCTTTTGGGGATAGTGGAGATTAGAGATTAGAGATTGGAGATTGGATAGCAAAGTTACCGGGCTCCAGGTAACGTAAGGGCACATGGAGTGGGCAGGATATATCGTTTTTTGGAACGAAGTGTTGTCCAATCTCCAATCTCCATATCTCCAATCTCCAATCTCTAATCTCTAATACCCTTCTCACTCCTCGTCCGGTAGATCGAGCGCGTGTACCAACTCGCGCAAAAACAGTTCGGCGTCGGTGACGAGGCCGATGGCCTGCCAGGAGCCACGGTCCGCCAGTTTGGTGACGGTTGCCGGGTTGATGTCCACCGCAACCGTGCGCACGTGCGCGGGCAGCATGTTGCCGGTCGCGATGGAGTGAAGCATAGTTGAGACCATCAGCGCGATGCCCGCGCCCTGCACCGCCTCGCGCATGGCTTGCTGCGCCACCACGGAATCGGTGATGACATCCGGCAGCGGGCCATCGTCGCGGATGGAGCCCGCCAGCACGAGGTCGATACCCCTGCGAATTGCCTCGTACATGATCCCGCTCGTGAGGATGCCTTGCTCCACAGCGGGGCGCAGCCCCCCTATCAAGCGAATGGTGTTGATGGCGCGCATGTGGTGGTGGTGCCCCCCCTCGACCGGCACCGCCGTCGCCAGGTTCACACCGAGGCTCGTGCCAAAAAGCGCCGCCTCCACATCGTGCACCGCAATGGCGTTGCCGCCCAGCAGCGCATCCACGTAGCCATTACGGATCAGCGAGGCGAGGTAGGGGGCCGCGCCGGTGTGGACGACGGCGGGGCCCGCCACCACCACCACGCGGTCGCCGCGCTCCTTCACCTCGCGCATCTCACGGGCGATCTGGTAGATCGCCAATTTTTTTGGCTTTTCCGACGAGACGTCGGAGTTCATGAAGGAGAAGCTCAGCCCGGCATCGCGCGAGCGCTCCAGCGGGTGGACGCGCACCCCCTCGTGCCCGACGACGATGGGGTCGCCCTCCTTCACGAAGAGCATGGGCAGCGCGCGCGCCGTGCCCGCCTCCTGATCCACCACGATGGCGACATCCATCTCGATGCCCGAGACCGGCACCCACTCGCCCGCCAGCCGCACATCGGTGAGCAGGTTGGTGGTGCTGTAGAAATCCGGCGGGAGCGCCCCGTCGCGCGGCGCGGGCTTGACGCTGGCATCCTTGCTCGACAGGATTTCCGCCCCATAGTCGGTCAGCTTTTGCAGAATCTGCTCCAGCTGCATCTCGGTCTCGCCCAGGATACGCAGCCGCGCAAAGGAAGGGTCATCCTTGTGCTTGCCGACGTGAATCTCTTCCACGTCGAAATCGCCGCCCATATCCATCACCGCATCGAAGACGCGCGGCAAAATGAGCGAATCGATGATGTGGCCTCGTAAAACAATCTTGTCGCTAAAAGTCATGCTTCCTCATTCTCAGACAGGGCGAAGCGCCCCCACGCGGGCAGCGCCACGACGGGTGTTAGGGCCGCGAATCTTACCCGCAAAGCGCGGCAAAGGCCACTTGCGAGTGAAGATTGCAGATTGCAGATTGCAGATTGCAGATTCACGCATCGTAACACTTGGCTCCTCTGTGTTCTCTGTGTTCTCTGTGGTGAGATCATCCGTCGCCAAACCAAACGCGGCCCCCTGGCAGGGAGCCGCGTTGTGGCACGGGGGCGCGGGCTAGGCAGAGCGGTTCGTACCCAGCCCATCCACCACCCCATAGCCGATCTCTTCCATGGCGGCGTGAATCTTGGCGGGGGTGGCGGGCGCGTCGTAGCTGAAGGTGACGCGCTTGCTGTCAAGGTCGGCGCTCACCTTCTTCATTCCCTCCACCTCCATCATTTCCCGCTCGATGGTTTGGGTGCAGTGGGCACAGGAGATGCCCGGGACGTGTGTGGTTTCGGTAGTCATGGTCGTCCTCCTTTTTGAGAGCAGGCAAAGCAACCCTCATGCCGCGCGGTGGCGACATTCATGCTCTGGGAACTTTGGGGGCGTTGGGGCGTTTCATCTGCAAGCCCAAAGAGGCATACAACCCCAAACTTCCAAAAGTTGGTCCTATTATTCAAGAGCAAACCCAGTTCCATAGAGGAGAGTAACCATGCGACGCATAGCACTTTTGATCCTTGCCCTTGCCCTGTTTCTGGTAGGCTGCGGCGCGGCGGGGCCAACGACCAGCGACGGGTCCGGCACCCCTACCGCCAGCACCGGCGCGAGCGACGCCGAGGCAGGCAGCGCCGAGGGCGAGGGGCGCACGGCGCAGTTCCCGAACCCCATCATCGTCTACGAGCGCTCCGGCGGGCTGGTGGGCGGCAACAGTAAATGGACGATTCACACGACGGGGCTGATCGAGGGGGACGAGAACAGCACGGTGCAGTTGGCCGCCGAGTTGGTCACCCCGCTCTTTGAATTGGTCCAGTCCGAGACGTTCACGCAGTTGGAGCCAACCTATGGGGATCCGGACCGCTGCGCGGACTGCATCACCCACACCATCACGGTGTATGGCGAGGACGAGCCGCAGCAGGTGGTTGTGGTCGAGGGCTCTGCCGAGCTACCGAGCACCCTGGCGGAGGCGCTGAGCGCGCTCAACAAAGTGGTGACGCTACAATAGTAGAAGAGAACAGAAAACAGAGAACAGAGAACAGACCGAAGTCGTAGTCTGTTCTCTGTTTTCTGTTTTCTATTTTCTGTTCTCTCTGCTTCCTACTACCCCACAAGCGGCTAGCGCCGCGCCGCCCGCACCGTTTCCTGGAGTGCGGGTGCAGCGCTTTGCCGCTCCCCGTTGCCGCCCGGGGTGGACTGGAAGGCCACATCGTCGAGGAACAGGTTGCTGTTCAGGTCATCGCCATCCAACGACGCGATAAGTTGCAGGTTCACGTTTTGCCCCGCGTAGGCGCTCAGGTTGATGACGCGCTTGACCCACCCGTTCGTTTCTGCCCCCGCGCAAAGCGGATAAAGGTCCATCACAACATCGTTGATGACCACCCCCCCCAAATCCGGCTCGCTCTCGCACGACGGTTCCTCGGAGCCAATCCAGTACCAGTAGCCCAGGTAGGGCGCGCTGGGGGATATCGTCACCTGCTGGCTTATGATCGACAACTCGTCGGGCGCGCCGCCCAGCCAGGCTGCCCACGTCCCACTATAAGGGACAATCGTATTGTCCTGAAAGTCATCCACGATAAGGGGATACCCGTAGGCAGAGTACTCCACCCATGCCGTCGGCCCACTCTCGAAGTTACCGTTGATGATAGGATCAACCGGCGCAGGGGTCGGGCTAGGGGTCGGGCTGGGCTCCGGTAGCGGCGTCGGGCTGGGGGTCGGGGTCGGTACGGACGGGAGCGCCTTCATGACCAGCGGCAGGTTGAGGCTCTCCGACAGTTCCACCGTCGAGGCATCGGTGCTCAGGCGGTAGCTCGTTGAGGCGCAGGAGGAGGGATTGTCCGCCGTTTGCGCCTGGTTGGTGATGACCGCCACCACGCTGCTGCACCCGCTCGGATCGAAGTAGGAAAGGGTGCTGCTTGCGCCCGCGCCGACCACGCTGGGCAGGGCATACACGTGCAGTGTCGAGCCGGTGTCACAGACGAGGCTGGTGCGTAGCGCGCCGCCGCTGCCAGCGGTGTTCTGCAAGGTGACGCGGTAGGGGCCACCGCTGGCGGGCATCTGCACCCAGTTCAGCGCGTAGTTCTCCTGGATGACCCCGTCACGGCTCCCGCCCACCGTGCCAATGCTGCCCTGGACCGTCGTCGCGCCTGCACTGGCAACGTAGTTGGCCGCCTCCTCAAAGCAGTAGGGGTAGCCGTAGTCCCCGCCGCACGTCTTGTTGAACTTCGCGGCGATGGCATAGGTGTGGAACGCATCGGCCAGGTTGCTGCTGCGCGCGGCCAGGGCCTCGTCGAGTGCGCCCAGGTTGCTCGCCGTGCCCTGGCTGGTCGCCTCCCAGAAATCCTGCATGATCTGCTCGCCCCCGCCGCCGGTCCCGCTGCCGTACTGCTCGGTGATGCCCCGGAAGGTGATCCAGTACGGGTAGGGAGACTGGGCGTACTCGCCCATGCAGATGTCAAAGTCCGGCCACAGGTAATTGTAGTTGTCGTTGGCGCTGTCAAAGACCTCGTCTTCCATCCAGGTGGCGCCGCCCTCGGTGAACGCATCGTCCGCCGAGTTGGCCCCGACCAGCGCCCCGTAGCCAAACTGGATGGAGTGGTTGAACTCGTGCGCGGTCGTGGCGTCCAGCGCCTGCTGCGCGGAGCCGGGGAAGCTGCCGTAATCCTGGTTGAGCACCATGCAGCTGGCGTAGGCGTCGCCATCGTTCCAGGTGGTGTTGGGGTTGTCGCCGACAAAGCCCGCGTGCACCCCACTGCTGGTAACGTAGCCGTACAGCCCGCCGGGCAGGTTATCGATGCGAACGTGGTAGCGATTGCCCGGCGGCGGGTTGCTGGAAAGCACGGGCGGCGCGGCCCACCCGAAGCTGTCCACCTCGGTGCCCCAGGTGGTTTCAAGCGAGGTAACGTAATCTTCCAGGGTCAGCCCGCCCGCGATGGCCCCGTACTCGATATGGAAGTGTGTGCTGTCAAAAAGGTTGGCCAGTGGCACACTGCTGTCACCACACCGACCCGTCAGCAACGCCTCGATGGCGGCACGCGTTGGGCTGGCGGGCATCTGCGCGAGCGAGTCCCGCAGTTGCTTCATCGGCAGCGTGCCGTGCCAAGGCACATCGCTGTGAAAGCGCTCCGGCAACTTGTCGTAGGCCGCAAAGGCGTACGCCAGGTAGAGCGCGGCGCTCTCCTCGTCAATCTCGCCGCGCGTCAGGGCCGCCTCGATCAGGCGCGGGGTGGAAAGGGAGCGCTCGCCCTGGGTTTGCGCCAGCAGCTGTCGCCCCGCTGTCTGGGCGGCGAGCGGGGTATCCCACGTGGCGAGGGAGAGGAGGGTCAACAACAAAAGGGAAAGCCCAATAAAACCAACGGTCCGAAGGCTAATCGACATGAAAGGCTCCTTCTTGTGACAATGGGGGACGCCAAACAACCACGCCGACAGCCAGGGGCTCGCCCTGGATGGTCGGCGTGTGATGGGGACTAAACGTTGCCCTAGCGCCGCAAATTGTATTGCGCGCGTCGGATTATGCCAAGAGCGGGGTTGGTTCTCCCGGCCACGCAGCGGCCAGCCAGCCGAGGGTGTTAGCGAACAGGTCGAAAAGGGTATCCTGCAAATCCCACTGCATGTTGATCGCTTCAGGGTCGCCCCCCGCGCGGCGCAGCTCGTCCTGCTGCATCATGTATTCGCCCAGCTCCCAGCCGCCGGAAAGCAGCGCGAGCAGCACGCCGCTCAGCACGGCAGGCTTTGCGGCCAGCGCCCGCACCAGCGGCGCGAGCGGGGCGTCGTGTGGCATCTGCTCGGCCAGGGTCAGAATCCCATCCTGGAGCAGCCGCGCCACAGCGTAGGCGGTCACGCTGTGCGGGATCGCGTCCAGCCCAAAACCGAGGAGGTTCAGCTCGGCCAGCTTGCCCTTGTAGATATTAAAGCGCGGGTGCGACACCGCGTAGCCCAGCGCGGAGGGGGCCACGTAGCTGCCCCAGTCGGCGTTGTCCACACAGATGGCGCGCAGCGTGCCACGAATGCCCCGCGCCGTGGCGGAGCGCTGGCAGCGCGCTTCCAGCCCCAGCCCATCGTCCAGCGCGCCGAGCAGTTCCGGCATCCAGAGCAGGAGCGAGTTGCCCAGCCCGTGCGGCAGCCAGGCGGTGGGCAAAGTGGGAAAGGTTTCGCGGTTGGCGCGCACGGATTCTGCTAAAAATAGCCATGTCAGCGCACGCGTCTTCCAGCCTGGGCGCACAGGGTTTCTCCTTCGCGTAAAGGGTTGCTACCATTGCGGATGCTTTCGCCTGGGCGCGCCCACGCTCCAACAGGGAGCCGCGCGGTCAGGGAAAGGGCGAGAGGAACGCCGCGCAGGGGCGCGCACGGGAGTGCGTGGTTGGCCTCCTGCGCCGGTCGAGGTTATGCTAAAGCAACTTTGCGGCCCGCGCCCGCTTCCCCGCCGCGCCGCTCATAGAGCACGTCGGGGCACCTTTCCTCGTTGTCCGCGCCATCGCCAAAGGCGATGGGCTGGAAGCCGAAGCGCTCGTAAAAGCGGCGCGCGCCGTGGTTGGCCTGAAAGGTGTAAAGGCGCACCGGCGGGGCCACCTGCTGGAGCGCCGCGTGCAGCAGGGCACTGCCGATGCCCTGGTTGACCGCGCTCGGGTCCAGGTACAGTTGGTCGATCCAGCGCGCGGCCCCGTCGTCGGAGAGCGCCATCATCCCGACGATCTGCCCCGCCAGCAGGGCAACCGTGACCCCACCCGAGGGAAGCAGGGTGCCAGCGATCCACTCACGCACCTCCGCTTCCGAGTGGGCGAGCGGCGCGTAGGGCAAAAAGTGCCGCCGCGCAGCCAGGTACAGATCGCTCACGCGCTCAGCGTCCCCGGCGGTGGCGGCACGGATTTGTACCGAAGCACCCATCGATCTGTCTCCCTGGCCCCTACTTGCACCCTGCCATCCAAACGAATCCAACCCTGGCGTACACCCTACTATGAACGACACCGACTTTCACCAATTCAATGTTGTCACCCTGAATGCGTTTGGTGTGCCCTCGTCGCGCACGAGCGCGCGCCTGCGCACCATCGCGCGCGAGCTGAACGACCGCGCGCTCAACGCTGTCTGCTTGCAGGAGGTGCAGTGGCTGCGCTACGCGCCGCTGCTTTTGAAGGCATTCACCAACTTCCCGCATGTCGCGTGGGAGCCGCACCTGTATGCGCCCAAGGGCGGGCTGATGACCCTCACGCGCGCGGAGCAGCACGACAGCCGCTTTATCCTCTTCGAAAATCGCGGCTGGTTTTTGGGGCCAACTATCACCGACCGGATGCTGTACAAGGGGATGCTCGTCTCCAAGCTTACCCACGGCAACATGCCGATCACCCTGATCAACACCCACCTGGCGGCGAACTATTCGGGCAACTGGGGGCGCGACAATCGCTATGCGAAGCTAGAGGCGGCGCAGCTGGCGCAGCTGGCACGGGTGGTCAACGCGCAGCCGCCGGAGCAGATGGTCATCGTGGTGGGGGATTTCAACATCCCGCGCTACTCGTGGCTGTACCACGAGTTTTTGGAGCAAAGCGCGCTGCACGACCCGCTGGGCGAGACCAAGCTGCCGACCTACCGCCCGAACTCGCTGGTGCCCGCCGCGTTCGCCTCGCTGCTCAGCATCGCGATTGACCACGCGCTGGTGCGCGTGCCGCCCGGCACCGAGGCGCGCTACGAGTCGCTCGTCATCCTCCAGGACAAGGTAAAGCTGGTGGACGGCCGCCACGCCCACCTGTCCGATCACTACGGGATCCACCTGCGCATCGAGTGGCCGCGCGACCCCGCGTAGCGCGGCGTGGCTACGCGCGGCGGCGTGCCAGGCTCGCCACCAGGGCGATCAGCTCGGCGGGCTCGATTGGCTTGGCAAGATGGGTTTGAAAGCCCGCCTGCAGCGCCAGCACGCGATCCTCGGCGCGGGCGTAGGCGCTCAGCGCGATGGCGGGCACCCGCCCACCCGCTTCCTCCGGCTGGGTGCGAAGCTGCCGCACCAACGCGTAGCCATCCTCGCCCGGCATCCCGATGTCGCTGACGATCACATCGGGCCGCCGCTGCGCGATGCACTCGCGCGCGGCCTGCGCCGACACGGCGGTGACCACGTGCGCACCGTACTGCGACAGGATCGCCCGAAGCAGCTCGCACGCGTCTTCCTCATCATCCACCACCAGGATACGCAGCCCATTCAAGCGCTCCGTCACCACGATGGGGGCCTTTTGGGCGCTGGCGCGCGGGTGGACGCGCTGGCTCTCGACCGCATCCTGGTGAACAATCCTCAGGGGCAGCTTGACCCGAAAGGTAGTACCCTGCCCTTCGCCGGGGCTGTGGACGCTCACCTCCCCACCGTGCTGCTCCACCAAGTGGCGCACGATGGAGAGCCCCAACCCCAGCCCTCCCTGCTGCCGCTGAAAGGTCTGGTCCGCCTGCCGAAAGCGATCAAAAACATAGGGCAGAAACTCGGGGCTGATCCCCTGGCCGCTGTCGCTCACGACGATCTCGACATGGGAGTTGATGCGCTCCAGGCGCACCTGCACGCGCCCGCCTTTCGGGGTAAACTTGACAGCGTTCGCTAGCAGGTTCCACACCACCTGCTGCAGCCGCGCCCCGTCCCCGGAAATCTGTCCCGCCCCGCTGTCGAGGGTTTTTTGGATGCGTACCCCCTTTGCGGTGGCGGCGGGGCTCACCGACTCGATGGCCGCCTCGATGAGCGGGACCACATCCAGCGGCTGCACGTCCAGGCGCATCTTGCCCAGGATGACCCGCGACACATCGAGCAGATCCTCGATCAGCTGCGCCTGCGCGTGGGCGTTGCGCTCGATGACCTCCGCCGCGTGTGCCACGCGCTGCGGGTCGTGCTGGCGGTTTTGCAGCAGGTGAACCCAGCCCAGGATCGCGGTGAGCGGGGTGCGTAGCTCGTGCGAGACGGTAGCCAGAAACTCATCCTTCAGGCGGCTCGCCTCTTCCGCCACCTTTTTGGCCTGCAAAATCTCGTCCTCGTAGCGCGCCCGCTGGCGCATCGGGACCAGGACGCAGTCGTTGACCAGTTCCCCCTCGCGCTCGTGGCGCGTGGCGTTGATGAGCATGGGGATGTCCGCGCCGCCGCGCACGCGCAGCGGCAGGTACACCTCCTCGACCACTTTGTGGAGCCGGAGCAGCGGGAACACATGTGTCTGGTAAAAAATACGGCTCGCCACCGGCAGGATCAGGTCCACATGCCGCCCCTCAAGCTCGCCCCGCTCGTACCCCAGCCACGCCAGCAGGGTAGCGTTGATAAGGGCTATTGTCCCATCGTCGCGGATGGTCACAAAGCCACAGGGCGCATGGTCCATTAACGAGTCCATCACGGGTGTCTCTTGTCCCAAAGTGCGGCTCAACCCGCTGTCACCTGGGCCAAATACTCCTTGATGATTGTGATAGTCTCGTCAGGGTGGCTCATGTGTGGGCAGTGGCCGGTCGCCTGCATGTACCGCAGCGTGCTGCCCGGCAGTTGGCTATGGAGATACTCGCCCACCGCCTGCGGCGCGATGGCGTCCTCCGTGCACTGCATGATGAGGGAAGGGACGGTCACCTCGGCCAGGTCGGCGCGATTGTCGGCAAAAAAGGTGGCCTCCGCAAAGCGGCGCGCGATCACGGGGTCGGTCGAGCAGAAGCTGGCTTCCAGCTCCTGAGAAAGCTCGGGATGCTCCGGGTTCTTCATGATGACCGGCGCGAGAAAGTTGGCCCAGCCTATGTAGTTTCGGTCCATCATGTCGAGCAGCCCGACCAGGTCGGCACGCTCGAAGCCGCCCTGGTAGTCGGGCAGGTCATTGATGTAGCGGGGCGAGGGGCCAATCAGGATCATCTGCGCGAAGCGCTCCGGCTGCTGGTTAGCCGCCAGCAGGCCGATGACGCTGCTCACCGAGTGGCCCACAAAAATGATGTCCCGCAGGTCCAACGCCTCGCAGATGTCGAGAATATCCTGGGCGTACCCTTCCAACTCGCTGTAGCGCTCGGGGTTGTAGGCATTTAGGTCAGATTTGCCGGAGCCGACATAATCGAAGAGGATATTGCGGTACTCCTCCTCGAATGCAGGGGTGATATAGCGCCACATGTTCTTATCACACCCGAAGCCATGCGCGAAAAGCATAGGCTGGGTTCCTTTTCCGGTGATAGAAACGTTGTTACGCAAAAGGATGTCAGGGGTCATGGGATTCCCTTTCTCGTTCGGGAAAGTTGAGCGATGAACAAGCGAGTCAGGGGCCGCTCAACAGCGCGGCCCCTGCCATAAGTCTATAAGAGTTCCAAAGTTATGCAACCCTAGCGAAAAGCGCGCGCCGGACCGGTGACAAAGCGCCCCCTTCAGGTAGCCGAATGTCACTACCCCCCGTCGCGTGGCTGAATACCATTTCACGGGTGCTTTTTACAACTGCGAAAGGACAACTTATGAGCGACCTGTTGGCGGCACGCTCGCAGATGGCGATGTCACTGGGGTTTCACATTATTTTCGCTGCCGTTGGCATCGGGATGCCGCTGCTGATGGTCATCTCCGAGGGGCTCTGGCTGCGCACGCGCGAGGGGGTGTACCTGGAGCTTGCCAAGCGCTGGGCCAAGGGCACCGCGATTTTGTTCGCCGTCGGCGCGGTGTCCGGCACGGTGCTTTCTTTCGAGTTGGGGCTGCTCTGGCCGGCCTTCATGGCCTATGCGGGGCCGATCATCGGGATGCCCTTCTCGCTGGAAGGGTTCGCCTTTTTCCTGGAAGCGATCTTCCTCGGCATCTACCTGTACGGCTGGAAGCGCGTGACCCCGGTCGCGCACTGGCTCGCGGGGGTGATGGTAATGCTGAGCGGCACCCTGTCCGGTATCTTCGTCGTCACGGCCAACGCCTGGATGAACAGCCCCACCGGCTTCCGCATCGTGGATGGTAAGGTGGACCCCAGCAGCATCGACCCCATCGGCGCGATGCTCAACCCCGCCTCCTTCAGCCAGACCCTCCACATGACCATCGCCGCCTTCCTCTCGGTTGGCTTCGCGGTCGCCGCGATCCACGCCTTCATGCTCCTGCGCGATCCCCACAACCTGTTCCATCGGCGCGCCTTCGCCATCGCGCTGTCGGTCGGCACTGTCATGTCGCTGTTGCAGCCGCTCAGCGGCGATCTGAGCGCCAAGTTCGTCGCCAAATGGCAGCCGGTCAAGCTGGCCGCGATGGAGGGTCAATTCGAGACCGAGCGCGGCGCGCCGCTGCGCATCGGCGGGCTGCCGGACATGGAGGCGCGCGAGACGCGCTACGCGCTGGAAATCCCCTACGCGCTGAGCATCCTGGCGCACATGGACCCCAACGCGGAAATTCAGGGGCTGAACGACTTTCCGCGCGACGAGTGGCCGCCGGTGCCGGTGGTACACATTGCGTTCCAGATTATGGTAGCATGCGGCTTGGCCATGATGGGTATCGGGCTGCTGGGGGGGTTCTTGCTCTGGCGGCGGCGGCACCTCCCGCTTGACCGCTGGTATTTGTGGATGGTGGTGCTGGCGGGGCCGCTTGGCTTTCTGGCAATCGAGGCGGGCTGGGTGGTGACGGAGGTGGGGCGACAGCCGTGGATCATTTACGGCTACATGCGCACCGCCGAGGCAGTCACCCCGATGCCGGGGCTGGTGGTCCCGTTCCTGACCTTTACCGCGCTCTACCTCTTCCTCGCGGTCATCGTCGTCTTTTTGCTGCGCCGCCAGGTCTTCGAAAGCCCGCGCATCCTCCCCCCCGATGCGTCGCCCCCGCAGGCAGGGCGCTTGGCGGAAAGCGCGGGCGACTGAGGACGACCGACGGGTACCCTTTGGGTGCGACGACCGACGACCGACGACCGACGGGTGCCCTCTGGGCGCGACGACCGACGACAAAGACAACCGCCACCAACAGTAGGCGCTTTAGGCGAGACGCCAAGAACGCCAAGAAATTAGATTTGAGATAGAAGGTTAGTGTCGTGTCAAGCGTGAAATGAGGATACGACCAATAGAGGCCAACCTGTTCGTAGTCCCGCCTTTAGGCGGGCATTGAACGGCCCCCGCCTGAAGGCGGGACTACAAACCTATCATTTCACGCTTGACGCGATACTAGCAAGAAGTAGCTCAGCCTTTCACATCATCTCTCCCTAGTCGTTCCGTCAAAATCCTTGGCGTCTCGCCTAAAGCGCCTACTGTTGGTGGCGGTTCATCTGTTCGTCGTCGGTCGTCGCGCCCAGAGGGCACCCGTCGGTCGTCGGTCGTCGGTCGTCGCGCCCAAAGGGCACCGTCGGTCGTCGGTCGTCGGTCGTCGCACCCAAAGGGTACCCGTCGGTCGTCACAAAAACCATGATCCCGTTTCAATAGGAGGGAAGCAGCTTCAATGCCACTCGAATACTGGATTGCAGGGGTGATTATGGTCGCGCTCACCGCCTACGCGCTGGGCGCTGGGGCGGATTTTGGGGGCGGCGTGTGGGACTGGCTCGCCAGCGGGCCGCGCGCCAAGGCGCAACGCGAGGCCATCGCGCACGCCATCGGCCCGATCTGGGAGGCGAACCATGTCTGGCTGATCCTGGTGGTCGTGCTGCTCTTCGGGGCCTTTCCCGTCGCGTTTGCCACGATTACCACCGCCCTGCACATTCCCCTGACAATCATGCTGATCGGCATCGTGATGCGCGGCTCCGCCTTCACCTTCCGCACCTATGACGACCAATCGGACGACGTGCAGCGCCGCTGGAGCGTCCTCTTCGCCGCGGCCAGCGTCATCACCCCGATCATGCTGGGCATCTGCGTGGGGGCGGTCGCCTCCGGCACGATCCGCGTGGACGTGGAGACGGGGCGCGTGCAAACCGACTTTTTTTCGTCGTGGCTGGCCCCTTTCCCCATCGCTATCGGCTTTTTCACCCTGGCCCTCTTCGCCTTTCTGGCGGCGGTCTACCTGACGCTGGAAAGCCCTGATCCGGCGCTCCAGGGCGATTTCCGCCAGCGCGCGCTCGGTGCGGCGGGCGCGGTGGGGCTGATGGCGCTCATCAGCTTTGTACTCTCCGGCACCGGCGCGCCGCAGATTCGCGCGGGGCTGGCGGGCGCATGGTGGTCGCTCCCCTTCCAACTGCTCACCGCCGTCGTCGCGGCTGGCGCGATCGGCGCGGTGTGGCAGCGGCGCTACCGCCTGGCGCGCCTGCTCGCCATCGCCCAGGTGACGCTGATTTTGTGGGGCTGGGGGCTCGCCCAGTTCCCCTTTATCGTCGAGCCCGACCTGACATTTAGCAACACCGCCGCGCCGGACAACGTGTTGCAGCTGCTGCTGATCGCCCTGGCGGTGGGGGCGCTGCTGCTGATCCCCTCGCTCTGGTATCTGTACCGCGTCTTCAAGGGGGCGCAGCAGGAGGAGGCGTTCGAGGCGGTGGAAAGAGCCACTGGTGGAACGGTGGAGCATTAGTTCCACCGTTCCACCAGTGCCGCGCTCGGCCAAAGGGAGCGGCCCCGCCTTGACCATCGCCCCCGCCACTATGACAGCCCCACCCGACTGATTACAATCAAGGGCTGGACGGTGTCACAAAGGATATTTGGATGAGGCAAACAGGCACACACGCGGCGAGCCGAAGCAGTGCTCACGCCGCCACGGAGCAGGCAACCGAGCTGTCGGTGGTGATCCCGCTCCTCAACGAGGAGGAGAGCATTCCCCGCCTGTACGCGGCGCTCTCGGCGGCGCTGGACGGGTACGGGCGACCCTACGAGGTGATCGTGGTGGACGATGGCTCGACCGATGGCAGCTGGGGGCAACTGCGCCAACTCGCCACCGATGATCCGCGCTGGCAGGCAATCCAGCTGCGGCGCAACTTTGGGCAGACCGCTGCGTTTTCGGCGGGCTTCGACGCGGCGCGCGGCGCGACGATCATCACGATGGATGCGGACCTGCAAAACGATCCCCACGACATCCCCAAGCTGATGGAGCAGATCGAGGCGGGCTTTGACGTGGTGAGCGGCTGGCGGCACAACCGGCAGGATCGCTACCTGGACCGCAAGCTGCCCTCGATGCTCGCCAACCGGCTGATCTCGAACGTGACCGATGTGCAGCTGCATGACTACGGCTGCTCGCTCAAGGCGTATCGGCGCGACGTGCTGCAACATGTGCGGCTATACGGCGAGCTACACCGCTTTATCCCCGCCCTGGCGGGGATCGTCGGCGCGCGCATCACCGAGGTGCCGGTCAACCACTTCGCGCGCGAGTTTGGGCGCTCCAAGTACGGGATCAGCCGCACCGTCCGCGTCCTGCTGGACCTGATCACCGTCTGGTTCCTGTCAAGCTACGCGACGCGCCCGCTGCACATCTTCGGGACGCTGGGCCTGTTTTCGGCGGGCAGCGGGCTGCTCGTCGGCTTTTACCTGACTTATGTCAAGTTCGCCTTCGGGCAGGACATCGGCACGCGCCCGCTTCTCTTCCTCGCGATCCTGCTGATCGTCGTGGGGGTGCAATCTATCACGATGGGGCTGCTGGGCGAGATGATCGTGCGCATCTACCACGAGTCGCAGAACAAGCCGATCTACTATGTGCGCGAGCGGGTCGGGCATGATGACCCCTCCTAGCGCCGCGCACGGTACCTGCCCGTGACCGATCTGCAAGGGGGGCGACGGCGGCAGGCGATGGGGGATGGCGCGGCGGTGGCGCTGCTGCTCGCGCTGGTGGCGCTCTTTTTTTGGCGGCTCTACGCGCCGAACCCCGCCGACCGCGTCGCCTTTCCCATCGGCGATTTCACCGACCAGTATTTTCCGCTGCGCCACTTTGTCGCCGCCTCGCTCGCCCAGGGCCAGTTCCCCTTCTGGAATCCTTTCCTGTTTGGCGGGCAACCCGGCCTCGCCGACCCCCAGGCAGCGGTGCTTTACCCCCCTGCCCTGCTCAACGCGCTGCTGTGGGGGGCCAATTTCTCGCTCCTCGCGCTGGAGTTGGAGGCGGTCGCACACATCGCGCTGGCAGCAGTGGGCAGCTTCCTGTTTGTGCGCGTCGCGCTGCGGCTCGGCACCCTCCCCGCGCTCGTGGGGGCCATCGTTTTCGCCTTTGGCGGCTTTTTAACCGGCTTCCCGCTGGAGCAAATCACCATTCTGGAAAGCACCGCCTGGTTGCCCTGGCTGCTGCTTGGCATCCACGGTGCCAGCGGGCGCGCGGCCCCCGCGCGTCGTCTGTTGTGGGGGGCACTTGCCGCCGTGACCCTCGCCCTGGCGCTGCTCGCCGGCCACCCGCAGAGCGCGCTCTACCTGCTCTACCTCAGCCTGGCCTATTCCGTGTTTCGCCTGCTCGCGGGGCGGGGCGAGGGGCGGGCGCGCTGGCTCCTGCTGGCCCTTTTCCCGCTCGGCATCGGGCTGGCGGCGGCGCAGCTGGTGCCCACACTGCGCTTTATCGCCGACTCGTCGCGGCAAGCGCTCGACTACAACTTTGTGCGCGGCGGCCTCTCCTGGGAAGAGTTGACCCTGCTCTTCCTGCCCAAAGTGGTCGGCAGCACCCCGCTGTATGTCGGCATCGCCACGCTGCTGCTCGCCCCGCTTGGGTTGCTCAGTGACGGGCAGCGGGGCGAGAAACGGTTTTGGGGCGGCAGCGCGCTGTTTAGCCTGCTGCTCGCCTTTGGGGGGAACAGTTTTCTCTTCGATCTGCTTTATCTGGGGTTGCCCGGTTTTGAGCAGGTGCGCAGCCAGGAGCGCGTGCTGCTGCTGTGGGGGTGGTCGCTGGCGCTGCTGGCGGCCTGGGGCATGGCAACGCTACTCGCTGCCAGCCGCGACGGGGCCGCGCGCGCGCTCGTGCGGCGCTACACGCGCTGGATCGCGCGCTTTTTGCCAATTTTGCTGCTGCCCTGGCTCGCGCTGTGGGTGATCCGCGCCCTGTCGATCTCGCAGATCACGCTGAAGCTGGAAGTGCTGGACGCTTTTTTCACGCGCTACAGCTTCTTTTTGCTGCTGGTGGTGCTGGGTTGGGCTTTGCTGCACGCAGCGGGACGCGCCCCGCGCCGCGCGGTCGGGGCGCTGCTGCTGGCGCTGCTCGTCTGGGATCTGTTCACGATCAACCGCGCGCCGCACCTGGGGCCGCCCGTCACGGAGGCGCTCGCGCCGCGCACCGAGGTGGTGGAGGCGCTGGGCGCGTGGCAGGCGGAAGCGCCCGCCCGCGTGGAGGTGGTCGGGCAGCCGCTGCCGCGCAGCAACGACGGGATGCGCTGGGGCTTTCCCCTGCTCAGCGGCAACGAGCCGCTGCGCCTCGATTTTGTGGAGCGGTTTGGCGCGAGGGCGCAGCCGTGGAACCGCTTGCAGGCCTTCGGCGCGCAGTACATCGTCGCCGACCGCCCGCTGAACGAGGACGATGCCAGCGCCTACGAGCTGCTCGCCGCCTCGGACAGCCCTGTGCCCTCGTATTTGATTCGCGTGCGCCCGCCGATGCCCTACGCCTGGCTCGTCGGCCAAAGCGAGAGCTTCGCTTCCGCCGACGCCATCTACGAGAATCTGGCTAACACCTTTCGCGACCTGCACAGCGTCGCCCTGCTGGAAGCGCCGCTCGCGCTGTCGGGCGACACCTTCCCGCCTGGGGAGCAGGTCACCGTCGAGCGGCGCGGGCCAGCCGCGCGGCTCCGCGTGCAAAACCCCGCCGCGCGCCCCACCCTCCTCCTCATCGCCGAGCCTGCCACCGCTGGCTGGCAGGCGACGCTCGATGGCGCACCGGTGCCCTGGCTGCGCGCCAACGGGGTGAATGTCAGCGTCCCCATCCCGCCCGGCGAGCACGTCGTCACCCTGCGCTACGTGGCCCCCGGCTGGGCACTTGGCCGCGCCATTAGCGCCGCCAGCGTGCTCGCCCTGCTCGGGCTGCTGCTGGGTAGCAGGTGGGTGGGGCGGCGGTAGAAACGCGAGATTTTGCGTCTCCGCGCGTTTCAAAGAGAAGAGGCCGCTCAGGTTGAGCGGCCTCTTCTCTTTTTACCGATTCTGACCAGGGTAGGACTTACGCACTTGACCAACGTATGCTCTCTGGTCGCGAGGAGCAAGGAGCGAGAACTTAGACAAATCATGTCTGGCGGTCGTCGGTCGTCGGTCGTCGGTCGTCGGTCGTCATGTCAAGTGCGTAAGTCTTACAGGGACAGTACCTCCCTCTACACCTTTGGCCCCGCCGCCTTGATCTCGTCGCTCACCTGATCCTCGAAGGTGCGGAAGTTGTCCTGGAACATGCGCGCGAGCCTACGGGCCTGCGCGTCGTAGGCGTCCTTGTCCGCCCAGGTGTCACGCGGGGAAAGCACCGCGTCGGGCACATTGGGGATGTTGGTGGGAACGTGCAGCCCGAAAATGGGGTCTTCCTGTGTCTCGACCCCCTCCAATCGGCCATCCAGCGCGGCGTGCAGCATGGCACGCGTGTACTGAATCTTCATGCGCGAGCCCACCCCATGTGGCCCGCCGGTCCAGCCGGTGTTCACCAACCAGACCTGGGCGTCGTGCTCGCGCAGCTTGTCCCCGAGCAGCTCGGCGTAAACACGGGGATGCAGGGTCAGGAAGGGAGCGCCGAAGCAGGCGCTAAAGGTGGCCTGCGGCTCGGTGATGCCGCGCTCGGTGCCCGCCACCTTCGCGGTGTAGCCGCTCAGAAAGTGGTACATGGCCTGCTCGGGGGTGAGACGGGCGAGGGGCGGGAGCACCCCAAAGGCATCGGCGGTGAGGAAGAAGATGTGGCGCGGGTGCCCGCCCTGGCCGCTCGGGACGTAGTTGGAAATGAACGGTAGCGGGTAGGAGGCGCGCGTGTTTTCCGTGATCGCGTCGCTGGCGAGGTTCATCTCGCGCGTTTCCAAGTTCACATCTACATTTTCCAAAATCGTACCGAAGCGCTGCGTGGTGCTGTAAATTTCCGGCTCGGCTTCCGCGTCCAGGCGGATCACCTTGGCGTAGCAGCCTCCCTCAAAATTAAAGATGCCATCCTCGTCCCAGCCATGCTCGTCATCACCGATCAGGCCGCGCTCGGGGTCGGCGGAGAGGGTAGTCTTGCCGGTGCCGCTCAGCCCGAAAAAGAGCGCCGTGTCGCCCCCCTCCCCCACATTCGCCGAGCAGTGCATGGACAGCACCCCCTTTTGCGGCAAAATGTAGTTCATCACCGAAAAGATCGACTTTTTCATTTCCCCCGCATACTTGGTGCCCGCGATCAGCACCATCTTTTTGCCGAGGTTCAGCACCACCGCGGTCGGGGTGCGAAAGCCGAGTTCCTCGAAATTTTCCACCTTCAGGTTGGGCGCATGGAGGATCGTGAAATCCGGTTGGAAGCCTTGCAGCGTTGCCTCGTCCGGGCGGAGGAACATGTTGTAGATGAATAGGTTGTGCCACGCGCTCTCGTTCACCACCCGCACCGCCTGCCGATGCGCCTGATCCGCACCGACGAAGACGTCGCGCACGTACAAGTTTTCCTGCTGGTTCAGGTAATCGGCGATCTGCTGGTGCAGCGCCTCAAACGTTTCTTCTGAAACAGGGGTGTTGACCTCGCCCCACCAGATATGCGCCTGGCTCTGCGGCTCGCGCACCACAAAGCGATCCTTCGGCGAGCGACCGGTGTGGGGCGCGGTGATTGCGTTAAAGGGGCCTTCCGCCGTCAGAACCCCCTCGCCGTGCCGCGCCGCCTCCTCGACCAATTCCGCCGGACTAAGGTTCCAATGTACCATGCCCGAGGGCGCTAGCCCATGATGGGAGATGCCATAGCTACTTTCAACTTTCATTTTGGATTCCTTCCTTTTTTTGAACCTCTGCCGTCGTTGGCAGAACCGAGCCCCATTGCCCGACTTTCAGTTGTGCTGCAATCCAAAACGACGGTTGCTTGGTGCAAGTCCACCCAGGGCGGATCACGAACTCCCCACGCGCAACGCTGGGGTTGAGCACAAGTTGTTCCACCCGCCAACGGGCGGGGCGGCGCTGGCAGCCATACCCGCGCTAGCCCACGCGGCACAACCCCGTAATAGTAACATTAGGGCAAAGCACAGGCAAGCTCTCTTCCCCCTTTACTCCTCCTTGCAAGGGACGCGCGGCACAACACATCGCCTACCGGACCCAGTGCTTATCGGGAAGCCAGACGACGAGAGCCAGCACGATGGCTGGCCCCACAGCGGTTTTATCTTCGATGCCGGGCTCTAGGTGGGGTGTGGTCAGGGTGAGGGCAGGCGGGGAAGCGGCGCAAAGCAACTAAAAAAGGCGCGTGAGGGTCACGCGCCCTTTTGGCTGCTTTGGTAGTCTAGATAGAAGGCGAAAGGAAGAGTTTAGCGCGTCGTGCAGCCTCACTCGGCGCGGGCACAGCAAGGCGGGCCGAAGGTGGTGCAGCGCTAGCGATGGTTGACCCGATCGGTTCGGTTCAAAAACAATCGGGAAAACAGGGAAGTGGAACGCGTGCGGGCTGGCGTGCGGGCAGCGACATCGAGACGCGGGCGCTTTTGCTCCTGGACATTCTGGCGGCTTTCCTCCCAACTGGGGCCTAACTCGCGCAACATGACATTCGAGAGTAGCGTGTAGGAGGTACGCTTACTTGCTCCCATCATTTTTCCCTCCGGGTGTGGGGTCTGGTAATTCCAGAGAGACCCTAAGGGAGCAAGATGAAGCAAAGTTGAAGCGGGCGGTAGCTTATATGACAACCCTGTCACAAACAGGACGACCGTCGGTCGTCGGTCCTCCTCCGCTACCGCCGGTGCGTCTCGACGACGTTGCGCAGCGCCCCTGCGCTGAACTCCTTGAGGCTGATCGTTTCCGCGCCCATCGCCTCGCCAAGCTGTTGGGCCAGCCCGCGATCAAAGGCTTCGTGCTCGGTGTTGATGACCACCGCATCGTACTGGCGCTCGTGGAAGACCCGCGCCAGCTGCATCGCTTCCTGCTGCGGCGGGGCGCTGCCCATGCTCACGTTGCCCGCGCCATCGGTGAGCAGGACCATCAGGGTGCGGACCTCCGGGTTGCGCCGCTTCTCGCGCTCGATCACCTCGATGGTCTGGTACAAACCGCTGGACAGCGGGGTCTTCCCCCACCGGGATGTCACGGAGCGCTTTCTCGGCCAGTTCCACGCTGCTGGTCGGCGGCAGCACCAGGCGCGATTTGTCCTTTTGGAAGGTGATCAGCCCCACGCTGTCCCGCTTCTGGTAGGCATCCTTGAGCAGGGACAAGATCGTGTTTTTGGTGGCCTCCATCCGCTCGGAGGCGGCCATGGACCAGGAGGCATCCACCACAAACAGGATCAGGTTGGAGGTGCGGCGCACGCGCACCTTTTCCTGAACCTCGTCGCTGCGGATGCTCAGCGCCACGTCATCGTTGCGGCGGTGAATCTGGTGCGGGGCGGCGCGGCGCAATGTGGCGTCAAAGGCGACGTCGCGCGGCCTGCCGCGTGCCGCGCGCGACTTGATGTAGCGCCCACGCTTGCGCTCGGTGCGCGTGTAGGAGCGCTTGCCCGCTGTGCGGCGGCTCATGCGGTCGGGGGGGACAGCGGCCAGGGTCGTCTCGAAGATGCTGGTCGCCTGCACAAACTTGTCCTGACCGTTTTCCGCCTTGTCGGACGAGCGCTCCGGCACCTGTTGGGGGCGCGCCTGGGGGCTCTCCTCCAGGGTCGAGCCCTCCTGCGCGTCGGTGGCATCCTGCTCGTCCACCTCGCTCGGGCTCAACTCATCTTTTTTTTTACCCTGCGCGCCGTCGATCTCGTCGAGCGAGGCCCCGTCCATCTGCTGCGCCTCGGCCTCCTCCATCGCGCGCTCCAACTGCTCCTGGAGCGCCTGCATCTCGCGCTCGCCGGTCTGCATGGGTCGCCGCTTGAGGCGGTGCGGCAGCGCCAACTGTGCGGCCGTGAGGATGTCCACCTGGTTGATCTTGCGACGGTTGTTCAGCGCGGCGTGCGCCATCGCGCCCTTCAGGATCGTCAGGTCGGCGCGGTGGCCGTCTACCGCCATCTCCGCGCTCAGCTGCGCGATGGAATAAAGCTCCTGCGGGGTGTACTGCACCTGCGGCAGCAGGCCGCGCGCGGCGGCGATGCGCTCGGTGAGCTTGTGCTCCTCGTCCGCCCACTTTTGGGAAAAAGCGTCCGGGTTCAGCTCATACTCGATGCGCCGCTGCAAAATCTGCATGCGCTGCTCCGCGTCGGCAATGCCGCCGACCTCCACCCAGAAGCCGAAGCGGTCGAGCAGCTGCGGGCGCAGCTCCCCCTCTTCCGGGTTCATCGTGCCGACCAGAACAAACTGCGCGGGGTGGGTGAAGGAGATACCCTCGCGCTCGACCACGTTCGTGCCCATCGCCGCCGCGTCGAGCAGCAGGTCCACTACGTGATCGTCGAGCAGGTTCACCTCGTCCACGTAGAGCACCCCCCGGTTCGCGTTGGCGAGCACCCCCGGCTCAAAGCGCTTCTCGCCGCGCTTGATCGCCGCCTCGATGTCCAGCGTGCCGACCACGCGATCTTCCGTGGCGCTCACTGGCAGGTCCACCATGCGCGTGCGGCGAAGCTCGGTGGGCAGCGGGGTTTCGCCCGCCACCTTGCGTGCCACGCACAGGTCGCACAGGTTCGCCTGATCGGTGGGGTCGCAGCCAAACGGGCAGCCCTGCACCACCAACAGCTCCGGCAGCAGCGCGGCGAGCGCGCGCACCGCCGTGCTCTTCGCGGTGCCGCGCTCGCCCCGGATGAGCACCCCACCGATGCGCGGGTTGATCGCATTCAGGATCAGCGCGCGCTTCATCCGCTCCTGACCCACTACGGCTGTAAAGGGGAATATGGTAGCCATACACTTTCGTCGCTTCTTTGTTTGGTTGGAATGGGGGGAGTATAGCGAGCCATCGGGAAAGCGTCCAACGTCCCACACCAGGATTTTGGGCTAGGGGGTGGCAGTGCCAGCGCCCCGCATGCGCTGCTCATTGTAGCAAAGTAACAAAATTCCTCTGGTACTATTGTGAAACGCCCTAGTATGGTCTACGATGACGTCGGAATCTATCGTTCGCAAAACGCTAGAAGGGCTGACACAACGTTCCCCATTTTTTTATAAGCTTCGAGATACCAGGCGAGCATCATGACCCTGCATCACCAAATAATCGTTGATCCTGCGCGTCTCCAGACTCTTGAGCGAACGCATCTGTTAGACACCCCCCCAGAAGATGCGTTTGACCGCCTGACTACCCTGGCAACCCAGCTGCTCGATGCGCCCATCGCGCTGGTCTCCTTGGTAGACAAGGATCGCCAATTTTTCAAAAGTGGGGTTGGCCTGGATGAGCCCACGGCCAGCGCGCGGCAGACCCCGCTTTCCCACTCCTTTTGTCAGTATGTGGTGTCCTCGCGCCAGCCGCTCATCGTGCCGGACGCGCGCGGGCACGAGTTGCTTGCCGACAATCCCGCCATCCCGGAGATGGGGGTGATCGCCTATGCGGGCATCCCGCTCCTGATGTCCGATGGGCAGGTGCTTGGCTCTTTTTGCGCCATCGACACGCAGCCGCACGGCTGGAGCCCCATGCACATCAAGGTGCTCGAAACGCTGGCGCAGGCGGTCATCGCAGAAATTGAGCTGCGTCTGGTGGCGCAGTCGTTGATGGAGCAAAACGCGCGCCTTCAGGTGAGCGAGGAGCGCTTCCGCGCCCTGGTGCAGAACTCCACCGATGTGGTCACCCTCGTGGATGAACAGGGCATCATCCAGTACGAGAGTCCCTCCACCGAGCAGATCCTGGGCTATACCTCGGAAGCGTTGGTGGGCGAGAGTATCTGGGGGCTGATCTACGAGGATGATCTGCTGGCCGTGCGGCGCGCGTTCGAAAGGGTGCTGCGGGGCACGCAGCGCTGTGTGGTGCTGGAATATCGCCTGCGCCACAAAGACGGCTCGTGGCGCTGGATCGAATCGCGGGCAAGCAACCACCTTACGCATACGGCAATTGGCGGAATCATCTTCAACAGCCGCGACATCACCGAACGAAAAGAATTGGAAGCCAAGCTTCACCATCGCGCCTACCACGATCCGCTCACGGGCCTCCCGAATCGCGCCCTGTTCCAGCAGCAGCTAGAGCAAGCGCTGAGCGCCGCGCAGTTGCAGGGAGCCTCGGTGGCTGTCTGCTTTCTGGACCTGGATGGCTTCAAGGTCATCAACGACACGCTTGGCCATGCGGCGGGCGACCAGGTGTTGGAAGAGGTGGGAAAGCGGCTGCGCGAGCAGGTACGCCCCGGCGACACGGTGGCGCGCTTTGCTGGCGACGAGTTCACCATTCTTTTACGCGACATGTCCACCCCCAGCCACGCCTTCGCGGTCGCCCATCGTATCATCGCCGCGCTTGGCATCCCCTTGCAGATCGAGGGGCAGGATGTGTCGATCACCATCAGCATCGGCATCGCGGTTAGCTCGCCGGAAAAGAAAAGCGCGGGGAAGCTAATGGAAGCCGCCGACATTGCCCTGTACCGCGCGAAGCATGAGGGCAAGGCCCGCTGCGTCCTCTTCGACCCCACCATGTACATGGCCTTTGATGACGGCGCGCTTTGCGATTCTGTGGCACTCGCCCGATAACGCCCGTACCTGTTGAAACAAAAGGAAGAGCCGCAAGTTTTTGGGGCTCTTCCCTACTAACCTCTACCCCTCGGCTGCGCCAAAACCTCTCACCCCCCTCACCTTCATCACCCTCTCACCTTCATCACCAACAGGCGGGCCAGAGACCCACGCTCCCAGCCCTCACCCTCTCACGCTCATCACCCTTTCCGCTCCATCACCCAACGGGCGGGCCAGAGGCCCGCGCTCCCAGCTTTCACCCCCTCACCTTCATCACCTTCTCACCTTCATCACCAACAGGCGGGCCAGAGACCCGCGCTCCCAGCCCTCACCCTCATCACCCTCTCACTTTCACCACTCCCTCACCTTCATCACCCCCTCACCCCCTCACCTTGTTGACACCGCAAGTCAAATCAAGTATCGTACACATGTTCGGATAGAGGGCTACACGAAAGGCGCTACACGAAGGAGCAGAGGCAGATGTCGAAGCGTAGGGACCCGAAGCAGATTCCGCTTTTCCAGTTGGACCCCAGCGGCAAGGTGGGGCCGCCGGTCACCGCGCGCCCCCCGCTCACCCCGCAATCCAGCCTCGCCTCGGCCATCGGCGAGTGGATGGAGTGGATGGAGCGCAAAAAGATGTCGCCCCACACCGTCAAATCGTTTCGCAGCGACCTGAACCTGCTCGCGCGCTACTACGGGCGCACCAAGGCCATCGACAGCTTTGGCACCAAAGAGTTGCAGGAATTTCTGACCTACCTGCGCGAGGGGCGCGACGCGCCCTGCTCCCCCAAAAGCTACCAGCGGCGTGTCACCTCGCTCAAAAACTTCTTCAAGTGGCTGCACGATGACGAGGTGCTGCCGCGCGATGTCGCCGCGCCGCTCATCCACATCCCTGTGCGCACCCCGATGCCGGAAATCCTCTACGATGACGAGGTCGCCGCCATGCTCAGCACCGCCGAGCAGCTGCGCAACGACCCCGACAAACCAGATGTGCGCCCCTACCTGCTCTTCACCCTGCTCCTCAAAACGGCGATGAAAAAGGGAGAAGTGATGGCGATTGGGCTGGAGCACCTGGACCTGTACAACCCCGACGGCCCCACCGTCTACGTGCGCTACAAAAACCCGCGCTACTCGCTCAAGGAGCGCAAACTGGCGCTGCCCGAAGATTTTCCCGCTGCCTATACCGAGTATGTCGAGCAGTACACGCCGGAAGAGATGCTCTTCGATTGTACGCCGCGCAACCTGGAATATGTGCTGACCGGCCTGGCCGAAGCCGCCGGGGTGAAAACCGTTTCGTTTGAAAGCATGCGCATGACCTCCGCCGTCCGCGACCATCGCGACGGGATGGACCCCGATCTCCTTCGCCGCAAGATGGGGCTCAGCGAGATCACCTGGCGCGACACCGGCACCCGCGTCGCCCAACTCGCCGACCCGCCTTTGTGAGGATATTGGGTATTGGGTATCGGGTATTAGGTATTGGCTATTGGGTAGAAGATACGTGGCTGACCGGGGACCGAGGACGAAGGACGAAAGACGAAGGCCAAAGCACCATATCCTGTTGTGCCACTCTCCAATATCAAATATCCAATATCCAATCTTCCCCTCGCGGGACACCCTTGACAGTGCTTCTTGCCGAAAGTTATAATAAGGGTGAAACGCAAGTTAGCACGATAGACCGTCATCGCCCACGTTGTGCACCCTGTCGTTCTGATGCACAGCGTTGATATTTTTTGGATCGTTACCGGACACCTAGCAGGAGAGTGAGTCATGCACCTAGTACCACCCTGGAGCACGGAGTTGGACGAGAGCTACTGGAACGCCATCGTCACACAGGGGCGATGGGCTGAGGGCACGCGTGGCCCGGCTACCCCGGACACGCCGCTGCCCGAGGCGGAGGGCACGCGCTTCTCGCCGCGCGAGGTGGGGGTGCGGTGGGAGCAGTTGGACGCCTTCTTCACCGATGGAACGGTGCTTTGCCTGACGGTAACCGGCTACAACAAGGGCGGGCTGCTCGTGGATTGGGAGGGGATGCAGGGCTTCGTGCCGATCTCCCAGATGCTGGATGCTCCCGTGCAGGCGGACGAGTGCGCCCGCATGGATTATCTGGCGGAGCACGTGAGCCAGGAAATGAAGCTGAAGGTGATCGAGTTGGATCGCCTGCAAAATCGTATTATTTTTTCGCAGCGCGCCGCGCGCTGGGGCGACTGCTGCCCCGACACCCTCCTCGACACCCTGCGCGCAGGGGACATCTGCGAGGGCGATGTGTCCAACCTGTGCGATTTCGGGGTTTTCGTGGACCTGGGCGGCATCGACGGTCTGATCCACGTCTCCGAGCTGTCGTGGCGGCGCGTCAACCACCCGCGCGACGTGCTGCATGTGGGCCAGCGCATCAAAATCCATGTGATCGACGTGGACCACAAGCGCCGCCGCATCGCGCTCAGCTTAAAGCGCCTGCAAACCAACCCGTGGGCCACCGTTGCCGAGCGCTACCGCCCCGGCATGGTGGTGGACAGCATTGTGACCAACGTTGTCGAATTCGGGGCTTTTGCCCGCATCGAGGATGGGGTGGAGGGGCTGATCCACATTTCCGAGCTGTTGACAGAGGACGCCACCAGCCACCAGCCCCGTCATCTCGTGACAGAGGGGGAAAAGGTGCGCGTGCGCATCCTTTCCGTGGACCCCGACAACCAGCGCATGGGCCTCAGCCTGCGCGGCGTGAACAATGCCGATGACGCAGCAATCGTGTATAATTCGGAGCCGCTTTTGGCGCGGAACGAGTAGAGCACGATTGAAACGGATGTAGGTTGATGGCACAACAAAAAGCCGCTTCAAAGAAAGCGCCCCCCGAGTTCCGCGTGGCTGGACCCGACTTCAAGGGGCTGCTGCTGCTGCTATTCAGCATCGTCACGCTGCTCGCCCTGCTTGGCTTGGGGCCGGGCCGCCTGAACACGCCCATCGCGTCGGCGCTGCGCTGGCTTGTCGGGTGGGGTGCCTACCCGCTGACCCTGCTCGTCGGGGTAGCGGGCTTCCTCGTTCTCTCGCGCTACAAGCGGGAGCGCCCCGCCAACTGGGGCCAAATCCTCGCCATCGAACTTCTCATGCTGTGCGTGCTCGGCATGTCCACCCTGCTGCAAAACCCTGACCTCTCGTGGGGGCTGGCAACAACGGGGGTGGGCGGCGGCGCGCTCGGCTGGCTCGTCGCGAGCCTGGCCGCGATTGTGGGCACCACCGGCGGCCTCGTTCTCCTCGTGCTGCTGAGCCTGCTGCTGATCCCCACGGTGAGCGGCATGCCCCTGGAGCGCCTCCAGTGGCTATTGGCGCAGCAGCAGCAGCGCCTCCACCGCCAGCGCACGCGCCTGCTCGCCCCGATGGAGGCAGCCCCCGCCGCGCCCATCGCCCTGCCGCGCTCTGCCCCCGTGAGCCCGCCGCCCGCCGCTGCGCCCAAAGCGACGGCAAGCCCACCGCTTCAGGCAGCGCCCGACGCGCCCAAGATGGTCGAGGCGAAAAGCAAGAAGCGCCCAGACAAAAGCAAAGAAGCCACCAAAGAAAGCGTGCTGGAGCGCGTCAAACAGGTGGTGAGCAAAACGACCACCCCCGCCCCGCCCAGCCGCAGTGCCGCGCGTGCGCCCAAACAGGCACAGGGCGGCGGCTTCGAGCTGCCGCCGCTCGACCTGCTCAACCGCGCCGTCACCAATACCCTCGACCCCAACATCGCGCGCGAGAAGGCACGCGTTATCGAGAAAACCCTGTCGCAGTTTGGGGTGCCCGCCAACGTCGTGCAGGTCAACCAGGGCCCGGCGGTGACGCAGTTCGGCGTGCAGCCCGGCTTCGTCGAGCGCACGCTGAAGGATGGCACGGTTAGAAAACTGAAGGTCAAGGTCAGCAAGATCACCTCGCTGGCCGACGATTTGGCGCTGGCCCTGGCGGCCAAGAGCATCCGCGTGGAGGCTCCGGTGCCGGGGCGACCCTACGTCGGCATCGAGGTGCCGAACAGCGACACGGAGATGGTGACGCTGCACAGCGTGCTGACGAGCGAGGAGTTTAAAAAGCTCGGGAGCCAGTTAGCGTTTGCGCTGGGGCGCGACGTGAGCGGCAAGGCGGTGGCGGCGGATCTCGCGCGGATGCCCCACCTGCTCATCGCGGGCGCTACCGGCGCGGGCAAGTCGGTTTGCGTGAACACCATCATCGCCTCCCTGCTCTTCAACCTGACCCCGGACAGCCTCAAGTTGCTGATGATCGACCCGAAAATGGTCGAGTTGATCCCCTACAACGGCATCCCGCACCTGATCGCGCCAGTCGTCACCGACATGGAGCGCGCGGTCGGCGCGCTGACCTGGGCGATGCGCGAGATGGACCGCCGCTACAAGCTGTTCAGCGAGGCGGGCAAGCGCAACCTGGAAAGCTACAACCAACATCTTGTCAGCCAGGGGGAGCAGCCGCTGCCCTTTATCGTCATCATCATTGATGAGCTGGCCGACCTGATGATGGTGGCCGCCGATCAGGTGGAGCGCATCATCTGCCGCATCGCGCAGATGGCGCGCGCCACGGGGATGCACCTGATCCTCGCCACGCAGCGGCCCAGCGTGGACGTGGTGACCGGGCTGATCAAGGCGAACATCCCGGCGCGCATCTCCTTTGCGGTCGCCAGCCAGATCGACAGCCGCGTCATCCTCGACACGAACGGGGCGGAGGCACTGCTGGGGCGCGGGGACATGCTCTTTCAGGCCCCCGATTCCAGCAAGCTCCATCGCCTGCAGGGCTGCTTTGTGAGCGATGCGGAACTGAACAAGGTGGTCCAGCACTGGCTGCGCAACCCGAAGCCGCGCACGGGGGTCCTGCTCAACGACGAGGCGTTGGAGGCGGACGAGGCCCCCTGGGAAGAGATCTTGGAGGAGATGGGGGAAAGCGATCAGCAGGAGGACGAGCTTCTGCCGGATGCTATCGCTGTGGTGCGCGAGCATCAGTGGGCCTCGACCTCCTTTCTCCAGCGCAAGCTACGCATCGGCTACACGCGCGCCGCGCGCCTCGTCGATACGCTGGAAGCCAAGGGGATCATCGGCCCGCCCGAAGAGGGCAGCAACGGGAGCCGCGTGGTAATCGTAGAGACGGGTGGAAAAGCCAGCGTGGGGTCCGACGTGGACGAGGTGTAACTCCTGGAAACTGTGGAGCGCAGGCATTCCCCGCCTGTAGTGGAACTCGTAAAAACGCTGGGAGCGCGGGCATCCCGCCCGCCCGTAGGGTGAAGAGGCAATCCCGTGGCGTTGCGCCCTGAAAACGTACAAACAAGGATTTGGATGTGGAAGAACTATACAGCGAAGAAGCGGCCCGCGAGATTTTAAAGCAGGCGATGGAGCTTCAAACAAAAGAAAAAGATTTTACGCGCAGCCAGTTGGAAGAGATGGCGCAGGAGCTAGGCATCGCCCCCACTGCCTTGGCGGAGGCCGAGCAGTTCTGGCTCGCCAACCGCGAGACGGTGGAGGAGCAAAAAACACTCGCGGCGGAAAAAGAGGCTTTCGAGAGGGATCGCCAGCTAGGGTTCAAGGTTCATTTTACCATCTACCTGCTCGTTAATCTGTTCCTGATGGTCCTGAATCTTACCACCAGCCCGGAGGCTATCTGGTTCTTCTGGCCGCTGATGGGCTGGGGGTTTGGCATGGCGGGGCACTACTGGTCCACTGTGCAAAAGGAGGGTCAACTCTACGAGCAGCAGTTCGCCCAGTGGCGCATGGGACGCACCCTGGGGCGCAAGCTCTCACCGCGCCTTTCTTCTTGAAGGAAACAGCCAATGGAAACGCAATATAGCGAGGAAGCGGCCCGCCAAATTTTGAAGCGGGCGGTTGATTTGCAGGTGCAGGAGCGCGACTTTACCGACGCGCAGCTGTTGGAGATGGCAGAAGAGCTGGGCATCTCCGAGGCGGTGTTGGTACGCGCGCGGCAAAGCTGGTTGGATGAGCGGGAAACGACGGAGGAGCAGCAGGCGACGCAGGCCGAGCGGCGCGCCTTCGTGGCGGAGCAGAATGCGGAGTTTCAGACCCATCTGGGCGTCTACGTACTCGTTAACACCTTCCTCTTTTTCCTTAATGCTGTCACCAGCCCAGACGCCTGGTGGTTCGTTTTCCCGCTGATGGGCTGGGGTCTGGGCCTTGCCATCCACGGGATGACGCACTTCCAAAAGATGCGCAGCGACCAAGAGGAAGAGTTTTTCAAGTGGCGCGCCAAACGGGAAATCAAGCGCAAGATTTACCGCAAGCTCTCTTCCTAATCGCGCGGCGAGTGCTCCGTCAAGCGGCGCAGGGTGGTGACGGCCACGGACTAGAAGTCCGTACTGAAGGGCCTTCGGCCAATCGTCCGCCTTCGCGGACGGCGGGTTGCCCTCTGGGTGTGTAGGCCCTTCACAAGGACCATCTCGCGAGTCCGTGGCCGTCACCCGCCAGTCACATCACCGCTAGACGAACCCCTAGCGCAGGCTGGTAGTTTGGCTGAGTGCCTCGGGGATGGGGTCGCCGTTGCGCACCACGTAGGTCGGCACGCCGAGGATCGCCAGCGCAGCCCGCACCTCGTCCAAGGGGCGCGCGTGCGGGTCAAAGGAGGAGGGGTCCACCAGCACCGCCACCATGCGCACCCCGCGCCGCCGCAACTCCCGCAGCGCATCCACCCACTTGCTGCTGGTGCTGCTCGTCACGATGACGAGCGTCGTCCCCCGCGTGAAAAACGGTTCCTCCAGCGCGATCACCTCCGCCAGCCGCCGCCGCCCCTCCGCTTGCAGCACCGCCAAATATTCCAGGGCGCGCGTGAGCGGCCTCAGCCCTCGGTCCGGCTGCAACAACTCGCGCTCCGCCGCGTGGGAAAGCATCCCCACCGAGCGGTTCTGCGCCAGAAAGTGCTTTATCAGCGAGGCCGCGATCGTCACAGCGGTCTCCGTGGTGCTGGGCAGCACCACCCCCACATCGGGCAGCAGCCAGCCCAACGGGCGCGCCGCATCGGGCGCGTCGAGCGGCTCCGGTGCCTCGACAAAGGTGTCGCGGTGCATGTCAAGCACGATCCAGATATCCGCTGTCGGGTCCTCCTCGAACTCCTTCACGATAAGCCGCCCCGTGCGCGCGGTCGAGCGCCAGTGGATGCGGTTAAACGCGTCGCCGGGCAGGTAATCACGCACCCCCGAAAAGTTGGGCGTGATGTTGTGCGTGCGGCGCTGAAGGCTTTCCCCGCCGAGCAGCCGCCCGATGGGCGGGGCGAAGGCGGGCAGGTCGTAGGTCGCGGGGTAAACGGTGATGGAGGAGGTCTGGGGCAGGTCGCGCTTGAAAAGGAAAAGGCCCAGCGGGTCGCCGGAGCTGATCTGCATGGGCCCGAGGCGGTAGCGGCCACGGTAGCGCGCGTTGGTCTTGACGTTCCAGCTGCGGGAGCGGCGCGGCCCCAAGCCGTGAATCACGCGGCTGATATGGTGGCCCGGCAGTTCCGACTCATCGTGCACCTCCAGCCACAGCTTGGGCAGCCATCCCTTGTTGCGCACGATCAGCAACTCTTCCATCGGGCTGCCCACCTGCGCGCGCAGAGACTGGGTCATGCGGCTGATGGTCAGCCAGCGCAAATTGATCCAGGACCAGATGAGCGAGAGGATAATCGTCGCGCCGAGCAGGTAGGAGAGGCTCAAAACGAGCCGCCGCCCGGTCTGCAGGGCGATGACAGATGCGATGATGTAGAGCAACAAAAAGACGAAGGCCCGTTTCTGCATGATGTATTGTCGCTTCGCCCCTATCGGATGGGAACCGCACCGGGCACGCGAATCCCGGCCAGAATCTCCTTCAGGACCGCGCTTGCTTCCACATTCTTGATGCGCGCGGACGGGCTGATGAGCAGCCGGTGCGCCAGGGTCGGGTAGACCAACGCCTTCACATCGTCGGGGATCACGTAGTCGCGTCCCTGCGAGGCTGCCCGGGCCTGCGCGGTATGGAAGAGCGCCAGCGAGCCGCGCGGCGAGGCCCCCAGGTAGATGTCGGGGTGCTCGCGCGTGGCGCGCACCACGCCCACAATGTACTCTTTGATCTTCTCATCCACATACACCTGGCGCACCCGTTGCTGCGCCGCGACTATCTCTTCCGTCGCGACCACCTGCTGCACGCGCTCGATGGGGTGGGTTTCCTGCTGGTTAGCGAGCACGTTCATCTCCGAGCGCAGGTCCGGGTAGCCCAAGTGGATGCGCAGCAGAAAGCGGTCCAACTGCGCTTCGGGCAGGGGGAAGGTTCCCTCGTACTCGATAGGGTTCTGGGTGGCGAGCACCATGAAGGGGCGCGGCTCGGGGTAGGTCTCGCCGTCCACCGTCACCTGGCGCTCCTCCATCGCTTCCAGCAGCGAGGATTGGGTTTTGGGGGTCGCGCGGTTGATCTCGTCGGCCAGCACCATATTGGCAAAAATAGGCCCGGGTCGAAACTCGAAGAGGGTGGAACGCTGGTTAAACATCGAGACCCCCGTGACATCCGAGGGGAGCAAATCGGGGGTAAACTGAATGCGCTTAAACGAAAGGCCCACACTTTTTGCCAGCGCTTTCGCCAGCATCGTCTTGCCCACACCGGGCACATCCTCGATCAGGACGTGGCCCTCGCAGAGCAGCGCTACCAGGCAAAGCTGCACCTCGCTCGACTTGCCCAAAATCACCTTTTCCACGTTGTCCGACACGCGCTGCACCAACTTTTCGACCTGCTGCATCTATCCTCCTTCGATAAGGCACACCCAACCATGGCAGAATCGAGCGGGCCCCGAGGCAGCGCCGCGACAATTCTTGCTCGCTATTTCCTGTATGATACTGCGTGGCTCCCCTTTTGGTTCGGGGCCAAGGGGGACAGGCAATTGTAGCCACGCCCCCCGCTTCGGCAAAGCCCCAAACCCGCTACCCAAACGCTTGTTCGGATGCACGCGCCTACTCGTCGCTTTCCCTGGGGGGGGTGGGCGCGCGCGGGTGCGCCACAAGGGCCGCGATGCTCCACAGCACGAGCAGCCCCAACAGCGCGCCGATCATGGAAAGGGCGACGAGCCACGGCGCGAAGCCCGGCAGGATGCCGCGCCGCCACCCCACCCCCACCAACCCCGCCCAGAGCGCCCCGAAGCCCAGCAGCAGCCAGCGCCGCCTGTCGGATCGGGGCGGCCAGGAGGCCCACAGCGTCACAAGCAGCGCGCCGCCTAAAATTGCAAAATCTGTCATGTGCCGAATGGTAGCACACCTTCCGGCGCACGGCTCACCGTCCCGCGCCGCACCCCCACGGGCGGGCCATACCCAGAGGGGAACCAGCCAACCCCCATTGGCGGAGGGTTCCCGCTGGGATAGCCCGCGTGGGCGTCGAGCGTGCAGAGATGGCTTGTGCTATAACCCGTTGGCGGCGTGGGCCGTAAACCCACCGCGCTCCGTGTTAGGCCAGCGTGCCTACCTTTCGCAAGCCTCAACAAAAATCTTCCCGATTTGTTGCTCTCGCTTCCTCTCAGGCCAATGAAAGAAAATAACTATACAGACTGAACTGTGACCTTTGGGTTGATGAGCACGAACCATTTGTCGAGGCCACCCATGCGCTCGAAGCGCGTCTCAAGTAGCTCCATCTCTTTTTGAGTGAGTTTCACGTACGCGGTGGTTGTAGATGGTGGAGACGAGTTGCACGGACGGGTGCGACGTCTTTGAACGAGAAAAGAGTCGTTGCACAATAGGGGAGAAGGGTGTAAACTAAAGGCCCCGACGACCCGCAAGTAGGGAATGAAGCTCCATGATCATCAGCTATGCCGAGTTGAAGAAAAAGCCACGCATCCTGAAAGGGTTCGCCGGGGTAACCGCCGCCGAATTCGAGGCCTTAGAAGCGCAAGTCGAACCGCTCTGGCGCGCCGCAGACCTCAAGCGTCTGGAGCGACCGGATCGCCAACGCGCTATCGGCGCGGGCAGGACTGCGGTGTTGCCCGTGCGCGAACAACTGCTGATGACACTTGTCTGGCTACGCTTGTACCTCATCCTAGAGGCGCTGGGGTACTTGTTTGGAGTTGATAAGTCGACCGCGAGCCGCTACACGACTGCCATGCTGCCTATCCTGCGGCAAGTTGGCGAGGCGACCCTCGGCTGGCCCGAGCCGCCCAAACGCGGTCAAGGCAAGCAACTTGAGCAAGTTTGGCAGGAAAACCCTGACCTCTTTGCCTATGTGGATGCCACCGAACAACACATTCGCCGCGCCAGCGACCACGACCAACAAAAAAAAGATTACTCCGGCAAGAAGAAGCAGCACACGCGCAAAACCCAAATCATTGTTAATGAAGCCGGCATCATCCGCGATGTGAGTGAGTCTACCTCTGGCTCGACCCATGATCGCACCCTTTTGGGCGACTCGCAGGCAGCCGACAAGATTCCAAAAGATATCGTTGTGGGCGGCGATTCGGGCTATCAAGGCATTCAAGTTGACTTCCCGCAGCAGAGCGTCATCACCCCCTTCAAGAAATCGAAACATCACCCCCTCACCGACCAACACAAGCTCCTCAACCAAGAATTTGCCAGTGGCCGTATCATCGTAGAAAACAGCATCGCTCAACTGAAGCATTTTCGCGTCTTGAGTAACCGATTCCGCCATACTATTGACAAGTATGATAACGCCTTTCGGGCCGTCGTAGCGATTGTCAATCCGCGCATTATCCTGCGCGTCACGGCCGCCTAACCTCCCGGGGGCGGGGGGCTTTCTGTCTTTTCCCCCTATTCTGCAATAACTCTACTGTTCCAAGAAGCCCCAAACCCTTTCGACAGGATTGTATTTGCTGTGATAGGGCGGGTAGTAAGCCAGCTTTACCGAGAGGCCAACCTGGTCAACAAACTTCACGATACGGTGCATGAACTGCGTCCGTCGACTATGATTCTCCGGGCCATTGTCCTGATTGATGACCAGCGTCTTGACCTCGGCAAAGCGGTCGCTGACCTGGTGCCAGAAATCGGATAGGCAATCGACGATAAAATCACTGGTTACCTTGGAGGTCGTGAAGTAGAGATAGAGTTCAGCGTGTTGGGGTAGATAGATGCCGAAAGGAGTCAGCTTTGGGCCCTTGCCATGAAAGTCATGATCCAGCGCCTTGACCACCACGCGATTCAGCCCGCCGCGCGAGAAGAGACCCAGTTTGACAGGGGCTTTGGCGTCCAGGGAGATGCGTAAGCTGCTCTGATCCTCGTCTGCTTCCTGATTAACGCGCCGCATTTCCGCAAAGATGGCATCGGTCTGGGCTATCTTTTTCAGAGGCCGACTTTTTTTACCCGTGTCAGACGGTAGCCCAGCCGATTGAGTTTGCTACGAATCGTCTGGTCCGTGGGCAACTCTTCAGCGCGGTAGCCTTTCTCATCGATCAATTGCTGGCGTAAGGCAACCGCTGTGAGGCGCGGGTATTGGTGCGTTGTACGAAAGGTGGGATCGGTTTGACTATGCCGCTCTGCCAACTCTTGCATATCATCAAGCAGCCTGGGCAGATGCGCTTCGGCTCGTTTGCGCCCACGTAGGTGAAACTGGTCAATAAAGCAGACCCCACCGCGCAACTCCTTGAGCGCCTTGGCGAGCGTCACTCGATTCCAGCCAAGTTGTTTCTCGGCTTGCGTTGGGCTACCACCCAACATCGTTTCGACGATCTGCGCCATGAAATGGCGGCGCTCGTAACCGCTCAGGCTCTCTCTTGTCTCGTTCAGCATGGCTCGAATTTCTGGTGTGATTTCCATCTCCCCCTCCTTGTTGGGTGATGAGTATATCACCGACTTGCGTATGCTTATTTTTGTTCGCTCTTCTTAGCGGTTGAACCCTTACGTGGGATGCGCTACGTGTGGGTCCATGAGCAGAGGACCAAGCTTAGATTTCATCGGAATTAGAGGATAGGATAAAATACGGTCAAAAGACGGGAAAAAGCAGGAGGCGAAGGGGCGCGCATGATCAAGTATGAGCAGTTGAAGAAACAGAGTCGGTTGTATCGGGCGCTGCTGGGACTGACTCCGGCAGCCTTCGAACGGCTCTTGCGCGCCTTTGGCAAAGCGTATGAAGCGTGGCAAGAGGCGCAAGAGCGCCAACGCGCGCAACCGCGCCAACGCCAACGCGGCGGGGGACGCAAAGGACAGATGGCGCGCTTGGAAGATAAACTGCTCTTCATTCTGTTCTACTTCCGCCATTATCCGACGCAGGAGGTGCTAGGCTTCCTGTTCGGATTGAGTCAGCCACAAGCCAACTACTGGGTGCATGTACTGAGTCGGCTGTTGCAGCAAGCCTTGGGGCGGGAAGCGCAACTGCCCGCGCGCCAGCCCGCCGACCTAGCGCAAGTCTTGGCTGAGTGTGGGCCGTTGCAGTTTCTGATCGATGGCACGGAGCGGCCCGTGCAGCGGCCCAAGGATGCTAGCAAGCAGAAAGAGGCCTACTCCGGCAAGAAGAAACGCCACACTGCCAAAAACATTCTGGTCACGCACAAGGGCACGCGCAAAGTCAAAGGCTTGGGCAAGACCCATGAAGGCCGTAAACACGACAAGCGTGCCGCCGATGAGGACGCCTTCACCTTCCCGCCCGGCAGCACCCTGGAGCAGGATAGCGGCTTTCAGGGCTATGCACCAAGCGGGGTCACTACCACCCAGCAGCCCAAAAAGAAGCCGCGTGGCGGGGAGTTGACCGACGAAGAGAAAGCTACCAACCGCTCCCACTCCCAAAGTCGCATTGAGGTCGAACATGTCATCGCGGGTGTCAAAGTCTTCCGAATCGTCTCCCACGTTTTCCGCAATCGCAAGTCCAACTTCAGCGATTTAGTCATGGAGACTGCTTGTGCTCTGCACAACCTGCGCTGCGACTTCCCGCTCACCGCCTAAGCCCCACATTTCCTCCCTCCTTCTCCTCGCTCTCTTCTCTTCCTCTCTTATTCCCGATCATATCTCTTGATTGTGCGCTGGTCCTGCATCATCTGGTCACGCAGTGCTATCCCGACGCCGAGCGCATCATCCTGGTCGCCGACAACCTGAACATTCATCATCCGGCCTGCCTTTATGAGCGCTTTGCGCCGCAAGAAGCACGCCGCATTGCGGCCAAGTTGGAGTGGCACGCGTACACCGCCCGACATGGTAGTTGGCTCAACGATCGCCGAGGAGCTATCCGTGCTCCAGACGCCAGTGCCTCACCACAGCTCGCACCGTGCATCGAAATCGTCGAGCACGTGAGCTGGCCTGGCAAACACATCGCAACAAGCGGCAGGTCACCGTTGATTGGCAGTTCACTACCGAGGAAGCGCGCGTCAAACAATCAAAAGCACCTCTATAACCCATTTTCAAAGTACAAAATTCAGCTTAACAGAGCACTAGGGCTAGCGCACAAAAATAAGCATACGCAAGTCGGTGATATACTCATCACCCAACAAGGAGGGGAAGATGGAAATCACATCAGAAATTCGAGCCATGCTGAACGAGACAAGAGAGCGCCTGAGCGGTTACGAGCGCCGCCATTTCATGGCGCAGATCGTCGAAACGATGTTGGGTGGTAGCCCAACGCAAGCCGAGAAACAACTTGGCTCGGGATCGCCTGACGCTCGCCAAGGCGCTCACGGAGTGGCGCGGTGGTGTTTGCTTTATTGACCAGTTTCACCTACGTGGGCGCAAACGAGCCGAAGCGCATCTGCCCAGGCCGCTCTATGATATGCAAGAGTTGGCAGAGCGGCATAGTCAAACCGATCCCACCTTTCGTACAACGCACCTATACCCGCGCCTCACAGCGGTTGCCTTACGCTAGCAATTGATCGATGAGAAAGGCTACCGCGCTGAAGAGTTGCCCACGGACCAGACGATGCGTAGCAAACTCAATCTGCTGGGCTACCGTCTGACACGGGTAAAAAAAGTCGGCCTCTGAAAAAGATAGCCCAGACCGATGCCATCTTTGCGGAAATGCGGCGCGTTAATCAGAAATATCTAGACCCTGATTGACTGACAAAACTCAAGCTGCGGCAAGAGCCGAAGGGTCAAAGAGCTCAGTCGAGAGGGATAAGGGTGGCTTATCCTTTTTCTTGGCGGCCTGTTTACGGGAAGCAATGGCGGGGTCTGGGTCAGCAGCGGCGGACAATTGGAGGCGTGTGATCAGCGCCCAGCCTTTGCGTAGCGCGCCCCGCACCCATTTCCAGCCAATTTTGAGGTAACTGTTGCCACGCCACCAATGCGCATCTACCCAGCGTCGCTTGCCTTGAGCCACCACCTCCGTCCCCTGACACACCAAGAACAAGGTGGCCACGGCCAGCACCAAGAACAAGCGCGTCAAGCCCTCGGCAGAGCGGATGAGGGAGGATTCGACCTCGAAGCCGTTGGACTTGTCGTCAAGAAAGCTCTCCTCGATATCAAACCTCAGCCCATACTCCTCAAAGGTGCTCAGGTCGGTCGGCTCATCACTGACAATCAACCACCTCTCCGGACTCTCAACGGGCTGGGCCAAGGCCACATGCACCGGACCAAATTGCTTGTCGGTCAGGTAGACATGATGCCAGCAGCGCGCTTGCCCGCGTTGCAGGGTGATCCGACTGATCGGGCAGGGCCGTTTGTTAGGGCGGTAGAGCTTGAAGCTGCCCTTGATGCGAATGCGGTAGTGCCAGTGCAACGTCTCAGTCAGGTGCGCCATCAGCGCCGTATCGGCAAAGCCCCGATCCGCCAGGAAGATGACTTGACTCGTGCGCGGTAAGAGCGTGGCCGCCTGGTCGAGGAGCGCTCGATACTCCTCGAAAGCGACCGTGCTGCTGGCGTGTTCGATCGTGCGCCAGATGAGCGGCACCGCCCGCCCCCGAAAGACCAGGGACAGGCGAATCACACAGAAACGGTTCCAGAGCAGCGAGGTGTCCAGCGCTACATAGAGCCTCTGCCCTCCCCATTCCCGCAGCGCCTCCTGAATGAGGGGGCCATACACCTCGTCGACCTTGATCCGCTCGTTATGCAACCAGCGACTGAAGCGCCGCACGGTACTTTGCGCAAAGGTGGCACGACTCTCCACAAAGGGCACCCATTCCGGCAAGCTGATCGTGCCACTTTCCAGCAGTCCGATCACCATCCATACCAGCGTTGAGAGGTGGCGCTTGTCCCGCCATTTCGCCGGTTGACCAAACAGGCTCAGCAGGCTATCGTACAGTGTGGGAGCGTTTTTCATCTGTTACCTTTCCCTTGTTTGTGGTGATTCAAGAGAAAGATAGCCTCTTTTCAGAGTTTGAAAAGCGCTCCCCTACTTTTGTCAGTCTAGCAGCTTCACAACCTCCAAGGTAACCAGTGATTTTATCGTCGATTGCCTATCCAATTTCTGGCACCAGGTCAGCGACCGCTTTGCCGAGGTCAAGACGCTGGTCATCAATCAGGACAATGGCCCGGAGAATCATAGTCGTCGGACGCAGTTCATGCACCGTATCGTGAAGTTTGTTGACCAGGTTGGCCTCTCGGTAAAGCTGGCTTACTACCCGCCCTATCACAGCAAATACAATCCTGTCGAAAGGGTTTGGGGCTTCTTGGAACAGTACTGGAATGGCTCCCTCCTCGACTTGGTGGCGACCGTGCTTGACTTGGCTTCTTCTTTCTCGTTCAAAGACGTCGCAACCCGTCGTACAACTCGTCTCCACCATCTACAACACCGGCGTGAAACTCACTCAAAAAGAGATGGAGCTACTTGAGACGCGCTTCGAGCGCATGGGCGGCCTCGACAAATGGTTCGTGCTCATCAACCCAAAGGTCACAGTTCAGTCTGTATAGTTATTTTCTTTCATTGTCCTAAGTGGTCAATGTTTGCTAAGAAATAGCAGACAAGCTAGCATGACGTGATGAGTCAAACACGCCCAACTAAAGCAAAGAGTACGGTGCGTCACACGCGCTCCAATATGGATGGCTCGACGCTGGATGTGCTCCTGCGTCAGGTAGGCCTGCTGCGTGAGGAGCCGCAGGCACCCCTGGCGGGACGCATGATGGCCCTGCTGGATGTTGCCTCACGCCTGCCGCGCCAGGTGTGGTATAGCAACGATCCGCAGGCACATGACCAACAGTGGTGGCCGCAACTGCTGGAGCATGTGCCGAGCGGTGCCCTCCTGCTACTGGACCTGGGCTACACTAACTATCAGGCCTTTGCGGCGTTAATGGCGCAGCAGGTAACGTTCATCACGCGTGCTAAAAGCAATGCCTCCTACCAGGTCAGCCAGGTCCTGTTCAAAAGCGACCGCGTGCACGACTACCTGATCCGCCTGGGCACTGAGCAACTGCCCCTGCGCCTGGTCGAAGTGTTGTATGAGGGCACGTGGTATCGTTATCTGACGAGTGAACTCGATTCCCTTCGCTTGCCACCCGCCTATGTGATAGCCCTCTACTGGCAACGCTGGCGTATTGAAGAGGCCTACAAGACGGTCAAACGCCTGCTGGGCTTGGCCTATTTCTGGGTCGGCGCAGAAATGGGGTGCGCCTCCAGGCGTGGGCGACTTGGTTACTCTATGCGGTCTTAGTCGACCTGACCGACGAAGTCGCTGAGACGCTGGGCGTGTCCTTTACCGACCTCTCCCTAGAGATGGTCTACCGCAGCCTCTACTTCTGTACTATGGCGGCCTATCGCGGCGAGTCCGACGACCCGGTGGCCTTTTTGGCCGCGAACGCTAAAGCTTTCGGCCTCATCAAGCGTAAACGCAAGCCCTCGCCGCTCGATTTGCTCAACTTGACTATGCGCGGCGTCCTTAACCTGTAACCAATGGGGTCAAATGACACCATTGCTCCGTCCCAGCGAGATAGGCCGCGCAGGCCGCTTCGAAAGCTGGCAGGTTTGCGCCACCTGCCAACCTGCTGGGGGGCCGAGTAGGCCGCGCGTACCGCCTCCATGGTAAGAAGGGGAAACCTGCCAGCTTTAGGGCTGCGGCTCTTGCGGGTCGTGCTCAACCCGCCGTCGCCATTTGCTCGCGCAGGGCGGCCTCGGTCTCGATGGTGTAATTGCGCAGCCGGGGGTACTTCCAGGCGACCCAGCCCGACATGATGATCGTGGCGAGGCCCCCCGTAAAGATGGCGATGGGCGCGCCGAAAAGGGCTGCCACAAAGCCCGCCTCCATCTCGCCCAACTGCGGCCCCCCCATGAAGAAGACCATGTTGACGCTCGTCATCCTGCCGCGCAGTCGGTCGGGGGTCATCAGCTGGCGGATGGTTCCCCGAATCACCGTCGAGACGGTATCCGCCGCGCCGGTCAGGGCGAAGAGGACGTAGGAGACGGAGAAGACGGTCGAGACGCCAAAGAGCGCCGTCGCCGCGCCATAGATCGCCACGCTCACCAGCAGCACGATCCCCTGGTGGTGAATCTCGCGGCGCAGCGCGGTGATGGCCCCCGCAATGACCGCGCCCACCGGCTGGGCCGTGGCGAGTAGCCCATAGCCCGCCGGGCCGACCCCCAGGATGTCCCCCGCCACGATGGGGAGCATCGTCCGCGCCGAGGAAAAGAAGGTGGCGAAGAAGTCGAGCAGCATCGTGCTCCAGATGATGCGCGAGCCGTACACGAAGCGCAGCCCCTCGGTGAGAGCGGCGAACCCGAGCCCCTGCGTTGTCTCGGCAGCGCGCCCACGGTGGCGCATCAGCAGCAGCGCCACGATGACGGCGAGAAAGGAAAAGGCGTTGAGCCCGTAGATCACGCCGAGGTTGACGCGGCTGATCATAACCCCTGCGATGGCAGGCCCGGTGATGGTGCTGACCTGCCAGATGAGCGTGTTGAGGCTGACCGCGTTCGTCAGCGTGTCACGCGGGACGAGGTTGGGCACGAGCGACTGGCGCGCAGGGCTGTCAAAGGCGTTCGCCGATGCCCCCGCCGCGACTAGCAGGTAGAGGGCGGGGAGCCCCACATTCCCGCTGAGGGTCAGCCCCGCCAGGATCGCCGCGAAGAGTGCAGAGGCACATTGTGTCCAGAGCATCACGCTGCGCCGGTCGCGCATGTCCGCGAGCATCCCGCCGAGGAGCGCGAAAAGCACGATGGGGATCACCGTCACCAGCCCCAGCGTCCCCAGGCCGAGTGCCTGCCCGCTCAGGGAGATGGTGCGCCCGAAAAGGTCGAGCGTGAAGCTCTGGCCCACCAGCATCTCGTAGACGTGCCAGTTGATAACCGTGATCTGCATCTGCGAGCCGATCGTCGAGAACAGTTGGCCCAGCCAGAGCAGGCGAAAATCCCTGTGTTGTAGCGCGGGCGCGCGTTGGAGAAGAGAGTCGAACATGGGTGCTGCTTGCTTTTCTTTCTTGATTGTTAGCTAGGCCAACAATTCTACCGAAAAGCGGCATCGTGTAAAGTGGGGGCACGGAAACGCGCGGCGAGCACGGTGCTGAGCCTCGTTCGTCCCGCGCGCACTGGCTTTGTGCCTCGCGGCTTGGTAGCAACCAATCATATAGTTGCTACAGGGCGAGGCAGAAGGCGCACAAGTAGCCTTTTTGGAGAATTCCCCTAGTATAGGTCTCTTGATTGCTTATCCTTTCGATAAGTAGCGCAATTTCCACCAATACAAAGGAGAAAAGATGGAGTGGTTGTTTCAACCAGAGACGTGGCTGGCGTTCCTCACCCTGTTTGCCCTGGAACTGGTCCTGGGCATCGACAACATCGTGTTTATCTCGATCATGGCGGGTCGCCTGCCGAGCGAGCAGCAGGATCGCGCCATCAAGGTGGGGCTTGCAGCCGCCCTGATCACGCGTCTTATCCTGCTGTTTGCCCTCTCCTGGATCGTCGGGCTGACGGCACCGCTGTTCACGCTCTTCTCTCAGGAAATTTCGGGACGCGACCTGATCCTGCTGCTCGGTGGCGTCTTTCTGATCTACAAGGCTACCAAGGAGATTCACCACAAGCTGGAAGGGGAGGTAGAGGAAGGGGCCACGGCTAGCCAGAGCTCTTTTGGGGGTGTGATCGTGCAGATCATGCTGCTCGATATCGTCTTCTCGCTGGACTCTGTCATCACGGCGGTCGGGATGGTGGACAACATCTGGATCATGATCGCGGCGGTGGTGGCGGCGATCGGTGTGGTGATGTCCTTCGCGACCCCCATCAGCAACTTCGTTCACAAGCACCCCACCGTCAAGATGCTAGCGCTCAGCTTCCTGCTGCTGATCGGTACCACGCTCATCGCCGAGGGCTTTGATCAGCACATCTCGAAGGGCTACATCTACTTCTCGATTGCCTTCGCCGCCTTTGTCGAGGTGCTGAACCTGCGCCTACAGGCTTCCAAGAAAGCGGAGCCCGTGGTCCTGCATGAGCCGTACATGACGACCGGGGGCAGGCGGTGCGCGACGTGCCGCGCGCGCCCGCCGTCACCCCGAAGCGCAACAAGCGCAACCGCCGGTAACGACGACCGACGACCGACGACCGACGACGGACGACCGACGACGGCTAACGGACACGGATAACCGATAAGACGCCAAGGACGCCAAGGATTTTTATTAGTTCTTGGCGTTCTTAGCGTCTCGCCTAAAGCGCCTACTGTTGGTGGCAGTTATGTGTGTCCGTTGTCGGCGTCGGTCGTCGTCGTCGGTCGTCCGTCGTCGGTCGTCACTCCTGCATTGGCAGATGCACCCCGCGCTCGCGCGCGGTGTCGAGGGCGATGGGGTAGCCCGCGTCGGCGTGGCGCGCGACGCCCGAGCCTGGGTCGGTCAGGAGGACGCGGCTGAGCTTCTCGCGGGCGCGCTCGCTGCCGTCGGCAACAACGACCATGCCAGAGTGGATCGAGTAGCCGATGCCGACCCCCCCGCCGTGGTGCACCGACACCCACGAGGCACCCGCTGCGGTGTTCAGCAGGGCGTTGAGGATCGGCCAGTCGGCAATGGCGTCCGAGCCATCCCGCATCCCCTCGGTCTCGCGGTTGGGCGAGGCCACCGAGCCGGTGTCCAGGTGGTCCCGCCCGATGACGATGGGCGCTTTCAACTCACCGCTCGCCACCATCTCGTTGAAGATCAGCCCCATGCGGTCGCGCTCGCCGTAGCCCAGCCAGCAGATGCGCGCGGGGAGCCCCTGAAAGTGGACGCGCTCGCGCGCCAGCTTGAGCCAGCGGATCAGCGCCTCGTCCTCGGGGAAGGTTCGCATCACCGCCTCGTCGGTTTTGTAGATGTCTTCCGGGTCGCCGGACAGCGCGACCCAGCGGAACGGCCCCTTGCCCTCGCAGAAAAGCGGGCGGATAAACGCGGGCACAAAGCCAGGGAAGGCGAACGCCTCCGCATAGCCCGCCTCCTAGCGCCTGCTGCCGAATGTTGTTCCCGTAGTCGAAGACGATAGCCCCGCGCTTCCCGAACTCCACCATCGCCCCTACGTGCTGCACCACCGACTCGGCGGCGCGCGCGAGGTAGGCATCCGGGTCGCTGGCGCGCAGCGCGTCAGCCTCGTCCAGGGTCATTTCGGCGGGCAGGTAGCCATGCAGCATGTCGTGCGCACTCGTCTGGTCGGTGACCACATCGGGGAGGATGCCGCGCCGGAGCAACTCAGGGAAAAGCGCCGCCGCGTTGGCTTCCACCGCCACGGAAAGCGGCACCTCGTTTTCCAGCGCTTCCCCCACGAGGCGCAGCGCCTCGTCCACGCTGCTCGCCGCGCGATCCAGGTAGCCGGTGTCCAGGCGGCGCTGGATGCGCGCGGGGTCCACCTCCGCGACCAGGGCCACCCCCCCGTTCATCGTCACCGCGAGCGGCTGCGCGCCGCCCATGCCGCCCAGCCCCGCCGTCAGCACCAGCTTGCCCGCGAGCGAGCCAGCCGAAGTGCTGACGGGCCAGCTCGGCAAGCGTCTCGTAGGTGCCCTGCACGATCCCCTGCGAGCCGATGTAGATCCAGCTTCCAGCGGTCATCTGCCCGTACATCGTCAGCCCCTGCTGCTCCAACTCGCGGAAGATCTCCCACGTCGCCCAATGGGGAACCAGCAGCGAGTTGGCGATGAGCACGCGCGGGGCCATCTCGTGCGTGCGGAAGACTGCTACCGGCTTGCCCGATTGGACCAGCAGCGTCTCATCATTTTCCAGAGAGCGCAGGGTGCGCACGATGGCGTCGAACGCTTCCCAACTGCGCGCGGCGCGGCCCGTGCCGCCATAGACGATCAACTCGTCCGGCTTCTCGGCCACATCGGGGTCCAGGTTGTTCATGAGCATGCGCAGCGCGCCCTCCTGCTCCCACCCCTTGCAGCTCAGCTGCGCCCCATGCGGCGCGCGGATCACTCGTTTCGACATTGCGTTGCACTCCTTTGTACAGTGTTCCTGAAAGATCGCTCTTGTCTCCACAGTTTGGTCTGTGATCCCCGCGCTGTCAACCGCTTCAGCCCTGCGGCGTGACTCTGACACCCCCATTGCTTTTTTCCTCTGTGTGAGCCGAATAAACGCTGTTGGGAGAAAAGAGATAGGATGGACATCGAAACCCTTCGCCCCGACCCCGAGGAGTCCGCGCACCAGGCAGGGTTGCTCTACGTGAGAGACGAGATGCCCGGCTACACGCGCAAACCGTGGGGGCGGGGTTTCACCTTTCTTGACGAGGAGGGCGAGCACATCACGGGTGAGGCGCGCAAGCGGCTCGACGCGCTCGTGATCCCGCCCGCGTGGACCGAAGTGTGGATTTGCCCGCGACCCGACGGACACCTGCTCGCCACGGGGCGGGACGAGAAGGGGCGCAAGCAGTACCTCTACCACCCCAGCGTGCTTCGCTGCTACGAGGAGGGGCGCATGGGCGAGTTGCTTGCCGAGCAGGTCGCGGAGATCGAGGGGCTCCACCCTGAAGAGTGCGCCATGCTCGTGCTGGTGCGTCGCCTGGAGGAGTGAGGGGGTGATGAAGGTGAGAGGGTGATGAAGGTGAGGGGGTGAGGCTGGGAGCGCGAGCGTCCCGCCCACCCGTCTAGGGGGAAGCGGGGCTAGAGCAATTCCTGGTATTGTTCCAGGGTGGGCCGGTCGAAGCAGACGAAGGTAACCGTGTGGGGCAACTCGTGGCTAGCGAGGTAGTGTTGCACCTCGCTCACGGCGATCTGTGTGGCGCGGCGGAGGGGGAAGCCGTAGGCACCGGTGCTGATCGCGGGAAAGGCGATGCTTTCCAACTTATGGTGCGTGGCAAGGGCGAGGCTTTTGCGGTAGCAACTCGCGAGCAGATCATCCTCGCGCCGATCGCCCCCGTGCCAGATCGGGCCGACAGTGTGGATCACGTAGCGCGCGGGCAGCCGATACCCGTTGGTGATCTTGGCATCTCCCGTCGTGCAGCCCCCCAACTGCTTGCACTCCGCGAAAAGCTGCGGCCCCGCCGCGCGGTGAATCGCCCCGTCCACCCCACCGCCGCCCAGCAGCGTCGGGTTCGCCGCGTTGACGATGGCATCCGCCCGCTGTGTAGTGATATCCCCTTGAACCGCGCGAATCCGCTCTGTATGTTCCATGCTGCTCTCTTTTGCGACGCTTTGTAGCGGACGACCGACGACCGACGACCGACGACCGACAACGGACGACCGACGACGGGCTACCAATCTCGAATACCCCATTCGGGGCACATAGTCTCGAATCTCCAATCTCCAATCTCCCCCTACAACCGCTCAAAGAGCCATTCGGGGGTGAGGCGGAAAAAGTAGGAGTTGAGTTGGGCGAATTGGTCGGTGAAGAGGAGGATGCCAATCGCGACGAGCAGCACCCCGCTTGCCACCTCGACGTAGCGCAGGTAGGGACCGAGTTTGCGGATCGCGGCACTGGCTTGGCTCAGCCCGGCAGCGGCCAGCAAAAAGGGAATGGCCAGCCCCAGCGAGTAGACAGCCAGCAGCGACACCCCTTGCATGGGGCCACCCTGTAGGGCCGCGAGGCTCAAAATGCCGCCGAGCACTGGCCCCACGCAGGGGGTCCACCCCGCGCCAAAGGTTGCCCCCACCAGCAGCGAGGAAAAGACATTGGGGTTGCTGCCCCGCTGAAATTCCATGCGCTTTTCCATGTACAGCAGCGGGATGCGGATCACCCCAATCAGGTGCAGCCCCATCACCATGAGCAGCAGCGCACCGATGCGGAGGAACCAGGGGCTACGCACGAGATCACCTACCGCGCCGCCGATGCCGCCCAATGTCATGAAGATCAGCGAGAAACCCGCGACAAAGGCCAGGCCGTGCGCCAGCGTGAAGGTCCGTGATTGCTCCAGCGCGATTTCCTGGTTCCCCGCGCCCGCGCCGGTCAGGTAGCCGAGGTAGATCGGCACCAGCGGCAGCACGCAGGGGGAGAGAAAGGAGAGCAACCCCGCCGTGAAGGCCAGGGAGTAACTTAGTTCTTGAGCAGGCATCTATCGACTCCATCTATTGAGTGAGGACGACCGACGACGGACGACCGACGACCGACGGAGGACGAATGACGACCGACGTCTGCCCTCTGGGCGCGACGACCGACGAAAACGGCAATTAGTGGGAACTATTCCTTGTGATAGATCCCTCTTTTTCTCGCCTTGCCGTTCTCCGTGTTCTCCGTGTCTCCGTGGTTCGCTCGGTCGTCCTTCGTCCTTCGTCAATTCTACTGAAAAGGGGTGCGTCTCCGAAATTGTGGGGCGCTCAGCCTCTACCGGTACAACCCGCTTGGGTCGAGGGTGGCGCGCAGGAGGTAAAGCTCGGCGGGGGTGGGGGGCGCGGTTTCTTGCAGGGTATGAGCCACGCGTAGGGGCCAGCCGACAGCTGCCTGAACCTCCGCGACGGTGACAGCCGGATACAGTTCGACCAACTGCATCTCGCGCTCGGGGTTGTCGAAGGTGAAAAGGGCGCGATCGGTGATGACGAGGCTCGGCCCCGCCCCGGGCAACGCGTGCGCGCGGCGCGCGTCGCCGCCGCTCAGGTGGCCGGGGGTGGTCACAAAATCGAGTTGCTCGACGAAGGCGCGCCGCTTGAGGCGCATCATGATAAAGGTGCGCTGCGCGTTGGTCGCGATCTCGCACGCGCCGCCGCTGCCGGGCAGGCGCACCGTGGGCGCGTCGTACTCGCCGATGACGGTGCTGTTCAGGTTGCCGAAGCGATCCACCTGCGCCCCGCCCAGCAGCGCCACCTCGATGCGCCCGCCCTGAAGGTAAAGCCCGAAAAGGTCGGCGATGGACACCACCGAGGTGGCCCCGCTGACGAGGGTCGGATCGCCGATGGAGAGGGGCAGCCGCTCAGGGCGTGCCCCGTAGACCCCCGACTCGTAGATCAACTCCAGCGCGGGCGCGACGGTGTGGCGCGCCAGGTTGCAGGCGATGTTCGGCATCCCGACCCCGACGAAGACGGTGCGCACCCCTGCCAGCAGGCGTGCCGCGACGACAATCATCATCTCGGCGGCGGAGTACGGGGTGTCGCTCATCGGTACGCCCCATAGTCCACGGGCGCGGCGGGCCAGGGCGCGGGCTTGAGCCCGTCCAGCCGCGCCGCGCCCAGTTTGTCCAGGTACTCGGTGCGGCTCGCCACACCGTAGACCCACTCGTCCAGCCACGCCTCGGTGCGCGCGCGGTCGCGGGACAGCTCGTCCCACTCCAGGTAGGCCGCGTTGTCGCGGTCGTAATAGCCCTGCGCGTAGGAGGGGTGCGCGCCCCACGGCTCGTGCACCACCGCGTCCACGATCAGGCCCGGGGATGAGGGTGCGGTTGGGGTCGGAGCGGATGACCTCTTCCGACACTATCTCTTCGACCACCACGATGACGCGCTTCGACGCAAAGGCCACCTCTTTCTGCACGCCGAGCAGCCCCCACAGGTGGGTGTTGCCCTGCACGTCGGCGCGTTGCGCGTGGAGGATGGCGAGGTCCGGCTTCAGCGGCGGCACGACGGCGATCTGCCCGCTGCCGTAGGGGTCCGCGATCAGCTTGATCTGCGGGTTGGCTTGGAGCAGGTCGGAGCCCACATAGCTGCGCAGCGGGAAAAAGGGCAGGTTACTCGCGCCAGCGGTGTAGCGCCCCACCAGCCCGTAGTGCGTGTACTCTTCCAGCGCGAGAGGGCGCGGGATGCCATGCTCCACCGCGCGGCGGATGGCGTGGAGCGAGCCGACCCCCGGGTTGCCCAGGTAGCTGAAGATCATCTTGCTCGCCACCCCCGCCGCGATCATCTGGTCGTAGATCAGGTCGGGGGTCATGCGGATCAGCGTCAGGTCGCGGCGGCGCTGGCGGATGATCTCGTGGCCCGCCGCGAAGCAAATGAACGCGGTAAAGCCCTCGACCGCCACGGACATCCCGTCCTCGACATAGCGCGCGATGGCCTCCGCCATGGAGAGCCGCTTGTCCTCCGGTGGCATGGGCGCGGCTACCCCTCCCACTCCACCGCATCGCCCACCGCGATGGGGCCATCGTCCAGCACCTCGCCAAACGCCCCGCCGCCCCACTCCGCGTACATTGCCTTTTTCAGGCCGGGCAGCGCCTCATCCAGCATCTCGCACGGTTTCGTCTCGCCATAGATGCGGATGCGGCAGGAGCCGATGCGCAGCACCTTGCCGCGCGTGTTCGCCAGGCGAATCCCGCTCACCAGCAGGTTGGCGCGGCGCGCGGAAGGATCGAGCGTACCGCCCATCTCCTGCATGATCCGCTCCCACACCTCGCGCTCGATAAGGGTCACTTGGCGCTTGCCGCCCTGGTCCATATTGCCCAGCAGCCCACGCCCCGCCACCAACTCCGCCGACGGTACCGAATCCATCAGCCCGCGCCGCATCCGCTTGAGCCAGATGGCTCGCAACTCTCCCTCGCTCATGAAAGTGCCTCGTGTTTGGTTGATAGAAAAAAAGAGAACAGAAAAGAGAGAACAGAACAGCCAAGAGAGCATAGACCAGCGACCGGTAGCGTGCTCGCGGGTTTCTGCTCTCTTGTTGTCGTTTGATCTGCATTGTACGCTAGGTGGCGGCGATTCACCACTTTGGGTTAGAGTCGCTGCTTGCCCTACCAAACGGATGCGTCACCTTGCAAGGCGGCACGCCCCACGCGCTTAGCACTGCATCCCTTCGAGCCGTGTGCGGTTGGCGGCGACCGTGCGCCACGCCTGCCAGCGCGCCCAGTTCCAGGTGCGCCAATCGCGTTGCTCCGGCGGCGACCATTGGCTCAGCAGGCGATTCGCCACCTGGCAGCGGTCCTCGGCGGGCATCTGGTCGAGCAGGGCCACCAGGGGCGGCACCGCATCGGCGCTGAGCGAGACGACGTATTCCCGATCGAAGGGCTGCGCGGCCTGCGCGACACGCCCGACGTTGGTTCGCACGATGAGCGCATCCGGGTTGATCGCCAGCAGCAGCAGCAGGGTGGCGAAGGCGGTCAGCAGGGCACCGAAGGCGAGCCGCTCCCGCTGGCCGCGCAGCACGGTGAGCAGAAAGAGCAGAAACACGATGGCAAGCCAGCCCATGAAGGCGGTGGTATAGAAGCGAAGCTCCGTCAGGCCGAACTCTACAGTGTACAGCCACATCCGTTGCAGCGCCGAGAGCATGACCACGTACATCAGGAGGACCAGGGTGCCCGCCAGCCCGCGAAAGAGTCGTATCTCCCAGGGGCGGTACTCGCGCAGGAGCCAGTGGAGCAGCAGCAACAGCGGCAGCAGCAGGGTCGCCACGGTGACCAGTTCAAAGAAGCCGCGCCGCGCGTAGGCGGAATAGCTCAGGCCGCTCGCGGGGTCTACGGAGGCGGCCCCCCCAAACAAATAGGGGAATTGCACCAGCACAAACGCCAAAAAGAGCAGGTTTAGCGTGCCGAGCACGATAGTGCTTTCGACGATGCCCTAAGCCGAGAAAGCGGGGCCGGGACACCCGCAGGCTGGGGGGGGTGCGCTCCAGCAGGCTTTGCCGCAGAAAGCCGCCCACCAACCATGCCCACAGGGCAACCCAGAAAAGATGGCTGGCGATCTCGTCCCACTCCCAATCGAGCAGGTTACGGACGAGCGCCTCAAACTCAGCATCCGCCGCCATGAAGAGGCCGCCGAAGAGAAGGAGCAAGGGGGCCGCGATGAGGATGCCGCGCACTACCGCGATCACCCGCCCCGACCAGCCCCCACGCGGGATGCTCTGCCACTCCACATCGGCCATCAGGGCGAAGGAGCCGAGCGCCGCGTTAATCGCGGCCAACGGGAGCGCGAGCACGAACTCCCCCAACCCTGCTCGTTGCCATTGCCCCTCGCGGGCGCGCGCCGCGAGCAGGGCCAGCGATACCAGCGAGGCCAATACACTAAGAGCCACCAGTACGCTGGAGCCGCGCCAGGCGATGGTGGCTGCGAAGAGCAGGGCCGGGGCGATCATCCAGCGGCCCCCGCCCCGCGCGGCGGGATAGTGCCAGCGCATCAGCGCCACCAGTGCGCCCAACAAAAGCATTAACCAGAGCAGGGCATTGATGCCCCAGGGGGTAGCGCGCAGCAGCCCATCGCCCAAGACACCCGACAATAGCGCTACACCCATCGCGGCGAGCCCCAGCCGCGTGCGGTCGCTCGTTCCAGCGTGAGCGCGTGGGGCTTCTGGGTCGAGGGTGATCGGGATTGTCAACTCATCTACCATGAATCCTCCTGCGTGTCTTTATGTATAGTACGAGGGTACGAGGCGCGAGCCCCCCGTCAATGGCGATTCAAGGGGTGGGGCGGCTTTCGGTAGCAAATGAGAGGGATTGAAGCCAACTGGTAGCTTGGCAGCGCCACCCTTTTCGGTTACCGCCAATTGTATCCTTCCCAGAGTGTTGTAGAATGTACCTTCCCGCTGCGGCCAACGTCCCAGACAGCGTGACCCAACGCTCTGCTCCCTTCACAAACGAGAGTTCAATGAAGAACTACGGCTTTGTCATCGACAACCGCAAGTGCATAGGCTGCCACGCCTGCTCCACCGCGTGCAAGGCTGAAAATCAGGTGCCGCTCGGCGTGAACCGCACCTGGGTCAAGTATGTCGAGACGGGGCTCTTCCCCAACACGCGCCGCCACTTTCAGGTGACGCGCTGCAACCACTGCGCGAACCCGCCCTGCGTGCGTATCTGCCCCACGGCTGCCATGTACCAGCGCTCGGACGGGATAGTCGAGTTCGACGGGCGGGCGTGCATCGGCTGCAAGGCGTGTCTCCAGGCGTGCCCCTACGATGCGATCTACATCGACCCCGACACGCACACCGCCGCCAAGTGCCATTATTGCGCGCACCGTACCGACCTCGGGCTGGAGCCCGCCTGCGTCGTCGTCTGCCCCGAGCACGCGATCATCGCGGGGGACATGAACGACCCCACCTCCGAGATCAGCCACCTGCTTGCCACCCAGCCGGTCACTGTCCGCAAGCCGGAGCAGGGCACCGCGCCCAAGCTCTTCTACATCCACGGTAACGATGTGGCGCTCCACCCCACCGCCACCCCCCGCACCCCCAAAACATTTTTGTGGGCAGATGTTATCCCGCTGCATGGAGCGCGACCGACGACCGACGACCGACTACCGATGACCGATGACCGAGGTCTAGAGTCGGTGCGTCGCGCTGCTGCCGCGACGACTGGCAGAGTAGACTCCATTGGATTCACCCCCTCACCCCCTCACCCCCTCACCCCCTCACCCCAGGGCCAGCCCACAACCGGCCCGATCCACATCGGCGGGCGGGTAGCGGAGCAGATGGTGCAGGTATCTTACAACGCCCAGCACTTTATCCCCTGGCACTGGCCGGTGCCCGCCTACCTCGTCACGAAAGGGATCGGCGCGGGCCTGTTCATGCTGCTGACGCTGGCGTGGGGGCTTGGTCTTGCCCCGTTCGATGGCACGGTAGCCGTGGTAGCAGGCTTTTTGTCACTGCTCTTCATCGCGATCACCACGGGGCTGCTGGTCTTCGACCTGGAGCGACCCGAGCGCTTCCTCCTCATCCTCCTGCGCCCGCAGTGGCGCAGCTGGCTGACACGCGGTGCCGTGGTGCTGATCGGCTTCACCGTTGTCGCGGGGCTCTGGTGGCTGCTGGAGGCTGCCGCCTTTTTCGGGGTGATGCCCACGCTGGCGGGCTCGCTGCGCCCGCTGCTGCTCTGGCTGGGCTTCCCCTTCGCGCTGCTCAGCGCCATCTACACCGCATTTCTCTTCGCGCAGGCGGAGGGGCGCGACCTGTGGCAGAGCCCGTTGCTTCCCTTCCACCTGGTTGTGCAGGCGATGGTGGCAGGCAGCGGGGCCTTTCTGCTGCTCGATCTTTTCCTCGCGCTGCCCCCCCACCTGACGCGCTTCATGCTGGTCAGCTTCGTGGTTGCGCTCTTGGTGGACCTGTTCGTTACCCTCGTGGGCGAGTTCAGCATCCCCCACGCGAGCGAGGTAGCCGCGCGCGCCGCGCATGAGATCACGCACGGGCGCTACCGAAATCACTTTTGGTGGGGGAGCATCGCCCTGGGCCATGCGTTGCCGCTCGCGCTCGTCGCTTTGGCCGTTGCGCTTGCGGCAGCGCAACCCCTGCTCGGAGCCCTCGCCGCGCTCGCCGCCATCGCGGGGTTGTACCTGTTCGAATATGCTTTTGTGATGGCCCCGCAGGAGGTGCCGAATAGCTAGAACAGGATTGGCAGGATAAGCGGATAACGGCAAAGCTGGCGATACCCTGGCTGTCATGCAGCCACTGCTGGCGTTGCTCTGCGCCATCGGGGGGCTGTACCTTTTCGAGTACGCTTTTGTGATGGCCCCGCAGGAGGTGCCGAATAGCTAGAACAGGATTGGCAGGATAAGCGGATAACGGCAAAGCTGGCGATACCCTGGCTGTCATGCAGCCACTGCTGGCGTTGCTCTGCGCCATCGGGGGGCTGTACCTTTTCAAGTACGCTTTTGTGATGGCCCCGCAGGAGGTGCCGAATAGCTAGCCCTGGAGTGAGGGTAGGCTTGGGTTAAGGCTTGAGGTCAAAGGCGGCTGTGTGGGTGGGGCGGAGGATACGGAAGTGACGCTGGTCAAGGGTGAGAATGCGCGTGATGCGGAGTCGTTCGGCCATCGCCGCGATCGTACAATCCACCCAGTCAATACGGCTATCGGCGTACTGCTCCATGATGTCAGCAGCACGCGCAAGGTCCGCAGGTGTGGGCTAGACAAGGGGCGGTTGCTCTTGAAGCACCGAGCGAACAAAGGTCAACCAGGGCGTATACCCTATGTCGCGCAATACCATGTAGGCAAGCTCTGGTAGAAGCGGGGAGGGAACGAGCGGGGTTGCCTCTTCCGACAGGGTAAGCAGGCATACTTCATGAAGCGGATCATTTTTGGCAAGCAACGCGAGCAGGAATCCGGTGTCGAGCAAGGCGCTCATGGAAGGTTGGTCCAACCATCTCGCGGGTCGATCTCACTTTCAAGGATTTCCTCAACGTGCTGGGACGCTGTCGGGTCTTGCGTGTGACCGATGCCAACCCAGGGAAAAGGACGCTTCTCAGCATCCTGTGCTTCGGGGGCTACGGGATCATTGCCTTTTGGTCGTACAAGGACGTAGCCATCAGTTAGTTCGATCTCAAACTCTGTGGCGTGGGCGAGATAGCGGTGGGGGATGAGTACCCCTTCTGGCCCGATCTGAATAGGGGGAAGGTTCATGGTAGCCTCGCTTGCAAGAGGAACGGTCATTGCGAAAATTGTGAGTGTTTTGTGTAAAGAAGTCAACGGGATCCCGACAACTATGTGGAACACAAACGAACGACTTTATGAGCAACAATAGCCGCCTCTCCACCTTCCTCGCCACCATGCTGCGTCTCGGCTCCCCCGAAGCGAGTGAGCCCGCCGCGCGCGGCGTGACCAACGTGGCGGGCACGGCGTTGCCCCGCTTCGGGGAGAGCGTGCGGGAGCCGGAAGCGGTCGAGCTAACTACCGTCGTCCACCCGGACGGGCGCATGAGCCAGTATCCCCCCGCCGACAAGTGGGACGATTGGGTCGAGTGGGACGGGAAGCTGTGGCCGCAACGCGTGGCGCGGCGCTACATGCTCGTGCCCACCGTCTGCTTCAACTGCGAGAGCGCCTGCGGCCTGCTTGCCTATGTGGATCGCGAGACGCTGGAGATTCGCAAGTTTGAGGGCAACCCGGCCCACCCGGGCAGCCGCGGGCGCAACTGCGCGAAAGGCCCCGCCACGCACAATCAGGTCTACGACCCCGAGCGCATCCTCTACCCGCTCAAGCGGGTGGGCAAGCGCGGCGAGGGGAAGTGGAAGCGCATCCCCTGGGAGCAGGCGCTGGAAGAGATTGCCGCCAAGATGCGCGCCAGCCGCCAGCAGCGGCGCGATGGCATCATGTACCATGTGGGGCGGCCAGGCGAGGACGGCTACACCAACCGTGTCATCCAGGCGTGGGGGGTGGATGGGCATAACTCGCACACCAACATCTGCTCCAGCGGCGCACGCGCGGGCTATGAGCTGTGGGGTGGCTTCGACCGCCCCAGCCCCGACCATGCGAGTGCGCGCACCATCCTCCTGATTTCGAGCCACCTGGAAACCGGGCACTACTTCAACCCGCACGCGCAGCGCATCATCGAGGGGAAGATGGCGGGCGCGAAGCTCATCACCTTTGATCCGCGCCTGTCCAACACCGCCAGCATGAGCGATGTCTGGCTCCCCACCTGGCCTGGCTCCGAGAGCAGCGTCCTCCTCGCCATTGCCAACCACCTGCTCCAGAATGACCTGTATGACAAGGAATTCGTGCGCCGCTGGGTGAATTGGGAAGAGACGTTGGAGGCGATTTCAGATAGCAAATTGCAGATTGCAGATTCTGATCTGGTAGCCGAGATTCAATCGAAAATCAAAAATCAAAAATCAAAAATCAATTATGAGCTGTTCGACCGTGCCCTGAAATCTCTTTACCGCGACTTCACCTTTGAGCGGGCAGCGGAGGAGGCGCAGGTGCCGGTGGAGCGGGTGCGCGCGGCGGCGGAAGCTGTGGCAAATTGCGGTGGCAGGCTCGCGACGCACACCTGGCGCAGCGCGAGCATCGGGAACCTGGGTGGCTGGCAGGTGGCGCGATGTCTCTTTTTCCTGAACGTGCTCACCGGTAGCGTCGGCACGCGCGGCGGCACCTCGGCCAACTCGTGGAACAAGTTTGTGCCCACCCCCTTCGACGTGCCCAAGCCCTTCACCGCCTGGAACGAGCTCCAGATGCCGGAAGAGTGGCCGCTCGCGCACTACGAGATGAGCTTCCTGCTGCCGCACTTTTTGGAGGAGGGGCGCGGCGCGGTGGATGTCTACTTCACGCGCGTCTACAACCCGATGTGGATCAACCCCGACGGCTTTCTGTGGCTGAAGCATCTTCAGAACGAGGAGACCATCAAGCTGCCACGTGGCGCTCACCCCGACGTGGAACGAGTCGGCGTGGTTTGCCGATTACGTGCTGCCGATGGGCCACGCGGGGGAGCGGCACGACCTGATGAGCCAGGAGACGCACGCGGGGCAGTGGATCGCCTTCCGCCAGCCGGTGCGTCGCGTCGCCCTCGAAAAGCTCGGCCAACCGGTGCGCTTCACGCACGAGGCCAACCCCGGCGAGGTCTGGGAAGAGAACGAGTGGTGGATCGAGCTTTCCGCGCGCATGGACCCGGACGGCTCCCTCGGCATCCGCGAGCACTTCCAGAGCCCCTACCGGCCCGGCGAGCTTATCACGGTCGAGGAGTATTACCGCTGGATCTTCGAGAACAGCGTGCCCGGCCTGCCCGAGGCGGCGGCTGCCCAGGGGCTCACCCCGCTGGCGTACATGCGCAAATACGGCTGCTTCGAGGTCACGCGCGACAACTTCCAGCCGTATGAAAAGGAGATGGGGGACGAGGATATTCGATATTCGATATTAGGTAAGAACGATACGACTACTAATATCCAATACCCAATATCCAATATCCAAATTGATGAACGCGGGCCGCATCTTCAAGGAGGATAAGGTGGTCGGGCTCCTGGTGGATGGGGTGCCGCGCGTCGGGCTTTGGCACGCCGAGCCGCAAGCTGGAATTTTGGAGCCAGACGATGGCGGAGTGGGGCTGGCCGGAGCGCGAGCATGTGATCCCGTGGCCGCTGCCGAGCCATGTGAGCCCGCAGAATATCGACCGCGAGCGGGGGGAGATGCTGCTGCTCCCCAACTTCCGCCTGCCTACCTTGATCCACACGCGCAGCGCCAACGCCAAGTGGCTCTACGAGATCTCCCACAAGAACCCCATCTGGATGCACCCCGCCGACGCGAGCCGATTGGGGGTAGACACGGGCGATCTGGTGCGCGTGGACACGGAGATCGGCTACTTTGTGGATCGCGTGTGGGTGACGGAGGGGATCAAGCCGGGGGTGATCGCGATGAGCCACCACCTGGGGCGCTGGCGCTTGCAGGACAATAGTGGTGTCAACCCGGGCATGTCCAACCTTGTGCAGCTGGGTGAAGATGGCGCGGGGGGCTACGGCCTCAACATCCTGCAAGGGGCTAAGGCCTGGCAGACCTTCGACCCGGACACGAGCCGCATCTGGTGGGAGGATGTGGGCGTGCACCAGAACCTGACCCACGCCGTCCACCCCGACCCGATCAGCGGGGCGCACTGCTGGCTGCAAAAGGCGTCAAGCGTGCGCAGGGCCGCGCCCGACGAGCGGTACGGCGATGTCTGGGTGGACACCAACCGCTCGATGGAGATCTACCGTCAGTGGCGCGCGATGACCCGCCCCGCCCGCGCCGTCTCGCCCGATGGCAACCGCCGCCCGCTCTGGCTCAAGCGCCCGCTCAAGCCCACCGCCGCCGCCTACCGCCTTTCCGACGCGCCCCACTGGGCCGCGCCCGCCCAACCCGACGCGCCCGACGTCTCGGAGATGGACCCCGCGCAGGAGCCGGAACTGGTCGAAGGGAGCTCGGGGTAGGGGAGAGATCGGATATTAGAGATTGGAGATTAACGACAACGGCGGTCGGCAATCTCACTATCCACCACCTTACCAATCTCCAATCTCTAATCTCTAATACCGACTATCACCATGACCCCCACCGAGATCGCCCTTGCCCGCCATCACAGCTATGCGCTGCTGGGGCGGCTTTTCCTGGATGGCGCGCAGCCTGACCTGCTCCCTTTTGTGCGGGCGATCCCCGCGTTGGCGCGGACGCTGCCCGAGCCGTGGGACGCCGACGAGGCGGCGGCGCTGCACCAACACCTTTGGGGCTTTAACGTCTTCCCGTTCGAGAGCGTCTTTCTGGACGACTCGGGGTTGCTAGGCGGGGCGGCAACGGAGCGGGTACACGCCCACTATCAGAACGCGGGATTCGCAAGCGCGCCCAGCGCCACCAGCGCGGACCACATCGGGGAGGAGCTTCGCTTTCTCGCCTTCCTTTGTGGCGCGGAAGCGGATGCCTGGGAGGATGGGCTCGCGCCCACCGCGCGCGCGATGCAGCAGCGACAGCGCGACTGGATCGAGCGCCACCTGCTGCGCTGGCTGCCTCCGCTGCTGCTGGCGGTTCGGCGGCAGCAGCACCCTTTCTATCAGGCCCTGGCGGAGCTAACCCTGGAGGTGGTGCAGGCGCATAGCGAGGGGTTGTCCCTCGTCGCCGTTCCTTGGGCGCTCCCCGCTGCGCCCGACCTGCTGTCCGACGAGCGGACCGGCCTGCGCGAGATTGCCGCCTACCTCATCACCCCGCCCCACAGCGGCCTCTTCCTGAGCCGCGACGACATCGGCGCGCTGGCACGTGCCCACGGGTTGCCGCGCGGCTTCGGCAGCCGCCAGCAGATGCTCGTCAACCTGCTGCGTGCCGCCGCGCAGTATGAGGCGCTGCCCTCGCTGCTCGCGAGCCTGATCGCGCTTTTTGTGGGGGAGCGGGCCGCGCTGGAGCAGGGGGCAGCACACCCCGTCCTCGCTCCCTTTGTTCATCCGTGGCACGCGCGGCTCGCTGAAAGCGTAGGGCTGCTGGCGCACCTCCAGACCCGTGTCGAGCAGCTCCTGGACGAGTGAGCCTTTCCCGCTGACCGCTGCTGCTCGATGCCCCGCTTTTGAAAACTTCTGGATTTTGCTTATCATACAAGTACTTATCGAATAAGTACTTTGTGAGAAATCGTATGTCACCGCTTCGCCGTCAACCGCTCACCATCGAACATGCGCTGCTGGGATTTTTGCGCCAGCAGCCGATGTATGGCTATGAGATTCACCAGCGTCTATCCGAGCTGGGCGGGGTGGGGCGCGTCTGGCAGCTGAAGCAGAGCCGCGTCTACTCGCTGCTGAGCAAGCTGGAGCGGAGCGGCCTGATCGAGGCGGTGGTGGAGCCGCAACCGCCGCGCCCGCCGCGCAAGGTGCTCCACCTGACCCCGCAGGGGCGGGAAGCCTTTTCCGCGTGGGTGCGTAGCCCCGTGGGGCAGGGGCACAAGCTGCGCCTGGACTTCATGACGAAGCTGTACTTTGCCCAGCAGGAAGGGGCGGAGGTGGTGGCAGCGCTGCTGCACGGGCAGCGCCGCGCCTGCGAGCAGTGGCTCGCCGCGCAGCAGGCGCTCGCGGGGGAGAGTGGCGAGGGGGCGCACTACGAGTGGCTGGTCCACCAGTTTCGTATCGGACAGATCGAGGCGATGCTTGGCTGGCTTGACCAGTGCGAGCGGGCGCTAATACCGAGCGCGGTGGAGAGGTGAGGCACTCGACGCGGGGTGCTTCGCGCCTCACTCGTTGGGCAGGAGGGTCGAGGCGCGTCGCCCTGCTTCTCGGCGTGCTGGCCCTGCTTGTGGGGTGCGCGGGCCGCTCGTCGCCTGACAGCGTGCCCGACGGGCGCGCTTCCGGCGAGCTGGTGGTGTTCGCCGCCGCTTCCCTCACCGAGGGGTTTACCGAGCTGGGCACGCTCTTTGAAAGTGAGCACCCGGGCAGCCACATCGTGTTTAACTTTGCGGGGTCGCAGCAGCTCGCGCAGCAGTTGGGGGCGGGCGCGCCCGCCGATGTGTTCGCGAGCGCGAACGCGACGCAGATGGATGCGGTGATTCAGGCGGGGCGCATCGACGAGGCAGCCCCGCAACAGTTTGCACGCAACCGCCTCGTGGTGATCGTCCCGCGCGACAGCGCGGCGGGCATCGAGACGTTGCAGGCGCTTGCCGCGCCCGGGCACAAGCTGATTCTGGCGACCGAGGCGGTACCGGTGGGCCAGTACTCGCTGCTTTTTCTGGATCAGGCGTCGCAAGACCCGGCGTTTGGGGCGGATTTCAAAGCGAAGGTGCTGGCCAATGTGGTGTCGTATGAGGAGAACGTGCGCGCGGTGCTCAGCAAGGTGGCGCTCGGCGAGGCGGACGCGGGCATCGTGTACACGAGCGATGTGCCCCCCGACCGCGCCGACGCGCTGCGTCGCCTGGACATTCCCGACGCGCTGAACGTGGTGGCGTCCTACCCCATCGCGCCCCTAGCCGACAGCGCGCAGCCTGACCTCGCCCGTGCGTTTGTGGACACCGTTCTATCCGCAGAGGGACAGCAGATTTTGGAGCGCCACGGGTTTATTCCCGTCAACCCCTAAAGTTTAGGACTTGCACGGTTGGGAAGATGACGCCGACGACCGACGGGTGCCCTCTGGCGCGCGACGACCGACGACCGACGACCGACGGGTGCCCTCTGGGCGCGACGACCGTAGCTCACCACGTTTTTTGTCCTCTGTCTTCGGTCTCCGGTCAACCGCGTAAGCGCTGAAGTTACAACCTTATGGTGCAGGGAGAAAACAGCAAGCCGCTAACCGAGAGCAGACGGTCGCTGCCTGCTCTTTCCGCTGCCCCGCTGCCGACACCTCCTACCTTCATCCATTCACCCTCGGTACCACCCATGCGCCCTCGCCCCGACCCATGGCGTGGCGGCAGCTTCGAGCAGGGGCTAAAGCTGCTGAGCCTGCCCCTGCTCCTTTTTTTGCTGTTGCCCGTCGCCGCCCTGCTGCTGCGCATCCCCCCGCAGCGGCTGTGGAGCAACCTGGGCGATCCGGCGGTGGGGCAGGCCATCAGCCTGAGCCTCGTCACCACCCTGAGCACCACTGCCTTGGCGGTGCTCCTCGGTACCCCCATCGCGTACCTGCTCGCGCGCCGCCCGTCCCGCTTTCGCCACTTGGTTGATACGCTGGTGGACCTGCCGATGGTGCTGCCGCCCGCTGTGGCGGGGGTGGCGCTGCTGTTGGCCTTCGGGCGGCGCGGCCTGCTGGGCGGTACCTTCGCGGCGCTCGGCATCGAGATCGCCTTCACGCAGCTAGCCGTGGTGATGGCGCAACTGTTCGTCGCCGCGCCCTTCTACGTCAAGGCAGCCACGGTGGGCTTCGCGAGCATCGAGCCTGAGTTGAAGGAGGCGGCGGCGCTGGATGGGGCGGACGGCTGGCAAATTTTCCGCTTTGTGGTCCTCCCGCTCTCGTGGAGCGCGATGGTGAGCGGCGCGGCGGTCACCTGGGCGCGCGCGCTGGGAGAATTTGGCGCGACGATCATCTTTGCGGGTAACTACCCGGGCCGCACCCAGACCATGCCGCTCGCCATCTACATCGGCTTCGAGCTGGACCTGGAGGTGGCAATCACCCTTTCCGCTATCCTGATCGGCTGCTCCTTCCTCGTGCTGCTGCTCGTCAAGGGGCTGTTGCACCGCGAGGTGCGGTAGGGGGATGACGGACGACGGACGACGGCGACGACCGACGACCGACGGGTGCCCTCTGGGCGCGACGACCGACGCCGACCTAAGCCGCGCCGTGCCCATTCACCATTCGCCAGCTAAAAACGCTGCTGTCCTGATTCCAGGGCGAGCAGGGATTGCTTGCGCTCCAGGCCGCCGCCATAGCCGACCAGTGAGCCATTCGCGCCGATGACGCGGTGGCAGGGCACGATGATCGAGAGCGGGTTGCGCCCGTTCGCCGCGCCGACCGCCTGCGCGCCCTTCGGCTTGCCCACGCGGCGCGCCAGCTCACCGTAGGAAATCGTGGTGCCGTAGGGGATGCGCTCCAGTTCTTGCCACACCTGCCGCTGGAAGTCGGTGCCCTCGGGTGCGAGGGGAAGGTCGAAGGTGGTGCGCTGTCGATCAAAGTATTCGCGGAGTTGCTGCCGCGCCTCGGGCAGCGGTGCCGCGTCGTCCTGCTCTACCCACTGGTTGCTCTGCTCCAGCCCGAAGCTATGATCTTCCATGTAAATCCCCGTCAGTGCGCTGCCATTCGAGGTGAGCCGCAGCGGGCCGAGCGGACTCTCCATGCGGGTGTAAAAGGTTGTAGTCATGTTGGCTCCTTCCGTGTCTGCTTGTGCCGCCATTCTGCCTCTCAGTATATCGGCCCTGTGCGACAAAAACCCTCTCATGACTCACCCTCCAGGCGGTTGACGCGATTTCCCCGCCTCGCTACACTTCGGGAGGAACCCGGAGAACACAAGGAATTATGCTATGCACCAGATCAACAGCCGCGAGTGGGACAGTGTCCGACAGGCATACGAGGCGTTGGGGGCGGAGCCGCTCACGCCGGACAGCGTGCAGGGGTGGCTCCAGCGCTGGAGCGAGCTGGAAGCGCGCGTGCAGGAGGACGTGGGCAACGCCGCCAGCCGCTCGCACGAGAACACCGCGGACGCGGACGCCGAGGCACTCTATCTGCACTATGTGCGCGAGATCATGCCCAAGGTCGAGGTTGAGCACGAGCGGCTCAAGCAAAAGTTGATGGGGCTGGAGGGCTACGAGCCGCCCGCCGAGCAGCAGACGATGATGCGCGAGTTTCGCACCGAGCAGCGGCTCTTCCGCGCAGAAAACGTGCAGCTGAAGACCGAGGTCAGCCTGCTGGTCAACGAGCACCGCAAGGTGACCGGGCAGATGAGCATCGAGTGGGAGGGGAGACGCTGACCCTGGACCAGGCGGAGCGGCTGCTGGCGCAGCGCGACCGCGCGGAGCGGGAGACAGCGTGGCGCAGGATTCACGAGCGCTGGCTGGCGGATCGTGAGGTGCTGAACCAGCAATACCTCGACATGCTGGCGCGCCGCCGCCAGATTGCCGACAATGCGGGCTTCGAGGCGTACCGCGACTACGCCTGGCTGGAGCGCGGGCGCTACGACTACACCCCGCAGGACGCCTACACCTTCCACGACGCCATCGAGCAGGAGGTGGTGCCGCTCGCCAGCAAGATTTACGAGGCGCGCCGCGCCGCGCTGGGGCTGGACACGCTGCGCCCGTGGGATTTGGATGTGGAAACCACCGATCAGCCCGCGCTCGCCCCGTTTGAGGACGTGCAGGCGCTGGAAGAGGGGTGCGCGCGCATCTTCCAGGCCATTGACCCCGTTCTGGGCGAGCAGTTTGCCCTGCTGCGCGGCGGCTTTTTGGAGCTGGACTCGCGCGCGAACAAGGCACCGGGCGGCTACTGCCGCAGCCTGCCGGTCTCGCAGCGCTCCTACATCTTCATGAACGCGGTGGGCAAGCACCGCAACGTGCAAACCCTGCTGCACGAGGGCGGCCACGCCTTCCACAACCAGCACGCCTTCCACCTGCCGCTGCTCTGGATGCGCCACGCGCCGCTGGAAATGGCGGAGGTCGCCTCGATGGGCATGGAGATGCTCGCGCAGCCTTACTTGGAAAGCTCGCAGGGTGGCTTTTACAGCGAGGCCGACGCCAACCGTGCGCGCCGCGAGCATCTGGAAAAGATAGTTACTTTTTTGCCCTACATGGCGGTCGTGGACGCCTTCCAGCATTGGGTGTACGCCGACGCGCCCGACGGGGTGACGGCGGCGCAGTTGGATGAAAAGTGGGCGGAATTGTGGGATCGCTTCATGGTCGGCATCGACTACAGCGGGCTGGAAGCGGTCAAGGAGAGCGGCTGGCACCGCAAGCGCCACATCTTCATTTATCCGTTTTACTATATCGAGTACGGCCTGGCGCAGGTGGGCGCGCTGCAGCTGTGGCGCAACGCGCTGGGCGACCCGCAGCACGCCCTGGAGGCGTACCGTGGTGCGCTCGCGCTGGGGAATACGCGCCCCCTCCCCGAGCTATACGAGGCGGCCAACCTTCGCTTCGCCTTCGACAGCGAGACGCTCGGCGCGCTGATGGCGCTCGTCGAAAGCAAGCTCGGTGAGTTGGCATAAAGTTTGGACAAAAGGGAACTGGTGGGCGAGACCCCCGCGCTCCCACAGGGTTCCCACGGGTGCAGCGGGGGGCGGGGTGAACCGACAAACAAGAAGGAGACCGTTGTGAGCCGAATCATTCATACCCAGGGCAACCCCACCACGCAGCGCAACCGGCTGCGGCGCAGCGTGGCGGAGGCGCTGCGGCGGCTGCTGGAAAAGCCAGCGATGGACGCCGAGGGCAAAGACCTGGTGGCGCTCATTGTTTTTGCCCTGCGCGAGATTGGCGAGAACGTAGAAAACTCCGCCGCCGCCTGGGACAAGCGCGACTATTACATGAAGGCGGAGCGTTTCCGCCGCGAGTGGACCTGGCTCGGGCCGATGGAGCGGCTGCTGACCAATGCGCTGCTCTACGAGCAGTGGGAGGAGTTGCCGCCGCTCTTCGCCCAACTGGCTGTCCAATTTCAGGACGTGAAGGTGACCAAGCTGACACGCGGCGACAAGCTGTGGGATGGAGCCTACGAGCGGCTGCGGGCGGAGCAGGGCGAGCGCGGCAAGCTGTAAGATGGTGAGCGGTGAATGGAACTTACGCAGGTGACGGCGAAAACTGTGTCACTCGCGTCCCCGTAGGGCGGGTACCCTCTGGGTGCCTCGGCCAAAGGCCCCTCAGCGGCGATTTCAGTCGCCCCCCAAGTGCGTAACGCCTACCAAAAAGACGCCCACATGGGCGTCTTTTTATTGCACAGCTGGGTTGATTACGAACGGGCTATGATGATCTCGTCGGAAGGGATGGTCCTTTTTTGCTCTTGCAGGTCCACATCGAAGACGGGGATTCCCTGCTCGCGATGGGACTCCTTGGCCTCCTCGATCATCGGGTCGAGGAGCAAATGGCGCAGGATCACCTGGAGCGCGCCCGCAATCGGGATCGCGAGCAGCGCGCCCACGATGCCGTTGAGCGAGCTACCCGCAATGACGGCGATCAGCACGAGAAGGGGGTTCAAGCCCACTGATTGCTCGTGGATGCGCGGCACGAGGATGTTGTTTTCCAGAAACTGGATGATGACGAACAGCCCGATCGTCAGCACCCCGGTGGTGGGCGATACGGTAAAGGCTACCAGCACCGCAGGCAGCGCCCCCAGCGTCGCCCCGATGAGGGGGAGCGCCTCAAAGAGCCCCGCCAGGAGACCCAGCGCCAACGCGAAGGGCACCCGCAGCAGCAGCAACCCGATGAAGGACGAGCCGCCGATGGCGAGCATCAGCAGGCCGGTGCCGCGCACGTAATCGCCCAACGTCCGCTCCACATCGTTGAAGATCATCTCGGTGCGCGCGCGGTGCCGGATCGGCGTGATCGAAAGAAGCAGGTTCTGGAACTTGTCGCGCGCGGTCAGCCAGTAAAACGCTACCACCAACCCCAGCATAACCTGCCCCGCCACCTCACCGATGGTACGCAGGATGGATGGCCCCTCCTGCCGCGCGAGCACCTCCACGCGCGCCCCGAGCTGGGTCCACTCCATCAGGATGCGCTGGTACATGTTATACCCAATGTCCTGATAGCCCATCTTGGCCGCCCACACCCACGCGGTAGCGCCGAGCCGCCGGATCAGGCTCCCTTCCTGAATCAACTCCCCGATCAAGGAGAAGAGCGGCGGAATCGAGAAGGCGAGCAGCATCCCCACGCTCACGATCCCACTCAAGTAGATAAGCATCACGGCGAGGCCGCGCGGCACCCCCACTTTGTGGAGCTGGTTTACGAAGGGGCGAATGGCCGATGCCAGGATGATGGCACTTAGCAAAACAATAACGACCTCTCCCAAGCGCCAGAGCAGGTAGAGGCCGAGGATCGTCATGATGACGATCAGGGTGCGGTAAAAAGTATGACGGCTGTTCATACGGTGCCTTTCCAAGCAAAAAAAGCGCGATTGGTGCAGCTTTTCGCAATGGCTAAAAAGCAGAAAACGTGCCAGGTCAGGGGACGGGGGTCAGAGGTTAGGGGTCGGGGGCCAGGGGCAGGGGCTAGGGGAACGCAATGACTGAGGGTGTGGGGTTTTCAGCCCTTCGCACGTAGCGATTTCTTCACTTGCCTAGGCGAGCCCTTCATGTGAGGTTCATATGCGCCCCGTAAATTGTCAACCATCTCCTATGAGATGGGAGGTGGAAACTCACTCCCTGGGGCCGCGGGCCTCTGGCCCGCCTGTAGCGAAGGGGAACCCATCGTAACGCGCAAGACCTCCCTGTGCTACGCCCTCTCACGGCTGACTGTTTGCATCAAGTGGGCTGGTAGGGCGGTTGATTGGCTGACCCGTGTCCGACAGACGAAAGGACGTGCTCCATGAAATATCTTCCCGTTGCTCTGATGGCGCTGCTCGTGATGATAGCGAGCGGTTGGCTCTGGCTGGGTGGGGCGGCGGAGCCCCTCGCCGCTGCGCCGCTGGTGGAGTGGGACGCGCGGCTCGACGGGCTGGGCGTGACGTGGCAGCCTGCTGCGGGGTGCAGCGAGGGCTGCTGGCGCTTGCGCTCCGCCCGCCTGCTCGACCCCGATGAGGGTGGCGGGAACCATCATGTCTATGTGCGCCTGTATCGAGCGGGAAACATGGTGGCGGATTTGCCCTTCCACGTGTCGTGGGCGGACGGGGGTGACCGCGCCCTGAGCAAGGTGCCGCCCGAGTGGGCCGATATCCCTATCTGGAACTGTTACTATCCCGAAAATGGGGCTGGCCCCTACCGCGCCTTCGCGGGCGACAGCGAGGCGGCCAGCGATGTGGTGCATGGGATGGGGCTCCCCGTGTGTTACCATTACTCCTTCCAACTGGAGTGGGAGTGGGCCGAGGCCGACATCCCGCCGCCGGGCACTTTGCCCTGCACCGGCTGTTTCCAACTGTGGCTGCCCCTCTTCTGGGTGGCCGATGAGGTGACAGCTACCCCCACACCGGAGATGACCGTCACCCCCGCTGTGACCCCCAGCGCCACCGCCACGCCGGATGGCACCCCGATGCCCTCCGCCACGCCGAGCGCGACCCCATCGCCCAGCCCGACCGTGACGCCGACCCCAGGGGTGCAAGGGTTCACCGGCGAGGTGGTGCAGACCTTTACCAACTGCGCGCTCACGCAGGTTTTTGGCACGGTGCGTGATCCCAACGGGACGCCGCTCCCCGGCACACGGATTCGCCTGACCTGGGACGCGCCGGACGCGCAGCGCTACTACACCACGGCGGGAAGCTACATCCGCCCCGAAACCGATGAGAGCGGCTGGGAGTTCTTCCTGAATGGCTACGCGGTTGGAAACGGGTGGCGCGTGGCGGTGGTGGATGGCGCGAACAACGTCATCGGCGAGGAGCTTGCGGTGCAGACCGATGGCCATTGCAACGCGGGCGCGGCCAATGTGATCAACGTGCGCTTCACCGATCACCCCTGATCCGTTTTAGGGCACAGCATTTGCTTGCTCCTCTTCATCACTCGTACCGTCGGGGACAAAGGTGTCCTAGGCGGGCGAGCGTGTACCATCCAAGGAGAGGAGCAAGCTGTGAAATTGGGCAAAGAGATTTTAGGCAAGCCGGTCATCAGCGTGAGTACGGGGAGCAGGCTCGGGACGGTAGACGACTTGTACCTGGGGTCGTCGCTGGAGCGCGTTGCCGCGCTTTACATGGGCACCGAGGGGGGAATGTTTAACCGCACCGCCCGCATGATCCCTTTCGAGCGCGTGGTGCGCATGGGGGAGGACGCGGTCCTCGTCGAGGGGGACGATGTGATCCAGGATGAGAAGCAACTGGCGCAGGTGTCCCTCTGGACGCGGCTGAGCAAGTTGCAGGGGCGGCAGGTGGACACCACCGGCGGCACGCGCATCGGCGCGGTGGACGACGTGGTGATGGGCGAGGATGGCAAAACCCTCGGCTTCAGCCTGGGCCGCATCGAGGTGAAAGGTCCCATCGCGCAGAAGCGCGTGGTGGCGGTGGACACGATCACCGACCTGGGGCACGAGGACGAGACAATGACGATTGACCTGGAGCGCGCGGAGCAGCAGGAATTGACATTGGGCTAGTACGCGGGGCTCGAACGCGCAGCCTACGGCCCTGCGCGTTCGGCCAGCGCCCGGCGCAGGCGATACTCGCTGATGCGCCCCTCGACGTGCTGCCCGCTGGATAGCTCGACGACCGGGATGCGATGGCCGTAGCGCGCGTCCAACGCGGGGTCCGTTCCAATATCGACCCGCTCCACGCTCAAAAGCCCCTCGGCTTCCAGGCGGGCAAGAATCACTGAGGCGCGATCACACAGGGAGCAGTGCGCGCGCGTAAAAAAGCGTGCGTGCGGGGGCAATGCGGGGGCGCTGCTAGAATCCGAGCGCATCCAACTGCTCGGCTATCAGCTCTTCTGTCACGGGGCCGATCTGGATGTGGCGCACCACCCCCTCGCGGTCGATGAAAAGAGTCGTCGGCAGCGCGGGCCGCTGTAAAAAGCTATCCTCCATCAGGTTCTCCTCGTCGCGGTAGATCGGGAAGCTGACCCCGACCTCCTGCAAAAACTGCTGCGACTCTTCCAAGCTGCCGCTCGCCGCCACCTCGACCCCGATCACTTCCAGCCCCTCATCCCCGTATGTTTCGTAGGCGGCCTGCAACGCTGGCATTTCCAGGCGGCAGGGGCCGCACCAGGTGGCCCAGAAGTTCACGACCACCGCTTTCCCCTTTAACCCCTCCAGCGACACCTCCTGCCCCGCCTGCGTCGGGAGCACGAAGTCCGGGGCGGGCTCGCCCACCGCAACGTCCCCCTTCTCCACCTTCGCTTTCACGCGGGCGGGCGCGCCGCCCGCGCCCTGCGTGTTTTCCCCCGCACAGCCTGCCAGCAGCAGCAGGAGCAGCAACAACCAAGGCGTGTATCGTCCCATTATTCCTCTATCCTGTGTTGCCCCGAACCGTGCGCGCGTCACCCGCTGGCGGCGGGCCAACTGTTGCCGCCGGTCATCAGCAGGTATTGCAGCTTGCTGATCAGCTTCTCGATGATGCGGGGCCAGATGTAGTAGCGCGCGGTGATGCGCCCCACGCGGCGAATGTCGTTGACGGTGTGTGGGTTGTGGCGCAGGTAGAGCAGGTTGCCGACGATCTCGTTGGGGTCGGTCGTGTCCAGCGAGATCGCGTTGAGCAGGTGCTGCGCGTAGCCTTCCCCGGTCGAGCCGACAAAGGCAACCCCCTGCGCGCCCATCACCTCCAGACCCACCAGGCCGAAGGGCTCGTGGGCGCTGTTCGCGAGCACCGCGGCGCTGCTGCGGTACAGCAGGCGGACTACCGGCTCCGGCACAAATTTGCGGAAAAACAGAACGTCGGCCTCCCCCTGAAGGGTGCCAACCGCCTGCAAGAACTCGTCCACCGTGGGCCGCTCCAGTTCCAGGTCCACGCGCCGCAGGCCCAGGTTGTTGATCTCACCCAGCACCGTCGCGCCATACCCCTCGATCCCACCACGCATGAAGAAGATCGGGTGCCCCTCGATCGCGCGCAGCCGCGAGACCGCCTGCACGGCGGGCAGCCAATTTTTGTCCGGATCGAAGCGCGCTACCTTGGTCAGGATCGTGCGCTCCGGCATAAGCTCTACCATGCGCCGCACTTCCTCTTGGGGCACCGGCTTCAAATGGCGCTGCGGGATCCCATTCGGGATCACCAGCGGGTTGACCCCGTAGGGCCAGAGCAGGTGCTTCATGTAGCGGCTCACACAGGTGATGCGCGTGGCAAGCTGGAGCCGCCCCCAGTTGATCTGGTTGAAACCGAACACGCTGTTGGCGTTCCAGAGCATGACCGCGTAGCTGCGCAGCCCCTGCCAGTAGAGCAGGTCGCTGATGGCCGCCATGGTCTCCGAGGTGTGCCAATCCTCGCCCATGATAACCAGCAGCTTGCCCGCCTTTTGCGCGGGCCGCGCGATGTGGGTCAGCACCAGCGGCGGAACCTGCCGCTCGAACTCCACCATCCGCTGCTCCTGCCCCTGATAGACCCCCTGCCGGTAGTATTGCGAGGTATCCTGCCCGATGCGCCACAGGTGGCAGCGCTCGTGGATCGTTTCGCGCGCGGCTTCCTCGGGCGAGCCAACAAAAAACAGGTGGGTTTCAAAGCCCGCGACGGCCATCGCCTCGCTCAGTTCCGTCACCCGAACGCCCAGCCCGCCCGCCATCGAGTAGCGGTCCGGCCCCTCGAAGGATACCAATACAAAAATCGTATTGTCAGGCGTAATTTCCTTGAACGGATAGTTGGTTGCGGCCACATTGCCTCTTATTCTTGCAAAAGTGAATTGACCAGCGCGTTGTACTCTTCAACGAGTTCCTCGGCGCGTTCCATCGAGTGCCCCTCCGCGTGAATCCAGAAGCTGGGGCCGTCGGGGTCGGGCAGGATGAGCACCCATTCGTCGCCCCGGTCGAGGTAGAGCCCCTCGGCGCTGTCGCTGTTCGCGTCGCGCAGCTCCTCGCGCAGGCGGCGGATGATTTTCCCCTTTGCCTCCCACGGGATGGCAATGTTGGCGCGCGCCAGAAAAAAGGAGCCCCGCGTGCGCCACACATCGGAGAGGGTTTGGCCCACCTCGGCGGTCATCTCCATGATTTTGACGAGCGCGAACATCCCATCCGGGAAGGGGGTGAAGGAGGGAAAGATAAACGCCCCGCGCCCATCGGCCACCATGCCGTACTGGTCACGGGCCGCCGCCTTCATGTGCGCGGTCTGATCCACTTTCAAGCGCGAGATGTGGCTCCCGTACTCGTCCGCAATGCGATCCAGCACGCGCGGCGCGGTGATCGGCACGCCGATGCGGGTTCCGGGGTGGCTCATAAAGTACAGACGCGCCACGGCAACCAGGGCATCCACATCGTTGATCAGGGTGCCATCGTTCGCGGTGAAAAAGACGCGCTCGCCCCCCACGTCCAGCCGCGCGCCAAAGTTCGCCTTGAGCGCCTGCGTGATCGAGCCGAGCCGCTCCATCTCCTGCTCCCACTGCGGGCGCGAGCGGAACATGCGATTTTGATCGAGCAGGGTGTTCACGGAGAGCACGTCACACTTCAGTTGGTTGAGCAGGTCCGGCAGCACCAGGGCCGTCGAGGCGTTGGCGTAGTCGATCACCACATGGTCGAAGGCGTTTGACAGGGGCCACCGTTCGCTTTTGAGCGAGCGGCGAAAGTGCTCGCTGTAGCGCTCCAGCACGTCGGGCGCGTAGGCGATCTGCCCGATCTCGTCCAGGTACACGCGGCGAAAATCTTCGCGGAAAAACAAATTCTCGATGCTGCGTTGGTCGCGCGAGGAGAGGTCCAGCCCATCCTCGCCCAAAAACTTGATGTCCACCACGCGGTTATCGTAGGGCGAGAGCCGAACGTGCACCCCGCCGCTCGCCTCCGAGTCGCGCGTGTAAAAGCGCACCACGGGGATCGGCTGCGTTGCCATGTCCAGCACGTTGACCCCGGCGGACGGGAGCCCGCTGAGGATGGCGCGCTTGAGCACGCGCGGGGTATTGTGCGCCTCGCGGTTGATCGTCACGGCGGCTTTTTTGCGCAGGGTGGAGCCGTAGGCAGCGCCCAGCCGCGCGCAGAATTCCGGCGTCAGGTCCACGTTGACCATGCCGGTCACCCCCCAGCGCCCGAACAGGTTGCGCCGCCCCTGCGAGCCCCAGATGATGCTGGAGGTCACGATGGCCCCCGCCTCCACCTCCTTGTCCGGCCAAATCTTGACGTTTGGCTGGATCACCGCGTTCTCGCGCACCACCGCGTTATCGCTGATCACCACCCCCTCGTGCAGCATCGCCTTGGACTTGATGGAGCATTGCAGCCCGATGATCGCGCCGCGCGCCTCCACCCGCTCGCCAATGTAGCAGTTGCGCCAAATGATGCAGCGCTCGATGGTAGCCCCCGTGTCGATTACCACGTTGTCGCGGATGACGGTGGGGCCGTGGACCACCACCCCGCCCTTGATCTTCACGCCGGAGCCGAGGAAGATCGGCCCGTACAGGCGCGCGTCGGGCGCAATCTCGACCTCGCCATCGCGCCAGATTTGCGCGCCCACGTGGGTTCCGAGCGGCTCCAGGTTCACCTTGCCATTCAGCAGGTCCGCCGTGGCGCGTGCGTACTCTTCCAGGCGGCCAATGTCGGTCCAGTAGCCCTCTGCCACCACCCCGTAGAGCAACTCGCCCGCTTCGAGCATCTCTTGAAACAGGTCGTGCCCAAAATCGCAGACCACCCCCTCGTCCACGCGCTCCATGACCTCCGGCTCCAGCACGTAGATACCGGTGTTGACCGTGTCGCTCACCACCTCCGACCAGCCGGGCTTCTCGTAGAAGCGCAGGATGCGCCCCTGCTCGTTGGTCTGCACCACCCCGTAATCCAGCGGGTTGGGCACGCGCGCCAGGGTGAGCGTTGCCTGCGCGCCCTTCTCGTGGTGCAGGTTGATCACGCGGCGCAGATCAAAGTCGGTGAGGGCATCCCCCGAGATGACCAGAAAGGTCTCATCCTGGAGCAGGGGCAGCGCGCGGCGCACGCTGCCTGCGGTGCCCAGGGGAACATCTTCCAGCGAGTACTCGATGTTCATGCCGATGGCACTGCCATCCCCGTAATAATCCTTGATGCGCTCCGCCAGGAATTGTAGGGTGATAACCACGTCTGTGATCCCGTGGCGCTTCAGCAGGTCGAGGATATGGCTCAGGACGGGCTTGTTCACGAGGGGCATCATCGGTTTGGGCCGCCCCAGGGTGAGGGGGCGCAACCGTGACCCTTCGCCACCTGCCATCACAACTGCTTTCATGGATTCACCTTTCATGGGCGGGGCGCTGGGGCGCGCCCTTTTCCTTTGTGATTCTAGTGCGCTCCCCCGCTGCAAGCAACCAACGCGCGGCGGGCGCGCGGTGGGGGCAGGGGGTGATGAAGGTGAGGGGGTGATGAAGGTGAGGGGGTGATGAAGGTGAGGGGGTGAGGGGGTGATGAAGGTGAGGGGGTGAGAATATACTTGGGCTAATTAGAGCCTGTTTGGAAAGACTTGACGGGAGAGGGAAGAAGAGGTAGAAGAAAAAGGGTATGTACAACAAATACTACCTCTACCCGACCGACCTGACCGAGCACCAATGGAAAATTACTGAAACGCTTGATTCCTGTGGCGCGCACGGGACGTCCGCGCCAGTTGGATATGCGCTGTGTGCTCAATGCGCTGCTCTACCTCGTGGTGGGTGGCGTGCAGTGGCGCATGCTGCCGCGCGAGTACCCGCACTGGCAAAGTGTCTATTACTACTTCCGCCAGTGGCGCAGGGAGATGCGTAAGCTGCTCTGATCCTCGTCTGCTTCCTGATTAACGCGCCGCATTTCCGCAAAGATGGCATCGGTCTGGGCTATCTTTTTCAGTAGGCCGACTTTTTTTACCCGTGTCAGACGGTAGCCCAGCCGAATTGAGTTTGCTACGCATCGTCTGGTCCGTGGGCAACTCTTCAGCGCGGTAGCCTTTCTCTATCGATCAATTGCTAAGGCAACCGCTGTGAGGCGCGGGTATAGGTGCGTTGTACGAAAGGTGGGATCGGTTTGACTATGCCGCTCTGCCAACTCTTGCATATCATCAAGCAGCTTGGGCAGATGCGCTTCGGCTCGTTTGCGCCCACGTAGGTGAAACTGGTCAATAAAGCAGACCCCACCGCGCAACTCCTTGAGCGCCTTGGCGAGCGTCACGCGATTCCAGCCAAGTTGTTTCTCGGCTTGCGTTGGGCTACCACCCAGATTCGTTTCGACGATCTGCGCCATGAAATGGGGCGCTCGTAACCGCTCAGGCTCTCTCTTGTCTCGTTCAGCATGGCTCGAATTTCTGATGTGATTTCCATCTCCCCCTCCTTGTTGGGTGATCAGTATATGACCGACTTGCGTATGCTTATTTTTGTTCGCTAGCCTTAAGCCATAGCCTTTCTCTTCCATGGCAGCAACCAGGTTGCGCTGACTTCGGGCGGTCCACAGTAAGGGTGAGGCGGGATCGCCACGCGTTGTCGCCTCGACCAGTTGTTTAAGGGTGGCTAACAACTCAGGATACTTGTCCGTCAGCGGCTTGCGGCCGCCACCCGGCTTGCGGCTTTGATGGGGGCTAAGGTGGGTACTTGCCCCGACTCGATCGCTTGACATTCGGCTAGGCCGCGCCGCACCGTCTCAAAGGCTAACCCGGTTGCACGGCTCACCGCCGTAATGCCGCCCCACCCGAAGACGAGGGCTTCACTGCCTGCAAACAGGCGTCGACTTCTTTCTGTCAGCGTTCCTTGCAGACTTGCATAGCGACTCTTTATCTCGGCTTCGGCCTGCTGTTTCGCGGCTTGTGTTTTGGGGTTCGTCATGTGATTTTCCTTTGCTTGGGCTGGGATTATCACACCTCTTCTTTTCGACGCCAACTTCTCTAGGTTATTTCTGGACAGACCCTTAGAGAGCGGTACTCTTTTAAAGAACCCTGCTGATGTTTGGCGCAGGGGCTTAGCTATCTTGCGACGGTGCTTTGTGAGCAAGAATTCAACAAAAATCCCGCACCTCGCGTTGTGCAGAGGGCGGCAACTCTTGCACGAGTTCAGGAATCGATTTGTCAATCACCTGTGTCCTCCTTTAGTTTAAAAATGACCTGTCCTGTCGCTAATTTGGGTTCTTCTACCTGTTTAGTGACAGTCGGGGAGGCGCGATGCGCCAGCAGTGGGAAAGCTCTGTGCCGTCCGTCCGCGAAGGCGGACGCATTGGCCGAAGGCCCCTCAGCACGGACTTCCAGTCCGTGGCGCTGCCACCTGTGCTGAACGCACCTCCACTAAAAAGGTCGAAGAACCATAATTTCAAGCTACAGACCGCCATTCTCCCAATAGAGTTATTGCAGAATAGGAGGAAAAGACAGAAAGCCCCCCGCCCCGGGAGGTTAGGCAGCCGTGACGCGCAGGATAATGCGCGGATTGACAATCGCGACGACGGCCCGAAAGACGTTGTCATACTTGTCAATAGTATGGCGGAATCGGTTACTCAAGACGCGAAAATGCTTCAGTTGAGCGATGCTGTTTTCTACGATGATACGGCCACTAGCAAATTCTTGGTTGAGGAGCTTGTGTTGGTCGGTGAGGGGGTGATGTTTCGATTTCTTGAAGGGGGTGATGACGCTCTGCTGCGGGAAGTCAACTTGAATGCCTTGATAGCCCGAATCGCCGCCCACAACGATATCTTTTGGAATCTTGTCGGCTGCCTGCGAGTCGCTCAACAGGGTGCGATCATGGGTTGAGCCAGAGGTAGACTCACTCACATCGCGGATGATGCCGGCTTCATTAACAATGATTTGGGTTTTGCGCGTGTGCTGCTTCTTCTTGCCGGAGTAATCTTTTTTTTGTTGGTCGTGGTCGCTGGCGCGGCGAATGTGTTGTTCGGTGGCATCCACATAGGCAAAGAGGTCAGGGTTTTCCTGCCAAACTTGCTCAAGTTGCTTGCCTTGACCGCGTTTGGGCGGCTCGGGCCAGCCGAGGGTCGCCTCGCCAACTTGCCGCAGGATAGGCAGCATGGCAGTTGTGTAGCGGCTTGCGGTCGACTTATCCACGCCAAACAAGTACCCCAGCGCCTCTAGGATGAGGTACAAGCGTAGCCAGACAAGGGTCATCAGCAGTTGTTCGCGCACCGGCAACACCGCGCTCCTGCCCGCACCGATCGCGCGTTGGCGATCCGGTCGCTCCAGACGCTTGAGGTCTGCGGCGCGCCAAAGCGGTTCGACTTTCGCTTCTAAGGCCTCGAATTCGACGGCGGTTACACCGGCGAACCCTTTCAGGATGCGTGGCTTTTTCTTCAACTCGGCATAGCTGATGATCATGGAGCTTCATTCCCTACTTGCGGGGCGGCGGGGCGTTTAGTTTACCCCTTCTCCCCTATTGTGCAACGACTCTAATCCTTCTCTGCTTTCAACTTCCCCCTCCGTCGC
>CAWJTI010000006.1:0-86955 GCA_963845765.1 uncultured Chloroflexia bacterium
CTGACAGTTGCCTTCCAAGGTTCTAGCCTACATGGCATGTGGACGCCCTATTCTCTGTGCATATTCTGGCTCTGCCGAGCAGATTGTACTTGAAGGGGGTGCTGGACTTTCGTGCCGCTCCGAAGACCCCACCGCTATGGCACAATTGGTACGTCAATTTGTCGCAATGGATCAAACAGAACGTGAAGCCATGGGCGTGAGTGCCAGACAATCCTACCTGCAAAAGTATACTCGCTCCTTCCAAGTAGCACGCATTGAAACCATTCTTCGCTCCGTCGCACGGTCTTAGACAATTCCTCAACAACAGCACAACAGCAGGCCTATAATTTATTTTATGCGTCTGTTGGCAGCGAGTATACCCTTCACCTATGTATAGTCTGAATTACCAACCTGTCATTATTATCGGCGCAGGACGATCGGGCACCAATATTCTCCGGGATGTGCTATCAGATTTCCCCCATTTCGGCACCTGGCCCTGTGATGAGATCAATTACATCTGGCGGCATGGCAACATGCATTCTCCCACAGATGAGTTGGAGGCTCGTCATGCAACCCCTGAGGTTCGCCGCTTTATACAAAGCACATTTGATGATCTAGCTCGTGGGCAGCACCTTCAGACCGTTGTGGAGAAGACATGCGCCAATTCGTTACGTGTACGCTTTGTTGATGAGATATTCCCTACGGCACGTTACGTGTTTTTGGTACGGGATGGGCGCGATGTCGTAGCCTCTGCGATGAAACGATGGGTAGCATCTATCGATATTTCCTACATATTGAAAAAGGCACTTTATGTGCCACGTATGGATGTCCCCTATTACGCGCTTCAATATGTTAAAAATCAATTCTACCGTCTCTCCTCAGGCGAGAAGCGCTTAGCTTTTTGGGGTCCACGCTTTCAAGGGATGGGCGAAGCTCTACAAACAAAAACCTTGCCAGAAGTGTGTGCGATTCAGTGGACAAGGTGCGTGCAACGATCAGAAGAGGATTTTGCTAAGATCTCACCAGAACGGGTGTACCAACTCACCTATGAGTCCTTCGTTCACAATCCAAATGTAGAGATTGAACGTCTGGCAAATTTCCTGAAGGTAGAGTTGTCTACATCACAAAAACAACTGTTGTCGGAGACGATTTCCCCTAGCAGCGTAGGCAATTGGCAAACAGAATTAACATCTAGCGAACTCGAACAGATCGAACCATTCGTCCGCCCTATACTTAATCGCTATAGTTATGCCTGAAGTATATTCACACAGAGGGATATCACCCTTAAACAGCTTGTTAAAGCGTACGTTTGATCTTGTGGTTTCCATTGTCGGTCTACTCGCATTATGGTGGCTTATCCTGATAGCGTGGATAGTTGCCAGTATTGATACACACCAAAATGGATTTTTCGTGCAGGAACGGGTAGGGAAAAATGGCGAGCTGTTCAAAGTGATCAAGATTCGTACGATGCGTGACAACCCCGCTATACGCACCACCGTCACCCAAGCACATGATCCGAGAATTACCCGGACTGGTGCCTTGCTGCGACGTAGTCGGATCGATGAAATCCCCCAACTAATTAATGTGCTGATGGGTCAAATGAGCGTGGTGGGCCCACGACCTGATGTGGCTGGGTTTGCGGACCGCCTACAAGGACGAGATCGTATTGTTTTAACTATCAGACCTGGGATTACCGGCCCAGCAACGCTACGATTTCGTCATGAAGAGGCGTTGCTAGCTCAAGCTTCTGATCCTGAAGAGTACAATCGTGACGTTATCTATCCGGAGAAGATTCGCTTGAACCGAGAATACATCGAGCAATACTCTTTTTGGAAAGATATATCTATATCATCTACACGTTAAGAGGGAAAACGCTGTGAGTACTTCTAACCGCCTTTTTCTCTCCTCCCCCCATATGTCGGGGCGCGAACAAGACTATGTTAAGGAAGCCTTCGACAGCAACTGGATCGCCCCGCTGGGGCCGCATGTGGATGCGTTTGAGCGGGAGTTTGCCACATATGTAGGAGCCAAGCACGCTGCCGCCCTTTCGTCGGGCACGGCAGCACTGCATCTGGCGCTGCTCTTGGCAGGCGTAGGTCCTGGTGACGAGGTACTGGTCTCAACCCTTACCTTCTCCGCTACTATTAACCCGATTCTTTATTGTGGCGGCTACCCAACCTTTATCGATAGTGAGCGCCACTCCTGGAACATGGACCCCACCCTGTTGGCCGAAACCCTGGAAGTACGGGCGCAAGAAGGCCGCCTACCCAAAGCAGTGGTTCTCGTCCATCTGTATGGTCAAAGCGCCGACATTGACCCTATCCTCGCTGCCTGCCAGCGCCATGGGGTGCCGCTGATCGAAGACGCTGCCGAGGCGCTCGGGGCAACGTACAAGGGGCGTAGCCCTGGCACCTTTGGCAAGGCGGGCATCTTCTCTTTCAATGGCAACAAGATCATAACCACCTCGGGTGGCGGCATGCTCGTATCCGACGATGCCGACTTTATTGCTCACGCTCGCAAACTTGCCACCCAAGCGCGCGACCCTGCGCCCCACTACGAGCATTCCGAGATCGGCTACAATTACCGGATGAGTAATGTTCTGGCAGGCATTGGCCGCGCCCAACTAGAGGTACTTGAGGAGCGCGTGCAGGCGCGCCGTCGCAACTTTGAATATTACCAGGAAACGCTCGGCCACCTGCCTGGCATTACGTTCATGCCCGAAGCGCCTTGGGGGCTTCACACCCGCTGGCTCACCTGTCTCACGATTGATCCTGAGCAATTTGGGGCAGACCGGGAGCAAGTTCGCCTTGCGTTAGAAGCCGAAAACATCGAGGCGCGCCCTGTTTGGAAACCCATGCACCTCCAACCCATCTTTGCGCGGTACCCATGCGTCAAAGGTGATGTGGCGGAGGAGTTGTTCGAGTACGGGCTCTGCCTCCCCTCAGGTTCCAACCTGACAGAGGCAGATTTGGCGCGGGTGGTAGAGCGTGTCAGGCAGTGTGCGAGTAACGAATCGTGACTCAGGAAGGCTGTATAACAACGAGGCATCCACGAGGTTATCAATAGTCGTTCCATTTTGACAAAGTATACTTACGATCAAGCACCCATTTCTTGCAATAGCGTTATGGTTTGCCTAGTATTCTGCCTTGATCTGTGTTAACCAACTCGGTGTCTAGAATGAGGCCATATGCTCTGGCTCCGTAACCGTCACTTCCTATTCAGTGACGTTCTGTCCCTGACGCTCGCTGCGTATCTAAGCTATCTTCTACGCTTCGAACAATTCAACCTGTCCCCATACTGGGACAGTTTCCTTTTCTTCACCCTCCTTGCCCTTACCATAACCCTGCCGATCGCCTGGGCCGGACGAGTCTATGCGCGCTATTGGCGCTATGCCTCCGTCAATGATCTGATCCTACTGTCGAGCACGGTGTCTGTGTCTGTGCTCCTCGTCACGGTAGTGAGTCTGCTTGGCTCTCACCTGCTGATGGGGACTTTCTTTATTCCCCGCTCCATCCCCTTCATCTTCTTGCCTATGGCCGTTGGTTTTATGGCAGGGCCGCGCCTCGCGGCGCGCGTGATGGCGGAGCAAGAGCGGCGTAAGGGGCGTGGCGAGACGAAACCGGTCCTCGTCATGGGCGCGGGGGATGCGGGGGCCCTGATCGTACGCGAGATCCAGTACAACCCCCATCTGGGGATGGACGTAATTGGCTTCCTGGATGACAATGTCGCCAAACATCACACACGGATATATGGAGTACAGGTACTCGGCAACCGCCACGAGCTTGCCCGTGTGGCAGCAAAATACAACGTGCGTCGCGTCATCATCGCGATTCCCACAGCGGACGGCAGCGAGATTCGCGAGATTGTAAAAATTTGTGAGCAGGCGGATGTAGAAACGCGCATCATGCCAGGGCTCTATGAGCTACTCAATGGCTCCGTGAGTGTCAGTCAGTTACGCCCCGTGGAGATTGAAGATTTGCTGCGGCGCGACCCGATCCAGATCGATGCGGCGGCGGTCAAGCAGTTGGCGCAGGGGAAACGCATCCTCGTGACGGGCGGCGGCGGCTCCATCGGGTCAGAGTTGTGCCGCCAGATTGCGAGCCTCAACCCCGCTCACCTGCTGCTATTGGGCCATGGGGAAAACAGCGTCTTCGATATCCACAACGAACTGCGTCGCCGCTTTCCGAAGTTGTCTGTCAATGTCATCATTGCCGACATTCGCGACCGTGAGCGCCTCCACACCCTATTTGAGCGCTATCAGCCGCAGATCGTCTTCCACGCAGCGGCACACAAGCATGTCCCGCTGATGGAGGCGAACCCCTGCGAGGCGATCACCAACAATGTGCTAGGAACGCGCAACCTGGTAGAGTTGGCGGCCCAGCATGATGTGGGCCACTTTGTCTTCATCTCTACCGACAAGGCGGTCAACCCGACGAGCGTCATGGGCGCGTCGAAGCGCTGTGCGGAACTCATCGTCCACCGCGTAGCGCACGAGACGGGCCGCCCCTATGTGGCGGTACGCTTCGGGAACGTGTTGGGCAGCCGGGGCAGCGTGGTTCCCTTCTTCAAGAAGCAGATCGAGGCGGGCGGGCCAGTTACCGTGACTCATCCCGATATGGTACGCTTCTTCATGACCATCCCCGAGGCGGTCCAACTCGTGCTGCAAGCCGCGACGCTGGGCCAGGGGGGCGAGGTCTTCGTCCTCGATATGGGGAAACCGGTGCGGATTCAGGACCTTGCCCGAGACCTTATCCGGCTGAGCGGCCTTCAACCCGATAGCGATATCGAGATTCAGTTCACCGGCATGCGGCCCGGGGAAAAGTTGTTTGAAGAGCTTTTTATCCAAGGCGAGGCGTACGCCCAGACCCAGCACGAGAAGATTTTGGTGGTGCAGAGCGCGACGCGCAGCCGAACAACCAAGGCTACCGCGCAACTGCTCGACGAGCTGATTGCCAAAGCGCTCCAAAGCGAGGATGGGGCAATCCGCCCCCTTCTCAAGCAGATTGTGCCGGAATACCAGGGAGAAGCCCAAGCCATCGTAGCGCTCCCCGCGCGCCCCCGCGAAAAACAGACGACGAACGGGCACCACTAAAGCGCATGCGGTGGGCTGTCCGACCTGGCTGCAAAGCTATGCACTTGAGCCCTGACAAGCAGGGCACCCTGTAGACGCAGGGCAAGGGCCGTCCAAAGCGCATTCTTTCTCGTCGGTTTGCTTTGTAACGATGAGTCGCTTCGAAAGAGACATTTATGCCCCAGCCCATCCTCGTGACCGGTGCCGCCGGTTTCATTGGCAGTCACCTTGCGCAGGCGCTGCTCGCACGCGGCACGGCGGTGATTGGCCTTGACAATCTCAACGACTACTACGAGCCCGCTCGCAAGCATGCCAATTTGGCTGAGGTACGCGCGGAGCCGCAACGCGCTGCATTGTTCACCTTCATCGAGGGGGACGTGCGCGATCAGGCGCTGCTCGCGAGGATTTTCAGCGAGTACCAGCCGCGCGCCATCGCCCACCTGGCGGCGATGGCCGGGGTGCGCGCGTCTATGGAAGAGCCTCATCTCTATTACGATGTGAACCTTGTCGGGACGCTCAACCTGCTGGAGGCGGCGCGCGCGCACGGCACGGAGAATTTTGTCTTTGCCTCGACCTCCTCGGCCTATGGCAACACGCTGCGGATTCCCTTTGTCGAGGACGATCACAGCGACCGCCCCCTCGCTCCCTACCCCGCCAGCAAGCGCGCCACTGAGTTACTCGGCTACACCTACCATCATCTGTACGGGCAAAACTTTACGGCACTACGCTTCTTCACCGTCTATGGGCCTCGCAACCGCCCGGACATGATGGCCTACAAGATCCTGGACAACATCTTTTACAGCCGTGAAGTGCCGCTGTACAACAACGGGCAGATGTACCGCGATTGGACCTATGTGGCAGACATTGTGGCGGGCGTCGTCGCGGCGGTGGACCGTCCGCTCGGCTACGAGATTGTCAACCTGGGGCGGGGCGAGCCGGTGCTCCTCGCTGACTTTGTGCGCCATATCGAAGAATTCACGGGCCGCCCCTCCTCCTTGGACCCCACCCCGATGTTGGACACCGACATGCACCGCACCAACGCCGATATCTCCAAGGCCCAACGCCTCTTGGGCTACGCCCCGCAAGTCTCGGTGCGCGAGGGGGTGCGCCGCTTTTGGGAGTGGTACCAAGTGGCGATTCTCCAGCAGCCGTGAGGGAAGCAAAGCAGCCGCACGCCCTTCTCCGTGCGCTCCGTGTCTCCGTGGTTCGCCTACCCCAATGACACCACTCCTGCACGCGCTCCTTGCGCCCTCCACGGCTGCCACCGAACGCTGGCTGACCCACCATCCCCTTTCCCCCGCCGACGCCCACTGGCTCATCGCCCAAGGGTTGGCCCCCTACCTCTATTTCCGGCTACGCCAAGGGAAGCTGCTTTCCCTGCTGCCACCTGAAACCAACACCCTTCTCCAGCAGGCCTACTACGCGGGCGCGCTGCGCGAGGCGGTGCAGCATCGTGAGGCGATCTCGAGCGTGCTCGCCGCGCTGAACGCGGCAGGGGCGGAAACGGTGCTCATGAAGGGAACCGCGCTCGCGCACACCGTCTACCCCAACCCACGCTGTCGCCTGAAGGGTGATCTGGACCTGTGGCTTCAGGTCGAGCAGGTGCAGGAAGGGATTGCGGCGCTGGAGCAGATCGGCTACGTTCAGCGCCACAAAGAAAGTCGTCCCTCATCCTTCCGGCAGCGCTACAGCGGCGAGCAGCAGATGATGAGCGATAGCCCTGGGAGCGGGCTCATAGAGCTACAATGGCCCGCCATCCGCAACGAATGGGTGCGCCTAACCACCACTGTAGATCACGCGGGCATCTGGCAGCGCAAGCACGCATTGACGATCGAGGGGCAGCCCACGCACATCATGGCAGCAGAGGACCTGCTGCTGCACCTCTGCATCCATCTGGCGATCAACCACCACTTTGGGCAGCCGTGGCTGCGCGCCCTGCTGGACATTCACCTACTCGTCCAGGAAAGCGCGCCGTCCTGGGAGGCGATCATCGAGCGCGCCCGCCGGTGGCACGTCGCCACCGTGACCTGGACAGTGCTTTCCCTTGCCCATACGCTGCTAGGCACCCCGATCCCCGCGACGGTACTCACTGCGCTTGCTCCCTCGTTGGCCCGCCAGCGCGCCATTCGCACGCTGCACCTGGAGCAGGCGCTTCTGGAGATGCGCCCTGGCAGCTATAGTCACCGCCGCTTCCTCATCCAGACCCTACTTGTCGAGCACCCGAGCGATATCCTGCGCCTCTACACTCACACCCTCTTCCCCGACAGCGAGTGGCTCCAGGCGCGCTACAACACCACCACGCGCGCGGGGCTGTGGAAGGCGCGGCTCCTGCATCCCTTCCATGTGCTTCTGACCGCAAAGGTGTAGCGCACCCTCGCAGTATGCCACGGCGGGGCCGTGCATGCTAGAGAAACAAAAAGAGCCGAGGTCAATGACCTCGGCTCTTTCTTTGCTAGAGCGGGTAGCGGGAATCGAACCCGCATCATCAGCTTGGAAGGCTGTTGCATTACCTTTGAGCTATACCCGCACAGTCGGGGGGGCGGGATTCGAACCCGCGGTCTCAACGTCCCAAACGTTGCGTGATAACCGTGCTTCACTACCCCCCGTCGGTACTTTTTACGGCCACTGCGCCTGCACAAAATCCATCCACGCTTGTAGCCGTGTGCGCAACAACGTGTCATTGACAGTTACCGTCAACACGCCCCACTCAGAGCGCCACTGTCGTCCTGCTAACTTACCGCTGTTGGACTTGCGCTGTATTGTAATCAAGTCGGCTGAAATGTCCAATTGCGCGGCCCAAAATTCCCTCAACTCGTCCACATTCTGATCTACATGGAATTGAAGCCGATAGACAAAATGTTGGATTCTTGCTAAGACTACGCAAACCAGCGATAGCACCACCATGATTATCTTCGCATCACTATTCGCCACGCTTACCCGGTTCCTATTCCGCTTGTAGCCCTCTGCCATGTAGAGCACCACAAAGTCGCGGAAGGTAGGGTCGCGGAGCAACTCCTCGGCTTGTTGCCACCCTTCAGCGTAAGCGGCCTCGCGCGCCTTGCTATGCTTCGCTTGCATGGCGTCGGTGCCGCGCCGCTGCGCCTCGGACTGCTTGACCGTCTTGGGGATAGAAATATCGCGAATCCAGCCATAAACCGTGGAGCGCGGCAGGTGCAGGCGCGCAACGATGTCGTCCAGCGACAACCCCTGCTCGCCGCGCAATGCTCTGGCTTTCAACCGCAGATGCTCATACTGCTCATCCATGGGGCCCCCTGCTTCCACAAATTTGTAAAACTTGACTATCAGTGCCATTCGCCGTCTATAAGCGTGCGATTCCGTGATCGTGTCACTGAGGGGCCAAGGCGTCCGCGCAGGCGGACGCTCGGCCATAGGCCCATCAGCACCGACTTCCAGTCGGTGACCGTTCTACCCACCTGTGTTATTGCGCGGAAGGGCAGGAGCCTGTTATTATCGAACCGCAGCGCACCAACCCAACGAGGAGGCTACCCTCATGGCACAGCAGGTAAACCGACCCGACTCCGCCCTTGCGTCCTATTTCCATTTTGACGAGCGCCGCACCACCCTGCGGCGCGAGCTCTCTGCCGGTCTGACCACCTTCATGGTCATGGCCTACATCATCTTTGTCAACCCCTCGATCCTCTCCTTCGCGGGCATCCCCGCCCTGCAACCGCTGGGGCCGAGTTTCAATCAGGTGCTGGTCGCCACCTGCTTCGCGGCGGGGCTCATGACCCTCATCATGGGGTTGGCCTCCAACCGCCCCTTCGCCCTCGCGCCGGGGCTGGGGCTGAACGCGGTGGTGGCCTTCCAGTTGGTGGCAGGCGCGGGGCTCAGCTGGCAGGAGGCGATGGGGGTCGTCGTGCTGGAGGGGCTGGCGATCACGGCGCTCGTGCTGCTCGGCATCCGCGAGGCGGTGATGCGCGCGATCCCCAACGTGCTCAAACATGCGATCGGTGCCGGGATCGGCTTTTTCATCCTGTTTATCGGCCTGATCAACGGGGGGCTGGTGCGCGTGCCGGTGGAAAGCGTGCCCATCGTGGAGGGGGTCGTGGGCGGGCAACCCGCCACCCCGCTCGCGCTTGGCGCGCTAAACAATCTTCCTGTTTTCGTGACGGTGCTCGGCCTGCTGCTCACCCTCTTTCTTTTCGCGCGGGGCTGGCAATTCGCGCTGCTGGCGGGCATCGCCCTCACCACCGTCGCCGCCGTTTTCCTGAACGCGCTGACTGGCTTTACCGCCTTCCCCGTCGGGGCGACGATGCCCACAGGGATTCTCGCTGTGCCGGACTTTGCCTTTCTGTCGCTGCCCGGTGTCTTCGGGATCGCGGGGGTGTTCCGCCTTGGCTTTATCAGCGCCATCCTGGTGATCTTTTCCCTGATGCTCACCGACTTCTTCGACACGATGGGTACCATCATCGGGGTGTCAGAGCAGATGGGCGATGTCGGGCCAGATGGCCGCGTCGAGAATATCCACCCCATGCTGCTCGTCGACTCGCTGGCCGCGACGGTCGGCGGCGCGGTGGGCGCTTCCTCGGTGACCACCTATATCGAGAGCGCGGCGGGGGTGGCCGTGGGCGGACGCACGGGGCTCACCTCGGTGGTCGTGGCCCTCCTCTTCTTTCTCGCTATGTTCTTCGCGCCCCTCGCGGGGATCATCCCCCCGCAGGCCACCGCGCCCGCGCTGATCATCGTCGGCTTCCTGATGGCGAGCAACCTCAAGGAGGTCGATTGGGCAGACATTGCGGAAGGCTTCCCCGCCCTCCTCACGGTGCTGATTATGCCTCTCACCTACTCGATCACGGACGGCATCGGCTTTGGGTTCATCAGCTACGTGCTCATCAAAGCCTTCCAGGGCCGCGCCCGCGAGGTTCACTGGATGATGTGGGGCTCCGCGCTCGCCTTTCTGCTCTTTTTCACCCTGCCGTGGCTGCGTGCCACATTCGGCTTCTAGGCCAGCACGGGGCGAGCCGTCACCCCGCGTCCGCTTCCGGCACACTCGCACGCGCCTCGCGAATCAGCTGCTGTTTGAGCGCCCACAGCGCGGGGGTGAGCGAGACGTGGTAGATGTGCGGGTTGATCAGGCGGCGCACCCCAGGGTCCAGCCGCTCCACGTCGGCGCGGCGGCGGCTCCGCATCTCGTCGAGGGTCGCGGGCCCGCCGAGCCGCTCCCCCTCCCGAAAGACCGTCTCGTGCAGCGGCTCCAGCGTCACGGTAGCGCGCGGCAGGGCGCGGCGGCGCTCGCCAAAGGGGTGGCGCAGGTGGAGGATAGCCTCGTCCAGTGGCTCCTCCGCCAGGGCGAGCAGGTCCGCCGTGGCAACGCCGCGCGCGTCGTACACGCGGTAGGCGCGCTTGACCCCAGGGGTGGGGGTCTTTTGCGCGCTCTCGGAAATCTTGATGGCGGGCTGCCACGTCCCTGCGTCATCCTGTAAGGCGACCAACTTGTAGACGCCCCCCAGCGCGGGGTCGCCGTAGGAGGTGACGAGGTGCGTGCCGACCCCGAAAACCAGGCGGCGAATCACCCTGTCGGCATCGACACCCGCCCGCGCCGCTTCCTGCCGGATCTGCGACTCGATCTGCCAGATCACGAGCTCGTCCAGGTTGTTCGAGAGCACGATCGAGACGTCGGGGAAGCCTGCCTCGTCCAGCAATTTGGCGCTCTGGATCGACAAAAAGGCGAGGTCGCCCGAATCCAGGCGGATGCCCGCTGGCCGGTCGCCGCGCGCGCGCATCTCGCGAAAAACGGTGATCGCGTTCGGCACCCCGCTCCGTAGGGTATCGATTGTGTCCACGAGCAGCACGGTGTTACCGGGGTAAAGCGCTGCATAGGCGCGGAACGCGTCAAGCTCGCTCTGCCCCATCGCGACCGTCGCCTGCACGAGTGCGTGGGCGTGGGTGCCCTTCGGCGGCACCCCCAGCGCGATGGACGCACCGGTGTTCGACGAAAAATCGGCCCCGCCGATCAGCGCGGCTCGCGTCGCCGCGTTACCCGCCCGCCCCTGCGCGCGCCGCAACCCAAATTCCATCACGGTGGCCGCGCCCGCGCTCTCGCGGACCCGCGCCGCCTTGGTGGCGATCAGCGTGGCGAAGTTAAGGGTGTTCAGCAGTGCCGTTTCCAAAATCTGCGCCATCGCAAGTGGCCCCGTGACCACAGTGAGCGGCACGCTAGGATGAACCACGCGCCCCTCGGGGATCGCCTCGATGGTGATCCGACTGAAATTCCCCTCCGCCGCCAGCCACGCCAGAAAATCCTCGCCAAACAGCGCGTTGCCCTCGCTGTCCCGCTGCGCCCGCAGCGCCTCGATCTCGCGCGCCCCGAAGCGCACCTGCTGCATCCACGCCAGCAGGTCGGCCATGCCCGCCGCCACGCAGAAGCCTGCCTTGTGCGCGCCATAGTCGGGGTTGCTGCGGAAAAAGTGCTCGAAGCGCGCGGGCCGCTCGTGCAGCCCCATCCGAAAATAAACCTGCGCCATCGTCAGCTGATAAAAATCAGTGTAAAGGATGCTCTCCTCAATCGGCATTGCGTCACTCACAAGCGACTCCTTCGTGTCAGATTCACAATAAGCTAGAGGCAAAGTGTAGCCTACCGGAGCGCATAGAGCAATTTACCGACAGCTGTCGAAGGTATAGCTCGCCATATCGGCGACAGGGCCGATAGCCGATGGTCTGGTAGATGTGGTTGGAGGTAGGGTTCGCGAGGTCGGTGAAGAGGAAGCAGTAGCGTCGCCCCTCGTCCAGCAGGCAGTTGGCTGAGGGTGGCGACGCAGGCGCTGGCGTAGCCGCGCCGCCGCTGCTCGGGCGGGGTGTAGACAAAGCTGATACGAATACCGTGTGGGGTTGGCCCCTGCGCGACTGCCATCGTGACCGGCTCACGATCCTCCCAGAGGTAGAGCCCGCCGCGCCGGAGGTAGCCTTCCACCGTGCGTTCCGCGTGGAAGCCCGGCTCGCTGCCCATCGCCTCGCGCACGAAGGCGTCGGCCCAGCGCACCAGCAAGGCGCGATCATCGGCGGTCGCCGCGCGCAGGTGACCGGACACAGGGGGCGGCGGCGCGACCCGCTCTAGTTGGTGGACCCGCTGCGCACGCTCCAACTCAAATGCGTGCCCAGTCGCCGCCTGCCATGCTTCCGCAAAGGCGTGCGCGCCAGTCGGTCAGGCCAAGGACACCAGAAAGCTCGATCCCCTGCTCGCTCAGGGCACGGGCCAGGGCGAGCGCCGCCTTTCCCGTGATCCCGCGCGACAAAACGAGGGGGTGCGGCTCGACGCGCAGCGCCACGCCCACCACCTCACCCCCCGCCTCGACGGTAGCCATGAGCGGGGGCGCTTGCTCCGGTGGGGCGGTGCGCGCCCCGTGGAGGATGCTGAAGTGGAGATTGTGCTCCGCCTCGTGCGCCAGCAGCAGCGGCTCGACCCGCGAGTAAAACGCGGCTGGCTCCGCGTGGATCGTCACCCTCACTCCAGAACCTCCTCGGCGAGGGTGCCCCACTCGGCTACCAGCGTCTCCAACTTTGCCTGCCCGCTCAGGTATAGCTGGCTGAGCCGCTGAATCTCCTCGACCTGCTGCGCCTCCGTCGCCGCCTGCATCGCCGCTTCCCACTCGGCCAACGACGCCTCCAGGCGGTGAATCTGCGCCTCCACCCCAGCGAGCTTTTCCTCGCGGCGGTGGCGTTCTCCCTTGCTCAGTTCTTTTTTCCCGTTGGGCTTGGCGATTTCCGGCGCGGCGACCGGCGCGGCGCGTACCTGCCGGGCCTGTCGCGTGGCCTCGCGGTCGCGCAGCATCTCGTCATAGCTGCCCCGGAACACATGGAGATGGCCGTCGCGCACTTCCCAGATCTGCGTGGCAAGGTGCGCCACAAGGTAGCGGTCGTGCGAGACGAGCAGGATCGTACCCGCGAAATGCTCCAGCACGTCCTGAAGCACCTCCTGCGCGGGGATGTCGAGGTGGTTGGTCGGCTCGTCGAGCAGCAAGAAGTTGGCCCCTTGAAGCGCGAGGATCGCCAGCGCCAGCCGCCCGCGCTCGCCGCCGCTCAGCGCGCGCACCTGCTTCCACACGTCGTCCTCGCGGAACAGGTATTGCGCCAGGTAGTTGCGCGCCTCCCCCTCCGAGAAGCCCCGCCGATGGCGCAGCAACTCTTCCATGACGGTGTTGTCCGGGTTCAGGCTGTCGTGCGCCTGGGCAAAGTAGCCAATCTGGAGGGTCGCGCCCAGCCGCACCTCGCCCGCCAGCGGCGGCTGCTGGCCCAGCACGGTACGCAGAAAGGTGGACTTGCCCGCCCCGTTTGGCCCGATCAGCGCGGCACAGTCGCCGCGCAGCAGCATCAGATCGTCGCTGGCGAAGAGCGGGTTGCCGGGGTAACCGATGCGTAGCCCTTCCGCCTGGAGAACAAGGTCGCCGCTGCGCTTCGGCGTCCCCAGGCGAATGTTGAGCTGGGGCGGGCGCGTGATCGGCGGGCGAAAGCCCTTGATCCGCTCCGCCGCCTCGGCCACCGACAAGGCGCGCACCCGCCCGATGCCCATTTCCGACCAGTTTTTGCCCTGCACCCCCGCCAGCCCAAACTCGCCGAGCGCCATCAGGTCGCGGCTGAGCCGCTTGAGCTTGCCCTGCGCGATATCGGTGTTCTGCCCCGCGATGTGGCGGCGGATAAACTCCAACTCCTTTTCCATCCGCTCCCGCTCCGCCTCGTAGAGCTGCTGCTGCCGCTCCCACCGCTCCTGCCGCTGCTGCACGTAGGCACTGTAGTTGCCGCGATACGCCTCCATATGCGCGCGGCTCATCTCCCAGATGCGGTTGACCACGTTGTCCAGAAAGTAGCGGTCGTGGCTGACCACGAGGAGCGCGCCGGGCCAGTTGTGCAGCGTGTGCTCCAGCCACTCGACCGCGTCTACATCCAAATGGTTGGTCGGCTCGTCAAGGATGAGAAGGTCGGGCCGCTCGAGCAGCAGCCGCGCGAGCAGGGCGCGGGTCATCTGCCCGCCGCTCAGATGTTTGAGCGGCATGTTCCACTCGTCACGCCCAAAGCCCAGCCCGTCGAGCACCTGCTGGATGCGCAAATCGTACTCGTAGCCGCCCGCCAGCTCGAAACGCTCCTGCGCGTGACCGTAGGCGGCGAGCAGCTCGTCGCCGAGGGTGCCATCGCTCATGGTGGCTTCCATCTCGCGCAGTTGCCCTTCCTGGGCGCGCACCTCGGCGAAGACGGTCAGCATCTCCTCATAAACGGTATGGGTGCGCCCCTCGAAGGCCTGCACCGCCTCCTGGCGCAGATAGCCCAGGCGCATGCCGCGCGCGCGGTGCACGCTGCCCGCCGTCGGCTCGCTTAGCCCCGCGATGACGCGCAGCAGCGTGGTCTTGCCGATCCCGTTCGGCCCCACAAGGCCCACCTTGCCGTCGTTGGGCAGGCTGGCCGATAGATTTTGAAAGACATCGAACGCGCCAAACGCTTGGCTCACGCCTGAAAACGACAAGATAGACAAAACAACCTCCTGCTTGATCCTAACAGGTGATCTTTATCACCCTTCACCCCACTGGGTAATGGTATTTTACGTGCTCTTACCTGTTCTACACCCTACAAGCCTGATGCTTCGTCAAGCTGCGATGGGCAAGGGATTGTCACGGACTATACTGCGTGCAGTTTGAGAACTGGAATTTTGGAAATCCGTAGGTTGCCGAGTGGCGTCGAGCGCTGCCTGAAGTACATAACTATTTGCGCCCTGAGACCGCCTCCTAGAACTCCGGTTTTCTGTCTGCTTTCAGTATAGAAGTCCATCATAATGAGCCACGGGTCCGCCCTTGCGGCCCTCCTTCCTGCTTCTCTATCACCCACCAAACTAGCATTGACTAAGCAACCAGCGCCATTGCTGCTTTTTTCTAGACCACCCTTCTTAAATACATAGGATTTATTAGTAACGATGCGCGAGTCAAATAAACCGGAGCCGACCAAAAAACGCAGCCGCGACGAGATCCTTTGCCCCCGCTGCAAGTGGATCGCGCGCCGCGTCAAACGTAACCGCTTCGATCGCTTCCTGTCCGGGTTGATCCGCCTGCGCCGCTACCGTTGCCTACGCTGCAAGTGGAGCGGGTGCGCTTCACACGCTGACAGAGGGCAATGCCCGCTCAAGGTCTGCCACTCTCCGCCCTGGCGCGCTTGGCGGCTCGCTGATGTAACCCCCTGTTGGTGGCAGTTAAATTCCCTTTTCGGGTCGCCGCGCGCTAGGTTCGCGATTCGCCGCGCCACCCACCGCCGCGCGCGCCACGCGGAGCTGCACCTCGACCGCCTGGCGCGCGGTGCCACCGACGCTTTCCTTGGCGTTGACCGCGTGCTCAAAGTCAAACACCTTGTAAAGCGTCCTCGTCGAAGGCGTCGTGGATCGCGCGGTACTCGTCCAGGGAAAGGGTGCGCAGTGAAATCCCTTGCTCTTCCGCGAGCGCCACGGCCTGCCCGATCAGGTGGTGCGCCTGCCGGAAAGGAATGCCGCGCCGCACCAGAAGATCCGCTAGGTCGGTCGCAAGCATGGCATCGTCGAGGGCGGCGCGCATCCGCTCGCCGTTGGGCTTGAGCGTCGCGATCAGCCCCGTCAGCACGGGGAGCAGCGCGTGCAGGGTGTCCAGGCTATCGAAGAGGGGCTGCTTGTCCTCCTGTAGGTCTTTGTTGTAGCTGCTCGGCAGCCCCTTGACCGTCGCCAGCAGCGCCACGAGGTTTCCGATCAAGCGCCCGCTCTTGCCGCGCGCCAGCTCCAGCGCGTCCGGGTTCGCCTTTTGCGGCATCAGCGAGGAGCCGGTGGTAAAGCGCGGGTCGAGCCGCACGAAGCGAAACTCGGCGCTGGCGTAGAGGATCAAATCCTCGGCGAGGCGGCTCAGGTGGGTGCCCAAGATGGCGGCTGCCGCCAGGGTCTCCAGCACAAAATCGCGCGCGCTCACCGCGTCGAGCGAGTTCTGCATCACCCCGTCAAAGCCGAGCACCGCCGCGATGTTGTCGCGGTCCAGCGCGAGGCTGTTGCCCGCCAGCGCGCCGCTCCCCAACGGCGACTGGTTCGTGCGGCGCGCCGCCTCGCCCAGCCGCTCGCGGTCGCGCCCCAGCATCCACACCCATTGCAGCAGCCAGTGGCTCCAGCGGATCGGCTGCGCCTGTTGCAGGTGCGTGTAGCCGGGCATGATCAGCTCGATCCCTTTCTCCGCTTGCTCTACCAGCGCCTGCTGCATCGCGCGAAGCTCCTCGCCCAGCTTGGCCTGCTCCTCGCGCAGGTACAGGCGCAGGTCGGTTGCCACCTGATCGTTGCGGCTGCGCCCCGTGTGTAGCTTCCCCGCCGCGTCGCCGATCATTTCCGTCAGCCGCCGCTCGTTGGCGGAGTGGATGTCCTCGTCCTGCGCCTGGATGCGGAAGGTTCCCGCGCCCCACTCCGCCATCACCTGGCGCAACCCCTCGACAATCGCCGCTACCTCCTCGCCGGTCAGCAGCCCCGCCTTGCGCAGCTCGCGCGCCCACGCAATCGACCCCTCCAGATCGGCCTTCCAGAGCCGCTGGTCAAAGCCTATCGAGCGATTCAGCTCGTGCATTGCCTGATCTGGCCCGCCCTGGTACCGCCCACCCCAAAGTTGCATCCTGTTTATCCCTTTCTTCCACGAGTGCTGTAGCGAAATATGGTAGTGGCTCGCCCAGGCACTGGCAAGCGTGGGCGAGGGGGTGATGAAGGTGAGGGGGTGATGAAGGTGAGGGGGTGATGAAGGTGAGGGGGTGAGCAAATCATCGCTCTGCCGTCTCCGTGTCCTCCGTGTCTCCGTGGTTCAAACCGTTCGCCGTCATTCCGCATTCCGCATTCTGCATTCTACGTTCTGCGTTCTGCCGCCTGCCGCCTGCTGCCGTTCGTTCTGCGTTCCGCGTCCTACTCCGCCTCGTTGGACGGGAAGCGCGGCTGGCGGCGCTCGCGCAGCCCCGCGACCCCCTCGCGCATGTCGTCGGAAAAGAAGCCCAGCATTTCCAGGGCGAGCGAGTGGTCAAAGATGGGGCCTGCCTGGAGGAGCCATTGGTTGAGGGCGCGCTTGGTGAAACGGATCGCGTGGCGCGGCCCCGTCGCCAACCGCGTCGCCACCTCCATTGCCCGCTCGTGGAGCTGCTCGTCCGGCACGCAGAGGCTCACCAGCCCGATGCGCTCCGCTTCCGCGCCGCTCACAAACTCGCTCATCATCAGGTAATACTTGGATTTTGCCATGCCGCACAGCAGCGGCCAGATGACCGCCGCGTGATCCCCCGCCGCGACCCCCATCCGCACGTGCCCGTCCGACAGGCGCGCCCCCTCCGCCGCGATGCTGATGTCCGCCAGCAGCGCCACGACCAGCCCCGCCCCCACCGCCGCCCCGTTGATCGCCGACACGATGGGGGTTGGGCAGTGCAGCATGTTGTAGACCAACTCGCGCGCCTCTTCCAGGATGCGAACGATCTCGTCGTACTCGCCCGCCGCCTCCTCGACCAATTTCAGATCGCCCCCCGCCGAGAAGGCACGCCCCGCGCCGGTCACCACGGCGACCCGCACCGAGGGATCGCGCCCGATGGTTTTCCACACCTCGACCAACTCGGTGTGGAGGCGGCGGTCCGCCGCGTTGAGCACATCGGGGCGGTTCAGGGTCATCCAGAGGATATTCGGCTCGCGGCGCTCAAACAAGATGTGCTGAAACTCTGAGTAATCCATGGTTTATCCTTAGGGAAAGGTGGTAAGGTGGAACGGCCCCGCAACGGCTCCGCGCGTAATCTTACGAGGGGTAACCGTGGCACAGCCATTGCTTTTATCAAAAGCAGACACTATCCGCGCGTTGGGGGACGCGCACTCACAAGAACAATGGCTCGACTCTCGGGGGAGGTCGAGCCACTGTTTTTTTATGCGCTTTGCACGCCTAAACGCAGAACGAACGACGGCAGGCAGCAGGCGGCAAACGACAGCAGGCAGCAGGCGAGCAGGCAGCACGGCAGCAGGCGGCAGGCGGCAGTGGGTTCCCGCAAAGCGGGTAAGGCGGCAGAACGGACGGCAGGCGGCAGGCGGCAGTGGGTTCCCACGGAGTGGGTAAGGCAGCAGGCGGCACAACGCACGACAATGGCGCGCCGTAGAACCCGCGCAGCGGGTGGCGACAATCGGTAGCCGGGGGTGGAGCCGCCTGCCGTTGGCAGCGTAACCCTCGGCGGGCGCGCAGAACGAATGACACCAAAGCACGTCCTACGCCGCGCACCCAGCCCTACCCCCCCGCTATTTTCTGCTCTCTATTTTCTCACCCCAGCCTGATCTCCTGCTCGATGGTGAGGTCAAGCTCAAGGCCCGCCACGGTGAGGTGGGCGCGGGCGAGCAGCGGCTCCGCCTCGTCCAGCGTGCCCGCCGCGCGGGCGACCCGCACCGCCTCCTCGATTTCCTGCTGGGCGGTCACCCCGAAGCGCTTGAGGAAGCGGCGCAGGTCCTGGTAAAATGGGTCGTCGCTCATCGAAGTCTCCTAAACTGGTCGCTGCGCTCGCCAAAAAAGGCGCTGCCCAGCGAAGAAGAGAGGTCACAGGGTGCCGACATGTTGCTTTGGCACCCTGTGACCTCTTTGCGTTTGTAGGGAATCGGGTCAAGAAGTCACGCGCCAGGGGCACAGCTTGGCCCCTCGTCCTCCTGCACGGCGCTGGCTGGGCCGTCGGCATCGGCGCTCGGGGCCCCCGCGACGAGCCAGCTACGAAAGTGCGGGTCGTACATGGCGACGCGGTACTCGTCGAGAATCTGGATGCAGAGCGCCCGCACCGGCCCGCTGCCGATTGGCATGCGGATCACCTGCTCCAGCAGCCAGCCCTCGAACCCCTCCGGCGAGGGGTCCTCCTCCACCGCCCGCTCCAGCAGGTCGCGCTTGATGTCCATCCCGATCTTGTCGGGGGTCGTGTCGCGCTTGCGCCGCTTGCGCCGCCCCTCCGACGCCTCCATCGCCTGCAACAGCTGGCGGCTGAAGTCGCCGGGCCGGACCCGCTCCGCTCTATCGCTCATCGTCCCCATGGCAACCACCCAAATCGGCGCTCCAGCGCCACCACGGCCACCTCCAGCGGGAAGCCGAGCGCGGCGGGGCGACCGTAGCCCTGCTCCAGCGCGGCAACGTCCAACTCGACGGTGCTCAAATCGCGCGTCACGACCTCCTCGGGCCCGAGCGGCGAGATCGTCGCAAAGCTTTTCAGGTAATTGTGGCAGCGCTCGCAGGTCGCCGCCTGCTGGCTCTCGTGCTGTCCCTCCGCTGCCAGGTAGCCGAGGGTGCGGTGGTCGCGGTTGTCGCAAAAGCTACAGCCGCTGTGCGGGAAGGCCCAGCCACTCCCGCAGCGCCCGCAGCGCAGCCAGCGCCGCCGCTCCAGGCCGCGCAGCTCCGCCAGCAGCGGCCACGCCGCGCAGATCGGGCAGAAGCCCGCGTCCCACTGTGTCTCCCGGACGAGCGGCGCGGCCTCCCGCCCGATGGTTTGGAGCAGCGGCAGGCTGGCAACGGCGGCAATCGTCACGAGCAGCGGCATCTCCACCCCCGCGCCGCCCGCCAGCGCTTCCAGCGTCGGCTCGTCCCCGACGAGGCTCGCCTGGAGCAGCGCGAGGGGGTCCAGGCGCGACGGGGCACGCCGCACCCCCCCGCCCAGAGCGTCGCGCAGGGCCGCCACATGGGGAACCTGCTGCTGCTCCGCCACCGCTGCCAGCTCGCGGAGCAGGCTCAGCAGCCGCTCCGCGTCCACCTGGAGGCGCGCGTGGTGCAGCAGCGGCGCGCCTGCGTCCAGCCGATCCCGCTGAAGGAAGGGGATGCTGTCCGCCCAGAAGGGCGCAACCGCCGCGTGAAAGGCGCTTAGCTGAAGGGCCACCAGCGGCGCGACGGTCGGGTCGCTCTTGGCAAGCGCCGCGAGCCGGTCCAGCGGGGAGACACTCACTCGTCTCCCTCCTGCCCCGCCTCTTGTCCGCCCTCCGGCTCCTCCACCGAGTTGGGGTTCAACCGCTCCTCCAGTTCGCTGCCCTGGCCCATGATGGGGGTGTCCCAGCTCGGGTCGGTCTCCCCGTGAAACTCCACGGGGGAGTTGGGGTCGCGGTTGCCGATGTCGCCCCCCAGCCCGCCGCCGCGCGTGCGCGAGGCTTCCGGGCCGCAGCCCGCGAGCAGCAGCGTGCCCAGCAGCAGCACCAGCGCGAGCCGCGATTTTATCTTATGAGCCATGCGGTTACCTCCCCCACATGCTCGGACGACAGGATGATGACCGAGCGCAGAATAAAGCCGCCGACTAGCACCAGCAGCGCCGCCGCGGGCGTGGTCAGGTTGCCAAGTAGGTGCGAGCGCCAGTGCAGCAGCAGCGGCAGCGCGATGCCGACGAGCACCACGCCGACGAGCAGCAGCACCCCCCACGCGCTCATCCACACCCCCGCCACCGAGCCGAGCGAGATGACCACGGCGATCAGCACCACAAGCTCCAGGATCAGCGCCCAACTGTCCAGCCACTTCAGCCAGGCGATGGAGGCGGGCGCGACCCGCCCCCGTATGCGGCTGAGCAGCAGCAGCAGCGCCGCCGAGGTCGAGGCCGCGGAGATCAGGAAGAGCAGGCCCAGCAGCGGGGTGTCGGCCCAGATAGGACGGTTCGTCACGCTGAGGAGCACGCCGGTGTAGCTGGCGATAAAGAAGGCGACGCTGGCACCGAGGAAAAGGACGAGGACCTTCAACACGCCCTGCCGCAGCAGCCCCAGGGGAGCCCATCGGAAGCGCTCGTTCTCCTCAGCGCAGCGCGGCCAGCGCCATCAGCAGCGCCACCGCGCCAAAAATCGAGAGCGCCCAGGAGCCCACCGACATCGGCGACCACCACTTGAACATGGGTAGCGGGAAGCGCTCCGACTGGAAAAGCATGTGCCAGAAGCGCTCCGGGCGGTTCAGGTCGAGGATGAGCAGCGGGGCAGCGGGCAGGAGGATGAGGATGGAGGTGTAGTAGCCCAGCCGCGCGAGCGGTCTGTCCTGCTCGTTGCCGAGAAGGTCCACCATCGCCGCCAGGAAAAAGCTGCCTGCCGCAAGGCCACCCAGAAAGAAGTAGACGACGACCAGCCAGTGCCAGCCGGGCGATGCGGTAAAGAAGGTATCGGGCATCAGGAAATCCTCCTATTCCATTTCGCCATTGTGAAGCTGTTCCATCCGCCGCTGCCGGAAACCGAGCATCCCCAGGAACGCGAGCGCCGCCGCCCCCGCCGCTGACAAGATCGAGCTGGGCAGTAGGTTGCGCGAGGGCATGCGCGGCTTGGTCGGCAGGTTGTACACCTCGGGGCGGTCGACCAGCAGGAAGAAGGCGTTCAGCCCGCCCAACTCCTCCGTGTACCCGTCGCCTGGCACCCCGTACAGGTACGCATCGTTGCGCCCAAGGTCGTGCAGGGTGCTCACCCGCTGCTGCGCCAGCGGGATCAGCTCCGCCATCGAGCCGAAACTGGATCGAGTCGGTGGGGCACGCCTTGGCGCACGCGGGCTCCAGCCCCACCTGAAGGCGGTCGTAGCAGAGCGTGCACTTCTGCGCGGTGTGCGTCACCGGGTTGACCTCGATCACCCCGAAGGGGCACGCGCCGATGCAGTCGCGGCAGCCGTTGCACACATCGGATTGGATGACCACCGTGTCGAACTCGGTGCGGATGATCGCGCCGGTCGGGCACACTTCCAGGCAGCCCGCGCTGGACGCAATGCTTGCAGACATCGCTCATCAGCAGCCAGCGCGCCATCTGGTGCGCGTCTCGTCGAACTGCTCGATGAATTGCACGTGCCGCCAGTGGATGCCGTCGAGGCGTGCGGGTGTTGTCGTAGCTGTCGCCGCTGAGCGTGTTCTCCCCGCCGTTGGTGGCCGGCAGCTGGTTCCACTCCTTGCAGGCAACCTCGCACGCCTTGCAGCCGATGCAGACGGTAGTGTCGGTGAAGAAGCCCATTGCTTCTGCCATGGTGTCCCCCTATGCTTTCTCGACGTTGCACATGAAGGACTTGCCTTCGTGGATCGATACGTTCGGGTCGCCGACCAGCGCGGTCAGGTCGTTGGCCACGTCGCCGGTCACGACCCCCATGTAGCCCCAGTGCCAGGGCATCCCGACCTGGTGGATCGACCTGCCATCGACCGTGAGCGGGCGCATCCGGCGCGTGACCAGCGCCTTGGCGCGGATCGTGCCGCGCGCGGTGCGTGACTGCGACCCAGTCCAGGTTGCTGATGCCCTTCTCGCCCGCCAGCTCCGGGCTCATCTCGACGAACAGCTCCGGCTGTAGCTCGGCCAGCCAGGGCAGCCAGCGGCTCATCACGCCGGACAGGTGGTGCTCGGTCAGGCGGTAGGTGGTGATGACGATAGGGGAAGCGCGGGTCGCCGAAGCTCGGCCAGCCGCGTTGCCCGGCACGTCCCAGTACTTCAGCACGGGGTTGATCTGCTGCCCGTAGAGCGGGTTCTGGATCGGCGACTCGAGGGCCTCGTAGTGGGTCGGCAGCGGCCCGTCCACCAGCCCGGTCGGGGCGTAAAGCCAGCCGCGCCCGTCCGCCTTCATGATGAAGGGGTCGGTGCCGGAGTGCGCGTCCAGGCCGATGCCGTTCGGGTCGGCGGGGGTGTCCGGCGCCTTGGCTTGTCGGGAAGTCGGGCACGTCGTAGCCGGTCCACTCCGCGCCATCCCACCAGACCCACTTCTTGCGCTCGCTCCAGGGCTGCCCGTCGGGGCGGGCCGAGGCGCGGTTGTAGAGGATGCGGCGGTTCGCGGGCCAGGCATAGGCCCAGCCGAGGTGGCTGCCCGGGCTGTCGTCGGGGTCGGCCTTGCGGTTCGCGGCGCGGTTCTCTTCCGGGCTCGGGTAGATGCCGCAGTAGATCCAGGAGGCGCACAGTGGTCGAGCCGTCGTCCTTGAGCTCGGCGAAGCTGGGCAGGTGCGGTCGCGGGATCGTCGCGAGTAGTAGCCGTTGATCTCCTTGAGGATCTTGTGGGCGTCCGGCTCGCCTGGATGCGGGTGTCGGCGGGGTACTCCCCCTCAGCGTAGTCGAAGTCCCAGATCAGCGCCTTGAAGCCCTGGTCGCGCGGCAGGTCGCTGTCGGCGTAGAGCTTTTTCAGGCGCAGGGCCAGCTGGTGGGTAAACCAGGCGTCGGAGCGGCAGTCGCCGGGCGGGTCCGCCGCCTTGTCGTGCCACTGCACCCAGCGCTGGGTGTTGGTGAAGGTGCCCTCCATCTCGGCGATCTGCGCGGAGGGGAAGAGGAAGACCTCGGTCTGGATATCTTCCGCGCGCATCTCGCCGTTCCGCACCTCGGGCGCGGCGTACCAGAAGGCGGCGGTCTCCGTCTCGAAGTTGTCCTTGACGACGAGCCAGTCGAGCTTCGCCAGCGCGCGACGCTGTAGGCCACCGTTCAGCGAGGTGGCCGGGTTCTGCCCCATGCAGAACATCCCCTTGACCTGTGCCCTCCGCCATGGCGACCATCATCGGCATGTGCGAGTGGTCGCCCGTAGATTCTGGGGTGCCAGTCGTAGCCAAAATCGTTCTCCGCCGTGGCCGCTCGCGCCGTACATCGACTTCAGGTAGCTGACCATGAACTTGGGCATGTTGGCCCAGTAGCTCGGTCGGCAGCGTCTCGGTGCCCAGGTAGTCTTGCAGCGTCTCGTGCGTTCTTCAGGGCGCTCGGCGCGGCCATGTAGCCGTGGATGCTGTGGTAGAGGGTGGGGATGTCGGTGGAGCCCTGGATCGTGGCGTGGCCGCGCAGCGCCATGATGCCGCCGCCGGGCCGCCCCATGTTGCCGAGCAGCAGTTGGAGCAGCGCGCAGCAGCGAAATCATCTGCGGGCCGGTGGTGTGCTGCGTCCAGGCGACGGCGTAGCAGAAGGAGATGGTGCGCTCCGGCCCCGAGTTGTCCGCCAGCGATCTCGGCCACCTTCAGGAAGGTCTCCTGCGGGCAGCCGGTCACCCGCTCGACCATCTCCGGGGTGTAGCGCGCAAAGTGGCGGCGAACGATCTGGAAGACGGTGCGCGGGTCTTGCAGCGTCTCGTCGCGCAGGGGCGGCAGCGGCTGGCGCAGGGACTTCGACCAGGTGGGTCGAACGGCGGGCCGTCCGGCACCTGCCGGCTCTTCCTCCGCGCTCGCGTTGCCTGACTCGACTTCCTGCTCGCCCGATCTGGGCAGTGGCGGCAGCACGGCCCTGGTCGCCGACCTCGCCACGCACGTACTGCCAGGTCTTGTTGTCGTACTGGGCGAGGAAGCCGTTGAGCGGCTCGCCCTTGTACTCCATCAGGCCGGAGAAGACCCCATCCAGCTCCTCGGTGTCCTGAAACTCCTCGTTGATGATGGTCGAGGCGTTGGTGTAGTTGACGACGTACTCGCGGAAGTACTTGTCGTTCTCGATCATGTAGCGGATCAGCCCACCAAGGAAGGCGATGTCCGAGCCCGCGCGGATCGGCGCGTAGACGTCGGCCACCGCCGAGGTGCGCGTGAAGCGCGGGTCGACATGGATCATCTTGGCGCCCTTGAGCTTGGCCTGCATCACCCAGCGGAACGCCACCGGGTGGCACTCCGCCATGTTGGAGCCCATGATGATGATGGAGTCGGCATCGACCAGGCTGCCCGCGTACATCGTGGCGGCGCCACGTCCGAGTCGTACCCCCAGACCGGGGACACGAGGAGCTGTGTCATATGCGGGCCTGGTTCTCGATGGCGACGATCCCCAGCCCGCGCAGCAGCTTCTGCTGGAGGTGGTTCCACTCGTTGTCCATCGTCGCGCCGCCGAGCGAGAAGATGGAGGTGGTCGAGTTGACGCGCCGCTCCTTGATCTCGCCCTTGGAGTCGCGCACCTGGATCACTTCCTGGAAGGTCTCGTCGCGCGTCTGCTTGACCAGTTCGGCCACGCGATCCATCGCCCGGTCCAGCTCCCACACCTCCCACTCGGTAGCGCCGGGCGCACGGTGCAGCACCTTGGTGAGGCGGTTGGGGTTGATGTGAAGCTGGAAGGTAGCGGCACCCTTCGGGCAGAGGTTGCCCTAGTTGACGGGACTATCCGGGTTCCCCTCGATGTTGACGATCTTGTCCCCCACCGTATGGACCAGGAGCCCACAGCCGACCGCGCAGTAGGGGCAGACGCTGGGGTGCACCTTGGCGTTCCGAATCCGACTGTCCTGCGCCTTCGCCACCTTTGGGCGGAGGTCAGCGCCCAAACCCGCGAGCCCCCCCACGGCAGTGCCCGCCATGGCACCGCGAAGTAGAGCACGGCGTGTAATGGTGTGTGTCATCGTTGCTCCTTTTCAAATGAAGTAGGATCAGTGTAGGACGGGCACGACCAGCGGCGGGGAAACCATTGAGAAGCATTGTCCTGCCAAGCAGATGGTTTCAGACAGAAGAACGCAAACGTGGAATGGGTACGATGTCGAAAGCATTCGAAGGATACAACGACGAGCCCAACGTGGTACAGCAAGCGACATCGTGGAAATAGAACAAACGAGGATACGGGATGGGCGCTATTCTAACGGAACTTCTGCAAAGAAGTCAACCCTACTTTAAATCCAGATAGCGGGCGAGTGTAGCAGCTATAACAACTTCCTTGCCACCAGATTCGCGCAAAAATCGACGCGAGTGGGCGCGGAGCAGGGAGCAAACCATGTGCTATTATTGAAATAGACAACCCTCCCAGATTGTGTTAGGGTTTGACCCTCCCCCGCGTCTTCTTTGATACGTTAATCCAGAGAAAGGGCAAGCGTGGCCTCCACCAAGCAAGCTACCAAGACAGCGCGCGGCCACATCCTGCTGGTGCAGGAGGAACGCTTTCGCCTTCAAACGGCGGGGGGACAGAGCCTGCTGCTCACGCTTGACAATCACGCCTCCACCACGGTGGGCGATTTGCTGCGCTATATGGCCCAGCAACAGCGGGTAGTGGTCCGCTACCAGGGCGAGCCCAACCTCGCCTCGGGTGTGGCCCACGCCGTCGATCCCCTGGGCGCGACGACTAGCGCACCTTCCCTCCCCCATTGCCTGTTCTGATCCAACAATCTTCAATCTCCAATCTCCAATCTCTACTCTCCAGGAGCATCGCGGATGATCACCCCCAAAAAAACCGCCTGGCAACGCTTCCAAACGGTGCTCGACGATTGGGCGCTGCTGGACCAACTGCGCGGCAAAGACCCCTCGCGCGAGGCCGCGCAGACCGAGCACTCGCGCCAGCTGCGCCCGCGCCTGGAAGAGGCGGACCGGGTCGGCACGAGCATCTGCCCCTACTGCGCGGTCGGCTGCGCGCAGCTGGTCTACGCCAAGGGCGACAACATCATCCACATCGAGGGCGACCCGCGCAGCCCGATCAACCAGGGCACGCTCTGCCCGAAGGGCGCGGCCACCTTCGGCTGGGTGAACAACCCGCAGCGGCTGACCACGGTGAAGTACCGCGCGCCCGTGCGCCGACCGAGTGGGAGGAGATGCCGCTGGAGTGGGCGATGGAGCGCATCGCGCAGCTGGTCAAGCGCACGCGCGACGAGACCTTCGTGCAGCGAGCTGCCCGACGGGAGCACGGTGAACCACACCCTGGCGATCGCCTCGCTGGGCGGCGCGACGCTCGACAACGAAGAAAACTACCTGATCAAGAAGCTGTTGGCCGGCGGCCTGGGCATGGTCTGGGTCGAGAACCAGGCCCGCATATGACACAGCTCCTCGGTGCCCAGTCTGGGCGCCACGTTTCGGGCGCGGCGCGGCGACGACGCCGCAGTGGGACCTGGCCAATGCCGATTGCGTGGTGATCATGGGCTCCAACATGGCCGAGAACCACCCGATCGCCTTCCGCTTCGTGATGCAGGCCAAGGAGAGGGGCGCGACGATCATCCACGTCGACCCGCGCTTCACGCGCACCTCGGCGCTGGCCGACATCTACGCGCCGATCCGCGCCGGGCACCGACATCGCCTTCCTCGGCGGCATCATCCGCTACGTGCTGGAAAACGATCTCTGGTTCCGCGAGTACGTGCTCAACTACACCAACCTGTCGATCATCATCGAGGACGGACTTCCAGGACGCCAGCGAGCTGGACGGCCTCTTCTCCGGCTGGGACGAGCACGAGCAGCGCCTACTACTGTCGACACCTGGCAGTACAAGGGCGGCATCTTCCCCTCCTCGCTGGCCGAGCATTACTACACAAGCGGAAAAGAAAGGCGCGCGAGCAGGGGCAGGCGTTCCAGCAACAGGACCGCCGCCAGCGCGACCCCACGCTCCAGCACCCGAACTGCGTCTACCAGATCCTGCGGCGCCACTACGCCGCCTACACCCCGGAGATGGTCGAGCGCGTCACCGGCTGCCCGCAGGACGACCTTCCTGCAGGTCGCCGACGCGCATCGCCCGCAACTCCGGCCGCGAGCGCACCGCCGCCTGGTGCTACGCCGTCGGCTGGACCCACCACACCACCGGCGTGCAGATGATCCGCGCCGCGGCGATCATCCAGGCGCTGCTCGGCAACATCGGGCGGCCCGGCGGCGGCATCCTCGCCCTGCGCGGCCACTGCCGCATCCAGGGCAGCACCGACATCCCGACGCTGTACAACCTGCTGCCCGGCTACCTGCCCCAGCCCCAACGCCCAAGCCGCGCCATCGACATTCGACGACTACCTGTCGAGAACGAGCACGGTGCCGACCGGCTGGTGGCACAACTTCCCGAAGTACGTCGTCAGCCTGCTGCACGCCTGGTACGGCGAGCAACGCGACCGAGGCGAACGAGTTGGGGCTACAACTGGGTGCCGAAGATCATCGGCGACCACTCGCAGCTGCCCGATGACGCTCGCCATGGACGACGGCACGATCCGCGGGCTGCTCCTGCTCGGCCAGAACCCGGTCGTCGGCGGGCAGCAACAGCACGCCTGATCCGCAAGGCGCTCGCCAATCTCGAGTGGATGGTCGTGCGCGACATCTTCGAGAACGAGACCGCCTCCTTCTGGTACAAGTCGCCCGAGGTCGAGCAGCGGCGAGCTGCGCCCGGAGGAGATCGAGACCGAGATGTTCTTGCTGCCGGCCGCCCTGCCGGGCGAAAAGGAAGGCACCTTCACCAACACCCACCGGCTGATCCAGTGGCACGACAAGGTGGTCGAGCCGCCGGGCGACAGCCGCTCCGAGACTGTGGTTCGTCTACCATCTCGGCAGGCGGCTCAAGGAGCTCTACGCCGACAGCGACGCGCCGCAGGACGCGCCGATCCGCAACCTGACCTGGGACTACCCGACGCACGGCCCGCTCGACGAGCCCTCGGCCGAGGCGGTGCTGAAGGAGATCAACGGCTACACGTGGCCGGAGCGCGCAGCAGCTGTCCGGCTTCAACGACCTCAAGGACGACGGCTCCACCGCCTGCGGCTGCTGGATCTACAGCGGCGTCTATCCCGCGAGCGGACACAACCGCGCCCGCTCGCGGGTGGCGGACGGCCCGGACGGGCCGGGCACCCACCTGGACTGGGGCTTCGCCTGGCCCGCCAACCGCCGCACTGCTGTACAACCGCGCCTCCGCCGACCCCGAGGGCAAGCCCTGGTCGGAGCGCAAGACGCTACGTCTGGTGGGACGAGGCGCAGGGCAGCTGGGCCAGTCCCGGACAACGCTGGATTTCCCGCCGACAAGCCGCCGGGCTATCACGCCCGACTGGTCGCAGAAGCCGACGCGGCATGGACGCGCATCGACGGGCAGTCGCCCTTCATCATGATCGCCGATGGCAAGGCTGCGCTCTTCGTGCCCTCCGGCCTGCAAGGACGGGCCGCTGCCCGACCCACTACGAGCCGGTCGAGTCGCCCGCGCGCAACCCGCTCTACGCGCAGCAGGACAACCCGGCCGCCAAGACGTGGGAGCGCGCCGGACAACCCGTACCACGCGGTCGGCGACCCGCGCTTACCCCTACGTGCTGACCACCTACCGCCTGACCGAGCATCACTCCGGCGGCATCCCGACGCGCCTGGTGCCCTCCACGGCCGAGCTGCAGCCGGAAGGCGTTCGTCGAGATCCCGCCTGAGCTGGCGCGCGAGAAGGGAATCGCAGCAACCTCGACTGGGTGGTGCTCTCGACGGCGCGCGGCGAGATCGAGACGCGCGCGCTGGTGACCGAGCGGCTGCGCCCGCTTCGACCATCGACGGGCGGCGCGTCTACCAGATCGGCATGCCCTGGCACTTCGGCTGGGAAGGCTACGCCACCGGCGACATCGCCAACGTCCTGACCGCCATCGTCGGCGACCCGAACACCACCATCCATGAGGGCAAGGCGTTCACCTGCAACCTGCGCAAGCGGACGCGGAATCGCGACGCGGATGCGATCGAACGGCTCGCTCCAATGGGCACTGTCGCAACGCATCATGGACGCAATGTCAACCGATGTCCATCCCCGAGTCACCCGCTGCCGTCCACCGCACGCGCGCTCGAGTACCCGACTCGATCTGCCGGGGCCGATCGCGAACGAGTCGGAGCTGACGGCCGGGGCGACGATTGAGCCGGGCCGACGCTACGGCTTCTTCACCGACACGACGCTGTGCATCGGCTGCAAGGCGTGCGAGGTGGCGTGCAAGGAGTGGAACGCGCTGCCGGCCGACAACATCGGCCTGACCGGCATGAGCTACGACAACACCGGCGACTCTCGGCGCGACGACCTGGCGGCACGTCGCGTTCGTCGAGCAGATTCGAGCCCGGCGCGGCGAGCGCGCCACGGCGATGCAGCCGTTCCAGAGCAACTGGCTGATGATGAGCGACGTCTGCAAGCACTGCGAGCCCGGCGCCCTGCCTGGAGGCCTGCCCGACCGGCGCGCTCTTCCGCACCGAGTTCGACACGGTGGTCGTGCAGCAGGACATCTGCAACGGCTGCGGCTACTGCGTGCCGGCCTGCCCGTTCGGCGTGGTCGAGCTGAACATGCGACGACGGCAAGGCGCACAAGTGCACGCTCTGCTACGACCGCCTGAAGGGCGGGCTGGAGCCGGCCTGCGCCAAGGCGTGCCCGACCGATTCGATCCAGTTTGGCGAGCTGGACGAGCTTCAGGTGCGGGCGCAGCGGGTGCGAATCCTGCACGCCTCGGTGTGGCGAGCGCCTACCTGTACGGCGCGCCGGACACGCCGGGCGCCACCGGCGGCATCGAGAATTTGAACGCCTTCTTCCTGCTGATGGAGCCGCCGGAGGTGTACAACCTGCCGGCCGCGCCCACGCGCCCCGCCAGCCGCGTCCGCTCCGGCCTACTCTCCGGGCTGGCAACCATCGCCGGGCTGACCGTGGCCGCTGTCGTGGCCTTTAAGGCTGAGTAAGAGAACGAACACCGACGCAGAACGAGGGAAAATGGAGAATGGAGAATGGAGAATGGAGGTTTGTAGTTCCGCCTTCAGGCGGAAGTGACCAATCCTGACCGGCTAAAGCCGGTACTACGAACCTTTTTATCTAATTCTTTTAACCCTGATGAGGTTTACGATCCTTTAAAACTACGAAGCACTACTCCTGTTCTTTTCCATTTTCCACCTTCCATTTTCCATTTTCCATTCTCCATTCTCCGTTCTCCGTCCTCTGTTTTCCCAATTACCCCAAAGGACCCTCCATGAGCGAGCAGGAACGAGCGCCCTACGGGCGGCAGGCAAAAAAACAGCGCGGGCTCGTCGCCACGCGCCGCTACGAGGGGGAAGATTACTACGGCACCCCCGCCCTTAAGCCGAGCATCTACGGCTGGCTGATTGCTGTTTACTTTCTGATCGGCGGCGTGGCGGGGGCATCGGCCATCATCGCCGCTGTGGTGGACGGGGTCGGTCGCGAGCGGGATCGCGTGCTGGTGCGCGCGGGGCGCTACATGGCGCTGCTCGGCGCGTCGCTCAGCCCCATCTTCCTGATAGCGGACCTGCACACCCCGCAGCGCTTTTACAACATGCTGCGCATCTTCCGCAAAAGCTCGCCGCTCTCCTTCGGCACCTGGACGCTGGTCACGTTCAGCTTCTTTTCGGCGCTGAGCGCCCTGGCGGAGGGGGCCGCGCAGTTTCTCGGTGTGCGCGCGGGCGAGCGCTGGGCGCGCTGGCTCGGCCTGCCCGCCGCGCTCGCCGGGGCGATGATGACTGTCTACACCGCCACCGTGCTGACCGCCACGAGCATCCCGCTCTGGGCCGCCGCCCGCCGCCCCCTGCCGATGCTCTTTGCCAGTGCCGCGATGAGCAACGCGACAGCCGCGCTCTCGCTCGTGCTGGAAGCGGTGCGCGCGCCGCTTGACACGCGCCACCGGCTGGAGCGCCTGTCGCTGGTGGCCGCGCTGGTCGAGTTGGTCGCCTCGCTCCGCAACGAGCGGGCGATGCGCGCGCGCGGCGTGGCAGCGCCCCTCGACGAGCCGAAGCGGGCGCTCGCCTATTGGGGCGGGGCGTGGGGGCTGGGGCTGCTCGTGCCGCATCGTGGGCCACCTCGTCCAACTGACAAGCGCCACGCATCGCCCCTGGCTGGCGCGGCTGACCGCGCTCTCGACGCTGGCGGGCGGCTTTGCGCTGCGCGCCGTCCTGGTGCTGGCGGGCAACGCGTCGGCGCAGCTCCCAACGCTGTACTTCGGGCTCGCGCAGCCGGAGCATGTGGCGGAGCTTACAGGCGACGGGGGCGACTCATGACTGGCGCACCCTGGAGCAAGGACGCCACGCGCGCGCTTCACAAGCTCGACGAGGCGCTCCAAACCCCTGCCCCGTCGGTGAAGCCCGTGCTGTCGGAGGCAGAGCGCGCGCTGGTCCTGGCGCGCGACCAGTTGATCCTCCAGCTGCGCGAGCAGCCCAACACAGCGGAGCGCCTCACGCTCGCGCAGATCAACGCCATCCTGAGCCTCGTCTACGGGGCGGGGAACCCCGTCGGCGGCATCCAGTGGGAGTACGTCCGGCAGGCGCGCGACGGCCTTGCGCACCTGCTCCGCGATGCAGAAATTGCCTGATTCTGGCACAGCAGCTGCAAGGGGTGAGCATATCTGAGCGCCTATCTTGACCACGAACGACTAACCAACGGCGGGCATAGCAAAAAAAGCAACGCCCGCCGTTCTCTTTGCCCTTTGCCCTTTGCCTTTTGCCTTTTGCCTTTTGCCTTTTCGTTGCCGTTCGTTCTGCGTCCTGCGTTGCCGTTCATTCCGCATTCCGCATTCCGCACTCCGCACTCCGCATTATCCGTTCAACGCCTCTCCACCAGCGCGAGTGTCTCGTCGAAGATCATCGTCGCCTCGTAGAAAGGCGCAGCGAGGTCGAGCACGGCAGGGCCAAAGTGACGCATCGGACAGGGGGATGGGTAGCGTGGGCAGGTCGGCGACGGGAATCCAGCGCAGCCGCCCCTCGCGCAGGTCGGGGCGCACCTCGCCTTCAAACTCGGTTACCACATAGATAAACAGGAGCCACTGCCAATGCTGGAGCGGCGAAATCTCGGTGACGAGGCCCCGAAACAGAGCATGTCGCCCCACCAGCCCCGTCTCCTCGTGTAACTCGCGCAGCGCACACTCGCGCGGCGACTCGTCCATCTCCACCTTGCCACCCGGTGCCACCCACAAACCCAGATTGGGCTCCTTGTGCCGAAACATCATCAGCACCTCGGGGCCGCGCTCGCCCTCGCGCCGCACATAGACGCAGGTGCCCAGGGTTCGGGTTGGTGTGGCGTTCATAGGGGGTTGGGTGAGTTGGGTGAGGGGGTGAGTGGGTGAGGGGGTGAGGGGGTGATGAGGGTGAGGGGGTGAGTGGGTGAGGGGGTGATGAAGGTGAGTGGGGTGAGTGGAAAGGTAGAGACGCTGTCTCTAAACCACCCTCCTTACATGAGGAGTTACGCACTTCAGCCTGATTTGAGGGGTGAAACCTACCTGATTCTCTCCCCAACTGCGTAACTTCTAATTTTGATAGGTTACAGGCGGGCGAGACGGCCTGCGCTCCCAACCTCACCTTCATCACCCCCTCACCCCCTCACCCAACTCACCCCCTCACCTCACACTCACCCACTCACCCAACTCACCCCAACGCCTGCTCCAGGTCCGCGATGAGGTCACCCACATCTTCCAGCCCGACGGCGAGGCGCACGAGGCCGTCGGTGATGCCGGAGGCGAGGCGAAACTCGCGCGGGACGGAGGCGTGGGTGGTGCTGGCCGAGTGGGTGATGAGGGTCTTGGTGTCGCCCAGGGAGACGGTGAGGGTGCAGAGGCGCACGCGGTTCAACAGCCGCTTGCCCGCCTCCAGCCCGCCCTTTAGCTCAAAGGTGAGCACCCCGCCGCCGCCGGTCATCTGCCGCCGCGCCAGCTCGTACTGCGGGTGCGAGGGGTGGAAGGGGTAGCGCACGCTCTCCACCGACGGGTGCTCGTCGAGCCAGGTGGCGAGGGCGAGCGCGTTCTCGTTGTGGCGCGCCATGCGCAGCGGCAGGGTCTGCACCCCGCGCGTCACCAGCCACGCGTTGAAGGGGCTCAGCACGCCACCGAAATTGCGCAGCGGCCCCTTGCGCGCGCGCCCCACAAAGTCGGCGGAGCCTGTGATCCCCCCTGCCATGGCGTCCCCATGACCACACATGTATTTGGTGGCACTGTGCAGCACCACATCCACGCCAAAGTCGTGCGGCTTCTGGTTGATCGGCGTGGCAAAGGTGTTGTCAATCAGGGTGAGCAGGCCATGCGCCCGCGCAATCTCCGTGATGGCGGCCAGGTCATTCAGGGCGAAAGCTCGGGTTGCCCGGCGATTCCAGGTAAATCGCGCGCGTGGTGGGGCGAATCGCGGCGGCAAAGGCGTCGGGGTCGGTCGCCTCCGCCAGCGTGCTCTCGATGCCCATGCGCGGCAAATCGCTTTTGGCGAGATGGTAGGTGGCGCTGTACAGCCCCGTCGTCGCGATCAGATGATCGCCCGGCTTGAGGGCGGTAAGCAGCGCCACAGAAATGGCTGCCATCCCGCTTGGCGGTTGCCAGCCCCGCCTCAGCCCCCTCCAGCGCCGCCATCTTGTTACCCAGTACGTCTACCGTCGGGTTGCCCCAGCGCGTGTAGATAGGCATTCCCTCATGCGCGAAGCCGTGCGCCGCCTGCTCCGCGCTCTCGAACGAGTAGGTCGTCGACAGGTGGATCGGAAGGGCAACATCCGCCCCCTCGCGCGGCTCGCCCGCATGGATCGCGGTGGTGTTGGTCCCCCAGTCGGCGGGGTGGGATGGCGGGGTCAGTGAATCGTCAGCGGTAGCCATCAACAAGTTTCTCCTCGGGTGCAGGCAGGGTGAGACGGGCCGAGTGCCGCCTCAGGGGTGGGTCCGGTAAAAGTCAATCACGCTGTCGATGATCGCATCCAGCCCCACCTGGGGCTCGTAGCCGATCAGGCGACGCGCCCTGGACAGATCGGGGACGCGGCGGCGCATGTCCTCGAAGCCGGGGGCGTAGGCCTCATCGTAGGGCACCGGGCGATCTCGGAGCGGCTCTCCGCGCGCTCGATCACCCGCTCCGCGAGGGCCTGGATGCTTATTTCCTCATTGTTGCCCAGGTTGACCATCTCGCCGTATACCGGCTTGCCCGCATCCATGAGCGCGATGGTGCCGCGCACCACATCGCCCACGAAAGCCGAAGCAGCGGCTCTGCTGGCCGTCGCCATACACGGTGAGGGGGTGGTTGGCGAGCGCCTGGCGCACGAAGGTGGGCAAGACCATCCCGTAGCGGCCAGTCTGGCGCGGCCCCACGGTGTTGAAGTAGCGCACGATCACGACCGGCAGGCCGTATTCGTGCCAGTAGGCCAGCCCCAAAAACTCGTCCATCAGCTTGGAGCAGGCGTAGCCCCAACGCGTCAGCGAGGGCGGGCCGATGGCGGACGGATCCTCCTCGCTGAAGGGCATCTTGTACAGACTTGCCGTACACCTCGCTCGTCGAGGCGAGCAGCACCGGCTTCTGCTTCTTGTTCGCCCGCTCCAGCAGCACCTCGGTCGGGCGCAGGTTGTTTTCCAGGGTGCGCACCGGGTTCTCCACCACCAGGCGCACCCCGACCGACGCGGCGAGGTGGAAGATCACGTCCACGCGGTCCACCATCTCCGCCATCAGTGGGCGGTTGTCGGCGGAGTCGATGGTGTAATGGAAGCGCGGGTGCCCGCGCAGCGGCTCGATGTTGCGGATGCTGCCGGTGGACAGGTCGTCCAGCACGTAGACGCTGTCCCCGCGCGCCAGCAGCGCCTCCGCCAGGTGGGAGCCGATGAAGCCTGCCCCGCCGGTAATCAGATAATCCATAGGGTTCTCGTTTGTGCTTCCAGGAAGGGGCGGAGCATAGCACGAAGGCTGGGGGCGGGCGAATCCCGAAGCCGTTACGGGGGTGCCGCGCGCGTTTTCCACGCGGTGCGGCTGTGATATGCTTGCGCCCATGTTGTAGTCGATAGAGGGGGCACGGCGACGCGACTCAGAAAATGAGGGGAAAGGAGGGACCATGGCCGAGCGAACGATCCGCGACGTGCTGGACGAGATGGACGAGATCGTAGAGGGGTGCCGCCGCGAGCGGAGCCGCCTGGGCTACTTTGCGGCGCTGTACCGCAAGGTGACGCGAGCGGTGCAGCGGGGAATCGAGGCGGGGCGCTTCGTGGATGGGGCGCGCATGGAGCGGCTGGATGTGATCTTCGCGGATCGCTACCTCGCGGCCTACCGCGACTTTCGGCGCGGCGAGCAGCCGACCCGCAGCTGGCAGATCGCCTTTCAGCTGCGCGAGCAGCCCGACCTGCTGGTGCTCCAGCACCTGCTGCTCGGCATGAACGCCCACATCAACCTGGATCTGGGCATCGCGGCGGCCCGCGCCTGCCCTGGCGCGGACCTTGCGCCGCTTCAGCAGGATTTCAACGAGATCAACCGGCTGTTGGGCGAGCTATTCGAGGAGGTACAGGACGGGCTGGGCACGATTTCCCCGCTGATGTGGATGCTGGACCAACTGGTAACCTTCAGCGACCGCTTCGTCGTCTCCGTCCAGATGGAGCGGGCCCGCGACGCCGCGTGGGGGGTGGCGCAGGCGCTCGCCCCGCTGCCGCTGGCCGCACAGGGGGAGCCCGTGGCGCGGTTGGACCGCTATGTCTTTGCGCAGGGGCTCCTCATCGCCGACCCGCTCGGCCCCATCGGGCAAACCCTCAAGCTCATCGCGCGGGCGGAGCCGAAGGAGGTGGTAGCGGTGATCGACTGTTTGGCGTGAGGGGTAGGGCGATTGAGGAGGCCACGGACTAGAAGTCCGTGCTGATGGGCCTTCGCGCCCAGAGGGCACCCGCGTCCGCCTTCGCGGACGCCCCGCATTTTGCTTTCAGCCGTTAGGCTATTTTTGACGAAGCATGGGGCGAGATGTCAAGACACCACGCTTTTATTGTTGGGCCGAAGCGGGAGGCTGATTGGGTCCCATACCCTCTGCCTTGCCCTCTGTGTTCTCTGTGTTCTCTGTGGTAAAAGCCGTGTCGTTTGAAAGCAAAGCAGGACGAAGAGGGTCGAGAGGGCGACGATCCCGTACAGCGCGGCCAACAGCGCCTTCACCTTGAGGTCCATGCGCGCCGCCATGCCGTGCAGCAGCAGCGGGCGGCTGTGGTGGAAGGCCCAACTGTAGCTCACATCGTGCCGCACCCCCAGGTAGACGTGGGCCAGCAGGCAGGCTGTCTCGAAGACGCCCCACGCGAGCATCCCCTCCAGCAGCAGGATGTTTGACTCGGGATCGAGATAGGAGAAAAGAAGGAAAAACGGCAGCACCAGCAGCCCCCATTTTGACGCCTGCCCCAAGCGCCACTGCGTGCGCAGCGCGCCGATCTGCTGCCGCGTGAAGGCGCGGATCAGGGAGCGACGCACCGCTTTTTGCCAATCATCCAAAAGCCAATCCCACTGCCAGTTTTGTTGCATCCCTTAGTATCCTTCCCGAAGCCCCGACAAGGGGTAAACGCTAACGCAGAACGAACGACAGCAGGCGGCAGTGGGTTCCCGCAAAGCGGGTAAGGCGGCAGGCGGCAGGCGGCAGGCGGCAGAACGCAGAACGAACGACAACGCAGAACGAACGACAACGCAGAACGAACGACAACGCAGAACGCTGAGCCTTGAACCAGAGCGTTAAACGCCTGCCTCCTTTATTTTAGCGCGGCGCTGCCAAAAAGCGTATAGCTCACCTGCGATAGCGGTATCAAGAGGCGAAGGCTGTACGATGGTACAATTTCCATTCAACTGCTCCCACCTCGTGAGGAAAGCATGCAAAGCAAAGCCGAAAACGTAGCCGCCTACATGGAAGAAATCCCCGCCGAGCGGAGAGTCGCCCTGGAGCGGCTCCGCGCCCTCTGCCTGGAAGCATTGGAGGGGTTCGAGGAATCGATGGCCTACGGGATGCCAAGCTACAGTCGCGATGGGGTGCCCGAAGTCGCATGGAACAGCCAAAAGCAGTACATCTCGCTTTACATCCTCCGCAAGGAGGTGCTGGACAGCCACCGCGACGCCTTCCCCAAAAGCAACATTGGCAAGGGTTGTATCCGCTTCCGCAACCCTGCCACCATCCCCTTCGATACCGTGACCCAGCTCCTCACCGACGCCCGCGCGTCCGAGGGAGAGATTTGTCCGTGAGGGCACTGCTTGAAGGGTGCGGATAGCAGATCGTCTCGGCACAAGGCGATAACGCGCGAATGATGACATCGGGACCTGGGAGGAAGGGTGGGGCGCGGAGGTGCCACACAAAAAGAGCGGTCGCCCCGCGCGGGGCGACCGCTCTCCCTTTTGATACAACTGCCCCTACTCCCCGCCGAACAACGTCCCCAGGTTGAGGTTGCCACCACCGCTCTGCCCACCGCCCTGCGGCATGAACTGCGCGATGCGGCTGGCGAGCTTGGTCACCAGATGGTTGCGACAAACGCCGAAGCCTGGATAACAGGATCGTTACTGATCAGCGGTACGCCTAGGGCACGCGCAGTAGCTGAAATCAGACGGTCGTGCAGTTCTGGAATGTCAAGAATCTCACTCGCTGATCGAGTTGTGGCCAAGTCTAAAGGATACTCGCGGATAGTGGGGTGTCTCTGCAAATAGGTAGTTACGTCTTGGAGCGTAGCGGTAATCCGTTGCTTCTCTGACAGGTAGAGAATCTCAGCAAAGAGCAAAGCAGGAATGTGAATGAGGATTACTCCTTGCTCGGCTTGCTCAAAGATCGCCTTTGCTCGCACTCCCATCCGCCTACTTTCGAGACGCAGAACGAGAGCCATGGTATCCGCCACATACTCACTCTCTGGGAAAACGTCGCTCATAGTCAGCAAATTCCTCTTCCAGATGTGCCACTTCGGCCCGGCTGTTCTGCCTCACTTCCAGGTTAAGCAACGCGCTTTGAAACTCAGCCTCGACGACTTCGGGCTGTAAGGCGCGCCGACGCACAAAGAGCACAAAGTCGGCTATCTCTGCGAGGCTTTCCGTAGGTAACCCTTGCAGTCCTTCAACGATGAGACGGCGATAGGTTGTAACGGTCATGACAATTTCTCTCCTTGAACTCCCCTAAGCCGCCAACAGATTGTAGGAGTGCCGCAATGAAAACAAAAACCGTGCCGCGTCTGAGATGACGCGGCACGGTTCTGCGGGCGCAGCGTTCCCTACTCCCCGCCGAACAACGTCCCCAGGTTGAGGTTGCCACCACCGCTCTGCCCACCGCCCTGCGGCATGAACTGCGCGATGCGGCTGGCGAGCTTGGTCATCGGCATGGTTTGGAGCCACACTTTCCCCGGCCCCTTCAGCGTGGCGAGGAAGAGACCCTCGCCGCCCAGCAGGATGTTCTTGAAGCCCTTGACCATCTGCACGTCGAACTGGACAGTTGGCTCGAACATGGCGACGTGGCCGGTGTCCACGCGCAGCGTCTCGCCCTGGCCCAGTGTTTTCTGGACGATCTCGCCATCAAAGTTGACGAAGATGGTTCCAGGGCCGGTGAGCCGCTGGAGGACGAAGCCCTCGCCGCCGAAGAGCCCCGCGCCCAACTTGCGGCGAAAGTGGATGTCCAGGTCCACCCCCTTCTCCGCGCACATGAAGCTGTCCTTTTGGACGATCATCGCCTGCCCCGCTTCCAGCGTCAGGTCCACGATCTTGCCGGGGAACTCCGCCGCAAACGCCACCTCGCCCCGCCCCTGGTTGACAAAGTAGTCCACGATGAAGAGCGACTCGCCCGACAGCGCGCGCTTGAACATTTTGCCGAGCCCGCCGCCGCTGTTCGTCTCCATCTCCACCTGCTGCGTCATCCAGCTCATCCCGCCCGACGACGAGAAGAGGCGCTCGCCCGGCGACAGCGTAACGGTGACGACGGGAAGGGTAGTCCCTTCGATCTGATAGGTAAGTGCCATAGCAGTTGTCCTTTCGTGGTGCAAAAAATGGTCTAGCCCCCATGGGTGCTGCCAACCATTACGCGAGCAAGCCAACAAGGTTGCCCCCGATGGGCGGGCGATACCCTGAGGAAGCCACCTCCCCCAGAGTTCCTACGAGTTCCTACAGCGTCGCCACCGGCTCCATCTCCACCCCCACTCCCTTCAAATGCTGCCACGCGAGGGTCCACGCGGTCTCGAAATAGGCGAGCAGCGGCCCGTTGAGCAGCGCGCTCAGCGCCCCGACCACCACCCCGCCAGCCACCACCGCGCCAACGGTCAGGAAGAGGGGAAATTGCTGCGCCGCCAGCAGGAAGAAAAGGGGCACCCCCAGCAGCAGCGCCAGGAACAGGGTGGCAAAGCCCACCACCATGCCGATGAGCAGCCCGATCACGCCGAGCAGGATGGCAAAAAGGATGGTGGCGCGCACGTTGGCTCGAAAGAGGTTCCACCCCTCTTCGACCGCTGCCAGCACGGGCCGCCCTTCCAGCACGATGGCGCGTACCGCAAAGTTTCCCACCAGGCTAAATAGCCACGCGCCAAGGGCGATCAGCAGAAAAATGGGCAGCACGATTAGGATGCCACCCAGCGAGGCGAGCAGCAGGCCGGGCGTGGGGCGTCCCCCTTCCAGAACGGAGGTGATGAGCGGGAGCGCGACTACAAAGAAAACACCTATCGCCAGGAGCAGCAGGAACAGCGCTGGCATCGCGAGGAGGAAGCGCAGCCCGAGCACGCGCCGCCCCGCCTGTGACCAGCCCGCGCGCCACAAATCGCCCCAATGCACATCCTCGCCGGTCGCGGCGCGCGCTGTTCCGTGGATCAGCCCTGCCTGCGCGACGCTCTGGACGACGAGCCCGATTGTCCCAAGCAGGAGTACGACGAGGATCAGCAGGAGCAGCGCCACGCCTATGTTCTCAGGGGTCAGCCAGGCCGGGGCCTGGGGCTGAATCCCTCCCCATTGGTCGCCTCCATCGCCTGCACCACCATTCCAATTGATATTCCCCTGCCCACCGCCGCCGCCAAACAGCGCAAAAATCATACCGAGCACCCACAGCGCGGGCTCGCGGCGCACCACGTCAAAGGATCGCTGTAACAGCTGGGAATAAGGCATAGAAATCTCCTGTTCGCCGGAAGGGAAGGGGAAGCCGAGCAGCCGCCCTGGCGAACAATACGCCGCCGCGCGGGCGCGGTTGCTTGGGGCGGAACGAGGGGGAAAGGCAGCGCTAGCGTCGGTCGGCCAGCGCGCGCCACACAGCGGGCAGCCGGTCGAGCAGGTCGCTGGCGAGCGCGCCCTGCCCGCCCACCTCGCGGCGTAGCCGCTCGCCCGCCAGCCCATGCGCGACGACGGCGAGGCGGGCAGCGTCATAGGGCTCCAGCCCCTGCCCCAGCAGGGAGCCGATGATCCCCGCGAGCACGTCGCCCGCCCCCGCTTTGGCAAGGGCATTGTTGGCGTAGGGGGCGATGCTCGCCCTTCCGTCCGGCGCGGCAACCACCGTGTACGCGCCCTTGAGCACCACCACCTGCCCGAAGCGCGCCGCCGCTTCCCGCGCCGTGGCGAGGCGATCCGCCTGCACCGCCTTGACCTCGCGCCCCAACAGGCGGCCCATCTCGCCCGGGTGCGGGGTCAGCACGAGGGGGGTGCTCACCTGCTCCCACCACGCGCCCTCCCAGGCGGCGAGCGCGTTGAGCCCGTCCGCGTCTACCACGGTCGGCGGCAGGGTGGGGCGCTCCGCCACCGTCACGCGCTGCGACAGGCGCGGCACAAAGCCGATGGCGCTCTGCTTGGGACTCTCGCTTGCCAGCCCGAACAGCGCCCACACAAAGCGGCGCGTCGCCTCCTCGCCGCCCAGCCCCGGGCCGAGCACCAGCGCGTCGGCCCCTTCCAGGCTGTCGCGCAGCAACTCGACCGCGTCGGGGCGCAGCACCCCCATGTCATGCGGCAGCAGCAGCCAGGTGGCGGTGGTCAGCTCGGCGCGGGCGGCCAGCACCGGTTGAATCGGCATCGGCACCCCCAGCGTCACCAGCCCCGCGCCGCTCCGCCCCGCCGCCAGCGCGCTCAGCGCGGGCGCGCCCACATAGTTGACGCTGCCGCCGACGACGAGGGTGGTGCCAAAGGTGCCCTTGTGGCCGCTCGGCGGGCGCGCGGGCAGCAGCGAGGCGGCGAGCTGGGGCGTGAGCAGCTCCGCCTCGCGCGCCGCCCCGTCGCGTACCGCCTGCGGGATGGCGATATCGGCCACCACCCACTCGCCCAGCACGGTGGCGGCCTGCTCGCTGAACATGCCCAGCTTCGGGCCTGCAAAGGTCACCGTCAGATCGGCGGCGACTGTCGCGGGGTCCACCTCGCCCCCATCGCCGCGCAGCCCGCTCGGCACATCCACCGCGATGAGCATCGGGCGCGCGGGCTCCCCCTGCCGCTCGGCCCGCGCGAGCCACGTTAGCGGCGACCGCTCGGTCGCGTCGCGCCGCGCCTGCACCGCGCGCAGGATGGCCGCGCCCTTCCCGTCGATGGGGCGCGACAGCCCGGTGCCGAAAAGCGCATCCAGCATCAGGTCAGCGCGCGCCAGGGCGCGGCGCAGCAGCCGCTCCCCCGCGTCCTCCTCCGCCTCCAATAGCGCCACCCCGTTGCGGCGCGCCGCCTGGACAAGCGGCTCGTCCGCGCGGCGCTTCCACAGGTAGGCGACGACGCGAAATCCCTGCTTCGCCAGCTCGCGCGCCGCCACCAGCCCGTCGCCGCCATTGTTGCCAGGGCCGACCAGCACCAGCGCCGTGCTCTCCGGCGGCCATGCGCCCACCGCGCGCGCCACCGCCGCGCCCGCCGCCTCCATCATCGCGGCATAGGAATGGCCCGCCTCATCCGCCGCCTGCTCCAGCGCCTTCATCTGCTCGATTGTGTATATCGCCATGAGAGTATCGCTCCAGGAAACGGCAGTGCCCAAAAGGGTATGGGATTCGAGGGTGAGGGTGAACGAACGACAAGGCAAAAGGCAAAAGGCAAAAGACAAAAGGCAAAAGGCAAAAGGCAAAAGGCAAAAGGCAAAAGGAACGACACGGTGCCGCTTTTTCGGTCGTCGCGCCCAGAGGGCACCCGTCGGTCGTCGCGCCCAGAGGGCACCCGTCCGTCGTCGGTCGTCGGTCGTCCACCAAGCATAACAGGCAATGCGCGGATGGGCTAGCCTCGCTTGTCTCTTCGGTAGGTTGCGTTACACTCTCGCCATTATCAGGGGCAAGGCGCAGAAACACAGGAGGAGGGCAGATGGGCCTGTTCGACGGGAAAAAAGGGCTGGTCTTTGGGCTGGCGAACAAAAATTCAATCGCGTGGGGCATCACCGAGGCGCTGTACGAGGAGGGAGCCGAGATCGGGCTGAGCTATGCGGGCGAGGTGCTCACCAAGCGCGTGGAGCCGCTGGCCGAGAGTATCGGTTGCGATTTTGTGGAGTTGTGCGACGTGACGAACGAGCAGGAAATTGACCTGCTCTTCGAGAAGGTGCAGGAGCGCTTCGGCACCCTCGACTTTCTGGTGCACTGCATCGCCTTTGCCAAGCGCGAGGAGCTAGGCGGGCGCTTTGTGGACACGAGCCGCGAGGGGTTCGCCACCGCGCTGGATATCAGCTGCTACAGCCTGATTGCCCTGACCCGCCGCGCCCGCCCGCTGATGCCCAATGGCGGCAGCATCCTGACGATGACCTACTATGGCGCAGAAAAGGTGATCCCGAACTACAATGTGATGGGGGTCGCCAAGGCCGCGCTGGAAGCGACGGTGCGCTACCTGGCGTGGGACCTGGGGCAGGACCACATTCGCGTCAACGCGATCAGCGCCGGGCCAATCAAGACCCTGGCGGCGGCGGGCATCACCGGCTTTCGCAAAAGCCTGAATCTGGTGGGCAGCCAGTCCCCGCTCGGCAATGTGAGCCAGGAAGACGTGGGCAACGCCGCGCGCTTCCTGCTGAGCGACCTTTCCACGAAAGTCACCGGCGAGATCATGTATGTCGATGGCGGCTACAACATCATCGGTGCCTACAAGGACGACGCGGAGTAGAGGGGTATTGGGTATTAGGTATTAGGTATTAGGTATTAGGTATTGGAGATTGGTGATTAGTCAGCAGTCATCAATCTCTAATACCCAATATCCAATATCCAATATCCAATACCCAATATCCAATACCCAAAAACACGCTCTCCATAATTTGGATTCATTCTGCTACAATGCGCCTTGCTTGATCCTCACTACTTGATTGCTCCTTCCAGATGAAACGCACCGCCAGCCATTGGGCCACCCCCCTCCGCCAACGATACCGACGTTTCGCGCTTGCGCCGCGCCGCGTGCTCTTTGCGGTAACGTCTGCCACCCTCGCGCTTGCCCTGCTTTTGGTGGGCAGCGGTCTGGCGCTGCTGTATCGCCCCTCCGCTAGCGCGATGGCGGCAACCCTGCCGGTCGCGGCGGGCCCGCTGATGCCCGCGGATTTCACCCCCGTCGCCAGCCCGCCGCCCGCGTTTGTGGAGCAGGCGGCGACGAGCCAGGGCGAGTCAGAAGCCGTCACCCCAGCCGGGGCGGAGGTGGCAACGGTGACAGTTCCCGCGCTTGCGGCGCGCCCCACGGTGGCGGCCACGGCCACTCCCTTCCCCCTGGATGCGATTCTCAGGGAGGAGGCCGAGGGGAACACCTTGCAGGAGCGTCGCTGGCTCTCGCTGCTGCTCATGGGGACGGACGCGCGGCCCGACGAGGGGGTCGCGAGCCGCACCGATACGATGATGGTGGTGATCCTGGACCTTGCGGCCTCCAACGTGCTGGTAATCTCCATCCCGCGCGATTTGTGGGTGTATATTCCCGCTTACGGGCAGGCGCGCATCAACAGCGCCTATTTTCTTGGGCAATTGTATGGGAGCGGCCCCGAGCTCGCGCAACAGACGGTGAGCGAGCTGCTCGGCATCCCCATCACCCACACGATGACTATTGATTTTGGGGGTTTCCGCCGCCTGGTGGATGAGATCGGCGGGATCGATCTCAACGTGCCGACGCCGATTGACGACGAGCTTTTCCCCGATGACGCCTACGGCACCTTTCACCTGCAAATTCCGGCGGGCCGCCAGCGGATGGACGGGGAGCGCGCGCTCCAGTACGCGCGCACGCGCCACGGCAGCAGCGACCTGGAGCGCGCGGAGCGGCAGCAGGCGGTCCTACAGGCGATCCGCACGTCGCTCCTCCAGCCGGAGCAACTCCCCCACCTGCCTGGCTACCTGCTTCAAGGGGCGTCCGAGGTGGACACCACCCTGTCCCTTCCCGATTTATTTTTCCTGGCGCGTTTTCTCCGCACGTTGGAGCGCGACGAGATTTTCATGCACGTGATCGAGCCGCCGCTGCTGTGGAATGGCGTGACCGCCGACGGCCAGCAGGTGCTGCTCTACGATCCCTACTCGCTCCAGCAGGCCGTGCAGGAATGGGTGTGGGAAGCGGCACGGAGCCACACACGACAAAACAATGCAGCCCATGATGAAAGCTGAACCTACCAAGCCGCGCCGCCGCCTCAGCCGCCCCATGCCCTGGCAGCTGCCGATGGCTGCCTTCATGTTCCTCTGTGCGCTGCTCTTCGCCGTCTGGCAGCCCTTCCACCTGCGCGGCCAGCCCGCGCCGCCCGCGCCCGAGCGCGTCGTCGTGCCGCCCGCCGGGCCAACCCCGACGAGCAGCGAGGCGCTGGCGCTCGCCCCCACCCCCGCTGCGATCCTCACCGCGCCGCCTTCTGAAGCAACCGCGACCCCCGCGCTGAACCTGGGCGGCGACCCGCTCGACGACCCGACGGTGGGGCGCAGCCGCCTGGACAATGCCGATCAGATAAACATCCTGCTGCTGGGCACCGACGGGCGCGACGAGGAGGATGGCCCCCCGCGCACCGACCTGATGATGCTGCTTTTGCTGGATCGCGCCGCGCCGCGCGCCACCATCATTTCCATCCCGCGCGACCTGTGGGTGCCCATCCCCGGCTATGGCGAGGGGAAGATCAACACCGCTTTCTTTCTGGGCTCGCTGGAAGACAGCGGGCAGGAACTGGCAAAGGAGACGGTGGAAGAGTTGTTTGGGATACGCATCACCCACACCGTGCAGGTGAACTTTAACGGCTTTCGCGAGGTAGTGGACGAGCTAGGCGGAATCGAGCTCACCGTGCCGGAAACGATTGACGACCCCGAGTACCCCGATGGCAACTACGGCACGCTGCACCTGCACATCCCGGCGGGCCGCCAGCAGATGGATGGCGAGACTGCGCTACGCTACGCGCGCACGCGCCACGGCGGGGTGGATCAGGACCGCTCGGAGCGGCAGCAAGCGGTCATGCTCGCCATTCGCAAAAAGGCGCTGGAGCCCTCGCAGCTGGCCCGTGCTCCCTTTTTGCTGCGCACCGCCTACCGCACGGTGGAAAGCACCCTTTCCCTGAGCGACTTCTTCGCGCTGGCGCGGCTGGGCCGCTCGCTGGAGCAGCGGGACATCTCCCTACACACCCTCCAAGCGGACGGCGAGTTGGTGTGGCCGGTCATCACCTGGAACGGGCAGGATGCGCTGATGTACGACCGCGCCACCCTCTACCGCGTCGTGCAGGGCTGGATGGCGGGGGAGGAGGGGCAGTAGCGTGGGGTGAGGGGGTGATGAAGGTGAGGGGGTGAGGGGGTGAGAGGTGAGGGGGTGAGGGGGTGATGAAGGTGAGGGGGTGAGGGGGCTATTCTCCATTCTCCATTCTCCATTCTCCTCCGTGTTCTCTGTGTTCTCTGTGGTTCAAGCCGTCGCCGATCCCCGATCCCTGATCCCTGATCCCTGGTTTTTGCACGCTACCGCTTTATAGAAACGATGTGGAGAAATGATGCAAGCTACATTTGTGACGCGTGTGGTACAGGAAGAGGGGAAGAATGCTACGGGGCTGCGGGTTCCGGCGGAGGCGGTCGCGGCGCTGGGCAAGTCGAAGCGGCCCAAGGTGGTGGTGAGCGTGAACGGGTATCGCTACCAGAGCACTGTCGCGGCGTTTGGCGAGGTGTTCATGCTGCCGCTCAGCGCGGAGCATCGCGCGGGGGCGGGGGTGCAGGCGGGGGATGAGGTGGAGGTGACGCTTACGCTCGACACGGAGCCGCGCACGGTCGAGGTGCCGGAGGATTTGGCGGCGGCGCTCGCCGCGCAGCCAGGCGGGCGCGATGCCTTCGACAAGCTTGCGCCCTCCGCACGCAAGGAACATGTGCGGCAGGTGGAAAGCGCCAAGGCAGCGGAAACGCGGCAGCGCCGCATCGCGGCCATCGTTGCCAAGCTCGGCGGGGCGTGAGCCGCTGGCGACGCCCCGCCGATTCATGCTGGTGCCGCGCCCTGCAACAACTCGTGCGAGCGCAGCCACACGACTAATTGCTCGGCGGGCAGGGGGCGGCTAGCAAGGTAGCCCTGAAAGCGGTCGCAGCCCGCCGCCTCCAAAAAGCCGCGCTGCGCCTCGGTTTCGACCCCCTCGGCGATCACGTGAAGGTCCAGGCTATGCGCCAGGGCAATGATGGAGGTGACGAGCGCCGCGTCGCCGCGATTGTTGGGGAGCCCCTGGACAAACGAGCGATCAATTTTTAGCTCGGTGACGGGAAAGCGCTGGAGGTAGCTGAGCGACGAGTAGCCGGTGCCAAAATCATCGACTGCCAGCGCGCGTAGGCCCAGCCCGCGCAACTCTCCCAGCACGCCGATGGTGGCGGCTGCGTCTACCATCAACAGGCTTTCGGTTAGCTCCGCGCACAAGAAGCCGGGGTCCAGCCCCACCTCCGCCAGGATGGTGCGCACCGTCTCCACAAAGGTGGGCTGCTGGAACTGGCGCGCGGAGATGTTGACGGCGACGAAAAGCAGAGAGATTCCCTCGCTCAGCCACTGCCGCATCTGCTGGCAGGCGTGCCGCAGCACCCACTGCCCCAGCGGCACTATCAACCCCGTCTCTTCCGCCAGCGAAATAAAGTCCCCCGGGGGAATCATCCCGCGCTCTGGGTGCTGCCAGCGCACCAGTGCCTCCACCCCTAGCACGCGGCTACCATCGATGGACAGTTTAGGCTGGTAGTGAAGCACAAACTCTTCCCGCTCCAGCGCGCGCCGCAGGTCGGCCTCCATCTCCAGCCGTGCCAGCATCGTGGCATGGGCAGCCGGGTCGGCAATGGCGTAGGCTTGACCATTGTGCTTGGCCTTATACATCGCGATGTCCGCGTCCCGCAGCATTTCCTCAGGCTGCAATACCTCATCGAAGCAGAGAGCAATCCCGATGCTGGCATGGCTGACAAGCTCCTGCCCCGCCAGGTAAAAGGGGTGCTTGAAGCTGGCAACTATTTTTTCGGCCACGTCGATGGTTTCCTGGTCGCTTTTCAACTCGTCGAGCAGGATGGCAAACTCATCGCCGCCAAAGCGCGCCACCGTGTCCCCGGCCCGCACACAGGTAAGCAGGCGCTTACTCACCTCTATCAACAACTGGTCGCCCACGATGTGGCCCAGGCTATCGTTGATGTTTTTGAAGCGGTCCAGGTCGATAAACAGCACCGCACAGTCGTGGCTATTCCGCTTGGCACGCTGGAAGCAGTGCTCCAGGCGATCCAGAAAAAGCGCGCGATTGGGCAAACCAGTCAGCGCGTCGTGAAAGGCATTGTGGAGCAGCAGTGCTTCCGCCGCCTTTCGCTCTGTAATATCGTGGCTGTTGACAACTATGCCCCGCACCGCTGGATTGTCCAGCAGGTTGGTAGCGGTGGCCTCGATCACGCGCCAGGAGCCATCGACGTGCTGCGCCCGAATCTCAACCGTGATGGGCTTGGCAGGATTCATCCGCACCTGCTCAAACAGGAGCGGCAGGCGCGGGGCTTCATCGGGGTGGACGCGCGCGAACATGGACAGCCCTACTGCTTGCTGGTAGCCCAGCATCCGCTGCTGGGCAGGGCTGGCGTAGCGTACCCGACCCTCGGCGTCTATCACCGTGATCGCCTCGGATAAGTTCTCGACCAGGGCGCGCATGTACTCCTCGCTGGCCTGGACCGCCCGCTCTGCCCGAACCCGATCGGCCACGTCACGTATCGCGGTTACGTGGCGGCCCGGCAAAAAGTGGGCCCGCGCGGTATATTCCAAAATCCGCGTCTGGCCGTTGGGGAAGGTTAGCTCATAAACCCCGCTGGCCGTGCCCTGTGCCAGAAAGAGCCCCCAGCCCTCCACCACCCGGGGCCGCACCGCCGGCGGGACGAAGTCCGCCGCGCTGCGGCCCAAAAGTTCCTGTTTCGTCATCCCAAACAATTTGCAGGCGGCGGGGTTGGCGTCCACATAGCGCCCGGCGTCATCGGTAATCAGGATAGCATCCAGGGTGCCGGTGAAGATGGCATTGAGGGTCATCTCCCGTTCCTGAAGGATCTGGGTTGCCTTATGCGCCTCGGTAATATCCCGAAAGTAGACCGACAGCCCCTTGGACGTGGGGTACGCGTGCACCTCGACCCACATCTTTAAAGGCTCGTACCATTCCTCAAAGATAACAGGCAGCTGTTTGGTAATCGCCTCGTAGTACTTTGTAAAAAAGGAGGTTCCCACCGCGTCCGGGAAACGTTCCCACATATTTTCCCCGAGCAGTTCCTCGCGCGACTGGCGCAGCAATACTACCGCACGCTGGTTCAGATGGACGAAGCGCCACGCGTGGTCCAATGCATAAAAGGCATCGGTGGTGCTTTCCAGCGTCTCGGTCAGTTGCTGGTTGAGGCGCAGCAGCGCAAGCTCGGCCTGCTTGCGCGTGGTGATGTCGCGGCAGTAGGAAAGGAGGCAGGGCTCACCCGCCAGCTCGATCCGCTCCGCCGAATAAAGGACATAGCGAAGCGAGCCATCTCGGTGGCGCGCCTGAAGCTCCATATTGTGCACGTACCCCTTTGCCTGCACCTCCTCCAGAATCCGCTCGCGCGTGCCGAGGACTGCCCACAAATTCATCTGGCTGGTGGTCTGCCCTTTTACCTCGTCGAGCCCCCGGCCAAACAGCTCCAAAAAGCTGGGGTTGACCTCTATCGCGTAGGAGTGTCGAAGGCTACTGATCGCGATGGCAACCGGGCTCGCGAAGAAGATAGCGGCAAAGCGCTCCTCGCTACGCTGCATCTCTTCTTCGGCCAGCTTGCGCGCGGTAACGTCCTGCTGGATGCCCACAAAGTGGGTCAGATGCCCGCCCGTGTCGTGGATGGGCGAGATGGAAAGCGCGTTCCAGAAGGGGGTGCCATCTTTGCGGTAGTTGCGAATCTCCACGTTGATCGGCCTGCCGCGCGCGATGGCTTCCCTCAATTGCGCCACAGTGGCGGGGTCGCTTTCCGGCCCCTGCAAAAAGCGACAGTTGCCCCCCAGCACCTCCTGCTCGCTGTAGCCGGTGATCTCGGTAAATGCAGGGTTGGCGAAAACAATGGGGTTGTCCGGCTGGCGCGCGTCGGTCAACAGGATGCCACTGGTCGTGGCGGCGATGGCCTGATCGCGCAGGCGGAGCGCCTCCTCCGCGCGGACCTGCTCGGTGATGTCGCGCGTGCTGCCAACCAGAAACTCGCCGCGCGCATTTTTCACATAGCCCCCATGGCCGCTGAGGACGCGCTCCTCACCATTCGGGCGGATGATACGATATTGGATTTCCAGCGCGCCCTTGCTGGCGACAACCTGGTTGAGCGAGCCAGTCACGCGGGCGCGGTCGTCGGGGTGGATTCGCTCGGCAATCTGCGCGAAGGGGAGCTCAAACTGGTCACGCGGAAAATCGTAAATCTCGTGGATCTCACCAGTCAGCGTGACGCGGTCCGAATCCAATCGGCGGAACCACCCGCCCAGGCGCGCCACGCGCTGCGCCTCCCGCAAAAGGCCCTCGCTCTCGCGGAGCCGCTCCTCGGCCTCCTTGCGTGCGTGGATGTCGGTGACCATCATCAGGATGCCAACCGCCTGCCCCACCTCCTCCACCAGGGGGCTGGCCGAGATGAGCGCCCAACAGCGCTGCCCGTCCGCGCGCCACAGGCATATCTCGCGCTGGAGCGGCTGCTCGTGGGCGTCCGCCAGCAGCAGAGCCGCATCGTTCGCGTCCATGAAATCGGTCAGCGGGCGGCCCGTCACCTCCGCTCCCTCGGAGCCGAGCAGGGCGCTCATGCGCGCGTTCGCGTAGAGGGTCTGGCCGGTCGGTTCCACCAACCAGACCCCCTCCTGCGCGGTCTCGACGATGAGGCGATAGCGCGCCTCGCTGGTGCGCAGCGCCTCCGCCTGCTGGTGAAAGCTCAACAGGTGGAGGATGCGCTCGGTAAGCAAGGTCAGGCTGATCGGTTTGGGCAGCACATCGTTGGCACCGGCGGCGAAGGCGCGCTCCACCGACTTGTCGTCGCGAAAGCCGGTAATCATGAGGATGGGAACGGTTGCGGTGGCGGGCAGGGCGCGCAGCTGCGCGCAGGTCTCAAAGCCATCCATCACCGGCATGCGCGCGTCGAGCAGCACGAGGTCCGGTCGAGATGACTTCACGATGTTCAGCGCTTCCAACCCATTGGAGGCGGTGACGACCTCAAGCCGATGATCCTGGAGCCACTCGGTCAACAACTCCCTAATGGCAGGCTCATCATCGACGACCAGCACGTAGGCGGACCGTGCAGGGTCAGCCCTATTCACACGAAAAAAATTTAAGGCGCTCACAGGCTATTCTCCATATTCATGCGACGACGGAGCGACCGGAGTGAAACGCGTCAAGGGATAAACCTCGACGATACCAAATAAGCGCCCCCAACGAGGAGGCCGACTCCTTACGCTGGCTGCGATGCTACGTTTCTTCCCATGCACGACCTGACAGGTGCGGTAGTTTAGCAGACGAGCATTCAATCAAAGGATAGGTTGACAACGCAAAAAATGGTTCTTCGACCTTTTTAGTGGAGGTGCGTTCAGCACAGGTGGCAGCGCCACGGACTCGCCCAGCGGTCCGTGCTGAGGGGCCTTCGCGCCCAGAGGGCACCCTGCGTCCGCCTTCGCGGACGGACGGCACTACCTTTCCCACTGCTGGCGCATCGCGCCTCCCCGGCTCTCACTAAACAGGTAGAAGAACCCAAAAAATCAGCCCCACTGTTCTGCATCAATGGAGGGCACGATAGAAGAGAGGGACGCTCAAGACAAGAAATACCCTTTGTAGCCACCCCACGGACAATAGCCTCTCTGGTCCGTGGGGTGGCCTTGGCGGATCATCTCCTGATAGCGAAGAAGACCGTGTGTTACGGCTAGCCCATCACGCGCTCGCGGGCGCGGCGATAGGCGTTGAGCAGGTCGCCCAGATCCTGATATACAAAGTCCGGCTTGATGTCCGAGCCTTCTAGCTCGCCCTGCGTGGTAACGCCGCCCCACAGCAACATCGTCGTCACGCCGATGGCCTGCCCGCCGACGATGTCGGTGTTCAGCCGATCCCCGACCATCGCCACCTCGCCCGCTGGCAGGCCAAGGTGGTCCAGCGCCAGCTGCATCATGGGGCGCGAGGGCTTGCCGATGACGGTAGGCTCGACCCCCGTCGCCGTCTGGAGGTAGGCGAGTACCGCCCCGTTGCCCGGCACCAGCCCCTCCTCGCTGGGGAAGGTGTAGTCCGGGTTGGTGCCGATAAAGCGCGCGTTGGCACGGATCGCCAGGGCTGCCTGCTTCAGCTTCTCATAATCCAGGTGAAAATCAATGCCGACCACCACGAAATCGGCGGGGGCAGCGCTCACCAGGGTGAAGCCCGCACGCTCCAACTCCTCGCGCAGCCCGGCCTCGCCGATGGGCAGCACGCGGGCCCCCGCCGCGGCCTGGGTTTTTAGCCACTCCGCCGTCGCCTGCGCCGCGCCCAGCACGTGGTCGCTCTGGATCGGGATGCCGAGATGGTCCAGTTTTTCCTGATACATCGCGCTCGTGCGCGACGCGTTGTTGGTCAGGCAGACGTAGGGGATCGCCTCGGCGTTGAGGTAAGCAATAAAGTCGAGAGTGCCATCGCGCACGGTATTGCCACGGTACAGCACGCCGTCCATGTCGAGGATGAAGCCGTTGAGGCGGCGCAGGCGCGGGGCCGCCGCGCCGTGGGTCGGTGTCGGGGTCATAGAAGAAGTTGCTCCATCGGATGAAAAGAAGGTGTCCACCAGGCTGATCTGATTGCCCCGCGCGTGCCGCGCCGCCATCGTCGCGGGGTCAATGGCAAGCGCCGAGGTCACGTAGCGCATCGCAGAAAGCAGGAGCATCACCCATAGCCACCAACGCTCGCCGGTTAGCAGCACCCCCAGCGTGCCGTACAGGGCGGGGAACAGGGTGTACGCCGCGTGCAGGGGCAACAGCGTGAGCGGGCTGCCGCCGCGCTGCGCCATCTGCACCAGAATGAAGAGACCCAGGGGGAATTCCAGCACGGCAATCAGGCCAAGCGCCATGAGGAAGATTTGCGCGGCCAACACGGTGCCGGTGTGGGCCGCGCCGAGCAGGGCCAGGGCAGGGAAGAAGGGAGCCACAAAAAAGGTGAGGAGGCTCAGCAGGAGGGCTCCCAGCAGCCCGCCCCCCCCGCGAGCAAAAAGGCACGGCGCGATGTCACCTTACTCAAGCGGTTGACCATCCCGTTCTTCAACTTCTTCTTCCACGTCTACCACCGCCGTCGCGACCGCCCAGGAGATCAAGCCCCAGGTCAGCCCAGAGATCAGCGTGGCAATGAGCACGGTCTGCACGGTGGCGGGGGTATCGGGGTTGCGCACGATCCCCGTCACCGAGAGCACAACAGCAATCAAAAAGAAGGTCAAGCCCACCTTCACAGGGCCGCTCATGCGAGTCCAGATGTTACCGTTCATAATTGGGTGTCGGTTCCTCCAGTTGCGCATTATAGCGACGCTCAGAGCGAGGAGCAACCTGGGGTGGTAGAGATTGGAGATTGGAGATTGGAGATTGGAGATGCATTCATCGTTGCCGTGCGTTGTGCGTTGTGCGTTGTGCGTTGTGCGTTGTGCGTTGTGCGTTATGCGTTATGCGTTGTGCGTTCTGCCGCGAACCCACTGCCGCCTTACCCGCCTGCCGCCTGCCGCCTGCCGCCTGCCGCCTGCCGCCTGCCGCTTGCCGGGTGCCGCCTGCCGCCTGCCGCCTGCCGCCTGCTGCCGTTTGCCGTTTGCCGCCGTTCGTTTTAACTTTTGCGCTTTCCTGTGATACCCTCGTGGGAAAGCACATAATCCGTGACAAAGAAGTCAGGTGAGCCATGGCCGGAAAATATTTTGATGAGCTAGAGGTGGGGCAGCGGATTCGGCACAAGCTGGGCCGCACGATCACCGAGGCGGACAACATTCTTTTTTGCGCGCTGACGATGAACACGCAGCCGCTCCACCTCAACCGCGATTTCGCCAGCCGAACCGAGTTCGGGCAGCCCATCGTCAATGGGATGCTGACGATGGCGCTCACGGTGGGCATCACGGTGCCGGAATTGACCGAGGGCACGATCATCGCGAACCTCGATTACGAGAACGTGCGCCATCCCAACCCGCTCTACCACGGGGATACCCTGTATGTCGAGAGCGAAGTGATCGCCAAGCGCGAGAGCCATTCGCGCCCAAACGCCGGGATCATTGTCCTGAAACATGTAGCGCACAAACCGGACGGCACGGTCGTGGTGGAATTGACGCGCAATGTGCTATTTTTGAAGCGCCCCACCGAGGCGGATGAGTAGGTTGCAGGTTAGCAGGTTGCAGGTTGTGAGTTTCTATCGATTCCTACCGAGTTCCCACGAGCAACGAGAGCCACCATGAACCACACTCCCCCCACCCAAACCAACACGGGCCGCGTGCGCCGCGCCTGCCTCTACATGCCGGGCGATAGCATGAGGAAGATTCAGAAGGCGGCGGGGCTGCGCGTGGACACGATCATCATGGACATCGAGGATGGGGTGGCGTACAGCCAGAAGGCCGCCGCGCGTTCTACGATTCTGGACGCGCTGCAAAGCGTGGAGTTTGGCAGCAACGAGCGCCTGGTGCGCGTCAACGGGGTCGGGAGCGGGTGGACCCACGCCGACCTCGCGGCAACGGTGGCGGGGCGGCCCGATGGCTACGTGCTGCCAAAGGTGGAAAGCGCCGCGCACGTTGTCTACGTGGATCATCTGCTCGCGGACCTGGAAAGCGAGCACGGCATCGCCCCGGGTAGCCTGACCCTGCACGCCATCATCGAGTCGTCGCGCGGGGTGCTGAACGCGCGCGAGATCGCGCAGGCATCGCCGCGCCTGACCGCGCTGCAACTCGGCGCGGAGGACCTGGCGGGCAACATGGGGCTGACACGCACGCGAGCAAGCATGGAAGTTTTCCACGCCCGCTCGGTGGTCGTCCTGGCGGCGGCGGCGCACGGCCTCCAGGCCATTGACGGGGTTTTCCTCGACATCGCCGACGCGGAGGGGGCCTTTGAGGAGGCGCGACAGGTGGCGCAGATGGGCTATCAGGGGAAGATGGCAATCCACCCCAACCAGATCGAACCCTTCCACCGCGCCTTCACGCCGAGCGACGCGGAGATCGCCGCCGCGCAGCGCCTGGTGGACGCGCACCACGCCCATCAGGCGGCGGGGCGCGGGGCCTTCGTGCTCGACGGGAAGATGATTGACCCGGCCATCGTCAAGCCCGCCGAGCAGGTGCTCGCCAAAGCGCGCGCGGCGGGCAAGCTCCCGTAGCGGCAGGGGGCACAAATTGTGCTTTGCGCCAGGGATGGGATTTTAGATTTTAGATTTTAGATTTTAGATTTTAGATTTTAGATTTTAGATTTTAGATTTTAGATTTTAGCGAATTTCGAGAATTTCAATGCGTCACTGACCAATTCGTGCGGATGTTCGACCATTCGTACGCAATGCAGCCTCTAGCTCGGATTCCGTCCGGACGGACGGCACGACCTTGCGCAATGCTAGCGAATCTCGCTGCCCGGCTCTCACTAAACAGGTAGAAGCAACCGAAAAAACCTTCTCATTCCGACCGAAGGGAGGAATCTCAGCCTTGAAAAGGCTTTGCCGAGATTCCTCATTCCGCTGCGCTCCATTCGGAATGACAAGGCTATTGCTGAGGTCACATCCCGAATTGGTATGAGCATTAAAATCCGAAATCCGAAATCCGAAATCCGCATTCCGCATTCCAAACTAACACCTGAGCATTGAAATCCGAAATCCGCATTCCGCATTCCGCATTCCAAAATCCAACAAGGCCCCTATCCCCTGACCCATGATCGACTTTCTGATAATCGTTGCCATTGTAGCGGTCTTGATCGGCCTCAACGCCCTGTACGTGGCGGGTGAGTTCGCGACGGTAAGTGCCCGCAAGACGCGCGTGATCCAGAGTGCGGAGGAGGGCAACCGCTTCGCGCGCATGTTGCTGCCGGTGCTCGAAGATTCGCAAAAGTTGGACAATTATATAGCCGCCAGCCAGGTGGGGATTACCCTGTCCAGTATCACCCTGGGCATCTACGGGCAGAACGCCATCGCCCCCCTGCTTGCGCCGTGGCTGGAGCGCGTCGCGGCGTCGGCCCCCGCGTGGGCGAGCGACTGGATAGCGGGGGGGTTTGCGGCGACTTTCGTCCTCATCGTTCTGACAATTCTCCAGGTGGTGCTGGGCGAGTTGGTGCCCAAGTCCGTCGCCTTGCAATACCCGGAGCGCGTCGCCCTTGCCACTGCCGTCCCAATGAAATGGTCGGCGGAGGTGCTGCTGCGCCCTCTCATCATCCTGCTCAATGGAAGCGGCAACCTGATCTTGAAGCTGCTGGGGCTCCAACACGGGGGCGGGCACACGCACATCCACTCCCCGGAAGAGATCGAAATTCTGGTGAGCGAGAGCCATCTGGGCGGCCTGCTCGACGCGGATGAGCGCCAGCTGCTGCACAACGCCTTCCGCATTGGCGAGCTGTCGGCCCAAAAGATCATGATTCCGCGCACGCGCATGGTGACCGCCTCCATCGAGCTACCGGTCTCGGAGGTGCTGGCCCTCGCCGCCGAATCCTCCTACACGCGCATCCCTTTGTACGAGGGGAATGTGGACCACATCATCGGCTTTGTGCACCTCAAGGAGCTGTTCCGCCTGCACCAGAGCGGGCAGCAGCAGGGTGGGCTGCGCGATATCCTCCGCAAGGTGCCCTACGTCCCCGAAACGACCGCCGCTGTCGAGGTGTGGAATACCCTCAACGAGCAGAAGGCGTACATGGCAATCGTCTTCGACGAGTACGGGGGCACGGCAGGGATGATCACGCAGGAAGACCTGATCGAGGAGCTTTTCGGCGAGGTGCAGGATGAGTTCGACGAGGAAACGGCGCTCATCACCCCCGATGGGCGCGGGCGCATCGTGGTGCGGGGCGACATGCTCATCAGCAGCCTGAACGAGCAATTAAATATGGGCCTGCCCACCGAGGCCGCCAACACCATCGGCGGCCTGATGCTGGATGAGCTGGGGCGCGCCCCCACCGTGGGTGACGAGGCGCAGGTGGGCAACATTCGCCTGATGGTAGAGTCGGTCACCGGGCGCTCGGTGCGAGAGGTGAGCCTGCTCCTACCCCCAGACACCCTGCTACGAGATACGGAGGAAGCGTGGAGCTAATCGTCCCTTTTCTGATTATTACCCTGCTCATCCTGATCAACGGGCTGTTTGTGGCGGCGGAATTTGCGATCATCGGGGTGCGCCCGTCGCGCGTGGAGCAGCTGGTGCAGGAGGGCAACCGCACCGCCATCGGCATTCGCGACGTGGTGCGCAACCCTGGCAAGCAGGACCGCTACATCGCGACGGCGCAGCTGGGCATCACGATTGCCAGCCTGGGGCTGGGCATGTACGGCGAGCCCGCGATTGCCCACCTGTTGGAAGAGCCGCTTCACAACTGGTTCGGGCTGGAGGGCACGATCATCCACACGATCTCCTTCATCATCGGCCTCGCCCTGATGACCTACCTGCACGTGGTCATCGGCGAGATGGTCCCCAAATCCTTGGCGCTCCAGGCCGCCGACCGCATGGTTATCGCCCTCGCGCCGATCATGCAGGTGATGCAAACCCTCTTTTATCCAGCGATCACCATCTTGAACAAGATAGGGCTGCTCGTGCTGAAGTTGCTCCGCGTGCCGCCGCCCGCCAGCGGCAGCCGCGTCCACACCCCGGACGAGTTGGAGCTGATCGTCTCCGAGAGCTACCAGGGGGGCATGTTGGATGCCGAGGAGCAGCAGCTGATCGCCAACATCTTTGATTTTGGCGACCGACGCGTGTGGCAGGTGATGACGCCGCGCACCCGCCTGGAAGCGCTGCCTATCGAGATCAGCGAGGAGGAGTTGCTGGCACGCGTGACCCGCTCGCCGCACAGCCGCTTCCCTGTCTACAAGGGCAACCTGGACAACGTCGTGGGCATCCTGCACCTCAAAGATCTGGTGCGCCAGCAGCTCAAGGGCGGCCCGATCACCTTGCGCCCCCTGCTGCGTAAGGCCCCGACCATCCCCGAGAGCGTCTACGTCGAGATCCTGCTGAACTCCCTCAAGCGCCTGCACCAACACATGGCTATCGTGATCGACGAGTATGGCGGCACGGCGGGCATCGTCACGCTGGAAGATTTGGTAGAGGAAGTGATCGGCGAGGTGCACGACGAGTTCGACGTGGAGGAGGAAGCCGCTGTCACCGTCATCGAGCCGGGGCACGTCGTGGTGCGGGGCAATGTGCCGCTCGACGACGTGCAGGAGTACGCGCCGATTGGCGCGTACGTGCACGATGTGGAGACGGTCGGTGGGCTGGTACTCGCGGAGCTAAGCCGCCCCCCGCTCGTGGGCGACGAGGTGACGGTCAATGGGGTATCCTACCAGGTGGAAGCGGTGGAGGGGCTCGCCATCACGCGCCTCGCCCTCCACTTCGCCCCGCCGGAGCCCCCTATCGAGAAGTAACATCGCTAGGACTTACGCACTTGGGAAGACGACCGACGACCGACGACCGACGACCGACAGTCGTACCTTGTGCAATTTCTTTGTCCTCGGTCTTCGGTCAACCGCGTAAGTCCTAATCGCTTTACATAGGTGCCAAAGGAAAGAGGGTTCTTCGACCTTTTTAGTGGAGGTGCGTTCAGCACAGGTGGCAGCGCCACGGACTGGAAGTCCGTGCTGAGGGGCCTTCGCGCCCAGAGGGCACCCTGCGTCCGCCTTCGCGGACGGACGGCACGACCTTTCTCACTGCTGGCGCATCTCGCCTCCCCGGCTCTCGCTAAACAGGTAGAAGAACCGGAAAGAGATGGAAGTCGTCTTCCCTCTTCGTGGGAACCCAATACCACCTGTCGTTTGCTGCCTGCTGCCTGCTTGCCGGCTGCCTGCTGCCTGCTGCCTGCTATGCTGTTAAAACATTCCATAAATTTTGAGCGCAAGTTGCAGGTCGAGCGAGATGGACGCGTCGCGCGGGTCGCGGCCCGTCAGGTGCATCACCTGATCCAGCCGATATTTCAGGGTGTTGGGGTGAATGGCAAGCATCTGCGCGGCGCGCGCCATGTGCCCCCCATTTGCAAAAAACACTTCCAGGGTGTGGACCAACTCCCCCTCGCGCGAGCGATCATACTCGATCACCGGGCCTAGTTGCTCCTCGCAAAAGCGCTCCAACTCCTCGCGGTCGTTGACCGCCGCCAGCAGCCGCTCGCTCCCCAGGTCCCCGTAGTAGGCCACCGTCGTGCGGGCGTTGCTCAGCGCCCAACGCAGGGCGCGCCCCGCCTCGCTGGCCGAGCGCGCCAGGTCATGCCAGCTTGTCGCCAGCCGTCCCAACCCAATCGCGGGCGACTCGTCGGAGGTAGTGCGCTGGCGATGGGACGCCAAAAGCTGCTGCGCCCAGCGCGCGGCGCTCGTTCGCGCCTGATCTTCGGTGGTGTGGCGCGGCAGCGAGACCACCGCGACCACCCGATCCGCGATCACCACCTCGATTCCCTCATAGCCGAGCGAGGCCCGCACGCGCCGCGCGTCGCGCAGCAGCGGGTCCAACAGGTCAATCACGTACTGCTCCACCTGGCGCGCCGACCACTCCCCGTGCTGTTTGAGGCGCGGCAATTCCATCTGGGCAACAAAACCGGGCTGCAACAGGTTGAGCCCAAAGCCGTTGGCCCGCAAAAACAGCGAGGTGCGCGACACGTCATCGGACGAGCGCTCGGCGAAAAGCTCGTTGAGGAAGTCGGCGCGCAGCTGCTGTTCCCGCAGGGCGGACTCGCGTTGCCGCTCCACGCTGTGCGCCACAAAGCGCGCGATGCGCTCCAGCTCGCTGTCGCTAACCTCGTTTCGCTCCTTGCTTTCCATCGGGACCGCCACCAGCAGCAGGATCGGCTCGCTGCTCTGCACGACCGGCACCACGTGGTGCGCGGGGAACCCGCCGCGCCGCTCAAAGGCTACCGGCTGCGTCGAACGACCGCCGCGCGTCACAAGTTGCTTCTCCTGATACAGCTCCGCCACCTGGGGCACGATGTGCTCCCCCTCTACCAGCAGCGCGACCGGCTCGCCCGCCACCAAGTTCAGCCAGCGATCCACCAGGAAAAGCTGCAGGCGCAAAAATTGGCCCGCCTCGCGCAGCATGTCGGTGAGGGGCATCCCCTTCCACGCCACGCGATTGAGCAGCTCGTTAAAGCGGTTCTCGCGCACCATCTGCTGCACGTAGCGCGTGTTCTGGAAGAGAATGGCGAGCGCGTCCGCCAGGGACCGCAGCACGGGAAGGGCACTCTCCGCCCACTCGTCCAGGTGCCGCAGGTCGATGAAGCCAACCAGCACCCCGCTTAGCCGCATCGGCAGCAGCACGCGCCCGGGCTGCTGTGGGGTGGGCTCACCCCGTTTCACGCTTTCCAGCGTCGCAGCGGGGAGCGGCGGGGCATCGGCGGGGAAAGGGATAAACGTCGCCGTCACCTCGCAAAAGCGCCACACCGCCACCTGCGCCGCCCCGAACTGCTCCACCAACCCGCGACAAACGGTTTTGGCGAGCGAGTCGGGATCAAGGCATTTGGCGGCCTCCTGCATCACTTTCCAGCACTGCTGGAGCAGGCGGCTCTCCTCGTCCGCGCGCTGGCGGGCGGCTTTAAGCTCCACTTCCAGCTGTCGCTGGCGCAGTTTCGCCGCGATCCGCGCCCGCAACTCCGCGTAGTTGGTGGGCTTGGCCATAAAATCGTCCGCGCCGATTTCCAGGCCGCGCGCCACATCCTCGCTGGCAGTGAAGCGCCCCGACACGAGCAGGATGGGCAATTGCTCCCCGTGGGGCTGCGCCCGAATCCGCCGCATCACCTCGTAGCCATCCATACCCGGCAGCGCCAGGTCCAGCAGCACGAGGTCCACCAGATGCTCATTCAGCATGGAAAGCGCGGTGTACCCGTTGTCCGCCGTGAGCACCTGATAGCCATCCACGTGCAACATTTTTTCGAGCGCGCTCGACGGTTGATCATCCACAACCAGAATAGTTGTCTCACGACTTAGCAAGTTACCACCTCCACGACAAGGTAAGGGGGGTTGGGGATGGCTAAACAGGGGAAAGGCGCAAGGGCGAACGGGAAGGTCGGACGGCTGCGCTCCCTCTTCCCAGCAGCGCCACAGGGCTGCACCCTACTTTGGATGCAAGTATAGCACGCTTTTTTCTATCTTGTATCCGACTTCTACCCTACCGCTACGCGGCGTCTGGTCGGTGCCGCTGGTTCTCGCCGGAGCGCTCCGCGAGCAGGGCAAGGCCATGCGGCAGCGCGGGAAGCAGGGTGTCCAGGTTTTCGCGCGCCCCTTTTGGGCTGCCAGGAAGGGTGACGATGAGCGTCTGCCCGCGCATGCCCGCTACCGGGCGGCTGAGCATCGCGTGGGGGGTCACCGCAAGGCTAGCACTGAGCATGGCGACGACCAGCCCTGGTGCCTCGCGGTCGAGCAGCGGGCGGATGGCCTCGGGGGTGCGGTCGCGCGGCGCGAAGCCGGTGCCCCCCGTCGTGACGATCAGCGCCACGCGCGCCTCGTCGGCCCAGCGGCGCACCACCGCCTGGATCGCGTCGATCTCGTCCGGCACGACCGCCCGCTCGACGACCTGCGCGCCGGGCAGCCCGCTTTCCAGCCGCGCCACAAGGGCGGGGCCGCTCTGGTCCTCCACCTCGCCGCGCGCGCAGCGGTCACTTACGGTTAGAATCGCACAAGGAATAGGTTGCATGGTGAATGGTGAATGGTAAGGGTGGTGAGGTGAGTCAACGTCATTAAGGGACGGATTATGACAACACAATCTGGCCGCATCATCTTGTTGGGTTCAGAGAAATGATGAGGCAATTGCTAAGGGCAAGCCCAAAATTTACTTTGCATAAGGATTAACTTAAGGACATTGGGTAGTCACTCACCGCAACGTGGCTGACATCCTCCATGTGCTCCGCCATATAGCTAGATATGCAGTTGATCGGCGTGCTGAGTAAAAACTCCACGTACCCTTGTTTTGTGACTTTCATGTCTTCATTGTGCCCCTCGCTCCCTACAAGCGAAAATCCTACCAACAATTGCCACCCTACTCCAGTGCCTTCCCCAACTCGTCAAGCAGGGCGCGACGGTAACGTACTGGTTCAACGTCATCTCGTGCGCGGTCTGCGTGGTGAGATGGACATAGAGCGGTTGCTGGGGGTCGAGGACGGCCAACAACTCGTCGAGGGTGCTGTAGCCGATCCAGTGCGGGACACGTTGGTCAGGATTCACAGGAAAGTTCCTTTCACGGGAAGGGGACGAGGAAAGGCGCATCCACCCCCTGCGCGGCGTGGTGCGCGGTCGCGGGATGCAGGGCGTTAGCCCGTCCGCCACTCCTTCGCTTGCCCACGCGGCGCACGGAGCTGACGGAGGCTGCTCCAAAGGCTGGAGTCGCGGTACGAGAGCAAGACAGACTATTGGTTGTAGGGAGCAACCAGCTTTGAGAGGGCTGAATCCTAACGTATTCTGCAGGGCAGCCTCGGAAATATTTGATCTCAAGGAAGGAGGGAGGAGGATGCAGGTGCTATTGATTTGCGACAATGAGAAGGAACAGGCCGTGCTCCCCCAGGCTTTGCGGCAAGTGGGTGTGGGGACGACAACGGTGCAGGACGTGGAGGCGGCGCTGCGGGTGTGGGAGACGCGGCCCGCCGACCTGATACTCCTGGTGCAGCGGGGTAGTCCGCTTGCGGCGGTCCGGCGGTTACGCACGACCACCATCGTGCCGCTGGTGGTCATCGTGGATGAGTTGCCCGAAGATGAGCAAGTGGCATTGGTGGAAGAGGGGAAAGCCCTGCTCATTACACGGCCTTACCGCCTGCGGGTGCTGATGAGCCAGATACCCCTGCTCCTCCAACAGAGTGATGGTGTACCCGCCGCCGTGCTCGCCGTGCTGAAACGGGGGGAGGTGACGTTGAATCCCGCTAATCGCACCGTTCGGGTAGGGGAGCAGCCAGCCCAGCGGCTATCCAAGCTGGAGGCCAACCTGTTGTACGTGTTGATGCAGCACGCGGGGCAGGTGCTGCCAGCCGAGACGTTGCTTGAGCAGGTGTGGGGCTATGACGCAGGGGATAAAGGGGCGTTACAAAAGGCCATATCTCGCCTGCGCAAGAAGCTGGAGCCTGATCCCAAACAGCCGCGCTACCTTCTGACGGACGGTGAGACGGGGTACACCTTTCGGGGCAAGTAGGGCAAGCCTGGTAGCGACGAAACATCTTGGATTTAGGCTTGGCGGAGATGCAGGAGACACCTCCGTTTCTTTTTGCTGCTGCTACGATACAGGATCTTGTGTCGTTGCAAGGCTTTGGCTGCTCAGGGAGTCTGAAGTTTCCTCAAGGGGTGGCCGCTGTCAGAAATCTGAAAACTGGGAGCGGAACAGCCACTTTTGGGCAAAAGTGGGAGCGATTTGGGAGCGATTTTGGAGCAGGAGGTTGTATGATGAGGTTGTCGATCTAATCTATCCTTTAACAGGTGGCTCGTCATGCGCAGGCTATTCACACTCTTGACGCTCGTCCTAGTTTTCCTTACCCTCTTCTCACTTTCAGGAGAGGCTGCTAAAGCACAAGGCCCGGAAGAGGGTTTCCCGCCGATCGATCGTGCTAGCTTCCGCCACCCTACGGCTGAAGTACTTCAGTTGGAGGGCCAACTGCGTAGCGATGTCGAAACTCGTCTGTCGCTCGGCTTGAATGCTGATATCACGTATGTGCAAACGTTGCGTGGATTGGCTCAAGATGTTGGCTCGAGGGAGGTAAATATTCCCATGACGCAAGCAGAATATAATGAATTCCAGGAGCGCACTGCTTTTGCCAGTGAAGCTGCCAACACCGTCCTGCCGTATGTGCAAACGCTTCCCACGTTCGCGGGAGCCTTTTTCGATCACTCGGCGCGTGGAGAGTTGGTAATCCTGCTCACTCAAAACGATGCTGGTGTGCGAGGGCGCATCAATTCCTTGGTGCCAAAAGGTCGTGCGACGCGCGTCGAAATCGTGCCATATACCGAAAACCAGCTTCGCGCGGCACTCAAAGCGGTGTGGGAAGAGTGGAAGAAGGTTGGCGGACCAGAACTATACGCTGTGGCGGTAGATACACCCGCCAATGCTGTACGGGTCGAGGTTGATGCTGTGAATCTCGACACTGCACAAGAACTTGTGGCCGAGGTTGGCCCAAGAGTGGGGGTACCGCTCTTTGCAGTCCCAGGGGTGCAAGCGATTGAGACGGCTTGCACAAATCGCTCCAACTGTTCCTCGCCCATGAAAGCGGGCATTCTGATTAAGCAGGGGACTTCTTCTATAGCAATCTGCACGATGGGCTTTCACGTCATCAAGGACGGGGATACCCAGTTTCTGACCGCTGGTCATTGTGGCTACACTCTATCCAGCAACTCGTGGTATCACGATGGATATGGGACTGTAGGGGTAGAGCAAGCCACACGCTATTACAATGGTGGTAGCGACATCATGCGCGTACAAATGAGTGATACACAGGGGTCAGCTTCGCTGTACAGCAGTGCCTATCCCGTCAGTGCTGCTCAGCATCCGTACACTGGGATGACAGTTTGTGCTGACTTGGGCAACAGCAATGTCTGGAGCTGTGGCTCAGTTTCGGCTAGCTACATTTCCTGGACAGGGGCAGCCTGTAACTGTACCATCTATGGTGGTGATACCACGATTTCTGCCGCAGGGGGCGATAGTGGCTCGCCAATTGTTAGTGGCACTATAACGAACAATGCTGTTGGCATCATGGTTACTGCCGACGGCGGGTTCGCCCGCGTAAAGGATGCGTTGGATGCGTGGGGTGGGTGGGTAACACGGTGAGACAATGACCCTACCTGCTAGCCTGTACCGAACTGCTTTCGTTGTGTTTGTGGTGTGGATGGTTGTTGGCTGCCAAACGAGTGGGAGGGGGGCAGAGATGTCAACACCTGAGGTGCCCTCAACAGGGACTGGTCTCCCAATTGGTCCCTTAGTCGCGAGTACCAACTCCAATGCGGTCGTCACCGGATGGCAGTACCTCAGCCCACGAGCGGAAGAGGCGTGGCAAGGCTTTCCTATTTCGGTAAATGATCCAGGTCCGGACGTCATACGATTTGGCGAACATCCCGAAGATGCATACCTCCGCTGGCGTGAGGACGGTTTTGATCTCGTCTGGTACGACGTCATATGCTCTACACAGCCAGTGGTGGTAATCGAAGGAACAACGATCAGCCTATGGCCCAATCGCCACATCTGGGAGGATTGTGAGGCTGCGGGAGTGACTCACGCCTTCAGGGTGGAGTTGGAAACCACGATTCCCCAAGAGGCGTGGCACTACGAAATACACGATGGCGTTCCTCCGGTTACGCTCCAAACGCAACACGCCGCAGGAGTTACGTCAGATGGTGCGCACGGAGGTCATCGCGTCCGAGAACGGATACCTGATCTTCGATGATACGGTGCTGGACAAACGTCATTCCTTTGCGATCGAAGTGGTGCGCCGGCAATGGAGCGGTAATGCCAAAACGGTGATCAAAGGGATCGGTGGCGTGACATGTGTCTACGTCAATCCGGAGCTTGAGCGCTTCTGGGTGCTTGACTTTCGGGTCTATGATCCGGAGCGCGATGGGCGCAGGAAGCTCGAGCACATGCAGGAAATATGGCACAACGATGCTGCAGGTTGAAGAATTGTCCTTTCGCACTGTGTTGATGGACACTTGGTACGCTACCACGACGGTGATGAAGGCTATCGAGCAGGCGGGCAAGCTCTACTACTGTCCGATGAAAGCGAATCGGCAAGTGAGTCTCTGCACCCGAGCGGCGATACGCGCGCGCCGGACGGGCTGAACTGGAGCGACGAAGCAACTAGAGCGAGCGGTAACAGGTCCATCTGAAAGGCTTCCCAGAAGGTCACTCACAGAGACTGTTCCGGCTCGCGTTGTCTACCCAACGCACGGACTACCTGGTCGCCAACGACGTCGATCAAGATTCGGCGGATGCTGCACATCACTCAACGCGCCATCCGCTGGAAGATTGAGCAGTTTCATCGCGAAGCCAAACAGACAACCGGGCTTGAATCCTGTCAATGTCGCTCCCAACGAGCTCAGCGCAATCACATCGCTTGTGCGATGCTCGTCTGGGTCAGTCTCAATCATCTTGCCCAGCAGGCTCAAACCAACATCTACCAACTGAAGCAGGGTCTGCTCGATAGCTACATGCGCCAGCAACTCCGTAATCCCTCCCTTTCCATGCTTCCTGCGTAAGTCCTCATAGGTAGTTTCCTCATCCACAGGGGCCGACATCCACAATGTCGGCCTCTCTTCATTGGTAAGAACCAGTTGCAGAACGATCTGGTGGCTTGCGTCTCCACTCCTCTAGCTCCGGCTGCGCCGCCCATAAGTTGGCAGCGATAGCCTCCCGCACTGCCTTTAGCCGCTGCTCGTAAACGGCGAAGGATTCTGCCGCCTTTCTAACGGGAGCGGCGCAGCTGGTGGTAGTGATCGAGGGAACCGAGATCGGCTTGTGCGTTATCGCCACATCTGGGAGGATTGTGAGGCTGCGGGGATTACCCACGCCTTCGCCCCAGCCCTACCCCAGCGCCTTTCCCACCTCGTCGAGCAGGGCGCGACGGCGCGCGTTGGCGGCGCGGAAGCTTTTGAGCCGCGCAGCAAAGAGTGCCTCGTTGCCCGACCCCTCGGCGAGGCTCTGCGCGGCAAGGAGTGCCTGCGCGGCGCGTGCATAGGCGTGGCGGCTCTTGCCCTCGCTGCGCAGCTCGGCCAGGTCGAAGAGTAGTTGGATCGCCTCGTCCGGCTGGACGCGCGCCATGCCACGCGCCGCCGCGCTCGGTCAGCTCGTCGCGGCGGGCGGCGGTGGCGGGCAGCAGCGCGAGAGCCCCCCGCCACGCTTCCTCCTGGATCAGGATTTCGACCAGAAGCGCGTGGTTGCCCGCGTGTTCGAGCCCTGCGTGCAGGTCGCGCTGCACCAGGAGCCATACCTCGTTGCGGTGCGCCGCCTCGCGCAGCAGGTGGTAGCGCTCCAGCGTCGGGCCCTGCTCCCAGGCCTGCGTCGCGAGGGAAAGCGCCCGCTCCGGGGTGCCCTGCTCCAGCGCGCGCAGCGCCAGCCAGGCCAGCAGCGCCCCGCGCCCACGATCGTCGTAGCGGAGACCATCTTCGGCGACCTGCTGCGCCGCCTCGGCCTCGCCCGCTGCCAGCAGCCCCGCCGCCACCTCGCGGTGCGCGTTGCTCGTGCGGAGCCCCTGCGCGGCCAAGCGGCGCACCGCCGCCACGTCGCCCCGCTCCACCAACTTGCGCGCGGCGAGCGCGTCCTCCCCCTCCTCCCAGCACAAATCCAGAAAGGCATCGGTGCGCCCCGTCGCCTCGTAAAACGCGAGTAGGAAGGCGAGCACCCGCTGCCGCCACAACGCGCCACTGAGCCGATTGCCCTGAAGCGGCTTGCGGAGCAGCGCGCGCAGCCAGCGCTCCACCTCTGGCAGTCGTGGCTGTCGGTAGCTGTGGAGGATCAGGTCCATCAGGCGGTCGGCCAGCGCGAGCGACTCCGTTTCTTCCCACCAGCGCATCGCCCGCGCCAGCCACGCGGCCTGCTCCGACTTGTCCCACGCCGCATCCAGAACAGACGCTTCCAGCAGGGTGAGCGCGTCCAGCAGCAGCCGCTCCAGCGCGGCGGGTCGCTCCGCGTAGCGACAGCAGCGAGCCGACGAGCAGGGTCGTCAGGCGGGCGGCATTGGCGGGGTCCTCGACGCGCAGGTAGCCCGCCGCCGTTTCCAGGATGCCCCGGAACAGGCGCGCCTGCTTGTCGCGGTCGTCGCCGCAGCGGTGCGCGTAGGCGAGTTGCTCCTCGTACGGGGCGAGGGTGAGGGCGCGGCCCAGCGGGCGCGAGCGCTCCGGCTCGATGCTCAGCAGCCGCTGGAGGGCAGGCGACTGGCGCAGGGTCTCGCGGATGAGCGCCAGCCAGCGGGCGCGCTCCTCTCCCGCCACCTGCTCGTCCAGCGACGCCTCTTCCTCGAAGCTGTCGGGGCGGAGCGCCCAGTGGAGCAGCAGGGCGGCGTTGTGCTTGCAGGGGCCGCCGTAGATTTCAAAGTAGGGGCAGGTGCAGTGCCACGCCCAGGCGCGCTTGCCCGGCAGCGGCGGCTCGGCTGAGACGGTGTAGGGCTGCGCGGCGCTCCCCTCGATACTGGCGAGGAGGAGCCGCCCGCGCCGCGCGGGGGCGACCAGCGCCCCCTGCTGAAAAAGCTGCTCGCCACGCTCCCAAATTTTCGGGGTCACGCACCAGCTTGCGCGCCTCGTCGCGGGACAGCGCGGGCGGGGCGGCGGGGGTCATGGGGCGCTCGCGCTGAAACGAAAAAGCGCCCCGCCACCCCCGCGCGCAGGAGAGCCATACGGACCAACCTGAGAACGGAAGCGGCGTGGCGCTTTCACCAAGAGCCTATCCAGGGCGACAAGCCAGGGTACAGCAACGGTTATTTCAAGCTTTCTGCCAGCTTCAAAGCGGCCTCCGCCGACAGGCGACCCGCCAGGGCCACATATGATCCATTTTCCTGCCAGACGAGCATCGTCCGCCCGCGCTCGGCGTCCTGCATCATGCGCCCCTCGGCCCCGCGCACCTTGACGAAGCGGGCCTCGGCTTTGCCATCGGCGGGGCGCGCGTCGGGCATAAGGGCGTGCTCCGGCAGGCTCTCGCTCTGCGTCAGCGTCCACTCGCCCAGCGTGCCGTCGAACCCCTGCACGTAGGAGTCGCCCAGCCGGTACACCTCGACGAGCGTCGCCTCGGCGCGGTCCGCCGGGGTGGAGAGCAGCGCGAAGGGAGCCGCCGCACGCGCCTCGGCCAGCGTTAGCTGCTCGGGGAGGCGCGACGCCACGTCTACGACCTCAGCATCGGCGGGGGGAGAGAAAGTGAAGAGCGTTGGATCGGCCTGGAAGGTCGGGTCGTACTGGCGCACCGTCACGCGCCCTTCGCCCATCGTCCCGCCCCGGTAAATCACCTGTAGTGGAAGATCATGCGCCTTGGAAATCCAAAGCTCGACCGTCCCACCGACTGCCGCCAGGGCAGGCGGCGCGTCCGCGTTCGGGGTCAGGCTGAGGTGCCACGCGTCTATGCCCGCGATGGGCTCGCTGCCAAGCAGCTTCTGGTCGGTGATGCGGAGCAGTTCATCGACGCTCGCGGTCAGGCCAGACAGATCCATCCCCGCCGCAAGGGGGGCCGACTCCATCTGCGCCTCTTTATAGGCCTTCAACTCGTCGCGGCTGCCCGTGAGCACAGTGTTCGAGTCGGGGTGGTAGAGCCAGCCGCTCTCGCCATCGCTCACGGCGAGGGTGCCCACCGCCGCCGTCTCGCTGGATTCCAGCACTACCACACGCGCCTGCTCGCCCGCGACCCAGCCCTCGCTGACGGCGCGCAGGGTTTGGCCGTCCACCGTGGCCTCCACCTCGACGACGGCGTGCGCCTGCTCCACCGCGCGCATGGCAGCTTCCGCGCGCCGCACAATCTCTGCGGCGTTGGGCTGCCCCAACGGGCCGCACGCTGCCAGCAGCCACCCGACTAGCATCAACATCACAAATCGTTTCACGATCGCCTCCTAATCACCAACCTCGCTTTGAAGAAGTATACCTTATGGGGTGGCTCTGAGTAAAAGCGGGAACGCGTATCGCTCACAGCACGAGCCCAAGGGTGAAAAGCAGGCTGTAAAGCAGAAGCAGTTGCGCGGTGCCCGCCAGGGCGCGATTCAGGGTGGGACCGTCGCTTTGGGTGGCGACGGTGCGCGTCAGGCGCAGGGCGAGGGGCAGGGTAAGCACGGGCAGGAGCACCCAGGCGCTAAAGCCGAAGCGCTGCCAGAGCAGGATCGGCGCGGCCACCGTCAGCAGGGTCAGGAGCGCATACTCGGCGCGGGCCGCGTTGCGCCCGAGCAGCACCGCGAGGGTACGCTTGCCCGCCACGCGGTCGGTTTCCACGTCGCGCACGTTGTTGACCACGAGGATGTTCGTTGCCAGCGCACCGAGCGGGACCGCCGCGACAAACGCCGCCTCGCTCAGGGTGAGCGCCTGCACGTAGAAGGTGCCCGTCACCGCGACGATGCCGAAAAAGAGGAAGACGAAGAGGTCGCCCAGCCCGTTGTAGCCCAGCGGGAAAGGCCCAGCGGTGTAGGCGAGGCCGGACAGGATCGAGGCGACCCCCACCAGCAGGATGGGCCAGCCGCCGAGCGCCACCAGGTAAAGCCCGACGAGCGCCGCCAGCCCAAAGGCGAGCAGCACCCCGCGCTGCACGCTTGCCGGGGCGAGCAGCCCCGCGCTCGTCACGCGGGTGGGGCCGAGGCGCGCGGCGGTGTCGGCCCCTTTTTTCCAATCGTAAAAATCGTTGGCAAAGTTGGTGCCAATCTGGATCAGCAGCGCCGCCAGCAGCGCGCGCCAGCGCCGCGAGGGGGCGAAAGGCACCCACCTGCCAGGCAAGCGCGCTACCAACGAACACCGGCGCGGCGGCGGCGGGCAGGGTCTTGGGGCGGCTCGCCAGCAGCCACGCGTGCAGGCGGCGCGTGGCAACGTCTGGCTTTGGTTGGGGCAAGGGGGACTTCGCAGGAGGGGTCATGTTGGCTCGCAAGTTGGGTTAAAGAGTGGGCGATACGTTTGGGATCGGAGACCGAGGACCGAGGACCGAGGCAGCACGATGAACGTCGCTGAATAACCTTGGTCCTCGGAGCAGGTGCGTCGTTTCCTATCAGGGTCTCGTCAAGCGTTTGCGGATAGGTGCGTAGTGTCACAAGCGTGAAATGATACTCCCATCCAAGGATGAAATCCGAGAGGTTTTTCTCAGAAGCCAGCCTGTAACACTTCTCGGATTTGTTGGTTGGAAGGGAGTAGGTTCGTAGTCCCGCCTTCAGGCGGTGACTGTTCAATGCCCGCCTAAAGGCGGGACTACGAACAGGGTGGCATCTTTGCTCCTATCCCTCATTTCAGCCTTGACGCGTAGTCAATGTCATGAAGTTAAGAATGGAATTTGTGAGAAGCGGCATAGTAAGGTGGAGGGTCTCCCCTCGTGTTTCGTCCAGAGACCTCTGGCGGGTTGCAGTCACGGACTAGAAGTCCGTGCTGAGGGGCCTCCGGCCAAGCGTCCGCCTTCGCGGACGCCCCCAGACCTCGCTTTTATCTATCATCCTACTCTTGCTGAGGGTAACGGAGCGCGAAGAGTTTGGCGCTTCCTAAAAGGTACGCACGCTCCACTAACACGGAGCGCCAAACAAGCATACGTCATAATTGTAGCCGAGCTTTCGCAGCTTGGAACTCCTATACCCTGTCCCCTATCCCCCGTTCCCTGTTTCCCTATCCCCTGTCCCCATCGCCTATCTACCAAATTAACAGAAAATGCATCTATAACAAACAAAATCGCATCAACAAATGTAATAATAATTTGCAGAAAATCTTTTTTGCGCTACGATATCTTTAGCAGAACTATGTATGCGGAAGGTGGATATATGGATTATACAGTTGGCGACATGATTATGCATCCGGCACATGGTTGCGGGCGGATCACGGCGGTGAAGGACATCGAGCTTGTGGAAGGCTTTGAGCACTACTATGAGATCCAGATTCCGTCCGAATCCTTGACCCTGAATATTCCCATGCGCAAGATGGGCGAGATGGGCATCCGCCACGTGATGCGCGAGCGGAAACTGGTGCGGGTGCTGGAAACCCTGGCGGGGCTGCCGGAAACGCTATCGGACAATTACAAGGTGCGGCAGGCGGGGATCGACCGCAAGATCAAGACCGGGCACCCGCTGAAACTAGCGGAGGTGGTGCGCGATATGGCGTGGCGCGAAACGACCGACTCGCTGACGCGCGGCGATAGCAAGTTGCTCGGCCAGGCGCGCGGGCAGTTGGCCGACGAGATCGCGGTGGTCAACCACACCGACGTGAACCAGGCAGCGGCACTTATCGAGGGTACGCTTCAGGAAGGGCTCGCGCGGGGCAACAGCGCCTAGCGTGGCTGGTAGGGTAAAAAAGAGGGTAAGGGCTGCGGCTCCTGCCCTCTTTTTTGTTGCGCTGAGCGGCCCGGAATTCCGCCCTTTTGGAACGCATGTGTTATACTCTTTCGGCTTCCCCACGACCCTTGTTGGAACCGTCCACGCCCACCCCAAGCCCATCCAGGGCTTTTCTGCCGAGCCTGCTGTCATCACACGTCATCCTAGCGGAGAAGGTTTATGTCGCACTTTTGCCACCTGCATTGTCACTCGGAATACAGCCTGCTCGACGGGATGAGCCGCCTGGAAGATATGGTCAAGCGGGCCAAGGAGTTGGACCAGCCGGCCGTCGCGCTGACCGACCACGGCGTGATGTACGGCGCTGTCGAGTTCTAGCGGGCCGCCAAGAAGCATGACATCAAGCCGATCATGGGGGTGGAAGCGTACCTGGCGCCGCGCGGGATGCAGGACCGCGACCCGCAAAAGGACCGCCAGCGCTATCACCTGCTGCTGCTCGCCAAGAACATGACGGGCTACAAGAACCTGCTCAAGCTGAGCAGCCTGGCCCAGTTGGAAGGCTTCTACTACAAGCCGCGCATCGACAAGGAGACCCTGGCCGCCCACGCCGAGGGCCTCATCGCACGACCGGCTGTTTGGCGGCGGAGATACCGCGGTCGCTGGTGGATCAGGGCGAGGAGGCGGCGTACAACAAGCTGAAGTGGTACCTGGACGTGTTCGGGCGCGAGAACTTCTTTCTGGAGCTTCAGCCGCACGACATCCCCGAGCTGCGCGAGGTGAACGGGACGCTGCTCGAACTGGGCAAAAAAGCACGGGGTCGGCCTGGTCGCGACCAACGATGTGCACTACGTCCGCAAGAAGAGGCCAAGCCGCACGACGTGCTGCTGTGCATCCAGACCGCGAAGCCTGTCCCGACCCCAACCGCATGCGGATTCGCCCGACGGCTCCTACTACGTCAGATCGTACGACGAGATGACGCACCTGTTCCGGGGGCTGGACGACGCACTCGTCCGCGAGTCCTTCGACAACACGCTGCGCATCGCCGAGATGTGCGAGGTCAACCTGAACACCAAGGGCTACCACCTGCCCCAGTTCCCGGTGCCCGAGGGCTACGACGCGCAGAGCTACCTGCGCCACCTGGTCGAGGAGGGGCTGCGCGAGCGCTACGGCGCGGAGCGCGCCGGACGACCCGGCGGTGCGCGAGCGGATCGAGCACGAGCTGCACATCATCCACGACATGGGCTTCGACAACTACTTCTTGATCGTGTGGGACTTGTGCCGCTACGCCGCCGAGGCGGACATCTGGTGGAACGTGCGCGGCTCCGGCGCGGGCTCGATCGTGGCCTACACGCTGCGCATCACCAACATCGACCCGCTGCGCAACGACCTGATCTTCGAGCGCTTCCTGAACCCCGCGCGCGTCTCCATGCCCGACATCGACATCGACTTCCCCGACGACCGCCGCGCCGAGATGATCGAGTACACGGTGCGCAAATACGGCAGCGACAAGTGCGCGGCGATCATCACCTTCGGGACCCTCGGCGCGCGCGCGGCGGTGCGCGACGTGGCGCGCGCGCTGGACGTGCCGCTGTCCGAGGCGGACCGCGTGGCGCGCTGGTGCCCAACGTGCCGGGCAAGCCGGTCAAGCTCAAAGATGCTCTTTGACGACGACACCGCTGCCGAGTGGCCCACCGAGGCCACCGACATCCGCGCGCCTACCAGGACGACCATCGTGCAACGCTGGTCGACACCGCCGTCACGCTGGAGGGGCAGACGCGCCACGCCTCGACGCACGCGGCGGGCGTTGTCATCTCCGACCGGCCGCTGGTGGAGTACGTGCCGCTCCACCGCCCGACCAAGGGCGACGACAGCGGCCCGATCCAGCAGGTAGTCCAGTTCGACATGGACATCGTCGAGAGCATCGGCCTGCTCAAAGTGGACTTCTTGGGGCTGGCTACCCTGTCCATCATGCGCCGCGCCTGCGACCTGATCGAGCAGCGCCACGGGCGCAAGCTGGACCTGAACACCATCCCCTACGAGCGCTGCCCCGACGACCCCACCGCCGACGCCGACGTGATGGCCGCCTACAGACCTTCAGGACGGGCACACCATCGGCATCTTCCAGGTGGAGGGGGCGGGGATGAAGCGCATGCTCCAAGAGATGCGCCCCTTCGAGTTCGAGCACATCATCGCCGCGATCTCGCTCTACCGACCGGGCCCGATGGAGTATATTCCCAACTACGTCCGCCGCATGTACGGGCACGAGGAGGTAGCCTACCACCATCCGCAACTTGAAACGATTTTGAAGGACACCTACGGGATCATCGTCTATCAGGAGCAGATTCAAGCGTTGCGATGAATTCGGTGGCTACACGCCGGGCGAGGCGGACCTGATGCGCCGCGCGGTCTCCAAGAAAAAAGCGAAGGATATCGAGAAGCACAAGCATATCTTTGTCACGGGCGCTACCAAGAACGGGATCGGCAAAGCGGTTGCTGAGAATATTTACGGAGATATTGAGTTTTTCGCACGCTACGGCTTCAACCGTGCCCACGCCGCGGACTACGCAGTCCTAACGGTGCAGACCGCCTACCTGAAGGCGCACTACCCCGTCGAGTACCTGTGCGCGCTGCTGGAAATCGAGTTTGACGACTCGGACAAGGTGCCGGTCTTCATCACCGAGTGCCGCCGCCTGGGCATCGACGTGCAGCCGCCGGACATCAACGCGAGCGGGGCGAAGTTCACCATCGAGGAAAATCCCGACAAGGCGCACCTGCCCCAGAGCGATTATCGACGCTGGGCGATTCGCGTCGGGATGGGCGCTATCAAGAACGTGGGGCTGGGCGCGGTCGAGGCGATTTTGGCGGAGCGCGACGCGCGCGGCCCCTTTGCGTCGCTCGACGACTTTTGCGACCGGGTGGACCTGCGCCAACTGAACCGCCGCGTGATCGAGTGTCTGGCGAAGGTGGGCTGCTTCGACGATCTGGTGCGCCCCATCGCCCCCCACGCCCCGCGCGAGACCGTCTGCGCGGTGATCGACCGCATGATGGGCATCAGCGGTCAGCTTCACGAGGCGGCGGATGTGGGGCAACTTTCCATGTTCGACATGATGGCCGCCTCCAGCCCGCACGTCGTCAAAAGCTCGGTGCTGCGCCCGCTGCCCGACGTGACGCAGATTCTCCCCAAGCAACGGCTACTGGACGAGAAAGAGTTGCTCGGCGTCTTCATCTCCGAGCACCCGCTGCAACAGGTGGCGGCGGAGGTGGGCAGCAGCATCACCTGCTTCTGCGGCGAGATCAGCGCCGAGCAGGTGGGGCAGAGCGTGGTGATCGCTGGGCTGCTGTCCGGCTTCCGCGTCATCACCACGAAGAAGGGCGACCGCATGGCCTTCCTCAAGCTGGGAGATTTGCAGGGGGAGATCGAGGTGGTGGTTTTCCCGCGCACCTACGAGCAGAACATGGCGCTGATGGTCGAAGACAACATCCTGCTCGTGCGCGGCAAGGTGGAAGCGCGCAACGACCGCATGAGCGTGCTGGCCGACGTGATTCAACTGTACGAGCCGTCCGCACCCGCCGCCACCCCGAGCGAGCCGAGCGAGGGGCCAGGCAACACCGACACCGCCTCCCCGTCGGAAGACCCCTCGCTGCTCGATGGGATGCAGTACCACGTCACCCTCACCATGCACCGCACCGACGATGGCAGCCAGGACGTAGCGCGCATCCGGCGCGCGGTGGACGCGCTCAAGCAACATGTGGGCAGCGACCGCATCTCCCTGCGCTACCTGCCCGAAGCGGGCAAAGCGGTTCTCCTCGACTTCCCCGAGCTGTCCACCAGTTGGAACGCCTCCCTACGCGACACCCTGGTCAGCATCGGCCTCGAAAGCGAGGTCAAAGACATCTCGCCCGAAAAGCGCCGCTTCCGCAACGGGGCGTAGGTGGCAAGGTAAGGATGCGGTTGAAACCGCTGCTGAGAGCTAAAGCCGTATTCAGCGGTACCCACGTCTTGTGAGGACGACATACAGGATCGGGTATGAGTTCGCTTATACCAATCCCGATTGAAAGAGTGGCAATGAAGAAACTATGTCATTCCGACCAAAGGGAGGAATCTCGGCCTTGAAATAGCATTGCTGAGATTCCTCATTCTGCTACGCTCCATTCGGAATGACATCGCTTTGCTAGGTTAACATCCCGAATTGGTATTGCTACTTACTTACTACTCCTCATCGCGGGACCAGCGCCAGGTTGTGCTCGTTGTTCCACCTTTAGGTGCATCTACCCACCCCTTTTGGAGAATCTGCTATGAATATGCGCGAGCGTGCCCGTTTGATTCTGGACGATCTGGATACCGCCGAGGAACACTTGATAGCCCTCTCTGACGATATCTGGATCAACATTGATCATAATGACCCACAGGCCCTTAAAAACGGCGTGCAGTTCAAACAAGCCTACAATGAGAAGCTAACAAGATATCGCCGTCTCGCGGACGAGTTGGGGGAGCTTCTCAGCACTTTCCTGGAACACGCCGCGCCTGTCATCACGCCTCACCACGACGCCCACTACCTTGAAGTACGGGAGCGAGAAATCCGCGCGTTGGATACGCGAGAGCCACACTCACTTCATGAGGACTTTACCTACAAGCGGCCACTTGGCTTCACTCGATGGGCAAAGGGTCAGTGGGCACAACTACCTGGCGACAAGTGTACGAAAATACCCTTATTCTCCTTGCAAAGCGCGACCCAGCGCGCTACCGTAAGCTCCCCGAAGCGGGTGCCTTCTTCAACAGCTCCAGTAAAAGCTATTTTTCCCGCAGCCCACAATCTTTTCGTGCTCCCTCTCAATTCCCGAGGGGCTTTATGCTGAGGCAAATTTTTCCGCAAACACGATTGCGAGCATGATCCGCCAGCTACTTGACTTCTTCGACATTCCAGAAAACAAATTTGTCCTCTACCTGCGAGAGAATCGCGATGCCTGAGTGTACTAGACACGACTCGTCCAAAATCTAAAGCCTCTTCCTATGCCGGTCAATCGCCGGGATTTCTCGCTGAGCGGATGCATTCGGCCGAGGCTCCACTTTGCCAGAGATTGGCACCTTCGATACACTCTTCGGCCTGAGCAACGGCGCTCGATAGACTCCTCAACCATGCAACTTCGAGGCTTCGTATGGCGCTGAATCCCAACAATTTGAGCCGCATCGCGGTAATGACATCGGGCGGTGATGCCCCCGGCATGAATGCCTGCGTGCGCGCTATCGTGCGTACCGCTCTGGCGTACGATCTGGACGTGTACGGTATCCGCCGCGCCTACGCGGGGCTGGTGGGCGGTGATATGTCGCGCCTGGGCGCGCGCGATGTGGGCGGCATCATCCAAAAAGGGGGGACGGTCCTGCAAACCGCGCGCCTCCCGGAGTTCCAGGAGCTGTCCATGCACCGCGAGGCGATTCGCCGCCTGCACGAGCATAACATCGACGCGCTGATCGTCATCGGGGGCGACGGCTCGCTGCGCGGGGCGCTGGCACTGCACAAGCTGGGCTTTCCGGTGGTGGGGGTGCCCGCGAGCATCGACAACGATATCTGGGGCACCAACATGTCCATCGGGGTGGACACCGCGATCAACACGATCCTCGACGCCATCGACAAGGTGCGCGACACCGCGTCCAGCCACCAACGCGCCTTTCTGATCGAGACGATGGGACGCGACAACGGCTACCTCGCCCTGATGGCGGGCATCAGCGGCGGCGCGGAGGTGATCCTGATTCCCGAGCAGTCGATCTCGATGGAGGAGATTGCCGAGCGGGTGGAGCAGGCGTACATTCGCGGCAAAACCCACGCGATCATCGTCAACTCGGAAGGCTCCGAGCACGACTCGCAGGACATTGCCCGCTACCTGAACGCGCAAAAAACTGGCTTCGATGTGCGCGTGACGATTCTCGGCCACGTGCAGCGCGGCGGGCGGCCCTCCGGCTTCGACCGCCTGCTCGCCACGCGCTTTGGCTACACCGCCGTCAAGTTTCTGCTGGAAGGGAAATCCGGCTTCATGGTGGGGCTGAACGGGCGCGAGATCGACGCGGTGCCCATCGAGGACGTCATCACCAACGAGCGCCAGGCCAACCTGCACTACTACGAACTGACCCAACTGCTCGCGCAGTAGGGAGATATTGGGTATTGGGTATTGGATATTACGGATGATAGAGCGGATGCCAGGGGCGGGGCACTGGGCGCACGCTTGATCCGTGGTTTCTCGCTTTCTATACCCCCATTGTTGACACCTTAAGCTGATACCACAATACCCAACGCCCACTATCTAATACCTACTATCCACTACCCTTTAAAGTGGGCGCTTGGAGGGGGTGCCAGGCTTGCGCGGGAAGGCGGCGGGGGTGGCCCTGAGCTTCTCGACGATGACCAGTGCCCGCGTCTCGTCGGCGAGGCCGGGGATGGCGACCTCCTTCAGCGCGAGCAGTTTCCCCCCAAGTTGCCCCAACGCGTTGCGCGACTGCTGTAACTCTTCCTCCACACGCGGCCCCTTTTGCGCCACCCAGCGCCCCCCCACCCGCACAAAGGGCAAGCAGTACTCGGCGAGCACCGGCAGCGCGGCCACCGCGCGCGCCACCGCCGCGTCGTACTGCTCCCGATGCGCGGGCTCCTGCCCCTGCTCCTCCGCCCGCCCCCACACCGTCACCACATTCGAGAGAGCAAGCTCCTGCGCCACCAGGGCGAGAAAGTCCACCTTCTTGCGCGTCGCTTCCAGCAGGGTGATCTGCCACGCGGGCCGCGCGATGGCGAGCGCCATGCCCGGAAAGCCCGCGCCGGTCCCTACGTCAATCACGCTGTAGGGCGCGCCGCCGCGTGCGCCCAAAAAGGGCAGCACGGACAGCGAGTCCAGAAAGTGGTGGGTCACAATCCCCGCTGGGTCGGTGATGGCTGTCAGGTTGATACGCGCGTTCCACTCCACGAGCAGCGCCGCGTAGCGCTCGAACTGCGCCACCTGCCGCTCAGTGAGCGGCTCGCCCAGCACATCGAGCCACTGGCTCGCCAATGTTGTTAACAGGTCGAAGGGCATGTCGAACTCCTCGCCAAAGTTTGTGGTACGGGAATAACTGGAAGGGCGCAACAACGCTTATAGGACTTACGCACTGGGGGAGACGACCGACGACCGACGACCGACGACCGACGACCGACAATCGTACATTGTGCAATTCCCCTGTCCTCGATCCTCGGTCAACTGCGTAAGTCCTAGCTTACTTGGAATCGCTTCTCACCCCATCAAGGAGCCTTCGAGATAACACCGACAGAAAAAGAATCGGGTCGAAATATGGGTCAGTACACGATGTTCCTTCTGGTCATCGTGGCGCTGGTGCTGACCCCCATCGTGCTCTACCTGCTCGCGCTGCCGGTCAGCGACGACGGGGCAGGCGGCAAACGGCAGCAGGCAGCAAACGACAGCAGGCGGCAGGCAGCAGGCGGCAGGCGGCAGTGGGTTCCCGCAAAGCGGGTAAGTGGGTTCCCGCAACGCGCGTAAGGCGGCAGAACGCACAACGCACAACCCACAACCCAGAACGCACAACCCAAAACGCACAACCCAAAACGCACAACGCGAGTGGGGCGACCGCTCGCTTTTTTGCTGCCTGCGCCCTCCCCAAGTTACCCAAAAGTTGCCTGATTGTCTGCGGGGCCGTGCGCCCTGTCAAATAGGGATGGGCATAGATGTTGCTTTTATAAGGCAAGTATATTCTGCCTTACGAGTATCCAGACCAAGAGCAGAAGAGCAACCCCACCCCTTATGGTTCAGCCCTTCCTGCTTGCTTTGGCGGCATACCCATGTCTCTCGATCCGCTCTTCGGGCCGATCACATCTTATCCTCCTTCACGCATAAAAAGATTGGCAATTGAGCAATGGATGAGCTAACCAACGCGCTTGAGGCCCTGTTTGGCTTCAGGACATTCCGGCTTGGGCAGCGCAAAACGATCGAGGGGCTGCTGGAGGGCCGCGACGCGCTCTGCATCCTGCCGACAGGGGCGGGCAAAAGTTTGACCTACCAACTGACCGCGCGCCTGCTGCACGAGCGCGGGCGTGGCGTAACGGTGGTGGTGTCGCCGCTGATCGCACTGATGAAAGACCAGGCCGACACGCTGGCGGCGCAGGGGTGGGAATGCGTGGGGGTGCTCAACAGCCATGTGCCAACCGACGAGCAGAGCCGCGTCCTGGAGCGGCTCGCGGCGGACGAGCTTGTGCTTGCTCTATGTCACGCCGGAGCGGCTGGAAAGCGAGCGCTTCCTGAAGCGGCTGATCGAGGCGCGCGTGGCGCTGTTGGCCGTGGACGAGGCGCATTGTGTCTCGCAGTGGGGCGAGGATTTCCGCCCCGCCTTTTTGCGGGTAGACGAGGCGGTTTACCGCATTCGTCAGGCGCAGGACACGCACGTCCCCGTGCTGGCCCTGACCGCCACCGCCCCGCCGCTGGTGCGCGAGGAAATCATCCAAAAATTGCGCCTGGACAATCCGGTCACGGTGGGCTTTGGCTTTGAGCGCACCAACCTGCTGCTGGAAGTGGAGCACATCGCGGACGAGAGCGGCAAGTGGGTGGCACTGGCGCGGCGGCTCGGCCCCGATGCCAACGGCACGCGCCTGACCGGGCCGGGGATCATTTACAGCGCGACGGTGAAGGCCACCGAGCCCATCGCGGAAAAGCTGCGCGAGTGGGGCTGGAAGGCGGAAGCCTACCACGGTCAGATGGACAAGTCGGAGCGGCAGCGCGTGCAGGACGCCTTCATGAGCGATGAGTTGCAGATCGTGGTGGCAACCAACGCCTTCGGGCTTGGGATTGACAAGCAGGACATCCGCTTTGTGCTCCACTGGGATTTGCCCGGTAGCCCGGAGTCCTACTACCAGGAGGCGGGCCGCGCCGCGCGCGATGGCAACCCCGCCACCTGTGTCCTGTTCTACCACCCCAACGACCGGCACCTGCAAGCGTTTTTTGCCAGCCACGGTGGCCCCAACGAGGAGGAGATTCGCCTGCTGTGGGCCACGCTGGGCCGCATCTACCAGGGCGAGCCGCTGCGCCTCGCCAAGCTGGCCGAGGCAATGGGCAAGCGCACCGGCGAGGTGGAGCGCCTGCTGATTCCGCTGGAAGAGGCAAACTACCTGTCCCGTTCGGAGGCGGGCCTGTTGGAGGTGCTGCGCGTCGTGCCGCCCGACGCGCTCGAGCTGACGATGAACCACTCCTCGCAGCGGCAGGCCTACGACCAGAGCCGCCTGCGCATGATGGAAGCCTACGCGCTCACCACCGATTGCCGCCACGAGTTTCTGCTGAACTACCTGGGCCAGCCCTACGATACCGACAACTGCGGCCAGTGCGACAACTGCCGCCACGGCTACAGCCTGCGCCAGAGCGATCTGGACCTCCCCTTCCACCCCGGCGACGCCGTGCTGCACCCCGCGTGGGGCAACGGCACCGTGCAGCGGCTGGAGGGGCGCGACGGGGTGACGGTCCTCTTCTCGGAGGTGGGCTACAAGACGATAGCGCTCGCGGTGTGGAAGGAAAACCCCACCCTGCTGGCGCTCGTGGCGTAGCACATCCGACACCAGCCGATACGCAAAACTGTAAAGGAGGGCGCAGGGCGAAACAGCCCCGCGCCCTCCTTTGGCTTTCGGGGCGATCTGCCTCACTGACTTTTTGCTCCCCTGCCGTTAGGGTTTTGTAAGGTGCACCTGTCATACTATCTATCAAGCTACATAGATAGAAGGAACCACCCACCGAGCCGTATTGGCCCGGCGCGGCAAGATAGGCCATAGTGAAGGAATAGGAGAGGACGATGAGACGAGTTTCCATGACAACCGGGGCCTTGCTGGGCGCGCTCACCACGCTGCCCCTGATGGCGCTTTTTTACCTGGGCGACGCCTTCGCGGGGCTGCCTTTTGTGCCCTTTATCTTTTTTGATTGGCTGGCGCGCGTGCTGCCGGGCGATGTAATTACCCTCGGCATTGACGGGATCGTGCGGACTATCAACGCGCTCAACCTGGGCGACACCAGCAGCGCGGCCAAGCAGTTGGAGCAGCTGATGGCGATCGCCATCGTGCTCGTTACCGGCACGCTGGTGGGCGCGGGGCTGGCGTGGGCGGGGCCACGCCTGAAGCGGTCGGCGGCGCAGCTCGGCGCGGGGGTGGGGGTGCTACTTTTCTTTGTCTCGTGGGCCGCCATCGATCGCATCGGCTTTAACGGCGATCCCTCGCTCTCGCTGCTCTGGGTGGCGCTGCTTTGGGTGGGCTGGGGCGCGCTGCTGGGCCGCTGGATCGCCTCCGACCCCCTCAACGCGACGAACACGGTCGGCGGCGCGGCGGATCGACGCGCCGCACTGCTGAAGATCGCGGGCGGCTCGGTGGGGGTAGCGCTCGCCGCGTGGGGGGTGGGGCGCGTGCTCGGCGGGCAGGCCAGCACCACCGGCGCGGGCGCAGCCGCTGGCGGGGGTGCCGGAGCCAACCCCGCTGCCGGAGACCTCCGGCACCCCGCCGCAACCGCTACCGGAGGCCCCCGCCGTGGCCGAGACCGGCGAGCGGCTGCTGCCCGCGCCCGGCACGCGCGCAGAGTTGACCCCGAACGAGGATTTTTACCGGATCGACATCAACACGCGGCCCCCCGTCCTGCAACAGGAAACATGGCAGTTGGAGGTGAGCGGCCTCTTCGAGAACCCGCAAGCCCTCTCGCTGGACGAGTTGATGGCCTACCCGACGGTCACGCAGACGATCACCATCGGCTGTATCTCCAACCGCGTGGGGGGCGACCTGATCGGCACGAGCAACTGGACCGGCGTGCGCCTGCGCGATCTGGTCGAGGAGTGGGGGATCAAACCCTCCGCCCAGGCGCTCTACGTGGAGGCCGCCGATGGCTTCTACGAGACGGTGGTGAAGGAAGATTTCATGGACCCGCGCTCGCTGCTGGTCTATGGCATGAATGGCGAGACCCTGCCGGTGGAGCACGGCTTTCCGCTGCGCATCTACATCCCCAACCGCTACGGGATGAAGCAGCCCAAGTGGATCACGCGCATCGAGGCGGTTGACGAGTGGGAGGCGGGCTACTGGGTGACGCGCGGCTGGAGCCGCGAGGCGCGCCCGAAGACTGTGTCTGTGATCGACGCCATCGCCACGGAGCGCGCCGAGGATGGCACGGTGCCGGTGGGCGGCATCGCCTGGGCGGGGGATCGTGGCATCGAGCGCGTGGAGGTGCAGGTGGACGGGGGCGAGTGGCAGGAGGCGCAGCTGCGATTGCCTACCCTCAGCCCGCTCACCTGGGTACTCTGGCGCTACGACTGGCCCGCCACCGCCGGGCGGCACACTCTGAGCGTGCGCGCCACCGACGGCACGGGCGAGCTCCAGAGCGACAGGGTGCGCGGCGTGCGCCCGGACGGGGCCACCGGCTACCAGTCGCGCGACGTGACGATCTAACCCGACCCTCACCGCCACCCCACGGGGCGAGCACGGCGCACACGCGCTGCCGTGCTCGCCCCGTTTGCTTTTCCCGACCGCCCTCGTTTTTCCGTTGCGCCATCCCCGTTAAAATAGGGACGACGGACGACGGACGACCGACGACCGACGACCGAAACGAAGACAAATTACCGCCACCAACAGTAGGCGCTTTAGACGAGACGCTGAGGACGCCAAGTATTTTTCGATGGAGTAACTTTAGTGCTTGGCGTCTTGGCGGTTTTCCTTGCCGTAGTCCGTAGTCGGTCGTCGGTCGTCGGTCGTCCGTCGTCGGTCGTCCGTCGTCGGTCGTCCTGTCTTGTCCGTCGTCACATATATTTCATTCGCAATCGGTAGAAGCGCAATTGGCAGAAGGGCAGCATGAGAGCGGAACAGTCGGAGGAGCAGGCAGTCGAGGCGGCAGAGCAGACCCTGATCGAGCGGTGGCAGGCGCGGCAGGGCAAGCTGGCCGAGATGCTGGAGCAGTGGGGAGCGACGGAGGGCGAGCGGCGCATCGATTGGATGGGCGGCCAGGTCGAGTGGCTGTCTGCCACCGGCGAGCCGGTGATGAGCGCCACGATGAAGGCGCTGTGTAGCTACGCGCTCGACGAGGAATCGCTGCTGATGGCGTGGGCCAACGAGGGAAGCGAGCAGGGCGCGGTGATCGGCCCCATCGCGGGGGTGCCGGAGCGCATCGAGCCCTGCGGCGAGGGGGAGGCGTGGCTGTGGGCCATGCGCCTGGCCGACCGAAGCGGTGCGGACTACTTGCTGCGGATCGCCAGCCCCAACTTTCTCGTCTTTCTCGGCCTCTGGGCGGTCGAGCCCTTCCTGTCCGACGAGGAGGGGGTGCTGGAGGGCGGCACCCCCCATGCCTTCGTCGTAAAAGTGCTCGACGAGCTACGCCACGCGCTGCTCAACAAGGGGAACGAGCCGCTCGCGCTGCGCCGCCTCTTTTTGAGCCAGGGCGACTCGCTCCATCAGAGCGCGCAGCTGCTGACCGATGACGGGGCCGACCCGCGCCTGCTGCGCGAGACGGTCGAGGCGATCACCACAACCGGCACCTCGCTCGGGCAGCGCCGCTTTGGGCTGCTCCCCCCCTCCACGCTCGCCCCGCGCGAGGTGGAGGCGCTGCACAAGCAGCTGCTGCGGCTACGCGCCACCTGGCTCCGCTCCGCCGCGGAGCAGGCGGGGCGGTAGGCGCGTCAGACGCGCTTGTAAAAGTTCGTCACGCGCGCCCGCGACAGCAGGCGATCGGTCTCCACATGGGACAGATCCACCTCGTGGACGATGAGGCTGCTGGAGCGGCGCAGTACGCGCGCGACGGCGCGCACGTGCCCCGCGCTCGCGGAGCGCAGGTGGGAGCCATTGATCTCGATCCGACCGGCACCATCTGCGTCATGTCCAGTTTCCAGCAGGCGTGCGCGCTCGCCACGGATTCGGCGAGCATCATCGTCACGCCGCCGTGGAGTAGCCCCATCAGCTGCCGCGCCATCGGGGTGATGGGCATTCGCATCTCCAGACGCTCATCGTCCACCTCGACTATCTCGATGGCAAATGCCTCGATCGTGGTCTGCGGGACGCCTCGGCGATGCCCGCCAGCCACCGCTCCTTGTAATCGTCCGCACCGGGCTCAAGCGTTAGCAAAGATTCCATCCTGTGACTCCTTTCGGTCCGACCCTAAGGGTCTCCGTTGTCCTGGTGGCGCGGTCAGACCCTAAGGGTTTGAACAGCCGCCATCGAGCCTGACCTCTCCCCAATTAATTACCGTCATCTAGGCGGAGCGCGGTGGTTAAACCCTTAGGGTCTCCCTCGTCCTGGCGTGGCGCGATGATTAAACCCTTTCGGTCAGCCCCCATCCTGAAAGCAAAAAGGGGGAGTGCGGGCGCACTCCCCCTCGACAGAGGCACGGTAAGGGCGCGGGCGGTTGCCTACGCGCGCTTGCGGCGCGTGGCGAGCCAGCCGAGGCCCACCAGGCCCGCGAACGCCCCGGCGGTCAGCGCGAGCCAGGCAGCTCGCGCGGCGTGCTGGCGAGGCTACCCAGCTCGATGCTGGTGGGCGGGGGCGGGTTGCACGCGTCGCTCGAGCCGCGCAGCGCGATGTCATCCACATGCCAGCCGTCCTCGGTCACGCTGACATCGGTGGTCAGGCGGAAACGCACGCGGGCGCTCGCCGCGCCAGCCAGCTGCGGCACGCTGAGGCTCACCTGCTCCCACTGGTTTTGCGGGCCATCGTAGGTGGCCACCTCGTCCCAACTCGGTGCCCCCGTCGCTTGAGACCTCGACGTGGCAGTAGTCGTAGCCCGACTCGGTGTCACAAATCTGCGCGAATTCCAGGGTCACGTCGTTGTAATCGCTCAGGTCGATGATCGGCGAGGTGAGCGACACGTTGCGGTTGTTCCCGTAGCTGCCGCCCGGGCTGTCCGTCCACGAGTGGGTCGGGCTATTGGCGTTTTCCGTGGTGATGGCCCAGGGTGCCTGCGCGCTCCAGCCGTTCGTGCCCATCTCCACATCATCGGTAAAGGCGGAGCAGACAGCGTTCAGGGTGAAATCCTGCTCGACTGTCTGGAAGTCGCTCGCTGCCACGTTGCTCACCGTCTGCGTGGCGTGGTCCGGCGCGGAGGCGCTCAGGTCGTAGGTGCCGCTGATCACCTGCATCTGGTAGAAACCGGTTTCCGGGTCGGTCGTCGTTTGGAAGTTGTCGCCCGCGCGCACCGTCGCTTCAAGCGGCTGGTTGCTGCTCGCCTCGCGCACGTAGCCCTGGATGGTCGGCGCGACGGCGGGGTCGATCACGTACAGGAAGGTGGCGCTCGGCACCCCCCAGTTTCCGGCGCTGTCCTGCCCGCGCACGTAGAGGATGTGCTGGCCGGTGCTCAGCGCGGCGGTGTCCAACTCCGCGGTAGCCTGCTCGACGCTACTGTTGAAGGAGCCATCGGCGGGGCTCATCGGCGTGCCCACGCTGCCACCCCAGGGGGTAGCGTCGATGTAATACTCCGCCGCCGCGATGGGCTGCGTCGGCTCGGTGCCATTCTGCGAGTTGAAGCGCGTGTCGTTGATCTCGGCGCTCAGCGTCACCGTCTCGCCTGGGGCTACCGAGTTGGGCAGGGCACCTACCGCCAGCGAGTCCGGGCCCGCCGGGCTAAGGTAGGGAGTTCGTGCGCTCTTCGCCGCGTAGACCAGGGCGGGCAGGTTCGTCGGCAGGATGGTATTTTCAAATGTGCTGCACGACTGGAAGAAGGCGGTGCCCAGCTCGAAGGTGTAGGCCGCTATCCCTAGCTCGCCGTAGGCAAAGTCGTCGGTCGTCCCGTCGGTCGGGTAGAGGCCGATGGCCTGCTCGGGGTAGTAATCGTTGAAATAGGCGAACTTGCGCCCCAACGTTTGCAGCGCGGTGCCGTTCGGTGCCTCCTGCTGCGTGAAGCCCCACGGCCAGAGCACCAACTCGCTGTAGCTGTGAATGTCCAGGAAGACCCCGGTCGCGTCGTCGGGTGCGGGGTCGCTCAGGTCATCCTCGCGCTGATCGGGGAAGATCGAACGCACGTAATCCTGCACCGCCTGCACCTCCGGCTCGGAGCCGGGGGTGGGGCCACGGAAGGTGTCCGAGCAGGCATCCCCGCTGGAGCCGTTGCAGCAGCCCCACGCAAATTCAAAGTTGCGGTTCAGGTCGATGCCGCGGCTGTTGGTGTTGGCGCAAAAGTTGTTGTTGACGTTTTTGCGCCACAGGATACCGGTCTCGGCGCGCTTGCGGCCGTCTGGGTTGCTTTGCAGCAACAGGTGAACCTCGTGGTGGTCCAGCAGCCAGGTAGCGTCCGCATCCACGCCGTAGTTGTTCACCAAAAACTCGGCGAAGCGGGTGTTCAACTCGGCGGTGGTGTACTCGCGCGCGTGGATGGCGCTCATG